>NZ_JBCFYD010000002.1:0-1200000 GCF_038594945.1 Fodinibius sp. Rm-B-1B1-1
TCATGCCGGGCGACAATGTGACGATGGAAGTAAGCCTGATTCAACCGGTAGCGATGGAAGAAGGCCTGCGTTTTGCGATCCGCGAGGGCGGCCGCACGGTAGGCGCCGGTGTTGTAACTGAAATTATTGAGTAAAGAAGTGAGTTCAGGTTTCTGCACAAAATTGCAAGGGGAATAGGCTTCTTTTGAGGTCTGTTCTCTCTGCATATACGGGTGTAGCTCAATTGGCAGAGCAGCGGTCTCCAAAACCGAAGGTTGTGGGTTCAAGTCCTTCCACCCGTGCAAGTTTAGAAATTGATTATTAAATCATGGATAGTATAAAAGAGTATTTAAAAGATGTGCAAAAGGAGATGAGAAAAGTCTCCTGGCCTGATCAGCAGGAATTAGTTGATTACACTATTGTAGTTGTAGTTTTTACGATTCTATTGTCAGGATTTATTTTTGCAGTTGATCAGGTGTATAGCACAATATTAGAGGCCATTTATCAATGACACAAGAAGATCAACATGATTGGTATATAGTCCGTGTATTCTCTAATCACGAGAAAAAGGTAAAGCGTTATTTGGATCGTGAGATTGAGATGCAGGGTTTGGAAGACAAAATCAGTGAGGTGTTGATCCCTACTGAAACGGTTATTGAGATACGTTCTGGAAAGAAGCGTACCCGGGAAAAGAATTTTTTACCCGGATATATAATGCTTAAGACTATTTATGATGAAGAGGTAAATAACCTTATTCAAGGTGCTCCCTCAACTATTGGGTTTCTGAAGAGTAAGAATGAACATCAGCCCAAACCACTTCGAAAATCTGAAGTGAATAGAATCCTCGGACAAGTACAAGATAATGAGGATATGATGGAAGAAGGGGGTAAGATTGAAATTCCCTATGATGAAGGAGATGTTGTTAAGGTTATTGATGGTCCTTTTAAAGATTTTGATGGAACCGTACAAGAAGTTAATACAGATAAACTGAAATTACGCGTTCTTGTAAGTATTTTCGGTCGAAAGACCCCGGTTGAAGTTGGTGTGAACCAGGTAGAACCTGCAACTTGACCATATTATTAATCACTTGATGCAAAGTGAGCTATTACGCGGCAAACAAACATAAGTACAAGCAGTAAATTAAAATGGCAAAAAAAGTAGATCAAGTACTTAAGCTCCAGATTCGAGGCGGGCAGGCGAATCCTGCACCACCTGTAGGACCTGCTTTAGGGCAGGCTGGAATTAATATTATGGAGTTTTGTAAGGCTTTTAATGCTGCTACACAGGAAGATGCCGGTACTATTATTCCGGTTGAAATTACGGTGTATCAGGATAAGTCTTTTACATTCATAACTAAAACTCCACCTGCTGCAGTACTGCTAAAACAAGCTGCTGGGATTAAATCCGGTTCTGGTGAACCTAATCGAACAAAGGTTGGCCAAGTAACCTGGACTCAGTGCAAAGATATAGCAGAGCAGAAAATGAAAGATCTCAATGCATTTGAGATCGAGAATGCTGCAGAGATGATTGCAGGTACTGCCAGAAGTATGGGGCTGCGAGTGCTAAGAGATAAATAGAAGGTATAAAATTAATTTATGGCACAACGAGGAAAAAAATACCAAGAGGCCGCAAAGCTCATAGATCCCGAGTTGGAATATACTCTGGAGGAAGCATGTGATCTTGTGAAGAAAACCTCTACGGTTAACTTCGATGCATCTGTCGATTTAGATTTACGTCTGGGAGTTGATCCCCGGCACGCCGATCAGATGGTACGTGGTTCTGTTACCTTACCGCATGGTACAGGTAAAGAAGTACGTGTATTAGCTTTGGTTAACGAAGCTAAACAAGAAGAAGCCGAAGAGGCCGGAGCAGATCATGTTGGTCTCGACGAGTATATTGAAAAAATTGAAGAAGGATGGACTGACGTTGATGTAATTATAGCTACTCCTGATGTGATGGGGCAAATAGGTAAACTTGGACGCATTTTGGGTCCACGTGGATTGATGCCTAATCCCAAGAGTGGTACCGTTACGAACGATGTTGCTGATGCAATTGATGAAGCTAAATCTGGTAAGATTGATTTCCGTGTAGACAAGTATGGTATTCTACATGCATCAATCGGACGAATTAGCTTTGATGCCAGCGAGATTCGTGAAAACGCTTTGGAATTTATGCGCACGGTAATGCGGCTCCGACCCGCTTCTGCAAAAGGATTATATATCAGAAGCGCGTTTATGAGCTCATCCATGGGCCCAAGTATTCCATTGAGTCGTTCATCTATAATTTCTGCATAAAGAATAAATAGGAACTAAATAATGCCAACATTAGCAGAAAAGAAAGCAACTGTTGAACAAATTACCGAAGATCTGCAATCTTCTGGTGCTGTTTATATCACCAATTATTCAGGCATGTCGGTAAAGGAAGTCAACAATATGCGTGGCGAATTCTTTAAAGGCGATATCAAGTATAAAGTATATAAAAATACCTTGGTAAAGCGAGCCATGGACGAAGTTGGAGGATATGAAGATTTGTATCCCCACTTGGTTGAACAAAATGGTTTTGCCTTTGTAGAAGAAGAGCTTGCCGCACCAGCAAAAGTGATTAAAAAACTATTTGAGGAAACAGAAAAGCCAAAGTTTAAGGCTGCCATCATCGACGGAGATTATTACGGTGAGGATGAGCTTGAGACACTGGCTGCTATGAAGTCTAAGACCGAAGTTATTGGAGACATTGTTGGTCTCTTGCTTGGTCCTGTTTCTAATGTTGTAGGTGCTTTACAAGCTCCCGGTCGTAACATTGCCGGAGCCCTTGAAACAATCGCTGAAAAAGGCGACGAATAACAATTACTAACACACGAATTTTCAATTCATAAAGATCAATCGGAGAAATAACAATGGCTGACGTTAAAGATTTAGCTGAACAATTAGTCAACTTAACTGTAAAGGAAGCAAATGAACTTGCTGAATTTCTTGAAGAAGAATACGGCATTGAGCCTGCAACCGGAGGTGCTGTAGTAGCAGCCGGTGGCGGAGAAGGTGGCGGCGAAGAAGAACAAACTGAATTCGATGTTGTTCTTACTGGTGCCGGAGACAAGAAGATTGCTGTTATTAAAGAAGTTCGCAGCATAACTGGTCTCGGTCTTAAAGAAGCCAAGGAATTGGTTGATAATGCACCGAACCCAATTAAAGAAGCCGTCTCTAAAGAAGAAGCTGAAGACCTTAAGTCTAAGCTTGAAGACGCAGGCGCTGAAGTTGAGCTTAAGTAATTAGCGCTCAATTACATACTTTTAGTCATTAGCCAATATCGTATTTACGGTATTGGCTATTGGCGTCTATTTGCATGCTAATTATTCACTTTGTATAAAGTGTATGTAAAGCGGCAAATTCAGCTCATCATCATCTTTTAATTTTAAAGGAGAGGTTCCTTTTGAATAAACAAAGTAAAATGGAGAAAATACCTTTCACCGACCGCTTATCATTTGGGAGTACCGAACATGTGCTTGACTATCCTGATTTTTTGGATATCCAGCTTGAATCGTTCAGTAACTTTACCCAATTAGATATTGCTCCTGAAGACAGAAAAAATCAAGGTCTTCAAAAGATATTCAATAACAACTTCCCTATTCAGGATTCTCGTGAAACTCATATCTTGGAGTTCATGCATTATAGCGTGGATACTCCAAAGTATAATATCAAAGAATGCCAGGAACGAGGGCTTTCGTACGCCGTACCTTTGAAGGCAAAGCTTCGTCTTTCTGCAGTTGACGATGATGACGAGACTACGGAAACTATTGAGCAGGAAGTGTTTTTAGGCGATTTGCCTTGGATGACGGAGAAGGGAAGCTTTATCGTCAATGGTTCTGAACGGGTCATTGTAAGTCAATTGCACCGATCACCAGGTGCCTTTTTTGGACAAAATGTTCACCCCAATGGCACCCAGCTTTACAACGCAAAAGTTATTCCTTTTAAGGGGTCTTGGATTGAGTTTTCTACTGATATCCGGGATGTGCTTTGGGCATATATAGATCGTAAGAAGAAGGTCCCTTTCACTACTTTATTGCGTGCTTTAGGTTACTCTTCTGATGAGGAGCTCTTCAACCTGTTTGGCGGAACGGAGCTTTTAGAAATTGAGTCAAAAAAGCAGTATAAGAAAGAGCTTGTAGGTCGTCGCCTTGCTACGGATGTCGTAGAAGAAAAGATGGAAGAAGTTATTGATGATGAGACCGGCGAAGTTACCGAGGCTCTTAATCGCGAAGTGCTTTTAGAAGTTGATCATGAGCTGACGGAAGATGATTACGGAATGCTGCAAGAAGCGGGCTTAGAAAAAGTACGTGTACAAACGCTTGAGCCTGAAGAATCTGAGCGTGATGTGTTTATGAACACGATGCGTAAAGATCCTTCTCATGATGAAGAATCTGCACTGGCTGAAATTTATCGCCAGATTAGAACAGGTGAAATGCCGGATGCTGAAACGGCTCGACAAGTGCTCGAACGTCTGTTTTTTAGTGACAAGAAGTATGATCTCGGCGAAGTTGGTCGTTATCGTCTGAATAAGCGTCTGAAGATAGACGTGGATATGGATACGCGATATCTAACACCTGAGGATATCTTGGCGATTATTAGAGAAATTATTCGCCTTAAGAATATGAAAGCTCAGGTGGATGATATTGATCACTTGAGTAACCGTCGTGTACGTACAATAGGTGAGCAAATTTCGCAACAGTTTTCTATTGGACTTGCTCGCATGTCACGTACTATTAAGGAGCGGATGAACTCCCGTGATGCTGAGCAGTTGACGCCTCAAGATTTGGTTAACGCTCGTACCATTTCATCGGTTATTAACACATTCTTTGGTACGAACCAGCTGTCGCAGTTTATGGACCAGACTAACCCGATGGCAACGTTGACGCACAAGCGACGTATGTCGGCGTTAGGACCGGGTGGTTTGACGCGAGAGCGAGCAGGGTTTGAAGTTCGTGACGTTCACTATACACACTACGGACGCCTGTGCCCAATTGAAACACCAGAGGGTCCAAATATTGGGTTGATTACCTCGCTTTGTGTGCATTCAAAAGTGAATGATTTCGGATTTCTTGAAACTCCTTATCGTAAGATTGAGGATGGAAGGGCAACAAAAGATATTGAATACCTTTCTGCCGAGCAGGAGGATGAGACGATTATTGCACAGGCGAATGCTCCTATTGATGAAAAAGGAGTATTCAAGAATAACAATATTTTCTCTCGTTTCCGTGATGGTGAAGTTGGTTTGGCTGATCCGGAAGAGATACATTATATGGATGTTTCCACAAACCAAATTGCATCGGTGGCCGCATCGTTAATTCCATTTGTGGAGCACAATGATGCGAACAGAGCTCTTATGGGAGCTAACATGCAGCGTCAGGCGGTGCCATTGCTTCGTCCCGAAGCTCCTGTAGTTGGAACTGGACTCGAACACCGTGCTGCAAAAGATTCCCGTGCAATTATTACTGCTGACGAAGATGGTGAGGTTGTTTACGTGAGTGCTAAAGAAATTCACGTAAAATATGATCGTACCGATATGGAACAGCAGTGTTACTTTGATGAGGGAATTAAGAAGTATAAGCTGGAGAAGTTTCAGCGTACTAATCAGGATACAACCATTAACCAGACACCAATTGTTGAAGTTGGTGACAAGGTTAAGAAAGGAGAAACACTTGCCGATGGTTGCGCAACGGATCAGGGTGAACTTGCTCTGGGACGTAACGTTCTTATTGGATTCGTACCTTGGAGAGGTTATAACTTTGAGGATGCGATTGTGGTAAGTGAGCGTGTTGTTCAGGAAGATATGTACACCTCAATTCATATTGAAGAATTTGAACAAGAGGTGCGTGATACGAAACGTGGTGAAGAGGAACTTACGCGTGAAATTCCGAATGTAAGCGAAGATGCTACTAAAGATCTTGATGAGCAAGGAATTATCCGTACGGGTGCTCAAATAAGTCACGGCGATATCCTTGTTGGTAAAATTACCCCTAAAGGGGAAACCGATCCTACCCCAGAAGAAAAACTTCTGCGAGCTATTTTCGGTGATAAGGCCGGTGATGTGAAAGATGCATCGCTGAAAGTGCCTCCCGGAGTTAAGGGAACGGTTATTGATACCAAGCTCTTTAGCCGTAAGCGTGATGAGCAGATTTCTCGTAAAGAGGAGAAAAAGCAGGTAGAGCTTGAAAATGAGCGTCATCAAGAAAAAATTGATGAGCTCAATAGTAAGATGGTAGATAAGCTTTATACCTTGCTGAGAGATAAAACGTCACCTGGCGTTTATGATTTTAATGGTATTGAGCTTATTCCAAAAGGTGAAAAATATCGAAAATCAGATTTCGAAGAGCTTGATCCTGTAAACATTAACGAAAATATCCAGTGGGCTACTGATGATGAATTAGTAGAACACGTGCGATTGCTCTTTAAGAATTATCGGGATCTGCGTCGTGAGATTGATACTGAAGCCAAGCGTCGTAAATATCAGATTCAGGTTGGCGATGATTTACCACCAGGAATTATCCAAAAAGCCAAAGTTTATGTTGCTAAAAAGCGTAAACTTCAAGTAGGTGATAAGCTTTCTGGTCGACACGGTAACAAGGGTGTGATCGCGAAAGTGGTACCCGTTGAAGATATGCCGTATATGAAAGATGGTACGCCGGTTGATATTTGTTTGAATCCGCTGGGAGTACCTTCTCGAATGAACCTTGGTCAGATTTATGAAACCATTCTGGGATGGGCTGCCAAAAAACTTGGTGTTAAGTTTGCATCACCCATTTTTGACGGTGCCAGCGAAGATCAGGTTAAAGAGAAAATGCGTGAAGCGGGATTACCGGAAGATGGCCGCGTAACTTTATACGATGGTCGTACCGGTGAACCGATGGATCAAAAATCTACGGTTGGATACATGTATATCCTGAAGTTGAATCACCTGATTCAGGATAAGATGCATGCCCGTTCTATTGGACCATATTCTCTTATTACACAACAGCCACTGGGCGGTAAAGCACAGTTTGGTGGTCAGCGTCTTGGTGAGATGGAGGTTTGGGCACTGTATGCATATGGTGCTTCAAGTATCCTAAAAGAGATGCTTACTGTAAAAAGTGATGATGTGAAAGGCCGTTCTCGTGTTTATGAGGCGATTGTAAAAGGTGAAAACTTGCCTGAAGGCGATGTACCAGAATCATTTAAGGTACTACTACGCGAAATGATGGGGCTTGGCCTTGAAGTTCACATCGACTAATTAGAAATACAGAATTTGCACTGTTAAATAAAGTCAATCCGGAGGTACTTCCTTGCCGACTACTAATACATTAACAGTTTCGAAAGACTTCGATAAAATTGGTATTTCCCTTGCGTCGCCAGAGACTATTCTCTCGCGGTCGCATGGCGAAGTCTTGACTCCCGAAACAATCAACTATCGTACATTTAAACCGGAAATGGATGGTCTTTTCTGTGAAAAGATCTTCGGTCCGGTAAAAGACTATGAATGCCATTGTGGCAAATACAAACGAATCCGTTATAAAGGGATTATTTGTGATCGCTGTGGTGTTGAGGTAACCCGAAAAGCGGTTCGTCGCGAACGTATGGGGCATATTTCCCTTACCGTTCCGGTTGTTCACATTTGGTACTTCAAGTCGCTGCCAAACAAGCTTGCATACCTCTTGGGATATTCTTCAAAGAATCTCGAGAAGATTGTCTATTACGAGACGTATGTTATAATGAATCCCGGGGTAGCCCGTGACCTTGGTTACAAGAAGGGTGACCTGATTTCTGAAGAAGAATATTACGACATCCAGGAACAACTTCCCGAAGATCAGTGGGAGATGGATGACGATGATGAAGATAAGTTTCGGGCAAAAGAAGGTGCCGAAGCTATCGAAGAGCTTCTGGCTACTCAGGATCTTGATGAGTTAGCTTATCGTCTGCGTTATGAGGCTCGTAACGAGACTTCGCAGATGCGTAAGAAGAAAAAGTTGAAGCGCCTGCAGGTTATTGAATCATTCCGTGCAGCGAACCAACATACTGAAAACCGTCCCGAGTGGATGGTACAGAGTGTAATTCCTGTTATACCTCCGGAATTACGTCCACTCGTACCCCTTGAAGGTGGTCGTTTTGCGACTTCTGACCTTAACGACCTTTATCGTCGTGTGATCATTCGAAATAACCGACTTAAGCGTCTGATTGATATTAAGGCGCCTGATGTTATCCTGCGTAACGAGAAGCGCATGCTGCAGGAGGCGGTTGATTCGCTGTATGATAATTCGCGAAAATCAAATGCGGTACGAAATAATAACCGACCATTAAAATCTCTCAGTGATATGCTGAAAGGTAAAAGTGGTCGATTCCGTCAGAACTTGCTCGGTAAGCGTGTTGATTATTCTGGGCGTTCGGTGATTGTGGTTGGGCCTGAACTGAAAATGCATCAGTGTGGTCTGCCTAAAGAGATGGCCGTTGAATTGTATAAGCCGTTTATTATTCGCCGCTTGATTGAGCGTGGATATGTCAAGACGGTTAAGTCTGCGAAAAAAGTAGTAGATCGCCGTGATGCGGTTGTTTGGGAAGTCCTTGAAAATGTGATTGACGGACACCCTGTACTGCTTAACCGTGCACCGACGCTTCACCGATTGGGGATTCAGGCATTTCAGCCGGTTCTTATTGAGGAAAAAGCAATTCGATTGCACCCACTGGCATGTACCGCTTACAACGCTGACTTTGACGGTGACCAGATGGCGGTTCACTTGCCATTGAGTCACGATGCAGTTCTTGAAGCATCCGTATTGATGCTTGGTTCGCATAACCTGTTGAGTCCGGCAAACGGTGGACCAATTGCGGTACCTTCGCAGGATATGGTCTTGGGTATTTATTACTTGACCAAAATGAGAGGTGATCAGCGAGGAGAAGGTAAAACGTTTGCTAACCTCGATGAGGTATTGATTGCTTACGATCGCGATCGTATTGATCTGCATGCGAAGATTAATCTCCGTATCACCAAAGAGAATGAAGATGGTGAAAAAGTACAGGAGATTGTGAAGACAACAACCGGCCGAGTTCTGTTCAACAAGATTCTGCCGGATGCTATGGAATTTGTAAACAAGACACTCGGCAAGAAAGAGTTGCGGGTACTCATTGGAGATATCCACTACAAAGTGGGTACCGCCCGTACTGCAGAATTTCTTGACGATATGAAACGTCTTGGTTTCGAAGAAGCTACAACGGGAGGTATCTCGTTTAGCTTGGAAGATATCGTTATTCCTGAAGAGAAAGATAAACTGCTCGAAAAAGCCCAGGACGAAGTAGCTGAGATTGATCAGCGTTACGAGATGGGTTTCATTACGGATAACGAGCGTTATAATCAGGTTATTGATAAGTGGACCAGTACTACAAACCGTGTTTCTGAATCTCTTTTCGAAGCACTGACTTCAGATCGAGAAGGGTTTAACCCGGTGTTTATGATGGCTGATTCTGGAGCTCGTGGTTCTAAAGAGCAGATCCGTCAGCTTGGTGGTATGCGTGGACTGATGGCGAAGCCACAGAAAAGTTCACAACAAGAAGGGAACGAAGTTATTGAGAACCCTATTCTCTCGTCTTTTAAAGAGGGACTAACGGTTCTTGAGTACTTTATCTCTACGCACGGTGCTCGTAAGGGTCTGGCTGATACGGCTCTTAAAACAGCTGATGCCGGTTACCTAACACGACGACTGGTTGATGTATCACAGGATATCATTATTAATGAACAGGATTGTGGTACGCTCCGTGGAATTAAGATGAAGGCTCTCAAAGATAACGAGGATGTTATCGAGAGTCTGGAAGATCGTATCTTGGGTCGGGTATCACTGCACGATATTTATGATCCTATTACTGACGAGCTTCTTTGCGAAGCTAATCAGATGATTGATGAAGATGTAGCACAAAGTATTGCTGAAACATCAATTGAAGAAGTTGAGATACGTTCAGTACTTACTTGTGAGACAGAGCGAGGAGTTTGCTCGAAGTGTTATGGACGAGATCTGTCACGTAATACGATGGTTCAGGTTGGTGAAGCTGTGGGAGTTATTGCAGCACAATCCATTGGTGAGCCCGGTACGCAGTTGACACTTCGAACATTCCACGTTGGTGGTACGGCTTCGCGCGTTGAGTCAGAATCAATGCACAAGACCAAGTTTGAAGGAAAGGTCGAGTTTGAAAACGTTCGTTCTGTTGAATACGATGATGGTGAGGAAATTCACGATGTTGTTCTCAGTCGAGCAGGAGAAATCAAGATTCTTGATGAAGAAGGTAAGGAGCTTATATCGTACAATGTGCCTTATGGTTCAGAGCTCTTGGTTGAAGAGGGTGATGAAGTGCCAAAAGGAGTACCACTTTGTACCTGGGATCCTTATAACGCCAATATTTATGCTGAGATTGACGGTGTTGTTGAGTACAAGGATATTCTTGAAGATATTACCTTTACCGAGGAGACGGATGCTCAAACCGGTCACCGTGAGAAAGTAGTGATTGATTCAAAAGATCGCTCATTAATTCCAACGTTGTTGGTGAAAGGCGATGATGATCGAGTTCGTGAGAAAACGCTTCCGGTTGATACTCACATCGTTATTGATGATGGTGAAGATGTTTCAGCTGGCCAGGTTCTTGCTAAGATTCCACGTTCTACCGGACAGTCAAAAGATATTACGGCGGGTCTGCCGCGTGTAACTGAGCTTTTTGAAGCTCGTTCACCGAGTGATCCTGCTGCGGTATCCGAAATTGACGGTATTGTCAAGATGGGTGGTCGTAAGCGTGGTAAACAGGAAGTTATTGTTGAAAGTAAGGACGGCAAGACGGAAAAAACATATCTCATTTCTCTTTCCAAGCACATTCTGGTGCAGGAGAATGATTATGTTGAAGCCGGTCAGCAGCTATCTGATGGTACAATCCCGGCCGAAGAGATTCTGAATATTCTCGGTCCATATGCTGTACAGTCTTACCTTGTGAATGAGATTCAGGAGGTTTATCGACTGCAGGGTGTGAAGATCAATGACAAGCACATTGAGACCATCGTTCGTACAATGATGCAGAAAGTGGAAGTTACTGATCCGGGAGATACTATGTATCTCGAAGGAGATAAAGTTGACCGCTTTGAGCTGAACAATAAGAATGATGATCTTATTGGAAAATATGTTGTTACCGATCCCGGCGGAAGCGAACTTAAGCAGGGTACTCTGCTAACGCGCCGCGAGGTACGAGATACAAATAATGAACTTATTAGGGAAGGTCTGGATGAAATTGAGACACGTGAAGCCGAACCGGCAATTTCTAAGCCGATATTGTTAGGTATTACACGTGCAGCCCTCTCAACTGAGAGCTGGTTATCTGCTGCTTCATTCCAGGAGACTACAAAAGTACTGACACAAGCATCTATTGAGGCAAAGAAAGATACACTTCAAGGTCTCAAAGAAAATGTTATTGTCGGACACAAAGTACCTGCTGGTACGGGTCTCCGTAAGTATGATGATCTTATTGTCGGTAAGAAAGAAGAGCTTGATGAAGATGAGCAAGATGTTGCAAAAGTCTTTGATGAGCTTGCCGGATCTGAAGGCAATGGAGAAGAAGAGGCTGCAAAACCAGCTGCTGAAGAGGATGAGTCTTAATTGACCTTCACTTACAGATATAAAAGAAAAGAGCCCGACTGTTTAAGTCGGGCTCTTTTTATTAAAACCAATAAATAAAGAGAACCTATTTATTTTAAAATCGTTTTAGAAATTACGACTTCTCTTTTGTACTATTTTGGTTCGTTTCTTTTGAGTCGTCAATAGTCTCCAAGAGATCTTCAGCTTCTCGTATTAGATCTTGTGCACGATCGCGTGCATCTTCTACTACCAAGTTACCTTGACGTTTCGCTTCTGATATGGCTTCTTTCTCTTCAGAAAGACGATCTATCAGATGGGTAAGTTCATCTAAGTAAGAGCTTAAGCGATAGCTGAGAATATCCCTTGTATTGCTTCCTTTGTCTGGAGCATAAAGTAATGCTATTGCCGATCCAATCACGGCTCCGGATAATAAACCGAGTGTAAAGTCTTTTGATTTACTCATAATTAATTGCTGCCTCCTGTAGCCTATTTTCAAATAGCTTTAAATGATTATGATATTATATATTGCTAACGTTTTATCTGAAGGTTTAATATGCAATTATCTATAGTTATTTAAAAATTTTAGCAACATTTCATAAACTACTTTGGGGTTGGATTCAAGCATAGTAATTCTTGTAATAACGTACAATAGTTAGTATCCATATTAAGAAAAAGAAGCAATTTTTTTTATCTTAAGTTTACCAAAAAATAACTACCAAAGGACCAATCAACTATGAAATTTTTTATTGATACCGCTGATCTTGATGAAATTAAAGAAGCCAACGATTTAGGGATATTAGATGGTGTTACAACGAACCCAAGTTTGTGTGCAAAAATTGGTGTTGCTGATTTTGAAGGCCATATTGCAAAAATTTGTAATCTTGTTGATGGTGATGTTTCGGCTGAAGTTGTGTCCACGGAATATGATGAAATTATTTCCGAAGCACGACACTTGGCTGATATTGCCGATAATGTTGTAGTAAAAGTTCCCCTTATTAAGGATGGAATTAAAGCCATCAAAACGTTATCCGACGAAGGTATTCGCACCAACTGTACGCTCTGTTTTTCAGCAACGCAAGCTTTGATAGCCGCTAAAGCGGGGGCTACCTACATTTCGCCATTTATCGGGCGGTTAGATGATATTTCGAGTGATGGTATGCAGCTTATCGCAGATGTGGTAACCATCTACGAAAATTATGGATTTGAAACAGAAGTGCTTGCAGCAAGTATTCGTCATCCAATGCATGTACTTGAATCTGCCCGACTGGGAGCTGATGTAGCTACGATGCCACTTAACGTGATCGACCAGCTTCTGCACCATCCTAAAACAGATAGTGGCTTAGAGCGTTTTCTTGATGACTGGAATGCACTCCAAGACGAGCTTAATTAGTAATAAATCGATTTATATATTCGTTTTTAAGTGCCCGGTATATCATGTGCCGGGCATTTTTATTTAACTTGATAAGAGCTTGAGATGGATCTTTTTAATGAAGAATCAGAATCGGGTCAAAGTAACCCCAAGTCCGACTTTGTAAATCCTCATGAACCGCTTGCTACCCGTATGCGGCCACGGTCTCTTGATGAGTTTGTTGGGCAGAATCATATTGTCGGAGAAGGAAAAATGCTGCGACGGATGATCGAGTCGGGTGTTATTGGATCACTTATTTTTTACGGTCCGCCAAGTTCCGGTAAAACAACGTTGGCACATGTCATATCCCGGGAAATAAATGCCCAATATATTGAGCTTAATGCTGTGCTCGATGGCATAAAGGATTTGCGAAAGGTGGTGGCCAAGGCTGAAAAGGTCCAGCAGATGAATGATCGTAAGACCATTCTTTTTGTTGATGAAATTCACCGTTGGAACAAGGCCCAGCAAGATGCGTTATTACCACATTTGGAATCAGGGGTGATTACATTAATTGGGGCGACCACAGAAAATCCCTTTTATTCGTTGGTAAGTCCGTTGTTATCACGATGCCAATTGTTTGAGTTGTATGATCTTACCACCGATCATGTTTTGAAAATGATTGACCGGTCGTTGGAGGATGAAGTGCGAGGTCTTGGAAAGAAAGAAATTGAGGTAACAGATGAGGCGAAGCAGCATTTAGCCGATTTTGCAGGGGGCGATATCCGTAATGCCATTAATGCCTTAGAAATAGCGGTTCTATCCAGTGAGGCTGATGAGGATGGTGTAATTCGCATTAATTTAGAAGTTGCAAAGGAATGTATTCAACGTCGCGGGGTGCGTTATGATGGCAGTGGAGACGAGCATTATCATTATGCATCAGCTTTTATAAAGTCGTTGCGTGGCTCGGATGTCGATGCAGCTCTGTATTGGATGGTCGCTATGTTAGAAGGCGGCGAAGATCCCAATTTTATTTTTAGGAGGATGCTTATTCAGGCTTCTGAGGATGTAGGGATGGCCGATCCCCATGCGCTTACGCTTGTAAATTCTGCGCACGAAGCATTTACCAAATGCGGAATGCCCGAAGGGTTGTATTTTCTGGCTCATGCGTGTATTTATGTAGCCCTGGCGCCCAAGAGCAATAGTACAGGGGCTGTATTTTCTGTACGCAGCGAAATTCAAAGCAATGGTATTGGTGAAGTACCCCCGCATTTAAGAGATAAAACAGCCAATTCTAAACAGTCGCGCTATTTGGGCGTTGAAAATGCTTCTGATGATTACCATTATCCGCATTCATATGATCATCATTGGGTTCCACAAGATTATCTGCCTGAAAGTGTAAAAGAGAAAAGCTGGTACGAAGCCGGTGCCATTGGCCGGGAAAGTAAGCTGTGGGATCGTATTGAAAAGATTAAAGAAGCATACGAAAAAGCGAACAAAGGGAAACGATAGAGTTAGTTTTCCCGTTAGGCTAAATTTAAGTATCGGTTGTTGAAAAATTACATGTAGGATATAGTAGAACTTAAACGTTTATTTATGGTTGACCTTAAAATTATCAGCGGTACGGATCGTCCAAATTCTAATGCCATGCGTGTTTCAACGTATGTGAAAGGATTATATCAGAAGGAAGGTATCGATACTGACATTATTGATCTGCAGGATTTTCCCTTATCAGAGGTGGCCGGAGGGAGATATGGTGAAGAGTTGCCAGCTGTTGATACGTTTGTTGATGCTGCCGTAACTGCTGATGGTTTGGTAATAGTATGTCCCGAATACAACGGGGGCTATCCGGGAATTTTGAAAATGTTTATCGACTATTTGCCTTTTCCAAACAGTCTTGACAAAAAGCCCATTGCACTTATTGGAGAAGCAAATGGTGCTTTTGGAGCGATGAGGGCGGTAGAACAGTTGCAGCAGGTTTTTGGATATAGAAATGCACACATCTATCCTGAGCGAGTATTTATATCTCGCATCAATGAAAACTTCGATGATGAAAAAGGCATCAAAAATGAATTCCAGCAACAGCTCCTGATATCACAAATAGAGGGATTTCCGCCGTTTATCAGAAATTTGCAAAAAAATGAGTCGTTGGTTTCTGGAAGTTAATTCATCTTAAGCATATATCCGACTCCATGTAAGGTAACCAAGTACTTGGGATCGTCGGGTTTGACCTCAATTTTGGAGCGTAACTTTGAGATATGTACATCCACGGTTCGTGTATTAGTGCTAAACTCATAGCGCCATACATTTTCCAAGAGATCGTCACGAGAAACCGGTTCATTGGAGTGAGAAACCAGATAGCGTATAAGCTCTACTTCGCGTGTGGTAAGTTCTAAATCTCCTTCTTCGGGATGTTCAGCTACAGCGTTAGACAAATCAACATGGATTGGGTCGAGATTGATTTCTTTGACGGGTTTCATCTTGGAGTAGGTATCGGAACGGCGTAAGCGGGCTTTAATGCGGGCCAGAAGTTCTTTTACTCCAAAAGGTTTTGTGATATAATCATCAGCTCCAATGTTTAAGCCCGTAACTTTATCTATTTCCTGATCCCGCGCTGTTAGCATGATAATGGGAAAGGTGTAATTCTGGTCACGTACTTCGCGACATACATCAAACCCACTCATTCCTGGCAGCATGAGATCTAAAATCATCAAATCCGGATCTTCCTCTTGGACAATGTCCACCGCCTTGTCGCCATCCTTTGCTACAAAAACATCATACCCTTCACTTGCCAATGTATCTTGAAGAGTGAAAACTAAACTCGGTTCATCTTCAACAATAACTATTTTTTTGGGATCAGCTGACATATTGTTTTAATGCTTTATTTTCTGATAAAGATTCGGTGGCGTTTTGTTCTGACTTAACAGAATCTTTGCTTTCGGAGGTATTCAAAATAGGAAATGTGATGATAAAAGTTGATCCTTGTCCCGGTTTACTTTCTACTTTTATCGTACCGCCATTGAGCTGTACTAAATTTTTTACGATTGATAATCCCAACCCGTGTCCTTTTGTCTTAGCGGTGAGGGAGTCTTCAATTCGAAAAAATTTATCAAATATATTCGACAGATTTTTCTTTTCAATGCCAATACCGTGATCCTCAATATGCATCTCAATATTCTTGGCTTGATTAAGCACTTTAATCCCTAAATACTTATGGTCATTACTATATTTTATAGCGTTATCAACCAGGTTACTGAGGATGGTTTCTAAACTATTGCGATCAATATTTGCCTGGGGTAAGGAATCATCAATATGGATATCGAGGTCAAAGTCTTGGGTCGTGAAAAACTTTTGATGCTTCTCGATGTATGACTGTACTACTTCGCCAATGTTTGTTGGCTTGGGGTTTATTAGCGATTCGCCGGCATTAGCTTTGGCGACATCCAATAGTTTATCAATCATTTTGCGGAGGCGAACAGCTTCGCTGTAAATATGATTGCCATAGCTTTTAAGTCTTTCTTGATCCTGAACGCGTCCATCAGAAAGGTTTTCCCCGGCAGCCTGCATTACGGAAAGCGGAGTCTTAAGTTCATGGGTCACGTTAGCCAAAAACTCTGACTGACGCTCTGCCAATGCACGTTCCTTGCGGGCATACCGAAACATGAAGACAAGTGCTCCAAGTAATAAGAGCATGGCTGCACCCAATACAATGAGGTTTCGAATCAGGGAAGTGTTGCTGGCTGCAATTGTTGATGCATCTGTAAAAGCTACTTCAATTTTCCAGTAGTCGAAAAAGTCAGGGAAGTTTTGGTCAAACTGGATCTGTTCCCGGTTATAGTCTGCCTCGGGATTGCTGCCAGTAATAATTTCTTCATTAGTCCAATCGCGGAGCCAAACATTCATGTCGGCATGATCATCATCCCCGAACTTTTCTGCAAAAACAGATGGGAGATAGGAATTTCTTAAAAAATCCTGGTTAAAAGGCATTACCAAATATCCAAAAATGTGATGTTCGGATGGATTAATGAGTACAATGGTTATACTGCGATGCGAATCGAAAATGACCTTATTATTATATTTGTACTCATCAATTAAGCTTTTGATCTGAGTACGGGCAATGCCCATCCCATCACAAACGATCGAAGAAAAATTGGAAGTAGGTCGGAACTCCTTTTCTGTGGTATACTCTAAAACAGAACCTTGTTGCTGGCATGCCTCTGAGGAGGAAGGGATGAAATAAATGGATTGATAAATGGAATCCTTGACAGCATTATTAAGTAGGTTAGTAACCTCTCTTGTGAACTGTCCATTATCCTTAAATTGATTCTCCAGGCGATTGATATCGGTTGATCCTAATCCAAAAAAGTCTTTAAAAAACCGATATCGGATTTTATCAGAAAACTCAGCAATCTGAAGCTTTTTATTTTCTCTTGAGGATTCCAGGGTATGTTCGTGTAGTGAGTAAAGCGAATACACATTCATGCCGGTAAGGGCCAAAATTGCAATTACGCCGGCAATTAAAATCCACTGTAGTGATCCATATTGTTTCATACTCATTGTAACATGGCTATCTGTTTAGATATTATCTAAAGGTAAGAAAATTATCATCTCCTTAAATTCGAAACAGCTATTTTTTTACGTGATTTAATACAACCTAAAACTAAATGTATTTAAAATAGAAAAAGGGTACTGTTAAGCGCCCTTTCCAACTAAAGTGCTAAATATTTGAGCTACTTTATCCAGTTGTTATTTTGCCTATTTGTATCGGGGAAACTGTTACTGGGATCGATTTTTACCTTTGTTACTTCTCCGGGAATTGTTAGCTCAACTTGTGTTGCACCATTTAGCCATTTTTCAACGGAAATGGTTTCAGTTACAGTAGATCCATCACTTTTAGTAATTTCCAGCATTACTGGCATAGCAGCCTGACCGTAGTCTTCAATTAAAATATGGCTTTCCCCATCTTCGAAGCGAACATTTGTTATAGCATGATCAAGCGTCCAGGTTTCATAGTACCAAGCTCTCCAGAACCAGTCCAGATCACGACCTGCAACATCTTCAAAGGTGTTAAACATATCCCAGGGATATGGGTGTTTGTATTTCCATCGGTCAATAAATTTGTGGAGTGCTTCATTAAATGTTTTTTGGCCCAAGATTGCACGTAAACTTACGAGCATTGATGCTGGTTTGGGATAAGAGGCTACGCCATAGGCAAATCCGTTATAATGGTAATCTGACCATCGCATAATGGGACCTTCAATATCCGTATTTGTGATTTGTAGATAGCTGTTTATATCATTGACGTCAAAATCAGGTCCGCCGGGATAGTACGCTTTTTTTGCCTGATTTTCATTAAAGGTAGTTGTTCCTTCATCCATCCAGGCATAGCGGCGTTCATTGGTGCTTACGATCATAGGCACCCACATATGGGCAAGTTCATGGGCTATTACCGCATAAAGGGCTTGTGATGACTGCCCGTTGTAATCTCCAATGATAGTCATCATGGGAAACTCCATGCCACCACCGATGATGCCGCCGCCCTCAACGGAGGTCATGTGCGGCCAGGGATATGTCAGGCCTGTTTGTTCCGAAAGATACGTGATGGCGTGTTGCGTAAACTTAGCGCCATCCGTCCACAGAGGTGCTGAACCTCGATAGATTGCATTGATATTCGTAAAATCTTCTACGCCATCGCCATTACGATCGCCTATACCGGCCCGGGTTGCATCCCATTTAGATTCTTTGGTAACACTAAAAGCAAAGTCGCGAACTTTTTGGGCTTTGAAGTTCCATGTGAGCGTACCATTTTCGGATGACTTCGTTACTGATCCAAAATCATCTTCGGTCACTACATGCATGACAGAATCGCTACTGTGTGCCTTATTGAGACGCTCGTATATATCTTTAGCAAGAACGTCATCGCCATTTGTCAATTGTCCGGTTGATCCCACCATCCATTGATTCGGGACGGTAATATCTACGTTGTAGTCAGCAAAATCATGGTAAAATTCTGCATTACCAGTAAACTGATCTGTCATCCATCCAATAACATCATCATAAACACGCATTTGTGGGTACCAATAGGCAATGTAAAAAAGATTGTCTTCGCTGTACCCCATGCGTCCATCGGCCCCTTGCTGAGGGATTTTGAAATCCCAGGTAACTTGTATTTGGGCAGAATCGCCCGGTGCCAAGTTATTTTCAGGACGGATATATAGTAGCGTTCCATTGACGCCGTACCCAGAAGGATCTCGCTGTGATTGCAGCTGGTTCAGCTTATTGCCATTCAAGCCCACATTATGCAGGTTAATGCCACCTGTAACCTCCTGCTGGCTGTTTCGTTTGGCACCTTTGGCATGCAGATTTTGGGCTAATTCCATATACAAACCGCTAAGGGTATCAGGCGAATTATTATAGTAAGTAATAGTAGCGTTTCCTTTAACAAGGGTATCAGCGGGGAGCAATTCTACATCAATGTCATAATTGGCCCACTGTGTCCAGTAGTCTTCGCCCGGCGTGCCAGACATTGTTCGGGTGTTCATTTCAACAGCATTGAAGAAAGCGTCAGGAATTTCGTTTGTAATAGGATTGACGGCCAACCGGTTTTGGGTAGTTGTGGTTTCCGATGGCGTAGCTTCCTCACCTTCGGGTTGTTTTTCTTGGCTGATTTGTTGGGAACCCGTACATCCTGCAAGTAGCAGCGCACTTATAATGAATATGCAAATAGTGTTTTCAAAAGATAGTGGTTTCAAAATCATGGGAATCAAGGGAGTTAAAATACTGGTGTAAGCGCTTTAAGAATCGGTTGAAAAGTGTTTCTCAACTGAAACCTTCAAATCTTCAAACTCAATAGGTTTGGTAAGATAATCCAAGGGGTTGGTATCCTTGGATCGTTCTACATGGTAGGGGTCTGAATTACCCGTAATATAGATAACCGGAACATCCGAAAACTCTCTAATCTTATTCATGGCTTCAATACCATCAATTTCTCCTTCCAGAGAAATGTCCATGATAATTAAATCGGGATCTATTTTTTTTGCTGTTTCAATTGCGGTTTTACCGTAAACAAGTTCACCCTCTGTTTGGAAGCCAAGTCGTTCTAAATAACTTTCGTACAGTAAATTGAGAATGAGATCGTCTTCAACAATGATGACCTTCTTCTTATCTTTACTCATATAATTTTTAGGATATCATTATTCATAGTATTACACCTAAAATAGTAAAATAGTGTGATAAGACAATTCTCTATTTTAATAAGGTGTTGCCTTTGTAATAAGATATTGTTTAAAAGAGATATCCGGCAATTCTGAGTATATGCTTTCAAAGTCATCTTGATATTAAGGCATTGCACTACCAGACCCACGAACTCGGTTTCTGCTAAAGGTGATCGTAAAGGTCGTTCCGGTCTCCGAATGCAGGTCGAGATCAGCGTCTAATTGTTGCGTAAGTTGTTTTATTAAAGAAAAGCCAAGCGAGTCACTTTCTGAAATTGAAAAATTCTCGGGCAGTCCCCGTCCGTTGTCTTCAATCTTTATGGTTACCTCATCACCAGTTTTAGTAAGTTCTACACTGATTTCTCCCTCTTCGTCAGGGAAAGCGTGATTATAGGCATTGGTAACAACCTCGTTAATAATCAATCCGCAAGGGATAGCCTGGTTGATATTCAAGTTGATTTGTTCGATAGAAAGATCAAATGATATATTCGAATGGGGCTGGCCAAAGATAGTCTCTACCGATTCGATGATATTCGAAATAAATTGCTCAAAAGGCAGATCGTTAAAATCTTGGGCCTCGTACAACATTTCATGTACCGTTGCCATCGATTGTATGCGGAGCTGGGTATTTGACAAGGTTTTCTGGGTGGATGGATTATCTGTGTCAAAAGTCTCTAACTGGAGCAAGCCCGAGATAATTGCCAGGTTATTTTTGACACGGTGATGGATTTCAGAAAGTAACACCTTCTTCTCTTCAAGGGAATTTTCTAACCGATGTTCATACTTTTTGAGAGGGGCAATATTTTGTCCGGTACCAATAATAAATTCCTTGCCGCCGGTTTTAAATGACGAAGCGCTAAAGAGATAAGGAGCAGTGTTGCCGTGCCGGTCAAGTACATCAGCTTCTGTAGTAGCATGACCGTTCGCAAATATTTCAGCAATTCCTTTTTTAACACGGAAGTGATGTTCTTTTTTTACAAAATCGAGTGGATTCATATACGAAATTTCCTGCCCATTATACCCGGTCCTTTTCTGGAGCTCGTCATTCCATCGTATTGCATTTCCATCCTTATCAAACATGAAAAATGCGTTTGGAAGACTATCAATAATTTTGTCACTCAGTGCTTTGGCTTGCTGTAGCCTTTTCTCATTTTCTTTTTGGTCGGTAATATTCTGAACTGCTCCATAAATTTCTTTGGGATTTCCATCATCACCGAACGTTGTTTTGCCTGTGAGGCGTACCCACCGGATTTGGCCACCATCTAAAAGTAGCCGGTGTTCAAATTCTTTAAATTCAGCCCCTTTTACAATATCGCTGTATCGCTGTTGTACCCATTCTAAGTCGTCCGGATGGGTTCGGCTTAATAATAGGTCGGTGGTTGGTTTTATGGAAACATCATCTATCCCATAGATATCAAATACTTTTTCTGACCATTGGAGATAATCTTTGTCCCGATCCCAGCGAAAGCTCCCCACATTGGCCAAATCTTGACCAATATTAAGATTAGTAATAGCCTGACGAAGTTTTTCCTGATTTTTTCGTCGCTCTGTAATATCCCGGATTACTGCCATAAATTGTGGCGGATCTGTATCGCCGATATGGTTTACCTGTATCTCGATGGGGAATTCTGTACCATCTTTGCGAAGCGCCGGTAACTCCACAAGTCGTCCCATAATGGGACCTTCGCCAGTTTTGATGTAATACTGCATCCCTCGTTCGTGTGCTTCTTCATGTCGTTTCGGGACGATAGTTTCCGACAGTTTTTTACCCTGAATTTCTTCTTTTGAAAATTGAAATATTTTTTCCGCAGCAGGATTAAATTCAATGATTTCCTCATCCTTATTTACGGTAATGATGGCATCAGCCGAAGAGTTTAAAATAGCATCTTTTTTGATCTGAGTTTCTTCCAGTTGTTTACGAGTCTTCTCACGAGCGCTGATGTCACGAGCAGTGATATACCATTTGTCACCATGGAGCGAAAGACTAAACTCCAGAGAGGTTGTGTTTCCGGTGGGATGCGTTTTCTTGGCCAGAAAAATTCCTTGCTGCTCAATGTTAGAATCGATGAAGTTTATCATCTTCTCTTTTGAGTTGTATCCTTCAAGTAACTCTTCGAGAGTTAGTTTTTTTCCGATTCCACCATCCATTTTAAAATATTTATTTGCTTCGTTATTCAGTTTGATAACTTCTTTGGAATGGGCGTCGACAATAAGTCTGATGTCAGAAGAGTTGTCGAGGAATTTTGCTGCCTTTTTAAGGTTGGCATTTTGTTTTTTAAGCTGTTGCTTGTTTTTAATTAATGTAAGTCGTGCGACCACCTCATCGGCCAGCTGTATTAAACTTCGTTTTTGAACGTCAGTGAGATTTCGGGGTTTCGTATCCAATATACATAAAGCACCCAGCGAAATGTTATCATCAACGTTTAACGGAGCACCTGCATAAAATCTTATTTTTGGATCTTCATTAACAAAAGGATAGTCTTTTACACGTCGGTCTTTGGTTGTGTCCGGAATAACCAGCAGGCCATTTTCGTTTATCGTGTATTGACAGAATGTTTCTTCTCTCGGTCGATCAGGAAAATCAATCCCGCGTTGTGCCTTTGTGTACTGCATTTCATCATCCAGGATATTAATCAGTGAAATAGGAGCATCACAAATTTCCGAAGCTAAATCGGTTAAACCGCTGAGCTCTTCTCGGATCTCTTTGCTAATAATACCAAACTCTTTTAGTGTTTTTAGCCGATTTGTGTTAGATGTGGAAAGCATACGATCGGTAGATAAATTACAGTACAGATTTCTATCAAAATGCGGTGACAGGGATCGTTATAAAAGCGGTATCTCCCATGCAGTTAATCTAATAAGATGATGTTTTATAAGTTGTAAACTCTGAGTTAAAATTTGGTTTGTGTTTTAAATGTTACAATCACATTGTTACTTATGATTTAGTTAGCTCATATAAACTATTTATAGATATTCTATGTTGGAATGATTCCTAACAGAAGTCTATAATAGGTTCCATTCTTTTTTTCTGAATATGTATTTGCAACTGTAACTTATGTATCGTCGAATTTTAAGTTTTCTAAAATATTTTGGTGCTTTTTTTCTGCTGCTGGTGATTGGAAGTTGCGTATCACAAGAGGAGATATCTGCACCTCCAGTTGAGGAACCAGCATCCTTTTCGCAAAGTGGGGAAAACGAAGTGCCAGACCGTTGGTGGACAGCGTTTGGTAATGATGAGCTGAATACACTGGTTGATACGGCTCTCGCATCAAATTTTGATATTCGAACGGCTTGGCAGCGGCTGCAAGCTGCCGAAGCGGTTGTTAGCCGTGAACGGGGCGGACTTTTTCCATCATTGGATGGTACTGCGGGAGCACAAACAACCCGAAACCAATCCGACTTTGGCAGCAGCAATGATTTTAGTGTTGGATTGAGTTCATCATATGAGATAGATTTGTGGGGACGTATTGGTTCACAGGTTGATGCTGAAGAATACCGGGCCCAGGCATCATTGGCAGATTACCAGACAGCAGCACTGACATTGTCGGGGCAGGTTGTACAAACGTGGGCACGGTTGGCCGAGGCGCAACAGCAATTATCTCTGCTCGACAATCAAATAGCGACAAACCGAAAAGTATTACGATTGCTGAAAAACAGGTTTGGCACTGGCCAGATTAGAAGCGTTGATATATTGCGTCAACAGCAATTACTTGAAGCAACCCAACAACAGAAAGCAGATGCCGAGGCAAATCTAAAAGTATTACAGCACGAACTTTCAGTATTAGTAGGGCGACCTCCTCAGGATACGCTTGACGTACAGCCCAACCAGCTACTGGATTTGGCTCCATTACCCGAAACCGGTGTGCCTGTTGATCTTGTTCAGCGTCGTCCCGATGTACGAAGTGCCTTTAATTTAGTGAAAGCCGCTGACCGTGATTTGGCTTCTGCAATCAGTAATCAGTACCCCCGTTTAACCCTGTCAGTCTCGTTAAACAGTTCCAGTAATACAGCTGGGGGGCTTTTTGAAGAGTGGGTCTCATCCTTTGCGGGGAATCTGCTGGCACCGATTTTTCGGGGTGGAGAACTCAGTGCTGAAGTGGATCGCCTCGAAGCAGTAAAGAAACAGAGATTATACGAATATGGTCAATCAGTGCTTACTGCTTTTCAAGAAGTAGAAGATGCGCTTGTGCGGGAGCAGAAACAACGAGAAAGTATTAATCGAATTGAGGAGCAGGTAAAACTGGCAGAGCAGGCATACAGTCAGTTGCAATTACAGTATCTGAATGGAACCAATAATTACCTGGACGTTCTTACCGCTCTTGATGAAGTGCAGCAGCTTCGAAGGGATTTATTGACTGCAAAGCTTACACTTATAGAATATCGAATAGGATTATACCGGGCATTAGCAGGATCATTAGAAATCGAACGCAAAACAGGTTCGGATCGTTAAATTTGAATATTCCTATATAGGATAGTAGATCTTAGAAAACCAAGAACATGGATTGGAAACAGACACTTCTTGTGAGTTTGGGTATTTTGGCAGGAGCCGTGACCTTGATAGCACTCATTTTCTATACAGAGCCTACAGCGCAACAGGCCGGGGCTACTCGGGCAACACCGATGCTTGTTGATGTAACCGAAGTTCAGTGTGGAAACTATCAGCCTACGATTCAGGTAATGGGTACTGTACGGGCTTCGCAGGATATCAATTTAAGTCCCCGCGTTAGTGGGGAGGTTATTTCGTTGTCCGATTCTTTTGCTCCTGGTGGATATGTTGAAAAGGGGGAACCGCTGGTACAGATTGACTCATCAGATTATAAAAACATCCTTGAACAGCGAAAAAGCGAGCTTCGACAGGCACAGGCCGACTTGGATATTGAGATGGGGCAGCAGGATGTGGCCCGACAAGATTATCAGCTGTTTGCAGATACTCTGACAGAAGAGAATAAGGCACTGGTTTTGCGCGAGCCCCAACTCGAATCGGCCCGTTCGAGTGTGGAATCGGCCCAAGCCGGTGTTGATCAGGCACAATTGGATTTGGACCGAACAACAATCCGGGCACCCTTTAATGCCCAGATTTTGAGTCGCAATGTAAATGTAGGTTCACAGGTATCGGAGGGAGAGGATTTAGGTCGACTGGTCGGGCTCGATACCTACTGGGTAGAAGCAACGGTACCGCTTTCGAAGCTCCGTTGGATGGATATTCCACAAAATAACAGTGAGACCGGATCGGAAGTAAAAGTAAGGAACCGAACCGCGTGGCCGGCCGACACTTATCGAAAGGGGCATTTGTTTAGGCTCATAGGTACGCTCGAAGATCAAACTCGCTTGGCCCGCGTATTAGTTTCGGTGCCCGATCCGCAGGCATATAAGGTTGAGGATCCCAATGTGCCGCGCTTGATGTTAGGATCCTTTGTAGAAGTCCATATCCAAGCCAAAGAGCTTAGCGATGTTATCCGCTTGAATCGTGATTATATTCGTGATGACGAAACGGTGTGGGTGATGGAAAATGACAGCTTGCGTATTCAGGATGTTGAGGTTCAGTTTCGTGATGCGCAGTACGCGTATATCCAAAATGGATTGTTAGGTGGTGATCAGGTTGTAACGACGAATCTTTCAACGGTTAGTGATGGCGCCCCATTGAGATTGGGGGATAAACCAAGTTCAGAAACTGAATCCTCTTCTGCATCAGAATGATTAATGGTATTTTCTAAACAGCAGTATAGATGAGTAAGTCTAATTTAAATACTTCGTCATCAAATGATGGTACCAGCCGTGGATTGATCGCTTATATGGCCGAAAATTCTATTGCGGCGAACTTGTTAATGCTCATTCTTATCGGAGGTGGTATATGGACGGCCTTTAACATTCAAAAAGAAGTATTTCCGGAATACCAGCTGGATATTGTTGAAGTGAGCGTTGTTTACCCGGGAGCTGCACCGGAAGAAGTTGAGCAGGGAATATTACGTCCGGTGGAAGAAGCCATTCGCGGGGTTCAGGGAATCAAAGAAGTGACCTCAACGGCCGATGAGGGATCGGGGAATGTATCCATAGAATTGGTGACTGGCGCCGAGCGGATGAAAGTATTTCAAGATATTGATCAGGCGGTGAACCGTATCCGTACCTTCCCTGATGACATTGAAGAGCCTGAAGTTCAGTTACAGTCGAATCAGCGTGAGGTCATGACCATCGGTTTGTATGGAGATTCCGATATCTGGACACTTCGTAAACTGGCCGAGAATATGCGGGATCGGCTCTTAAGCAAAGAAAATATTACGCAGGTCGAAATTGGCAATGTGCCCGATTACATCACTCATGTAGAGATTCCACGTAATACGCTGCGCGAATATAATTTGACGTTGGCTGATGTAGCCAATGTGATACGTCAGTCCAGTGAAGATATTCCAGCTGGAGCCGTAGAAACCAACTCAGGAGAAATCTTGCTTCGGATGCAAGAGCGAAAACAATGGGCCGAAGAATATGGCAACATTGAAGTAGTAACATCAGATATCGGAACCAATGTAACACTGGGTGATATTGCAGAAATTACCGATGGGTTTGAGGAGATTGGTTTCTATGGGGAATTCAATCAACAGCCAACGGTCGATCTTCAGATCTATCGTATCGGTAATCAGTCACCGCTCGAGATTGCTGAAACTGTTGAAAATGAACTGGAGATCGCCCAATCAGAATTTCCGCCCGGTGTGCAATATCGTATTGACAGTAATAGTGCCGAGGACTATCGCGAACGTCTCTCACTATTGTTGAAAAACGGAGGGCTGGCTATCCTGATTGTACTGTTTATTTTGGCACTATTCCTGGAATATCGTCTTGCTTTTTGGGTGATGATGGGGATGACAATATCATTTGTAGGTGGATTGTTATTCCTCCCATTGTTGGGATTGAGCATTAATATGATTTCCATGTTTGGATTCCTGGTGGTACTGGGAATTGTGGTGGATGATGCCATTGTGGTGGGAGAGAATGTCTATGAATATCGTCAACAGGGCATGAGCTTTTTGGATGCGGCCATCAAAGGAGCGCGGGAGATGGGGAAACCGGTGACTTTTGCAATTCTTACCAATGTTATTGCCTTTTTTCCACTGATGTTTATGCCGGGAACAACGGGTAAGTACTGGTGGCCGCTCCCCGCTGTAGTTATTGTAGTGTTATTGGTATCACTGGTTGAAGCACTATTTATACTGCCCGCCCACCTTGCACACAGTTCTAAAAAAGAGAGTCGGTTTGCCCTTGGTCAAAAAATGCATAAATGGCAGCAATCATTTGCTGAAAAATTTAACCGCTTTGTCGATACCTATTATCGAGGCTTTTTAGATTTATGTTTGAAATATCGGTATATCACGCTTAGCACCGCAGTTGCATTGTTGATTGTCGTGGGTGGATACGGGTATAGCGACCATATGGGAATGATCATGATGCCTGAAGTAGCTGCTGATGAGATTGAATCGGGAGTATCATTGCCGGTGGGAACGACGACTATGCAGGCAGCAAAAGTGGCCAAAGAAATTACTAATTCGACACAGCGGATGTTTGAAGAACATAATTTATATGAAGTGGCCGAAGGGGTCAAGACCAATGTACGGGGACAAAATTTTATCGATGTCGAAATTGTGATGAAGCCGCCCAACCAACGTGATATGTCGTCGCAGGAAGTTATTGAGTTATGGCGCGAGGAGATTGGTGATATCGAAGGGGTGGATCAGATTACGTTTGAGGCTGAACGTGGACCCGGAGGATATTTGCCCGATATCAGTGTAGACTTGAGTCACTCGGATATTTCGGTGCTGGAAAATGCAAGCCAAGCGTTTGTAGAACGCGTTGAACGCTATGAGGCCTCCCGAGATGTAAATGACAACTACAATCGCGGCAAAGCACAATATGATTTTAAATTATTGCCCGAGGGAAGACGCTTAGGACTTACATCAGATGATATAGGGCAACAACTGCGGAATGCGTTTTACGGTTCGCTTGCGATGCGTCAGTTGAGAGGTACGAACGAAATTGAAGTACGTGTCAAGCTCCCCCTTGAGCAGCGGCGCGATATCCATAGCTTAGAAGATTTTGTGATTCAGACGCCTTCCGGGGCCGAAGTGCCATTGATGGATGTCGCTGAATTTGAGAAGGGTGAAGCTTTTACAACTATTAACCGTCGCAATGGACGTCGCGTGGTATCGGTAAGTATGGATGCCGAACCTGCTAATGCGGTATCACGGGTATTGGAATCACTACAGACAGAAACACTTCCCGAGTTACGTGAAGATTTTCCTGGTATCACATGGACGTTTGAAGGGAGTCAGGCCGAAATGCGCGAATCTACCCAAGCGCTGTGGGGTACGTTTGCTTTGGCTTTAATTGTGATTTATGCCTTGCTGGCGGTAGCCTTTGGAAGTTATATGCAGCCTATTATTGTGATGGGGGCTATCCCTTTTGGGATTGTTGGAGCCGTAATTGGACACATCGTGTTGGGATATGACCTCTCGTTAGTAAGTTTGATGGGGGTTATTGCCCTGTCGGGCGTTGTACTTAACGACTCTCTCATTATGATTGATCTGGCTAATCGAAAACGAAAAGAAGATGGGGTATCCGTTTATGATGCAATTCATGAAGCAGGTTTACGGCGTTTTCGTCCCATTACGCTAACTACATTAACGACTTTTGGCGGACTGACCCCAATGATTTTAGAGACTTCACGTCAGGCTGCAAACTTAATACCCATGGCGATATCACTTGGCTTTGGGATTGTATTCGCCACTTCTATTATTCTGGTAATTGTACCTTGTCTGTATTTAATCCTTGAGGATACAATTACTGGATTCAATTCATTTGCTTCTGCAGAGAGATAGGAAGGTGATGAAGTAACAAAGTGTACCTCATACCGTAGCTCCACTGCGGTAGAAACTCTACTTGTTTAATCTATTTAGTTAGCAGAGGATTGTTTTATGCTACCGCCTTGTTAATGATTGCGATAGGGTTTAAAATGCTGGTAAAATCTTTATCAAAATTACATTGTAGAAGTAATACATAATCCCTTATATTTGGAATCTCGAAAAATTGGTACCTTAGCTTAACAGTTAGAAAGGCTATCCGCTGAGGTAATCAATATGTAGATGTTTGCCCGAGTGGCGGAATTGGTAGACGCGTTGGACTTAAAATCCAATTGGTATCTAAATACCAGTGCCGGTTCGAGTCCGGCCTCGGGTACTCAAAACAATAAGTCAGTTTTAAGGTGATTTATTTCATCATGATTTAAATCTGATGAAGTAAACTGCTGAAGTGTTTAGTAACTGACAAATAATCTGTTTATTTGTCGGGTATAGGCATTGGGCCCGTAGCTCAGTTGGTCAGAGCAGTCGACTCATAATCGATTGGTCGCAGGTTCAAGTCCTGCCGGGCCCACATTTTCTCACCTTTTCATGGGATGCCGCTGGAAATTCTTTGATTGTCATGTGACGAATCATGTATGTAATTCATGATTAGTCATCTCGAAAGTTGACACCAGCCCCATTTTTTTTCTCTTCTTACATGTTAATAGGTATTTGGGGCATCCCTATAAAAAGCCCACGTTATGGAACGTGTTATATACTGAAAAAATGATCTGCTACCTTCACCTTTTTATTTCTGTCAAAAGGTGAAATAGAGCCAATCTACGTATCATGATTTAGAGATGTTCAAATAACTTCTTCATAACAGTGCCTTAATACTGCCATAAAGATAAAGTGTAGGTCATCAACTATATTTAGCCACTTATAAATAAAGGGTTGTTATTGCATTTAGCCTCCCAGTTGGTCATTTCTCATGAAAAGAATGCAATGACGCTGTTAATTCGTCACTTCCTGTAACCAGTTTGAAAAATATTTTCGCATAATTAAGGGGTATTTATGAACCTATTAAAGTATATAGTATTAATTGCACTTGTAACTATTATCAGTTGTAATGAGTCTAAACAAGACAAAACACTTGAATTGATTGGGCATCGAGAGGCAACGGGATTAGCACCGGAGAATACTATTCCCGGATTTAAGATAGCACTGGGATACGATGTGGATGCCATTGAGCTTGATGTGGTAATTATCGGTGACAAACAAGTACTTGTCTCTCATGAGCCGTGGTTTCGTCATGATATTTGTCTGACGCCAAAGGGAGATTCTATTTCTGTTGACTCTCAAAAAGAGCACTTGGTTTATGACATGGATTATGAGCAGATTGTCGAATATGATTGTGGTTCTATACAAAGGGAAGGATATCCCGGGCAGGAGAATCAACCGCTGACAAAGCCACTATTGACAGAGGTTATCCGCGAAGTAGAAGACTATATTAAAGAAAACGATCTTGAACGGGTTGGGTACAAGATTGAAATAAAAAGTAAACCAGGTTGGTATGAGGGTAATAATATACAGCCTGTCCCGGAGCAGGCTGCAGAAATGGTGCATAAAGTATTGGTTGAAGAAGGAGTTATTAATCGGGTTAATATTTTTGCGTTCAATCCCCGAGTGCTGAACAGATTTGAAGAAATAAATTCTTCTATCCCAAGAGTTTTCCTGATTCCCGAGTCTAAAAGTAATTTTGATGCAAACTTAGCCGAACTAAATAGTTTGCCTGATGTATATGCGCCGAACTATACCCTTGTCAATTCGACCCTCGTAGAGCAAGTACACGAAAAGGGGATGACACTCATTCCATGGACGGTAAATAGATACGAAGATATGGTTAAGCTTGTAGGTGTTGGCGTGGATGGCATTATTTCAGACTATCCGAACTATTTTGAGAAACTAAGAGCAGAGTAATTACTGAAGGTTTTGTAATTACACTTTCATCCTTTTTAAATCCCAAAAAACAACATTATGTCTGAATCCAAGAATAAAAATATATCACGTCGCGATTTTTTAAAGGCTGGGGCGCTGTCCAGTTTGGCTTTGGGGCCATTATTGCTTGGGGGATGCGATTCTGATGGCGAACAGTCATTTAAAGGACGCGGTAAAGCGAAAAACGTAATTTTTATGGTTTCTGATGGAATGAGTGCCGGAACCTTTAATATGGCTGATCTTATCAAGAGACGGAAATATGGGAACGGTAGTCATTGGGTTGATCTATATAATTCTGATAGGAGATTTCATCGGGGGATAATGGATATGGCCTCCCTGAATTCACCCATTACGGGGTCCGCAGCGGCCGCTTCTTCGTGGGGATGTGGGCATCGCGTTAATAACCTATCTGTAAATATGGGGCCTAATGGCGAAGAGTATACCCCCATTAATCAGATTTTTAAAGATGCTGGTAAAAAGACAGGACTGGTAACTACTACGAGAATTACGCACGCCACTCCTGCGGGGTTTTCTGTAAATATTGATCATCGTAATAAAGAAGATGAGATTGCATTAAGGTATCTGCAGCGCGAATATGATGTAATGTTAGGCGGGGGTGCTCGTCATTTTGAGGCCGCCAGTCGTGATGATGATAAAAATCTAATTTCAAAATTTGCCGACAAAAACTACCAGATAGTCCAAACCAGACAAGAGCTTACCCAGGCTTCGGCGAATAAACGGCTTTTGGGTCTTTTTTATGATAGTCATCTACCCTACAGTATTGATCGTCAGACCATAGACGAACACCAACAGAACATTCCAACTATTGCTGAGATGACCCAGACAGCTTTAAAACATCTCGAAAATCAAGATGGGTTCATATTGCAGGTTGAAGGTGGGCGGGTTGATCACGGAGCTCACGCTAATGATGCTTCAGGCATGCTTTATGATCAAGTTGCGTTTGATGATGCCATAAAAGTGGCACTCGATTTTGTTGATCAACGTGATGATACGCTGCTTATAATTACTACAGATCATGGAAATGCCAATCCTGCCCTTAATGCCGCCGGTGAAGGTTATAATGATTCTGCTCCTTTTTTCGATCGGCTTCAGGAATTCCGTCATTCTAATACTTGGATACTTTCTGAACTCGACAGCCATAGTACTGTTTCAGAGATTCGGGAAAGAGTAGAGTATGCCACTCGGCTTGGCATCGGTAAGGATGAAGCACAAGCGTTAAGAAAAGCTCTAAATGGTAATCTGGATACTATTTACGACATAAAAAGCAATCCTTCGAGCGTATTGGGATCAATTTTAGCAAATTACACCAGCGTTAGTTTTACAAGTGGTGGTCATACCAGTGACTTTGTAGAACTTGCAGCTCTGGGTCCGGGCATTGAAAACTTAGATTACTTTACACGTAATACCGAGCTTTTTGATCTAATGGTAAATGTGGCTGGATTGAATGAAAATATGGTTCTGGCCAGTCAATAGACTCAGATCGAGCACGGGATATCTGGGAAGGTTGGACCAAAGATTCCTATCTGTACAATGGTTTCCCCATCAAACCAAGATTAGCTGTATTGATAACGACACACAAGCTTGAGTAGGTAATAGTTTCATAACAGTAAGTTTCAAGTATAGTCAAAGCTGAAAACTATTATCTACAACCAATAAAACGGAAGGCAAAAAGTCTTAGTCAAAATAAAAAAAGCTAATCTTTTAGGAATGATGAAGCGGAATACAATGAATAAAATATGCGCAAGATTTAGAAAACCAGCTATAGGGTTAATTGTAATGTTAATTGGATTTACCTCTCAGATATATGGACAAGAGGTTAGCGGGATAGTAACTGATGAAACGGATTCGCTACTTCCTGGAGTCAATATCATGGTAAAAGGAACAGGTGTTGGTACATCAAGTGATACAGAAGGGGTATACAGTTTAGCGGTTCCAAGTATGCAAGATACTCTGGTATTCTCATTTATTGGCTATAAGACCCAGGAAGTACCAATTGATGGGAGGTCAGAAATCGATGTGCAAATGCAATTAGAAACCGTGACCGGAGAAGAAGTTGTGGTTGTTGGGTATGGCACCCAACGGAAGGAAAATATTGTTGGAGCCGTTGGTGAAGCTGAGGTTAAAGATATTTCAACTCGTCCATCTGCAGACATAGCAAGTTCTCTGCAGGGTGCTGTACCTGGTTTAAATGTTAGATCATCATCCGGTGGTGATCCATCTGAGACTCCAGAGATTAATATTCGTGGCTTTAACTCGATTAACGGCGGAGATCCTCTTGTTTTGGTTGACGGAATAAAGGAAGACCTTGCGAATGTTAATCCCAATGATATTGAAAGTGTAACTGTCTTAAAAGATGCACAGGCAGCAGCTATTTACGGGGCCCGGGGTTCCTTTGGGGTAGTATTGGTAACTACGAAGACAGGTAGAAAAGGGGAGTTTGAAGTTGAATATTCCAATAATGTAGGTTTTACAACAAATACTGCTCGTACCGATTTTGTGACTGATCCCTACACATATGCTCAATGGGCAGATGGGGCCATTGGTTCTTATCACAGTGGTTGTTATGTCTGCTATGAGGGAGAGGATTGGGAGATTGCCAGACAAGTAGGAAACGGTGAGAGAGAACCTTTCTATGAGGAACAGCCCGATGGAACCTACAAATTCTATGAAAATAATGATTATTACGACATCCTGTTTAAGGACAAGCGCTCTCATGTTATGCATAATATTTCCGTCTCTGGTGGTTCCGACAAATTGCAGGGTGTTATTTCGGGGAGGATATATGAAAGGGAGAAAATTCAGAATATTCAGGATGCAGAGATGAAGCGATATAATCTTAAGCTTAACTTAGTTGCTACTCCCTATGATTGGTTGGAACTATCTGCTGTTAGTAAGTTCAGCAGTAGGTTTGATGAGCAGTATGCAGGGACCAAAAACGGTTGGGGTGGAGCATTCGGAGTGAGTAAATGGCGTGACCTTTTCCCCAATTATCCGGCTTTTGTTGATGGAGAGGGGGTAAGTGTTGGGCGGACCAGAAATGGTTATGTGGGACGTTTGGGAGCCTTAAAAGAAGGGGCGGCTCATCGTCAATGGCAGTACGAAAACCAGACGAATACGTTGAAAGCTATAGTAAATCCGATTGAAGAGTTAGAGCTTAATATGGACTATAGTTATAACATTGAAAGAACAGATCGAACATTTTCGTACACCCCATTTTCCTATCTGTCAGGTAATGAACTTGAGTTAGTGGAAGATGCTGGTCTTAATCGTCATAATGAATATCGTTGGAAGGATTATTATAAAGCGTTGAATATTTATGGAACGTATACCGAAGATGTAGCAGACAAGCATAATGTTAAGTTGATGCTTGGGTTTAATCAGGAGGTATTTGATCGCGATAGAGTAGGAGCCAGAATTGAGGAGTTACTTACAAAAAATAAGGCTAATATCTCATTTGGAACCGAAATGTTGGATATGTCAGGTTCTACGTTAGAATGGGCTCTTCAAGGCTATTTTGGGCGTTTTAATTATAATTATGACGATAAATATTTATTGGAAGTTAATGCCCGTTATGATGGATCATCTCGTTTTCCTAAGGATAATCGATGGGGCTTCTTTCCATCAGTGGGAGTAGGTTGGCAAGTAGATAATGAAGCCTTTTGGACTTCTTCTTTAGAAGAGGTGGTTTCATCAATGAAGTTGAGAGCTTCATATGGGAAGCTGGGAAATCAAAATGTGGGTGTAAATACCTTTAGACAGCTTATAGGGATGGGCAAAAAATCATGGTTAGTTAATGGGCAAGAAGTTAATTATGCCAGTGCTCCAGAACCCCTTCCGGCAAATATTGGCTGGGAAAACATCACGTCAACAAACATTGGTGTTGATATAGGATTTTTTGAAGACAAATTAACAACCTCCCTGGATTTGTATGAACGTAATACGAGTGATATGTATTTGCCCGGTCAGCCACTGCCCGCTGTATTTGGCGCTTCAGAGCCTCGTAGAAACTATGCATCTATGCGAAATAGAGGTTTTGAATTAACCGTTGGTTATAATGATCAATTTGATGTAATGGGGGACGCTCTTTCTTTCAATATCCAAGCCAATGTTTCAAATAATAAGGGGGTAATCACTAAATTTGATAACCCCAATGGCTTGTTAAGTACATTCTTTGAAGGGCAAGAGCTTGGTGAGATTTGGGGATATCGTATTGATGGTCAATTCCAGTCCGATGAAGAAGCAGCAGCATTTCAAAATAAATATGGCACAGAAAATTTGGTTGAGGTTTACCGTGGAATTCTTGACTACGGCTCAAATTCAGATTGGAATTACCTGAGAGGAGGAGATCTAAAATATGTAGATGTGGATGGAGACGGTGAAATTAATAATGGGAATAATACTTTGGAAGATCCCGGAGATTTGGAGCGAATTGGAAACGCCATGCCACAATTTCCCTTTGGGTTTAACATCAGTGCGGGCTGGAAAAATATTGATCTCTCTGTTATTGGGCAGGGAGTTGCAAAACAACACTGGTACCCATCAGGGCCATTGTACTGGGCTACATTCCACAGACCATATGTCTCTTTTATCAGAAAAGATATTTTAGACAAAGTCTGGGATCCCGAACATCCTAATGATCCGGATAGAATTTATCCTCAAAGGCAAAGAGCGTATAACGCGCTAAGTTCAGGTCGGATGTCAGCGAATGTTAATGATCATTATTTAACCAACATCGGGTATCTGAGGATAAAGAATCTAACTGTTGGTTATACCCTTCCATCAACACTTACAGAAAAAGTAGATCTTAAAAAGGTAAGAATCTTCTTTAGTGGTGAAAATCTATTTACCTGGAGATTTGGGGGATTAACTGAATACCTGGATCCGGAAGAAGTAGGGGCTCATGTAAGTTATTCAAATCCAAATGGTGTTAGTGCAAAGCCTGCCAGAGATACCCAACTATATCCTATGGGTAAGACGTATTCGGCAGGAGTCGAAATTAGTCTCTAATACATACTCATCAGTTTCGGAATAGATACACCGACGAACGTTATAAATAATTTTAAAAAATAGATATAACTATGAATAGGCTCATACAAATATTAACAATAGTCATGTTGTTTTTAGTAACAACAAGTTGCCAAGACATACTTAACCAGCCCCCTGATGATGCTATAACATCAGAAGAGTTTTTCAACACCAGTAATGATTTAAGGGTTTACACAAATGATTTATATGATGTATTGCCCAGGAAATCGGTCTATATGGACGACGCCAGTTCCGATAATATTTTGGGAGTAAGTGCCTCGGCCAGAGTTGAAGGATCGCGTACTGTACCAACAAATAGAGGTAGCGGAGGTTGGTCTTGGGAAAACCTCCGAAAGATAAACTATTTCCTCGAAAATTATGATAGGGTAGACAATGCGGATGCAAAAGCCAAATATTCTGGGATAGCCAGATTTTTTCGAGCTTATTTTTATTTCGAGAAAGTGAAACGGTTTGGAGATGTACCCTGGTATAGCGAGGTGATAAATGCTGATGATGAAAAGTTGTTGAACAAATCACGGGATCCAAGGGCATTGGTAATGGATTCTGTTCTTGCTGATATAAATTATGCTGTTGAGAACATTCCAGCTGAAAAACAACTAAATCAGATTACAAAATATACGGCCCTCATTTTAAAAGCTCGTATTAGTTTGTTTGAAGGGACGTTTAGAAAATATCATGATTTAGGTGATCATGAAAGATTTTTAGAAGAGGCCGCTTCAGCCGCTAAAGAATTAATAGATTCCGGGGCTTATACCCTGTATACCAATGGAGGTGCAGACCAGGCATATCTGGATCTGTTTGCAAGAAATAGCCAAGATATGACAGAGACCATTTTGGCTGTGGATTACGAGTTTGGAAAGAGAACACATGATTTGGCTTACAGGATGACAGCACCAACCCAGGGTAGATGGGGGCTGGCAAAAGATCTTGTTAATAGTTACCTCATGGCTGATGGAACCCCATTTACTGATCAAAATGGATATGAAACGATGGGTTTTTATGAGGAGATGCAGAATCGAGATCCACGGTTGACCCAAACCACAGCAGGACCTGATTATGAAACATACGGGTCAAATGAACGCGAACCTGTAAATTTAGATATAACGAGAACAGGATACCGGGTAATTAAAGCGTTGCCTCCTAAAGGACCACAATGGGGTTCGGGTGGATCTTATAACGACGTTATCCTTTTCCGTTATGCCGAAGCATTACTGATATATGCCGAAGCCAAAGCAGAGCTGGGAACACTCACCCAGGGAGATCTGGATATGTCTATTAATAAATTACGAGATCGCGTTGGTATGCCACACTTAAATATGGCAGATGCCAATGCTAATCCCGATCCTTATCAAGAAGCTCTGTATAAAAATGTTGAGCAGGGAGCAAATAAAGGAGTCATTCTGGAGATCCGCCGTGAACGAAGAGTTGAGATGGTGAATGAAGGCCTCCGGTGGGACGATTTGATGCGATGGAAAGAAGGAAACATCGTTGAGGATCCAATAAGAGGTATATACTTCTCAGGCCTGGGAGCTCATGATTTTAACAATGATGGTAATGCTGATGTATATGTGCATGATGGAGACGCTTCCGGCGCACCTGAGGAGGTAACGACGACAATAAATATCAACGAACGTCCTCTGACAAATGGTACAGCTGGAAACTTACATTTGTTTGATGGAGGGTCATTTGAGGAACCGAAAGATTACTATTACCCCATACCAATCGAAGATTTAGAATTGAACGATAATTTAGAGCAGAACCAAGGTTGGTAAAAAACGATTGAATCCCATGCCATAATGTTTTTATAAACTATGGCATGGGCTCTTTTTTCATACTTATTAACTATTAACTCAGAAAAAGATCACTTTAAATGGGAAAAATGAATAAGCAATTGTTAGTTGTAGCAATTACAATGTTGTTTTTTGGAGCCGGTTCAGCTTTGGCTCAAGACATGGCTACTGGAGTAGTTTTTCATGATAAAAACCAGAATGGTCAGCTTGATTCTTCAGAAAAAAGGCTTGCCGATGTCGCTGTATCAAATGGGAAGGATGTTGTATTAACTGACAAGCAGGGACGTTATGAACTTCCTGTAGATGATGATACTATTATCTTTGTTATAAAACCAGGTAGTTATAAGCTCCCGGTTGATAACAGAGAACGCCCACAATTCTATTACATTCATAAACCCAAGGGGTCCCCGGATTTGGAGTACAGTGGCGTATCTCCAACCGGACCACTTCCCGATTCCCTAAATTTTGGGCTAATTAAAGGCGAGCAGACCGATAATTTTGAGATGCTTGTCTTTGGAGATCCCCAACCCTATAACATGCAGGAGTTAGATTATTTCAACAGGGATATTATTAATGAGCTCACAGATGTTGAGGGCTATGAGTTTGGTATTACGCTCGGCGATATTGTTGGTAATGACCTGGATCTTTTTGAACCTTATTCCAAGTCGGTTGCCCGCATTGGCACGCCTTGGTTTAATGTATATGGCAATCATGATATGAATTTTGATGTGGAAAGTGACTCCCTTGCGGATGAAACTTTTGAAGCAACTTTTGGCCCGCCAACGTATGCCTTTAATAAAGGTAAAGTGCATTTCATTGTTCTTGATGATGTGATATACCCTCGAAAAGATGGTGAATCCGGTTATATAGGTGGACTTACTGACAAGCAGCTTACGTTTATCAAAAACGATCTTAAGCATGTGCCTAATGATCACTTGGTTGTACTGGCTTCGCATATTCCATTAGTCGTTCCCGAGTGGAGAGATGGTGATCCGTATTTTAGGATGGATGACCGGCAGAAACTTTTTGAATTGCTGTCGGATTATTCCCATACCCTGTCTCTATCGGCTCATACCCATGTGCAACGTCTTACATTTCTGACTGAAAATGACGGTTGGAAAGGGGAAAATCCTCACCTGCATTACAATGTAGGAACTACTGGCGGTGACTGGTGGTCTGGTGAACCCGGAGAAGATGGCATACCGCCGACAATAATGAGAGACGGTACTCCCAACGGCTACGCCAGCATTAATTTTGAAGGCAACGACTATACACTTAATTATAAAGTTGCTGGTGCTGATGAAGAGAAAACGATGAATATATGGGGACCCGAAGTAGTTCCACAACGCGAGTGGTTTAATGCGGATCTATATGTGAACTATTTTTTAGGCAGTGACTCTACGAAAGTTGAATATCGGGTCAAGGGAAAAGAAGAATGGCAGAAGATGGACAAGGTTGCACTTGGCGATCCCTATATTACCTCATTGCGTGATAAATGGGACCGTTCCGAAGGACTTATTGATGGCAAACGCCCTAATAATGCTGTTGCTTCAAGTCACCTGTGGAAAACACGTGTCCCTAAAAACCTTCCCGAGGGCGAACATACTATAACTATCCGCGTGACTGACATTTTTGGACGACAATTCTTTGATGAATATAGTTATCATGTAGAAGATAGATAAAAACTGTTGAGTACATAAAATGTAATTAGAACGACAACTCATTCAACGGTAGAGAATAGTATTAGATCAATAAACCTATATAGTACCAGTTTGAGAAAAAGAGAGTGGAATGAAACATGTAATATGCCCGTCGTAATGGCGGGCATATTATTTAAAGGTATTTCTGGCTTTCCCTTTTGGTTTAAAGCCATTGTGTCTTTTCTATTTTAGGCGGCCCAAGAGTAGTATGTTTTGACTTCGAAAGTAGTTCAATAAATAAACAGCATAAGAAGCGTAATACGGGGGTTCTTTGAGAGTTAGGGTCAAAGGTTAAAAAGCAGTGACCCCATAAGATTATCTATACTTTATTGCCACTTAATATATTGTTAAAAGACAAATGGTATCATCACAGAGTAGAATTCTTCAAAACCTAAAAACTTTGGGAGATATGATGACGATACTTTTGGAAGATAAACTTGATGAATATTATCGTACCGGCGAATACAAAGGGTTTTACGAAGTTATTGAACATGATCGAGGGAATATGACGCACCTTACACTTTCAGATGGGGTGCAGGAAATATCAGCTTCCGGCATGTTTAAAAGTGATGCCTTGCAACGAATCTTTCATCAAATTGATAGCGTCCGATCAAACTAAGTGCCGGGCAGACATATTATTACATTTAGGGTGAATGTAAACCAGCTTCTTGAATGTTAAATTCTTGACGTCCAGTTTGAATATAGTCTGGTAGGGTATGTTGGGGCAGATTATCTCGATGCCATGGGCACGCCTACTTGTTTTGCTGTCTTCTTCATGCTACTTCGTATTTGTTTGACGATCTCAGGATAATCTTTAGCCCTGTTAAAGCGCTCTTCGGGATCTGGTTTGAGATTTAAAAGCTGTGCTTTTTTGGAAGCTAACCACACTGAATCTTACCCTATAAGTCAGGATCAGACAGAAATTATTTCTGATTCTCAGCGCTCATTTATACAGCTGGATCCTTCACAACCCGAATGCCGGATGGGTTTGAACCGTGAAATAGCTAATAAATCTTAGTTCAATGTTATTGGAAGTGTAACAGATAGAAATTTCTGTGTGACGAGAGTGCTTTCCTATCCAGAGATGTGCTTGTCGTAATGCTGGCCATGTTGCGTCTTTTTAGCATGACGAGTTAATTTAGAAAATCCATGTCCCAGCAAGGCCAGTGAGATTCCAAATGCAGAAAACAAACCTACCAAGAATCCGCTTAGGCTGATGATTTCAAAGTATTTTAATAATAACAAGCTAACCACCATCAGCACATAATAGCTCAAAAACTTATCAAACATCCAGCTAAATACGGAGGCATTGAAACGGGTTTCTGATTTAGCCGATTCTGAATGAGTCTCATCAAAATTTTGAACAGCTGTACGACCCATATTGTCCCCTCTGTCTGTAACTGGATTTGCTGTAAAAACAGCTTCGTTATGCTTGTTGATCGTCGCCATAATTTTGCCCTGCCCCCAAATACTTGGTTAAAAGTATATATTGCCAACAGATTCTTTATCGACGATGATAAAAGTTAGTTAATGAATATTAGAAAAAATTAACATTATCAAATTTTGCTGGAATTAGGCGATGGCGTGGGGGTAGTAGATACTTGTTGCAAGGCTGGAGATGAAGAAACCAAAACGGACGTAAGTTTAAAGTTGAGGTATTATATTTTTTGGCAGTCAATGGTAGGTGGGTGATTAAGTTACTAAGTAACAGAGTATGAAGTTTAAGTGCAATGAAGGCTGATGGCGGTTGAACTACTAACCGAAGTTGTCTTTTCGACTGGAGGCTGTAGGGGTCAGCCGGAATGGAGAAATCTTAGTTGGAAGAAGTGTTGATGTATAATACAATAGGTGTAGAGGGCCATTTACTCTTGTAATTCATCCAATCCCCAACCGGGGGTGCGAGCCATAAAAAGTACTTACTTGGTTTTTGGAGCTCCAGATTTCGTTTGGTCCATAAGTTTGTCCAAAGTATAGTATACAGGACAAAATCCGGTAAACATGCTCATAATTTGAAGTATGGCTACGGCTCCAGCCAGATATAGCCACTGTAAATTGACGGTGGTTGCCAGGATGATACTTAGCAGGTAAATCATTCCTACAATACCATCGTGGAGTTTGGTTCTGTTATTCATCTTGTGTTAGATCTTTTTGATTATGATTGTGATAAAAAATTATTAGTTGTTACGGCAATGCCAGTATTTCAATTTCTGCTTCATAATAAAGTTGTCCATCTTCGAAATGGATATTACCGGCGGTTACTTCAAATATTTCCCCTTTTTGTATGGGACTCAATGATTTCAAAAATGTCGTTTGGGAAGTGGGAAGACCGCCTTCGTTTTCCCATTGCTCGAGATTGTTCAAGTCGGTGGCCGACAGTGAAGGTACATCCAATTTAATTTTGAGATTTCGGATGAGCGTTTTTCTCATGGCATATCGGGTTTAAGCTTCGGGAGTTGACGGGGTTTGTATCTTTTTAATAATAGCCGACCACTTTGCATCGGGATTAATTTGGTTTTCGGCAAGGTCACTAAGACCCATATCGGCGCGCTTTTCTTCTCGGAGTGTATCCAATAGTAATTCAGCAATATCATGTCGATGAAGGGTTTTGGCATAGGCAATAGCAGTTCCATACCCTGCCATCTCGTAATGATTGATATGCTGTATAGCAGTGATTACCGCCGCGTCGCGAACTTCCTTATTAATGCATCGATCGGCTAATTTTTTTGACTCTTTGATCAGTCCTTTGATACCATCACATGATTCGCCTTCCGCATCTTCATTTAGTATCTCAAAAATTTCCAGAATTCTCCGCGCCTGACGTTTGGTCTCTTTAAGGTGGAAGGACAGAAATTCGATGAGTTCAAACGATACAGCAACATTACTTTGAGATTCTAAAAAAGTGATTTGTTGTAGTTCGCCATCATATAAATCTCGTAATTGTTCGACCATCAAATCATAGAGGTCAAAAATGTCTTTCTGAGCTAAAATAGCCATGGTTCATGAGGGCTATAGGTGGAAGTATTATTGATCCGGTATATTTAAAGTGCAATCCTTTATAATATATGATAGACAGTTTTTGGTGTTGGTAAGATCTTGGAGGGGCTATTTTGTAAGGAGAAGGTGGGTTTATTTGTAGGAGGGGTTCGGGCTACCTTTTTGTTGCCTTCCACGGAGGTCTTTCGCCGGTTGTCAAAACAATGGTGATGTCATTCTGAGGGAAACAAGTGATAATGAGTGGACTCAAAGAATCTCCCTGAAATTGCCTGCGTAGGTTTGGGTGACCAGTATACGTTATATGCTACGTACAAGTTATGCTATAGGGCATACTCCATACAACTGCCGCAAGTTTTAAACTTGTGGCATTACATGAAATAATTAACAAAAAGGGATTTCCCTACAGCGTTTTCATGGGGATTTCTATAGCTTACAAGAAATTCCAATAACTCTCGAAATTATGGAAACTCTATCTGCCACAACACTTTTCTGGTTGCTAACAATGGGAGCTACAGTAGGTTGGGTAGTCAGCTATTTTATCAAGTACGAAGGTATTTCGTTGAAGGCTAATATCATTTGGGGGATGGCAGGTGCTGTTTCTACCGGCATTTGTGGCCTCTATCTAAACCTCAGTGGAATATTGATGTTTGCTTTCTTAGGAACCCTGGCCATTCTCTTTTTAGCAAATGTATTTCACTTACATCACGTAGAAGATTTAACCGGTGATATTGATCGGGGAATGCGAATTAAAGAGAAGTGATTGGGCAATTTAAGTGCCTTAATGACAGAGGGACAAAGTTTTTAAGCCTGCCGGGTTATGGGGCAACAGGGGAGTTATTTTGACATAGTACTTACTTCTTGTTCTTGCTGGGGTTCGTTTTCTTGTTCCAACCATAGATCTACATCAGTATCAAAGACAGTTGCCAGGTGGTGCGCACGAAGTTTTGTGATGGATAGTTCCCGGTCCAGCAATCCCTGCACTTCAGCTAAGGGCATGCCCGATATGTCTGAAAATTCACGGGGAGAAATATTTTGTTCGTCTAAATAATGTTTAAAGAGCTCCGAAGGGGATTGATGCATAGTTTTGAAGGGTTTCTTATTGCAATGTGCTTTTGATGAAAGCAGTTGTGTGCATATTTACTTTGGGGTACGATTATAACCCCTGATATTGGGAAATGTTTCAGGCTATATCGTTATGATATGAGCCTGTGTGGCAGAAAGGGGATATTGTACGTTTCTTGATGAAATAAAAAAGCCCGCTATAAAAGCGGGCTTAAAGATACCAAAATATATTGGCTAAAACTTACTTATAATCAAGACTAACTACTTCAATAGCACTCAGTCCTTTATCAGTTTCTTCGACGTCGAATTCAACGTTTTCGCCGTCTTCCAAACCTTGATTATAGTCTAAATTTTCTACGTTGTTGCGATGGACGAATACATCTTTCGTTCCGTCCTCAGGTTCGATAAATCCGTATCCTTTTTCAACGTCGAACCATTTAACTTTACCTTGTTGTGTCATGTATACTAAATATATTGTGTTATAACACCTTAGGGATTTCCTAAAAGAGAAGTATATCGTAAGATAATTCTATCTTGGAATCTCAATTCTAAGGTGGGAATTAAAATTATATTTAAAGATATCGTTTTGTAATTGGAATGTCCACAACCAAAATGGTCATCAAACAGGAACGAATTTTAGAATTACCAAATAATTCTTTTATTGGATTTGCAAACAGACGCAGCCTTCCGGTTGTAATAAACAGATAACAAAGTCAGGGAGCAGTATTGAGTAGCTTTAAGACAATTCTTGCCATAGGGATCATTATTCTCACAGGTATCGGCTGGTATTTATTTTCTTCAACCAATTCCAATTCTGATCCGCAAGCTTCAAGTCAGTCAATTGTAAATATCGATAGCCTGGAAATATCAGAACGACCCGTAATTACAACGCAACCCAAGGCTGATACCGTTGACAGCATTGCCCCACAAGTCAGAGAAGAATTGGCGCCGGGTACTGTCCTCTTAAGGGGAAAGGTTGTACACACAGCTGATGAGCAAAATCCGAATCAGAAAATAACAATTACAGTACAGGAGGTGCTGGGATATGGGGCTTCAGCATCCCCGGTGGGAACGGGTGAAACGTTGGATGTGAACGTGCAAAAAGAATGGAGGAATGATCAAGAATTTAAGGCTTTAATAGTGAAGGGAGAGGTAGTTGCCATGGTACTTTCTTCGGAAGGGGATATGAATTTTGGGGAGAAGGAAAGTCGCAAAAGCTGGACGCTTATCGAATTAAAACCTAACAAATAGTAGGGTATGTTACGCAGCAAGAAAGTCATCTTTGGTATTACTGTTTTTATCATCTTAATAATAGCTGCTGTAGGAACGTGGTATGGTGGGGGCTGGGAGTATTCGGCTATCTATATTGCGGAAAGTTCTACCAAGCTTGATCCTGTGGAGAAGAAAAGGGCACGGACTGATTACTTTTTTAATCTGCTTCGTGATCCTGCAACCAATAGCATCCCCGAAAATATACGGTCACGAGAATTGAATCATGCGCAGCAGTTGCGCGGCGGTAGGGGTTTGCGAAAGTCAGGCTCGGCAAGTATGCAGCAGGTGGGGGATATCAGCTGGCATTTAGCTGGTCCTGTGGATTTGGGCGGACGTACCCGGGCGCTGGCGTTTGATCGGCGCAATGCGGATATCGTTTTGGCTGGTGGAGTCTCCGGGGGAATGTGGAAGAGTATCGACGGTGGTAATACCTGGCAGTTAAAAACCGATCCCAACCAGGATATGAGCGTAACCAGCGTGGCACAAGATCCTACCGAGCCGGATACCTGGTATTATGCGACGGGCGAACTTCGAGGAAATTCGGCAGGAGATCGTGGGGGCAGGGCCTCCTATTTTGGTACCGGTATCTATAAATCGACCGATAACGGGGAAAGCTGGTCTCGGCTTTCATCAACGGAGGATACGGATATTGCCTGGAATAGTGAGTTTGATTTTATATCGCGGATTATAGTAAACCCGGTGAACGGCGATGTTTATTTCGCTGCCAATGGTGGGGCAATTTATCGATCAACAAATGGGGGCGGTTCTTTTTCAAATGTGTTGGGTAATTTAGGTGGTCACCGTTATGCCGATGTAATTGTGAACAAAAACGGAACGTTACTGGCCGCTCTTTCTGAAAGGGGGGCGGGGGCAATACAGACCGATAATCCTGGTATTTATCGTTCTACGGACGATGGTCAAAGTTGGATCGATGTGACGCCTTCTGATTTTCCCGCCACGCACGATCGTACGTACCTTGCATTTGCACCGTCGGCTCCCGATACGGCCTACGCCTTTACCTATGAAGGATCGGGTTCGGGATCGAATGAAAATATCAGCTTTTTTATGATGGACTTTGCAAACGATGCAAGTGAGGATCGATCGGGTAACCTGCCGGATTTTGGAAACCCGGTAGGATTTGTGAATACTCAGTTCAACTATAATATGGTGATGGCGGTAAAGCCCGACGACCCCGATTTGGTGGTGATAGGCACAACCAACTTGTTTCGGTCACGTGATGGGTTTGCAACCACTCCCGCCGGGGGTTACGATAATTCCGATATCAATCAAAAACAAGAATTTTGGGTTGGCGGTTACGACCCTGCCAATAATGTAAGCCAGTATCCCAATCAGCATCCCGATCAACATGTGCTGGTTTTTCAGCCCAATGATCCCAATACTTTGTGGGCGGGTCATGATGGCGGATTAAGTGCTACGACTGATATAACCGCTGCTCCGGTAAGTTGGGAGGATAAGGATGAGGGATATGTTACGGGACAGTTTTATACGGTAGAGATTCCCGACGAGTCGGGAGATGATCGGTATTTGGGTGGCACCCAGGATAATGGGACGCCCTTTTTCCGCTTTGATGAGTCTAATTCACAGGCGACCACCATAGAAGATATATCGAGCGGCGATGGAAGTTATGCGCATTGGGGCACTGACTACGCCTATGTATCTTCTCAAATGGGAAATGTTTTGCGACTGACAATTGAATCGGATGGCAGCATTACTTCTCCCTACGAGGCTCCTACAGGAACGTGGAGTTTTGTACAGCCATCAGGGGCCACAAATCAGCTCTTTGTACATCCCTATGCCGTTGATCCCAATGATGATACTATCATGTATTATCCTGGCGGCACTACGATGTGGCGAAATACTGAAATGGATGAAATATCGAATTATAATCAAGGGAGTACGACGACTGGATGGGAAAGCTTTGAAGGGACATCTTCAACAGGATATACCATTTCTACGCTTGAGGTAACGAGCATGAGTCCTTCAGATCGCCTGTATTATGGGGCGTCTTCCTCTACCGGAACACCTGAAATCTTTAGGTTAAATAATGCTTCGACCTCTGACACGCCTACCGAGATATCTATTGGAGGTGCGTCAGCCGGAGCCTATGTACACGATATTGCGGTCAATCCACTTGATGGTGATGAGGTAATTGCAGTGATGTCCAATTATAGTATCACCGGATTATATCATTCGCTGGATGCGGGTAATAGCTGGACGGCTATTGAGGGCAACTTAGAGGGGGATTCTCAAGATCCGGGACCTTCGTTACGAGATGCGGAGATTCTGCCAACGGAGGAAGGTAATATATATTTAGTGGGTACGAGCACTGGTATCTATACTACGATGACACTCGATGGAAATTCGACCAGCTGGCAGCGAACATCTGATGATGGTTCTCCTGAAAGTATAGGATATTCGGTGGTGGAATACCTGGACGTGCGTCCTTCTGATGGAACTATTGCCGTTGGTAGCCATGGACGAGGAATATTTGTAGGACGGGCGGAAGTAGGGGATGTGGTTGTTGAACAACTACCTGTTATTGAGGATACCCTTGAGGTTGTTGATGATTGGCAATTGGTGGGATCTCCGATGACCTCAGATGCAGGTGCTGAACCCGGTTCGGACTTGCAGCTGTATGAATATTCTGGAACATACAAGTCGGTCGCCAACATATCTTCCCATAAGGGATACTGGACGAAAAGTAGCTCTGGTTCTGAGATTTCCTATAGTGGTGAAGCGGATACCGCAGCAACTATTGCCCTTGAGAAAGGATGGAATCTGATTGGCGGGGTTGCTGATACAGTTGGAATTTCGGCCATCAGCGATCCTAATAGTATTTTAAGTTCGGCTGATATATTTGAATACAGCGAAGGAAGCTATCAGTCGGCATCCGATGTAAAATCTTTTATGGGATATTGGATTCATGCCAGTGAGGATGGCGATATCGAAATTCTGCCGGATGAATCGTCGAACAAATCCGGGCCGGTATTGGCATCAGGAGATGTTGGTCAACTAACTTTTAGCAATGAGACAGCCTCACAGCAATTTTATGTATCAAACCAGTTGTTAAGCACTTCGGAGGAAGAAAAGTATCTGATGCCACCGATGGCTCCTGAAGCAGTAATGGATGTACGTACTGATCAGGGGTTGCGTTTGGCTCAGGGTGAACAAAGTAACTTAAAGCTGACGACTGACAGTTATCCGGTAACAGTATCATCGCACCCAGAGAATAGTCAAGGATATACATTAAAGGGAGTGGTTGGTCAGGATACGGCATACTATAACCTGAGAACTGATGAAAAGGTAACGCTTCAGCGTCCGTACGAGTCATTATTTTTGTCAACAGTTGGGGATAATGCTCAAATTACCGAACATAATTTAAAGCCAAATTTCCCCAATCCGTTTACTTCAGGAACCCAAATTCGGTACCAGGTGGCGTCGCAATCACGGGCTACGCTCGAGGTTTATGATGTATTGGGTCGTAAAGTTCAAACGCTGGTTGACGAGCAGAAGTCAAAAGGGGAATATTCAATTCGGTTTGATGGAAGCAACCTTTCAAGTGGCATATATTTTATCCACCTAAAAGTTGGCGAAACAATAAAGGTACAGAAGATGACTCTTATAAAATAGGTTCCAAAGAGCTTTCGGTATCACGGGCTTTCAATGTCGTTAAATACTTTATAAATCACGGTATCGAAGCTGATCGGCTTAAAGCATCCGGTTATGCTGACACTCAACCTCTGGTGGCTAATCGTGATTCGCTGGGTAACCCCATCCCCGAAAACCGCGCGCAAAACAGGCGTATTGTAATGCGGATCTACTATTAGCGATTGACAGGGCATATTCTTCTGTTATTAAGGTTGGATAAAGAAAATTCAACTTTATTTGCATAACTTTTTTTACACCCTTACTCTACAAAAAAGATAATACACAAATGATAAGTTAAGAGGTTTGCTATGAAATCTATCAAATACATTCTTGCAGTTGTAATTTTCACCTGTTCATTGGGAATGCTTCCACAGATGGCTTCTGCCCAAACGAGTATTGGAGCATCGTATGAGATAAGGGATGAAGACCCCCAAAACGGTTTTGGCTTGCGGCTTGAACGCGGCATTTTAGGGCAACTGCCGATTGTTGATTTAGGGTTACGAGCTCACTTCAGTTATTTTAATGATGACATTTCATACGAAAATAGAACTTATTCAACAGATGTCACCAGTTATGATTATGGGTTGGCAGCTGTTGGTGGTGTGTCTTTAGGCTTATTAAGTCCTTATGTGGGATTAGGTTTGGGAGCTTCAACATTAGATGTAACTCGAGAAGATGTGGGAGGAGTTTCTGCTCCTGAGGAAAGTAATGACAGTGCCTTTTACTGGAATGGTTTTGTAGGAGCGAAAGTAAGTCCGATTCCTAATATAAAACCTTTTGTAGAATACCGGTTTGAGGATATTTCTGACTATGAGAATGAATTAAATGATGTTGGAAATAGTTCTGGGCGATTGATCTTTGGTGTTTCTTTATCATTTTAAGATATACTTTTTAGGTACGAAGCGGACGTTATTACAACGTCCGCTTTTTTTCATTTATAAACTTACGACAATTGCTAAATAGTTGTTCAGTCTCTTTTTTTGAATGTATAAAGTAATTGCATTGTTTAACATTACGTATGTAAGCGCTTAATATATTTTGAAGTAACTCAGATGGCAGACACGAAAACGAAATACGATATTAATCTGGACGAATATGTCCTTGATGCTCCTCAACAGGATGATCTTGATGAGCTGTTAAAGGTATGCCGTGAAAACCTTGAAGAGGTGGATGAGAACCTTGTTTCGCGGGCATTTAAACTCTGCTATCTGTCCCATGAAGGTATTGAGCGAGCATCTGGAGAACCATACTATTATCATCCCGTTGCTGTTGCTAAGATTGTAGCATCAGAAATAAATATCGATGACGTGTCCGTGGTGGCCTCGCTTTTACACGATACGGTAGAAGATACTGAGGTGACACTTGATGATATCGAGGAGAAGTTTGGAGATATTGTTGCCCACCTTATTGACGGGGTAACTAAAATTTCGGGCGTCTTTAAGAGTCGCAACACCAAGCAGGCCGAGACCTTTATGAAGATGTTGCTCTCTATGGCCGAAGATATTCGCGTGGTGCTCATTAAGTTTGCCGATCGGCTGCATAATATGCGCACTATTCAGCATTTGCCGCGTGAAAAACAGATGCAGAAAGCAACTGAGACGATGGAGCTGTATGCTCCGCTGGCTCATCGGTTTGGGTTGTTTAACATAAAAAGCCAGCTCGAAGATCTCTGTTTTAAAGTTATAGACCCCAACTCTTATAAGTTTATTGCTCGCAAACTCCGGGAAAAAAAGGAGTCGCGTGAGGCTTTTATTAAAGAGTTTATGGATCCCATCGAGGAGGAGCTTAACAAGCAGGGGTTTACTTTTGAGATGAAAGGTCGTCCCAAGCATATTTATTCGATCTTTCGCAAGATGCAGCGTCAGCAGAAACCATTTGAGGAAATATACGACCTTTTTGCTATTCGTATCATTTTGGAAGATCCGCACTCGAAAGAGGATTGCTGGCGCGTATATTCCATCATTACGGACTGGTATACCCCTATCCCTAAGCGTTTTAGGGATTTTATTTCAGTTCCCAAAGCCAATGGATATCAGTCGCTGCACACCACGGTGATTACTAAGAAAGGCCGTAAGGTTGAGGTGCAGATTCGTACCCGCCATATGGATGATATTGCTGAAAAGGGAGTGGCCGCGCATTGGAAGTACAAAGAGGGCAAAGAAGAAGGGTCAGAAACACTTGATAAGTTTGTGCATTGGGTGCGCGATGTGTTGGATAATCCACGTCCTGATGCGGCTACGGAGTTTGTAAAGGATTTTCAGCTTAATTTGTATCAGGATGAAATTTACGTATTTACCCCTGATGGTGAGCTGCGTACCTTGCCACAAGGTGCTACGCCTATTGACTTTGCTTTTGAAATTCACAGTGAAATTGGGGAGCGAGCCATTGCTGCTAAGATCAATGGCAAGATGGCTCCGCTGCGGCAAAAGCTGGATATCGGTGACCAGGTTGAGATTATCACCGGTAATAAAATAAACCTTAACCCCGACTGGATTAATGATGTTGTTACGCATAAGGCAAAGTCTCGTATTCGGCAGTACATCAAACAGAAAGAACGTAAAACGGCCGATGAAGGACGCGAGATATGGGAAAAACGGGCTAAAAGAGGGAGCGTTAAAATTTCAGAGCAAGACCTTACCCGTATTGCTCAAAAGTTGAAGTTTGATTCTACGCAGGACCTATTTTACGATATTGGAAAGGGTAGCTTTGACGTGAATGAGCTTTATAATGCGGTCAAAGAATTTACCAGCAAGGGACGTATTGATGAAAAGGAAGATGAGAATAAAAAGCCAGCTCCAGCTACAGAGGAAGAGATTCAGGAAACGTACATTAATGCGGCACGCTCGGTAAGTGACGAAAAGGCGCTGGTTATTAATGGGGAGGTGACCAACGTTAAATATAGCTATGCTAACTGTTGTAACCCCATTCCGGGTGATGATGTGATGGGCTTTATTAGTCGTACCGGAGATGTGAAGGTGCATCGGTCAAATTGCAAGAATATCCACCATTTAATACAAACCGACGGAGAGCGGATCGTAGATGTTTCGTGGGCTAAGAATATCGATTCCAAATTTCTTGGAGCCGTTAAAGTTATTGGGGAAGATCGTGTGGGTATGATCAATGATATTACTGATGTGCTATCAAAGTCGCTTGAAACGAATATGAAAAGCATTAATGTCAATAGTGACAGTGGTATGTTTGAAGGGATTCTTACCGTGTATGTGGATGATATTGATCACCTGGGAAGAATTATTAATAAATTACAGAAAGTAACAGGTGTCAAGAGCGTCTTTAGATACGAATAAGTGATTGTTTTCGTTGAAACTATTGCTGGACAATCATTTTTATCTCTGAGATAAAAGTAATATCATCAACCAAGAAAAATTGGTACGTTTTACAGACATTTTTTCTTAAAAGAGAATCGAATTTAAGAGCTAAAAATATCGTTCATAAAATATGATTACCTATACGAAAAGAGATATCGTGCGGCGCGTGGCTGAGGAGATGGATGAACCAATGGTTCAGAGTGATCCGTGGGTCAATGCTGTGCTGGATGCTTTGCGTGAAACGATGATGGATGCTGATCCCACGTGTAGAATTGAATTGCGGGATTTTGGTGTTTTTGAAGTAAAGAAGACAAAAGCGAAGCCGAAGGCACGAAATCCTCGTACCAATGAAGAAATATATGTGCCTGCGCATCGTAAAACACATTTTAAACCCAGTAAACTACTGAAAGAGTTTTTAAAGCAACCTCTTGATGAAGAGGAATTAGAAGAAATGGAAGATTGATTGTGGCACAATATGGAAGAATAATCGGTATCGATGTTGGAACAAAATGGGTTGGCCTTGCCCGTACCGATTTACTAAAAACGGTAGCCAACCCGATTGGAACCTACCACGTTGATGACGTTTTTGATGCTCTTGGAGAACAGCTTGAAAACGAAAATGTGGAAAAGGTAGTGGTAGGTTGGCCTTTAACTCCGGAAGGGGAAGAGGGGCGTGCTATCAAAATGGTAAAAGAATTTCTTGCAAAGTTAGAGACAAAGTTTCCTGATGTTGATGTTGCCAAGGTTGATGAACGGTACACTTCCAAAGAAGCTGTTCGGGCTATGGTTGAGGCAGGCGTACCGAAAATGAAGCGTCGGGAGTCTGATCGTGTCAACCAAGCTGCTGCAGCAATTATCCTTCAAAAATATATTGAACTTGTAAAAGCGAATAATGTCCGTATTACCGATCGTTACGTATGACGACGATGTGCTTCGCAAAGAAGCAAAGCCAGTCGAAGAAAATACCCCAGAAATACAAACACTTATCGATGATATGTTCGATACCATGTATAATTCGGATGGTGTCGGGCTTGCCGCTCCTCAGATAGGAGAACTGTTGCAAATATTTGTAGCAGATGCTGATCCTATGATCGAGGGAGGTAATGGACCAAAACACGGGCCAATGGCACTAATAAATCCACAGATCACATTTGAAAGTGATGAAGAAGTGGACATGGATGAAGGGTGTTTAAGTATTCCAGGGGTTAATGCAACGGTAACCCGCCCCGAAAAAATTGTTGTTGAGTACCTCGATCGCGATTTTAATGAACAACAGCTCGAGATTGATGGCTGGTGGGCGCGGGTAATTCAGCACGAAAAAGATCATCTCGATGGAGTCTTGTTTTTGGACTATCTTTCGATGTTCAAGCGCAAGCTCCTGAGTTCGAAGCTTAAGGAAATAGCTGAAGGAAGGGCTGAGATCGCTTATCCTATTGTACCCAAGAAAACAGAGACTAAGTAACTTACTGTTATGCGTATTGTTTTTATGGGATCTCCCGATTTTGCGATCCCCAGTTTAGAGCGGTTACATAATTCGGAGCATGAAATCGTATCTGTTGTTAGCAATGTTGATAAGCGGCGTGGTCGGCGCGAAAAGCCTTCTCCTACTATTGTTAAAAGGAAGGCGCTGGAGTTGGGGTTGCCGGTTATAGAAGTTGAGGATCTCAGTGCCCCCTCTTTTTATGATGAACTTAAAGCATTGGATGCTGATCTGTTTGTCGTTGTTGCTTTTAGAATACTGCCACCTAAAATTTTAGATCTACCCCAAAAAGGGTCAATTAACCTCCACGCTTCTTTACTTCCTAAATACAGAGGGGCAGCCCCCATTCACTGGGCTATAATTAATGGTGAGGAAACGACTGGTTGTACGGTTTTCTTTTTGGATGAACAGGTAGACACCGGGAATATTATCTTGCAGCAAGAAACACCAATTGGTGCCAATGAAACAACTGGTGATGTATATGAGCGCCTTAAGAAGATGGGTAGTATCCTTTTGGGAGAGGCGGTAAATCAGATTGAAGAGGAGTCTTATCAGTTGCAGGAGCAAAATCATGAAAAAGCCACTCCAGCGCCAAAGTTATTTACCGAAGATTGTAAAATCCATTTTGATAGACCGGCACAAGAAATTCATAATAAAATTCGAGGATTGAGTCCTTTTCCTACTGCCTGGGCGGAGCTCGATGATTTGAAATTTAATATGTATCGTTCTGAAATGGGACCGGCCGAGAATTTAGCTCCCGGACGTTTACAAATGCAGGATGATGATTTACTTGTAGGCTGCAAAGAAGGAACGGTTATTCTTAAAAAAGTTCAGATAGAAGGAAAAAAACGAATGAGTGGGAAGGACTTTATGAATGGATATAACGGCCGGGGCATGCTGCATTAAAATAATGCTAAAAAGGTTTTTTATGTTGACAAATAATAAGATAATTGTCATATAATCACATTCACTTTCATCCCTTAATATAATATTTGAAGATATGGAGTTATCACCACTTTTAGATGCCGCTAAGAAGGGAGATATGTCAGAACTCGAAAGGTTGAGTGAGGACGATATTGATATTAATGAGACTGCCAAAAATGGGGTAACTGCGTTAATGTTGGCAGCCGAAAATAATAATGTTGAGGCTGTTGATTACCTCTTGAATGAAGGGGCTGATGTGAATGCTACAACGTCAATGGGCGGTACCGCTATGAGCAGGGCAGCCGAAAATGGCCATGTCGAAATTATTAAAAAGCTACTCGACAATGGAGCTAAAGCGGCAGATATAGCATTAATTGCAGCGGCAAGAGCAGGTAATGTAGATGCTGTAAAACTATTAATAGAAAACGGGGCTAATAAAAATGCTGAACAACGTTGGGGATTAACACCATTGATGTTGGCTGCCAGAGAAGGACATACCGACGTGGTTACTTATTTGCTCAACAATAAAGCCCGAGTAAAAGTGAAAGATAAAAATGGGAATTCTGCATTGTCTTTGGCTTTGGATAATGACCATGTTGATATTGCAAGTCAACTTAGACGAGCCGGAGCAAAAGCAGATGCTGCTGAATCGGAAGATGAGTTAGATGATGAGGATTCAGAAGATCTGTTAGATACAGACGACTATGATGATTTGATAGACGAGGAAGAAATACCAGAGGATATTGATCTGGAAGAAGATTAGTTAAAAGGTATTTAGGATTAGTTTACAAAAGAACATTTGAACTTTTATTTTTAGCAGAAATATCTAACACGCGTATCAACGCGAGAACTTTAACAAGGTAACGAAAGGTTACAATTTATGAGTAAAATTAATATTGGTATTAATGGATTCGGGCGTATCGGGAGATTGGTAACCCGTTCCATTATGGCATATCACAAAGATGAAATTAATATTGTAGGCATCAATGATTTGATGGATGTAGAAACGCTTGCCTATCTTTTTAAACGTGATTCTGTTCACGGAACCTACCAAGGAGAAGTAAGCCATACTGATAATAGTCTTACGATTGATGGAATGGAAATTGGTATCTCTTCTGAGAGAGATCCGTCGAATCTGAAGTGGGGCGAGCGTGGCGCCGATATTATTGTTGAGTCTACGGGCTTATTTCGTACTAAAGATGGAGCATCTAAACACTTGGAAGCGGGAGCTGAAAAAGTAATTATCTCTGCACCGGCAAAAGGAGATAAAGAGGTTAAAACTGTTGTATTGGGAGTGAACGATGAAGTTATCGACGAGGAAACAAACATATATTCCAATGCCAGTTGCACAACGAATTGCTTGGCTCCAATGGTTAAAGTCTTGAATGATTTCTTCGGATTGGAGAAAGGGTTTATGACCACCACACATGCCTATACGGGAAGCCAAAATATTTTGGATGGCCCACATAAGGATGTCCGCAGAGGTCGTACGGCAGCTCATAATATTGTACCTACTACAACAGGAGCAGCGCAGGCGGTCGAATTAGTTCTGCCAGAGCTTGAAGGTAGACTGGATGGAAGTGCAATCCGTGTTCCGGTTCCAGATGGATCTCTGACAGATCTTACTGCTACCCTTAGTCAAGACGTGACGGTAGATGAGGTCCATAAAGCTTTTAAAGATGCAGCTGAAGGTTCTATGAAAGGAGTTCTTCAATATTCTGATGAAGAGCTTGTTTCAACTGATATTCTAACGAATCCACATTCTTGCATTTATGATAGCGGTTTTACCAAGGCAAATGATAATCTTGTGAAGATTCTTGCTTGGTACGATAATGAGGCAGGATATTCTGCGCGTACCGCTGATCTCATTACTAAAATTGCCTAAATAGGGTATTATATTATTTTGTGATAGAATCATGGAGAGTGATTCTATCAGTTTATTTCGGGGGTCAGAAGTTTTTCTGACCCTTTTATATTTTAAATAGGTAATAAGACATGATATCATGATTGACTGGAAACAGGTAAATGAATATGCAGGAAAGGGGAATCCCGAACCACCCCGACGAATAGAGAAACCAGAAAAAGAGTGGAAAGAGCAGTTAACTGAGGAACAGTTTTATGTGGCTCGTAAGCATGGTACAGAACGGGCGGGAACAGGAGAATACTGCGAAAGCCACCAGCCTGGATTATATGCCTGTGTCTGTTGCGGAACGGAGTTATTTGATTCTACCCAAAAGTTTGAGTCCCGATCGGGTTGGCCCAGCTTTACAGAACCGGTTAAAGATAACGTAATCAAATATAAGGAGGATTACAGCCACGGTATGCAGCGTATTGAGGTACTTTGTAATGTATGTGATGCGCATTTAGGGCACGTTTTTCCAGATGGCCCCGAGCCTACGGGATTACGATATTGTGTCAACTCGGCTTCATTGAAGCTGGTATCCTAAAGAAATTACCGTTCCCATGTTGGAGAACGATCAGCTCACTTTTTAATTCAACTGCTTGAATATCTCGGCATGCGGAGCTACAACGACTCCCATACGGAGTGGTACAGCCTTATTGATGCGCGCGTTTATCAACAGCAGATTAAATCAGTCAATAGAAGACATCCATTGATTCGTATCCTCAAGAGTTGAGTATTGGATACCGGTAATAGTCTCATATAGTTTTTGGGCAAATGGCCCGATTTGTTCCCTGTCTGTTACAATGGTTTTGCCGTTGTGATGGATGGAACCTACCGGCGAAATAACGGCTGCTGTTCCGGTACCAAAGATTTCTTCCAGCTTGTTGTTGTGATCTGCTTCAAAAATTTCATTGATGGTAATGCGGCGCTGATGCACGGGGATATCCCATTGTGAGGCCAACCGGATGACGGAGTCACGCGTAATTCCGCCCAAAATCGATCCATCGAGCGGAGGAGTGTGTAATTCTCCGTCAATTTTGAAGAAGATATTCATCGTCCCCACTTCTTCGATGTACTTATGTTCGTGGGCATCAAGCCAGAGTATTTGGGTAAACCCTTTTTCTTTGGCTTTCTGGGCGGGGAGGAGAGTGGGACCATAATTACAGGCCGTTTTTACATAGCCGGAACCGCCTTCAGTCGCACGGATATATTCATCAGTTGTAGTTAGATTTACGGGATCAAATCCCTCATCGTAATAGGCCCCCACGGGCGATGTGATGACAAGCAACTGATATGTTTTGGCCGGCTTAACACCCAAGCTGGCGTCGGTGGCAAAAATGATAGGCCGAATGTAGAGGGCGTTGCCATATTTTTCAGGTACCCATTTTCGGTCGATGGTAATTAGTTTTTTAAGTGCCCGGGAGAGCAGTTCTGTATCCAGTTGAGGAATGCACATCCGGGAACAGGAATTATTAAGGCGATTTAAATGATCGTGCAGCCTGAATATTTTGACCTCTCCATTTTGCCCACGAAATGCTTTCATCCCTTCAAAAACAGTTTGTCCATAGTGGATGGTGGCCGTGGCCGGAGAAAGTGATAGCTCACGGAACGGCTCGATCAACGGTTGCTGCCACTGGTTGTTTTTGTAGGTTATATTCAGCATGTGATCGGCAAAAACATTTCCAAAGCCGGGGTTATCCAAATCTACCGACTGAATACGGCTTTCCGTTTGGTGTTCTATTTTGATTGGGGAAGAGTCCTGATTTTTTGATTTTTGGGGAATAGTTGATTGATTCATAAGAGGTTACCCGGTTGCATATAAGGATTTAAATGTTTTAAAACCGCACTTCCCATATCAGTAGTATCAGCCAGATATTCTTTTGATGGTTTTGATGAAATATCGCCTGTTCTGAATCCGTCGTTGAGTGTAGCTTCTATAGCTGCTTCGATTTCGCGTGCTGCTTCGGGCATCCCCAGCGAATACCGGCACATCAGGGCAACTGATGCAATAGCTGCCAGCGGATTGGCTTTATTTTGTCCTGCAATATCAGGTGCCGAACCATGAACAGGTTCATACATAGCAAATTCTTCACCAAGACTGGCCGAAGGCAGCATGCCGATAGAGCCGGTGATCATTGAAGCCTCATCACTTAAAATATCCCCAAACATATTGCCCGTTAGAATGACATCGAACTGTTTGGGATTGCGGACGAGCTGCATCGCGCAATTATCAACCAGCATGTGTTGTAGTTCAATCTCGGGCCACTGTTTGGCTGATTCCTGCACTGTCTTACGCCACAACCGGGAGGAGTCTAACACATTGGCCTTGTCAACAGAAGTTATTTTCCTGTCTCGTTTTGCAGCTGTTTCAAAAGCGGTATGAGCCACGCGTTCAATTTCTTCCGTTGTGTACGACAGGGTATCTACACCACGTTCTCCCTGTTCAGTTTGTTCGATAAATCGTGGTCTCCCAAAGTAAATTCCCCCGGTAAGTTCACGGACAATCATGATATCCACCCCGCTGACGATTTCTTGTTTTAAAGGGGAGCTTTTCAGTAATGATTTATAGGTTGTTATGGGGCGGAGGTTGGCAAAAAGATCAAGCTCTTTACGAAGTTGCAACAGAGCCGCTTCGGGTCGTTTGTCTTTTGGCTGATCATTCCACTTGCCCCCCCCCACTGCGCCCAGCAATATGGCTGAACTTTTTCTACAGGCTGTAAGGGCTTCTTCGGTAAGAGGACGTCCATAACGATCAATGCTGGCGCCTCCTACCGGAAAGCTTCGAATGCTTAGTTTTTTGTCGTGCCGCTTGCAGACCGTCTGCAGTATTTTAATAGCTTCTTTGGTTACTTCCGGTCCAATACCATCGCCCGGCAATACAACAATTTCTTTAGTTTTTGACATCAATCATTCCCTCTTTTCGTGCAAATTCAAAAATTCCACCAGCGTTTACAATATTGGCGACACTGCCCAGCGGACGAATTTCGTAGCTGGTATCCTGGGTGATATTTGTTACAGTCTGTTTTTCTGGATGTATTTCAATTTTGTCACCGGTTTTTACTTCTTGGCTGAGATCCTGCAGGCTTTCATAGGGAATAACAAATCCACCATCTACCGAATTACGGTAAAAAATACGTGCAAAGGTTGGTGCTATAATGGCCTCAATACCGGCAATATCGAGCGAAGCCGGAGCGTGTTCGCGGGAAGAGCCGCATCCAAAATTGGGTCCGCCCACGATGATAGAAAATTCACTTTCGAACTGATCCTCATCCACCAATGGGATGTTTCCCTGTGGAAGCCCCGATTGTTCATCGGGAACCCCGGAAAGGGCATGCCGTCCGTAAAATTTTCGTTCCTCGGGATCATCAAGGCTGTAAACCAAGTGCTCAGCCGGAATAATTTGGTCGGTATCAATGTTTTTGCCGAGCACAAATGCTTTTCCTTTTATAGTTTGATGTTGTTTTGACATAGCTATCTAATAGGTAATGGGTTATTAAATAATAGTTTCGTGAATAAAAACGCGCGGATCGGTAACCTTACCGGTTATGGCAGAGGCGGCTACCGTGTAGGGAGAGGCTAAATAGACTTTCGATTCTTTAGATCCCATACGTCCCGGGTAATTTCGGTTTGTAGTAGAAATACATACCTCCTGATTGTTGAGCCGCCCGAAAGTGTCGGAGGGACCGCCAAGACATGCCGCACAAGAAGCCTGCCCAATTTTACAACCGGCTTCTCTGAAGATATCGATCAGCGGTTTCCCGTTTAGGGTTTCGGTTTCAAGTCCATCGGCTATTTCAGTCGTAGCGGGCACGATATAGGTGTCAATTTTAAGATTATTGCCAGCAATAATTTCTGCCGCCGCTTTAAAATCTGACAGCTTACCCCCTGTGCAGGAACCGATGTATGCCCGGTCCAGAGTTGTACCTTCGAGATCGATAACCCTGGCCTTGTTATCGGGACTGTGTGGCTTGGCAATCATTGGAACCATCTCCTCCAAATTGTATTGATATTTGGAGTGATAGTTGGCATCGGGATCGCTATACACTGGTTCAAAAGGTTTGTCAGTGCGCTGTTTAACGTATGCTTCTGTAGTAGCATCGGGTTCCACAACGCCATTTTTACCGCCTGCCTCAATTACCATGTTAGTGAGGGTCATACGGTCTTCCATTGTCATACAGCTGATTCCCGGTCCCCCGAATTCCATCGTGCGGTAGGTGGCTCCATCAACACCTATATCGCCAATAATTTGCAGGATGATATCTTTGGCCATCAAATAAGGGGGCATTGACGTGCCATGAAAATCAAACCGCATGGTCTCAGGTACCTTTACCCAAAGCTGACCGGTGCCCATAATAAAGGCTGCATCGGTATTGCCAATGCCCGTTGCAAATTGCCCGAACGCCCCTGCGGTGCAGGTATGAGAATCGGTGCCAAACAGTACTTCGCCGGGACGCGTAAATCCCTCTTCGGGAAGTGCGATATGACACACGCCTTTGTAATCTTCGGATCCCACATCGTAAAAATAGGGCAGATCCTGATCGGCGGCAAAGGCCCTCAAAATATCAACATTGCGATTGGCGTATTTATCTTCAGTAAAAATATAGTGGTCTGGAATGATGACGAGCTTTTCCTTATCCCAAACCCGGGCATCTTCCCCAAATTGATCTCTGAAGATAGAAATGGAAGGAGGACCGCAGACGTCGTGTGTCATCAGTACATCCACATTCACCCATACGCTTTCGCCGGGTTCCACAGATGCGGCATCGCTGTGATTTGCTAAAATTTTTTCTGTAAGAGTCATTCCCATAATTCAAATAGTTTAATCTTAAGTTTGTTAATAATTTTCATTCAGTTTTATGATTATCCGGTCATAGCACTGTCGGCTGGTATATTTTGTGAAGGCAATGCTTGGCTGATAAGATTTAGCAGGTCGTTTTCACTGATTTTCTTTTTCTGGTCAGCAAGATCAGTAAATTTTATGTATACTTGATTTAATTCATCTTTGGCAAGGGAATATCCCATCTTTTGCAGTTTCTCATCCAGTGCAAAACGTCCCGAATGTTTTCCAAGCACAATTTTGTTGCTTTCAAGTCCTACTGATTTGGGGGTCATTATCTCGTAGGTCATGGGATTGTTAAGTACCCCGTGCTGGTGAATGCCCGCCTCGTGAGCAAAGGCGTTGTCACCCACAATAGCCTTGTTTGGCTGCACTTTATGACCTGTAATTTCTGATAATAATCTGCTGGAGGGGACAAGCTGCTCGGTAGCAATACTCGTACTCATTTCTTTTTGGCGGGTAGCAATAGCCATCACAATTTCTTCGAGTGAGGCGTTGCCGGCACGTTCTCCAATGCCGTTGATAGTGCATTCAATTTGCTGTGCACCATTTTTTAAAGCCATAAGCGAATTGGCAACGCCCACACCAAGATCATTATGACAGTGGACGCTAAGTGTGGCTTGATCAATATTGGGGACTTTCTCTCGAATGTTTTTGATTAACTGACCAAATTCCCACGGCATGGCATAGCCCACCGTATCAGGTACATTGATGACATCAGCCCCAGCGTTGATAACCGCTTCAAATATTTCGTACAAAAATTCGGGATCACTTCGGGAGGCATCCTCAGCCGAAAACTCAACTTCATCACAGTATTGTTTAGACTGCTCAACAGCTTGCACGGCCGATTCCAGCACCTCTTCACGATCCTTTTTTAGCTTGTATTTCATGTGAATGTCGGAAGTAGCAATAAAGGTGTGGATGCGCGGTTTAGTAGCCGATTTCAGGGAGGCCGCCGCCCGTTCGATGTCTTTTTTAGTAGTACGGCAAAGTGCCGCAACTGTGCTTTGGGTAATCTTCTTGCTTATTTCACGGACGGTATTAAAGTCGCCTTCTGAGGCAATAGGGAAGCCGGCCTCGATAACGTCAACTTGCATGCGTTCAAGCTGAAGGGCAAGCTTCAATTTCTCCTCTTGATTCATGCTGAATCCGGGAGATTGTTCGCCGTCACGAAGGGTTGTATCGAAAATTTTAATGGGTGTACTCATAATAGTGATCAGGTGGATTTTTAATCAATGTTTGCACAATAATTTTTTGGTGATCTTGGAGTAGGTATGATAGATTTATGGCAGTCAGCAGACTGCGTAGCAGAGGTCTTAGTAATAGATTTAGCAAAGTCATGTTATATAGCTTTTTGATTATGTGTTTGATATTGTTGTGCTAAATAGTAGTTAAAACTGTCTGAAAGGGCTTCCCAGCTGGCATCAATAATATTTCTGGAGACACCAATAGTGGTCCATGAATCTCCGGGATGAGCCGAGTCGATAAGTACCCGCACCTGCGCGTCGGTTCCATCTTTTTTATTGAGAACCCGAACTTTGTAATCCTGTAGGTGCATGTCCGAAATTTCGGGATAGAAACGATGCACCGCTTTGCGAAGTGCTTTGTCGAGGGCATGCACGGGTCCACTTCCTTCTGCAGCACAGTGTTCCATTTGCCCATTTACGGAAAGCCGAATAGTAGCCTCGGTCCGTGAAGTGCCGGTGATGTTCTTTTCTACAATAATCCGAAAGCCCTCGAGCGAGAAAAATTCCTCATATTGATCCTTCATCTTTTTAACGAGCAGTTCAAATGAAGCCTCAGCGGCCTCAAACTGATAGCCATTATTTTCCATCTCCTTAAGCTTATTTACAACGGCCGAAAGTTCCTCGCTGTCGTTATTGATGTCGATGTCCAGCTGCTCAGATTTAAAACGGATATTACTTTTGCCCGACAAATCAGAAACAAGAACACGTCGCCTGTTGCCCACTTTTTCGGGGACGACATGTTCGTAGGTTTCTTCATTTTTCATCACTGCGCTCACGTGGATGCCGCCTTTGTGAGCAAAAGCGCTTTTACCCACGTAGGGCTGTCGGTCGTTGGGATTTAGATTCGCAACTTCGCTCACAAAATGAGAGAGTCCTGAAATATGACCCATATTATCTTCGGGCACACAGTGATAGTTTTGCTTAAGCTGCAGGTTGGGAATAATCGAACAGAGGTTGGCATTGCCGCATCGCTCCCCATAACCGTTGATGGTGCCCTGAACGTGGGTACATCCGGCACTCACAGCTGCTATAGAATTGGCAACACCGAGCTCGCAGTCGTTGTGAGCGTGAATCCCAATTTCTGTATCTATATGTTTTTGAACCTCTGTAATAATTTGGCTGATTTCCGTCGGAAGCGTACCGCCGTTGGTATCGCAGAGCACAAGCGTATCAGCACCAGCCGTTTCGGCGGCCTTTATGGTATCCAAGGCGTAATTGGGATGGACTTTATAGCCATCGAAAAAGTGTTCGGCATCGTAAATTACTTCTTTGTGATGCTCTTTGAGATAGTGCACCGAGTCATAGATGATTCGGATGTTTTCGTCCGCCGTAGTTTGCAGTGCTTCTTTTACATGAAGCAACCAGCTTTTGCCAAAGATCGAAACGGTTGGCGTTTGTGCTTCAATAAGTTTCTGGATATTGGGATCCTTGGCGGGATCAGATTCGGTCCGGCAGGTACTGCCAAATGCCACAATGCGAGCGTGATCAAAAGTGTGTTTGCGGGCCAAGGCAAAGAACTCCATATCCTTGGGATTGGAGCCCGGCCAGCCGCCTTCGATGTAGTCGATGCCAAAGTTGTCGATCTGCTTGGCGATGCGCAGCTTGTCGTAAGCTGAAAATGCTACCTTTTCGCCCTGCGTACCGTCCCGGAGCGTAGTATCAAATGTGTGGATTTTCTGATCCATTATTCTGCGGCCTCGTCAACTTCACTTTCCTCTTCCAATATTCCTTCCATCATAGAGCGGAGCTGTTTCCCCACCTTTTCAATCTGATGGTCGCCTAACTGTGATCGCAATTCCTTGAGTTTAGGAATTCCATCTTCATTCTCCTTGATCCAATCGTTAGCAAAAGCCCCGTTTTGTACCCGCTTAAGCACCTCTTTCATCCGCTCCTTGTTGACTTCATCAACGACCTCTGCACCACGGGTAAGTCCGCCGTATTCCGCGGTATCACTTACGGAGTAATACATGCGTTCAATGCCGCCTTCGTACATTAGGTCCACAATAAGCTTGAGCTCGTGCAGACATTCGAAGTAGGCAATTTCGGGTTGATATCCGGCTTCGGTAAGTACTTCAAAGCCTTGTTTTACGAGTTCGGAAACCCCTCCGCAAAGTATGGCCTGTTCGCCAAAAAGATCAGTTTCAGTCTCTTCTTTAAAAGTGGTTTCCAAGACGCCGGCCCGAGTGCCTCCGATAGCTTTGGCATAGGCCAGGGCGGTACCTTTGGCGGTTCCTGTATAGTCTTGATCCACGGCAATAAGGCAGGGAGTCCCCGATCCTTTTTTGTAAACTCTGCGCACCAGGTGTCCCGGACTTTTTGGGGCAATCATAAATACATCCACATTGGTGTCAGGCTGTATCTGATCAAAGTGGATGTTAAAGCCGTGGGCAAATGCAAGGGCATTACCATCCGAAAGATTCGGTTTTATTTCTTGCTCATACACGTCTGCCTGATATTGATCGGGGATGAGCACCATTACAATATCACCTTTCTGTGCCGCTTCGGCAGTAGAGTAAACTTTGAGTCCTTCATTTTTGGCTTTGGCACGCGATGAGCTATCCTCGCGAAGACCAACGACTACATTTACGCCACTGTCTTTGAGGTTTAGTGCATGGGCATGACCCTGACTTCCATATCCAAGGATGGCTACCGTTTTGTCGTGTAAAAATTTAAGATCTGCATCTGCGTTATAGTATGTTTTTGCTTCCATAATAAAATGTTGATTAACTATTTGTTGTTAAACTGATCCTTCGAATTCTCTTTTAAGTGCTACCGTACCTGTCCGTGCTAATTCAATAATGCCGAATGGACGTACCATACCGATAAAAGCATTGACCTTGTCGCGATTACCGGTAATTTCTATTGCCAGGTTATCCGGACTGATATCAATAATTTTGGCGCGAAAAATATCGGTAATCTGCATAATTTCGGATCGTGCCGATCGCTGTGCCTTAACTTTTACTAACGCCATTTCACGTTCTACAAAGCTTTGATGAGTGAGGTCGGAAACCGTTACCACATCGATAATTTTATGCAGCTGTTTGGTGATCTGCTCGATAATCTGTTCATCACCATGAGTTGTTATGGTGATTCGTGCCAACCCCGTTTCTTTTCCCGATCCGAAACTGATACTGTCAATTTCAAATCCCTTGCTGCTGAAAATTCCGATAATGCGAGAAAGGGCATTGAGGTTATATTTTACGACCACCGAAAGGGTGTGTTTTGTTTGGTTTGTTGCTGTACCGTTCTGTGTTGAACTCATTCCTTATCCCCCAAAACCATTTCATTTAATGCTGCTCCCGAGGGTACCATGGGATAGCAATTTTCGTATTCGTCAACCCGGAAATCCATCACAACCGGGCGGTCGTCAATTGTCATGGCTTCTGCGAGCACCTGTTCCATCTCGTTTTTACTGGAAGCTCTAAATCCAGCTGCACCGTAGCTTTCAGCAAGCTTTACGAAATCGGGATTTCCTTTTTTGAGGATAGAGTGACTGTATCGCTCATCATAGAATAGTTCTTGCCACTGTCGTACCATGCCGAGGCATTCGTTATTCATGATGGCAATCTTGAGTGGTACCTCGTATTCCACAGCTGTTGCCAGCTCATAGGCCGTCATTTGAAATCCGCCGTCACCAGTGATGCATACCACCGGACGATCGGGACAGCCAAAATGAGCTCCCAGGGCAGCAGGAAAGCCATAGCCCATAGTGCCTAATCCACCCGATGAAAGAAAGGAGCGGGGATAATCGTAGGTATAATGCTGCGCCGCCCACATTTGATGTTGTCCCACATCGGTTACCACAATGGCCTTTCCGTTGGTGATATCAGAGATCGATTCCATCATCTGTTGCGGTTTAATCTTGTGGTCTTCTTCGGGTACTTCCAGCGGATGCTCCTCTTTCCACTTGTTGATGGTGTCCCACCAATCATTGGTATCTGGTTGTTCAGTATGTTTGTCAATTTCTGGTAAAACGTGTTTTACATCACCGACAATAGGCACGTCCACTTCTACATTTTTCCCGATGTTTGTAGGATCAATATCAATGTGGATTTTCTTTGAATGAGGTGAAAATCCCTCCAGGTCGCCGGTAACGCGATCATCAAACCGGGCCCCAACAGCGACCAGAACATCGCATTCAGTCGTGGCCATATTGGCGTAATAGGTGCCGTGCATTCCCAGCATTCCAAGCGATTGCGGTTTGCTTTCGGGAAAGCCACCTAATCCCATAAGGGTAGTAGTAACAGGGATATTATGATTTTCGGCCAGGGCAGTAAGCTCTTCCCATGCTTCTCCGAGGATGACTCCACCACCGGCATAAATGAGGGGTTTTTCGGCTTCACTGAGCAATTCAGCAGCTTTTTGAATCTGCGTAAAATGACCTTTTTTAGTAGGATTATAACTTGGGATAGATACTTTATGCAGTCCACTAAATCTTCCTTTGGCCTGAAGCATATCTTTTGGAAGATCTACTAATACCGGTCCCGGGCGTCCGCTCGTGGCTACATGAAAGGCTTCACGAACGGTCTGTTCCAGCTCATCTACATCCTTAACTAAGTAATTATTCTTGGTGATAGGGCGTGTTATGCCAACAATATCAGCTTCCTGGAAAGCATCATTACCGATCATTTCTTTTGGTACCTGTCCGGTAAAAACAACAAGCGGTATCGAGTCCATTGCTGCTGTTGCAATGCCCGTTACGGTATTTGTACCGCCCGGACCTGATGTTGCCATTACTACGCCTGGTTTTCCAGTGGCACGGGCATATCCATCTGCGGCATGTGATCCGGCCTGTTCGTGTCTTATTAAAACATGGTTGATATCATTATTATCAAACAGTTCGTCATAAAGGGGCAAGACGGCACCGCCTGGATAGCCGAATATAGTATCAACATCGAGGTTTTCCAGTGTTTTGATGAGAATACCTGCTCCGTTTAAAACGGGGGATTCCTTTTCTTGGACCGATTTCTCTTTGTTTTTGTTGGATGTATGTGCTTTTGCAGATTCCATGTGACCTCGCAGATATACTTTTCCTGCCAGAGGTCAGAAGAAAGATGAAATGTGATCAGGAATTCAGTTTCTAACCTCTGGCTGTTATGGTTAGCTAATAATTAGGATTAGGTTAATAATGCCAGAAATTAGAATAGATAGAATAATTAGTAGGTTTAGTAGACCTATTACAGTCTCTATACTAATTATTTCTACTACAGAAGAGATAGAAACAGCTAAAGAAATGAAGGGAGAGAGCAAAGAAAGTACAAGCAACATAGTAATACCATCAGCATCAAACAGATCGGAAAGTGCCCCCGATTGTTTGCCTAATGAGTTGATATGTATTGCTTGTGAATTCAATTTTAGCTATTTCTTTCAATTAAGAATCATCATTATAGCTAACGGATATTCCCTTGTCAAATTTAATTTTGATTGCAGGTGATTTATATTATTCTCTTGAATAATCTTTGGATTATTGTAGCTTTTTGTCTTTTTGTATAAGGAATATTTTAGCCGTTTAGCAGTATCTGATCATAAAATGCAAATTGCATAAAAACGCCGTATATGTCTAATAAGATCAATAAATACAGTTCAAGACTTACAGAAAAAGAATCACAGGTTGGCTCTCAGGCAATGCTATATGGCGCCGGTCTTACTGATGAAGATATGGAGAAGGCACAGGTCGGTATTGCCAGTACTGGGTGGGAGGGAAACCCCTGTAATATGCATTTAAATGATTTAGCTGTGCACGTTCGCGATAGTATTTGGGATGCGGGGCTTGTTGGCTTTGTGTTTCACAGTATTGGTGTGAGCGACGGTATTTCTATGGGGACTCAGGGGATGAAGTATTCGTTGCAGTCACGCGAAATTATTGCGGATTCTATCGAGACGGTGATGCGAGCCCAGTGGTACGATGGTAATATTTCGATTGTAGGATGTGATAAAAATATGCCGGGATCAATTATGGCTATGGCCCGATTTAATCGTCCGTCTATTATGGTGTATGGAGGTACCATTCGACCGGGAAAATTGAATGGTAAAGATCTTGATGTGGTATCGGCTTTTGAATCTTATGGGCAGTATTTATCAGATGAGATCAGTAAGGATGAAATGAATGAGGTGCTTCGTCATGCCTGTCCCGGGGCCGGGGCATGTGGTGGAATGTATACTGCTAATACAATGGCATCAGCCATTGAAACAATGGGAATGAGTTTGCCCTTTAGTTCTTCGATTCCTGCCACACATCAGCAAAAAATAGAAGAGTGTCAGCGAGCGGGAGATGCCATTCTTCATTTGCTTGAGGAGGATATCAAACCGAGAGATATTATTACCCGCAGAGCCCTGGAAAATGCAGTCACTATTACGGTGGCATTGGGCGGATCAACAAATGCGGTGATGCATTTGCTGGCAATTGCTCGTTCTGCTGAGGTGTCCTTTACGATTGATGACTTTCAGGACATCAGCAACCGAACCCCCTATTTAGCTGATTTAAAACCCAGCGGTAAATACGTGATGGAGGACCTTTACAATGTAGGAGGCGTTCCGGCTGTACAAAAGCTGTTACTTAAGGAGGGCTATCTGTATGGAGATTGTCTGACGGTTACTGGAGATACGCTGGAAGAAAATGTGGCTGATGTGCCCGGTCTTTTTGAAGAACAGAATATTATTACACCTATTGATAATCCCATTAAAGAAACCGGACACCTGCAAATCTTATACGGCAACTTAGCTTCGGAGGGAGCTGTAGCCAAAATAACGGGGAAAGAGGGTACAAGATTTACTGGTACGGCACGCGTGTATAATTCCGAGGAGGAAAGTCTAAAAGGTATTGAAGGGGGAGAAGTCCAAAAAGGGGATGTGGTTGTAATTCGTTACGAAGGTCCCAAGGGGGGACCGGGAATGCGCGAAATGCTTTCGATTACGGCGGCAATTATGGGGGCTGGATTAGGTAAGGATGTAGCCTTGATTACTGATGGGCGTTTTTCGGGGGGGTCGCATGGTTTTGTAATTGGTCACGTTACGCCGGAAGCCCAGGTGGGAGGTACTATTGGGCTAATTGAAGATGGGGATACCATTACGATTGATGCGGATAGCCGAGAAATTGATGTTCACCTTTCAGAAGAAGAGTTGGAAGAACGTCGCAAGAATTGGGAAGCTCCGCCTTTGGATATGAAAAGCGGATCGCTTTACAAATATGCCCAATTAGTTTCTTCGGCTTCTGAGGGCTGTGTGACAGACGGATGAAATTAATTCCGAAGCATTTATAGCGTTTATAAAAAATAGATGACAATCCTCCTGCTTTTGTAGCATCTCCCCATCTGTGGGAGGCCTTTTTTAGTGGCATTCCACAGGATTTGTTCTCTTTATCCCACCTAAATACTTGGGCAGGCAAGCAGAAATCCTTTTAGTAAGTTAGAGGCATGTATCTAAAGTACCTCTAAGAAAAGAGGACTTTCGCCTGGACGACGAAGTGATGGGAGATTGATAGAAATAATCACATCATCCCAAGGCCTGATCAATATCTTGTTTGATATCTTCAATAGCTTCAAGACCCACCGCAATGCGAATCATACCGGGGGTAATATTTACAGCTGCTCGTTCTTCATCAGTGAGCTTGGAATGGGTTGTTGAAGCCGGATGCGTGGCAATAGTTCGGGTATCCCCTAAATTTGCCGAAAGTGATAGCGTTTCCAGCTTGTCCAGGAATTTTGTAGCCGCCTGGTAACCACCACTGATATTAAAAGCCACAACGCCGCCTCCTTTTTTCATCTGTTTTTTAGCAAGATCATACTGCGGATGGCTTTTGAGATGCGGGTATTTTACCCATTCTACATTCTGTTGCTCTTCAAGAAAAGTGGCCAACTCTAATGCGTTATCACAGTGGCGATCCATACGTGCAGGCAGCGTTTCCAGGCTCTTGGAAAACATCCAGGCGTTGAACGGAGAGAGGGCCGGTCCCGAGTGGCGCGTAAAAAAGCTAATCTCTTCGATGTATTTTTCTTTGCCGACAATTACTCCACCAATACCGCGCCCCTGTCCATCGATAAATTTTGTAGCCGAATGTAGAACAATATCTGCACCATATTTCATTGGTTGTTGCAAGTAGGGCGTGGCAAAGCAGTTGTCGACAATGAGAATTAGATTGTGAGCTTCAGCCAGTTCGCCCGCCCACTCGAGATCAATAAGATCGAGTCCGGGATTGGAGGGTGTTTCCAAGAAAAGAACTTTGGTTTGCTCTTTGATGAGCGATTCCCAGTTTTCTGGATTGTCGATATCCCCATAACTAAAGTTGATGCCCCATTTGGGTAAAATTCCATTCAGTATTTGGTGGGATGAGCCAAAAAGAGACCTGCAAGCAAGTACGTGGTCACCCTGTTCCAAAAGTCCGGCTAAACTCGAAAAAATTGCTGACATCCCCGAAGCCGTAGCAATACCTGCTTCTGCACCTTCGAGCCAACACATCTTCTCTTCAAACTCGTTGGTATTGGGGTTTGAATAACGACTGTATACGTTTCCCTCAACTTCTTTGGCAAAAAGAGCACGTGCATGTTCAGCAGAATCAAACACGAAGCTCGAGGTCATAAAAAGTGGAGTCGAGTGTTCGTGTTGTTCGCTGCGTTCAGTTTGTGTACGTATGGCTTTTGTTTCGGGCTTCTTTTTAGTCACAATATTAATTGCTTATGATTTCAAAGCTGTGAGTGATGTCAGAGGTTTTTTCTAACGTCTTGGTCACTGAGCAATATTTATCGAGCGAAAGGTTAATAGCACGCTCTACTTTGCTTTCGTCCAGATCACCTGTGAAAATATAGTTGATATGGATAGTAGTAAATTCAGAATAGGTGTCTTTATTTTGTCGATCTCCGTCTACGACTACCTTAAGATCTTGTAAATCCTGTTTCTGTTTTTCAAGAATACCAATGATATCAATGGCACTACAGCCACCTACACCGGCCAGTAAAAGCTGCATGGGACTAAAGCCGCCCTCAAGTCCCCCAATTTCTGTGGTACCATCCATTCTAATGGCTCCTCCTTCCTCGTTTTGAGCTTCCATATGGAGGTCTTTTAGATGATCAATCGTAATTTTCATAACAATGTTTTTTACTAAAATTTTGCAGATTAAGGTACAAAAAGGCCGCTGTTTAGGAAAGCTGATTCTTGTTTTCTTTCTTAGTTCTGTTACTTTGATAAGAAGTATTTTACTTGCTATCCAGAAGAGTATGGATGTAATGCGTTTGATTCTTGACGTATTTGTTTTTGTGGCCGCTGGGTGGTAAAAAGTAAGAACCTAAAAAGTGGTTGAAAGGATTTATCACATAGTCAAAATAAAAAGGGATAAAAGATGAAAAAGGGAATAGCATTATCTGGATTAATGGTTTTACTCATCCTATTGGGATGTGAGGAAAATATTAAGGACGAAACAATGACTTCGATACCCGAACCGGAATATTCACTTTCTGCTGATCAAACCCATAGTTATTGGAGTAGCACCGTTGAACCTTTGATTAGGGTGGAATCGGGCAGTGTGATTGAGGTCAGTACCGAAGAGGCTTCTGATCAGCAGTTAACTCCAGAATCTACAGTGGAGGATATTGAGAACCTGAGCTTTGATCCCATTCACCCGTTAACGGGACCAGTTTATGTGGAGAATGCTGAGCCGGGGGATATACTCAAAGTGAAACTCCATAAAATTGAGTTGGGAAGTTGGGGATGGACGGGCATAATTCCGGGTTTTGGGTTCTTAGCTGATGAATTTAATGAGCCCTGGATTAAAACCTTCGAGTTTGATGAAAATTCTCAAACTGCTGCATTTTCTGATGATATCAACATTCCTTTAAAACCGTTTCCGGGAGTCATGGGAGTTGCTCCGGCAACTGATTCTTCGTTATCCACTGTCCCACCGAGAGCGAACGGGGGCAATATGGATGATCCCAATATGACAGAAGGGACGACCGTATATTTTCCTGTTTTTGTAGAAGGAGCCTTATTTTCAATAGGCGATACCCATGCGGCACAAGGCCATGGTGAAGTTTGCGGAACAGCTATTGAGGCACCGATGCGGATTGTATATGAAATTGAGGTAATAAAAGGTGAGCGTAAAATTCAGGAGCCGCAGTACGAAACCGATGACTATTATGCCGTTACTGGTTATGGTGAAACCATTGACGAAGCGGCTAAGAAAGCTACCCGTTATATGATTGATTATTTGGAGCAGGAACACGATATGGATCGCAATGATGCATATGCTTTAACTTCTTTGGCGGGAGATCTGAAAATTGCCGAGGTCGTTGATGTGCCACACATGCTGGTGTCTATGCATATGTCAAAAGAAGTGTTGGGCGTTAAATAATATTTTAATTTATCGGATGGCTGGGCTTGCCATCCGATGGATATTACAGGCATTAAATTACGTTTCTAAGCAGAGTGTAGAGATAACAGTCTGAGTAGATGCTTCAAACTATTCATTACTATTTGCTGTGACGCTCTTCAAGATTATCAATAATGGATTGAAGCGGAACGCCCTTAGCAACTAATAATACCAGCAAGTGATAGATAAGATCAGAGACCTCATCTACTAAGTTGTGATTTTCATTTTTGGCTTCAATAACTGTTTCTACGGCTTCTTCACCCACTTTCTGGGCAATTGTATCAATTCCATTCTTAAAAAGGGAGGTCGTATAGGAGCCTTCCGGCATCTGTTTTTTTCGGCTGATGATTACTTCTTCAAGATTGCCTAAAAAGTTGAGTTGGGAATCAGGTTTGAAATCTTTTCTGTAGAAACAAGATTGTTCACCAGTATGGCACGTTGGTCCTTTGGGATTCGCTAAGATAAGCAGTGTGTCGTCATCGCAATCTTGCTGGATATCAACCAACTCAAGATGGTTGCCGGATGTTTCGCCCTTGGTCCAAAGTCGCTGTTTAGTGCGACTAAAAAAGGTAACTCGTTCTTCATCAAGCGTCTTTTGCAGGGCTTCTTTGTTCATGTAACCGAGCATAAGAACTTGGAAGCTTTGGGCATCTTGAATAATAGCTGGCATTAACCCATTAACTTTTTCGAAATCGAGAGAATCAATGTTAATCATGTTTTAAACTTATTGCGTATTGCGTAGTATATTTTGCTTTTGATTCGTAGGATGATACGACATACACAATATTACTTATTAAAATTTATTTTGTTATACGAACAGATATTTGAGCCTTCTTAAGGTCTTCTTTGAGATCAGAAATCTTAATTTCCTGAAAGTGAAAAATGCTTGCTGCCAGTACTGCGTCAGCGTTCCCTTTTTTGATAGCGTCAATACAGTGTTGTTTGGTACCGGCACCGCCGCTGGCAATAACGGGAATGGTAGTAAATTCGTTGACTCTTTGTAGCAGTTCAAGGTCAAATCCTTCTTTCGTACCATCTTGGTCCATACTTGTAAGTAAAACTTCACCTGCCCCACGTTCTTCAACTTCTTTGATCCATTTGAGAGCATCCTTCCCAGTATTTTTTGATCCGCCTGAAATAAAGACTGTCCATTGGTCGCCGGTACGTTTCGCATCCACTGCAGCAACAATACATTGCGAGCCAAACTGTTGGGCTGCTTTATTAATAAGCTCAGGGTTACGGACAATAGCACTGTTCATTGAAACTTTATCAGCCCCGGCATGTAATATTTCTGCAATCTGTTTGGTGTTGCTTATACCACCGCCAACGGTAAAAGGGATATCAATTTCTTGTGCAATTTTTGTTACGAGCTCAACCAGTGTCTTTCGTTTTTCTTTGGTAGCAGTAATATCCAAAAATACAAGTTCATCGGCACCTTCGTCAGAATATCGGCGTGCCAGTTCTACTGGGTCACCTGCATCGCGCAATCCTTCAAAGTTAACACCTTTTACTGTTCTACCATCTTTAATATCGAGGCAGGGAATAATACGTTTTGCAAGCATGGGATGGTGTGGTGAAAATCAATAATTTGTTAGATCCCAAATATAGAAAATCTTATGGTAACAGGTTAGATTACAACTGATCGAAAATTCTACCACTCAGCAAGGCCTAATATTTAACTTAGATTGAATATAAATTTTGTTCTTGAGGATCATGTAAAGGAAAATATTTGTATAGTTTAACGAAGGTTAACTTAAAAGACCGAGAATTATGGCTAAACCAACAGAATGTCCTCAATGTGGAGCAACGGCAGTTGATCCGTGTCAAAAAGAACCTAAAATTGATTGTGAACGCGAAGATTAACTTTTGCTTACAGATTTGATAAAAGCCGCGGTTTAAACCGTGGCTTTTTTTATTTGAAGTGCATAAAAGCGGAGAGGTTTCATTTATGTTTACCGATCAATATTTGTACCTTCTTCCCTCAAAAATAGAATTATAGTAATTAGGTAGATTTCAATGAATCCCGATAGTACGAAGCAAAAGTTATTTGAGAAAACAAGGCAGACTATTCAAGAGAAAAATTTTGCTATCGTTGATGAAGATATGGAGCGACCTTGGGGAGGCTTTTTTGTTATTGATGAGAGTCAGGCGGCTGATTTTGCAAAGACGTATTTTGGAGATATCGATATTGAGGATCTGAAAATATCGGGGAAGCTGAGTCCCAAAATATTGATTGTTCAGCCTGATAAGCGTTTATCGTGGCAGTACCATCATCGCCGCGCTGAAATATGGAAGGTGCTTGAAGGGCCCGTTGGCGTGATCACCAGTGATACGGATGAGCAAGGGCCTGTGCATATATTGGATGAGGGAGAGTTTATTACCTTGGAGCAGGGCGAACGTCACCGTCTGGTGGGACTTGACGGCTGGGCAACCCTTGCTGAAATCTGGCAGCATACCGATCCCGAAAATCCATCTGATGAAGATGATATTGTGCGTGTACAAGATGATTTTGGACGGTAACAGGAGTTATTCCGAATGATATCTTTGCATCTCGTCAAGAGAAAGTTTGCCTTCGTAATACGCACGTCCAATCACGACGCCATATTGATTTTGCTCAGCCAATAATTTTAAATCGTTGGCATTGGCAACACCGCCCGAGGCAATGAAGTGTAGAACGGGGAATTGAGTCGATAGCTTACGATACAGTTCTATATTAGGCCCCTCGAGGGTACCATCTTTGGAGATGTCAGTACTTAACACCGTTGAAAGTCCACGGTCGATCATCGGTTGTAGGAAATCTTTAAGGGATTGGTCAAGCGTTTCAAGCCAGCCTCCATAGGCTACTTTTCCGTCTTTGAGATCCATTCCCAAAATAGCACGTTGACCATAGTTATCGAGCACCCTTAGCCATTCAGCGGGACTTTTTACTGCCATGGAACTACAAATAATATTAGATATGCCTTTATCGAGTAGCATTTGAGCATCCTCATAACTGCGAATACCACCCCCAGTTTGGACCGAGATATCGAGCGTATCAATTATTTCCTTCACATGTTCAAGATTTACAAACTTACCTTCTTTGGCGCCGTTCAGATCAACAATGTGAATATGATCGAATCCGGCTTCTTTGAACTTTCGGGCTTCTTCAACGGGATTATCATTATAGATCGTAGCTTCATCGTAATCGCCTTTGTGCAGACGTACGACCTTACCATCAAGAAGGTCTATTGCAGGAATAACTTTCATTTTTTCAAGGAAAACTTTGTTAACAATTCGAGCGTGAAAGTAAACAAACAGTTGGACAGATAACAGTGGGGCAGTGGACAGTTACATAAGATTTAATGTAGAAACTGAAAGTCACCAACCTGAGATAACCGTCAGTAGGACCATTTTAAGCGAAAGAAGAACAGGTTGGACGTTTCAATCGCATTCCTGAAAACAGTTCCCTTTAAAAGCTGAGATAAGACAAGAAAATCGAGATCTTCAGTTACAGAAACAGATATCTGTGGGATAGCAATAAAAATGGAACGGTCGAAACTGCTCATAAAATTGAGGGTGCCACTGACAAGAGGGTGGAGCTGGTAAGAGCCGCCAAGTAGAAATCCCGATTTGGCAATAAATAGGTTATCGGCGCGTGGGGGTTGCGTCAAAGTGTTGAGGGGATTTCTCCTTGGGTTATATCCGCCGTTATAAAGCAATTCGCTTTGAAGGTATACACCATTTGAGAGCATATAATCAATACCAGCAGTGGCAGTAAAGTGTCCCGTTTGATCAAAAAAATCGTCTGCTGGGTGAAAGTACGATACCTCGCCTTTGAATCCCGCATCGCCAAGATATCCTGCCCATCCACCGCCAAGTGTTAGTTTATCTAAGTAATGTCCCGCTGTTATTTGGATGTCGTAGCTTCGCCAACTTGACCGAAGCATTCCGGCTGCCACCGATTGGTCCCAACTATTCCCAATGCGGAAACCAGTCTCGATACTTGATGCATAACTCCAATTATATTGAGCGGATAGTGCATCTACACCGGGACGTTCTTCGTAGTCAAAATCGAGAAAAGCGTAATTATTAAACAAGTCATTGGGATTCCAAACGTATGTTCGACTCCAGTTTAGGCGTTGGCGTCCGGCGTGGATTTCCCACGGACCGTTGATGTAGCTCAGGTGCAGGCGATCAATAGTAGAATGCATCAGGGAATGATCGGTGTCCAGCCAAACCCAAGAAAGGTCAACATAATTGGGATCTTGTTCATAGTATTTTTTTAGTCCGGGAGTATTATTAACGGTATACCCGTTGAGTAACCTCGTTCTAAGATCCGCCCGAAACTCAAAATTATTGCTGAGGGTCCAGTCACTTTCGATGCGGTGGTGCAGGATGTTATCGTATCGAAGCGTAGAAAAGTTATTACTCACAGCAATTTGTCCGAGTTCTTTTAGATAGCCGCTAAACGCTACGTCGAATTCGTTACTTTGCGCAAATGTACTCTGACAGTTGAATACAACTATAAATAAGAATGTTATAACCGTTGTGTTACTATGCTTGAGCATATCCTTATTTCCGAATCTCATCCTTATCAATTTTTCCATCTACCAACGTAACCACCCTTCGTGCTCGGTCAATAACCCGTTGATCATGAGTGGCAAAGACAAAGGTCGTCTCTTCTTTTTGATTGAGTTCCAGCATCAAATCAAGAAGGTCAGCTGTTGATACTGAATCGAGGTTGGCCGTGGGTTCATCCGCCAAAACAAAATCGGGTTTTGAGGCCAGGGCTCGCGCTACTGCTACCCGCTGTTGTTGCCCGCCAGAAAGTTCAGACGGACGTTTGTGAATTTTATCTTCCAGCCCGACTTCTTTCAATAGTGCAATACTTTTGCTTTCATATTCTTCGGCAGGTCGCCCTTGCATTTGCATAATGAATGAAACGTTTTCTATAGCTGTAAGCACTGGGATAAGGTTGTATGCCTGAAATACAAACCCAATATGATGCAGGCGAAAGTTGACAAGTTCTCGATCCGATAAGGTATTCAATTCCGTGTCCCTAATGATCGTCTTCCCTTCAGTAGGTGTATCTAATCCGCCAATGATGTTAAGCAGTGTGGTTTTGCCCGATCCCGATGGACCTACAATCGCCGTAAATTCTCCTTTTCCTATCGTTAAATCTACGCCACGCAGAGCATGAACCGGCACTTTATCAGGGTTGTATATTTTTGTGACGCCTTCGGTTTGAATTATGGACATGGGTGCATATTCCAAGTTACTTATAATTGGGTGTTTGATTTCTATTGGTAGTCATGCTTAACAGTTAATTCATTTTTCGAATGGCTTCTATGGGATTTAGTTGGATGGTTTTCCAGGCTGGATATAATGCAGAAAGCAGGGACGCTACGGCAACAAGTAGCGTAATATTGAGATAATAAATGGGTGGTAGACTCGGATAAATGACAGTGCTTAATCCATAGGCATTCATTCCTTCGGCAAAGGCACTGAGATTGATTCCCGTATCCCCATAAAAGGAAATGGTAAGCCAGCTGAGGAAGAGACCTATTGGGGCACCGACCATAGTAAGAAAAACTGTTTCGTAAACGACCATTGTAAATACACGTGTTTTGTTCATCCCCACTGCTCGTAACATGCCAAGCTCGCGTGTTCGCTCGAGAACAGCCATCAGCATGGTATTAATGATGCTAAATACCAAGGCAATGATGATGATAATCATAACAATATACATCATCAGGCCGGTCATTTCGTAGGTGTATTGCAATTCTGGCGCCGCTTCGCCCCACGTCGTAACTTGCAGGTTAGGATATTTCTGCCCGAGGTGATCAGCAAGTTTGTCGGCGTTATCAAAGGCTGGGATCGTGAGCTGAATACTGTGAATTTCGTTATCAAGTCCCATCAGCGAATTTAAATCCGGCCGGCTAACAAACACATTGCTCTCATCAAAGACCGAGCTAAAGCTGTCAAAAATACCTACCACCCGGAAGGCCCCACCTGTGATATCACCATTTGTATCCTGGAAATTAAGAACGAGTCTGGATTCTAATCCAATTCCCAATCGATCGGCTAACTTTTGACCAATTACAACGGGGTTTTGCTGCTGGTTAGAGAGCATGGAGCCCTCCTCAAGATAGTTTTCTATGCTATGGGTACTATCTGGATCAACGCCTCTAATGGTAACGCCAAAATTATTTCGAGGACTCTGCGCCAGTCCATTAGCCAAGCTTTGCGTGCGTATGGAGGTTATGGAGTCGTGCCGGGCTAAATCTCTCAAAAGAGTTTCTGCGTTGGGGATGGTATGTTCTGGACTGTAGAGGTCTTCAAATTGGGGATGAGTTATTTCAATGTGGGGAACAGTTAAATCAAATTGGTTATCAAGATATCCCTTGACCATGCCCGTAAAGAAAGCCGAAAGAAAAACACCAGCCCAAGTTCCGAGCAATACAGCTACAATTACGACCCCGCTGCGTGTGGGACTTCGCCATACATTCTTCCAGCCAAGCTTGATAATATTTCGGATCATAGTCAGCCCCTCATTGCCTTAATGGGATTGAGTTTGCTGGCTCGCAGAATAGGGAAGAAACTAAACAGCAAGGTAATCCCAAAAATAACGACCGCCTGCCAAACAAAGATAGATGGCTCAGTCGAAAATTGTAGCATGGGTTGCAGTCCATAATTTTCCATGGTAGCTGCCATGTCGCCGGTTAATTCTATGGGATTGATATTGAAATACCAAGCTACAGGCAGGCTCAGTGAAATGCCAGCTACACTGCCCAACATGGTGATGCACAAAATTTCAATTGCAAGAATCAATGCTAATTTGTGACGAGGGGTTCCCACAGAAAGCATGATTCCAAATTCATACGTTCGTTCGGCAATCATCATCAAAAGGGTGCCAAGGATGCCAAATCCCACAACCATGTATAAAACCGCCAGCATAATATATCCGCTAACCCGATCCACTTCGATGCCTTGTACGAGTTCCGGCATCAGCTCTTGCCAGGGCATAATTTCGTAGTCATTGGTCGGTAGGTTAGTCCGCAACTTTTGTACGACAGTGTTAATATTATCAGGATCATCAACATTCACAGCCAAGGCAGTAAGTCGGTTATGGGCTGCTAAAAATTGTTGAGCGGTCTCGATCGGCATCATAACGAGACTTCTGTTCAACTCCGGATTGGGCAAGCTTATGGTTCCTTTCACTGGATACAATCCCGTAGCCGACATCCCGCGAAACCCTTGTCCCAGAAGTACGAGGCTATCGCCAAGCGTAATATTTAAGCGCTCCGGGATATCACGTCCCACGAGAACAGCTTGTTCATTATTTTTCTGAAAATAGGTTCCTTGTTGTAATCGTTCTTGGGGATTCATAAGATATTGCTCGGCGTCAACGTCGATCCCCATGACCATAAGGGGACGACTTTGCTGCTGACCAGCACCCAGTGCGTACGATTCAATTCGTGGCATTACAGCCGATACATTTTCGGTATTTTGTATGACGGCAAGGAGTGAATCCGTAGTTTCGAAGCTGTTATCGAGGGTTTTATCATCCCAGTAGCCATTAGCATGAATTTGAATATAGCCGCTAAAGCTGCCCACGGTGGTGTTGATCATATCTTGGTATTGTCCCTCTTGCATGGAGCGCATGACCGCTGAAAGCAAAACGGCTACGGCGATAGACGTTACCGTGATGAGCGTGCGGCGCTTGTTACGCCAAATATTTCGCCATGCTAAGCGTAGAGATAACATGTATTTATGTTTTTGGAACACTGATTAAATGGATTTTCGGATACTACCGATTCTCAGCGTTAATCTTTCAAACCCAGGTTACCTGCCTTCTATTTATTCGATGCGTTTCATATTCTGGATACTGAAGAAATTTTCCGAGATGTCAATTCCAAATTCAATATCCTGATAAATCATCACAGTCTTTTGTCCTTTTTCGGTAAGGGGAATCATTTCCATGCGGGTAGGAATAATACGTCCCCCGATTTCTTTAATTTCTGATCCTTCCATCAGTCGAACCATTTCTTCATTTTCGTCAAAAAACTCCGTACGTAATTGCAAATATTCATTTTTCGATATGAAAATATGCACCGTTTCCCAGACTACCGGGGCATCTGGTTTAGGTTCCATCAGGATTTTATAGGCCTCATGGTCGCTAATCGTTGTGTCACCCAAAAGAGTATGGGTATAATCGACTATTATAGAGGCTTCCCGAACTAAATCATTATTAGAAAAATCGGACCCCATCCACGATTGACTCATCATCGAAGGCGGTAGCTTAACAGTCCGGTTGATATTGGGCAGCCAGTTCCAAATTTCATTTCCTCTCTTCAGGTAGGCTGATCCTTTATCACGAGCTGGTGCAGTAATTAAAATAAGGCTGTAATCCTGTCCCAAACTCCAGGTCTTCATCGAAATGCTACGCTCCCACGATGGTCGAACAATCTGCATAGTCATTTCGGCCCGTGAACTTTCTCCCCGCATCTTTTCATCTGCCTTCTTTACAATCTCGGTAGCGTCTTGTCCAAATGCAGGTCCAGATATCAACAACCAAAGGAGGAGGGTGCCAAAAGAAAAGCAATGAGCGTATTGCTTTTTCGGGATAAGGAAATTTTGGAGTAGCGACCTGTCGAGAGCTCCCATTTACTATCAATTGAATGTACGTTCGATTAAAATGTAAACGCTAATTGCTCTCTATGCAATAAAAGAATTAATAGTAAAAGAGGAGTTGATGAATTCTATTTGGGATTATGTACGTACTGTAAAAAATTTTGGAGCAGCAAGGATCCAACTTTGCCCGACTTTTCGGGATGGAACTGTACGCCAATAAAATTGTCTCGGGCAACAATGGCCGAAAAATCTTGAATGTAGTTACAAGAAGCCACGGTAAAATCGTTTAGGGGCGCATAGAAGCTATGCACATAGTAAAAGTATTCTTTTTTATTAAGATTTTTAGCAATAGGATGATTAGATACGTTGTGAAAAGTATTCCATCCCATGTGTGGCACTTTCGCCTTAGAAGAGTCGAACTTTTTAAGGCGTCCGGGAATAATCCCCAATCCTTTAGAATCACCTTCTTCGGATGATTCAAAAAGAAGCTGCATCCCCAAGCAAATACCCAATACTGGTTTTTGGGTTTGTTTAAGCCAGGTATCCAGCTCGTTTTTTTGAAGCGACTGCATGGCGGGCTGCGCATGTCCCACACCGGGAAAAATGATGCCATTGGCAGCGTCTAATTTTTCGATATCATCAGTTACGACATACGGTTCATCAAGTCGTTTAAAAGCATTGGCGACGGAGGCAAGATTGCCGGCTTCATAATTAATAATTGCAATCATGTTATAATAAATCTTTGGTACTGGGTAATACGTTTAAGTTTCGTTCATTACGGCTAACAGCAGCGCGTAAGCAGCGGGCAAATCCCTTAAAGCAACCTTCAATCTTGTGATGGTCATTTTCTCCTTCTACATCAATATGAAGAGTAGCCTTAAGGTTAATAGCCAACGAATAAAAGAAATGTTCGATCATTTCTGTTGGTATATCTCCCACCATTTCGCGTTTAAAGGAGCCATCAAACTTTAAAAAAGGTCGGCCAGAAAAATCCAGGGCTACGGTTGCCAGCGTTTCATCCATTGGTAATGCAAAAGCATATCGCTGAATTCCAATTTTTTTGCCGAGTGCTTTATTGATGGTTTCACCCAGTGTTATAGCAACATCCTCGATAGTATGGTGTTCATCGACTTCCAGGTCGCCATCACAGCTAAGGTCTAAATCAATCAATCCATGTTTGGCAATTTGTTCCAGCATGTGATCAAAAAAGTTGAGCCCGGTAGAAATATTACTTTGCCCGGAACCATCTAAATTTAAGCTGATATTGATATCCGTTTCAGCTGTTGTTCGTTGTTTCGAAGCTTTGCGGGTTGGAAAGCAGATTTTGTTGCTTAATTCCACCCAATTTTCAGCAGTTTCGGTTTGGGATCCGTTATCATCAATTGCTTTGAGTTTATTTTTTTCGGCTATAACCTGTAGGTCAATCTCGTCAGAGAAAGAAGTTACAGGGGTAATGAGCTCATTGTTAATCAATTCCTGTTGCTGTTTGGAGAGATCTTCATTCAGAAAGTAAAGCTTGTGATCAAAAGTTTGCAGGCGCTTAAGTCCATATAATGCTCCAGGCCAAAGCAATGCTTGAGAGGTTCCGGACAGTGCTTCTGTTGAAATACGAATATTCATTATGCTAATGCCTTTAATGCTGAAATTAACTGTTCATTTTCATCCGGAGTGCCCACTGTAATACGTAGACAATTATCACAAAGCGGTTGATCTCCTCTGTATCGAATGATGATATCTTTTTCTGCCAACTGCTGATAGACAGTGTGGGCATTATCAAACGTTGCCAGTAGAAAATTCGCTTCACTGTCATACACATGGTTGACCTGTTTAAGTTCTTGCAACTTGTCTTTAAGACGTTTTCGTTCCTTTTTGATGGCATCAATTCGAAACTGCACCGTATCCCAACTTTGCAAGCCTTTAATAGCATACTTTGCGGTTAGTTTGTTGATGTTGTATGGTGCTTTTACCTTCATCATATAATTGATGATTTCTTCTTGCGCATAGCTTATGCCAAGTCGGATTCCAGCCAGTCCGAATGATTTCGATAGCGTTTGCAAGACCACAAGATTGGGATATTGGGCGACTTTTGCTGCCCAACTTTGCTGCTCGCTGAAATCAATATAAGCCTCATCGATAACTACAATTCCGCCAAAGTTTTTGAGGATCTTTTGTATAGATTTATCCTCAAAAGTATTGCCCGTAGGATTGTTAGGTGAGCAGAGAAAGAGTAGTTTGGTATGTGGGTTTACCGCTTCTAAAATAGCATCTGGACGTAGCCCAAAGTTTTTATCCAGTAGCACTTCATCAACTTCAATATCATGGATGCTTGCGGATACTTTGTACATTCCATAGGTAGGGGGCGTTGTTAAAACGCGATCTTTGCCGGGCCGACAGAATATTCGGTACAGTAAGTCAATGCCTTCATCGCTGCCTACACCGGTGAATATATTTTGTGGTCGAACGCCGCGCCAATCTGCAATAAGCTGTCGCAGTTGTTTTTGGTTGGGATCGGGATAGCGATGCAGCTTTTGATTATCGGTAAAAGGGGCACCAAGGCTGTTTTCATTGGCATCAAGAAGAAGCCCTTCTTCAAAATCTTCACGTGCGCTGTGATAGGGGGTTAGGTTTTGTATGTTGGGACGAACAAGTTGGTTTAGTTCAAAAGAACGAGTCATAATATTTCAAGTGTTGCTTTCTGAATTAATGTCATTAAGTCGGATGGAAACAGCATTTTTGTGAGCCTGAAGATGTTCCAGCTGTGCAAGTTTTTCTACGGTGGGCCCCACATTTTGCAGTCCTTCTTTTGTAATTTGTTGCATCGTAATCTGTTTTAAAAACGAGTCGACCGAAACGCCGCTGAACATACGAGCATAGCCATATGTAGGAAGTGTGTGATTGGTTCCCGATGCGTAATCGCCAGCACTTTCTGGCGTCCAGGGTCCTAAAAATACCGATCCTGCATTGATGATATTTTTCTCCCACTTTTCAGGATTATTACATTGCAGAATTAGATGCTCTGGGGCATATTGGTTGGAAAAAGAAAAAGCTTGTTCGAGTGTATCAACTGTTAACACAAAGCTTTGCTCAATTGCTTTTTTAGCAACTTTTTGTCGTGGAAGATCAGCAAGTTGGTGGTTGATTTCCTGTTCACAGGTTTCGAGATCAAAATCAGGAGTTGCTATCAGCACAACTTGGCTGTCTTCGCCGTGTTCAGCCTGGGACAATAGATCAGCAGCCACATATTTTGGATTTGCTGATTTGTCTGCAATGATCAGTACTTCTGAGGGACCAGCTGGCATATCAATTGCAATTTGAGCTTCACTATTTTGAAGCATCATTTTGGCTGCCGTTACATATTGGTTGCCGGGCCCCAAAATTTTATCCACCTTGGGTACTGATTCCGTTCCCAGGGCCATTCCGGAAACGGCCTGTGCACCGCCAGCTTTGAGCAGGTGCGTAGCACCAACTTTTTGAGCTATGTATAGAATTTCATCAGCTATTGTGCCATCGGTCTTGGGAGGGGTTGCGATCACAATAGTGGAACACCCGGCAAGCATGGCGGGTATGCCGAGCATCATCAGGGTAGAAGGGAGGATCGCTGTGCCTCCGGGTACGTATAATCCAACACGTTCAATAGGTCGTGTTACCCGTTTACATTGTACACCCGGCATCGTTTCCACTTTTAAAGGTTTCCGTAGCTGAGCTTTGTGAAAGCGGCAAATATTGTCAAAAGCAGTATCAATAGCTTGTCTTATCTCTGGATCTAAGCTTACTTTTTTCTGCTGTGGATTTATTACGAGCGGATCTGGAACAACTCCATCAAATTTCTGGCTGTAATAATTGATACCAGAATCGCCTTTTTGTTCAACCTTTTTGATGATGGGCTGTACCTGTCCAAAAACGGATTGGAAATCCATTTTTGGACGTTGGCAAAGTTGCCTCAAATCATCGGTTTTCAGCTGATTATAAGTGTAAGTTTTCATGGTCTTTATTATCCAATTATTAACCTGAGTAAGAAGTGATATTACAATATCATACTTTCAATGGGAAGGATAACAATGCCAGTGGCCCCTTCAGCTTTAAGTTTTTCCATTACGATCCAAAACTCATCAATGGGTATTACTGTGTGGATGGCTACCATGCCGTTATCAGCCAGTGGCATCACAGTTGGACTTTTGAGCGAGGGGATAATCTGCTTGATTTGTGGAACGGCCTCTTCTGGGGCATTCATCATAATATAGCGGCTGCGTTCGGCTTGTTGATGACCGTCCATTCGTTGCAAAAACTTATCAATCAGCTGTTTTTTGCCTGGTGATAATTCTTTGTTTGTTCGGATAAGCTCTGTTTCTGATTCTAAGATGGTATCCAACTCCCTAAGTCCGTTGGCCTTAAGAGTATTTCCTGTTGATACCAGGTCACAAATTGCATCGGCAACTTCAAGGCGTGGAGCTATTTCCACGGCACCGGAAATCGTGACGATATCGGCATTAATATTTCGGTCTTGGAAAAAGTTTTTCGTCAGGTTAGGATAACTGGTAGCAATTGTTTTGCCTTCAAAGTCCTGAACATTTTGAATATTACCATCCTTTGGAGCGGCAAGTGACAAACGACATACACCATAATCGAGTCCACGCAGTACGGTAACATCAGCCCCTTTTTCTTGGGTTTCGTTAGCGCCTACGAATCCTAAGTCACAAACACCGTCCTGGACATATTCCGGGATATCATCGTCACGAATGAGAAGCAGTTCTACATCGAAATTACGACATTTGACAAGCAGGTTTCTTTTATAATCATCGAAACGGAGACCAATACCTTTAAGAAGTTCAATCGTTTTATCAGTTAAACGGCCTGATTTTTGAATGGCAATACGTAGAGATGTGGTAGAGTCAGCAGTGCGTTGCATAACAAATGAGATAGATATAATTGTTAGGAGAAAAATATTAATAAAAAGGAGAAAAGACGATGTAGCTTAAGCTACACAAAGTGATGCTATTGACGGTGCCAACCGCCGTGATGGAGGTGAGAATGAAAAGAAATATGTAGGCTTTGTTTTTGCATCAGTCCAAAGATAAGCTTTTTTACTATATCTTTCACATCAGAAACACTTTTTAACATTAAGCTAATAGAAACTTGATTGGCAAAGAAATCATTCCCAAAAGAAAAAGGGCTCCTGCCTTGTAGCAAGAGCCCTTAACTGTTCAGTTTACCTTGAGGGGTAAGTGAACAAATTAGTTGGCTGTTTCTTCTAATTGCATATCCTCAATTACGTTTTCTTCACCTACTGTGACCTCCACGTCAGTGATAGTGGTGTCACTATACTGTTCATTATCAGGGTCAAATGCAACATCATAGGTTCCTTCGGTTAGGCCAATGATTTTAAAATCGCCATTATCAGCTGTTATAGTACTTGTAACAGTATCTTCTCCGGATACGGCCAGTACATTTGTTTTGAAGTCGGAAGGCTGCACATTTCCAGTAATGGAGCCCGTTTCGGCAAGGTTAACAGCTCGGAGTACTGGTTTTAACAGGTACCCACCGTTGCCTTGTTGGACAATGGATCGAGCAGCATCAAAATCAATTAACAAGCTGTAGGTGGCATCTTCTTCCACCTCGGCATTAACATTTAATTTTAAGCCTGACTGTTGTGCACTTGGTGTTTGCAGCTGATGAGTTTCTCCATCAACGGTAACGGTATTGTCATCTCCCAAGATGAACCGGATTTGGGAGTACGTACCAGCTTCAAGCTCTTCAGTCCCCAATGAAATTTGGTTCCCGTTCGTGAGTTCAAGCAGGTTTACCTTTATTTGTTCATCAGTAATGGTAACCCATTCGTTTTCTTCGGCTTCTTCATCATCTTCGGTGCTATCTGTTTCCGCATCTTCATTTTGATGGACACGAACACTGTTGATAGTAACATTGACAGAATCGTAATTGGCCGGGGCATCGGTCATGGTTACTTCCATGGTTCCAGTTCCCCCATCTGACCCAGTACTATCACAGGCCGTAAAACCTAAGAGTAGTCCAATAATGATGGTAAATAGTAACGAAATATTTTTCATAACAGTAATATTTAAATTTATGGTTAGTGTCTCACGGTATATTTAATTGTGGTTAGCGGGAATTGTTTCTTCCGTTTTTAGCTTCCAAAACCAGTAATTAAAGTATTGTCTAATGAAAAACTTGTTGCTTGTTCGTAAATATTAGGCGGATACTGATGCCACGAAAATGATGAGTAACAATGTAAAGAGTGTTAGTTGTAGAATAGGGTTTTGGACAATTCTTTTGTGCATAGTTCTGTAGTTGGGTTGTTTTTGATTTTCTTAAATGGATCTAAAAACGTAATGTTCCGAAAATTTAGGTAAGAGATTGAAGTATTAGTGCTAAAAGGCTATTCTTACAACCCAATAATTAAAATTGATAATAGATTTAGTACTATGATTACAACCGCTCAATTTACTTATATTCCCCTTAAGACATCAGACCCCCGCGAAAGTATAGATTATCTGCTTGAGTTAGTGGCACAGCACGATGTTGAGGTGGATGTAAATTATATGTCAACAAGTGTGCGGGGAGAAACGGATGTAGTTTTTAGTCTTATTCGTGAGATGTATGACACGATGACGATAGAAAAGGAGGAGTTTCGATTTCATGTTGAATTGTTGAACCCTGTTGCTGAGGAAGATGCCGTGGAAGAATAATTTTTCGGTTCGTTATGTAAGTCCAATACAATAAAGGTGTTGGACTTTTTTATGAGTTCCTTTTTCTATCAATAGTTGCGAATAATTATGAAATGCCACGGGCATTTTTGTATCTTTATCGTTCTTTTTGAGTAAGCAAAAATAGTGCTGTTAGCACATCTTTATGACCCAGATTCGCAACTTTAGTATTATAGCCCATATCGATCACGGCAAATCTACGCTCGCAGATCGTCTGCTCGAGCGCACCGGTGCTATCACCGAGCGCGAAATGCAGGAACAGATTCTCGACGATATGGATTTAGAACGTGAGCGCGGCATCACCATTAAGAGCCACGCTATCCGGATGGATTATGAGCGTCCCAGTGGTGAAAATGTCATTTTTAACTTGATTGATACGCCAGGACACGTTGACTTTTCGTACGAAGTTTCACGTGCTCTAAAAGCTTGCGAAGGGGTTTTGTTGGTGGTAGACGCTGCACAGGGAATAGAAGCGCAGACCATTTCTACCTTGTATCAAGCTATTGATCAGGATCTGGAAATTATTCCCGTATTAAATAAGATTGATTTACCCAGCGCTGATGTCGAAGGCGTGGGGCAACAGATTGTTGATTTAATTGGTTGTTCACACGATGAAATTCTGAAAGTATCAGCGAAAACGGGAGAAGGGGTTGATGAGCTTTTAGAGGCTATTGTAGAACGTATCCCTGAGCCGGGACGTGAATCTGATAAACCGTTGCGTGCCCTTATTTTTGATTCTGTTTTTAACACCTATCGCGGTTCTGTTGTTTATGTTCGGGTAATGGAGGGTACGCTTCATAAAGGGGATGGAATTCGCTTTATGGCCACGGATAAGGAGTATGAGGCTGAAGAAATCGGGCACCTAAAGTTGGAAAAGGTCAAGACCGATAAGCTGGAAGCCGGAGATGTAGGATATGTTGTGGGTAGCGTTAAATCTTTGCAAGATGCTCGCGTAGGTGATACGGTGACTCGTACCGATAATCCTGCCGAAAAACCCATACCGGGTTATCAAGAGCCCAAGCCCATGGTATTTAGTGGGCTCTTTCCTACCCAGTCTGACGATTTTGAAGATCTGCGATCAGCACTTGAAAAGCTTCAATTGAATGATGCTTCGCTCACTTATCAGCCAGAAACATCTGAGGCGCTTGGTTTTGGATTTCGAGCAGGGTTTTTGGGGATGCTCCATATGGAAATTGTGCAGGAGCGACTGGATCGTGAATTTAATATTGATATTATCACTACGGTCCCCAACGTTGAATACGAAGTTCATATCACAGAAAAGGGAGAGGATAAGAAGGTTATTGTAGATAACCCCAGTGATATGCCTGACCCTGCTAAGGTAAATGCCGTTTATGAGCCTTATATTAAAGCGAGCATATTAACGCCCTCCGATTATATTGGGCCGGTAATGAAGTTGTGTCAAGATAAACGCGGTATCTATGTTAATCAGTTGCATATGCAGAGCCAGCGTGTTGAAATTAAATACGAGTTGCCGATGGCAGAAGTCGTATTCGATTTTTACGACCGATTAAAGAGTGGAACGCGCGGATATGCCTCGCTGGATTACGAATTTTTGGAGTATCGGGAAGGAGATCTCGTGCGGCTTGATATTTTACTTAATAAAGAGCCGGTTGATGCGTTATCGAGTATCGTACATAGAGATAAGGCGTATGAATTGGGACGTAAGCTTTGCAAGAAATTAAAAGAGCTTATCGATCGCCACCAGTTTGAGGTACCTATTCAGGCGGCTATTGGATCAAACGTTATTGCCCGAGAAACAATCCCGGCCATCCGAAAAGATGTAACGGCTAAATGTTATGGCGGTGATGTTTCTCGTAAGCGTAAACTTCTTGAGAAACAGAAGGAGGGTAAAAAGCGTATGAAACAAGTTGGCACGGTTGAAATCCCCCAAGAGGCTTTCTTAGCAGTGCTTTCTATGGATGAAGACAAGAATAATTAATTCAAGAAACGGTTTAACGAGATTTATTTTATGAATGTAAGATTACGAAAGATTGTAAAGAGTTTTTTTCTAACGCTTTTTTTAACACTCATTTCTATTGGAGCTTATGCTCAGTTTGAAGCTGCCCAGTTTGAGAAAGTGTCAAACGATAACAGAGGTAATTTTAAGCGATTGACTCAAAATATAAGTCTTACAGGGCAGGGACTTTACGAAGATACCAAGCTTGATGATAAGCAAACCAATGAAATTCGGGCACGCCTACAGGCAGAGTTTGGGGCGCCCACTCAAACACTCAAAGACTTACTGAATCAACCAAACTTTCGCCCCGGCAAGGCTATCCAGTTTGAGTATTGGTTTATGGTTAATGATAGTATTCCCCTTATTGTGCTTGATTGGAATGGTCCATTTGGAAGTGGATTGACCTATGGTGGGGCCAGCAAGTATATTGACTTGATGCCTCAAATTAAGCGGGAGTTTGTTCAGAAACTTTTGGCTGTTGAAGATTTTGGGGAATATGAAGACTATTTTTATTCTCCGGAAAAGGAGCAGTGGTACAGTGTAAGCTATAAGGACGGCAAATTTAAAAATACTGAAATCGATTCGCCCGAAGGGATGAGTATCGATTATAATAACTAATTTTAGGAGTTACATTGGCAGATAAGTTATCTAAAGAAGAGCGCGAGCAGCGACGGTCACGGCGACGAGGGGAACAAAACGAGGAAGCAAAAAGTTGGCTTCGGGAATGGATGGATGCACTGCTTTTTGCAGCAGTGGCAGCGATAATAATTAGGGCATTTTTCTTTGAGGCCTATCGCATTCCTACTCCCTCAATGGAAAAGACCCTTCTTACGGGCGATTTTCTGATCGTATCCAAAATAAGTTACGGTCCGCGAACCCCCATGGTATTAGGAGTACCATTTACCAATATATATATGCCTGGTGCTGTATTACCGTGGACTCGATTACCCGGATTTAGTGAGATAGAACGCAATGACATTGTGGTATTCAATTATCCTATTGATCTGGCACCAGTAGCAGCTAAAACCAGTTATATTAAGCGAGCTGTAGGTATGCCAGGCGATACCCTGCAAATTGATGATGCTGAATTATATATCAATGGAGAACAGGCACATGATTTTGAGGGCATTCAACGGACGTATAGTGTATCGGTTCGTGATCGCGTACGGTTAAGTCCTGCTAAAGTTGAGGCTGCCGGTGGACGGTTAATTGGGTCGCAAAACCAGGGAACTTATCGCGTTACGATGACTGAGTCGGTAGCTCGGAATATGAGAGAATGGCCGGAAGTGAATAACATAGATCTGTTCGTTTTACCGGAAGACTTTAATGAGTTTAGTCGGCGCGATTTTAGCTTTTCATCGGGTTTCAATAATCATCACCATATTCCGCAGGTAATTGTACCCAGAGAAGGGCAAACGGTAACGTTATCACCCAGTAATTATCACATCTATGAAAATATTATTACTCGATATGAGGGGAATAATGTAGATCGTAATGGTGATCAGTTTGTTATCAACGGAGAGCCTACAAATGAATATACGATCCAGCAAGATTATTATTTTATGATGGGGGATAACCGGGATGACAGTGAGGATAGTCGTTTCTGGGGGTTTGTGCCGCAATCACATGTTGTTGGAAAGGCTGGCATGATCTACTTTTCTTGGGATCACGAGCGCTGGTTGCCCCGTTTTGATCGGTTACTTAATGTCATTCATGATTAGGACTTTGAGGCCTATGCGTTGGAGTTCAATATCAATATGCTTATTAATGATAGTATTTTTTGGGGCTGGCTGTAATAGTCATCACCCCGAAGAAGGAGAATCACCGTATGTTGGCCAAGAAGGTCGTGAAATAAAGTCGCTTACCGATCGAGAAGTACAGGGTTATTTGAATGGTGAAGGTATGGGATTATCAAAAGTTGCTGAGCTCAATAATTTCCCTGGCCCTAAACATGTGATTGAGCTTTCTGACCAGTTAGACCTCACGGAAGCCCAACTTTCTCAAACAGAGATGTTATTTGAAGAGATGAAAAAGCATTCAACGACTTTGGGCCAACAATATATTTCGGCAGAAAGAGAGCTTAATAATATTTTTGAGCATTCTGATGTCGATTCTGCTCAAGTTGATTCGTTGATATCGAAAATTGGAATGCTCCATGCCAAAATTCGTGCTACTCACGTGCAAGCTCATCTAAAAATGGAAAAACTTCTTTCCGGGCAGCAAATAGATCGGTATCAAGAATTACGGGGATACCGTGATGAGAGGCATCAACACCAAATGGGAAATGACTAATTTTTGCGAATCGTTTTGCCCATTGGCTGTCCTTCTTTGATGGCTAACTGTCCGCATCCGGCATCAATATCATCACCGCGGCTACGACGTACGGTAGCAGTAATATCGCGTTTTACCAACTCTTGCATAAAAGCATCTAAACGTTTCTCTCGAGCACGTTTAAGCGCTACTCCGGCCACATCGTTGTACATAATAATATTTACCTTGCTGGGTATCCATTGTACAATTTCAGCGAGTTGACGTGCATCCTCGGGGCTGTCGTTGAACTCATCAAACAGAAGATATTCATACGTGATAGGACGGTGCAGCTTATCATAATAATGTTGAACAGCTTCTTTGAGCTGCTCGAGGTTCATGGAATTGTTGATGGGCATAATTTCATCCCGCTTTTCATCATTCGCCGCATGCAGTGAGATGGCCAGGTTAAACGGCTGTCGTTCATCGGCCAATTGCTTGATCTGCTTGGTAAGTCCCACCGTAGAAACAGTAATGCGTTTTGGCGAAAGACCAATACTTAATTCATCGGTAATGATATTCGCAGAATTGACGACTGCTTTATAATTGTGCAGCGGTTCGCCCATCCCCATATACACGATATTGGTAATGCCTTTGCCAAAGCGTTCTTCACAAAGCGCATCGATATATTGCACCTGATCGACGATTTCACCGTGCGTCAGGCTACGAAAAAAACCCATTTTACCGGTGGCACAGAAAGAACATCCAAAAACACAGCCAACTTGTGAAGAAACACAAACCGTAAGTCGATTGGCTGCTCCGTCGTCATAAAAGTCAGGAATAAGTACGGACTCAACCTTGTGTTCTTCTTCGCCCTGCAGCTTAAACAGAAACTTTATGGTTCCATCTTTGGATTCTTGCTGCGTAACATGTTCAATAGTAGGAACGGTCGCTATTTCTTTAAGCTGAGCACGAAGGCCTTTAGAGAGATTAGTCATCTCATCAAAACTGTGCACGCCCTTCTGATAAAGCCATTGAAATAGCTGATCACTGCGAAAAGATTGCAAGCCCAGCTCTTCGGTGAATTCCCGAAGCTCTTCTTTGGTTAAGTCTTTTAAATTTACTTTTTCGTCGATATCTGTTTTTGTAGCCATAACCCCAAAGATACAAATCCTTAAGCAGCTATTTAAACTGAGCACCACTATTTTTGAAGATAGCTTGTGCCAATAAATGAGGGGATACCCCAACGGTATCCCCTGAAAAGAATAATGTAAGAATGGATGATTCTCTAACTGTTGAGCTTGGCATCTAATACAATATTAACGCCAGCTAATGCTTTGGAAACGGGACAGTTTTTCTTGGCCCCTTCAGCAATTTCCAGAAACTCATCCTGATCGATGTCCGGAACATTTGCTTCAACATTAAGTTTTATGGTAGTAATTGCCGGATCACCATCAACCATTTCAAGGGTCACATCGGCATTTGTTGTAACGGTTTGGGGATCATATCCGGCTTCTGCTAAATCAGCAGACAGTGCCATGGAAAAGCATCCGGCATTAGCGGCACCAATTAATTCTTCGGGATTGGTTCCGGTTCCTTCTTCAAATCGGGATTTAAAAGAATAGGCCCCGGTATAGGCACCGCTGCCAAACGACATTTTGCCGGTTCCATTTTTTAGATCTCCGTTCCAACTTGCTTCTGCTTTACGTGTAGGCATAAATAAATAATTTTTGGTTAAACTTGTGTTACGATTAATAAACAGTGAAACTATTGCTTACATTCCTGCTTACAGGATATCATCTTGAGAGAGAAGGTATGACAAAAGTATATTGATTATAAATCGAATTTAAATGAACGATCTGTTTTTGTATTTAATTTTTTCTCACTAAACATTGCTTTCAAATTATAAATCGCAAAAAACATTATTACGGATGAATCAAGAAATGGAAGCCGAATTTGTGGATGTGTATAGTACACTCACTGAGAAGCTGATGAATTGGTTAGAAACGACTATCGCAATGCTGCCAAACCTGGTAGTAGCATTGCTTGTGCTTATCGCATTTTTTGTGTTGGGACGTCTGGTACGAAAGGGCGTCAAGCATATGCTTGAAAAAACGACCAGCAATAAAACTATTATTAATTTGCTGGAGACCATAGTTGGCGTATTAGTGATTGGGATAGGGATCTTTATCGCTTTGAGTGTGCTCAAGCTTGATGGGGCTGTTACCTCGTTGCTTGCCGGTGCTGGTATTATTGGTTTGGCATTAGGTTTTGCATTTCAGGATATTGCCTCAAATTTTATTTCTGGTATTATTTTGTCTATTCGTCATCCCTTTGGAATTGGAGATATTATTGAGACGAATGATTTTTATGGTACGGTCGTAAAAATGAATTTACGAAATACCATTATCAGAACTCCGCAGGGGCAGATTGTATATATCCCCAACAAGAGTGTATTTGAAAATCCACTTCAGAACTTTACAGATGAGAGTAATCGCCGTATCGATTTATCGTGTGGGGTATCGTATGGGGATGATTTAGAAAAAGCTAAGAAAGTAGCTCTTGAGGCTGTAGAAAGTTTGGATAATTATGATGACAGCAAGGATGTTGAGTTTTATTATGATGAGTTTGGTGGCAGTTCGATTAATTTTAAAATTCGGTTCTGGGTAAATTTTAGAACGAATCCAGATTTCTGGTCGGCGCGTAGCGATGCTATTATTGCTATCACCAAAGCCTTTGATGAAAACGATATTATGATTCCATTTCCTATTCGTACGCTCGATTTTGGGATTCGTGGCGGCGAAAAGCTTAGTACCATGTTGGGGAATGGCAAGGAGTCGTAAGTCTCAAAATATATTATTCAATAAAAAAGGCCGAGTTTAACACTCGGCCTTTTTTGTTTTAAACAGATGTTAGATTATTTGAAGTGCTCATTTAGGTAATCCACATATGAGGTATAAAGCAGATAGTAACTTGCGGTATTAAATGCTACGCCGTGAGCACCCGGTGGATAAATTTGCAGATCTACATCCTGCCCATTGCCTGTTAATTTGGTAAGTAGTTGCATCGTGTTTTGTACGTGCACATTTTCATCCTTTGTAGAGTGCGAAAGCAGGAGATTGCCTTTTAAGTTTTGGACATGAGTGGTAGATGAACTCTGTTTATATCCGTCTGTATTATTTTCCAGTAATCCCATATAGCGTTCGGTATAGATGCTATCGTATAATCGCCAATCTGTAACGGGAGCCGTGGCGATTCCCACTTCAAATATATCGGGATGATTGAACATTGTGTAGGTGGTCATATATCCGCCATAACTGTGTCCACGAATCGCCATTCGGTCGCTATCCACCCAGTCTTTTTGAGCCATAAATTGGGCTGTTTCAACAAAATCATTGGCTTCCCATTCCCCCAGTTTTTTGTAGACTATCTTTTCAAAGTCGGACCCATATCCGCCGCTTCCACGATTATTGACATTTACAACGACGTATCCTTCCTGGGCTAAATATTGATTCCAGCCGCTGGATTCCCACTCGTTATAAACGCCCTGCGCCCCGGGGCCACCATAAATGTTGAGTACCAGTGGGTATTCTTTTTCGGAATCAAAATCGATTGGGCGAATCATGTATCCATCCAGTTGTTGGCCATCCGAAGTGGTAAAGGAAAAGAGTTCTCGAGGTGCATATACATGTTTTTTGGTAAAAGCTTCCACAGATGTATTATCTTCAAGCACTTCTATTTTGCCATTTGTGGTACTCCAAAGCTCCACCTGTGTAGGGGTGGAAGTATTGGAATAGCGATTAATATAATACTTGCCATTCGAGCCCATACTGATGTCATGAGTGCCCTTAACCTGGGTGTGCTTAGTCTTATTACGTCCGTTAAAGTTTACGGAATACAGGTGTCGCTCCAGCGGTGATTCTTCGGTAGAGGTGTAATAAATGCGATTGTTCCTGTAATCAACGGTGTGGACATAGGTGACTTCCCAATTCCCTGTTGTTACCTGGTTTTTGACTTCTCCATCATAATTGTAGCGATAGATATGACTCCAGCCATTGCGATCAGAAATCCAGAAGAATTCTTCGCTGTCTTTGGGAAAGAAAAATAGGTGATTGATGCCGGCAAAGAAATCAAACACATCAATCCAGGTATCTGATTGTTCTTCCATGACCAACTGTCGATCACCATTGTTAATATCATTAAAAAACAGTCTCAGATGATTTTGGGCCCTGTTTAGATGGACTGTTGCTAACTCATTCTCATCAGCCGTCCAGTATATTCGGGGGATATATCCATCTGTTGGGGTATCCATCCACTGCTGTTGACCTGAGTCTACATTTACAACGCCAATTTTCACTTTGGGATTTTCATCGCCCACCTTGGGATAGGGAATTTTTTCATATTCTGGATGCTGACCCTCATAATCTGTCATCTGAAAAATATTGACATTCCGCTCATCCGTTTGCCAGTACGCAATATGGTCGCTGTCGGGGGACCATTGCCACGCCTGGGCCAATCCAAATTCCTCTTCGTAAACCCAGCCAAAACGCCCATTGTAAAAATACTCTTTGGCACTGTTGGTGAGTTGTGTTTCTTCACCAGCATCCAGATCGTACACAAAAAGATCTCCCTCACGCTCATAGCCGATTTTGCTCCCGTCGGGAGAAAGTTCAGCGGTTCGGGCATCCTCAACCAGCAGCTCTAACGTTTTGTTCTCGATGGAATACAAGTAGTAATCAGAGATGCCAGAACGGCGGTAGACTGGTCTGAAGTTTGATTGAAATACTAAATATTTGGAATCATCTGACCATTGGAAGGAGGAATATTCGAACGTAGAATCTGAGCTGGGAAAGGTATGGTTGGCGCTATTGAAAATAAGCTCATCTTCTTCCATAGCAGGATCATATGCCCGGATTTCCCTTGTTTCAGTATCGGAGTTATACTCCATATACGAATAGCGGTTTCCATCATCAATCCAAGTGACATTTTCCGGACCGTTGGATCCACTAAGTTGTCCGCTTTTGGAAAGGGCTTCTTTAACACTTGAGTATCGCTGTGTTTCTTGTGCCAGAGTAGGCTGTTGAAAAACAAAGGCTCCAATTAAAAACAGCAGAGCCAGTGATTTCATTAGATAAGTAGATATATGTTTCATGGGTTGAGTTCTTTTTAGAAGGTAAAACGGTAGTATTGAAATATTCTTGTTGAAACCGATACAAAATAAAATTTAAATGCAGTTATTCAATTAGTACCTGGAAGATAATCATCAAGGAAATAGATATAGTAACGACGGTAGCTACCGTTGAGCTTTTGCTTTCTTCCATAGCATCGGGAATGAGTTCGGCAAAAACCATCCAGATCATGGCACCTGCAGCAAAACCGAGTCCCATGGGGAGGTAGGTTCGAAAAATTTCTACAAACAGAAAAGCCGGCACAGCCATTAACGGTTGGGGTAAACTGGAAAATATACTCCACCAAGCGGCTTTTATTGGGGATGTTCCTCGCGGAATAAGTACCAAGCTGATGGCTAATCCTTCGGGAATGTTATGGACCGCAATAGCCGTAGTAATAAAAAGTCCAAGGTCGATTCCGCCACTGAACGATACTCCTACGCTTACGCCCTCTGTAAAAGAGTGGACCGTCATAATGCCAACAATCAACAGCATTTTCGTAGCGTCTGCTTTGTTTATTTTCTTGATTGAAAACTGATCATCATACTTACTGAGGAGCTTTTCACTGCCAATGATAAATATGAGCCCAATAATAATACCCCAAAACGTGAACCAGAGGTCATGATTAATACCTTCATAGATAAGTCCAAAGCTGGCTGCGATCATTAATCCAGAAGCAATAGCATTGGAAATACCAAGCCAGTTTCTTGTCAAGCTTTTAAAAAAGAAAAAGGGGAGGGCACCCAATCCGGTAGCTACGGCCGTAATTAGGGCATAGATAAAAACATCAAAAACAGGTTGTTGCAGAAGGTCACTCATAGTCCTTTTTAGTTAATGCTGCGCAGAAATATACAGAGTGGCTGTAGTTAATCCATTAGTGAAAATGAATTTAGAATGGAATTAAATAGGCAGGGCGAAGTAATAGTGACAGGCGAAAGGTATCTATGTGCCTGCCACCCAATAGGTTAAAATTATGTATTCTCAGTTAGTTCCTGGATAATAGTATCCATTTTTTCTTCTAATACGTGCGTCTTATTGTCAAAGCCATTTCGATTAGGCAGATCAGTATTAACGCTGCAATAAAACTTGATTTTAGGCTCTGTTCCCGATGGACGTACAGAAACGATAGAGCCATCTCCAGTGAAGAATTGCAGTACATTTGATTCGGGCAGATCAATATTTTCGGTTTCCCCCGTCTGGGCATTTTTTGATACCTGTGTTTTGTAATCTTTGATGGTAACTACCTCAGACCCGGCCAGCGTCTGGGGCGGATTTTCGCGATAGTTTTTTAGAATTTGTTTGATTTCTTCGGCTCCTTCACGTCCGCGCTTATATACCGATACCAGTTTTTCGCGATAGTATCCATGACGTAAGTAGATATCCAGCAGGGCATCAAAAAGGTTGGTGTCTTGGTCTTTATAATAAGCAGCCATCTCAGCAATAATTACGATAGAAACGATGGCATCTTTATCACGAACATGGTCGCCAATTAGGTAGCCGTAACTTTCCTCTCCGCCGGCAATAAACTGTTTTTCGTTTTCGAGCTCAGTCATCAGCTCACCAATGTATTTGAAACCGGTAAGCGTATTATAGCAGTCCACGCCGTAGTGTTCGGCAATAGTGTCAATCAAATACGACGTAACAATCGTCTTGACTATATACTCGTCACCGTCCAACTTGTCCGCCTTCTTCCAGGTATGCAACAGGTAGTTAATGATAAGTGCACCGGTTTGGTTTCCATTCAGCAGCATCCACTCATCGTGGTTGTCCTCGATGGCAATGCCCACGCGATCGGCATCGGGATCGGTTGCCATTACCAGCTCGGCATCAATCTCTTTGGCTTTATTCAACGCCATTGTAAGAGCTTCCTTTTCCTCGGGATTCGGATACTCCACCGTGGGAAAGTTGCCATCATAGCTCATCTGTTCTTCAACGAGCGTTACATTATTAAAGCCGCAGCGTTTTAAGGCCGGTGGAACCAGCACACCAGAGGTGCCATGGATGGGAGAGAAGACAATGCTGAGATCACTTTGACGACTAATCGCTTCTCGCGACATCGTTACATCCAAGATAGCATCGAGGTACTTTTTATCAATATTTTTGCCAATTTTTTCGATGTTTTCAGCATCGCCCTCAAATTTCACATCGTCGATATTTTCGATTTTCTGTACTTCCTCCATCACCTGCTTATCCTGTGGAGACACTAATTGACAGCCATGCTCATTGTAAGCTTTATAGCCATTATATTCTTTGGGATTGTGGGAGGCTGTCAGCATAACCCCACCGTGACAATCTAATTCGCGAATGGCGAATGACAGTTCAGGAGTGGGGCGTAAACCCTCAAACAGGTATACATAAATGCCATTAGCCGAAAACACATCCGCAACAACTTGAGCCAGCTCTTCGGAATTATTACGGCAGTCGTGAGCAATTACAACTTTAATTTGTTCATCGGGATAGTTTTGTTTTAAAAGGTTACTGTATCCCTGGGTAGCCATCCCAAAGGTGTACTTGTTGACCCGATTGGAGCCTACTCCCATAATGCCACGCATCCCCCCGGTTCCAAATTCCAGATCTTTATAAAAAGCATCAGTCAATTCTTGATACTCTTGATTATCCAGCTTTTGGCGGATAGCATTCTTTGTAGCTTCATCATAGTTACTATTTAGCCAGTGGTCAATTTTCTCTTTAATCTGTGGATCTAATGATTCCATAGTTACTATAGGTGATAAATTAATTTTGTTGCTTTTGGATATCCGGTTGGTTCCAATCGACCTTTTTAATTATCAACCAGATGCCGATGCCAATCAGTGGGATACTAAGCCATTGTCCCATATTAAATACCCAATCGGCGGCAAAGGCGGCCTGCTCCATTTTGGTGAATTCAAGCAGGAAACGTCCTGAAAAAAGTGTGGCCAAAAAGAGGGCAAAAAGTGAACCTTCCGGCGGATTTGTTTTATAGGCATGGTATACCTTCCATAAAATACCGAACACGAGGATGCACAAAAGGGCTTCATATAGTTGGGTGGGATGACGGGGCAGCATGTCAACTTTCGTAAAGATAACCGCCCAGGGTACTTCCGTGGGTTGGCCAACAATTTCGGAGTTCATGAAATTACCAGTTCGGATAAAAGTTCCGGCAATAGCTACGACAACCACCACCCGATCAGCCAGCCATAGAAAACTCATATCCCGAAACTTTTTGATAAACATATACATGGCTATGATGATGCCGATGGCTGCACCGTGACTGGCCAAGCCTCCATGCCATATTTTTAAAATTTCAGATGGATAGCGGAAGTAAAACGCGGGATCATAAAACAGCACGTGTCCCAAACGAGCGCCAACGACGGTACCAATTAAAACATAGGTAAGCAGTTGATCTACTTCCTCGGGATCACGACCAGCATGAAGGAACATTTTGCGTGTTAGCCAAAAACCAACCAGAAATGAACTGGCAAAAAGAACGCCGTACCAGCGTGGTTCGAGCGGCCCCAGGCTAAATGCTACGGGATCAACGGACCAAGTAAAGAAATCAGTTGCTAAAAGTAATAGATCCATGAAATAATATATCGATTAGAAAAATAATTTTTGAGTTTAATCCCTCTTACGTTTCCCTATAGAAGGGGAGGATATATACGTTACCCCAGTTTTTAGCTCCTCTAATTCCCTCCATGTGAAGGTTTGCTACGATACAATTTTGTATTCTGTGCCTTCGGGGCTGTCCATTAGTTTGATATCCAACTCTTCAAGGCGGTCGCGAATCATATCTGAAAGCTCAAAGTTCTTTTCGTGACGCGCATTTCGTCGGATATCAATCAGCAGTTCGATCAGATCCTCTGTCTTGTTATCTCTGGCAGAAGATTGCTCCTCCTCAGGCCAAAGCCCAAGCACACCATCGACGAAATTCCGTAAAAATTCCTGAATATCCGTAATATTTTCTGGGGTATCACCGCTATTAATTTGCTTACGGATGATTTTTAGTTCCTCAAACAGAACCGCGATAGCTTGTGCAGTATTAAAGTCGTCGTTGAGTTTGCTTTCCAAGTCAGATTTCAAGGTTTCCAAGTCGTAATCATCGCCACCTTCACTTTCAGCCTTATCGATGGTTCGAACCATATCCTGAAGGCTGCGGAGCCCGTTTTCGGCACCGGAAAGCGCATCCTCGGAAAAGTCGGTAGTGCTACGATAATGACTTTGGAGCAAGAAGAAACGAATGATCTGCGGATCCCAGGAGCGAGTTAAGAGGTCGTGCTCACCAGAGAAAAACTGGTGCAGTGAAATGGCATTGCCCAGCGACTTGCCCATTTTTTGTCCCTCAAGGGTAACCATATTGTTGTGCATCCAGTAGTTGGCAAAAGGTTTATTGAATGCTCCCTCACTTTGGGCAATTTCGCATTCGTGATGCGGAAACTGGTTATCCATGCCTCCGCCGTGAATGTCGAAATTTTCGCCCAGGTACTTTGTGGACATCGCCGAGCACTCCACGTGCCAGCCGGGATAGCCCATGCCCCAGGGCGAAGGCCATTTCATAATGTGTCCGTCATCGGCTTTTTTCCAGAGGGCAAAATCTTCGGGCGAACGTTTGTCGCTGGCGGTTTCGATGCGCGAACCGCTTTCCTGATCTTCAATATCGCGACCACTAAGTTTTCCGTATTCCTTATCGGAAGAAACATCAAAATAGACATTGCCATCGGTTTCATAAGCGTGACCGTTTTCGAGCAGTTTTTTTACCATTTCGATTTGCTCGATGATATGTCCCGTTGCGCGGGGAGAAATATCGGGTCGCTGAACACCAAGGGCGTCCATATCGCGGAAATAGTTGTAGGTGTACTTTTCCGCAATCTCCATGGGTTCCAGTTTTTCAATTTTGGCCTGCTTTTCCAGCTTGTCTTCACCCTGATCTGCATCATCAGTCAGGTGGCCCACATCGGTGATATTTTGCACATACCGGACTTTGTACCCCAAGTAACGCAGGTAGCGGATTACGACATCAAAAGAGACATAGCTTTTGGCATGACCCAAGTGGGCATCACCATAAACCGTAGGTCCACAGATGTAGACACCAACAAAGCCTTCTTCAATAGGTTTAAATTCTTCCTTTTTACGAGTTAGCGTGTTGTAAATATGAAGTTTATCCATTATCAGGATGAATGCTTATTAATCTAATCGCTAAATTGTATTTTCAGATCGCAAAGATAACGTTTCGCAGCATTAGTTGACAACGCACTTTACTGCAAAATCGTTGTCTGGAGTGTATTTAGTTATTGTTGAACAATCCTTTGATCAGGTTTCCTCCCTTTTCTTTCAAGTAATCCTTAACGATGGGTTCAATAGCTTCTTTATCAGGACGAATGTTGGGATCTTCCTGTGTACCGGTAATGCGTAATGGAACTTGGATAGTTCCGTTATCTTGAGTAAGTGCTTCGACAGCCCGGGAGCTTATGACGGAGGCAATACCCTTCTTGAATCGCCCTGGTAAAAACAGCTGCGTCTTATAATTGATATCACCCTTTATCATGTGCTGCGTTCCGTTTAATTCCAGGCCAATATCATCGCTGGTCATTCGTAAATCATTAATGGTAAATATGCTGTTTTTAAGTGAATAGGTACTGTTAAACTTATCCAGGCCGATGTTATTAAACTCATTGGCACTAAAGAGTGAAGCCAATCGCTTTTGAATAGGATGTCCCTGAATACGAGAGTTGGTCATTCCAAAATTGCCGTCCATGGTTGAGGTTTTAATAACGGGTTCCAAAAACTCATTGAGTTCAGAAAAGTATTCTACATCAGCGGTAAATGCTCCAGATACGTACTCATGAAACTTGCTGTTTTTGCCAAGCACTTGGAATTCATCAAAAAAGGCTGCGGCTTGCAAATGGTCGAGGTTGCCGTTGAAGGTAATCATTGTACGTTTGGGGTCGGGAACATCCCAGGTAAATGAACCGGTGGCCTCTCCATCAAATAAGTTAACTGAGGCTTGTTCCATTACAATTTGATCCGGTGAGGTGGAGGCTTTGGCTGTCAGGTTAGTCATTGTAACACCGGTGACAATCATTTTACTAATTTCGGCATTCACCGAGCTGGTTAAATCCGGCAGGTGAATGGGGATGGGCTCAGTTGTTTCAGTGGTATCACTCCAGTCGATGAGTTCGTCTAAATTCAGGAATTCACTTTTATATGATCCCGTTAAATGAGGGGTAGTACTACGATCTTCTTCGGTCTTTAGATACTCCATATAATCACGAAGCGAACCGGAAAGCGCAATATCTGAAGATCCGATATTAAAGGTGAGTTGTTCTAAATCAACGGAGCCGGGTGATAGTTTAAGTTTACCATTAAGGTTTGTAACCGGTTGAACCATTGCCTCTCCATCCATGTTGATATCCTGCGCAGTAAACTGGCCGTTAAACTGCATGTTTTGGGGATTAGCTGGAGAACCTTGAACCTGGAGGTTTACATCAGCCATACCGGTAAGGTCGGTGATGGTTGGTTCCAATTCGTAATAATCTTTGATTTGATCCAGTGCAGCTTTTCCTGTTAGGTTGATATCGACTGTACGGTTATCACTGAGATAATTTTGCACATTTCCTGATAAGCTGAGGTTATTATCGCCGGTCGCAAAGCTCGCTTTTGATATAGACAGAGTAGGGCCATTGAGTGACGATTCAAGCGTGATATCTTCAATGGGTTTACCCAGCGATTTATGGCTAATAAATCCATTTGCTAAGGAAATGCTACCCGACTGTACGGCATTTTCAATTTGATCGGCTTTGCCTTTAAGTGTGGCATTAGCTGTGAACTGTCCACGCATGGTAAGGGTGTCTTCGTCGATGGGATAAAAATCTTTGATCGTAGCCAGATCAAAACTAAGATCAGTAGTCAAATTAATATTTCGCTGATCTTCTTGCATGGGCTCGTTAATGGTTCCGCTCATTGAAAAGGTGTTGGTAGCGGCTTGCAGTTCCATATTGTTTATGGTAATGACTGACTGGTTCGCTTTGGCATCAATCGAAATGTTTTCAATGGGCTTGGATACTTCCGCGTATTTGAGGAGGCCGTCACTTAAATTGATAACCGCATCAAAAGTGGCTTCTTCGGGAGCGTTCATGCGACCCGAGGCCTGACCATTAGCCGTCAGTTGTCCGCCAAGGTCTTCAATATCGAACTCACTGATATCATAAAATTCACGGATCGTAGCCAGGTTCACATCTGAGTCAAAATCAATCGAGAATGCTCCATTTTCTTCAAGCGGATCTTCAAGCTGTCCATTTGCTGATAAATTGTTTTCTCCTGCTTGGGCCGTCAATGATTCTATGGATATCAGCTTATTTGATGCATTGGCAGTTAGTTGAATATTTTGGATAGGCTGCGGTAAATCAGGGTTTTTGACGTAGCCATCGGTAACGCTCATATTGATATTAAAGCTGGGAAGTTCATCCCCCAATAGAGCACCGGAAATTGTCCCTTCGAGAGCCAGTGAACCACGACTTTCAAGTCCTTCGATATATTCCTCATATTCGGCAGGCACTAAGCGTAATAATTCACCAAAGTTATCTGAGGATGAGTTGAAGGTAAGATCACTATTTAAACTGTTACTCCAATCCGAAAGTGATCCAGTTAGGTTAAGTGCAAGCCCACGAATGGAAACGGTACCCTTATCAAGTGTTACGGTTTCATTTTCCAGATCAATTGTTGACTGTTGAGTCATACTCAAGGGCAAACCATTAAGGTAGCGACTACCATCTACCTCAGCTGAAAGTCCACCAATTTGCAGATCAATGGTGCTTGTAATTAGGTCGGCATAGCTGAGCGAAATATCGGCATTGAGATCATCAATTTGGGCATTCGTGTTTGAGGTTTTATCACGGTAGCCAAAGTCCCCGCCGCTGACATTAAAATAGGGGATGCTAATACCCATGGTTTCCGTCGTGGTGTCAGTTTCCGTTTCCTCAGCTATCAGAAAATCAATATTCGTGGTGCTGTCAGCATTAACAACATAGGTAAACGTGGGATTTTGCAGACTGATTTCAGAAATATTGATTTGGTCTCCTAAGAGTGAAAATAATTCAACGGAAACAACAAGTTTGTCCAGCGAAAGCAGCGTATCTTTTTCCGTTTCGCCGGGGATACTCATTTTTCGGATGCTGACGCCCGGCTGTGGAAAAGTACTAAAGAAAGTTAAGGACATCTCTTCTACATTGACGGTACGTCCTACAGCCTCGTTGACGTAGGGCATAGCGGTGTTTTTGAGACGTTCATCCGTAAAATAAAGGTTTAGTACTATGATGAGGATGACGAAAAATCCCAGAATTCCAGCGGCTATCTTTAGAAAAGTTTTCATAATTTCTGATGTTAGTCTCAATTGAATTTCTATCCCGATATATTACGAATAGTAAGAAAGATTGCAGTTATTAAAAATCGAATAAATTGCTGCAAGTTCCTTATGTTATAATCTAACGCAAAACGGTTGGTATAAACAAAAGTTTATCATGTTAAATTGGGGTTCAGGAGCGGATAATCCGAAATTTAAACAGCGTCGTCGTCGGTTGGTAGAAGCACTTGCCGATAAAGGTATTCAAGATCACCGGGTGTTGGAAGCTTTTAATATTGTTCCACGCCATGTTTTTGTGGATACTGCACTGCAAGATCGTGCTTATAAAGATACAGCCTTACCAATTGGTAAAGAGCAAACGATATCGCAGCCCTATACCGTGGCTCGACAGACCGAATTGCTTGAGGTTAAACCAGGAGAAAAAGTGTTGGAAATTGGCACGGGTTCGGGATACCAAGCCGCTATTTTATGTGAACTCGGAGCCGAGGTGTATACTATTGAGCGTCATAAAGAATTGTACCAAAAAGCGAAATCTGTTTTGCGCGAACTGGGATATTCTATTCGGGCGAAATTAGGAGATGGCACTTTGGGATGGTCGGCCTATGCGCCTTATGATGCCATTGTTGTTACGGCGGGCGCTCCGGTAGTGCCAGAAGATTTAGTTGAACAGCTGAATGTAAATGGTCGATTAGTAGTGCCTGTTGGTGATGATCAAAAGCAGGAGATGATTCGGATTATCAAAATCCGCGAAGATGAATACGAAGAAGAGCGTTTCAGTGATTTTAAATTTGTGCCACTGATTGGCAAGAAGGGGTGGCAGCAATAATTAGGAATGAAAAATTGAAAACCTTACCCTATCTTCGTCACTGCATAAATTCCTAATTCCTAATATCTAATTTCCTTGTCAGAAAACGAAGACCCAGTATCTCAGCCTGACAATACTTCTTGGAAAGAGTATCCCTTTCTGTTAATAAAAGGCTTTTTAATGGGATCGGCAGATGTTGTGCCGGGCGTAAGCGGCGGCACGCTGGCTCTTATTGTGGGTATTTATACTCGTCTCATTAATGCCATCAAGAGTTTCGATACGCGTTTTTTTAAGCGATTAATTACGTTCAAATTTCGTTCTGCACTTAGCGAGGTACACTGGAAGTTTATGGTGATGTTGCTTTCGGGTATTTTTTGTGCTCTGCTGTTTTTTACAAAAGTAGTGCCCTTGCAGATCTATATGTTTACCAATCCCGAGTTGGTGTACGGACTTTTTTTCGGATTAATCGTGGGATCCATATTTGTATTAATTAAAGCCATTGACGGATTTAACTGGATTCATGCACTGTTTGTGTTGGTAGGGGCGGGAATCGGATTTTGGGTAGTGACCTTGGTACCTACGGATACGTCCGAAGCTCCGTGGTTTGTATTTATCAGTGGGTCTATTGCTATTTGTGCCATGATTTTACCTGGCATATCGGGATCGTATTTTCTGCTTATCCTGCGTAAGTACGATTATATTTTATCTCAATTTGGGAAGTTGGGTACGTCAGAGATGATGGGAGGATTGTTGGCCCTGCTTCCATTTATTGCCGGCGCCATAGTGGGGTTGGCACTTTTTGCCCGGTTGTTGTCGTGGCTTTTAGACCGTTATGAAGCGAAAACGTTAGCGGTGTTGATCGGCTTTTTAATTGGATCGCTGTACGTTATTTGGCCGTACCAGGATCGTAGTTATGAGCAGTTTGTTAGTAAGACCCAAGTGGTGGCATACGAAAGTGCCGAAGCGGAGGCGTTGCGCAGTAACCCACCGAATACCAATCGTCCGGAATTCAAGCGATTGGGAGAAGTGGTTAATGCTGATGGCGCACAAAAAGAAGTAGAGATTGTGACCGTAAAAAATAAACTTATCAAGAGTGATCCTTTTGTGCCGTATGTAACGGTTCAGGAGGCCGGAACAAAGCATTTTTGGAGCGGCATTTGGGGGCTACTAATTGGTCTAATTATGGTGATGGGGCTTGACTATTTACGGACGGAAACCTAATGTTATAATAGCTGTTTAATTACCATCAAAAGACTGCTATTATGAAGCCTATCACAAAGATATTAGTACCTACGGATTTTTCGGAAAATGCTCAGTTGGCCTATCGTCATGCCCAGGAAATTGCACACCGTGTTGGGGCAAAAGTGGATTTCATTCATATAATACCCACGCTTACATATTTCCATAAGAGTTTGTCAAATATGCAGGCGCCGCTTGATTTGGATGAGGAGATTTATCCCACGGCTCAAAAAGAGGCTATGCACCAGTTGCAGAAGGCAATGGATGATTACATTGCTAATGAATCTAAAGGGGAGGCTATTTGTCAGATCAATAGAAAACCATCTACAGCCATTGCCAATTATGCCCAAGAGGAGAATTATGATTTAATTGTGATGGCATCGAAGGGACATCATAAATCGAATCTTATGCGCGGTTCTACCACTAATAAAGTGGTTCGGCATTCTTCGGTACCGGTTTTTACGGTGGATGAAGGGCTGAATGCTGAAGGATTGAAGGAGATTATGATTCCTACAGATGGTTCGATGTTGTCGTTCACAGCCTTGCCTATGGGGATAACACTGGCCTCGATTTATGGTGCTGATATTACCTTTTATCATGTACAGGAGATGTATGGCAGTCCGTTGGATTCAGAAAGTCGCGATCCGCAAAAGACAGATAAGCAAAATATTTATGAAGCACTTATGAGGCGACTTGATGAGTTTCTGAATGTTGAAGGCTTGGATAATATTCAGATAGCCCGGGGAAGTGAGCAATTTCGTGATCAGTTTGTTGTTTCAGATAATGCTTCCAGTCATCGAATTGATATTTATACAGCAGTTGATCGCGGCGTGTCGGCACACTTGGGTATTGAGGATTATGCTGCCGAACATGCCGATGTGGTGGTTATGGCTACACACGGTCATAGCGGTTTTGCCCACTTGTTACTGGGTTCAACTACTGAAAAAGTAGCACAATCACTAAGCACGCCGGTGGTTACGGTAAAGCCGAAGGTTGGTAAGTTTACTGAGAAGTAAAGACTGATTACTTAATTTAAATAAAAAAGGGCACGGGTATTACCGTGTCTTTTTTTATTGGATAGTAAAAAAATTGGGAGCGAATGGTTTCGTCGGTTTCAGGGAACAAATCTGTAATTCTGGCTTTTAATCCAATGAGACAGAATCTAATAGAAACGTTGCCTAAATACTGCTACAGATATGAAATTGTTGAAAAAAATCCTTCCCGCAGCACTTACCTTGAGCATTTTTCTTATGATCATTATCGTTGGTTGTAACAGCAGTGACAACAGCGGTGAGGAAATTGACGTTGAACTTATTGAAGCAGAATCTGAGCCGCCCTCTAAAATAAGGCTCTTCTTTAAGGTAGACCTTGGCGAAGAGAACCAATTTGCTACGCTCGAACCTTCTGCTTTTGATATTCTTGAAGATGGTTCACAGATATCGCGGCTCGAATCGCAGGCCGATATTCAGCGGGAACCGGGTGATTTTTTATATTCATCAGTACTGATGCTTGATCTCAGCGGCAGTATTCTTAATAATGCCGACCTGCCCCGGCTCAAAGAAGCGGCTACAACCTTTATCGAACGCACAATGCCGGTTGAGGGCGAAGACCTGTATGGCACTCGAGAGATGTCGGTGTATTGGTTTGATGGTGAGCAGAATATCCATCCTCTGGTAGGTTTTACATCTGTCCGCGATAGTCTGATATCGGGGATTGAATCTATCAGTGAAGATATTAGTAATGACAGATCTACTAATCTTAATGGTGCAGTCATCCAGGGTTTGTCGGTAATGGATGATCGCCTGCAAGAAGTCCGTGAAGATTCGAGCGGTGCTACGGCCGGATCGATGGTATTATTTACTGACGGTACGGACCAGGCGGGATACGTGAGCACTGAACAGGCCATGGATTCGGTGCGGAATGCTGCTAAGGAGCACTCTCTTTTTACAATTGGGTTAGGTGGAGAAATTGATCAGGAGATATTGAAATCGTTTGGTAAGGATGGTTTTGAGCTTGCTGAGGATTCACTGGAACTCAATGATTCTTTCCTGGCAGTGGCCAAGAGGTTGGAGGCAGAATCAAATTCATATTATGTGCTTGAGTACTGTTCGCCCAAGCGCTCAGGTCAGCACTCATTAGAGTTGCGTGCGAACTATGAAGATAAATTTGGAAGCTTCCAAACCCAGTTTTCGGCTGAAGGTTTTTCCGGCGGATGCACGGTAGAATAAGTGGGTATTACTATTGTAAACTGATTTACTAAGCCGAAGGAGAGTAAATATACTGAGGGGTGAAAGTTAATTTTGTGCTTAAAAATAAAAAGGCGCGGGTACTTCCGCGCCTTTTTTGTTGGGATCAAATTTGGTAATTATCCCAGAAAATTTTCTCCAGCCTCGGGAATCCAGACTTCCGTGTCGGTCGATTTTTCGGTGTACTTCTTGAAATCTTTCGGATCGCCGGTAAGGGGAGGAAATGTTCCATAATGGATAGGCACTGCGTAATCTGCTTGAAGCAGGTCGCATGCCATGGCTGCTTCGCCGGGACCCATGGTATAGTAATCGCCCATAGGTACAGCAACAACATCGGGTTCGTAGAGTTCACCGTATAGTTCAAGTTCGTAAAAGATGTTGGTATCGCCTAAGTGGTAAAAGGTAATATCATCGTAAAAAGAGATCACCAGTCCTCCCGGTTCACCAGCATAGTCCCCTTGGAACGAGGAGCTGTGGTTGGCGTCTACCATTGTTACGGAAAAATCATCGAAGGCCACCGTACCTCCTTTATTAAATTCGATCGCTTGTTCTTCTTCAAGGCCGTGCTTGTTTACCAAAAGCCGGGAAAGTTCGACCATCGATACTACTTTGCAACCGGTTTTTTCGGCAATGTCGAGCGTGTCACCTACATGATCTTCATGTCCGTGAGTTAACAGAATATAATCGACGTTATCCTGTTGTTTATACTCGTCCGGTGTTGATGGATTACCCGACAGAAAGGGATCAACCAAAATATTTGTTCCTTTGGGGCTTACGAGTTTAAAAGCAGAGTGTCCCAACCATTGGGCTTGCACTGATGTATCCATAGTTAAAATAATTTTTTATTTAATGATTTATTTGAAATGGTATTGATTATCCGAAATCAATGTGTTATTAATGAAGTTCAAGGCGCATTAAATTACGGTGAATTATGAGGGTAAATGTTATTCCATTCCAGTTATTATCACAACATTTTATCGCTAATCATTCCGTGCGCTTTTTGAAGCTTATCTAATATCGTTTAACTATTAAAATTTATGAGGTTTATTCATGGCAGAACGAATTAAACTGCATCCCGAGACTCCCCATGTAAAACGATTATTTGAAATTGCCGACAAGGTGAAAGATGGAGCGGTGGTGTTGTTTCCCACCGACAGTCAATATGCACTTGGCTGTGATTATAAAAACAAAAAGGGGATTGAACGAATTCGAGAGATTCGACAGCTTGGTCAAGATGATCACTTAACTATTTTATGTGATTCTTTATCTGGAACGGCGAAGTTTGCCCATATTTCTGATTATAACTTTAAGCTGATGAAACGACTGATTCCGGGGCCATACACCTTTATTTTACCGGCAACAAAAGAGGTGCCCAAGTTGCTTGTTCATCCCAAGAAAAAAACGGTTGGGATTCGCGTACCTGATTATCCGATTTGTGAAGGGTTGGTGCGTGAAGTTGGAAATCCGATGCTGGCTATTACGGCGAAGAAGCCGGATATGGATAATAATGCGCTGGATGCGTTTGATCGGGAGCCATTTTTGCGTGAGTTCGAAAAGTTGGTGGATGTGACTATTGATAATCAGCAGGATCTGCCTTCGAGGGAAACAACGATTTTAGATATGACGGATGATAATACCAAGATTGTCCGTCGAGGACTTGGAATTGAACGGGTTGAAGAAGTGTTTGACAGGGAGCGAGAACCGTTAGAAAAATAGAGATAGTTTTTTATGAAAATTGCTATAAATACAGGGGGCGGCGACGCTCCCGGATTGAATGCGGCTATCCGGGCGGCTACCTTGGCAGCTTTGAAAAGAGGATGGGAAGTATACGGTATTGAAAATGGCTATGGTTCCATTTTTACTGATGACCCTTTTATAAAACTCGATGCAAAAGCGGTGCGTGGTATCACAATGCAGGGCGGAACCATTTTGGGTACCGCCAATCGTGGTAATCCCTTTGAAATGCCGTATGAGAAAGATGATGGTAGCTGGGGGGCCAAAGATGTATCAGACCAGCTGGTGGAAACGTTTGAGGACTACGGTATTGATGCTCTTGTAGCCATTGGCGGCGACGGTTCGATGAATATTGCCAGCAAGCTCATCCAGAAAGGACTAAATATTGTAGGCGTACCCAAAACGATTGATAATGATATTTATGGTTGCGACGTAACGCTTGGTTTTGATACCGCTATCGATATTGCCACAGGTGCAATCGACCGTATTACAACTACGGCGGAATCGCATCACCGGCTGATGGTGGTAGAAGTGATGGGGCGTTACGCCGGATGGATTGCATTATATTCCGGCATTGCATCCTCGGCAGATGTGATATTGATTCCCGAGATACCGTTTTCGTATGATTCGATTGTGAAAAAAATTAAGGAGCGGGAAGCAAAGGGACGTCATTATACGATGATTGTCGTGGCCGAAGGGGCTACGAAAAAAGACGGTGAAATTGTCACCAAAGGGAAAACGCCCGGACAACAAGTACAGCTGGGAGGGATCGCCGATCAGGTTGCGGATGAACTCAGCGAGCGAACAGGTAAAGAGTCACGGTCTGTAGTATTGGGACATCTCCAGCGTGGTGGTTCTCCATCAACTTATGATCGATTAATTTCATTGCGATTTGGCGCAGCGGCCATTCGCTGTGTAGAAGAACACGATTATAATAAGTTGGTAGTGCTACAGGATAATAAGCTGACTCGTATTCCGATCACCAGTATTGAGGGAAAAATGAAAGCTGTATCTCTTGAAAGCGATACGGTGCAAACGGCGCGTGATATTGGTATCTGTTTGGGAGATTAACATGTTAATACTCAACGATTGTTGGTTTTGCAATCGCAAGAAGAAATAAGTAAAGAATATTTATGGGACTTTTTGATTCAGTAAAGAATGCATTTTCTGGTGAAGATACGAGTGATATTTGGGCGGCGATTTCAGATTCCTCCCAAGTAGCACCAATTATTGAAGCATCAAAAGAAAAGCCACAGCTTATTTATAAACACAGCCACCGCTGCAGTGTCTGCTTTGTGGCCAAGGGGACTTTGGAACAAGCCTCAGAAAAAATTCTGCAGCACGCTGATATGCATTTTGTAAATGTGGTAAACAGCCGAGAGGCTTCAAATGAAATTGCTTCAGCTCTGGATATTCGCCATGAGTCGCCCCAAGTTATTTTGGTTGATGATGGGGAGGCGGTGTGGCATGGATCGCATGGGAGTATTAATGCTGAAGAGTTGTTAGACCATCTGGGATAAAAGCTTTCTTAATCCTCAAAAATATTTCTGAACCCTTCATCAAAAGGTGGTTCGACTGTTCCTTCTTCGGTTACGATGCCAGTGATATATGAATTGGGAGTAATATCGAACGTGGGATTATAGGCTTCAGCTTTTTTAGGAGCTACCTGCGAGTCGCTGTAATTGAGAATTTCTTCTTGGTCGCGCTCTACTAACGGAATATCATCGCCTTGGTCAATATCCATGTCAACAGTTGAAAGCGGAGCAGCTACATAAAAGGGGACATTATTTTCTTGAGCCAAGACAGCTAAGGGATAAGTGCCTATTTGGTTTGCCACATCACCGTTGGCTGCGACTCTATCTGCCCCAACGATGATCATATCTACTTCGTCGCGCTGCATAAGCGATCCGGCAGCCGAATCTGTGATAATTTTCATTGGGATTTCTGCATTCATCAGTTCCCAGGCCGTAAGGCGTGAGCCTTGCAGCAGGGGACGCGTTTCATCTACCCACACAAACGGTTTTTTGCCCTGCTCATGCGCGTGAAATATTGCTGAAAGAGCGGTACCATATTTTCCGGTCGCCAGGCTTCCGGTATTACAGTGTGTTAGCACTTGTGCATCTTTAGGGATCAAATCCCCGCCATGTTCGCCAATCTTTTTACAGATGCGTTTGTCTTCATCGTGGATTGTTTTCGCTGTTTGTAATACTATCTTTTTTATCTCACTGATCTCTTTACCTTTATGTGCTCGAATAGTGGATTTGATGCGATTCGTAGCCCATTCAAGGTTGGTGGCGGTAGGGTGTGCTCCCTCTAAATACTCTGCCACTCGGTTTACCTCAACGATAAAGCTTTCAAAAGCATTTTCGGGGAGTTCTTTAATTCCCAAATACATACCGTAGGCAGCAGCAATACCAATGGCGGGTGCCCCGCGAATGCGGAGTTTTTTTATTGCTTCCCACATACGCCCAACATCGCGAATGTCGCTATAGACTTCCCGGCCGGGCAGATAGGTTTGATCTAAAATGCGAACATGATCTTCCCGCCATTCAATAGATTGTACAGCCGCGTCAATATCATTATTCATAACAGTCAAGATTTCATTTTGGGGAGCTTATCAGCTAATGATTATGATAAAAGATGCGGGATTTTACAACCTTCATTATGTTGCACTTCGCTGATAAGTGATTTGGTTGCAGTGCATAGTGTTGTAACTAAATAAAAGACCAATCAATATATTTTTGTCTCATTTAGATTAATATCCCTGTGCAGAGCCATCGCCGCGCGGATCGGGAGAGCCAAACTTTAAGCCCTCGTCATCCACAAGAATATTGTGTGTCCGTCCAATGCTTCCCCTGACTTCAAGTTGGTGACCCATTTTCTGTAATTTATGTCGGGTATCGGGACTTAGGCCAAATTCTTCGTAATACAGTTTGTCTGGCATCCATTGGTGATGAAAGCGAGGTGCAGAATTAGCTTTTTGAGGATCCATCCCAAAAACGGCCATATTAAGAAAATTATGGAAGGTTGCTGTTATAATCATAGGTCCGCCAGCGGCTCCCAATACCATCCTGGTAGAATCATTTTTTGTAACAATCGTGGGGGACATGCTGCTGAGCATCCGTTTTTTGGGAGCTACGGCGTTGGCTTTGCCCTGAATTAGTCCAAACATATTGGGTTCGCCGGGTTGAGCCGTAAAGTCATCCATTTCATTGTTAAGCAAAAAGCCTGCTCCATCGACGGCAATTTTATTTCCAAAAGAGCCATTAAGGGTCGTGGTAACAGCTACCGCATTTCCTTGTTCATCTACAATGGAATAATGAGTTGTCTCAGTTGATTCCTCAATCGAAATTGGATCACCGTGCGAAATATTATCACTGCTGGTAATAGTATCAGACTTAAAGCTTGTCATTCGATGATCATTATATGTTTCGGATAACAATTCTGGCTTTGGGATATTCACGAAGTCCGGATCACCGAGAAAATGAGCTCGATCTGCAAAAGCGCGTCGCATAACTTCGGTCACTAAATGAACATATTCGGCAGAGTTGAATCCCAATTTTTTGAGGTCATAATTTTCGAGCATCGTAAGCATTTGAGCGATTGCGATACTGCCGCTACTGGGGGGAGGCATGATATGAAGGTTATATCCATTGTAGGTAACCGACACAGGATCACGCCATTTGCTTTCGTAGTTTTTAAGATCACGATAGTTGATAATACCTCCAAGTTCTTCCATCGTATTGACAATGCGATCGGCCGTAAGTCCGGAGTAAAACCCATCACGTCCCATACGTGCGATGCGATCTAAGGTAGCAGCCAGATCTTCTTGCACAAAGAGATCTCCTTCTTGATAGGGGGTTTTATCACGTTTGGTAAAATATCGGCGTGAGGTGCGATATTTCTGAAATTTGTCTGCGTAGTAATTTAGATCTTGTGCTTGTTTCCAGCTAAGGGGAAATCCGTCTTCTGCCAGTTTAATGGCCGGTTCTATTACTGTTTCGAGCGGCAAGTTTCCATATCGCTCGAGAGCTTTAATCATTCCATCCACAACTCCGGGTACACCCGAGGCGAGTGCTGATCGGCGACTTAAATCGGATTGGTATTCTCCGTTTTTAATAAACATATCTTTTGTGGCGCGTTCGGGGGCACGTTCCCGAAAATCGAGTGCTTTTGAAGTGCCGTCTTCAAGATGCAAAACCATAAAGCCACCGCCCCCAATATTTCCGGCACGGGGCTCAGTTACGGCTAAGGCGAACTGTACGGCAACAGCTGCATCAACAGCATTGCCCCCCTGTTGCAATATTTTTTTACCGATTTGCGAAGCATGTTTTTCGGCAGAGACGACAACGGCATTTTCGTATGATTTGGCCCAGCCGGTTTGGGAAAAAACTTGCTCAGTTTGAGTGCCAATGATTATGAGTAGAGCAAATAGAAATTGCAGAATGATACGCATGGCCATATATCTGTATATTAATCTTAAGGAGCATGCAAATATAAGAAATATCGGGTAGGATTCACCTGATTTGTTATTTTTCTATTCATGCTTCCGGTAATTAATCTAAATAAGATTTCACTTTTGGGTTTATGTAGTGTATGCCCAAAAAATTGGTCAAGATAGTACGATAGGCTTTTGAAAGTATTTTGGGCTTTGTAAGGAATCCCTGTTTTAATTGGCTATATATTTGATACCATTCCCCAGATTAATATAAATCTGGGTTTTGTGTTTTTCTCCCTCCAAATAAAGAGCGTTATCAACAATATTATTTATCCTTTCCCATAGTTCTTGGACTATGGTCGTGATTTTTATCATTGGCTTCGATCTACATGTGATCCACCATTTTAAGAAACCCTTTGTGGATTAGCTTCATCTCTGATACGGTGAGATGTAGATGTTATGCCCGTGGATGAAATTCTTTATGTACTTGATGTAACAAGGATCGATCTACATGGGTATAGATTTCGGTGGTATTAATAGAGGCATGGCCGAGCATCTCCTGTACGGCCCGCAAGTTCGCTCTGCCTTCTAACAGATACGGCCAGAGTAGCGAAAATATGTAGATTGATGGAGTGAGGTTGGAATGTATCGCTCCTAACAGTTAGTAGTTAGCTGTCATTCTATTAATTCATTTGTCCGCAGATGATGTATCGTCTTTACGGTTTTTTTATTTGGCCCCATTCTGCTAATTGTTACGCATAATGCCATGTAATAAGCTTGATAGTATGATAACTATTGCAGATAGAATAGCTCTTCTCTGCGAAAAGATCATACTATATAACATCAAACCATTCTCAACGAATGGGATCGGGGATTTAGAAAGGAATCCCCTGGGAGGCTTACGAATTATCATCTTAAATAAAAGACTATCATTATGAGAAAACTACTACAAATGCTACTACCACTTTTGTTAATAGGCTTGGTGATTTCGTGCAGCGACAACAGCACGGGCACCGAGCCTGAACCGGAGCCTGATCCGGAATCGGAAGAAGAAGTAACCACGGGTACGCTTGAAGTTACGACCAGCACGGAAGGAGACGACCTTGACTCTGATGGCTACACCCTTACCGTTGACAATTCCGATTATTCTATTGGCACCGACGAGACGGTCACCGTGGAAGACCTTGAAGAGGGCAGCTACAATGCGGAACTTTCGGGCATTGCCGACAACTGCTCGGTGGACGGGGATAACCCGCAGAGCGTGGATATTACGGCTGAAGAGACGAGTTCTGCCAGCTTTGATGTAACCTGTGAGACGGTGCTGAAGAATCAAATCGTATTTTACAGCGACCGGGATAATGCCGACGGCGAGTTGTATGTGACTAACCCTGACGGCACCGGCCAGGAAAGGCTGACCAATAATACAAAATCTGAAGTCTTACCTGCTGTTTCTCCCGATGGTACAAAGATTGCATATTCAGATGGATTAGGTGCCGGCGCCAATATTTATGTCGCGAATGCCGATGGTTCTGATCCCACGCAATTAACTACCTCATCTGAAACAGATGCAGCCCCTCGCTGGTCGCCCGATGGCAGTCAAATCGCATTCACAACGACTCGCGACGGGGATCAAGAGGTATATATCATGAATGCGGACGGCAGTGACCAAACAAATTTGACAAACAACTCAGGCTCTGAGGATTATTTTGGCACTTGGTCGCCCGACGGTGATCGCATTGCGTTTGTAAGTGACCGGGATGCCGACAATGATCCTGAAATATATACGGTCAATACCGAAGGGACCGCCCTGAAAAAACTAACAGATAATACCGACCCAGACAATGCGCCGATATACAGTCCGGATGGTTCGCAAATTGCGTTTGCAAGTCAGCGGGATGGGAACAATGAGATCTATGTGATGGACACTGACGGTAGTAATCCGCAGCGGGTAACCAATAACCCAGCGCTTGATAACATTCCTTCTTGGTCGCCGGACGGGAGCCGCCTGACCTTCCATAGCGATCGGGATGGCAATGCGGAGGTTTACGTGATTAATCCCGACGGAACCGGGGCCACAAACCTTACCGTTCATTCTGATACAGATGCCCATCCCTTCTGGAGCCCGGTCGAATAGAGTCATAGCTTTTATTCCTTCGACTCGCAGTGGCTGAAAGGCTGCTGCGGGTTTTTTTTATTTGTCCTTATTTCGCTCACCGTTACGCATGTTGCTGTGTGGTATATCAAACGATACAACCTAAAATCTTTTCAATAATGTGATCAGGCATGTTACGCAATAACATTTTGAGGGGATTACTAATCATCATCTTAAATTAAAAACTATCATTATGAGAAAACTACTACGAACATTACTACCACTTTTGTTAATGGGGTTGGTCATTTCGTGCAGTGATAACAGCACGGGTACCGAGCCCGACCCTGATCCAGAACCTGAGCCCGAAGAGCCCACAACGGGGACCCTGGAAGTGACGACGAGTACCAGTGGTTCGGACGTGGATTCCGACGGGTACACTGTTACTGTGGACGGATCTGATCATTCCATAGGGACCGACGAAACGATAACGATCGAAGACCTTGAGGAGGGCAGTTACGATCCGGAACTATCGGGGATCGCCGACAACTGCTCGGTGGACGGGGATAATCCTCAGCAAGTAGATATTTCCGCGGAGAATACAACGACTACCAGTTTCGATATTAGTTGCGAGGCGGTATTAACCAAGCAGATCGTCTTTATCAGCGGACGAAATACTAATCCCGATCTGTACGTGACCAACCCGGATGGTACGGGCCAGGAGCGGATAACCAATAATGCACAAACGGAATACTATCCTTCGGTATCTCCTGACGGGACCAAAATTGCCTACACTGATCAATCAGAGGGAAATATATATGCAATTAACGCCGACGGCTCCGGTCGCACCCAACTCACCAGTTCTTCAGGGGATGACTTGTTTCCCCGCTGGTCGCCAGACGGCAGTCAGATCGTATTCACCAGCGATCGCGATGGTGATAATGAGATATATATCATGGACGCTGATGGAAGTAATCAAACTAACCTGACAAATAATTCGAGCTCGAGTGATATTGCCGGTGGATGGTCTCCCGATGGTAATCATATTGCGTTTCATAGTAATCGGGATGCCGATGGCGACTATGAGATTTATTCGGTGAATACCGAAGGGACGGCCCTGCAAAAACTAACCGATAACACTACATGGGATGGGGTACCAAACTACAGTCCGGATGGATCCCAGATTGTCTTTGTAAGTGGAAGGGATGGGAACGAAGAGATATATGTGATAAATACAGATGGAAGCAATCCCCAGCGGGTGACCAATAACTCCGGTAGTGATGTTTTTCCTTCATGGTCGCCCGACGGCAGCAAACTTACTTTTCAAAGCGATCGGGATGGAAATGAAGAAGTATATATTATTAATACTGATGGCACGGGCGCCGTCAATCTAACGGTCAACACTGCAGGGGATCTTCACCCGTTCTGGAGCCCGGTAAAATAATCTTATAATCAATGAACTTTTTAGGCCCACAGCAAATTGTTCTGCTGTGGGCTTTTTATTTGTGCTTGGCTGCAATCAAAGTGCGGTGGGCGAAGCCTACGATAGGATAGAGTTTGTTTAGGTCAGAGCGAACAATAATCAGAATCTGCCCAAGGCGAAACCAAAGGCACCTTCGGGAGGATCTTGACACATCTTATTTATCAAGCTGTAGCTGAGCATTGCGGATTTTATAGTGAATAATATACGTTAGCACAGTTATTGTAGTAATGGCCCTGTCTTATTAGGTAGGGCCATTTTTATGTAATACAGGTGTAGATCCTGTTACATATTATCGTGAGTCGGGAGACCCAAAATGTCGTGGACTTTATTTATATGGGCTCTTTCGTTCTTTCTTTACGTATTTACGATATAAGAGCAAATATGAACAAACCCTATATACAGTTATGAGAGAATTATCACGAGTGTTGACATTATTTTTGATCGCAGTTTTGCCTCTATTTATGGGATGCGAAGGCCCGGTGGGGGAACAGGGTCCACAAGGTTCTGAAGGCTCACAAGGCCCGGTAGGTCCGGCCGGCGATGACGGAAGCATGATCTATTCTGGTACGGGAGTGCCAGCAAGTAGTATCGGTAGTAGTGGTGATTACTATTTGGATACCAATACCGGTGAAATGTATGGCCCCAAAGATGATAACGGATGGGGAAATCCGATTATAGTATTGATGGGCCAAGATGGGCAAGATGGTGAAGACGGTAGTCAGATTCACGCTGGGACAGGGGCCCCTGCTTCTTCCCTGGGAGCTAATGGCGATTTTTACTTGGATAAGTCTAACTATGATATGTACGGTCCTAAAACGGATCAGGGGTGGGGATCACCGATTAACCTGAAGGGAGCCGACGGGAATGCAAATGTTACGCGGTATATTTTTCCGGGGCATGATTTTAGTACAGATCCACAATTCGTGGCTGTATTTACTGATTTAACAGAAACAGAAATGAAACAGAGTTCTTGGTCTGTATATCTGATGTATGAGACTGGAAGTAATAATCAAATATATTACTCCATTCCGGGACGTGCTCGAAATATCAGGTATTCTGTTGAGCATAATTTCGTTAATGGGAATGTTTATTTTCGTATAAATACAGAGCCCAACCAAACAGGCATACCATATGACCAAATTGAGATGATTCGTACAGAGGCGAATAACACGCAAGATAATACAAAGGTTGCAGATACCGGGATGTTAATTCCTGGTGGATTAGATACCTCCGATTACAAAGCTGTAGCCGACTATTATGGCTTCTACCAGTAAACTATTTGATTAAAAGTTAAACAGATTGGCCTGCCAGGTTTTCTGGCTTGGCAGGTTTTAGTTTATCAAAGGTTTTACTTAGTCGAAGAATACTTTTTGGCCATTTTTGGCTTATTCCAGGCTTTGTAGAGTTTTATTACATTATTTCTGGCTTGTGTAGTAAAATGATCAGACGAACCGCGTTCTTCTTTTAGCGTCTTGTATGCTTCTGTTAAATAGGGTTCCGCCTTTTGATATTCGGTGTTTTTTGTAAGGGCTTTTCCTAAGATTGATTTGCTATAGGCAATTTGCCAGCTCCTGTCATCATAGGATTTATTTTTAATTGTTATGGCTTCTTGTAATAAAGAGATCGCTTCATTTAGGTTGTTCTGAACAACGAGTAGATCTCCAAGTTCTGTAAGAATATCCGCTATTTTTCGATGATCAGAAGGTAAAGTAGCTTTAAAAATCGACAAGGATTTCCGTAAATGCTTTTCAGCTAAATGCAGTGACCCATTTTCTTTTTCAATACGTGCTAAGTTTGCGAGGTCACCAGCTACATACGGGTGTTTCTCTCCAAAATTTTTGCGATCAATGTTAAGCGCTTCTTTAAGATAAGGATGAGCTTTCTGATAGTTTTCCAGCTCGATATAAAGTCGGCTCAGGTTATTAAGACTTTCCGCAAGTTTTGGATGGAATTCTGAAAACAGTTTGCGGCGCATAGCTACTGCTTTGGTTAAATAAGGTTTGGCTTCTTGGTAACGGCCTTGTTGACCATAAAAGATGCCGATATTATTGTATGACTGGGCAATATGTCTGTTCGGGGGTTCATACAGCTTTTTATCAATCGCTAACCCTTTATGATAAAGAGAGTCTGCTTTTTTAAGTTCCCCTCGCTGATTTAATATTAAGGCAAGATCGTGATAACCCATTGCTGTACTTGGGTGGATGTCTCCATATGTATTCTTCCAAATAATCAATGCTCTTCGATAAAGGGGTTCTGCTTTTTCATAGTTACCAAGTTTTCGTAGCGCTCCGGCCCTATTATTATAAGTATGGGCAAGTTTGGGGTGGTTGGATTCATAAAGCTGTTGTTGTATCTGGAGAACAGTCTTATAAACCGAGTCAGCTTCTTCATATTTACCCCGTTGGTCAAGTATTAAGCCAAGCTCATTCAACCCATTTGAAAGAAGCTTTTTATTATTAGGATGATTGTTTCTTATGATAGAAATAGATTCACGGGTAAGCGATTCTGCTTCCGCAAAATTTCCTTTCAGTCGCTGAAAAACGACGAATGCGTCAAGACTCTGTGAATACGCGATACTTGTAGTTCCCTGATATGTTTTTCGAAGTTGGAAACTTTTCTGTAGCAGGGGATTGGCTTTATCAAATTGTCCAATCTCGGTATATGCTCGTCCCATTACTTCAAGCAGCTGAGCTTGCACTTCCGGTTGATTTTCGAGCTGATCAATACGTTTTTCTCCTCGTTTTAAGAACGTGGCAGCGGTAACAGTATCCCGGGGATTATAATTGGGATTACTGGCCCGGAACATATCCGTAAGAAAATTGCTCACTTCTTGGGCTTTTTGAGCTTCCAATTGGGCCTTATTTCTTTCTTGAGCAATTTGCCAAGTATAGAAGGCTGTAAGTCCGACTATCATCAACAAAAACCCTGCTGCTACGGAAAGCCTGGTTTTATGACGCCTCCAAAATTTGGATGCATTATAGCGGAATGTATCTTTCCGGGCAATGATTGGTAGATTGGCTTTACGCCTGTTAAGGTCTTCCAGCAGTTGTTCGGCAGAGCTATAACGATGGCCTGGTTCTTTACGCAGGGCTTTTATCACAATGGCATCGAGGTCACCTTTCAGTAGATTAAATAACTTAGCTTCAGTGGTATTACGGTCATTAGCAATTTGTTGCTTTCCACTCGTAGACAGCTTCGTATATTTATCGGAAGGTTTTTGGGGGCGCTTTTTCCGCACCTGCTTTTCAAATTCCATCAAATTTTTACCATCCATCTCAAATGGATGAATACCGGCCAATAGCTCAAATAACAAGATTCCGAGCACATAGGAATCGGTAGCTGTAGTTACGGGTTGACCTTCTAACTGTTCGGGGGCCGAATATCCTATTGTTAGCATGCGAGCCCCAGTGCGAGTTTGAAAGTTTAGTCCCTCCGTACTTTCGGCTTCTATAAGTTTTGCAATACCAAAATCCAGAACTTTTACCTTTCCTTCTTTATTAATCAATATATTAGAAGGCTTTAGATCGCGATGAATAATGGCATTTTGATGGGCATGTTGAACAGCAAAGCACACCTGTTCAAACAGTTTTAACCGTTCTTCAATGGGTAGATTATGTTGGTTACAGTATTCCAGTAGGGGAGTACCATCGACATATTCCATGACCAAGTAGGGCAAGCCCTCTTCCGTAAGGCCTCCATCCAGTAGGCGAGCAACGTTCGGATGTTCCAGATTTGCTAAGATATTTCGTTCCCGTTTAAACCGGGCAATATTGGAAGGGGTATCCATGCCACGCCGTAATATCTTAATGGCTACTTCTTTTTTATAGGCTTCATCGGCGCGTTTACCTTTAAAAACAGATCCCATTCCGCCATGGTCAATAAGTTCATCAAGGTGGTAATTACCTACTTGTTGGCCAACCATGGAGGAGGCAGTGGGGGTATCTGCCTCTGATGATTCATCAACAATACTATCGATATAGGTACCAGGAGTTGCTAGAAAATCTTCCGTTTCTGATTGTTCAATAGCGGCAAGAAGTTGGGTTACATGCCGCTTTAGTTTTTTATCATTTTTACAACTTTCCTCGATGTAAGTGGCTCTCTCTTTTTCGTCAAGTTCAAGAGCTGTATCAACAATTTTGTTGACTTTTTCCCATTGATGTTGCTCCATAAAAGTAGTGAAGCCTTTTAAAATTACCCTTTTAATTCTTTATAAAGCCATCCTCGCGCTTTTGCCCAGTCTCTTTTAACCGTTCGTTCTGATATGCCCAGAGCTTCTGCTGTGGCGGATACCGTCATTTGTCCAAAAAAACGGAGTATCACAATGTCAGCCATTCGCTGGTCAAGTTCTGCCAACTTATTCAGTTCATTATCAAGATTGATTAGCTCTTCAGTTTTGTGCCGTTGTTTGAGAAGTTCATCAATATATGTCACGTCTTTTTTATCACCCCCACGCTTTTCCGCTTTCTTTTTTCGGGCATGGTCAATCAGAATTTGCCTCATACAACGTGCAGAAATTGCCATAAAATGATTTTTATCACGGGCTTTGATCTTTGTTTGATCGATCATTTTAAGGTAAACCTCATGCACCAGTTCAGTTTCGCTTAAGGTAATCTCATCATTCTCTCGCTGGAGTTTGGAGTAGGCAAGTCGTTTAAGCTCCTCATAAATAAGTGGAAAAAGCTCATTATACGCATCATCACCGGCAGTTCGCAAGTCTATTAACAGTTGGGTAATATTCTTTTGTGCCACGAAGGTAGAGCTGAAAAGGTTGTAAATGATATTCTTACACAAATGTTTACTTTATGCAATAAACAGAAGTGTAAGAAACTTCTCCACTCATAATGATTATAACAGCACTCGTATAGTTCTACTATTTTATGCCCGTGGATGAAATTCTTTATGCACCTGATGCAACAGTGATCGATCTACATGGGTATAGATTTCGGTGGTGTTGATAGAGGCATGGCCCAGCATCTCTTGTACAGCCCGCAGGTCGGCTCCACCTTCCAAAAGATGAGTAGCAAAAGAGTGGCGAAAAATATGGGGATACACATTCTTTTCGATGCCTGCTCGCTCGGCGGCGTCATTAACAATATTCCAGATACTCATCCGTGACAGGGGATTGCCACGTTGACTCAAAAACACTTTGTTCTCGGCCTTTTGGGGATTCTTGTCACTTTGAAATTTAGGACGAACAATCTCAATATAGTGTTCTAAGGCAGATTGAGCCACTTCGCCAACTGGCACTAAACGTTCTTTATTTCCTTTACCGAGCACTCGAATAAATCCAATTTCAAATATAAGGTTATCAACTTCGAGGCCCGTAAGTTCGCTGACACGCATTCCTGTAGCGTAGAGCGTTTCTAAGATGGCGGCATTCCGAATACCGGCATCTGTTTCTCGGTTTGGAATGTCTAAGATCGAAGCAACTTCATCGGGATTTAAAACCTCGGGCAGGTTCTTAGTTTGTTTAGGTAAGTCAATGAGTTCTGCGGGATTGGCCTCGGCCATGCCTTCAACAACGGCAAATTCATGAAATCCCCGGATGCTTGAAATATTGCGAGCAACAGAACTCACCGATAAATCCAAGGCTGTTAGTTCTTCCAGGTAATCTTCAATGTGTCGTAGCTCAACACCTGCCAGATCAGAAATTTGTAAATCATTGGCAATAAATCGCAGGTATCGTTCCAGATCATTCTCGTACGATACAACGGAGTTTTCAGAAAGACTTTTCTCCAGCTTTACAAACTGGAGGTACCGCTTTAGTTCTTGCTGAAACTTCATGATAACGGCTTAGGAATTATAGTATTCGTCAACCCGCGGCGGTTTTTTGGGAGAATCAGGATGGTCAGGCATTTCTTCAGATTCCTTAAATTCCTCAATCTGTTTTTTCTTCTCCTCTCGATCTTCCTGTTCTGATTCTGTCTCATCATCGGGATATTCAACACGGCTGTGGTAGATTCCCACTAAAATGTTCAGAAAGGTCTCTTTTATCGTGCGTATATCCTGGAAGGTAAGTGGAGTTTTGCTAAGTTGTCCTTCGTTCACCCGGTCATCGACCATCTTATCAATGAGGTTTTCCAACTTTTGGTAGTTGGGATCTTTCATAGCCCGAGATGATGCCTCGATACAATCAGCAAGAAGCAAAATACCTGTTTCTTTGGTTTGAGGCAGGGGGCCATCGTATCGAAAATCTTTTTCTTTTATCTCTTTTTTGCTGGTATCGGCCTGTTCTTTAGCTTTTTCCCAGAAAAATTTAATAAGTGAATCACCGTGGTGAGTTTTAATAAAGTCGATGATAACATCGGGGAGACCGTGCTCTTCGGCCATTTTAACCCCGTTAGAAACATGAGCTTTAATAACCAATGCACTCATTCGTGGCTTTAGCTTATCATGTTCATTACTCTCGGTTTGATTTTCTGTGAAGTATCCTGGGTTTTCCATTTTGCCAATATCGTGATAGAGTCCACCAACTCGACAGAGCAATCCATTGGCACGAATAGCTCCTGCTGCTGCCTCCGCCAAGTTTGAGACTTGCAGGCTGTGATGAAAAGTTCCGGGGGCTTTGGTCATTAATTTCTTTAGAAGTGGCAGGTTGGTATCACTTAATTCTAAAAGGGAAAAATCTGTGGTTACGTTAAATGATTTTTCAAAGAGCAAGATCAGGGGGTAGGTAAATAGGATGAAAATAGCGTTGAAACCGATATATAATACCTCGCTTCCCAGTCCTCCCCAGCTGTCAAAAGTAGTCATATTAAAGCCCAGCACTACAACAAGGTACGCCCCGAAGACAATACCGGGTGTAGTAAAGAAAAATTGAGATCGTTTTTTAATATCACGTACCGAGAATAAGCCCAGACTGCAGGCTACGGTTGTAGCAGTGACATATTCAAAATTATTACCATTTATTAACCCTGTAAGTAATGCCAGCGTGATGGTGGATAACAATCCTACCCGTGAATCAAAAATGATAGTCAGAATTATAGGGGCAATAGCTACCGGCACGATATAAGGGGAGATGTTATCGAAGTGAAACACGATAGAACTGCTGATAATCACCAGCGAAAAGGCGATGAGGACGAGGGTCAGCATGGAATTATTGATATAAATATACCGGCGGTAGAGATAGAGGTAAAAGAAGAAAATAGTTAGTATTGCAACAACTGCTATGATGTCCCCACCGTATCGTAGCCATCGTTCCAGAGTGCTGGCATTTTGGGCTCGTGCCTCAGCTAAACTCTGTAACATATTATATTTATCCTCTGTTACAATATCGCCGCGACGGATAATGACCTGTCCCTGCGCGACGGCACCTTTTGAAGTCGAGATTTCGTCAAGTGCGTCCTTAACTCTGGCCTGTGTTTCTTCTTTATTTAAGATTAGGTTCGGCTCAATAACCTGAGTGAATATTTCACTGCCTGCTTTAGCTATTTCATCATAAAAATTGCGTGAAAGTCGATATTGCGCAAACTCTCTGGCTTCCGGTATATCACGTACATTAACCAGATTTTGAGTCTGCTCAGTACGTTCTTTGAGGTCACGGACGGTGATTTCATCATTCGATAACTCAGATTTCGGAGTATTGGTTACGCCATCATTAAGGACTTCGCCAATGATCTTTTCCAGCTCTTCTTTAAGATTTACTTCCGCAAACTCATTGCCGCCGGAATTTGTCTGACCATCTTGGGTAGAAAGGGATTCATAATTTTCCATCAGAATTTGCCAAACAGAATCCGATAAGCGAATTGGCGATTGGTTTTTCAGTTCAACATATCGCAGGCTATCACGCTGAACATTGTTGGCATTATTTTCTTTCGATTCCTGCCATTGGTTGTATCCCGTTTTTATTTGGGATAGGTTGCTGAATAATGAGTCGATGCTGGATTGAATATCGATTTGCACTCCCGGCTGTTTATGAAAGATAGGAGGTGTTGTTTCACGAATGGTTTCCCGTTCTTTTTCCAGTTCCTCACTACTTTTTTTGATGGCAAACGTAAAGGGAGCTGTTAAGTCATCGGCCCGCCAGGGTTCCCCAATATTGTAATTAACCGGTTCTTTAAAAGAACTTTCTGGAAGAGAAAAAATGATAATACCTAAGAATGCAAGAAGAATGAAAGCTCTTAGGTAGGGGCTATATTTTAATTTTGAGGCTTCTTCCTGCTGCTTCTTTTTTTTACCTATTACCGGAGCACCCCTTCTTTTTTTGGGAGCCAATCCTAACTTTTCAAGAATACCCATAATGTAAATTCAATTGTCTCTATAACTAACAATGAAAGCGAGACATTTTTAATGTGTTTGGATAAGATACTGTGATTACAAAATTATACCAACCCACAACCATATTACCAAACGTTGGAATAGCTTCAAAGCGTATGTGAATGATTATATCTCTTCATCAATAAGTTCCAGGAAAGCAGCTTGGTCGATAATTGGGATATTAAGTTCTTGTGCTTTGTCGTATTTGCTGCCCGGGGAATCACCTACTAAAAGATAGTCCGTGTTACCACTTACTGATGAGGTCGTCGATCCACCGTGTTTTTGAATTAGCTCGGTAGCTTCTTTACGGGTAAGAGAAGGTAGGCTACCGGTCAAAACAAACTTTTTGTCTTTTAATTTTTGGGAGGCCTGTTGTTCTTCCTCCATCTGTAAGGTTAAGCCATGGTTGCGAAGATTAGCTACAATGTCACGATTATGATCTTGGCTGAAGAACTCGACCACTGATTGTGCAATTTTGGGACCAATAGATTCAATGTTTTCAATATCTTCTTGGTCAGCTTCCATTAGGGCGTCCATCGTTTTAAACCCATGTGCCAGATCACGAGCTACTGTTTTACCCACAAAACGTATTCCCATTGCATAAATAACCCGATCCAACGGTTGATCCTTGCTCCCTTCGATAGCATCTATCAGGTTTTGAGCACTTTTTTCAGCCATACGCTCCAATGGCAAAAGCTGTTCTTTTTTTAGTTCGTAGAGATCAGCATAATTGCTAATAAGGCTTTCTGTAACAAGTTGATCTACCACTGCTTCTCCCATACCATCAATATCCATAGCATCGCGCGAGGCAAAATGTTCAATACGTTGACGTATTTGGGGCGGACATTCGGGGTTGATGCAGCGCCAATCGACATCTTCACCCAATTTTACCAACTCCTGGTTGCAGGCAGGGCAACGCTCAGGCATTTCAAACCGCGATCCCCGGTCGTTACGGTTAGGGTTTACTACTGTTACGATTTGGGGAATAATTTCCCCGGCTTTCTCAACGACAACCCGATCTCCAATGCGTATATCTTTGCGGTGGATTTCATCCTCGTTATGTAACGAAGCTCGTTTAACGGTTGTACCAGCCAGTTCTACGGCTTTAAGCTCAGCAACAGGCGTAATTTTTCCTAATCTGCCAACTTGTAGAGTAATATCTTGTAATACTGTGGTAGCTTGTTCAGCTTCAAATTTATAGGCAATAGCCCATCGAGGAGCTTTCGAGGTGGTTCCTAATGTTTCCCGGTACTTCTCCTCGTTCACTTTTATTACCACGCCATCGGTCTCATAAGGTAGATCGTGACGCAAATCTTTCCATTCTTCAATTTGCTTGTGAACCTGCTGGATGTCTGAACACAATTTATAATGTTCACAGACTGGTAATCCAAACTTCTCCAGCCACTCCATTTTTTGGTATTGGGTGATATTGGTATCAGTTCCCTCACTTAGAAGGTCAAAACTAAAAAATCGTATGGGTCGTCGAGCTACTTCACGCGGATCTTGCATCTTCAACGAACCAGCCGTGGAATTTCGCGGATTAGCAAATGCATTAAGTCCCTGCTGTTCGCGGTGTTCATTCATACGAACAAAAGCTTCCCGTTCCATATAGGCCTCGCCGCGTACTTCTACGATATCGGGATAATCATCCTCAAGCTGCAACGGAATATCCTTAATCGTTTTAATATTACGTGTGATGTCATCACCGCGTTCACCATCACCACGTGTAGCTCCTAAGGCTAAGGTACCGTTTTCGTAGCGGAGCCGAATAGCCGCCCCATCAAACTTGAGTTCTACTAAGTAGGTAAAATCATCGTGTTCCAACAGATCGTGAACACGCCGATCAAAATCGTTAAGTTCTTCTTCATTATAAGTGTTATCAAGGCTTAGCAATGGTATAGGATGTTCAACAGTATCAAAATCACTACTGGGTTCACCGCCAACGCGCTGTGTTGGGGATGTTGGATCCGAAAGGTCAAACTTCTGTTCAAGCTTATTTAATTCGGCCAGATATTCGTCAAATTCTTTATCAGAAATAAATGGTTGAGCATCTTGATAATATGCTTTGTTGGCTTTGTCCAGCAACATCCGTAGTTCATCTACGCGTTGTTGGGCCTCTTGCTTATTCATATTGATGAAAAACCTAAATCGCAGTTAATTAAAAGTTGGTCGTTCCCTAATTACTGAGGGAGGAGGTGCATCGATAGCTAATGAATCGGGAGCGGAGCCAAGCCATGTGCTGTCACCTTCAAAATAAGTACGGTTAATCTCGAGCATTCGTGTTTCCGGATTATAGAATTCTTCGCGTATATTTTGAACGGGATGGCCATTCATTAACAATACCATATTATTTACCTGTCCGCGTAGGTCGATATCATTAACAAAATTAAATCGTACAGCTTCCCCTTGTTCTATCCAATAGGGGTTGATGTCGTCCATGATATCAGTATATACGCGAACGGGTTCTAATCGTCCATATGCTGCATAAACGACCATGGTTAATGTATCGGGCAATGCAGAAAGGTTTTCGTTTGGAAGTTCTTGAACGGAAGCAGTTTCTTGTTGATTGAGCGTATCTTTTTCTTCAGATGATGGTACAATGTTAAGTTCTAATGAATCCGTACTGACGGCTTCTGGCGGAGTTTCTTGCTGGTTATTAGCATTGCCATTATTGGAGGTTGTTGAATTAGTAGGGTTGCCCTCGTAGAAAAAGATAAAAGCGCCAACGATAATAATCAGAACTAAAATGGTAGAGAGGCCAAACCAGGTTTTAGATCCTACAGATTTTAATGGTTTGAACTTCCGACCCATTCCAACCCAGTCAACCGACTTTACATCGGGAGGAGTTGTACTGGCAATAGACGAAGAACGCTGTGAATCCTCAGAGCTTTTTGGTGTTGGGGATTCAGGTTGTACTTCGGGTGACTGATCGTGAACAATATCTTCGTTTTCATCTTCTGAATGGTCACTATCCTCGGCAGCTGTTTTCTCCTCTTCATCATCATATTCAAAAGATTTTTTAGGCTTCTCCGTAAAGTAATTTTGTAAGGAGCCGGAATAATCATTTTTAGAAACCTTGTTGAGTGCATAAATGATCTGTTTTTCATCAACAGATAACGCTTTTGCATAACTGCGGACGTAGCTGCGGATGTAGGTTGCGTTACTTTCGAAATCATCAAAAATAGAATCATCTTCTATCGATTGCAGCGTACGGATTGGTATTTTTGTCGCTTCATTGATGTCTTGAAGACTCAATTCTTGCTCTTTACGAATGTGGGCAAGGTCTTTTCCGAGTGATGCCATAAATAATTTTTCTGAATTAATAGTGGCAGACGGTTTATAGGCCGTGTAATCTAAACAAATATAGCGGTTGCTAAAAATTTTTTGCCTGAAAATAAAAGCCTTTCTGTAAGGATTGTTGCCAGTAATAGATCATACTTATAAAGCATCGACTTATGAATATTATTAACTCTGTTATAAACGATTTAAAGAAGGTAGTATTTCCCAACGTGTGTGTTTGCTGCGGGCGGGAAAATACTCGGTTGGAGCGCCAGATCTGCTCGTTCTGTCTCGATGAGCGTTTCGAAGATGGGAATCCTGATAACAAAGATCGATCATCAGATTCTTTGTTGCCAAACGAGGTTGTTTTACAGCATGCCCTATGGAATTTTGACAAAGGAGGGGATTTGCAGAATCTGTTGCATCAACTTAAATACGAACGGCTAACAACTATAGGGATAGATTTGGGTAGAAAACTGGGACAGCGAATGAAAACGCATCCCACGGTTGTTAATCTTATTGAACAACATACAGCAGTAATTGTGCCGGTGCCGTTGCATTATTTGAAATATCGCTATCGAGGGTTTAATCAGGCTTTCAAATTAGCACAAGGATTTAAAGAGATATGGCAAGCCATTCCCATTTGTGGTGTTACGGATATTATCCGAACAAAAAATACGAGTTCACAAACGGGGTTTAGTCTTAAAAAACGCCTTAAAAATATGCAGAAGGCTTTTAAGGTAAAAAATCACTCGTTGATTAATGGTCGGCTTTGTATAATCATTGATGATGTATTTACGACGGGCGCTACAACTTTTGAGTTGGCCGAAACGCTGCACAAAGAAGGAGCTGGGCCCATAATGATTTTGACAATTGCACAAGCGTAATTATTCAAATAGAAAATTCGTTTTTTGCTAAAAGAAGGATATTTTTCGGCTTATGAAAAACCAAGGATCAAGACATCAAAATTTATTTCTCGAAACCCAGTTAGGCATTGTTACACGTACCGGTGATTGGTTTCATGTAACAACTGATCAAATTAAAAAATTTGTCCCGGGCTTGCTGGATAAACGCCCCCTTGATAATTTGGTTGAAGAAGCGATTGCCTGGGTACGAAGTGCTGATAGTTTATCGCTTACACTTTTGCTGGTACTACTCTTATTTATTAATCCCATATTTGCAGTTACGATAGCAATAGCCTTTCATTTTATGTGGTATCGCACTAAAAGTGCTTTCGTCACTATTTACCTCGGAAAGGTGCTCAAATTTCTAAATACTGATGGATACTTATTAATTACCTCATTGGTAATCATTAGTGCTTTGGGAATGACCGGGCAATATTTAGCCGCCGGTATTGGGCTTGTATTTTTCTTTTTGATGAAGCTTGGATTGCTAAAGCGACTTTGGGATAAAATTGACGAAGGGGTTGATAAAAAACTGACACTCAATGATCGTGTCTTTAAGATGCTGCTGGTAAAATATGGTATGCATTATAATCTACAGCCTTCGCAGGTACAAGAGATGGAAGATAAGTTTGTAGAGTTGGCAACGAGTAGAAAAGAAGGAAAAAGCTGACGTGAGTTTGATCAATATTTATTTAGCCCGGCACGGCGAAACAGAATACAATCGACGAAACCAAATCCAGGGACGCGGTATTGATGCATCCTTAAATGAAACGGGATTACGACAGGCTCGTGATATAACCGGTTTTTTGCAGGATACGCCGATTCAAAAAGTTGTCAGCAGTAGCCTGAAACGATCCATAGAAACTGCGAGTGAGATAGCGCGGAATAAGAAGTTAGATCTGGTGTCATATGCTGATTTGGATGAAATGGATTTTGGGCATTTGGAGGGAAAGCCAATCTCTAATATAGAAGATGATTTGAAAGAACTTCACCAGCGGTGGAAAAGCGGTGATGTTGAGCATAGTTGTCGAGGAGGAGAAAGTCCCGCTGTAGTTTTTGATCGGGCTAATAAACGGGCCCAAATGATTTTGGGGCAAAATATCCATAACGTGTTATTTGTTTTACATGGACGCTTATTGCGGATTTTACTGTCCCAGTGGTTACAGTACGGTCTTCATCAGATGCATCGAATACCGCATAGTAATGGGGCTTTGTATCATTTGCAATGGAATAACACGGAATTTGAGGCCGTATATCTCAATAAAACCGATCATTTATTCAACGAACAAAAAAATTGATAATAGAAATAGAGATAATAATGAGGTAAACAGGATTTATGAGCGAAAAAGTACGAAATATGTTTGCCGATATTGCCGATGATTATGATCGGGTGAATAACATATTATCCTTTGGAGTCCATCATTTATGGCGATCCAAGGCTGTAGAACTAAGTGAAGCGAAGCTGGGCGACCGAGTACTCGATTGTGCTACGGGGACGGGGGACTTGGCCTTAGAGTTTAAAGAGGCTGTAGGTGATGATGGGTATGTGTTGGGAACTGACTTTTGTGCCGAGATGATCGAGCACGCCCCCGAAAAAGCACAGGAACATAACCTTGTGGTGGACTTTGAGGTGGCTGATGCTATGGACCTCCCATACGATGACAATCAATTTGATATTTCCAGCATTGCTTTTGGGATTCGTAATGTAGATGATCCCGTAAAGGCGTTATCTGAGATGGCACGTGTGGTAAGGCCCGGAGGTAAAGTTGTTGTGTTGGAATTTGGCCAGCCCAAAGGGATTATGAAGTATCCGTATGAGCTTTACAGCCAATATATTATGCCTACATTGGGAGGGTGGATAAGTGGCAATAAGGAAGCATATACCTATTTGCCGAGAACCAGTGCCCAATTTCCGGCTGCTGATAAATTTATAGATTTGATGGAACAGGCTAAATCTTTTTCATCTCAATGTTATGAAAGGCTTACAGGTGGTATCGCCTATATTTATGTGGGTACCGTTGAATAAATCCACTATATTATTACGCATTTATAAAAAAACACTATTAAATGACTATGGACCAATTAACAATTGATGAAATCAAAAAGTTAATTCCGCATCGTTACCCATTTTTATTAGTTGACCGGGTATTGGAAGTAGAAGAGGGACGCATTCTTGCGATAAAAAATGTGACAGCAAACGAAGAGTTTTTTAATGGTCACTTTCCCCATCGCCCGATTATGCCAGGAGTACTACAGGTAGAAGCATTAGCCCAAAGTGGATGTTTAATGCTGATGCATTCTCATATCGATAATCCCGAAGATTTTATTCCAGTATTTACGGGGATCAACAGGGCAAAATTTCGAAAGTCGGTAGTTCCCGGCGACCAGCTAAAAATGGAAGTGACGTTGGTACAGGAGAAGCGAAATTTTTATAACATGACCGCCGAAGCCCGAGTGGGTGAAAAGGTGGTATGTGAGCTTGATGCCACGGCAGCTATAGTTCCAAGTGAAGAATAAATGAGTACCCAACAATCCTCAAACCGTCCCAAAAAAGTTACCACCCAAACGGTGGTAGAGATGAAGCAGCAATCTGAGAAGATTAGCATGCTTACGGCCTATGATTATACGATGGCTCGTATTGTTGATCAGGCTGGTATAGATGTGATCCTGGTAGGCGATTCGGCCAGTAATGTAATGGCGGGATATGATACGACTGTACCCATGACGATGGATCACATGATCTACCACGCTTCGTGTGTTGTTCGGGGCGTAGAGACGGCTCTTGTTATTGCGGATTTACCCTTTATGAGTTACCAGGTGACAGCAGAAGAAGCGCTCGAAAATGCCGGGCGCATGATGAAGGAAGCTGGTGTTCATGGCGTAAAGCTGGAAGGGGGGAAATCAGTAGCTAAAACGATTGCCAAAATTGTTGATGCAGGTATCCCCGTAATGGGACACTTAGGGCTTACCCCGCAGAGCATTTACAAATTTGGTACTTATAAGGTTCGTGCTAAAGAGGAAAATGAGGCTAATCAACTTGTTGAAGATGCCAAACGATTGGAAGAAGCCGGGTGTTTTTCCATCGTATTAGAAAAGATTCCGGCTGAACTTGCTGCCAAAGTAACAGATGCGATTTCTATCCCAACCATTGGTATTGGAGCCGGGGCACAATGTGATGGCCAGGTATTAGTTACGCATGATATGTTGGGATTGAATAAAGAGTTTAAACCTCGATTTCTCCGTCGTTATGATGATATGCATACTTCGATGACAAATGCCGTGCAGCAATATATTGCTGATACTAAATCAGGCGAATTTCCGAATGAAAATGAGCAATACGATTAAGGAATAAAATTTATGAGTACATCAGATAACAACCCTCTAATTTTAGTTTGTAATGATGATGGCATCTTTTCACCAGGTATTCGAGCGCTGGCTCAAGTAGCTGATGAGTTTGGGGATGTTGAAATTATTGCCCCCGATCGCCAGCAAAGTGCGGTAGGACATGCCGTGACGGTTAACACTCCCCTGCGGTCTCGTTCATTTCAAATTGACGGTCGGTTTAACGGTCAGGCGGTAACGGGGACCCCTGCGGATTCGGTAAAGCTTGCCCATGATCAGCTGATGGAGCGTAAGCCGGATTTGGTAGTTAGTGGTATCAATCACGGAAGCAACGCCGGTATTAATATTTTGTATTCTGGAACGGTAAGTGCTGCCACAGAAGGTACGATTTTAGGCTACCCTTCAATTGCGGTAAGCTGTACTGATTATGATGAAGATGCGGATTTATCCGGTGCCAAAGAAGCGGCGCGCAAAGTGATTGGGTATGTCTTAAGTGAAGGGTTACCCAAAGGGGTAACCATGAATTTGAATGTGCCTGCTGGTCCGCTCAGAGGTATTAAGTGGGCGCGCCAAGCCAACAGCCGCTATGTCGAGGAATTCGAGGGACGTGTTGATCCGAATAACAGGTCATATTACTGGATGACGGGAAAGTTACAGCTGTTGGATGAAGGTGATGATCTTGATGTCAATGTGTTGGAAAAAGGGTATGCTTCTTTGACGCCTATCCAATACGATATGACGGCCTATAATCTTCTAAAGAAAAAGGAAGGCGTTGAGTTGTAATTAATGTCCTTTGGCCTCCAGCATTTTGATGACATTCAGCCAAAACGTTTGAAAGAGTATTTCACGATCATCTTTGAGGCGCAAGTTCATTTGCTCCAGGTGCGACAGGTTTGAGGTTTCAATATGCTCTCCCCACTTGGCGCTTTTTACAGATACCATTCCATCATTGGGGCCTTCAAGATCATAGATGTGCTTGTTTTGATAACGAGCAATAACACGAATAGGTTGGTTGGTTCCTTTGCCTACAGCTGAGCTATAAGAATAGTAAGGGATATCATCAATATTGGGAGTGGCGGGATTAAACTCTTCGTTGATATATTTACGTGTTAATTGTGCCGCTGACCCCACGGAATCACTTTTGGTATGAGGATAAATTCTGTCGCCCATCCAATCAAGAAAATCCCCTAACTTTTCACGGATAGCATCGGGTGTTTTTAGGGTAAGCTCCGCCAGGCTTGTACCGTGATGGGGCGTACTTATCGTTGTTAGTGAAGCAACATGCTGTGCTATATCTAATTTTGACAGGGCATACCGCATATCGAGTCCACCCATGCTGTGAGCTATAATATTTACCTTTTGGTAGGGCAAGTTATCGACCAGTTCTTCAATACGCCTTACCCAGCTTTGAGCCCGTGTTTCAATTTTTGCGTAAGGCACAATGTTAGGAGCAAAAGCCAATACATTATGAGAACGCAGGAGCAGGGCTATATCATAAAGGGGAGAAGGTTTTACCAGCGAAGTAATAGCTCCATAACCATGGCAAAGCAATACGGGGTATTTTAGGTGTATGATTTCCGGTTCGGGAAATTCATTGAGTTCGAAACGTTTTAGCCACTTGTCAGTGTCAATGCGTTCAATCATAAGTTCATTGGAGCTATTATATTGATACCTGATGTTTTAAGATCCGGGAGTTCTTCTTTAAGCCAATTTACCGTCGAAGAAGATCCGGTAATCAAGGTAGTAGCAAATGTAGCATTAGAGGTTAATCGACGAAGTTCTGATATAAAAGAATCTTTCCCCATTTGTTCAGTAAGCATGTGACTTTCAGTAACTTTGACAAATGACAGTTTGGTAAACGTACGAAGGTTCGGCATGTTATTTTCAGCATCTCCCGTGACTAATACATTGGAGTTCGGGGAAATGCGTTCAAGTCTTTTGAGTTGTGTTATAGCAGTCTCGGAATTTTGTTCCATTACATTATCCCCATTCTGGTTGTGGAGCCAAAATATAACAGGGGTATAGCGACCGTTTAATTCTTCCTTTATATCTTGAACCTGAAGCGGTTTTTCCACTTTTATAACCAGTGGAATAGGTTCGGCCAATGATCGAAGATTGGAAAGGATATCACCATCGGGCAGTTCATCAAACACCATTAGTATGCTGATATTATCCGTTTCCATGGCTAACTCAGGATCAGTCTGCAGCGATATCGTACGGATAACGGTGCCTCGATATGCCAGTTGGATATTAACATCTTGCTGTGGAAAAGTGACACGGGCCGGAGTTTCTACTGAATAGCGGTGAAATCGATTGTTGAGCGCAGCATGAAATTGTGTTTTTGAAAACTGATAGGGAAGGGCTACGTAGTAGGTTTTCCGATAGAAATTGGAATCAACACGGGTAGTAGCAACGGTAACTTGTTGCTCGCTAATATTGAAGCGTTCAAACTGGTTCTCAATTAACGAATCGGCCTGGGCAAAAGACTCTAATGCATCTATGGGTTGGTTAGCGGTTGAGAATAGGATCGTTCCACTGATGATACACGAAATAAATAAGAGAGCTGCTATGATCCGTTTTTTCTTTTGTTCCTTCAAGCCAGTTGTCGATATTAAGTTGGCATTTGAGCCGTCTAATTATAGGTGTTATTCTGTTGGAAATCTATGAATAATTTGCCGGATTAGACGATTTGTTACTCGGATATTTAAACTTTGATCAGTATACAGAATGGGTTATGACGTTGAGTTAGTGGAATCATCACAGCAGATCGATGCATTTCATCAGTTACCTTTTCAAATTTACGAAGATTACCCCCAGTGGACCCCGCCATTTCGATCAGAAATAGAGCGTATCTTTGATGAAGAGGAAAATGCTTTTTTTAACAAGGGAGAATGCGAGCGATATCTTATTAAGGATGGGGATAAGGTTTTAGCTCGGTTTGCTGTAATGAATACGCCCAAGCGTGATGAGGTGCTTGATCCAACGATGGGAGGAATTGGATTTATCGAGATGGTTGAAGATCATAGTGTAGCTGAGGCAATGATTGATTTTGCTCAACAGTGGCATCAAAAGCGTGGATATAATGCCATGCGTGGACCAATTAATTTTGGGGAAAATGATACGTACTGGGGGTTGTTGGTTGAAAATTATGATGAGCCGCCAATTTACGGAATGTTTTATCATCCACCTTATTATAAAACTTTGTTAGAGCAAACGGGTGCTCAAAAACTGGATGATCACTGGAGCTACAAACGAGATTTTTCGCAGCCTATCCCTGAGCGAATGCAGCGCATTACAGACCGTATTGAACAGCGAAAAGACGTAAGTTTGCGTCCTATTGACAAGAAAAATATTTATCGTGATGCGGAGTATATTCGCAAAATTTATAACGATGCCTGGAGTGATCAGGATATCACCGAACGAGAAGAGGAGTTTACCGAGCTCACGCGGGATACTGTTGAAGATATGATTAACAAATTAAAGCCGGTACTTATTCCAGAGAGTGTACTCCTTGCTTTTGTTGATGGGGAACCTGCCTCATTTATAGTATGTGTGCCTGATCTTAATGAAGTATCTAAAGAAACGGGTGGACGGTTGCGTTGGTGGCATTATCCCAAATTGTTTTGGTTTAAGCGGCGTGCCAAGCACCTGCGAACGCTGGTTTTTGGTACTCGACCCAAATATCGCAAAATGGGACTCGAAGCGCTCACTTTTACGCGTGGTATTCAGTATACCAAAGAAGCTGCACCTTCGCTGGAATATTTGGAAGGCGCATGGGTAAGTGAGAGCAATTGGTTGATGCAGCGCAGCTTAGAAGCGTTGGGATGTCATCATCATAAAACGCACCGGACTTATAAATGGGTTTTTTGAGAAAAATTCACAAAACTTGAATAATAGATTTTCTTCGGTTACCCTTAATCTCATTTAAAAATCGGGAAGTTAATATCATCTATGGATCGTGCACTGTTTGAACTAACCCCCAATCCCGTACTTATTTATGATCGGGAATCTCTACAGATAATAGAGGCAAATAAGGCTTTTTTAGATAAATATGGTTATAAATCAGAGGAAACAAAGGAGCTAACGTTATATGATTTACGTCCGCATATTGCGGATAACCAGCTCAAGAAGTTGTTGGATAAACAGGAGGAAGATGAGGCGAATAAAACCGATGTAGTTAAACACTGTTCTAAAAATGGTTCAATATTTTATGTGACGGTTTCTTGTCATCCTTATAGGGACGATTACGAAAATGCACAAATAGCTTTTATCCATGATGTAACAGAGCGTGTTAAGGCGGAACGGAAAGCCCAGAAAGCTTATGATGAGCTAAGTCATCATGTTAATCATAGTCCGTTGGCGATGATTAAATGGGATGAAAACTATGAGATTATTGAATGGTCAAAACGTGCGGAAGAAATTACCGGTTATTCAAAAAGAGAGGCCCTTGGACAAAATCCTGAATATTTTGATTTCTATGAAGAGGGATTAGAGAGCGTTCGACAGGATATGAATTACCTTGTTTCGGGGAAACGCAACCGGTCACATTTCGAAACAAAAATGTATCATCGAGAGGGTCATTTGGTAGATATTAATGTACATTCGTCGGCATTGCGAGACGATAATGGAAAATTGGTTTCGGTGTTGACCTTTATTGAAGATGTAACCGAAAGAAAGCATACTGAGATCCGTTATCAGCGGCTGTTTGAAAATGCCAATGATGGTATTTTTATCATGAAAGGCGACCAGTTTATAGAGTGTAACAACCAAGTTCTCAATATATACAAGCTGTCATCAAAATCTGATATTTTAGGAAAGACACCAGTAGATTTTTCTCCCGAATATCAGCCGGATGGAGTTAAGTCAAAGAAAAAGGCACAAGAAAAAATTAACAAAGCATTAAATGGAACTGCTGAGGTATTTGAGTGGCAACACCAAACTTCAGAGGGGAAGCCGGTTGATGTGGAAGTTAGTTTAAATCGACTGGACATGGGAGAGGAAGCTTATGTTCAGGCTATTGTTCGGGATATTACGGATCAGAAAAAAGCCCAGGAAAAAATACAAAAAAGTGAGGCCTTATTTAGAAAACTCTTTTTGAAAGCCCCGGGAGCGATGGTGATGATTGATCCCAATAACAGGGTGAAAAGGGTAAATAAAAGCTTTGAAGACCTGTTTGGATATACTGAGAAGGAGCTTAAGGGCAATGATATTGATGAAATCATAGTGGGTGAAGATGATGGTCAGGTAATTCCCCGTATGCCTGATCGTGGTTTTCGGGAGGATAAATTTTATACTGACATCATTCGCTATACTAAAGATGGAGAAAAGCTGAACCTGCTACTGGGAGCCATACCAGTGTATTTGGATGATGAACCTATTGCAGGCTTTGGAATTTATGTGGATGTTACCGAGCAGAAAAAATACCAGCAACAACTGCAGCAGTCAGTCAAGGAGAAACAGGTATTACTTGAAGAAATACACCACCGGGTAAAAAATAATCTGGCTATAATTTCTGGAATGCTTCAGCTACAGGCATTTGAAGCTGAAAATCCAGAAATTAAAAGTGCCCTTAACGATGGGCAACTTCGCATTCAATCTATCGGTATTGTTCATGAATTGTTATACCAATCTGATGATTTTATCGATATCTCGTTTGAAGAGTATATTTCAAAGCTTGTAAAAACAATCCGGGAAACCCTTCCGTTTGAGCACCAACATATTGATGTGCAAGTAGATACGGGCAATGTTTTATTAGATATCAATCAGGCTATTCCAAGTGCAATTTTGATTAATGAGCTCGTTACCAATGCATATAAACATGCATTTACGAATGGAGAAACAGGAACAATACAGATCACACTGGAAGAGAAAGACCAAACAATATCTATTTATGTCGTAGATGATGGGAAAGGGCTACCCCAAGAATTTTCGGTCGAAAACCTATCCTCTATTGGAATGAACTTAATTCAGACATTAACTGATCAGTTGGAAGGTAATCTGGAATATAGTTCAAGCAATGGGAAGGGCACTGAATTTTGTATCCGTTTTGAGAAGACGAAAGACAAGGGAAGTGGAAACCTGTACCTTGTTGAAGGCAAGGCGTAACACCCTACGTGTTATCAGGAAAAATATAATTTAGTATTTTTTGAGCTACTTCTCGTTTTAATCCTTCAAACTTTGCAGAGCCATTTCTGCCCAGTAAGTGCACTTTATTTTTGTCGGATTGGAATCCAGCCTCCTCATCGGTAAGGGTGTTGGCCACAATCCAGTCTGCCTTTTTCTTATTTAACTTGGTTGTGGCATTTTCGATAAGGTTTTCAGTTTCCATGGCAAAACCGATAAGAACCTGTCCATCTTTCTTATGATCACCGAGCCACGATAGGATATCCGTCGTTTGTTCAAGCTCGATGGATGATTCAGCTTTGTCTTTCTTTACTTTGTTGGAGTATTTATTTTTTGGGGTAAAATCGGATACCGCAGCGGCCATAATAACTACATCCGCATTGGCATGATTTTTTACCTGTTCAAAAAGATCAGCCGTTGATTCAATTTCTATTGCTTTGATATCCGCTGGTTTATCCAGAGAAACAGGACCGTGAATAAGGGTTACATCGGCTCCTAAGTTTTGAGCTGCTTCGGCCATGGCAAAACCCATTTTTCCAGAGCTGGGATTGGAAATAAATCGAACGGGATCGATATGTTCCCGAGTAGGTCCGGCTGTAACAACGACTTTTTTGCCAGCTAAGGGACCATTTTTTTGGTGTTTCCGGATGATTTCTGCGCTTTTTTCCAGAATTGTTTCTGCTTCGGGCAGTCGTCCCTTGCCTTCAAGGCCACTGGCCAAATAACCTTCTTCGGGTTCTAAGATGTGATATCCAAAATTCTGAACGGTTTGCAGATTTTTATAAACTGCAGGCGATTCATACATTTCTCCATCCATTGTGGGACAAAGAAGCAGGGGACAGCGAGCAGCCAGCACCGTAGCGGTTAGCATATTATCAGAAAGACCGTATGCAATTTTTCCCAACGTATTTGCGGTGCAGGGAGCAATGACAAATAGATCCGCCCATTCTCCCCAAGAGATGTGCTTTGTCCATGTGTCGACCGTGGTGTTATTTTTCGGAAAAACGTCCACGGCAACTGGATGTTTAGAAAGAGAAGAAAAGGTATCAGTGCCTACGAATTTAGTGGCGGCCGGGGTCATCGTAACACGTACTTCGGCACCTGCCTTTTGATAGGCACGTAAAAGAAAAGCAGCCTTGTAGGCTGCAATTCCTCCGGTAACTCCCAGTATTATCCGCTTTCCGGATAACATAAATTATTCTTCGTCTTGTGGGTAACGGAAATAGATTTTTCCTTTTTCCATTTCACCAACAGCACGTTGCGTGGGATGTGCGAGCTTCTCAAATTCTTTTGAGATATTTTCTTGTTCTTCGTTAAAAGAGAACTCGTCGTCATCCTCAAAACCTTCAAAGTACTTCAGTTTTTCATCAAGCTGAAGCTTCTCCTGCGCCGCAATTTGACGGGCCCGTTTTGACATAATTGAAATCAGTTCGTACTGATTTCCTGTGTCTTTATTCAGCTTTTCAATATCTAATGTTTTAATACCCATATTATAATACAGCTTTTTAATCAGTGATAAAGGGTTCTATGATATTCTTGACTTCTGTATATGCTTCTTCGAGATCATCATTAACAACAGAAAAATCGAAGCGATCGGCATATTTCATTTCCATTTCTGCTCGTTTCAGCCGCTGCTGAAGCGATTCATTTGTTTCGCTACCCCGTTTTGAGAGCCTTTCTTTAAGCTCATTCATTGAGGGTGGTTCAATAAAAATGGAAATGGCATCCGAATCATAGAGCCGTTGAACGTTCAGGGCTCCTTTTACTTCAATATCAAGCAGGGGAAAATACCCAGATTCCACCAGTTTATCAACTTCAGATCGGAGGGTGCCGTAGCGATTACCGCTATAATGTTCCCATTCTAAGAACTCTTCATTTTCTACCTTTTGATCAAATTCTTCATCTGATAAAAAGTAGTAGTCTTTACCATTTTGTTCCTTTTTCCGCGGTTTTCGTGTTGTGGCCGAGGTCGAAAATTGGATTTTGGGATAGTCTTCCAACAGCCGTTGGGCAATGGTTGTTTTACCTGCTCCACTGGGGGCTACGATAACAATGACTTTACCGGGTGTTTTTTTATTACTCAACGTTCTGTACCTGTTCCCTTATTTGTTCTAAACTTTCCTTGGCTTTTACGATGTACTGAGATATTTCTGAATCGTTGGCTTTTGAACCAATAGTATTGATTTCGCGATTGATTTCTTGGCTTAAAAAGTTAAGCCGACGACCAACAGAATTGTCGTTGTTAACAGCCTCGCGGAAAAACTTAATATGCGATTGGGTACGCACAATTTCTTCAGTGATATCCATCTTATCTACTAAGACAGCCACTTCCATTTCCAGGCGATCTGGGTCAATCTTATCATTATCAATAAGATCATTTACCCGTGCAATAAGATCTTCTTTAATTTCTTGAGAGCGCCCGTCCACTTTATCCATAACAATATTTAGCATCTCTTCAATATGATCGATGCGTTGATTTAGATCCTCTTCAAGCTGACTACCTTCCTGCATACGCATGGCTTTTAATTCCTCAGCCGCTTCTTTAACAGCCTCCTGCGTGAGTTGCCAGATCTGCTTTTTTGTTTCCGGATCATCTTCTCGAGATTCAAAAATATCATTGAACTCCAGTAACGTCCGCAGCGTGATGGGTTCTTTGATATCGGCTGTTTCTCGCAGATCGTTAAGTAGCTGCTTATATCCAGCAACCAACTTTTTATTAAAGGTAATTTCCGGTTCGCCGGTCTCAGATTTATCCACCCGTACCGACACATTAACTTTTCCACGCTCCACGTGCTGTTGCAGCATTTCCTTAATATCCAATTCCCGATCCTGAATAGACTGTGGAAGTCGCAAAGAAATATCGAGATAGCGACTGTTTACGGATTTAAGTTCTACGGTTACGGAAATACCATTGCCAGAGGCATCACCGCGACCAAAGCCGGTCATGGAAGTGATCATATTCTGTCAATTTAAGTAATGTTCTTATTTCGGGAAAAGGAGAAGATAACAAACTCTGTTGCACGAAAAAATCGTGTTCTGGTCACGAGAAATTTGTTCTGTTAATATATGCAGTCAAAATAAAAGCCATCGAGAGTAACCTGTTTAGGCACTTTCGATGGCTCTAATCAAATGTCTTGATCGTGAATTTTAATTTTTTAACGATTGCATGTCGATCACAAACCGATATTTAACATCCGAATTGACGACACGTTTGTAGGCCTCGTTAATGTTTTGGATATCAATCATTTCAACATCGCAGGTTACATTGTGCTCACCGCAGAAATCCAGCATCTCTTGGGTTTCTTTGATTCCCCCTATAACAGAGCCGGCTACACGTTTTCTGCCACCTATTAATCTACCACCGTGCATCTCTTCAAGTGGCTCAATAGCACCGACTAATACCATGGTAGCATCAACACTAAGTAGCTGAATGTAGGGATCTAAATCGTGCTTTACAGGGATGGTATTTAGTAGAAAGTCAAAAGAGCCTTTGTGCTTAGCCATTTGTTCCTGATCGGTAGAGATGAGGACTTCATCGGCTCCAAGACGTTTGGCATCATCGGCTTTTTCTGGGGATCGAGTGATCATGACCACTTCTGCGCCCAGGGCATCAGCAAACTTTACGCCCATATGACCAAGTCCGCCAAGTCCAATAATACCTACTTTGTCGCCGTCACTAATATCCCAGTGACGAAGCGGAGACCATGTGGTGATACCGGCACAAAGTAAGGGAGCCGCAGCCTTCGTATCAATGTTTTCGGGCACATCCAGCACAAATTCTTTGTCAACTACAATTTGTTCCGAATAGCCACCGAAGGTATGTCCGCCGAGGTGTTCATCGGGACCATTATAGGTCATAACCGCACCCTCTTGGCAAAACTGTTCCAGGTCGTTCTTGCAATGTTTACATTCCTGGCAGGAATCGACCATACAACCCACTCCCACAAGTTGTCCTTCAGAAAAGTCGTCTACATTTGCACCAACTTCCGTAACTCGACCAATAATTTCGTGGCCGGGTACAACGGGATATTGGGAGTTATTCCAATCATTACGAACCTGATGGATATCGCTGTGGCAAACACCACAGTACGTTATTTCAATTTTGATATCGTCATCTTTGATATCACGGCGATTAATATCATGAGGTTCCAGATCTGCTTCGGGATCGTGTGCAGCATAGGCATTAATAGTTGTCATAGATCAATAAATAGGGTATTAATTCTGTTCAGTGAAGGGGGACTAACAAGAGGAAATAGAAATCCATTCAAAAAAAGTTATTGAATCTTATTTACTACCGCTTGAGCCAGTTCTTTGGCTTTGTCCGGCGATGTGCCCTCAGAATAGATTCGAATGATAGGTTCGGTGTTAGATTTTCTAAGATGCACCCAGCCATCTTCAAAGTCGATTTTTACGCCATCGGTAGTATCGGGATTATATTCCTGATACAATGATTTTGCTTTTTCCAGCAAAGCATCGCCATCCACATCAGCTAATTGCATTTTGTCTTTTCGCATATAATAATCTGGCAGCGTGTTGCGGTAATCATCAGAGCTAATATCGCGCTCGGCCAGCAGTTGAAGAACCATGGCCGTCCCAACAAGGGCATCCCGACCGTAATGCAAATCAGGATTGATGACTCCGCCATTGCCTTCACCGCCGATTACAGCATCGACCTGCTGCATTTTTTTAACGACATTTATTTCGCCCACTTTCGATCGATGACACTCCTGCCCATATTTCTTGGCTACATCCTCGGCTACTCGGGAAGAAGATAAGTTCGTAGCACAGGCACCGGCTTTTTTATCCAACAAAAAATCGAAAGTTGCAGCCTGGGTGTATTCTTCTCCAAATAGATTGCCTTTATCGGTTACCAGTGCCAGTCGATCTGCATCGGGATCAGTGACGATGCCAAGGTCGCATCTCTTTTCTTTAACAAGTTCGCAGATATCTTCCAAGTGTTCGGGCAGGGGTTCGGCAACATGAGCAAAAAGTCCGGTTGGCACATCATTAATGGCTTCAATAGTATTAACGCCTAATGCTCTGAGGAGTTTGGGCAGGCTTACTGCGCCGGTTCCATTCACTGGGTCAATAGCTACTGAAAAATCTTTCGAGGCAATGAGATCACGATCGATATAAGGCAGATCCAGTATTTTCTGGATGTGGTAATCGAGCAGTTGATCATCTTCCGTTACTGAACCAATTTCATCAAATTTCTTATAGGAGTACGATTGGTTTTTACTGATCTCGATAACTTCGTTGCCTTGCTGGGCATCCAGAAATTCGCTTTTGCTGTTAAGCAATTTCAGAGCGTTCCACTCCTCGGGGTTATGGCTGGCCGAAATGATAATGGCTCCGTCGGCTTTATGTTTTAACACGCCCATAGCTACGGTGGGAGTTGGAGCTACGCCTGCTTTTACGACATCACATCCTACCGACTGCAGAGTGGCACAGACGATATCTTCACAAATTTGTCCCGTTACACGTGTGTCTCGGCCGACGACAATTTTTCCGCTACCAGACCATTTTCCAAAAGCAGCCGTAAATTGTGTTAGGTTTTCCGGTGTTAGATCAGTACCAAAGATGCCCCGGATGCCCGAGACCGAAATCATTAATGACATAGTTAAAATATTTATGTGTCATGCTAAATTTATTTCAGCATCTAAATGCAAATGCATAGTATAAATCAATAGATCCTGTAACAAGTTCAGGATGACATGGTATGTTAATTCAAAATTGAAATTATTACTGTAAACTATCCACTGCTATTGCCTATCTGGTTTCCACGTTTCTTCGCGGATTCCAGCCTGTTTGTTTTCATATCGTGCAATAACAAAAAGGAAATCAGAGAGACGGTTTAAAAACTTAATGCATTCTTGAGAGATATCGTCAGCTTCAGCACAGGCCACCGCAGCCCGTTCGGCGCGTCGACAAATGGTTCGGGCAGCATGCAGGGTGGCACCAGCTTGTGATCCACCGGGCAGAATAAAGTTTTTTAGCGGGGCAAGATTTTCTTCGAGGTGATCTATGGCATCCTCCAAAAAGGAGACATCTTCAGCAGCAATTCGATCGATGCGCGTTTTCGAAGAGGGGGGCGTTGCTAAATCAGCGCCCAAAATGAAAAGCAGTTCTTGTACCTTGCGGAGGTAATTGGTGCCCGCATCCGACAGATCGTAACTGGCTGCTAACCCCACAAAAGAATTTAGCTCGTCAACCGTACCGTAAGCCTCAATGCGTTCATTAGATTTGGGAACGCGTGTTCCACCAAAAAGCGAGGTTTCTCCTGAATCACCTTTCTTTGTATAAATTTTCATGGCGTGTTAATATAATCAAAATTGGGTGGCTTAAAGTACGGAGTGCACAGCTTTTTTTCAGATTTAATATCTTACTTAATCGCTATTCATTGTCACATATCCATCCCCTAAATATTCCGTTGTAACGCCAGCGTGTTCCAGTTTTTCCAGTGCGACTAAAAAACGATCTGCTTGATCCGATCGGCAAGCCATTTTCATGGTCACGTTTTCTAAATACTCGGCATCAAGTTCTTTGAGGTCAAACTGATTTTTAAGTTGATCAACCTTCTTTTGCTGATTATAGGGATAGGTTATTTGAACGGTTTTTGTTGGAATGATGGTACTGCGATCGGCTTCTTTGAGGCATCGTTCTGCCGATTGCCCGTATGCTTGAATCAAACCCGATGTTCCTAAATTAGTGCCGCCATAATAGCGCACCACAACACATCCGCAATTTACAACTTCGAAGGATTTTAGCTTGTTAAGGATAGGTTGCCCCGCTGTTCCACTCGGTTCGCCATCATCTTGCGAAAATTCCTCTATCTTATTGGGATTGATTCGCCAGGCGTAACAGTGATGAGTTGCATCGGGGTACTTAGATTGAATGTCATTGAGCTTTGCTTCGAAGTTATCCTTTGACAAGGCAGGGAAAAGGTATCCAATAAACTTTGATCCCTTTTCCCGAAAAGACGTTTTTGTTAACTGCTGGACGGTATACAAAAGATATAAATTAGTTAGTCGATATTTGTCCCAAAATAACGACTAACCATCAATAAATCCCAACAGCCAATTTAGAATATTTCTGAATAAGATTTTCAGGAGGAAAGCCTTCTATCATACCTTGCCTTTTTTCGCATTAAAATACATCTTCAACCCTCGGAACGAGAGTCCGTACGTTGGCGTTTTTGCTGCGGATAAACAATAGATTAAAGATTATTAATTACAATGCCATCATTTTTAGAAGCGCTTAAATCTCAGGTCGGACGTAAGATTCTGACAGGAGTAACAGGAGTTGGGTTAATTATTTTCATCATTTTCCACTTGCTGGGGAATCTTACCTTATTTGGAGATGTCTCAGCCTTTAATGAATATACTTATGCCCTCGAAAGTTTAGGGTGGCTGTTATACATCCTGGAGGCGGGTTTGGCGATTGCATTTCTCTTGCATGCCTATGTTGGAATATCCATTTGGTGGAATCGCCGGAAAGCCCGCCCCGATGGCTATGAAAAATACCAAAGTAAGGGTGGTCCAAGCCATCAGACGTGGGCCGCACGATCCATGATATTTACCGGTGTTGTCTTGTTGGTCTTTTTGGTGTTACATATCGACACCTTTAAACTTGGCGCTACCGATATGACTACGTTGCCCAGCGGAGAAGAAGCCCGTGATTTGAAAGATTTGGTTATTGCTACCTTTCAGCAGCCACTGTATGCCTTTGGATATACGGCTGTGATGATCTTGTTGGGCTTTCATCTGGGACATGGATTTTGGAGTGCTTTTACATCGTTGACGATGAAGCATAATCAATATTCGGCACTCATCTATACTGTAGGAATTATTTTTGCTATCCTGATGGCTGTCGGATTCCTGTTTATTCCACTTTATATCTATTTTGGCGGAGGTTGTGAAGCCGCTCTCATTCAGTGCCAATAATCATTTTGTAAATCCACTTTTAGACTTATGAATTTAGACGCAAAAGTTCCCTCAGGACCACTCGAAGAAAAATGGTCCAAGCATTTGAATGATATTAAATTAGTTGCCCCCAATAATAAGCGTAAACACGACGTCATTGTTGTAGGTACCGGTTTGGCCGGAGGATCAGCTGCAGCAAGTTTGGCTGAATTGGGATATAATGTAAAGAGTTTTTGTATTCAGGATTCGGCGCGACGTGCACACAGTATTGCAGCACAGGGTGGAATTAATGCCGCCAAAAACTATCCCAATGACGGAGATACCGTTTGGCGATTGTTTTATGATACGATTAAAGGCGGTGACTACCGGTCGCGTGAATCGAACACCTATCGATTGGCACAAAACTCGAACGAAATAATTGACCAAGCTGTAGCGCAGGGGGTGCCTTTTGCCCGTGAATACGGTGGATTGCTTGCAAATCGATCTTTTGGGGGAGCTCAGGTTTCCCGAACATTTTATGCCCGTGGGCAAACGGGACAGCAGCTGCTCTTAGGAGCTTATCAGGCGATGATGCGTCAAGTCAATGAAGGAAAGATCGAGATGCATACGCGTCACGAAATGCTTGATCTGGTGATTATCGATGGCAAGGCTCGCGGTATTATAACGCGTGATCTGGTCTCCGGAGAAATTCAGCGTTGGATGGCTGATGCGGTTGTACTTGCCAGCGGAGGATATGGAAACGTCTTTTATCTCTCAACCAATGCAAAGAATTCAAACGTTACTGCGGCATGGCGCTGCCACAAGCGAGGAGCGGCGTTTGCTAATCCATGCTACGTACAAATTCATCCAACATGCATCCCGGTTTCTGGGGATTATCAGTCTAAGCTTACGCTGATGAGTGAGAGTCTCCGTAACGATGGACGCGTGTGGGTGCCGAAGGAGAAGGGGGATGATCGCCATCCCAACGACATTCCCGAGGATGAACGGTATTATTATCTTGAAGAAAAATATCCGGCTTTCGGGAACCTTGTGCCGCGTGATGTGGCTTCTCGAAATGCTAAGATCGTTTGTGATGAAGGGATGGGCGTTGGTCCAACTGGACGCGCGGTCTATCTCGATTTCGGTGATGCCATTGAGCGGGAAGGCAAGAAAGCAATTTCCGAGAAGTATGGGAACCTCTTTGAGATGTACGAAAATATTACAGATGATAATCCCTATGAGGAACCGATGCGGATATTTCCCGCGGTGCACTATACGATGGGTGGTCTCTGGGTTGATTATAATTTGCAAAGCAATATTCCGGGACTTTTTGTAGCCGGGGAAGCGAACTTCTCTGATCACGGTGCAAATCGTCTTGGCGCCAGTGCGCTAATGCAGGGACTCTCTGACGGATACTTCATTATCCCGTACACTGTGGGTAATTATATCGCTGATGCGGATCTTGGAGAGGTAACTAAAGATCACAATGCATTTGATGATGCAGCACAAAATGCTCAGGATCAAATTGATAAGCTTTTTGCTGTTGATGGCGATAAGAGTGTAGTCGAATTCCACCGAGAGCTCGGACAAATTATGTGGGATAAAGTGGGTATTTCCCGTAGTGAAGAAGGGCTTAAAGAAGCTATTGAACAGATTCGCGAATTGCGTGAAGAATTTTGGAATAATGTGCGTGTTCCGGGCGAATCCTCCAACTATAACAAGTATCTGGAATTTGCCGGACGTGTTGCAGATTTCCTTGAGCTCGGAGAGCTAATGGCGAAAGATGCCCTGGATCGTGATGAATCATGCGGCTGTCACTTGCGCGAAGAGCATCAATCCGAAGAGGGTGAAGCACTGCGTAATGATGAAGAATATTCTTATGTAGCGGCTTGGGAGTTCGAAAATGTAAATGGTGAGCTGAATGAAACCCTGCACAAGGAAGATCTCGAATTTGAATTTGTAGAACTGAAGCAACGCAGTTATAAATAATAGAACGTTGATAAAGCTGATTTTGCAGATTTACACTGAAACTATTCGGTGGTAATCCGCTTTACCCGTGTCATCGGCGTTCCATTTTAATAGAAGATAAAAGAATTATGTCTGATACATTTACCGTACACCTTAAAATATGGCGACAAGCAGGACCAGATCAGCCGGGAAAACTGGTTGACTATACCCTGGATAAAGTCAACGAGCATATGTCATTTCTGGAAATGCTCGACGTGCTTAATGAAGAAATCGTCGCAGAAGGGAAGGAAGAACCTATTGAATTTGATTATGACTGTCGTGAAGGAATTTGCGGTTCTTGTAACCTGATGATTAACGGTCAGGCGCATGGTCCTAAAGCGATGACCTGCTCTTGTCAGCTGCATATGCGTAATTTTAGCGACGGTGATACCATTGTTATTGAACCGTTTCGTGCTAAGGCATTTCCGGTGATTAAAGATCTCGTTGTCGATCGGTCTGCTTTTGACCGCATCGTGGAAGCTGGTGGTTACGTTTCTGTCAAAACGGGGTCGGCACCAGATGCCAATTCTATTCCCATTGATAAGGAAGTGGCTGATACAGCTTTTGATTATGCTACTTGTATTGGATGTGGAGCTTGTGTAGCCGCCTGTCCAAACTCTTCAGCTTCGCTGTTTACGGGTGCTAAGCTGGCACACTTGAATCGATTGCCACAGGGTGAGCCGGAACGCAAGAAACGTACTGTCGCAATGGTCAAACAGATGGAAGAAGAAGGCTTTGGAGATTGCTCAAACTTTGCAGAGTGTGAGGCTGTTTGTCCTAAGGGAATTTCCATCTCTGCTATTGCAGAAATGCGTCGCAATTATATGAAAGCCGCACTGGCGGGTACTGAAGCATAATTACACAGTACTATACAAAATATTTTGGGTGCAGGTCGAATGATCTATGATCTGCCCCTTTTTTTATTTAGAAAACCTTAGCGAACTTTTCTCTTATTTTATCGTTGCAAAGATTGCCAATGCTTCCCTCGTGAGTATGTTCAATATTACGATCGGGCTGAAAATGCCCTTCTGCAATAGATTTAGCAACCTGTTGATACGCTTCGCGGAAGGGGACTCCTTCGAGCACTTTTTTGTTGACCTCTTCGACGCTGTAAATGTATTGATATCGCTCGTCTTCAATGGCTTTTTCATTTACTTCAATATGCTGGAGCATAAATTCGCTGATGCTCAAGCATGATTTTAGCGTCTGCACCGCAGGAAATAGCTTTTCTTTAAGTAATTGATAATCTCGGTGGTAGCCGCTCGGTAGGTTGTTGGTGATGAGCGTCAGTTCGTTGGGCAGGTTTTGAATGCTGTTACATTTAGCGCGGACGAGCTCAAAGACATCTGGATTTTTTTTATGTGGCATAATGCTTGAACCGGTCGTAAGTTCATCGGGAAAAGAGATAAATCCGAAATTTTGGCTCATATATTGGCAAATATCCATTGCCATTTTGGAAAGCGTGCCGCCGACGGCGCTGAGGCCGAAACTTGCCATTTTTTCAAGATGCCCGCGGCTCATTTGTGCAGCAACGGAATTATATTTCAGTGTACTGAATCCCAATAATTTAGTGGTCTTTTCTCGATTTAAGGGCAAAGAGCTTCCGTAACCGGCGGCTGATCCCAACGGATTTTGGTCGGCAATTTCGTAAGCTGAGTTCAGCATGTACAGATCATCGATGAGCGATTCGGCGTAGCTCCCAAACCACAATCCAAACGATGAGGGCATGGCCACCTGCATGTGTGTATAACCGGGAATGACCACCTCTTTGTGTTCTTCGCTGAGTTCAATCAGTCTATTAAAAAGTACTTTTATTAGCTTTTTTATTTCCTCGATTTGCTCTTTGACGTACAAGTGCAGGCATACGAGCACTTGGTCATTGCGCGACCGCCCGGCATGAATTTTCTTGCCGGTATCACCAAGCGCCTGGGTGAGCTCATATTCAATTTTGGAGTGCACGTCCTCAAACTGTTCCTCAATGGTAAAGGTATTATCTTCTATCTGATCTAACAGTCGATTCAACTCGTGCTCTATCTTTTTCCATTCTTGGTCGGTTAGTAATGCCACATCGTTGAGCATTTGTGCATGTGCTTTGGATGCCCGCAAGTCATATTCGGCAATTTCGAGATCCAGAATACGATCATTCCCTATCGTAAACTGATCGATTATTTCGCTTGTCGATTGTTGTCCTTTATCCCAAAGTTTCATGGTTTAACTTGTAGTATATAGTTAGAGAAGATTGTGTCATCCTGAACTTATCTCAGGATCTATTTTTAAAGTATTTTATTTAATAGTCTGATATATATTTCAATTCCTTCTTCAATTTCATCCAGTTGGATAAATTCATCTGCCGTATGTGAGCGTGCCGATTTACCAGGACCAATTTTTAGCGAAGGTACTGATAAAAACGCCTGATCGGAGAGCGTTGGTGATCCGTACTGTTCCAATCCCATACTTTGCCCTGCCTTTATAATCGGGTGATCCAATGGCATGAATGAGGGATTCAGTCGGATGGATCTTGGGTGAATGACAGAGTCTATATTTCTTTCGACAATGTTCAAGATTTCCTTATTCGAATAGGCATCAGTGCTTCGGATATCCACCGTAAAATCGCAGGTGTCAGGCACTACATTGTGTTGGCTGCCAGCGTGGACTTCCGTCACCGTCATCTTTACTGGTCCCAATGTCTCTGACTCTTCAGCGAATTCATAATTTTTAAACCATTCGATATCTGACAAGGCCTTGTAAATAGCATTTTCTCCTTCGTCGCGTGCGGCATGCCCGCTTTTGCCTTTGGCCGTACATTCAAGCACCATCAATCCCTTTTCGGCAACAGCCATTCGCATTTGTGTTGGTTCTCCTACAATAGCGCAATCGATTGGAGGTAGCATATCGAGGATTGAAACAATACCGTTGTCACCCGATATTTCCTCTTCGGCAGATGCGGCAAAGACAAGATTATAACTCAGGTTTTTCTTTGGGTAAAAGTGAATAAAAGCAGAAATAAGCGAAATTAACGGTCCCCCCGCATCATTCGCCCCCAGTCCAAAAAGTTTTCCATCTTCAACAACTGGCGTAAATGGATCTTTGGTATAGCCCGAATTGGGCTTTACAGTATCATGATGTGAATTGAGTAAAATAGTGGACTTATCCTCATCAAAATACTTATTGGTTGCCCACAGGTTATTTTTGTAGCCTTTTGTCGGAATCCCCTGATCTTCAAAGAACTGCTGTAGAATTTCTGCTGTGGTATCCTCTTCTGTTGAAAAGGAAGGCGTAGTAATAAGCTTTTTTAAAAGTTCGGTACTATTTTCAACAAGTTGGTTTTGATTCATAACGAGAGTTCGGTTCCAGTGTTGTTTAGTAGATTTTCAGCGTGTTTGATATGTACTTGTTGTACATCCTGCTTCAGTGCTTCAAATGCGGTATCCAGCTTGGGAATCATGCCTTCATGGATGACACCTTCACTTTTTAAATCGAGATAGTTTTGCTTTTTAAGCTGTGGAATCCACGAATCGGGATCTTTTATATTTTTAAGTACTCCTTGTTCTTCGAAGCAATAGATTAACGAAACGTTGTAGTGTTTGGTCAGAGCAATCGACAGTGTTGAAGCAATGGTATCCGCGTTGGTATTGAGCAATTGACCCTGGGTGTCGTGAGTGATAGCTGGGAAAACAGGCACGATTTGCTCATCCAGCAAGCGTCTGATAAAATAATTATTGATGGATTTCGCCTCGATATCACCGACAAATCCGTAATTAATTTCGGTGCCGGTTCGCTTTTTGGCAGGAATAATATTGAGATCCGCGCCTGAAAGTCCCAATGCATTACACGAACGGCCCTGCAGCTTGGCCACAATATTTTTGTTGATTAGTCCGGCATAAACCATCACCGCAACATCGAGGGCCGGCTTATCGGTTATGCGCCGTCCGTTGTTCATCTGGATGGGGATGTCCAATTTTTTACACAGGTCGGACGCGGAACTTCCCCCCCCATGCACCAGGATTTTGGGTTCGTCCAGTTGGACAAAATTGGCAAGAAAATTCTCCAGTTTTTTCTCATCATTGGCGATATTTCCGCCAATTTTGATGACGTGAAGCGTGTTCATTATAAATCCTCCAAAATGTTTTTAAGCACAGCCTGTGCTGCGTATTCTCTGTTTTTTGCCTGCTTGTAGACCAGTGATTGGTCAATGACTTGATCGGTTGCCACTACATTCCTCCGGATAGGCAGACAGTGCATAAATTTTCCATTATTTGTGAGATTCATTTTTTCGGAAGTGATGGTCCAGTTCTTTTCGATTTGGGGTGTTTGTCCATAATTTGAATAACTCGACCAGTTTTTGGCGTAAATGAAATCGGCATCTTTAAAGGCTTCTTTTTGGTTATGAGTGATCGGAACTCCACCCGTAAACTGATCGCTGAGCTCATATCCTTTGGGATGCGTTAGCTTAATTTTGGCATCGGTTTGCACAATCCATTCGAGAAACGAGTTTGCGACTGCTTGTGGCAACTTTTTGGGATGCGGCGCCCAGCTCAATACCACTTTTGGTTTTTGGATTCCCGATTCGGCAATGGTAGCCAGATCCGTCAGCGATTGTAGCGGATGCAGCGTTGCCGATTCCAGGCTGATTACCGGGACCGAAGAGTATTCCAAAAACTTGTTCAGCACTTTTTCTTCATAATCTTCTTTTTGGTTTTGCAGATTGGCAAACGTTCGTACGCCCATCACATCGCAATAACTACTGATAACTTGTACCGCATCTTTGATATGTTCCTGGGTTGATCCGTCCATGATTGTGCCGTCCTCAAACTCGATGTTCCAGGCGTCCGCGTTGATGTTCATCACGGTTACATCCATTCCGATATTTTGTGCTGCTTTTTGGGTACTCATCCGCGTGCGCAGGCTGGGATTGAAAAAGATGAGAGCCAGCGATTTGTGTTTTCCAACTTTTGACTCCACACCATTGTTCTTTATTGAAGGAACTTGCTGCACGAGTTTATTGGGATTTTTGACGTCGGTTATTGAGGTAAAATTGTTCATTGTTACTGGTTTAAAACGTTTTTTATAGCATTCATGAATTGATCGATTTCTTGGTTGTGGATTCCCAACGGTGGGAGGAGCCGTAAGACATTAGGATTCGAAGAAACACCAGTAATAACTTGTTCTTGGTTGATGAGTTGCTGGCGTATTTCTTTGATTTCGAACGGAAATTCTATACCGATCATGAGTCCGCGTCCTCGTACTTCCTTAACTTCCGGCAGTTTTGATAAGTCATTTATTAATTTCGCTCCGATTGTTGCAGCATTACAGATCATCTGCTCGTTTTCGAGTACTTCAAGTACCGCTATTGATGCGGCACAAGCCAAATGATTTCCTCCAAACGTTGAGCCGAGTCTGCCGTGTTTGGCCTTAAAATCTGGACTCAATATCGTGCCGGCGACGGGGAATCCGTTGCCCATGCCTTTTGCCACAGTAATAATATCGGGTTCGATGCCGGCATGCTGATGGGCAAAGAACTTGCCTGTGCGACCAAATCCCGATTGAATTTCGTCGCAAATCAGAACCACGTTGTGCTTGTTACAGAGCTGGCGAACTTGCTTTAAAAAAGAATCTTCAAACAGGCGAATACCGCCGATGCCCTGTATTGGTTCCAGCACAACAGCGCAGACATCCCCGCCGTTGATTTCAGATTGCAGTTTTTCAAAGTTGTTCATCTTCAGGAAAATTACTTCACCGCCTTCGTTAATCGGAGCAGTATATTCTTCTTTGTCCGTTACGCTTAAAGCGGTCGTAGTGCGTCCATGAAAGGCTTTTTTGAAGGATACGACTTTCGATTTCCCGGTATGGAAGGAGGCCATTTTAAGGGCATTTTCCACAGATTCGGCTCCCGAATTGCAGAGGAAAAGCTGGTAGTCATCATATCCTGAAAGTTTGCCAAGTTTCTTTGCTAACTTTTTTTGCAAGGGATTTTGAACTGAATTCGAATAAAATCCGAGACCGTTCAGCTGCTTAGTAATTTTGTTTACGAAATGCGAATGCGAATGGCCAATCGAGATTACTGCGTGTCCGCCGTAGAAATCGAGATATTTTTCCCCATCATTGCAGAATACATAATTGCCCTGCGCTTTTACGGGTTCAAGATTTAAAAGGGGATATACGTCGAAAATTTCCATGTTAGAAGTGCGTAGCTTTGAGTTGAAGTGCAGTTTTTTCGTCGAGTTTAAACATCAGATTCATATTTTGCAGTGCCTGCCCCGATGCCCCTTTAAGCAGGTTATCGATGATGCAGGTGACCAACAGTTTGCCATTTTCTTTCTGAAGATGGAGTAGGCATTTATTAGTGTTTACCACTTGTTTCAGGTGGAGCGGTTCTTCACTGAGATGAACAAACGGTGCATCCGCGTAGAATTCTTCGTACAACGATTGTGCTTGCTCCAGTGACAGGTCGCTTTCGGTGTATGCGGATATAAAAATGCCCCGGGAAAAATTACCTCGGACAGGCACAAAATTAAGTTCCGAATTGTAATCCGGGAAAAGCTGTGTCAAACTCTGTGTTACTTCGCCCACATGTTGGTGATCAAGTGCTTTGTAAATCGATACGTTATTATCGCGCCAGCTAAAATGAGTGGTGTCTCGCAATGAACTTCCCGCGCCCGTTGATCCGGTTATACCATGAATGTGGATCCCATTTTCCAAGGCGGATATGTGTGCCGCCGGCAGCAGCGCCAGTTGGATGGCAGTCGCAAAACAGCCGGGATTGGCTATATTATCAGCATCTGAAATTGCTGATTTTTGAAGTTCGGGAAGTCCATAAATGAATTTACGATTTCCAAACGAATTGTTGTCAGCGAGCCTGAAATCCCGACTCAAATCGATGATTTTAGTGCCTGGGGATACGGTGAAATCCTGCAGAATTTTTGTAGAATTTCCATGTCCCGTACAGAGAAAAAGCACATCAACATTAGGATTTATCTCTGAGCTAAATTCGAGATTTGTATCTCCCAGGAGATCTTGGTGAACCGACGTAACCGGCTTACCGGCGCGGCTCGTACTGAATACAAAATCAATTTTTGTTTTGGGATGGACGAGCAGCAGGCGAATGAGTTCGCCGGCGGTGTAACCCGATCCACCTACAATTCCTACGTTAATCATAACTGTTTACCGATTGGTGGATATTTATTTGATTGGACAATATTTTGGCAAAACCTTTGACGTCCTGACCGCTCCAGGCTTTGTTCATTTCGCCATAGTCGCCAAATTTGGCGTTCATTAAATCGTTGGGTGAAGAAACACCTTCGATTTCAAAGCGATAGGGGTGAAGCTGCAATTTAACTTTACCGGTTACATTCGACTGGGTATCAGATAGAAAACCTTCTATATTTCGCATCACCGGATCCAGATACTGTCCCTCGTGCAACATCATGCCATACCAATCAGCAAGCTGATCTTTCCAATGAATTTGCCATTTGGTGAGCACGTGTTTTTCAAGATGCTTGTGGGCGTTTATCAGAATCATGGGAGCGGCGGCTTCAAATCCTACGCGACCTTTAATACCAATAATGGTATCACCGACGTGAATATCACGTCCGATTGCATATTTTGATGCCAGTTCATCTACTGTTTGAATGAGTTCGACAGGAGTAAGTGTTTGGTCATTCAGCCCAACCGGTTCGCCTTGTTCAAACTTAACTTCTATAGATTGTGGTTTCTTTTTTTCGAGCTGACTTGGCCATGCTTCGTCGGGCAATGGTTGGTCGGAAGTTAGTGTTTCGGCTCCGCCTACACTCGTGCCCCATAGCCCTTTGTTGATCGAATATTTGGATTCCGCCCAGTCGAAGTCGAATCCATTTTGTTGTAAAAAATCCACTTCTTCTTGTCGCGATAGTTGCTGATCACGAATGGGAGTAATAATCTCCATGTTGGGAGCTATGACGTTGAACACCAAGTCGAATCGCACTTGATCGTTACCAGCACCCGTGCTGCCGTGTGCGATGGCATCGGTGCCAATTTCTTGGGCGTATTTGGCGATGGCTACCGCTTGGAAAACACGTTCAGAACTCACTGAAAGGGGATAAGTGTCGTTTTTCAGTACGTTCCCGAAGATCAGATATTTAATCACTTTCCAGTAAAATTCTTCGGTTTGATCGAGTGTTTGGTGGGAGTCGGCCCCCAGGTTATATGCATGTGTTTTAGTTTGCGATAATTCTTCATCCGAAAATCCACCCGTATTAACAAGAACTGTATGAATTTTCCCATCATAAGTTTGCTTGAGATAAGGCACACAGTATGAGGTATCGAGTCCTCCGCTGAATGCCAGTACAATTTTTTTCTTTGAGCTCATTGGAGATTACTTTTTAAAATTGAAAATTGATTTCGTTTTGCGTTTGATATTGATTTTATGCAGGCGTACAAAGCGCTTGAACTGTTCCCAGCGCTTGGCCTTTTGTTCAGACTCACTCTGGTTTTTAGGTTTATTTTTCTCTTTTTGGGGATCGTATAGCATGCCGGTGCACAAGCAATCTTTACGATCTTCACTGGTCAAAATATCGTAGTTAGGACAACTCTGGCAGCCTTGCCAAAATTCTTCGTCTTGGGTCAGCTCAGAGAAAGTGACTGGACGATACCCCATATCGGAATTGATTTTCATTACGGCCATACTGGTGGTTATACCGAATATCTTGGCATTGGGGTATTTTTCGCGAGATAATTGGAAAATGCGTTCCTTGATTTTTCTGCCGAGCCCGAGTTTGCGGTAGTGCGGATGCACAATGAGTCCCGAATTGGCGATATATTTGTTGTGATCCCAATTTTCGATGTAGCAAAAGCCGGCCAGCTGATTATTTTGTTCATCAACAGCAATAACCGCTTTTCCTTCATTTATTTTATCTTGGATATATTCGGGAGCACGTTTTGCAATGCCTGTACCGCGTTTTTTTGCGGCTTCTTCCATGAGGTCACAAATTGTTTCTGCAAAAGAAAGATGCTCTGTGTTGGCTACGGTGATTGTAATATTCATCGTACGGCGATGGTTGAAATCTATCAGCGATAAAGTTATCCGCTGGGTGAAAATATTTGGTGATAAAAGTGATAGGGTCGTTCGGAGTGATACTAAATGGTGTACCCTCCGATAGGAAGGTTGTTGTTAAGCCCGAAAGGGCCGTCGCCGTACAGAAATCCGGAACATAGATGGGCCTGCAACAGATGGACTGTCGCTAAAAAGTACGATATTTGTTCCGTTTAATTTCATTGCCCATTAAACTATGGTCTTTAGAGAAAAAAACAAATAGATATTGTTTCTGTTATAATTTCTGCATTTTATAGGTGCGATTCGGGAATTTATTTATGTCGCTAAATCCTTATATAACATTGAATAATGAGATTAATGTTAGCCATAACCGGATGGTTTAGGTAGGTATATGTCCCAGGTAAAATTGTGAGCAAAAAATTACTATAATGGGGATTTATTGTTCTATAATGTGCGAATGCGAAAGATTGGCAATATTTAGCAATTAAAGTTTATGAATAATAATCTTTTTGAAAAGGCACAGGAATCCCTAAAAAAACATTGGGGCTTTCCATCCTTTCGGCCGGGCCAAGATAAAGTGATTCAATCGGTATTGGATGGAAAAAATACGATGGTGCTTTTTCCTACGGGCGGGGGAAAATCATTGTGTTACCAAGTGCCGGCTACGGTGCTGGATGGAGTGACGATTGTTATTTCTCCGCTGGTAGCCTTGATGCAGGATCAGGTAGAGCAGCTTAATAGCCGTGGTATTTCTGCTACGTTTGTGAACAGTACAATTTCGTCGTGGGAAATTGAACAGCGGTTTGCCAATGCCCGTAATGGGATGTATGATTTGCTCTATTGTTCTCCTGAACGATTGAAAACACCACTTTGGGAAGCAGAGATGCCGAAGCTGGATATCGATGTTATTGCTATTGATGAGGCACACTGTATCTCGGAATGGGGGCACGATTTCCGGCCGAGCTATCGTGAAATCCGTCCGGCGTTAGAAGATATTGCCGATGACGTTACATGGGTTGCCCTGACGGCCACAGCTACTCCGGAAGTTCGGGATGATATTCAAAAGAATTTGGAGTTAGAAGATCCGGTTATAGTTTCAAAAGGATTTGAACGGCCAAATTTAAAGTGGTGGGTTATTGCAACCGAAAAGAAGGAGAAAAAGCTACTGCAAGCAGTGCAAAGGGCGGCTCCCAAAGGATCGGGATTGATTTATGGGGGGACGCGACGGAACTGTGAGGCATTATCCCAAAAGATAGAACAGAAGCTGGGTGTGCAAACGAAGGCTTATCATGCGGGAGTTGATTCTGCCCAGCGACAACAAATTCAGCAGGAATGGATTGAGGGTACGATTCCATTGGTGGTAGCTACGAATGCGTTTGGTATGGGTATCGATAAAGCAGACTGTCGGTATGTGATTCATTACGAGATGCCATATTCGTTGGAATCATATTACCAAGAGGCCGGACGTGCCGGGCGGGATGGGGAAGAGAGTTTTCCTATGCTTCTGTTTAAACCTGCCGATGCGATTATTGCAAAAAAACGAATAAAGGATTCGTATCCCGGTAAAGATCAGCTGCAAAAAGTGTATGATGCATTGTGCGATCACTTAAATTTAGCGGTTGGGTCGGAGATGGAAGAACGTCAAGAGGTGTCGGTACAGGCGCTTGAAAAACGGTCGGGATTGGACAAACGGAAAGTCCGCACAGCTCTTGATGTGCTCAATCAATTAGAGATTGTGGAGGTTGTTGAGCATATCAGTCCACAAGTGGGGGTACATTTTATTGCTAACCAGGATTATGTTCACGATCAAATTAATACGTTAGAGAACCAACAAAAGGCGGAGTTTTTGGACGTTCTATTTCGTCAATTTGGTGGAGAAGCATTTGGAAAAATGAAATACCTGGAGTTCGATTACATCAAGCGGAAGTTAGGAATGTCACCAAATGCTGTAAAAAAAGGGATGCAAGTACTGCAGGACCGAGATCATATTTTAAAGTATGAATTGATTGGAGAATTGCCCTTGATAATATTAAATGCGGAGCGTCAATCTACGTTGACACTAAGTACCGAGGAGTTGGAAAAGCATCGCGATAATCTACTCAAGAAGTTAGATTATATGACAGGATACATAGAAACTGATGGATGCCGGGAAAAGTATATCCGCCATTATTTTGGGGAAGAAGATGTTCAGGCTTGTGGGCATTGCGATAATTGTTTGAAGGATGAGAGATTACAGGGGGCTATTGAGGAAGAAGAAATTTTGACGTTGAAAAGGCTTTTAGCTGATAATCCTTTGTCGTTTCAAGAAATAATTAGTCAGTTAGGTTGGACAAAGGAACGTACTAAACACGTGATAAGCTATTTAGAGAGAGAAAAAATATTGGTAAATAAGGGGGAGAAATATTCCTGGAAGAAATAGTTTATCCCGGAATTGAATCCTGTTGGGTGGTATCGGCAACCTGATCCATTTTTAGTTGTTCAATTGCTGCATCAATGCGTTGAAGTTGTTGTTCGGGAAACTGCTCGTAATAGCGATGGCTGCGAACAAAAGTGGAGTCAGTGGTTTGATATTTCTGAAATACTTCTTGGGTAAGTGAGTCGACCAGAAGGCTGTCCAGGGAATTTGTTTCTCCGTAAGAACGTACCAGTTGGAGTTCAATCATTAAATCAATATAGGTATCCTCTTCCAATAAAGATTTTGGTTTCGGAGGATGATCACTTGAACAGCTAACCGACAAGAACATCCCCAAAAAAATAAGAGGAAGCAGCCATTTCATGAGTCGTCTGGTGATTTAGGGTTCAGGGGACGCATGGTAATATCATTGATCAGGAAGTTATCTGGAGTTTCCAGCACATTAACTAATACCTGGGCGACTTCATCGGGCTGCATCATATTGGAGTGAGTATCAATATCTTTATCCCCAAAAAAGCTGGTTGCAATAGAGCCGGGGTAAAAACAGGTTACCTTTATGCCATCGTATCGGACTTCCTTGAAGAGGGCTTCACTAAATCCACGGACTCCAAACTTGGATGCATTATAGCCCGTCATTTTAGGATTGCCAATTTTTCCGGCGATCGACGCGATATTAATAATATGACAGGTAGCGTCTTTAGCCTTCATTAAAGGGACAAATTGACGCGTCATATAAAAAGTGCCGGATAAGTTGGTCTGTACCATTGCTTCCCACTCATCCAAGGGTAGTTCATCGACATCAGCAAAACGTCCCAGTCCGGCGTTGTTAATAAGAATATCGGGAGCAGTCGAATTATCAAAAGTCTCAGAAACCCATTTTTCGATGGCATCGTGGTCGGTAATATCCATTGTAATAGGAATAAATTGATCGCCCAGCTCTTGTTGCACGCGTTGTAATTTATCGGTGCTTCGTGCCAGTCCATACACCGTAGCTCCATTATTTATCAAAGCTTCACTGAAAGCGATACCGATGCCACTGCTGGCTCCCGTAACAATGGCTGTTTTGGAATGTATATCCATAAATTTAAGTCACTCAATTAATTAGAATGTACCTGCTAAAGCAAATCTATAACTGGTTTCATTCCGACTTCGACTCGTTTTTTATTTCTTCTGTATAATTGTTTAATCGATCCTGTATTAAGGCGTTGACCATATCCAGTGCTACCTTGTTTTCGCCGCCGTGTGGGATGATAATATCGGCGTATCTTTTGGTAGGTTCCACAAATTCAAGGTGCATAGGTCGCACGTGTTTTTGGTATTGGGAGAGTACGTGCTCAAGTTCGCGGTCACGTTCTACAATATCGCGTTGAATGCGACGCAAAAGACGGATATCATCATCAGTATCCACATATAGTTTGATGTCCATCAATTCGCGCAGCTCTTTTTCGGTAAAAATGAGAATCCCGTCAACCAGTATAATCTTTTTTGGTTCTGCTAAGCGGGTTTCCTCTTTGCGGATATGCTTGCTGAAATCGTAAATGGGGATCTCAACCTGATACCCTTCTTTGAGAGCTTCAATGTGTCGGATCATCAATTCGGTTTCGAGCGAAGAGGGATGGTCAAAATTTTGCTTATTTCGCTCTTCGAACGACAAATGTTTCAAGTCGCGGTAATATGAATCGTGCTGAATCAGCAAGATGTCATTTTCCCCAATGGCATTAACAATGTGTTCAACAACTGTTGTTTTTCCTGAACCGCTGCCTCCTGCAACACCTATGATAAGAGGTTTCAATATGGATATGATTTAATATTATTAATTTCCGTTTGATTCTTTATAATTCCTGATAGCCCTGAAAATTGCTGAGGCTATATACGATTGCCCCCGATCAGAGGTAAGGTATCGTGCTTCGCTTGGGTTGCTGATAAAGCCTGTTTCAACGAGCACAGCCGGCATCGAAGCATGATAAAGTACGACAAAGCGTCCTTGTTTAACGCCACGAGAATGGCGTTGGGCTCGCTCATCAAATTGGTATTCCATCATTCCGGCAATTTGCTCACTGGCTGTAATATAGCTGCTGTTGGCCAGTTCATATACCAGTAATTCTTCCTGGCTAAGCTCGCGCTGTTCAATATCGTTGTTAGCGCGCACTACTTTATTTTCTCGTTTCATAACTTCCAGGGCTGACTCACTGCGTTCCAGTCCCAAAAAGTAGAGTTCGGTGCCATTGGGTTGACGAGTAGTATGTGAGTTACAGTGAATGGAGATAAAAAGATCCCCTTCGGCATCATTGGCAATACTGCCGCGTTCTTCAAGCTCAATAAACTCATCAGAGTCGCGGGTATACACGACTTCAACCTCTGGCATATATTCATTGATATAACCACCTACTTTCTTGGCAATTTCGAGCACGATATTTTTCTCCTGAACATTTCGATATCCAATAGAGCCGGGATCATGACCGCCATGACCCGCATCAATAACGACCACATCAAACTTCATTTTATCTCTTGTTTGATTGTAGTCGCTGTTTTCGGAGGGGGTATTCCCATTTCCTTCCAATAAATTTTGTTCAGTGATCGTAAAGCTCGACCATATAATGGGTTCAGTATCTTTGGTTAAATATTCGAGTTCTGATTTCTCTGTTTCAGTGAGTCCCAGAAGTAAATCATTACTGTTACCATCATGATAGGCTTTCCCGTCATAGAATTTTCCTTCGGTAATATAGATGTCAACGCCGATACCTGCGGGAATATCGTAGAAACTAATTTCATCAAAAGCGGAAGAAATGTTAGGTAGGTTGATATCTGCTGTATCAATATTTTCTTGATACAGCGTCAATTGTATTAGATCTGGATCAGGTTGATAAACCTGGAACGAATCTACTGCCTGGGCTAAATGAAATCGTATAACTTGTCCTTTGCCGTCGCTACGTTCTGCAGTCGTTAATTTTTGTAGCGTATTCTCTTGGGCCTGGAGAGAAAAGGGGAGGGAGAAAGTTAGAAAAAGAACTGTGACCAATAGTGCCCGAAAGAATCTATAGTTGGCAGTTTTATGCGCGTATTTCAGAATGGGATTGATCACCTTACAATGCATTGGGATAGTGAAGAATATTTTGATCGAAATTAATTAATATTTAGTCAAGAATAAAAAGAGATTATCCTATGAATAGCAGTGGTTAACGGATGAGTATTAATTTGTATTTCATCATTTTTTGATCAAATTAAGACAAAACAAATAAATAAACCGATCTGTATTGAAGCGTCAAGAATTTAGGAATAGGCTGCAACAGGGTATAAAAGACGAGCTTCTTACTGGTATTGCCTCATATATTGAACACCGTTTTGAAGTTTATGAGCAACTGCTGAGATATTTTTCAGCTGTTGACCGGAAGTATGCTGATGGGGAGTTGTTGCAGCAGGGATTGCAAAGCCTTTTAACAAATATTGAAAACTCGTTATTGAAGTTAGATGCTCCTTTACTCATAAATAAGTATTTGTCTGCTGTTGATAAGGTGGGGGGCTCATTTCCGGACGAGGTTGTGTGGCAGCAAAAGACACAGCGTTTTGCTAAGCAAGATGGGGATGCTGTGGCTATCATGATCGGAAAAAAGGGAAAGCAAATTACATATGGCCTTTTAAAATTTCTTCATAATAGTGGTCAATTTTTCAGGGGACTCATAGGTAGAGAAAAGAAGCCGTATCCAAAATGGGAACAACAGGTTCCATTAGAAAATGCAATAAAGTGTTTGTTGTTACAGGGTGGGCAAGTGCTCGAATGGGAGCATGATATTGAACGAGTACAGCTGGAAATTGTTCGGGACATTGAGGAACTGCTGGTGCAAAACGATGGAAATACCCAGCCCGATTTATTGGGGTTTGTATCGGATCAAAAAGAGAAGCTGGGAGAGAAAAAGAAAATTCTTTTGCAGCAAATAGAAGAAGATCTGGATGCTCAGCAATCACATATTGAGGAGGTTATTGAAAAGGTAGACACGATTGAGAAGAGCAGTGCTGTTTTTACTAATGAGCAGCTGCAAGAAACTCGTCACAATTTGCTCGATCAGTTTAAAGCCAATCGGAAACAGTGGTTGGATGTAGAACAGTTATATCTGGAACGTACTCGAGATGTGGCTCATTTTTTGAGCTTACAGAATGAGATGGAAGGGGAGATCGCTGAATTTAGATCAACCCTGGAAACCCATTTTAAGGAAGCACTAAATAAACCACTCAGTGAATTTTATCAGCATATCGAGAAGAGCATCCAAACGGTTGGTGAGGAAGATTCACTTGTTGAAGTTCGATCACTAAAAGAAAAACTGGAAGAGTTTGTTGAGCTAAAGCTTTTGGCTCCCTTAGAAAAGCTGCATGAAAAACGCATTTTATCGGGAAAAGTGGAACACTTTTTTGAAGATTTATTGCTGATGGTAGGGCAATCATCCGAGGATGCCCAACTCGTTTTTGGTTCTGGTTTGGATACAAATCCACCCACGGTAAATCAGGAGAAAGTTGCCTGGCGGCAACTCGTTATTCGGGCGTTTCGGGAACTGTTTATGCGTTCTTTACAGCCTGATGAACAGCAGTACGAGCAGTTTATCGCACAAAATATAGAAGAGATTCAGGAGATTAATAATATTATTTCTGTGAACCTTGAATCTGCATTAACAGTAGATGATGAGGATGTAGAGGAGCAGGAAGATCCTACTAAGGTAGTGCGCGAAGCATTGCAGCGAATCTTAGCGAAGGTTGAAGAATTAAATCAAAGTGCTGATGAAAAGTGGCAACAGATAGAGGGAGCACTTCGAGGAGGTAACAAGCAGTTTTTTGTCTCGTTGTTGGATTTGCTACACAAGGGAGATTCGAAGCAGCTGCAGGTGTTGAATGCGAAATATACGGTCAAGGAAAAAACGAAAGATTGGAAAACGATATTAGATTCTCGCTGGGCCCGGGCAGAGGATCAGCTGATGTTGTGGAGCCGATTTTTGTGGAAAAAAGGCAAAGGTTATGCAGATAGTGTAAAGTCATTATTGGGGTTTAAAAAAAGCGGGGTTCAGGAATCAAGGCGTGCCGATATTGCTACTTATCTTTCTGAGACAGACAAACAGATGAAGGGTTTGCCGTATATTTATCGGCGCTTGTTTGATTTTAAATCACTGGCCGACAAACGTTTTTTTGAGCCTGCCAATGATTCGGTTGTGCTTTTTAAAAAAGCGTATGAGCAATGGCAGAATGAATTTTCGACGAATTTCGCAGTGGTGGGAGAGAAGGGGAGTGGAAAATCTTCTTTTTTAAAGCTGATGATAGAAACAGAGTTCAGCCAATCAGAACCTCAAATATTGGAGTTTAATAAAACAATATGGGATGAGCAGCAGTTAGTTGATAAGGTTATATCTGTGTTACAAGTAGAGCATGCAGAGTCTGTTGAGGAGCTTATAGCTGAGATCAAAGAAAAGAATCAACGGTCAGTTATTGTTTTGGAATCCGTTCAAAACTGTTTTGTTCGAGATATCAACGGTTTTAAGGCCATTGAAAAACTTATGTATCTAATCAGTGAAACCCGAGATAACCTCTTTTGGGTCGTTAGTTGTTCGCGTTATGCGTGGTCATTTTTGGATAAGGTGATGCAGTTAAGTGAGTACTTTTCCCATGTCAGTAAAAGTGATTCGTTGACTGCTGATCAACTTGAGCAAGTTATTTTAAACAGGCACCAAGCCAGTGGATACTCATTGTATTTTGAACCCGATGAACAAGTCTTACAGTCGCGGACCTACAGGAAATTGAAGGACAGTGAAGAGGAAGTGCAAACCTATTTAAAGGAGGAATATTTTGAAGAATTGACAAAATTGGCTGAAGGTAATCCTTCTATTGCTATGATTTTTTGGATTCGCTCGATACGAGAATTTGATGAAACAAACTTTTATATAAAACCTCTCGAGATCACATCAGTGGAGATGATTGAAGACTTAAATCCACAGGTCTTATTTACATTGGAGGCATTTGTATTGCATGATACGCTGTCTGACACTGAACTGGCAATGATCATGGATAATACGATTGAGGAAAGCAGGCTGTTAATAAACCGTTTGCGATCACGAGGCATGCTTGTGGATAAAGAAGGAAGTAGTACCATCAATCATTTGATGTACCGACAAATTGTCCGCGTGCTGAAAGAACGGAATATAATTCATTTGGGGTAATAGTATGGGGAAGTTTTTTAGCATATTGGGATTGATTACGGTTTTTGTCTTAGGTGGGGTTCATACCAGCTTATCGGTTGTGCAGGATACTGTAGCGCAGCAACCCGATACTACTATTATTATTGGGCCGGTACAGATCGATACCACACAAGCCAAGGTAGAAGGTGATACTGCTGCTATCCAAGAGGAAGATCCGCTGGCAAAGTTCGAAAACCTCATTTCTACGGGGGTGATCATTGCTATTATTATAGCATTGATTGTTACCTATTTTATCAATCGATTTATTGTACTCATCCTCGATAACTTGTCGGAGCAATTTACCAGTTACCGTTTAGGTATTAAGCGATTGGTACCTGTTATTCGGTTGATAATTTGGTCTGTTGCTATCTACATCATCATTGCGGGTATCATTGAACCACCATTAAGCACCATCATTACGGTACTGGCATCCATCGGTATTGCCGTTGGTTTTGCGGCTCAGGATATCCTTAAAAATATATTCGGTGGATTTATAATCATTATGGATCGTCCTTTTCAGGTAGGCGATAAAATCGAAGTTGCCGAACATTATGGCGAAGTTTTATCCATTGGGTTGCGATCAAGCCGTATTGTAACGCCTGATGATTCTATTGTCACGATTCCCAACAGTGAGCTAATGAATAGAGCGGTATCCAATGCCAATTCCAGTGCATTAGATTGTCTGGTAGTCGCCGAAATTTTTCTACCTATGGATATTGATGTTGATAAGGTTAAGCGTATTGCATATCGAGCAGCCGTTTCGTCGCGATATGTTTATTTAAAAAAGCCTATCACAATCATTGCTCTTAATGAAGTTCATGAAGAAAATTTTGTACTTAAGCTTCGGGTTAAAGCATATGTGTTAGATATACGCTATGAGTTTCCTTTTAAAAGTGATATGACGGAGCTTATTTTAGAAGAGCTGAAAAGACGGAAGATGCTACCCAAACAGAAGTTGAATTGACCTTTATTAGCTAAAACAAACATTACATTTAAAATTATGAAATATACAATAGCGCTATTAACAACTGTAGTAGTTGGATTTATTTTTTCAGGATGTCAGTTTGATGATGGGAAGAATATAATGTCGATTGATGACCGGTTAAATCAGTATACGGAGTTTACATTAGAAGCGGATGTTTCCTCTCTGAGTGATAATCAGAAAGAAATTATCAAGCTTCTTATTGATGCGGGCGATGAGATGGATCAGGTATTTTGGGAGCAATCTTATGGCAATAAGGAAACATTGTTGGCTAATACGACTGAAAAGGAACAGCGCTTTGCCCGAATAAATTATGGTCCCTGGGATCGGTTGAATGGCAACGAGCCCTTTCTTGAAGACGTTGGGGAAAAACCTGCGGGAGCCAATTTTTATCCTCGAGATATGACCAAGGAAGAATTTGAAAATTGGGATGCAGATGATAAAGATGATCTATATACATTGGTCCGTCGTAATTCTACTGGTGGGCTGGTTACGGTTCCCTATCACGAGGCTTTTGCCGAGCAACATCAGCGGGCGGCTAATAAATTAGAAGAAGCAGCCGAACTTGCCGACGATGAAGGATTTAAAAAATATCTGAATTTGCGGGCTGAGGCTTTACGCACAGACGAATACCAAGAAAGTGATAGGGCGTGGCTGGATATGAAAAATAATACGATCGAAGTTGTTATAGGACCTATTGAAACGTATGAAGATCAGTTATTTGGATACAAAGCTGCTCACGAAACGTTTGTACTAATTAAAGACAAGGAGTGGAGCAGCCGTTTATCGAAATATGCAGAAGTGCTTCCCGAACTTCAGGAAGGCCTACCGGTTGCCGAAGAGTACAAGCAGGAAAAACCTGGACGTGATTCTGATCTTAATGCTTATGATGCTGTTTATTATGCAGGGGATGCAAATGCGGGATCAAAAACTATCGCCATAAATCTACCCAATGATGAGGAAGTACAGCTTGAAAAGGGGACCCGTCGCCTGCAGCTAAAAAATGCTATGCGCGCTAAATACGATAAAATTTTGTTACCCATTTCTGATGTGTTAATTGCTGAAGATCAGCGGCAGTACCTAACGTTTGATGCCTTCTTTGGCAATACGATGTTCCACGAGGTGGCCCACGGTTTGGGAATCAAAAATACTATCGATGGGGAAAGTACAGTGCGAGAAGCACTTAAGGAACATGCATCAGCGCTTGAAGAGGGTAAGGCCGATGTGTTAGGGCTGTATATGGTTTCGGAGCTTCGCAACGATAATATGATTGATGAAGGAGTTATTGATAACAATTATGTTACGTTTATGGCCAGTATCTTTCGATCAATCCGCTTTGGTTCGTCCAGCGCGCACGGCAAAGCAAATCTGATTCGGTTTAATTATTTTAAAGAACAGGGGGCTTTTACCTACGATGACGATACGCAAACCTATCGCGTGAATTTTGATAAAATGGCCGAAGCAACTAATTCACTTTCTGAAAAAATTCTCACCCTGCAAGGTAATGGGGATTATGAAGGCGTAGTAAAATTTATTGAAGAATACGGACAAATTGGTGATCAGCTTCAGGAATCGCTGGATCGCCTTTCAGAGCAATCAATCCCGGTAGATGTAACATTTGAACAGGGTGTTGATGTGCTCGGGTTGGAATAGACATTGAATTAGTATTGTACTAATTGAAGGGGGGCAGGGATGCCTCCTTTTTTATTTTGAGGCATCAATTAGTGTTCAGGGTTGACTATCATCTACCAAACAATTACCATGCTTTTACAGACCCACCTTTAATCCTAAATAAGGAGGTTGAAATATGGAAGAAAACGCCTTTCTTGAAGCATCAGAAACGGGAGATTTAGAAGCGGTAAAAAAGCATTTGAAGGATGGCGCTAACGTTAATACCAGCGATGAGCATAACCGCACGGCATTAATGAAAGCAGCGAAACATGGTCATTTGGATGTAGTACAATATCTGCTCGAACATGGAGCCGATGTCAATATTCGTGATAATCGTGGAACCAGTGCCTTGTATTGGGCCTCAAGTAATGGGTACGATAATATTGTCCAACTGCTTATTCAGCATCATAGTGATGTTGTGGTTGTAGATGATCGCGGTTGGTCAGCTAAAGATCAGGCCAGTTCTCATCATTATGACAGTATTGTTCAAATGTTGGAAGAAGCCGGCGCTTAGTGTATCTAATATTAATAACAGCTTTGAAAGCCTGTTCCAGTTTTTGGGACAGGCTTTTTTATTGAGTGGATTCAATCAATACATTTATTATCTCAATCCGTAACTCTGCTGCGGATTGTATCATAACCGGGCAAGCTATTTCAAGAAGCATATAACAAAAATATCGTTGGCTCTTTATGGATTGAATCACCTGTACTTTTCCTCCACGCTGATATCTTTTTTGATACAATACGCTCACCAGGCAGAGTTAAATTAGTAGCCGTACAAAAACGAGTATTCGGATTGCAATACCGAACAACATCCTCGACTACCTCATCATTGCGATGGGGGGCTTCCATAAAAATTTGCGTTCCGCCACTTTCTTTGGATTGCTGTTCTAATTTTTGAATAGCCCCTTGTCGTTTGTTTTGATCAATCGGCAGGTAGCCGTGAAAGGTAAACTGCTGTCCATTAAAGCCCGACCCCATTAAGGCAAGCAAGATTGAAGAGGGCCCGACTAATGGTTCTACCGTGATAGATTGATCATGCGCCATTTTTATCAACTCTGATCCGGGGTCAGCTACTACTGGACATCCCGCCTCTGATAGTATTCCCGCATCTTTTCCCTTTTTAAGAGGATTTAAGAACGAAGTTATCTCATGAACGGGCGTTTTTTTATTGAGCAGAAGAAATTCAATTTCATACTCAGGTACAGTATCCCCAACCCACTGTAGATATCGTGCTGCTGTTTGCACATTTTCAACAATGAGCACATCAAGTTTTCGGATGATATTCAACACATACTCGGGAATAGTATTATTTTCTGGTGTTTTGCCAAGCGTATTGGGGATGAGGTAAAGAGTGCCTTTCTTTAAATCGGATGAACTCATAAAGTTTAATCTATGCGTTCGAGGATAAATTGTTCGTCAGATTCATTGAGTTTTTTATTTGCAAAACGGTGGGCAGCCAATCCAATAAAAAACGTGATCAGTAAAGCGACACCGGCCATTAAAGCATTCGTCCAAATTAAACTCTTTTGGGTGTCAATGGTTGGCATCAGTACAATTTCTTGTATAGTATCGGCTTGATAGCGGACGGGCACTACCCGTATTTCTTGTAGTTCACCAGCCATTTCTACGGGGAGCGAAAGTTGGCGCTGAATTTCCTGGCCATCATGAGTTGTGAATCGAAGCACAATATAGCCATTGGTTTGAGCGGCAATTTGTTTGAGATCAAAATCGACGATTTCAGCTGTATAACTGGTTCCGTTTTCATAGGTATTGGTGACCCCGTAATAGACTACAGCCTGATGAATTACAAGAAATAGGAAAGCAGCTGGAATCAACCAAGTGAAATAGAGGTATTTGTATTTGTTCATTGTTGATGAAGAACTAAAAATTAGTATGCAATGGCGTAATAAATCACGTAGAACCAACTAAACAATCCATGTATAATAGCCCATACGATTGATTTATTGACCGACCATGAGATGGTTACAGCAAGAGCAGATCCCAATGTAATTCCTCCGCGAACGGTTTCATTTACTTTTCCTGATGTTGCCATAGTTTTTGTGTTTTGTGATGGGTTGCTTCGAATAAAGGTAATACTATTTGTTGATTTCTTGTAGTGTAGCATCACGTAGCGCAGGATCCCACATTAACCGTTGTTGGTAATCTTGATGCATAAAATTGCTGCTCATGTGAAACCAAAAGGCTACTTGCAGGGAATCAAAAAATACGGCCTGTCCAAACGGTTCTTCTGAATATACAGAAGCACCATAGTCGATTCCGTTAAGAAGGCCGAGCCGATTATCATAAATGGCCCCATAGTATTTAAAATCATTATTTAATCCCTGTTCGGCATAGGGCCAATCCATTAGGTCTTTAACATGCCGAGAAACTCCTGGGGAGATCAACTTATCTTGCTCAAGTTGAAGCATTAGCCGAGATAATTCTTGAGCACTCGATTTTGGAAATAGTTGTAGCAAATTACGTCGTTCAGTAAAACCTATTCCTAATCCATTATGATCATTAAACGCCTTACGAACCCGTTCGTGAAAATCTTCATTAAAAATATATTGCTGTGCGTTATCTAATACTTTCGCTCGAAATTCGTTTTTTGATAGATTGGTTAAATCTTCAAAGTGTGCCTCAAACTCTTTGTCATGCAATGAGGGATGCAGCGTAATATACAATCCTGAAAAGGGGAGCGGAAAATCGGTAGATGATAGTTCTAATTTTTGCATAGTTTTCGCTATAGCATCACTTCCTAATGCAAAATACAGATAATCCGAAATTGCCAAATCATTATAAATGATAGCCGTTTCAACAAGTTTGTCTAATGGCACTTGTCCGTTTATGGTATGGGATTGTAGCGCCTGTTTAGCATTATCGTGGTGCGACGCATCTATAAAGGGGAGCTGGTAGCGGTCAACCGAATCCCAGGCGATGGTTTGATTAGGATCTAATTGTTCTTCCTCGAGAAGTTGGGCATAGGTGGTAATCAGAAAAAAATTAGAAAGCGTACCCATGGTGTGCAATTTCTTTCCACCATAATTAATGGTCGTATCGGGATTGGTGACCGACTGTGATACAATAGCTGTGTGCTGTGGATTGGAACCAATATATTGGGTAAGTCCTTTGAGCGAAGTTGCTTTAGATACCCATTCTTGACCTTCCTGTAAGTCTCCGCTGTTATCATAAAGCGTTTTGAGGGCGTCCAGATTAAATCCGAAAACAAGTAAAAAGACAGCCAGCAATGTGCCGAGAAAAACGCCAATAAATTTGAGGATGCGCATGCAGGTGTATTGAAAAGCTATTATAAAGTGACCTGCCAAGATAGAAAAATTGCCCCTTTTAATCAGTAAGTAATTTGGACAAAAGTGAGAAGTGAAACGGCAGACGAAAGTGATTTCAATTTATTAAACGTCTGCCCATTTATGTTTCACATCTGTCAGCTCACAAACTGCATCATAATAGCACAGGCATAGGCCGCATAGGTTCCAACGGCATATCCCAATACCGCAAGTAGTACACCAACAGGGGCCAGGGCTGGATGAAACGCCGAAGCTACAATAGGTGCTGAAGCGGCACCACCCACGTTTGCCTGACTTCCAACCGCAACAAAAAAGAATGGCGCATTGATAATTTTAGCAGTAATAAAGAGAATCACTACGTGGATAATAATCCAGAGCAAGCCAATTAGAAAGAATCCCGGATTTTCAAAAATAGCGAGTACATTCATTTTCATCCCAATAGTGGCGACCAGGATATATAGGAATAAACTCCCAATCTTGGATGCACCTGCTCCTTCAAGCTCACGAGCTTTTGTGAATGAAAGGGCAAGTCCACCGGTAGTAGCAATAACGATAATCCAGAAGAATTCAGAATCCAAGCTTAAATCACTGAGCTGTGGAAAATTTTCGCCAATCCATGGAGCAATACCATCGGCACCCAAATGTCCAATGGCGGTAATTACAAAACCAACGGCGACGATCGTGGTGATATCTGCGAGGGTGGGAATTTTAGCAACACTTGCCTTATAGTCTTCAATTTTTTTGCGGAGTTCGGTAATAGGAGAAGCATCGGCCTTAAACCATGCATCAATTTTCTCCGAAATTCCCGCACCATAAAGTAAGAACGCTAACCAGATATTTGCGACAATAATATCGACTGTCACCATAGCAGAAAATAAATCAGCACTGGGATCAAATACTTCGAACATAGCTGTTTGATTTGCACCGCCACCAATCCAGCTGCCAGCTACGGTAGAAAGCCCACGCCAGAGCGCTTCGGGACCTGCGCCGGCAGTCATCTCTGGGGCAAAATAACTAACCGTGATAAGAGCCAATGGGCCGCCAATCATAATACCAACCGTTCCAGCTAAAAACATGATAACGGCTTTTGGACCCAGATTAATGATTCCTTTAAAGTCGATGCTGAGCGTCAATAAGACCAAACTTGCGGGTAAAAGGTACCGAGAAGCTACAAAATAAAGGTTCGATTCTTCACCCGATATCAACCCCAAGGAATTAAAAATAGACGGAATAAAATAGCAGAGCAGCAGCGAGGGAACGAACGTATAAAATTTTTGCCACTTCGGGTTGTCGCTGTTTGAGGTAATGAAAATTGCAGCAAGTATTAACAAAAGAATTCCTAATACAACAGCATCATTAGTAAAAACGGGGGTCGCAAATAAGGTGAACATAGACAGTGTTTTTTAAATTTATTAGGCCTGAATCTACATTATATTTGGGGATATCCGCAAATGGATGAAAATAGATTTCCAAAAGGTTATACTTATCCAACACTATTGCGCTGAATTTAAACGATTGATAGATGAAATTTGCTGTTATAGGCACTGGAAAAACTGGTGGAAAAGTTGTAGAAGTGTTAGATGAGGATCAAATCGTAGGTCCGTTCGATTCGACAAATAAACCCACGATTGAAAAGCTTAAACAAGCTGACGCCGCAATTTTGTTTGTCCCTGGTGCAGCGGCCGATGAGTTGATCGAGCCGTTAATGGAGGCCGGTATTCCGGCTGCTTGGGGAACCACAGGTTATGAGTGGCCGTCGGATCTGGATGAGCGTCTTAAAGCAAGAAAGCTGGCATGGCTACAAGCTTCCAATTTTAGTTTGGGGATGAATATTGTGCGCCGCTGTTTGAATATTATTGGACAAAGTTCCTCGGTGCTTGATCATCCAAAATTTAATATTCACGAGATTCACCATATACATAAGCAAGATGCACCCAGCGGAACAGCTATCTCGTGGGAACAGTGGCTGGGGCAGGATGCTAAAATTACTTCGGAACGAAAAGGTGATATTAAAGGGATTCATCAACTGGAAGTAAAAACGGAAACGGAATCTATCCACCTGAAACACCAGGCACATGACCGAAAGATTTTTGCCCAAGGTGCTGTATGGGCCGCCGAACAACTTGTTTTAAACGATATTGAACCAGGTTTTCACGATCTTTCAACAATTTTTGATAACGTAATGCAACAACAATTATGAGTATTACAGACACAAAACTTTATACCGCATTAGTCACCCCGATGAAAGAAAATGGGGATCTCCATTTGGATGATTTGGCCTCGCTAATCCATAAGCAGGATGATGCTGGCAATGGGGTTCTTGTTTTGGGGAGTACTGGCGAAGGATTGGCGCTACCTTTAGAGGATAAAAAGGAAGTTGTTAAAACAGCTTCGAGCCTGAATGTTGATGCTCCCATTATGGTAGGGGTTGGGGGATTTAACCTCCGGAATCAGATCGAATGGATTGAGTATTGCCACCAGTTTGATGTAGATTCATTTTTACTGGTGACGCCCCTATATGCCAAACCCGGCCCTAAGGGACAGGTGGAGTGGTTTAAAGCATTGTTGGATGCGGCCGATAAAGAATGTATGCTTTATAATGTTCCTTCACGAACGGGTAGTAAGATGAGTCCGTTGGTGCTTAAAGATCTGGCTGACCACCCGAATTTTAAGGCTGTTAAAGAAGCCAGTGGAAGTATTGATGATTATCAGAACTATCGTAAAACGGCTAAAGATATTGCGTTTTATAGCGGTGATGATGGATTACTTCCATTTTTTGCGATGGCGGGTTGTGATGGACTTGTTTCGGTGGCATCAAACGTGTGGCCAAAGCCGACCCATAAGTATGTGGATTGGTGTTTAGACGGTCGTGGGCCGGACTTACTACCATTATGGCAAGAATGTACGGATGCACTGTTTCGTGGACCGAATCCGGTTCCGGCAAAAGTGCTGTTGCATGAAAAAGGGTGGATCGAAAATTCAACCTTGCATCCCCCGCTGACTGAAAAAGATTTGGAGGATATCAGCATTCTAAAAAATGCGGATAATATGATCCAACGCTGGCACAAAGAAAATAGTTGAAGAGATTCAGATTCGAACAATTTTTAAAATTAATTCAAATAATTACTAACGATGAGTGACAATAATTGGGAAGAAATTTTAGATAAACTGGAAGCTGGCGAAGTACGTGCTGCTGAACCCAAGGGTGACCGGTGGGAAGCAAATAAAGAAGTTAAGGAAGCTATTTTAGCTTCATTTTCAGCGGGAGAAAATACGGAATATTCCGGTATTTATGACGGTTTTGTGGACAAGCACAACTTGCCTCCACGTCGGTTTTCAGCTGATGAAAACGTGCGCTTAGTTCCGGGTGGGTCATCAGTTCGCCGAGGAGCATATGTGGCAGAAAATGTGATTATCATGCCTCCTGCTTATGTAAATGTAGGTGGATATGTAGATGAAGGTTCAATGATCGATAGCCACGCTTTAGTAGGATCATGTGCCCAGGTTGGCAAAAATGTACATTTGTCTGCCGGTGTGCAGCTTGGTGGTGTGCTCGAGCCCGTTGGGTTGTCACCTGTGGTGATTGAAGACGATTGTTTTATTGGGGCAGGGTCCGTCATTGTGGAAGGTATTCTCGTGAAAAAAGGAGCCGTTATTGCGCCGGGCGTTACGCTTTCTAAGTCTATTCCTGTTTATGATTGCGTAAACGAAAAAGTGCTTGGCAAAGGTGCTGATATTCCTGAGCGTGCAGTGGTTGTGCCGGGAACGCGACCTATGAGCGGTGACTGGGCACAAGAACAGGGACTAAATGTTGCATGTCCGCTGATCGTAAAATACCGCGATGCTGACAGCGATGCTTCTCTTGAACTTGAGGATGCACTTCGTTAATTAGATCAACGTTAGATTTCATTTATTCATATTTAAAAAGGGCTTATGCGCATATTAAAATTCGGTGGTTCCTCTGTGGGAACGACCGCTGCTATAAGGCAGGTTGCAGATATCATTTCTGAAAAGAAAAAAGACCACCACGTGGCTGTGGTGGTTTCTGCTTTTGAAGGAGTTACTGATGCTTTAGAAGATGCGGTGGCAAAGGCTTCAAAAGGAGATGACGCATATCTTCAAACGTTAACTGATCTGGAGAAGCGCCACAACAATACCATCAAAGAGCTGGTCAGCATTCAAAATCAAAGTCATACGCTGGCGCAGTTCAAAATGATGTTTAACGAGCTTGACGATGTACTGCATGGGGTTTCGTTGACTCGTGAATTGACTGATCGCACTCGTGACTTTGTAGTAGGATTCGGAGAACGATTTTCAGCATACATCATTAGCCAGTTTTTATCTGATGCAGGAATTTCAGCTGACTATCTGGATGCCCGAAAAATTATTGAAACTAATCGTGATTTTGGCTCTGCAAGAGTACAGTTTGATGAAACCTACAAAAAGATTCGAGACTATTTTTCAGAGGCAGACCCTGATTCTATACAGATAGTTACCGGCTTTGTCGCTTCAACGTCGAGCGGGGAGTCTACAACTTTGGGACGTGGGGGATCGGATTATACTGCCTCGTTAATCAGTGCGGCACTCGAAGCCCAAACTATTGAGCTGTGGACTGATATTGAGGGCATTATGACCGCTGATCCTGGAAAGGTGAAACGCTATTTTGTAATCCCCCATCTTTCTTATGAAGAAGCGATGGAGCTTTCGCATTTTGGCGCGCAGATTATTTACCCGCCGGCATTACAACCGGCTATGAAGGAGAACATTCCTATCCTTATTAAAAATACGTTCAAACCCGAAGAGGAGGGGACACGCATCAGTAATCAGTCCATTCCGGGAGAATCGATAATAAAAGGTATTTCCTCGATCGATAATATTACACTGCTGACCGTTAAGGGGAGTGGTATGATTGGGGTTACCGGAATTTCGGCGCGTCTGTTTGGAGCGTTGGCTGATGCCGGGGTTAATATTATTTTGATTACCCAGGCTTCATCCGAACATACCATAAGTCTGGCAGTGCTTCCTTCACAGACAAAAATTGCCCAGAATGCGATTGAGAAGGAATTCAAATATGAGCTCCGGGATGATATTATTGATAACGTAAAGGTAGAGCACGACCTGTCAATTGTAGCGGTTGTCAGCGATAATATGCGTCGTAAGCCTGGTATCTCAGGACGCGTATTTCAGGCGTTGGGAGCAAATGGGATTAACGTAGTAGCCATTGCTCAGGGATCTTCGGAGCGCAATATCTCGATTGTAGTGGATCGCAAAAATGAGACCAAAACTCTGAATACGCTGCATGATGCCTTTTTTATTGCGAATGTAAAAACGGTTAACCTTTTTTTAGTAGGCGTTGGATTAATTGGTGGCAAGTTGTTGGATTTAATCCAGAAGCAGGCTCAAAAATTGCTGGATGACTACCATCTTGAATTAAAGTTGACGGGCGTATCCAACAGTAAAAAATTTCTCATTGATGATGAAGGAATCTCAATTGATAGTTGGAAAAAACAGATGATGTCAGAAGGTGAAGCGGTTGACATCAATCATTTTATTGATCAAATGTCTGAGCTTAATCTTTCGAACAGTATTTTTATTGATTGTACAGCCAGTGATGCAATTGCTTCTTCTTACTCGGATGTACTGGAGTCAAATATTTCGATCGTGACGGCGAATAAAAAGGCCAACTCCAGTTCCCTTGCCACTTACGAAAAGCTGCAGCGATTGGCCTTCAAACATAATGTAGCGTATCTCTATGAAACCAATGTGGGGGCAGGATTGCCGGTTGTGGCTACGCTCAAAGAGCAGGTGCTAACTGGTGATGATGTCATACGAATCGAAGGGGTACTTTCGGGTACACTTAGCTATATCTTTAATACGTTTGATGGCAGTACTTCTTTTAGTGAAGTGGTGCGATCGGCCCGTGAGAAAGGATTTACGGAACCAGATCCACGGGAAGACCTTAATGGGCAAGATGTGGGACGAAAGTTATTGATATTAACGCGTGAGGCAGGAATGAAGCTCGAATTTAATAATATTGATATCCAAAACTTGGTACCTGAAGGAGCGCGTGACGTTAATACTGTAGAAGAGTTTTTTAATATTCTTGAAGAACATGATGATGAATTTGCAAAACTCTTTAAAGAGGCTGCTTCGGATAATAAAAAGCTTTGTTATATAGCACGGTATGAAGATGAGAAAGCTACCGTACAGTTAGAAAAAATAGGCCCTGAACACCCCTTTTATGGACTTGACGGTAGTGACAATATCGTGGCATTTAAAACGCGGCATTATCAAGATAGTCCCATTGTTGTAAAAGGTCCGGGGGCAGGAGCAGATGTTACAGCGAGCGGCATCATTGCCGATATTCTTCGCATTAGTAATGCCCCTTCATTTAGGGAGGAGATTTGAGATGGTTGATCGATATCAATATGTAAAAGTATTTGCCCCGGCTTCGGTTGCTAACGTGAGCTGTGGTTTTGATGTGATGGGATTTGCACTCGACCATCCCGGTGATGAAATCGTAGCACGAAGAACAGAAGAACCGGGAATCCAAATATCAAAAGTAACTGGTGAACATGGTGTGCTGCCTACCTCGGTAAATGAGAATACGGCGGGAGTAGCGGCCCGGGCGCTGTTAGAACAGTTTGACAGGGAGGTGGGGATTGAACTCGAAATCCACAAGAAGATGCCGTTGGGCAGTGGACTTGGGTCGAGCGCAGCTAGTTCAGTAGGGGCAGTGGTAGCGGTTAATCACTTGCTGGGATTACCCTATGAAACTGATGAATTGCTGGCCTTCGCCGCCGAAGGCGAACGCGTGGCCTGCGGTACGCCTCATCTGGATAATGTGGCCCCATCGCTGTTCGGAGGGTTTGTTTTTATCCGCAGTAGTGCTCCTCAGGATGTTATCGAGTTGGATTGTCCGAAGCCATTATTTGCTACCGTCGTACATCCTCACATAAAGATTAGGACAGAAGATACCCGGAAAATTTTGCGGCGCGATATTCCATTACAAAAAGCGGTAACGCAATGGGGGAATGTGGGCGGCTTGGTAGCGGGACTTTTAAAAGGTGATTATGAGCTCATCTCTCGTTCAATGCAGGATGTAATAATTGAGCCGATCCGGTCGGTGTTGATTCCCGGCTTTGCCGAGGTTAAGGAAGCTGCATTGAATACAGGAGCGTTGGGCAGCGGTATTTCCGGATCAGGTCCTTCAATATTTGCGCTCTCTTCTGACAAAGAAACAGCAACAGCCGTAGGAGAAGCAATGCGGCAAAAATTTAAAGAAATCGGGCTGGATAACGAGGTGTATATCTCTCCAATTAATACAGAAGGTCCCCAAGTTCTGGAAAAGGCATGAAGTATATCAGCACAAATGATAAAACACCTCCTGTATCATTTTCGGAGGCCGCCCTTCAAGGGTTGGCGCCCGATGGGGGATTGTATCTTCCTCAATCCTGGCCGCAGTTACCTAATTCATTTTGGGATCAGCTTGGCCAGAAAAGTTTGCAGGATATTGGTTTTGAAGTTTCTCGATTGTTTGTTGATAGCCTTGAGGATGAGCTGCTTGAAGAAAATATTAGTGAAGCCCTAAATTTCGATGCTCCGCTGGTTTCATTGGGCAATCACGTATATGTGTTAGAATTATTCCACGGACCCACTTTGGCCTTTAAGGATTTTGGTGCCCGTTTTATGTCGAGGATATTCTCGGCAATGCGAGGGGGATCTGATCAGGATTTGGTGATTTTAGCTGCCACCTCAGGAGATACCGGGAGCGCTGTGGCACAGGGATTCTTAGGTGTAGAAGGGATTCAGGTTTGCCTGCTCTACCCCAAAGGAAAAGTAAGTTATATTCAAGAACAGCAGCTAACTACGGCGGGACAAAATGTGACGGCGCTCGAAGTAGAAGGCACGTTTGACGATTGCCAGCGGATGGTAAAAGCGGCGTTTTCGGACCGGTCGCTGAACGAAAAATTGCAGCTTAGTTCGGCTAACTCTATTAATATTGCGCGACTTATTCCACAGATGTTTTATTACTATTATGCTATTGGCCAGTTGCGGGAAGGCAATCCGCCGATTTTTTGTGTCCCCAGTGGAAATTTTGGCAATTTAACAGCGGGATTGATGGCGCAAAAAACGGGGATGCCGGCTGCAGGTTTTATAGCTGCGACCAATGCAAATGATGTAGTCCCTGAATTTTTAGAGCATGGTGAGTTTCATCCCCGATCTTCGAAAAGAACGATCTCAAACGCTATGGATGTGGGAAATCCCAGTAATTTTGCTCGTATTGTTCATCTGTTTGATGGAGATTATCAAAAGATAAAACAAAAAATTTGGGGAGCCTCCTTTTCTGATTCCCAAACTCGGCAGGCAATAAAGGAAGTCTACCGTGAACACGATTACCTAATGGATCCCCATACGGCCGTAGGATACAGGGCGGTACAACAATATACTGCCTCGGAGCAAGGGTATTTTAGTGAAAGTGAGTCCACACCAAAAATTATTTTATCTACTGCACATCCTGCAAAATTTGGGGATGTGATTGAGCCTGTTATCAGTGCGAAAATTGATATACCCGCCCGGCTTAAAACGTGTTTAAATAAAGAGAAACAAAGTGTGGAGATGTCAGACGATTACGATGATTTAAAAAAGTGGCTGATGGATTCATACCGATGATACGTAACACAAGCAAAGGTTACTATATTCTTCCAACGTATAGTAACCTTTTATACAGCTTTTCCTTAGCATTATATCTTAAGTCACAGTAGATTTCATAGCAATGGCTAATCCTTTGGTAAATGCCTGGATGACTGCTTCAAGAGTATCTGGGGAAGCGCCCTTCGAGACCCATTCCTGATCATTGTTAGCCAGCGTAAGTGTGACAACAACCAGCGAATCCGTATCAGGACTTAGGATATCCACCTCATGATTTTTGACTTCTAAATGGAACACCGAATTCGTTTCGGCACGAATAGCTGATAAAATTGCATCAATGGGACCAACGCCTTTTGCTTCGGAGATAATTTCTTCTCCCTGTAGGTCAAGTTTTACGGCCGCTTGTACGAGTCCGTGCTTGCGCATCGTAAGTTTATAGTCAAGCACTTCGGCAGGGTAATCTAAGTCCAGATCTTCATTAAAGATGAGAGATTGAAGTACTTCAATCTCGTTGTTACTTAATGTTTTACCCTTCTTATTGATTTTTGATACGTAGTCGTTATACAACTGTTCATGGTCTTCATCCATCTCAAGATTTGCCATAAACGTATCCCGTGATTTACCCCAGGAATCTTTCTGCATCTCAATGAAGCCCGACTTAATGTAGTTGGTAACTTTATCGATATCAGGGGAAAGTACGGGAGAGGAAAGCGAATGTTTGGCAACAACCTTCGTATCTTTCAGGCCAGATCCGGTGAGAACAAACAGGCACTTTTTATCCTTAAAGGCATCCATATTGTTTTTGAAGGCTGCCAGTGGCAAGGCGCAGGCAGGCTCAGTAAAATGACCTTCCTCAACGGCCATCTCTTTGAGAGACTGTAGGATTTCATCTTCCGAAACGGTAAAGGCTGAGCCATCAGATTCTTCAATTCCCAGCAGTACTTTATGGAAATCCACTGGATCGGAGGCGGCCACAGACTGTGCCATGGTATTTACCTGTTTTTTAATGATTTTCACTTTTTTGAAAATTCCTTCAACAACAGGAGAACTCTGTTCTGGCTGAATGGCAATCATCTTGGGACGTTCTGATATTTGTCCCGATTCTTTGAGCTCCGTGAATCCTTTCCAGATAGCTCCGAAGTTAGTTCCGCATCCTACGGGGACGAAGATGTAATCAAAATCGTCTGCTCCTTGCTCCAACAGTTCATAGGCAAATGATTTTTGGCCTTCCTCACGAAAAACATAATCGCCAGCTAAATAATAATTTCCTGATTTAGCAAACTTTCGGCAGAGAGCTTCACAAGTGCTGAAATCGCCTTTAATTCGGATGATATTGGCGTTAAAAATAGTAGCTTGAGCAATCTTTGCGTCCGTTGTTTTTTCGGGGACAAACACAAAACAGGGGATTTTGAAATAGCAAGCGTAGGCAGCAACCGAAGCGGCCATATTTCCTGTTGAGGCCAGGCATATAGCATCAGCACCAAGCTCTCGGGCTTTCTGTACCTCAATATAGCTGCCGCGATCTTTAAAACAGCCTGTGGGATGTTCAAATTCAAGTTTCGCCCAGAGGTCGGCACCATATTCATCCGACAGTCGGTCTAATTTTTTGAGAGCTGAAGGATGAGTTTTCATCGGGTCGGGCACCAGCTCTTTTAGCGGATACTGAATATCATCAGAAGTGGCATCATAAAATACGCGCAGCACACTATCGCATTGGGTACAATAGGTTGTGGTTTCTTCTTCAGAGTTAAGGTGTCCGTTAGCTACGCATTTTAACTCGTAGTTTGTTGTTGCACTTGCCATAGTAAAAAATCCCTGTTTAAAAATTTATTGCGTAAATACTATTCGCCTAACAGTAGAAAATAGGTGATTCCACGTAGGAATGGAATTCGTTTTTAAAGATCTAAAATCAATTTAGCTTTTGAGTGGTAGAAGAGAAATTTCGTCAAAATCCATATCCAGTTCATCAAGAATAGGTTCTGCGACTTCAGAAATTTCGTCCGGATCAAGTTCATCCAAGCCCTCAATTTCAATGAATAAGGTGTTCTGATGTCCAACGACACTGTATCGTGCTTTGTCGGCATTAAAGCACTTGCGAAGCGTATCTACAAGTACTTTGATGTCGTGCTCATAAGCTTCGTAATCAGCTTTTTCGAGTTCGCTCATTGCTGTGAAATTTATTCAGATGATCAGTTGAATTTGTGGTGGAACAATACACAATAGATGATAGCCAATCAAAGATTTTACTGCAGATTTTTATGATTTATATAGATCCTGAAACAAGTTCAGGATGACACGGAAATTTTAATGTAAGTATATTGCTATGAAAAGGTCATACTATTGATTCATGAAGAGAAAATCGAAAGTATATGGCTTACAGAAATTATTCTGGTAAAAATGGGTTCGTTTATTTTTTGTCGAACTATAACAGAAATGTGCTATATATCGGTGTTACAGGTGAATTGGATAAAAGAATACTTGATCATAAATTTGGCCAAGGTTCAAAGTTCACTTCAAAATATAATTTGAAAATCCTATTATACTTCGAGGAATATCCAAATATTAATGAAGCGATAGAAAGAGAAAAACAACTTAAAAACTGGCATCGAAAATGGAAGTTTAATTTGATTAAAAAATCAAATCCAGAATTAAAAGACTTATGGGGTCAGATTGACTAACCCAGTGGGTGTCATCCTGAACTTGTTTCAGGATCTGGAGGCCTGACTATTTAGAAAGGGTCTCTAACAGGTGCTTATATTCTTTAATAAGCTGACGTCGAATGGGTTGTGACTTTTCATAAATGGACATCTGTTTTTGCATATATTCTTGACGTCCCTTGTCAGTTTCAATCTTAATGGGTTCCAACCCTCGGTCGCGCAGGTCATAGGGACTGGCTTTCATATCCATAACACGTGTTTCAATGGCTAATTCAAAGGCCTGACGAATAGTATTACTCGAAATCCAGGGATACATTTTGAATCCCCATTTATATAGATCCATATTCGTATGCAGACAGCCCGGCTGTTCCATCTCGGCAAAGGTATCGCGATTGAGTGCAAACTTATTTTGGGGCTTGGCCTCATCCGTAAAAAAGCGGAAAGCGTCAAAATGTGTGCAAACCAACGGACGTGATTCTACGAACTCCGCAAGCTCATCTTTGTCCATGCGCAGGGAAAGATAATCATGTCGAACGCGATCAGCTTTGTAAACCATGGCCCACTCATGCATTCCAAAACACCCAAACGAAGGTTTTCGGTCAAGCGATTGCTCCAGTACATTTAAAATCCACTTGACGGCAGAAATGCGATCTTTATCAAAATGTCGAATGTCAAGAAAACAGTTGCCGCCGGTGGTTTCCATTTCATCAAACATCCAGTCGTTGACAGAGCTGTCCTTTAACAATGTTCCTAACCCCGGCGACCAGCGTTTTAAGTAGGAGGGACGAAAAGCGTAGTATTCAAAGAGGAAATCGAGCACGGGATCTTTCTGTTGATGGGATCGACGCTCAAGATAATCGTCAATGAGCTCACTGATCGCTTGGGAATGGTTATGTTTTTGTTGCTGCCACTGTTTCGGTGACAACTGCTTGAGAATGTATGCTGGCATTTTTGTTTCTGTGGAAATCATAGCCCCAAAGATACCAATTGTTAATTGGATTGATAAGCCTAAATTACTATGCTGATTATCTGAATTGTGATGCAATTAATGAAAGCCATGAGAGCAGCCAATCGAAATTTAGTGAAGGAGTTGTGGCATTTTGTGCTGCACCTGCGGTGGCATTACCAGCTGTTTATTTTATCCGGTGGTTTCTTGTTAGGGGGATTGTTGAGCTCGGGCTTGGAGATATGGTCGTTCATAATACAGTTTTTGAATGTTCACTTGCTGCTTTTTGGGGGTGCCACGGTTTATAATTCGTATTGGGATAAGGATGAAGGTCCTATTGGGGGGCTCAAACATCCCCCGAAAATAGTACCATGGATGTGGGGCGCTTCGTTGATTTTTCAATTTATAGGTTTTGGAATAGCGATAAGAGAAGGAGTTGTGTTCACAGGCATTTATGGATCGAGTATGTTTTTTTTCTGGCTGTATTCTACACCACTGGCACGATGGAAAGGTCATCCCATAAAAAGCTTGGTGGCCATCGGTGTGAGTACGGGCTTAAACGCTGTGTTAATGGGTTATCTGGCAGCTGGAAATTCTCAACTGCCATTTTGGGTGTTGGTGGCTGCTCTGGGAGCATCGTTATTGTTGCTTAGCTTATATCCCATATCACAAATTTATCAGCAGGATGAAGACCGAAAACGCGGAGATCGGACGTTTGCTGTGCGTTATGGGAAAAGGGGAGTTGAGCGATTTTTTATAGGGGGTTTTACGAGCGGGTTGGTACTCGTAGCTTTGGCAATGGGACAATCACACGTGATGTTGTCGGTGCTTTTTGGAGTTGTTGGACTGCTGATTTTGATAGTCGTATATCAAATTATTTCTTCTTTGGATAGTACGGAAGGTGACTATTCTACAGTTATGTGGATAAAATATGGAACGTCATTGGGTTTTGTATGCTTTCTAATTGCGAGCATTATCTTAAAGCATATCGAGATTGATGGAATATCTTGGGTTGCCAAATTGTTGTTAGAGTAAGACCTTCAAGGTGTTGTTCATCAATGATATGAACGTGAATTACAATTACATCTACAGACAATATGAGTATAGCAGCAGAACAGGTTATTACTGACGAAATAATTGACGAGGCTTATACCTATGAGGAATATCGGAACATGATTGATGAGCTTTTGGAGGAGGATAAAACAACAGGCGATAACCACTCCAAAGCGATGATCCATTATACGAAGATGAATGTACAGCGCATGAGTCGCTGGGATAAACGGGTAGACATTAATGATTCTTTGATTGATCTGCTTGAGAATATGGATGCAGAGTGGGTTTGGCTGGTCATTACTGAAGCGTGGTGTGGCGATGCAGCCCAAAATATTCCTGCTATTGTAAAAATGGCTAATGAAACTGATAAGATTGATATCCGGTTCATTTTACGGGATCAGAACCTTGATATTATGGATGAGTATTTGACTAATGGTGGACGTTCTATCCCAAAGCTCATATGTCTGGATGCCGAAACGCTCGAAGAGGTTGGTACGTGGGGACCGCGTCCAGAGGTGGCCCAGAAGAAGGCGATGGAATGGAAAGAAGATGAAAGCATCAGCAAAAAAGAGTGGGCTAAGAAACTCCATAAATGGTACGCTAAAAACCGGAATCAGGAGCTGCAGAAAGAGTTTGAGCAGTTAATTTCAGAATGGCAGCAGTAAATCCCAATAATAAAGAGTGTAGTTAGTTTGAGTAACAAAGATTCTTTTTACGAGCACGTAGCCCAAACCAGCGATGCGCCAATGGGATTGGAGATAGCCCGTGCTGAAGGTCCCTATATTTACACAACTGATGGCAAAGAGTATGTTGATTTTATTTCCGGTATTGCAGTGAGCAGTTTGGGACACCGTCATCCCAATGTTGTGGAGGCCGTTAAGCGTCAGGTTGATCGGCACTTGCATGTGATGGTGTACGGTGAGTTCATCCAGGAGCCGCAGTCAGCTTATGCTGAATTGCTGACGTCCCAATTGCCGGATAAATTGGACCGCGTTTATTTTGTAAACAGTGGTACCGAGGCTAATGAAGGAGCCCTCAAATTAGCCAAGAAGTATACGGGTCGTCATAAGTTTGTGGGATTTCATCATGGTTATCACGGCGATACGCACGGATCGCTGAGCGTAACAGGCCGAGATGTATATCGCGATCCGTACTTGCCACTGTTACCCGATGTCGACTTCTTGGATTTCAACAGTTTTGATGGATTAGAAACTATTGATGGAGAAACGGCAGCTGTAATTATGGAACCGATTCAGGGCGAAGGGGGGATTATCCCCGCAAACAAAGAGTGGCTGCAAGCAGTACGCCGACGTTGTAATGAGGTGGGGGCACTGCTTATTTTTGATGAGATCCAGACGGGTTTTTACCGTACGGGTTCGCTGTTTGCTTTCCAGGGATATGACGTTATGCCTGATATTATGAGTCTGGCTAAGGCAATGGGGGGAGGTATGCCAATGGGAGCTTTTGTATCCTCATCTGAAATTTTTGAAGTATTTAAGCATGATCCGCCCTTAAATCATGTGACGACTTTTGGTGGTCATCCCGTATCGTGTGCTGCGGCACATGCTACGCTTACGGAGTTGTTGTCGGATGATTATGGAGGTCGGGCAACAAAGATTGAGCAAATTGCGAAAAAAGAATTAACCGCAGATGGAATTTCTGAAATCCGTGGTGTGGGAGCGATGTTAGGTATGGAATTGGCTGATCGGGACCTTACGCAAAAGGTAGTTGAAGCATGTTTTAAGAAGGGAATCATCCTTGGGTGGACCCTTCACTCAAATACATTGGTACGATTGGCGCCGCCGTTAATCATTGAAGAGCAATTGCTTCGAGAAACTTTGCGTAGTATTAATCGACAAGTGAATCGATTTTCAGAGTAGCTTCTGACTGGAAATTTACTATACTTAATAACGTAGGTTATTTAATACTAAGAGAAAAAAGTCGCTATGAAATCAATTAATCCAGCAAATGGAGAGCTTATCGAAGAGTATAAACAGATGGATGATGAAGCCTTGCATGCTATTGTGGAAGATGCTGCTTCGGCACAAGAAAAGTGGCGGAAAAATTCGTATTACGAACGAAGTTTATTGTTGCAGCGCGTAGCTGAGTTATTGGAGGAACGGTCGTCGAAGTATGCAGAACTAATGGCTCGTGAGATGGGAAAGCCGCTGGCTCAGGGAAAGTCGGAGGCTGAAAAGTGCGCTTGGGTATGTAATTATTATGCCGAGAATACCAAGAAGTTTTTAAAGAATGAATATATCAAAACGGATGCCAGCGAGAGTTATATTACTTATAATCCGCTTGGTACTGTCTTGGCGATTATGCCGTGGAATTTTCCGTTCTGGCAGTTGTTTCGTTTTGCTGCTCCGGCGTTGATGGCTGGTAATGCAGTAATCTTAAAGCATGCTGCTAACGTTACGGGCTGTGCGTTGGCCATTGAGGAGCTTATGCATGAGGCTGGAATCTCCGACAATTTGTTCCGTACGGTGATTGCCGATAACGATCAAACAAACGAGCTTATCAAGCACCCGGATATTGCTGCAGTTACATTGACAGGAAGTACGCGGGCTGGAAAGGCCGTGGCATCAACGGCAGGAAGTGTGCTCAAGAAAACAGTATTGGAGCTGGGCGGTAGCGATCCATACCTGATTTTGGAAGATGCCGATGTGCAAAAATCAGCTGAGACCTGCGTGACTTCCCGCTTAATAAACAGTGGACAAAGTTGCATTGCGGCCAAACGATTTATTGTGGTTGAGGAGGTCTATGATGAATTTTTGGAGATTGTTGTAGATTTGATGACAGAGAAAAGGATAGGCGATCCGTTTGAGAGCCAAACAGATATTGGGCCTATGGCACGGGAAGATTTGCGGGATGGATTGCATGATCAGGTGCAGCAAAGTGTTAAAGCTGGAGCCGAGTGTATTATTGGCGGATATATACCGGATCAGGAAGGGTATTTTTATCCCCCAACTGTTCTTACGGAAGTTGCAAAAGGGATGCCGGCATACGAAGAAGAACTCTTTGGTCCGGTAGCATCGATTATTAAGGCTGAGAATGAACAAGAAGCAATTGCGATAGCCAACGACAATAAATATGGGTTGGGAGCAGCAGTATTTTCGGAGGATTTAGAACGAGCACAGTTTATTGCTGAGCATGAATTACAGGCAGGGTGCTGTTTTATCAATGATTTTGTGAAGTCTGATCCTCGGTTGCCATTTGGAGGAGTGAAACAATCAGGCTATGGTAGAGAATTGTCCCACCTTGGAATCAGGGAGTTTGTGAATGCCAAAACAGTATATAAAGCATAGTATTTTGTAAGGATTTGTGGTTTCGTTGGTCTTACTTATAGAGATAACTTCATTGAACTGATTTTGTGTGGAGTTACGTATCTATAAGTAGGTAAAGACAAATAAATCCAGAAAACTATGTTTAAACGTTACAAACTAATATTACCACTCGTATTAATAATTGTATTGGCAGGCTGTGGCAAGGATAATGGGGTAAACCCAGATCCTGGTGAACCACCCGCTTTGCCAGAAGTGCAAAGTGAAGCTGCACAACCTGATATTTCCTTTTTTGAAAATAATGAGCCCCAAAAAATTTTGGCCAAAGGAGATACGGCCAATTACTATGAGGCACGTTCATGGGCACTTTTGCAAGCTGGTACCTTCGCTTTTGCCAGTACTTATAACAGCTTTTTGATGGGAAGTAATAACGAAGAGGCTGTTTATGAAGATGGTATGTGGGTTTGGGAGTATTCATACCAAAGTGAGGAAGGAAGTTTTACTATGAAATTAACTTCTGAAGAAGTGTCTGATGGTTATGAATGGGCCATGTACTGGAGTTATGATGATGGGGAAACCAGCGTTGATAATTATAAGATAATGGAAGGTACTGTTTCGGAAGATGGTTCCGAAGGTAATTGGACGTTCAACTCATTAGATACGGAAACCAATGAAGAACGAGTAGCTTATACCTCAGAATGGACGGTTACCAGTGAGACGGAGAGTTCAATGGTAGCTAAGTGGTATGATGAATCTGGCACGGCTACATTAACAGCCAGTTATGAGAAGAATGAACCAAATCATACGATGGTTTACACCTATCCTAATGAGCCAAATATTACCTTATATTGGAATACGGATACCAATGAAGGATCATTTGAACAAGGGGGAGAAAGTTCTTGCTGGGATGAAGATTTTAAGGATATTCCTTGCAACTAAATCCTTACTATTTTGAGTTCAAAGCCTGGTGAAAGCCAGGCTTTTTCTTTTGCGTGGAAATAATGAAAAAGTATGACACTATGGTGTCATAAAATCTGTTATGCTTTAGGTGAGAAAGAAAAACAGATTGTGACTACCATGAATGAAAAGGACAAAAATCCGATTCGCGGTCGCGGTGCTTCGGATAATCCGGCAAATCGGTTTGAGGGTCGATACACCGATTATGATTTAGATGAGGATTCCGGAGAAAAGCCATCCCAGGAAACGAAACTGATTCGTGATGATACTAAAGAGATCCTCTCTAAGAATGACAGCCCCGATATCCCTTTTACTTATGGGTTGAACCCATATCGTGGATGCGAGCATGGGTGTATTTATTGTTATGCACGTCCCACCCACGAATTCTTGGGCTTTTCGGCCGGCCTTGATTTTGAATCACGGATCATGGTTAAATATGATGCCGCTGATAAATTACGTACTAAATTTGCTGATAAAAATTGGAAGCCCGAACCTATTACATTAAGTGGGGTTACCGATCCATATCAACCGGTTGAAAGAGAGCTTGAAATTACCAGGAGTTGCCTGGAGATTTTTGCTGAAGCACGGAACCCGGTGGGTATTATCACGAAGAATTATCTGGTCACTCGTGATATTGAGCTATTGAAAGAATTATCGCAATACAATGCGGTACATGTAACACTATCGATAACCACGCTTGATCGGGATTTGGCCCGGGTGATGGAACCACGAACTTCTCAGCCATATCGACGCTTGAAAGCCATCGAAAAATTGGCGGAGAATGATATTTCTGTAGGTGTTAATGTGGCTCCTATAATACCGGGACTTACTGATCATGAATGTCCCGGTATTTTAAAGGAAGCTCGTAATGCCGGGGCCACTCATGCCGGTTATACTATTGTTCGGTTACCTTATGGAGTTAAAGATTTGTTCACAGAATGGCTCGCACAACATTTCCCTGATCGCAAAGAAAAAGTACTGAATAGAATTCGTGATATGCGGGGCGGTAAGCTATATGAAAGTGAATTTGGCAAGCGTTTTACCGGAGAGGGAGAGTTTTACAGCCAAATAAAAAGCATGTTTAAGATTCATGTTGAAAAATATGGATTTAATCAGTCTCCATTATCATTGTCGAGAGAGCATTTTCAACGTCCCGAAAAGGGACAATTAACATTGTTTTAATGTAACATTTCTGGTGTATATATCGTTAAAGGAAACATAGAGATAGTACCTTGACCCGGTATCTGTAAAACAGGAAATTTTCTATTACCATAGCCCTGATTTGTCATGCAGATATCGGGTTTTTTTATTCATTTTCCATTTCATTTCGCATATATTCAGTGAACAGAAAACGCCTGATTTTTGTACGTTTAATCTGAATAAAATTTAAAACAAACACTATTACTGCTTATGTCAAGTACTCCTTCAACGATGATGGATCTGGGAACAAAAGCGCCAGATTTTAAATTATTTGATACCGTTAATAACCAGTTGGTTTCACTCGATGATTTTGATAATGCTAAGGGCCTGTTGGTTGTTTTTATGTGTAATCACTGTCCGTATGTGAAGCATATTTTAGATGAATTTGTAGTGGCGGCTCGCGATTTACAGCAAAAAGGTATTGGTGTTGTTGCAATAAGTTCTAATGATGTCGAGAACTATCCAGATGACAGCCCGGTTAAGATGGCTGCCGAAGCACGTGCCCACCAGTTTTCGTTCCCTTATCTATATGATGGTACGCAGGAAGTGGCAAAGGCATATAATGCAGCCTGTACACCTGACTTCTTTTTGTTTGATGAAAAAGATGAGTTGGTTTATCGCGGGCAATTTGATGACAGTCGTCCGGGTAATGATAAACCAGTAAATGGTAAAGATCTTCGAGAGGCAGTAGAATTATTATTTGATGGGAAGGTAAAAGAAGATCAAAAGCCAAGCATGGGATGTAACATTAAGTGGAAAAAGGGGAATGCTCCGGAATATTTTGAAGGGTAAGTAGTTGAGATGCCTGACAATAGTCGATCAGATAAAGAAATAGCAGAATTACGGCGCGAATATTCCCGGCAGGTATTGGCGGAATCAGAGGTTGCTGCGCATCCCATTGATCAATTCACGCAATGGTTTCAGCAGGCTCTTTCTGCCGAGCTGCTTGATGCCAATGCAATGACTCTTGCTACTGCAAATAAAGATGGGCAGCCTTCGTCACGCATTGTGTTGCTTAAAGGGGTTGATGAGAATGGATTCCGTTTTTATACGAACTACAATAGTAGAAAGGGACAGGAGTTAACAGAAAATCCCCATGCAGCGCTCTGTTTCTACTGGGCTCCTTTGGAACGTCAAGTGCGGATTGAGGGAAAGGTTGCAAAATTAAGTCAGGCGGCATCAAAAGAATATTTCAAGCAGCGTCCACGCGAAAGTCAATTGGGGGCTTGGGCTTCAAAGCAAAGTTCAAAAGTTGGTACCCGAGAAGCACTCGAAAATCGATTTAATGAAATCAAAGAGCGTTTTGAGGGACAGGAAGTGCCGTTACCGGAATTTTGGGGCGGATTTCTGCTTCGACCTCATCGGGTAGAATTTTGGCAAGGGCGTGAAGGGCGAATGCACGATCGGATCTGTTATGAAAAAAAAGATGATCGGTGGAATATCTTCAGACTTGCTCCGTAAAAAGCATTTCTCACAGTTGACATATCTTTAGCTCCGATGGGAAAAGGAAAACTCGAAAAATATAAGGAAGTATCAGCATTTTCGAATACCCTGGAGCTTACCAACTTTCAGGATGAGGAATCTGAAAAGCCAAGGGGACGTTGGCATACTGATGTTTTTGGCAATGACAATCCTATTGTATTGGAATTAGCGTGTGGTAAGGGTACGTATACGCTGGAGTTGGCACGACGGAATCCGCAGAAAAATTTTATAGGCGTTGATATTAAGGGACATCGTATTTGGAAGGGGGCAAAGGAAGCATTAGAAGAAGATTTGGATAATGTTCGGTTTCTCCGAATTTATATTGATCACCTTGATGAATATTTTGCCCCGAAAGAGGTTGATGAGATATGGATTACTTTTCCTGACCCTTATCCCCGTCATTCTAATCGCACCAAGCGACTTTCGAGTCCGAAGTTTTTAAAGATTTATCAAAGCGTAATGAAGCCGGAAGGAGTGGTTCATTTCAAGACGGATAGCAATGAGCTTTTTTCGTTTACGAAGAAAGTGGTCCGAAAGTCGGGATGCGAGGTGCAGGATAGGGTAGAAGAAATATATGATGAACGTCCCGATGATGAATTACTGACTATTCAAACCCATTTCGAAAAACGTCATCTTGAAAAGGGACGATCCATATCTTATATAAAATTTTCGTTACTCGGATCTAACATCACTTGGACCCTTGATTAGGGATTGATTATATCTCAAAAATAGTTTTATCAAGGTATTGCTTTATCGGAGCAGAAATGTTTAATTGCAAATAGTTAACACCGTTAACCTTTACTGATATGGCTCCGTCGAAGGAAAAAAGTCTTAAAAATAAGATTGTTAATGCAGCTCGGCAGGTATTGCTATCTGATGGGTATCGAAATTTTTCACTTCGCAAAATAGCTCGAACCATTGATGTAAGTGCTACGAGCATTTATCTGCATTTTGAAAACAAGGACGATTTGGTTCATACCCTAATTGAAGAGGCCATCGAGCGGCTAAACAATAGGCTCCAGAAAGTGGTTGCAGCCGGTAACAATCCCATCGAAAAGCTGGAAGCATTGGCACGGGAGTATGTGGACTTTGCCTTAGACCATCCGAGAGAGTACCAAGTGATTTATCTTGTCAGTTCGGATGAAATGACGCGCTATCCCAAAGAAAAATTCCGCAAGGCTCGAAAGGGATATGATCTTGTCATTGAAGTGCTAAAACAAGGGGTTGAAGAAGGATTAATTGCCGAGGAAAAACCAAGAATAGCAGCATATACATTTTGGGCACAACTGCACGGGGTGATGTCAGTGGTACTATCAAAGCGATTAGACACACGTATTAATCAGCAGGCATTTATAGAGGAGGCTATTGAACATATTATTGACGGATATCAAGTGCGGACTGCATTATCAACAAACAACAGAAAAGTGTGATTTAACCAATAGGTGATTGTTATGGAATTTTTGAATGAAAGCTTCGGATTTTTATTTCAGTACCCGTTGTGGGCTGTTATTGTAAGCATGGTAATTGTTGCTACGCTTTTTGCATTCTGGGGTACACCGCTTTGGGTTTGGGCCATAGCCGGATTTGTAGCACTTTGGGGGTTTTCTGCCCCAACCTGGCTTTTTGTAGTCTTTGCAGCCCTGGTGGTTGTATTCAATGTTAAACCTATTCGTCGCACGCTTCTAACAGGTCCGTTGATGAAATTATTGGATGCGATGAACTTTTTGCCTCAAATTTCTGAAACGGAACGTACGGCTATTGAAGCTGGTAATGTATGGGTAGATGCTGAGCTGTTTTCTGGTAAACCCAACTTGAAACGATTGGCAAGTGAATCTTATCCCGAATTAAGTGAAGAGGAGCAAGCATTTCTTGATGGGCCCGTGGAAAAACTCTGTTCAATGGTTTCGGACTGGGATGTGTTTGTCCGCAAAGGATTTACTGACGAAGTTTGGAACTTTATGCGTGAGCATAAGTTTTTTGGATTGATTATTCCCGAAAAATATGGTGGACTCGAATTTTCTGCTTCTGCACACAGTGCTATTGTCACAAAGTTGGCTTCGCGGTGTGGACCGCTGGCAACAACTGTGATGGTTCCCAATTCACTGGGGCCTGCTGAATTGCTAATGCATTATGGTACTGACGAGCAGAAAGATCGTTATCTGCCGAGACTGGCTACGGGAGAAGAAATGCCCTGTTTTGCACTCACAGAACCTACAGCTGGTTCGGATGCCGGGGCGATGACGGCCGAGGGTGAGGTATTCAAAGGAGATGACGGAGAGCTTTATATCCGCCTGAATTTTACTAAACGATATATTACTCTTGCGGCTATTTCAACGTTGATAGGACTTGCTTTTAAACTGCGTGACCCCGAAAACCATTTGGGGAAAGGAGAATATCCTGGTATTACATGTGCGCTTATCCCAAGTGATACTGAAGGCATTATTTTGGGGCGTCGGCACGATCCGCTGGGGGTACCGTTCTATAACTGTCCTATTGATGGAGAAGATGCCGTGGTATCGGTCAATCAAATTATTGGGGGGCCCGAACAGGCAGGAAATGGTTGGCGCATGCTGATGGAGTCGCTCGGCGTAGGACGTGGTATCTCACTGCCAGCGCAAAGTATGGGCGGTGCTAAAGTAGCAACGCGTGCACTTGGAGCTTATACGGCTGTCCGTAAACAGTTCGGTATCAACATTGGTAAGTTCGAAGGTATTGAGGAGCCGATGGCTCGTATTGGTGGATTCACGTACCTAATGGATGCTGCACGCCGTTATACATGTGCCGGACTGGATATTGGAGAAAAACCATCGGTAGTAACAGCAATCGCGAAATACAATTTTACGGAGCTGGGGCGTCAGATTGTTAATGATGCCATGGATATTCAGGGCGGAGCTGGAATTTCTCGTGGCCCTCGCAATATTTTTGCCCACGGTTATATTTCACTTCCTATTGCTATCACAGTTGAAGGAGCCAATATTTTGACGCGGAGTCTGATGATCTTTGGTCAGGGTGCTATTCGTTGTCACCCTTATGCCTATGATGAAATTGACGCTTTAACCCGCGGTGATGTAAAGGCTTTTGATGGTGCTTTTTGGAAGCATATCGGTCACGTGGTGCAGAACATGTCCCGTTCGTTGCTAATGAGCCTGACACGGGGTACTATTGCTTCTTCACCAGTTAGTGGACCAGCTAAAAAGTATTACAAGAAATTGTCCTGGGCTTCTGCCTCGTTCGCCTTTTTAGCTGATGTTGCGCTCGGTTCTTATGGTGGTGGACTCAAAATTAAAGAGAAGATCAGTGGTCGCTTCGCGGACATTTTAAGTTGGATGTATCTTGCTACTGCAACCTTACGTCGTTACGATGCGGAGGGACAACGAGAAGAAGATCGCATCTTTTTCGAGTGGTCGATGGAGTATGCTTTTGCCCAAATCCAAGAAGCCTTTGATGCTATATATCGTGAAATTAAAGTACCGGGTCTAAGCTGGTTATTCCGAGGACCTATTGCTCTGTGGTCGCGGATGAATCGCATTAGTAGTATGCCGTCTGATAAATTGGGACACAAAGTGGCTCAGGCCATGCAGCAACGAAGCGAACAGCGTGATCGCATCACAGATGGAATTTATATTCCTGAAGATAAGGAGGAGGCGCTCGGCCGTTATGAATACGCTTTTAGGCTTTCGCAAGAAGCTGCACCAATTTATAAGAAGATTCATAAGGCAACCAAGAAAAAAGAACTACCTAAAACGCAGGTGCGTTTTGTAATTGATCAGGCGTTGGAGAAAGGCATTATTGATGATGACGAAGCTGTACTGCTACGTAAAGCCGAAAACGCTCGCGTAGATATGGTTCAGGTTGATGACTTTACGCTTGAAGAGTATGAAAACCTGACACCATCGACTCCCAAACTTAAAGATAGTGCCAAAGCAGAAAATATAGCTGAATAATGGTTCATGCTAATTTCTCTTGAATGTAGGACGCCCCGTTAGCCTTTTCGGTTAGCGGGGCTTTTTTTGTGGCAAAACCCCAAATTAAATGAAATATTAGGCACTTAATCGGAAGAGTGTTATAAATACCATCGCAATATGCAAGAGAATCAGAGTTTGTCTTGGCAAATTTGGATTGACACTGGGGGTACGTTTACGGATTGTATTGCTCGAACACCCGACGGCCATCGCAAAACCGCCAAAGTGCTAAGTAACAGCTCTTTACGTGGTAAAATCACAAGTGCCGGTTCAGAGACTCATACCTATAAAATAGAGCAGGAATGGGATGCACCGGATGACTTTGTTAAAGGATTTTGTTTCAAGTTATTAGGAGATAATAAAAGCGAAGCCAAAGTTACAGCTTTTGATAGCAAAACCTCTGTATTAACATTAGATCGTTCGATCCAGGTCAATGAGGGAGTATCTTTTGAAGTGCGATCGGATGAGGAGGCCCCGGTGTTGGCTATGCGACTGGTGACCGAAACGTCGGTCAGGGATACATTGCCACCCATCGATTTGCGATTGGCAACGACCAAGGCAACCAATGCACTGCTTGAAGAAAAGGGTGTGCCCACAGCTTTCTTTGTTACAAATGGATTCGAAGATCTGCTGGAAATTAGTACGCAGCAGCGTCCGGATCTTTTTGCATTGGAAATAAAAAAGCGATGCCCAATCTATGAGCAGGTGGTGGGGGTAGAAGAGCGGTTGGGTACTGATGGAGATATCATAACGAGCTTAGAGCTTTCGCCGCTCGAGTCCAGAGTAGAGCAGATACTGGGTGAGGGCATAAAGTCGGCGGCTGTTGCGTTTATGCATAGCTATAAAAACGGGGAGCACGAGCGCCAATTAAAACAATGGCTGCTGGAAAAGGGATTCGAGCATGTATCCATATCCTCTGAGCTCAGCCCTTTTATTCGGATTATCCCCCGCGCCGAAACGACCTTGGTCAATGCTTACCTGGTACCGATTATTCAGAGGTATCTCGATGATGTAGAGGCTGTGCTTCCAGAAGAAAATATGCACATAATGACCAGCGCAGGTGGACTTACCCAAAAGCAAGATTACTTACCAAAGGACAGTTTGCTGAGCGGTCCGGCGGGTGGAGTTGTAGGTGCGGCTGCAGTGGGAAAAGAAGCTGCTTTCGATAAAATAATCTCGTTGGATATGGGCGGGACCAGCACAGATGTGTCTCGCTACGATTCGGATTTTGAATATAACTTCGAACACCAGGTCGGTAATGCTCATCTTATTGCTCCTACACTCAACATCGAGACCGTTGCGGCAGGCGGTGGATCCATCTGCTATTTTGATGGATATAAGCTTTGCGTGGGACCGCAAAGTGCAGGAGCGTGGCCGGGTCCGGCCTGTTACGGTGCGGGTGGCCCGCTAACTATTACCGATGTGAATCTTTTGCTGGGTCGTTTGGATCCCCGGAACTTTCATATCCCTGTGGATGTGGAAGCTGCTAAAAAGAAGCTAAAAGAGTTGCAAAAAGAAGTTGAAGCGACAGGACGAGAAAATCCCACTGAACAAGAGCTATTATCGGGATTTTTGAAAATTGCCAACGAACGGATGGCCGACGTCATCAGAAAAGTGTCCGTTCGCAAGGGTTATGATACCCGTGAATATGGAATGGTAGCGTTTGGTGGGGCCGGCGGTCAGCATGCCTGCGCGATTGCTCGTCGCCTGAATATCGATACGGTATTGGTACCTAAAGAAGCGGGGTTACTGAGCGCTTATGGCATCGGTAACGCCCGCATCGAGCAGTTTGCAGAAACGCAACTCTTGAAGTCCTATGATCAGGTTGAAGATGAACTGGAGCAATTTTGTGAGAGTCTGGCACAGCAAGCTCGGCAAAAGCTAAAAGACACCGGGATTGAAAGTGACCGAATTGTTGAGCGACGGCAAATTTTATCGATGCGTTTAGAGGGACAGGAGACCTCCATCGAGATTGATTACGATCCGGAATCGGATCCCAAAAAAATATTTAAGAAAGCATACGAAGAACAGTACGGCCATTGGATATCGGACCGTGCTATTGAGGTGGAAAGCCTGAGGGTAGTCGCTTCGGTGAAAACGAATACTCAGGAGAAAAAAGCTATTTCCAAAGTTCAGGGAGCCCCAAAACCAAAGTTCGAGAAACCAATTTGGTTTGAGGGTGAAGAGAAAGCTACGCCTGTATATGATCGCAACGATTTTAAACAGGGACACGAGATTGACGGACCTGCATTGGTTCTGGATCCCCATAGTACGATTGTTGTGGAGCCTGATTGGAGGCTGTCAGTAACGGAGCAGGATACTTTAAAGATAGATCGACAAAAAAGTAAGGAGGATGTTGACGATCAGGTAGTATCTGAGGTCGTAAAGTTGGAGCTTTTTACCAATAGGTTTAGCTCCATTGCCGAAGAAATGGGAGAGGTGCTCCGGCGCACAGCGCTGTCGGTGAATGTTAAAGACCGGCTGGATTTTTCGTGTGCTTTACTAAATGCAGAAGGAGAACTGGTCGTAAATGCACCTCATATCCCGGTGCATCTTGGTGCTTTGGGATTGTGTGTGCGGAAGCTTAAGGAACATATTACCATGGAGCCTGGTGATGTTGTTATTACCAATCACCCGGCTTATGGAGGTTCGCACCTACCAGATGTAACTATTGTAACGCCAGTTTTTACGGATGATCATCAGCTTGTGGGGTATGCCGCCAGTCGTGCGCACCATGCCGAAATTGGAGGGACGGCTCCGGGATCAATGCCGCCGACGGCAACCAGCCTTGCGGAAGAGGGTGTAGTGATTCCACCGATGTATGTGATTAAAAACGGTAATGAGCGATGGGATGAAATTAAAAATCATCTTCGCAACGGAGAATATCCAAGCCGGAATGTGGAGGAAAATATAGCAGATATTAGGGCAGCAATAGCTGCCAATCAGCGTGGACGGAATAGCTTAAGATTGCTATGCGAAAATTATGGTTTTGAAGAAGTACATCACTATATGGCAGCGTTGACCAATCACGCCGAGCAGAAAATGTGTGATACTATCAAAAATATACCTTCAGGCCAATACGAAAGTGAGGAGTTTTTGGATGATGGAACGCCGTTGAAAGTATCGTTGCAGATAAAAGAGGAGGATATTGAGATTGATTTTTCCGGCACGGGTGCGGTGCATCCCCGTAACCTGAATGCGACTCCGGCTATTGTTAACAGTGTGGTAATGTATGTGCTACGCTTGCTGATTGACGAGCAAATTCCGCTGAATGAGGGGATTTTAAAGCCGATAAATATGGAGTTACCCACTTGTTTGCTTAATCCTGATTTTGATGAAGATCCGAGCCAATGTCCCGCTGTGGTAGGTGGCAATGTTGAGGTAAGCCAGCGTTTGGTCGATACCTTGCTCAAGCCTTTTGAACGCGTGGCTTGTAGCCAGGGCACGATGAATAATATTTTGTTTGGCAATGACAAATTTGGGTACTATGAAACGGTCGGCGGAGGAACGGGAGCGGGGCCTGATTTTGAGGGGGCGAATGCCGTTCATCATCATATGACAAATACGCGTGGTACCGATCCTGAAGTGTTGGAACATCGTTATCCGGTCCTGCTCGAAAAATACGCGATTCGAAAAGGATCAGGCGGAAAAGGAAAACATCGGGGTGGCAATGGTATTGTTCGAAAGATTAAGTTCCTGGAACCGGTCGAGTTGACTGTCTTAACGCAACATCGAAAAGAAGTGCCATACGGATTACAAGGTGGAGAGTCGGGCCAAGCTGGTGAACAATATGTTGTAAGAAATGATGGGCGGCGTGAACAGTTGGCTGCAACAGATGGAAAATTCTTGGAAGCTGGAGATCGATTTATCCTTAAGACACCCGGCGGCGGTGGCTTTGGGAAGCCACCGGAGTATTAATTAGGGTTAATTTTCAATAACAACACTATGAAAAAACGTTTGTTGGAAATTTTATTTTGGGGCGTTATCTCGGCAGCTTTTATTGGTCCCGGTACCATAACAACGGCGGCCGCGGCGGGTGCTGAATTTGGATACGCTATCGTCTGGGCACTGGTTTTTTCGACCATCGCCTGCATTATTTTGCAGGAGTCGAGCGCGCGGTTAACCGTGGCCTCGGGTATCAACCTGGGTGAAGCCCTCAAGAAATATTTGTCAGATAGTATGCTGGGCAAGACAACACTCTGGTTGATTCTCGCGGCTATTATTCTCGGCTGTGCTGCCTACGAAGCGGGCAATATTTTGGGTGCTGTGGCTGGTATCGAGCTGCTACTGAATATACCATCGTACTGGGTAACCTCGCTGATCGGTATAATCGTTTTCTTATTGTTTTGGGTTAACAGCGTGGATGTAGTTGCTAAAATTATGGGCGTTATTGTTGCTTTTATGGGGGCTTGCTTTTTTGCTACGGCTGTAATTATGCAACCTGATTGGGGATCACTCTTGCAGAACATGGCGCTTCCCAGTTTCCCCGAAGGGTCGAGCATGCTTGTTTTGGCGCTTATTGGGACAACCGTTGTACCCTATAATCTGTTTTTGGGCTCCGGGATTGCAGCGGGTAAAAATTTGAAAGAAATGCGCATTAGCTTGACCATCGCGATTGGCCTTGGTGGACTCATTTCTATTGCGGTATTGGTTGTGGGGACGGCCATCATGGGGGAATTCAGTTTTGAAGGGCTTGCCGCCGCGTTAAGCGTACAGCTTGGTGGTTGGGCTTCAGTATTGTTGGGACTCGGATTGTTTGCCGCGGGATTAACGTCGTCGATAACGGCCCCGATGGCAGCAGCTATTACGGCGCGAAGTATTTTAGCGGAAAAGGATAAAAAATCTAAAGGCAAGTGGAAGGAAAAGGGGAGATTCTTTCGGATGGTCTGGATTGTGGTATTGCTGGTAGGACTCGCTTTTGGTCTATCACAAGTACGTCCCGTGCCCGCCATTATTCTGGCTCAGGCACTAAATGGAATTATTCTCCCACTGGTTGCGATCGGGTTGTTGATACTGGTTAATAATTTAGAGCTTATGACTCAGCGATCGGTGAATACGATTTTGTTTAATGTTGTGATGAGCATTGTAGTATTTATTACTATCATTATTGGAGTACGAAATATAGCGGGGGCGTTCACCAATTTTCTACCGATCGAACTTGTAAAAGAATCTTACATTTTAGGGACTTCTTTAATTGTGACGCTATTAATCAGCTGGCCAGTGTATCGAACAATTAGAAGATTACGAGAACAAAACTGATTATAATTTCCCAAAGGCTACCAGCCGCCGCTGGCACCACCACCGCCGGAGCCAAATCCGCCCCCGCCGCTGAAGCCCCCAAATCCACCGCTGCCGGAACTTCCGCCTCCGAAACCGCCACCGCCGAGGAAGATAAACCCACCGGGACCAAGGGTTCTTCTTCGCTTACCTTTTTTACCACGCCCTTTACCTCCACCACAGGAAGAGGAGTAAAAGACAAAAAAGAGAAACAATAAGAAAATGATAAAGTCAGCGGTATTGCCGTCTTCTGATGATTTATTTTCAGTCAATTGCCCTTGGAACTCTCCGCTTGCGAGTTGAATGAGTGCTGAGGTAGCTCGATCTAATCCTCCGTAATAATCAGCTTTCTTAAAGCTGGGGGTCAATATTTCACGAACAATTCGTCCCGCCATTACATCAGGGATAGCACCTTCCAATCCATATCCTACTTCAATACGCATTTTACGTTCTTCCTGAGCAATAAGAATGAGTACTCCGTTATCTTTATTGTCTTCCCACATTTTCCAATCATTAAATAAGGTGGTAGCCGCTTCTTCAATTGAGATCCCACCCAAGTTATCGAGCGTAGCAATAGAAATTACGGTAGTGGTTGTATCTCTATAATTGCGTAGTTTCTCTTCGAGCTGTTGACGTTCACCGGATGTAAGCATTTTGGCGAAATCATTGACGTGACCCACTGGTTCGGAGGGTAGGTCCTGTGCCAAAATAATACTGGGTAACAGGAATAGCGCGAGCAGAAAAGTTTTAAATAATGATGTTCTTCGTTTCGTGGAAAACATAACGGCTGTACTAAAAATTAAATCCTAATTCTTGTTGTTATTATAGCTAACCTCATTCGAAAGTTCATCGAGATCTCCTTTCTGATGATAAGGGAACAGTTGCTCCAGTTTATTGCCTACTTTATGGACGGCTTTCTCAATACCCTCTTCGTATTCCTCATTTTTAAAGTGTTGAACTAAGATTTGCAGTATATCATCCCAGAATCCCTCATCAACTTCACGATGAATGCCTTTTCCCGCATAGACGGCTGCTTTGTGGTCTTCTGTAGCAATATATATTAAAACGCCATTTTGTAGCTGGGTTTCATCCATACCCAGCTCGTGAAAAATTTGGGCCGCTTGATCTAATGCATCTCCTTCGCAGTGATGTTCAAGATGTATACGGATTTCTCCCGATGTTTTTTGTTCAGCATTATTAATTGCTTCAACAATCTGCTGTTCTTCTTGTTCGCTTAAAAATTGTCTGGCAGGCATAGGAAAGTGTTAATAATTCAGATTATTATGTTGGACTATTAGCCGAAATGGATACGGTCATTACAGTGTGATTAGAACCCGCTTCTTTTGTTTTTTGAAAAACGCTGTGCAGCCCTTTAAAAATATCGTGAGAGTTTCCATCAAGACGGGTTTCGTAATGGGTTGGGGTAACTTTGACACCAAATGATTTCATATTCTCAATTTGCTCATAAATGGTATCCATATAATCACCCCCATCCATGGGGTATAGGGCGAACTTTGCAGCCACATCAAGCGAAAGGCGCTTGTTTGCAGATATATTCATGAGCTCATCACTTTCAGCCATATAGGAGTGTCCTTTTGTATCACCGGGACAACCCACAGAATAAGTGGCATGAAAAGCCACATGCTTCCCGCTTTGAGCAGTGTGAGCCAGTACTGATTGGCTGACATCAAGAACATGAGCCATTCTTCCCCGCACGATGGTACTTACTTTATCGGTTTGTGTCCATGTTTTGGAAGTATCTGTTTTATCAATAGCCTTTGTTATGAGTTCAACAAAATTATCACTCATAGGATGGATAGAAAAACTGCATCCTGCTAATGCTGCATTATCATCTGACATAGTATTTGAGAAATTAGATTTGCAAATTTTAAAGGGGAATGAATTAGGAGTCAAAGTTAACTTCCGGAACTTCTTCAGCTCCTTCATCGGCCTCGAAGAAAGCTTTTTGATCAAAGCCGAAAATTCCTGCAAATACGTTATTTGGGAATCTCTTTACCGTAGTATTGTAGTCTCGTACAGCTTCATTAAAACGTTGTCGTTCAGTTGCTATTCGGTTTTCGGTTCCTTCGAGTTGGACTTGCAGATCCCTGAAATTCTGATTGGCTTTTAGCTCAGGATATTTTTCTACAGTTACAAGCATCCGTGATAAGGCGCCGGAAAGCTGCTGTTGCGCCTGCTGGAACTGCTGAATCTTTTGTGGATTATTGAGGTCATCAGCTGATATCTGAATAGAACTGGCTTTGCTACGTGCTTCTGTAACTTGAGTTAGTGTTTCCTGCTCAAAATCAGCCGCCCCTTTTACTGTATTGACTAAGTTGGGTACCAGGTCGGCGCGTCGTTGGTATTGGTTTTCAACTTGTGCCCAAGATTGTTCAACGTTCTGTCCTTGCTCTACTAAAGTATTATATTTTCCAATGCCGATAAAAACCAACAAGGCGATAACGCCTAATCCGATAATAGTCTTAATATTCATGACCTAAATGTATTTTGTTAATAATTGTGGAGCACAAATATACGAAAGCATTCATAAATTGATGCATGCTTTCCGATTAAAAAAAAATTGAAGATTATTATAGAAGGGCAAATACTTAGGGGGTTTTCATTTTTAAATCTTAGCAATCAAATCCCTATCTTTGAGCGAATCATTTTTCAACTGCAAATTTACGCTTTGTCTTACCAATTTATCTACTTTGATCTGGACGATACGTTACTGGATCACAAATCTGCAGAGGCCGCGGGATTAAAAGATGTCCACCGCCATTTTGGGCTTTTTGAAAATACCGGCACTGAAGAACTTATTGATGTATATCATCAAGTTAATAGCAAGCAATGGAGTTTGTATAGTCAGGCAAAAGTGACCCGGGATGAGCTACAGCGCAATCGGTTTGAGTTGACGCTAAAAGAGCTCGGTCTGGATAAAAGCCGATACGAAGAAGTTGGTAATTTTTATATGCAGGCGTATCGCAATCACTGGCAGTGGCTTGATGGTGCGAAGGAAGCATATTATGGAATTCTTGAGAAGTATCCCGTTGGTATCTTAACCAATGGCTTTGCCGAAACGCAGCGCAAAAAGTTCGAAGCTTTTGATTTATATAATTCTGCTCAGGCAACCGTCATTTCGGAAGAGGTTGGAGTGCTAAAACCTCATCCCGATGTGTTTGAATACGCTACTGAGCAAGCGGGAGTCTCTAAAGATGAGATTTTATATGTAGGTGATTCATTTAGTTCTGATGTGGAAGGAGGAACACAGTTTGGATGGAATGTAGCTTGGTTTACCCAAAATGGGGAGGCGGATAAGCATCAGAAAGCCGATTTTGTATTTGCTGATTTTATAGATTTGAAAAACTTGTTGAAGGTTTAAAGTTAAAGGTTGAGGGTTAGATCTTTGTCTAACCTTGAACCTTCAACTTTCCATCATATAACAATAAGCCTAATGTCTGATAACACGATGAAGGAGCCGGAAGTAACACTTGAATTAGCCAAAGATCACGGATTGACCGAAGAGGAATTTGAGATGATCAAAGATTATCTCGGTCGTACCCCAAATTTTACCGAGCTTGGGGTTTATTCGGTGATGTGGAGTGAACATTGTTCGTATAAAAACTCTATCTTAGAAATAAAAAAACTGCCCAACGAAGGTCCGCAGATGCTGGTAGGAGCAGGAGAAGAAAATGCCGGGTTAGTTGATATTGGTGATGGACTTGGTTGTGTATTTAAAGTTGAGAGCCATAATCACCCGTCCGCAATTGAACCGTATGAAGGTGCTGCGACCGGTGTTGGTGGCATTCATCGTGATATTTTTACCATGGGTGCTCGTCCGGTTGCCAGTCTCAACTCCTTACGTTTTGGTGATATGGATACGCCTCGTGTTCGTTTCCTGTTGGATGGCGTTGTGCGCGGTATCGCAGATTACGGTAATTCCTTCGGCGTGCCGATGGTAGGCGGAGAAATCTATTTTGATGAAAAATATGAGGGCAATCCGCTGGTAAATGCTATGAGTGTTGGAATTGTAAAGGAAGATCAGACGGCATCGGCTATTGCCGAGGGGGTTGGGAATCCGGTAATTATCGTTGGTTCAGATACCGGACGAGATGGTATTCACGGGGCAACCTTTGCCTCTGAAGAAATTAGTGAAGAAAGTGAGGATAAGCGTCCCAGTGTGCAAGTGGGCGATCCGTTTTCAGAGAAGCAATTGCTCGAAGCTACACTTGAAGTTATTAAAAATGGCGGTATCGTTGGTGTTCAGGATATGGGGGCTGCCGGCATCAGTTGTTCGTCTTCTGAAATGACTGCCAAGGGAGGCGTGGGAATGAAGCTGGACTTGGACAAAGTTCCAGCCCGCGAAGATGGTATGACGGCTTACGAGCTGTTGCTCTCCGAAAGCCAAGAGCGGATGCTGGTTGTAGCTGAAGAAGGACGTGAACAGGAGATTATCGATATTTATGAGAAGTGGGATCTGAATGCGGTAGTTATTGGTGAGGTTGTCGAAGGTGAAAACGTAACCTATCTCAAAGATGGCGAAGTGAAAGCTGATATTCCCGCTGATAGTTTGGTGTTGGGCGGCGGTGCTCCGCGTTATAAGCGTGAGACGAAGAAGCCCGAATATTTGGATGATGTGCAGTCATTTGACATTGATTCACTTGACCATCCCAAAAACCACAATGATGTAATTAAAAAATTATTAGGATCACCGAACATTGCTTCCAAGCGTTGGGCGTATGAGCAGTATGATACGATGGTACGCACTAATACAGTGAACGGCCCTGGTGCTTCGGATTCTGGCGTGGTACGTATCAAAGGCACGAAAAAAGGGCTGGCTGTTAAGACCGATTGCAATGGTCGATATGTGTATTTGAATCCACGTAAAGGTGGACAAATTGCGGTGGCAGAATCAGCTCGAAATGTGGTTTGCAGTGGTGCTAAACCGATGGCTATTACAAACTGTCTGAACTTTGGAAATCCCTATAAACCAGAAGTGTATTGGACGTTTAAGGAAGCACTTGCAGGGATGGGTGAAGCTTGTCGGATGTTTAATACGCCGGTGACGGGTGGAAATGTGAGCTTCTATAATGAGAATCCTGAGATGGCAATTTTCCCAACGCCGGTTATTGGTATGTTGGGATTGATTGAAGATGTGGAAAATCATCGTATGACTCCTGAGTTTAAGAATGAGTCTGATGTAATCTATTACGTTGGTGCTCCTCGAAAAGGGTTAGGGGGGAGTGAGTATCTGCATACGCTTCATGATTTGACGACGGGTGATGCTCCCGATATTGATCTCGAATTTGAGAGTCGATTGCAATCAACGTTGCTGGAAGCAATTCAGCAGCAGATTGTTAATGCGGCACATGATATTTCGGATGGCGGTCTGGCAACAACGTTAGCTGAAATGGCGATATTTGCTGGCAAGGGCGCTGACATTTCAGTAGATGATTTGGGAGATAATGACTATGAAGTACTTTACAGCGAAGCACAATCTGGAGTAGTAGTCACTTGCGAAGCCGAAATGAAAGGGCAGCTCGAATCACATCTACAAAACCAAGAGATTCCTTTTGAGGAATTAGGTACTGTAACAAATAATGATTTGTTAACTGTAGATGAGCTGGTGAACTTGTCGGTAGAGGAGATGTACGATATCTATGATAACGTTATTGAGCAAGCTATGAAGCAAAAAGATGATGTGGTAGCGTAGTTTGGATTCTAAATAGTGAAAGTTATGGGCTGTCGGTAATCTGTATGCTGGCAGCCTTCTTTTTTGAACGAAAGTTCAGCCAATTTTATTCAATTATTTTCACAATAAATAATTATCCGTTCAGATCAGTGTGTATCTGTGGCTTAAAAAAACGAGTATTATGAAAAATAAGATTGTATTGATTGTTGGTGGATCAGGAGGAATTGGAAGTGCTTGTGGACGCGTGTTTGCCAAGGCGGGTGCCAAAGTGGTACTTGCAGCGCGAAACCAGGAGAAGGTAGAAAAGGTGGCTCAAGAAATTAATGATTCCGGTGGGGAAGCCTTTGTGATTGGCGTTGATGTCACTGATTTAGCTTCGGTATCAAAAATGGCCCGGGAGGTAACCCAGGATCTCGGACCTATTGATGTGCTGGTGAATGCTTTCGGTACTGCTGTTATTCAACCACTTTTGGACATCAATCCCGAAGAAGCCAAAGAGATGCTGGATGTGAATGTGTATGGGACGTTTTTGGTGACGCAGACGGTGGTGCGTTATATGGCGACGGAGAAGAAGGGACGTGTTATTATGTTTCCTGGCAGTGTGGGTAAGTATCCTATGAAGAATTCGTCGATCTACTCAGCTTCGAAATTTGCCATTACAGGATTTACAAAGTCGCTGGTTGAAGAGCATAAGCGTAGCGGAGTTAAGTTTACGCTTATGCATTTGGGCGGCGTAGATACCCCGATGTGGGATAGCAATACCGTGGATATGCGTGTTCAAAAAGACAAAATGTTGTCGCCAGAAGAAGTGGCTAAATCCGTGTATTATGCTGCCAATCAGCCTGAAGGTTCGGTCCTAAACGAAATTACGATTCAGCCTGAATCGCATCAAATGGTGTAAAACAGTTGACAGTTAGCAGTATTTTAGTTCTGATATTATTTACTGCTAACTGTTACTGCTTACTAATTTTGTTTGAGTGAGGGGCGGAGATTAATCCATTGTTGACTTAATGGACTCCTCGATGATGTCGAGTCCTTCCTCAATTTGATCTTTATTGACGGTTAATGGCGGACGGAATCGCATGGTTCGTTCTCCGCAGGAGAGAATCATCAAGTTATTCTGGAAGCATTCTTTAATTACTGAATCCCGGGTATGGGTATCGGGGAAATCAACAGCACAGAACAACCCTTTACCCCGTGGGTTTGTAACGTGTTCAAATTTTTGGGTTAGATCATTAATTTTATCCTGTAAAAAGTTACCTACCGTAGCGGCATTATCGACGAGGTTTTCATCTTCAATTACCTGTAAAATACGTCCAAACCGAACCATATCTACCAGGTTTCCGCCCCATGTCGAGTTAATACGTGAAGAGACATGGAAGCAATTGGTTTCGACATCGTCGATACGTTTACTGGCTAAGATTCCACAAACTTGTGCTTTTTTACCAAAAGCTAAGATATCTGGTTTAACATAGTGCTCATGGGCCCAGAATTTTCCAGTTAGTGCAACGCCCGTTTGTACCTCATCATAAATGAGCAGCGCTTCATGTTTATCGGCCAGATCACGAAGCGCTTGGTGAAATTCCTTGCGAAAATGACGGTCGCCTCCTTCACCTTGAATGGGTTCCAGGATGATACAGGCAATTTCATCTTTGTACATCTCAAAGTATCGCTCGGCTTGGGCAATAGCGCGTTCTTCATGCGCCACCGTTTGTCGGATATGTTCATCAGTAGCTGGATAAGTCATAGCCGGAGAGGTAATGCGCGGCCAGTCGAACTTTGGAAAGTATTTTACTTTTTTGGGATCTGTATTGGTCAACGACATCGTATATCCCGACCGACCGTGAAAGGCCTGTTCTAAGTGGAGGACTTTATGTCCTTTTTCTTGCCGATAACCTTTCTCAAAATTCTTTTGCACTTTCCAATCAAAGGCTACCTTAAGGGCATTTTCAACCGCTAATGCACCGCCGGAAATAAAGAACGAGTAGGGGAGGTAATCCGGAATGCCGACACGATCAAAATTGTCTACAAATTCAGCCATCTCTTCGGTATAGACATCCGAGTTGGAAGGCTTGTTAATAGCAACTTTGCCAATCTTTTGTTGGAACTCCTCGTTAGCCAGTTGAGGGTGATTCATTCCCAGTGGATTAGAGGCAAAAAAAGTAAAGAAATCCAGATAACGCTCTCCGCTCTTCGCATCATATAGATAGGTCCCTTCACTCTTTTCGAGATCAAGCACAATATCGTACCCATCCGTTAAAATATGTTTTTGTAGAATCTTGTGTACTTGTGCGGGAGCAACTGTGTTGGATGTGGACATATGCCTCCTAATAGCTTTTAATTAATGTTTATGTGTCGGAGTCTAACCGGGAAAGAATTTTGAATTTACTATTGACAACTACCCATGTCAAGCTGTATCTTTACTGACTCACATCGCGGGGTGGAGCAATTGGTAGCTCGTCGGGCTCATAACCCGAAGGTTAGAGGTTCAAGTCCTCTCCCCGCCACTACCAAAAAGGCGACTTTCTGTTTAACAGGAGGTCGCCTTTTTTATTTGCGTAGTACAGGAAAAGTACAAATAAATTATTTTCTTACCCTCTTAAAACAGTACTGCGAACATATTTACTGAAGCAAACCGCATACTTTTGACAAGTTTTAAGCTATTTGTTCTATAGTTAGCTAAAGATATAACTTGTTTTTCATTTATTGGGATATGTGATTTTTGAACTAACTATTGAGCTTAACATTGCTACGAGAAGTGATAATGCAATTAAAGCAATGATTAGGCGACACCCAGTATTTAAGGTTTAAAGAAAGTATCCTTTGTTACTACCACCAGCGAAGTTCCTAATAGGATTCTTACCCTAAGGTGGACTGGAAATATGTATATTATTTTTCATAGGTCTGCACCTTAATATTGTTTTAACTTGAGAAGAGAGAGAGGATGAAAATCCTGACCTGAAGCTTGTTCTTTATAAGAATGAGGATATAATTAAAGGGCATAACTTAGAGTCAATTTCAGAGGTAAAAATATAACTCGTATGATAATCAGGTAGTTACGAGTTAAAGCTGATTTTGGAAATTTCCATATATGTTGATAGTAGATGACAAACCATGAAAAGATTTTGTGAGAGATACTGTCCGAAGAACTTCGTTACGCATAACTTGGGAACTTTCAGGGATAATTTTATTGTTTAGCAATGATCATGCAATGGCTACTATTTTAGTTTTGATTTTTGAAGTAGGTTATTGGAAATAAGATGAAGTACTGCAGGAAGTGGATACAAAGAGAAGGGGAATACAGTTGTAAGGGAAGAAAATATCAGCCTTCTTTTAAGCTTTTTTAGGAAGGTATGTACAAAATAATATCCCCTTACGAAAGAGAAACCATTATGAGCAACGTAAAAGATGACAAAAGAAAAGTTACCTCCTCAGGTTCATCAGAAAAGGTGGTAGATTTACATATTAATGGGCCTTTTAAGGGGCCAGAAGAAAATATAGCCGGTACCATTTATGTAAATCAAAAAAATCGAATCAAATGCGTTATTTCATCTATTACTGAACTGATCAATTCGAACTCTTTCAATGAGGATCTGGAAATTAAGGATTTTTCCCAGCAGCTGAAGTACGAGGGGATTACAGACGATATTAGATATGTACTTAAATATCGGGATAGGGTTCAAAAAGAAGTAGAAGGGAAAAGTGGGAGATGGTATTTGATGGAGTTGCATCCTCATTCACCAGAAGATGATATTGAAGGGGTGGTAATAACATTTGTTGATATTACTCAACTTAAAGACACTGAACAAAAGCTCGCAGAAAAAATAGAAAAAAATAAAGAATTGCAGCAGCAGATTATTAAAAAGGACGTAAGCGAACGTTGGAGGATCGGACAATTTCTGCATGATAATATTGGCCAAACATTGGTAGCGGCCGAACTTTTGCTTCAGGAAACGAGAAAAAAGTTAGCAAGAGGAGAAAAAGGGGTAGAGGAAGATATAGATCAGGTGTTAGAGATACTCAGAGAGAGCAATACAGATGTCCGCGATTTATCTCATGATATCATGCCCATTCAAATAGAAGAGCACGGCATAACTCAAGTGTTCCGCAATTTTGGCCGACAACTTGAAAAAAGATATGACATTCACTGCGACCTGGAATATGATATCACTCCTGATAATATTACAAACATTGAGGTAGCAACACATTTATACCATATCGCCCAAGAGTCGGTCAAAAATGCAGTTCTCCATGGAAACGCTGAACATGTTAAGATCTCTTTAAGGTCGGATGAAGATTATATGTATCTTACTATAGAAGACGACGGAACCGGTTTCTCAGATTCTTCAACAGGAGATGAAGGAAGAGGCATTGATATTATGCGCCACCGGATGGAAATGGTTGACGGGAAATTTGAAATTCTGGACACTTCTGATTTAGGAAACGAAGGCATTACCGTTTCCTGCAAGCTACCAATAGAAAAGCTATAAAAATACTTGTTAGCTTCCTGCCTTTTTATTTTCTGCCCTTTTTAGTTCAATGAGTAATTTTGTCTACCCATCCAAAAAGTAACCCCTGATACAGTTCAATATAGATACTATAGAATATTATTAGGTGTGAAAAATACATTTATTATATTGAGTTTCGTTGTTAATCGTATTAAAAGAGAAGATTATGAATAGAAAAAGCTGTCTGCCGGTACTTGTTCTTATATTATTAGTGGGAAGTTTTATGCAGGTTGAGCTTGTACAGGCACAATCGTCAACATCAGACAAAGTTTCAGCGGAATATACGAATCCGCTAATATTGCAACGAGCTGATCCCTGGGTATATAAACATACCGATGGCTATTACTATTTTACGGCATCAGTTCCTGAATTTGATCGTTTAGAAATTCGTCGATCAAAAACCATAGAAGGATTGAAGAAGGCGGAGCCAAAAGTGATTTGGCGAAAACATGATGAGGGTATCATGGGAGCACATATTTGGGCACCTGAGTTACACCATATTAATGGAAAATGGTATATGTACTTTGCTGCAGGATCTACGGAAGATATTTGGGCCATTAGAATGTATGTGCTTGAAAATGAGGCGGCAAACCCGATGAAAGGAGAATGGGTAGAGAAAGGAGAGACAAAAACCCAATGGGATACCTTCTCCCTTGATGCAACTACTTTTGAACACCGAGGCACGCGATATATGGTATGGGCCCAACATCCCCCGGATTTTGATGGTAATACAGCCCTTTATATTGCGGAGATGGATACGCCCTGGAGTATCAAACAACCGCAAGTGGAGTTAACGCGTCCCGAATATGAATGGGAAGAGCAGTTGTTCAAAGTGAATGAAGGGGCAGCAGTAATTAAAAGGAATGATAAAATTTTCATGACGTATTCGGCCAGTGGAACGAATCACAATTATAAGGTAGGTCTGCTTACGGCTGATGAGGATGCTGACCTGATGGACCCCGATGCATGGAAAAAATCGAAAGAGCCGGTGTTTTCGTCGTCAGAAGAAAATGAGATATACGGTCCGGGTCACAATAGTTTTACAACAACACCGGACGAATCTACTGATTTGATGATATATCACGCCAGAAGTTATAAGGAAATTGAAGGGGATCCCTTGAATGATCCTAATCGGCACACCCGTGTTCAGGTAATAAAATGGAATGAGGATGGAACGCCTGAATTTGGTATCCCACAACCAGATAATGCTTCAACAGATCCATCTGGAAGGTGATTTAATTACTTATTTTTTCAGATATAGAAAACTCCGCAGGATTTATATCTCCTGTGGAGTTTTGTTTTGGGAAAATTATTTAAACGGAAATGGACTCCTCGAAGGTTGCAATAGTATCTTTAATAATAGTTATACAATCCATAAGCTGATCTTCGGTCATTACCAATGGTGGAGCAAAGCGTATAATATTACCGTGTGTTGGTTTGGCCAAAAGACCATTTTCTTTGAGTTTAAGGCAAATATTCCATGCCGTATCACTTTCTTCTGAATCATTAATGACGATGGCATTGAGTAGCCCCTTACCCCGAACGAGCTTTACAAGGTCAGATTCCTGAACGAGATTATTCATCTCATCACGAAATATGTTGCCCAGTTGGTCGGCATTGTCAGCTAATCCTTCTTCTTCAACTACCTTTAGCGCCTCCATAGCCACGGCACAAGCCAGCGGATTTCCACCATAGGTAGAACCGTGTTCGCCGGGGCGCAAGCATTCCATAATATCGTCATCAGCCATAACTGCTGACACGGGATAAGCTCCGCCCGAAAGGGCTTTCCCTAAAATCACAATATCAGGACGGACATTTTCGTGATCCACGCACAGCATTTCGCCCGTCCGGGCAATACCGGTTTGGATTTCATCCGCAATAAAAAGAGTGTCGTACTTTTCACAGAGCTCAGATGCTTTTTTAAGATAATTGTCATCGGGAACCACAACGCCGGCTTCGCCTTGAATGGGCTCAACTAAAAATCCTGCTACATCTTTTTTCTGCAACGCCTGCTCAAGGGCTTCCAGATCATTATAAGGAATTGAGACAAATCCCGGCGTATAGGGGCCAAAGTTTTTACGGGCTACCGGGTCATTTGAAAAGGAGATAATGCTGGTTGTACGCCCGTGAAAGTTTCCTTTTGCAACAATGATCGTCGCTTTTTCAGGCGTCAGGTTTTTCTTTTCATACGACCATTTGCGGCACAATTTGATGGCCGTTTCGACACCTTCCGCCCCGGTATTCATGGGCAAGAGCTTATCATATCCAAAAAGATCGTGCATATATTCTTCATATTTCCCCAGCAGATCGCTGTGAAAGGCCCTTGAGACGAGTGTCAGCTTTTTAGCCTGTTCTTCAAGGGTATTAATAATACGAGGATGACAATGCCCTTGATTTACGGCAGAATACGCCGATAAGAAATCATAATACTTGTTTCCCTCGGGATCCCAAACATGAACCCCTTCACCTTTTGAAAGTACTACTGGCAAAGGATGGTAATTATGAGCACCAAATTTATTTTCAAGTTCAATAGCTTGGGTTGTGGTAATCATCTAATTATATCGATTAGTTTGAAAGAAATGTTTTACTGAAGATAGGATCTATAGAATATAAGGTAAATTAATTTCTTGATGGGATGATGAAATTTTTGGGAGACAGGTTCGATACATTTATAATAGTATTCTCTATAAAAAATTTATATAATCCACAACACGTTGCGAAAAGGGTACTTGTCATCAATAAAATTAAGTAATCATGGATATTTCAGTATTTCCAAGCGTATATGAATCAACGCGATCAGATTTAAGCGGAGTTAGTAACGACTTATTGAGCGGTCTCAAGATCGACTACAACGATGAGTCATATATTATTGGCGAATTAGCGCTTCAAGAAGGGCTTTCACCTCATCGACTTATTAATACAGCTCCCGGAGAGTTAGATTTTGACGTGCTTTTTCGGGCAGCATTGCTGCTGGCGCAAGAAAAAGCTGGGAGCGACTTTTCCATGACCATGGGTTTTCCCTTTGAGATGTATCAAAAGCACAGCGATATGGCGAAGCAGCGACTAACTAAGTCATTCGATGTGTTGTATGACAGTTCTACTTTTGCTACGAATGGAGCAACCGGCAAGCAAGCAGCAACTATTCAGCTGCGAAATGTAGACGTCATTCCCGAGATTGCCGGTAGTATTATTTCATTGCGGTATGGTGACTATCGCGAAGAAGATGATTTCTTTGTTGTAAGTCTTGGATATGGTTCGATGGAGGGAGTTGTTAGTACCGATAATGGTATTATTCGCCGAACGGCTACCAGTACGCACGGTATTCGTTATGCAGTAAATATGATGAAGGAAGAGCTACAGAAGGATTACTATCTCGGTTTCAAAACTGAGCATCAGCTCAACGTCGCTTTCAAAAACGGCAAAATTAATATTGACAAGCGTAATATTGACCTTACTGCCCTGCGCCGAAAAGTGCTGAAGTCATATTTCCAGAATATTATTCATCCGGCCCTGGCAAATGCATTTCAGGATTCTGATTTTGCCGATTGTTCAACCATGTACCTGGTAGGAGGAGGTGCTTATTTTAGTGAGCTCACGAACTTAATATCCGATGAATTTGAGGGTATTCTTAATATCGAAATTCCTGATAAGCCCGAACAGATGGCTGTTAAAGGATATTGTCTGAACACTGCAATGCAGTTTGAAGGAGAAGGTACGCCCGTTGGAATTGATATGGGGAATGCCAATACCCTTATTGCAATTATGGATGAAGAGGTAGGGGCATAGTATTGCAAGGTGGACGAACGTAATACTTTTATTAGCAAGGATTCCTCATTTGAAGGTGATATTTCTGCCAATCGTATTGTGGTGGCAGGAACAGTGATAGGAAATCTTACGGCTTCTTCTACAATCATTCTTCAGGAATATGCCCAGATAAGGGGAGATATAAAGGCCCCCAAAGTATATATTGCTGAAAATTGCTATCACGAGGGCCTGATTTGCCTTGGAGATCCCGACAAACCTGCTCCGGAGAAAATAGATATTGGGAGCTCGAAATCCGAAGCCGTTGAGGATGAGATCAAATCCGAGAGTAAGTCCGAGAAAACTGTTTCTGTTTCCCAAAAGAAGAAAAACAAGCTGTGGTAACAACAGTTTATAAAAAATGTTGTGGCACTTGCACCATACGGCATTTATAAGGTATATTAACCCTTGAAATAAGAACCCTTGAGTGTAATAGCTCAAGGGTTTTCTTATTAGATAGAAATTCAACAGAGTTGCACAATTTATGCATTGGATAGACCTGACGATTTTTATTGCCTATATGATGGCAATGTTGGGTTTTGGATATTTCTTTCTCAAAAGAAATGAAGGCGCTGAGGATTATTATGTAGGTGGACGAAATATGAGCAGCCTGCATATTGGGCTTTCGGTTGTAGCTACTGATGTGGGAGGCGGTTTTTCCATTGGACTGGGTGGCCTCGGTTTTGTTATGGGGATATCCGGATCTTGGATGCTTTTTACCGGCCTGTTGGGAGCTTGGTTAGCTGCAGTTTTTCTCATCCCAAAAGTGAAAGGAAACCCCGTATTTGATGAAGCCTATACCTTTCCTGAAGTATTTGAGTACTATTTCACGCCACAGGTAGCATTAGTGGCCGGAATTATTTCTGCCATTGGATACGCCGGATTTACGAGTTCACAGATATTGGCTGGCGCTAAGTTAGCTACGGGTACATTTGCTAATCTCGATCTGCAAACAGCGCTCATTATTATGGGATCTGTGGCAGTTATCTACACCGTAATGGGTGGACTTAAAGCCGTGATCTATACTGATACGGTGCAATGGACTATTCTGATGATTGGTCTTATTTTTATTGGTATCCCCATTTCATACACGGCTGTCGGTGGTTGGGAGGCTATTTCTCAAGCGGTAGATCCTGCTTTGCTTTCTATGACAAATATTTCCTGGCAGGACGTTGTCTATTGGACGGTAACTATTATTCCCATCTGGTTTGTGGGGATGACTCTCTACCAGCGTATTTACGCCTGTAACGATGAGGAAACGGCAAAAAGAGCGTGGTATTTGGCAGGGGTTTTTGAATGGCCGATTATGGCTTTTATGGGCGTTGCATTGGGATTATTTGCTAAGGTTGGCGCCGAACAGGGTATGTTTGCATATCTTGGTGCAGCCGATGTTTCAGAAACCGATCCCGAAACCGGTCTGCCGATGTTGCTGCGTACGGTATTGCCCGTTGGGCTTATGGGGATTATGATGAGTGCCTACTTTTCTGCTATTCTATCGACGGCCGATAGTTGCCTTATGGCAGCATCGGGCAATGTGGTTTCCGATATAATTGGCTATTTTAAGGATGTTGATCATGACAGCGATACGTTTTTACGATTTTCACAGATTACAACACTGTTGATTGGAACATTTGCCTTGCTCGTGGCTACAACAATGACGAATGTGCTCGATTTAATGTTATATTCCTATGCCTTTATGGTGTCGGGATTGTTTGTCCCCATAATTGGAGCTCTTTATTGGTCCAAAAGTAGCAGCATCGGGGCTATTGCAGCCATGATTTTAGGCGGGGCCACAACAGTCTGCTTAGAACTTTTTTTAGAAGAATTACCGGCTGGACTTGATGCAAATGTATTTGGCATTAGTGTCTCAGCCATAGTATTTATTTTAGTTTCGCTGGCATTTCCCGATAATACCGGTAAGCCGCGGACTGAGGAATTGAAACAGTCTAATGTCACAAGCACATAATGATTGAATTTGATCTGATACATTCGGATATCGAGAACCCTACGCCATTTAGCAGGGAAGATGTCGCAGATTTTTTATATGAGCATCTGGACGAGTATGGGGATGAAAAGAAGCATATTTTGTCGTGTATTGCTTATGCTTATGGAGATGAGGAAGGCCAAGATGGGTTTATTTTGGTTGCCCATGAAAAAGAACAAATTGTAGGGGCTGTTATCATTAACCATACCAATATGGCAGGTTTTATTCCCGAACATATATTGGTCTATATTGCAGTTCACGGTGATTATCGCGGTCAAGGATTAGGAAAAGAATTGATGGAACGTATAATTGATAGTACAAAAGGAGATATCGCTCTGCATGTAGAACCTGATAATCCGGCAAAATACCTGTACGAAAAATATGGGTTTACCAATAAGTATCTTGAAATGCGACTCAGCAAATAGAGATGGCTTTTATAAAACTATATCGCGATAAGTTACGTCATAATTACGATTTTCTTGATAAGCTTTTCAAAGATAACGGTATCAAGTGGGGTATTACCACCAAGCTGTTGTGTGGACATGAAGAATATTTAAAAGAGGTGGCCGATTTGGGGATTGGGGATATGCTCGATTCTCGTATCAGCAATCTTAAAAAGATAAAGGAGATTGACTCTGATACGCTTACTACCTACATCAAGCCACCACCCAAAGATATTATTGAGTCGGTGGTTAAGTATGCCGATATCAGCTTGAATACCGAACTTCCCACCTTGCACGCCCTTTCTGAAGAAGCTCAGCGCCAGGATAAGGTGCACAAGGTTATTATTATGATTGAACTGGGAGATCTGCGCGAAGGGGTAATTCGCGAAAATCTGATCGACTTTTATGAAAAGGTATTTAAGCTCGAAAATATTGAGGTTATCGGCATCGGGGCTAATCTCAACTGTATGCATGGGGTAATGCCGGATGAGGATAAGCTTATTCAGCTTTCTCTTTACAAGCAGATTATTGAGCTCCGTTTTGATAAAAAAATTCCTTTGGTTTCGGGAGGTACTACAGTGACCATCCCATTGCTTTTACGCAACCAGCTGCCCAGTGGCATTAATCATTTCCGAGTAGGAGAAGCTCTTTTCTTTGGTAAAAACCTATTTACCGATGGCACCATTGAGGGCATGCACAATGATGTGCTCGAATTGTATCCGCAAATTATTGAAATTGCTGAAAAGCCCAAGGTTCCCAGCGGTGAGCTCGGAATGAATCCACAGGGAGAAGTTGTCGATATTGATGAAGATGATTACGGTGAAACATCGTACCGGGCTATTTTGGATATTGGTTACCTTGATATTAATCCAGATCACCTAATTAGTGAAGAAGACGGAATTGAGATTGCCGACGCCAGCTCTGATATGCTTATCCTGGATGTCGGGGATAATAAAGCCGGCTACGAGGTGGGTGACTTTATTCGGTTCCGGATGAAATATATGGGAGCACTTGGAATTATGAATTCCGATTATATTGACAAGGTTGTAGAAGAATAGTAAAGGAAACTGATATATATAATATGGCGTCGTAGTTCCTCTACGGCGCCTTTTTTATTTAATAGAGGGTTTAGGCAAGACCGATGTGTCATCCTGAATTTATTTCAGGGTCTGGAACAAAAGTGGGGGTAGAAGCTTATGATGAACGGTTAACTATAGGTGCTGAAACAGGTTCAGCATGGCATTAGGTAGTCTATCAAAGTCCTATAATTATAGGTTATAAGGGAGTTCAATAACCGATAAATTAAGTGCATCAAAGTTTTCTCCTTTCAAAGGGGAGATGTAAGAGAGCTGCTTCTTAATTTTAGTAGAGGTTTATAATTATTTTTAGAGATTCGTATTACGTTATCATTAATTTTGCTTGTCGAGGGTAGCGGGAGTTGTACTCTCGAAACAAGAAGTGTTATTTTCTCATATCATAGATTTATTAATAGGTGTGATAACACTACTTAAATATAGACCATGAAAGAGCTTGCCGATTATGATTTTGCCAAAGTGATGGATTACCCGGATCGCAGGGACAAACTGTATGTGTTTGATTTTTCGGAAGGATATGACGCCGATTTTATTGAGACTAAGGATTGGGGCATTGGTAAATACAATGAACAGCGTTCCAACATGTACTTAGCTTCTCAGTATAATAATGAGCGTAACGTCCACATGGGGATTGATATCTGGACGGAAGCGGGAAATCCGGTCTATTCATTTTGGGATGGCAAAGTAGCCTACATGCAAGATAACGATCAGGCGGGGGATTATGGCCCCACTATTGTTATCGAGTATCAGTTAAAAGATCAGGTATTGTACACTTTGTATGGACACCTCGCAAGGGAAGCACTGGATAGAGTAACGATTGGCCAGAAAGTGAAAAAGGCGCAACAGATTGCTACGCTTGGTGCCTCGGAAGTTAATGGGGGATGGGTACCGCATCTTCATTTCCAGTTATCAGTCGAAGATCCGGGAGAGGCCGATATGCCGGGCGTGGTAGCACCTGCTAACAGAGAAAAAGCCCTGGAAAAATATCCTGACCCCCGGCTGGTGATGGGCAATTTGTATTAGTTGAAGGTTATAGGTTGAAGGTTATAGGTTGAAGGTTGTAGGTAACTTCTAACATTTCAACATGGAGCTTTCAACAAATTTGAGTTAGCAATTTTGCAGTAAAATCCACTACTTGTGCCTTGCACAAATTGTGATTTAGATATTACCCGGTATGCCCTTCAATATCGAAAATGACTTGCTATTACAACTTAGAGAATTACGTCAGAAACTACATTCCATGGCAGAAGTATCGGGCAAGGAACACCAGACAGCAGAGGAAATTACTGCCTTTTTGAAGAAGGCCAATCCCGATAATATACAAACAGGTATTGGGGGCACCGGAATATTGGCAACGTATAAAGGAGAAAATGAGGGGCCGTACCTGCTAATACGTTGCGAGCTGGATGGCTTACCCATTGCCGATAATATTGAGACCGAATACCAGTCTAAAACAGAAGGGATAGGCCATAAATGTGGGCACGACGGACACATGGCAATAGTTTGTGGAGTGGCTAAGCTATTGGAAAATAAGCGTCCCGAGTCTGGTACTGTCTCTCTTCTTTTTCAGCCGGCCGAAGAAACAGGAGAAGGAGCCCAGAGCGTTATTGATGACTCTGATTTTGATACGGGATTATTTGATTACTGCTTTGCACTCCATAATCTGCCGGGCTATCAAAAGCATCAAATCATCGTAAAAGAAGATACCTTTGCTGCCGCATCAGTGGGAATGAAAGTTTTATTTAAAGGAGCAACGGCCCATGCAGCCCATCCCGAAGAGGGAAACAGTCCGGCCTTGGCAGTAGCTCAAACCATACAAGCCTTTTCGGCTATTCCTCAGTTTTATGTGCCATTAGAAGAGGCAGCAAAAGTGACAGTGATACATGCCAATGTGGGCGAAGAGGCATTTGGTACATCGCCCGGGGAAGGAGGGGTAATGGCTACGCTGCGAACCTATGATGATGCACTACTGGAAAAGCTGAAGAATAAATGTATTAAAATAGTAGAAGGATATGCCCAGACGCATAATCTGAATTTCGAAATCGAATGGGTAGAGCCTTTTGCTGCTACGGTAAATAGTCCCGAGGCCACCAAAATTGTATCATCCTCTGTGGAGCAGTTAGGGATTGATAGACATCAAAAAAAGAAGCCATTTAGCTGGTCAGAAGATTTTGGACATTTTACACAACAGATCAATGGGGCTATGTTTGGATTAGGTGCCGGGATCGAACAACCTGCACTACATGCCGAAAGTTATGACTTTCCCGATGATATTTTGAAGACCGGAATTTCGATGTTCATGCAAATAATTAATGAAGTAACAAATAGAAATGAGTGAAGAGTTATATCCCTCAAGAATTGAACTGAGTAAATCAGCTTTTAAAAAAAATATCTCTTTCCTGAAAGATTACATTGGTAAAGATGTGATATTCAGTTCGGTCATTAAGGGCAATGCTTATGGCCACGGTATTGGACATTTTGTGCCTATGGCTGAAGAATGCGGCATTCGTCACTTTTCGGTGTTTAGTTCTGATGAGGCACGACAGGCTGTACGTGCAAGTTCGCATGACGATACCCATGTAATGATTATGGGGATGATTAATGAGGGTGCCCTTGGATGGGCCATAGAACGGGATGTTTCATTTTTTGTCTTCGAGTTGGATCGCCTGAAATGCGCGGTGAAGGAAGCGAAAAGGATTGGCAAACCGGCGCGTATACATCTTCATCTGGAAACGGGGATGAATCGGTTGGGATTAGAAGAGAGTGAATTTGAGGAGGCCGTAGAAATCATTAAAGGTAACGATCGTCATTTAAATCTTGATGGTCTCTGTACGCATTTTGCCGGGGCTGAGAGTGTGGGAAATTATGTGCGCATCCAGGAACAGATTGAACGTTTTGAAGAGTATAGCTCTTGGTTCGAAAGTCAGGGTATAAAAGCTAAAAGTCGGCATACAGCGTGTTCTGCATCGGCTTTAAACTATCCTGAAACGATTATGGATATGGTTCGTTTCGGTATTGCCCAATACGGCTTTTGGCCGAATCGGGAGACCTATATGAACTTCGTGAAAAAATATCCCGAGATAAATAAAGAGCATAAAGATCCTCTTGAACGGGTACTGAGCTGGAAGAGCCACGTAATGAGTACCAAGAAAGTGCCGGCCGGTGAATTTGTGGGGTATGGCAATACTTATTTAACCAGTCGCGACGAAATCATTGCATCAGTGCCCATTGGATATTCTCACGGTTTTGGTCGTAATTTGACGAACGTGGGTATTGTTCTGATTAACGGCAAACGGGCCCCGGTGGCAGGATTGGTAAATATGAATTTGCTCACGGTGGATGTAACGGATATTCCCGATGTAGAAATTGGAGATGAGGTTGTTATTATCGGCAAACAGGGAGAGCAACAGATAACGGTAGCATCATTCAGTGAAATGCGGAATAATCTCAATTACGAGGTGCTTGTTCAGATTCCCGCAGGCCTGCCGCGCAGTATTGTGTGAGGAGTGATTGGGGTTAGTTGAAAAGCTATCAGTTTTGTTACTGTCAAGGCTTTAATTTATCCACTGTCTGGCATACCCAACCAATAACTGAATGTGCCATAGGACGGGGGATCTATCGGACGACAAGCCCAGCTTTTCGATGGATACGTAATCCTAAATTAGGCTGAAGAAATGTAAACGCTTTTTTTCATCTCGTTAACAGCTTAAGGGATTAACTGTCAAGCGGAGAGGGGAAAACCCTACAATAAGTGAAAATCTCGAGCTTATCTTTTCTATAGTGATGTTCAATTACTATTAGCTTCATAACAATGGTAAGAGTAAGAGAACAAGTGGTTTAGCATTAAAAAAGTATAAGGGCTTTTAAAAAGAAATTAAGATGAGCTGTGTAATGATATCCACAGTTTATGTTAATACAATTAACAATAAATAGCATTGCTCTTCTGCCAGTTCAAAGCTGACATATCTAAAGTAGGCTATTTATAAATCAACAGCTAACAGCAAACGGTCAAAACTATGTTCAAAAAGTTACTTTCGTTGGGGGTGCTATGTGTGCTTGCAAATCTCGCATATGCACAGTCAACAATTACAGGTACGGTTATTGATTCAGAAACAGAAGAATCTTTGCCGGGAGCTAATATTCTAATACAGGAACTTGAAAGAGGGGCTGCTACAAATGCCTCAGGAGAGTATGAAATCACCAATGTAGAATTTGGTACATACACTTTTAGAGTGACCTTTATAGGATATAGAACAGTAACCAGAGAGGTTGAAATTAATAATGAAAATCAGACGGTTAATTTCGAGCTACAGTCGGATCTGCAAAACTTAGAAGAAGTGGTCGTTTCAGGTATTGCTTCTGAAACATCCAGATCTGTTACGCAAATTTCAGTTGCAAAGGTTAATGCCGAGGAGCTACAGGTATCAAACTCTTATACTGGTATAAGTGAGCTTTTACAAGGTAAAGCGGCAGGCGTAAATATATCGGCAGCATCCGGTAACCCCGGTGGTGGAATTCGTTTTCAAGTACGTTCCGGAGGTGGCCTTGGAGGAGATGGGCAGCCTATCATTTATATTGATGGAACGCGTGTTGATAACAGCGAAATCGAAGGTTTTGGAGTAGGTGGACAGGGTATAGGTGCGTTGTCTGATCTAAATCCGGATGATATTGCTTCGGTAGAAATACTTAAAGGTCCTGCTGCTGCTGCACTTTATGGAACGAGTGGTTCAAGTGGAGTCGTGCTTATTGAAACGAAGAGTGGGCGTGGTGTAAGTGGCGGAGCTGTGCAAGTAGATTTTAAGTCTACTTATGGAATAAACACTAAACAGCAAGAATACTCAGAGGATGAAATTTATAGTGCTGAAGAAGCAAACGAAACTATAGAGAGTAATCCCTATTATAATAACTCAATTACGGTTAGCGGAGGAACGGAAACCATTAGGTATTTGACTGGTTTAACCCAACGCTATGAAGAGGGGCTTGGGCCAAAAAATACGTTGGATCGACAATCATTCCGCGGGAATTTTGAAGCGTTTCCAAATGATAACTTTACGGTTTCAGCAAATACCTCATTTACGTTGAATGAAATTAGCAGGCCTCAAGCTGACAACAATATATTTGGCTATTTAGGTAACTTGATTCTTGCCCCAGGCGGAACTACTTATAATTTCACTGCTCGCGAAGCTATTGACGCCATAGATGATAACAACAAGACTAACAGATTTGTCGGTAGTTTATCGGCAACCTGGACGCCGGTTGAGAACTTAGACATATCGGGTTCGTTTGGTTATGATGGTGCTAACTTACGTCAAAGCCAATTTTTTAGCCCTGACTTTGGTTATGCCGGTATCATAAATGGAGAACGTGCAATATTTATGAGAGAAAATAAAAACTTCACTTATGATTTAAATGCATCATATAATTATAACATTGGTGAAGATGTAAGTATCACTTCAATTGTTGGTACTCAGATTTTCAATAGAAGGTTAAATACTACTTTTGTACAAAAAGATGATTTCCCCTCAAGTGCGATAAGAAATGTAGCATCGGGGGCTGTATTAATTGATGCTGATGAAACTTTTTTGCACACTCGTGAGGCAGGTGTTTTCACTCAGCATGACTTTTCATATGATGACACCTATTACCTGTCACTTGGTGGTCGGTTTGATTTCGCGAGCTCCGTTGGTGATGAAGCTCCAACGATTTTCTATCCCCAGGCTCGTGCTTCTGTACGCTTAGAACAGTTTGATTTCTTGCCGGAATCTATTGATCTGTTTAAGGTTCGTGCTGCGTACGGTGAAACCGGACAGTTACCAGGTATTTTCGATGGAACCACATTACTGTTTGGAGCAGCAGCCTATGGCGTAGGACGAGGCGTGATAATCGAAGAGGTTGGAAACCCCGATATCGAGCCCGAACGAATTAAGGAACTCTCCACAGGTATTGATGTCGATTTTCTGGGAAGTTACGGTATTGGCGTTACCTACTACAATCAGTGGGCACGGCAATCCATTATCGGTTTTGAGGAATCGCCTTCAACAGGCCTAACCTTTGATGATCCGCCATTTAATGTAGGAGGCGTTGACAGCTGGGGTGTTGAAGTCGGATTAACGGGTACGCCATTCCGATCTCGAAACTACCAGTTTGATTTTAACCTGCAGTGGAGCTATCAGGAAAATGAGGTGGTAGATCTCGGTGGAGCACAACCTATCTTTGACGGTTTCGATGTTAATGTTATTGATGAGGGGCTTCCCAAATCTGCATTTTATGTGCTGGATGTGGATGGAGCTCTGCGAGATGATGACGGCAATATTGTACTCGGATCTGATGGGTTACCTGCCGTAAACTTGAGTGAAGATCGAGTGTTTAAAGGACAACCGTATCCCGAGCAGAATGGATCACTTTCGCTAACATTCCGATTCCTGCGCAATTTCGAGCTCTATCAAAACTGGGATTTTGCTACAGGCTTAGATGTCTATAACAATACGCGTATTTTCATGATATTGTTTGGAAATGATGTAAAATACGATGAAAAAGTTGAGGCCTTTTCTAATGCAAGCCCGGGTAGTGATGAATACCGCCGTCTGGCCGATGAGTTGGCAAATCTGAATCCAAACTATGACGGGAACTTTATTGAGGATGCTTCGTATCTCAAGCTTCGTGAATTAAGCTTTTCGTATAACTTTAATACCCTTATTCAGAATAGCCCACTTGTCAATACCATCCGAAATTTAAGACTTTCTGTGTCGGGCCGGAATCTGCTGACCTTTACCGATTACAGCGGAATTGATCCCGAAGTTAATTTCACAGGGGCCAGAAGCTTAACCAGGGGTGCAGATTTCTTGACGCTGCAGACTCCTCGCGTATTCTCGGCAACACTCAATATTGGTTTTTAATATCAGATTATTAACGAGGTTAATATTATGAATTATAATAAAATAATACTTTTCGTATTTGTTGCCGGCTTCATTTCGATTACCGGCTGCGAAAATTTTGTACAAGAAGTTGACGACCCTATTGATGTGGTCAGCTCTGAGCAGCTAAACAGCGAAGACCAGGTATCATTTTTTATGAACGGGGTTATCGGACGTTTTGATATCACGCACGATGCTCTAACCGTAATTGCCGGAGGTTTGTCGGATGCCCTGGAATTTGACAGTGATAACGTTCGTGACGCTACCTTTCCAACATTTCGTGATATCGATAATGGGGATATCCAATTTGACAACAATAGTGTTGACGGACCTTTTAACACGTTGGGGCAGGCGCGGTTTTTGGCTGATGATTTTCTAAGTCGAGTCGAAGAAATCGATTTCGAGGATGCTGATCTGCGTCAACAAGCCATTTATAATGGCAATTTATATGCCGGGTTGACTCGTTATATTTATGCGGCCTACTTTGGGCTTGAGCCCGAAAATGGCGGTGGAGTTATTAATAACAGTCCGTTTATTCCTTCTCCTGAAATGTATAACAGGACACTGGGATTTTTAGAAACGGCCCTGACGAATGCTCCATCGGACTATGATGCTCGCGTAGTAAACTCCCTGATTGGCAGAATTCATGTTTACCAGGGTAACTATGGGACGGCATTGAGCTTTCTCGAAAATGGGCTCGAGTCTGGCGATGCTCCTTTCCAATCGATCCATAGTTTGGAGTCGCAAAATGCCTTTTCAGCCCAGGCTGGGGCAAGCCGAAACCAGTATACGGTAGCATCACGATACAATGACTATATCGAAGCCGATCCTGACGAGGCCAATCGAATTTCGCTGGAAGTGTTGCCTGAAGATGAGGTTACAGATGCAGGAGTTGAAGCCGGTGTGGTTATTTTCAGGCAAACTAAGTACTTCGAGGACACGAATATCAATATTATGTCGTGGCAGGAGAACCACCTCATGCTTGCTGAAGTAGAGCTACAGGAAGGTGGGGCAACGGGACAAGCGAACGCCCGTACCTTAATTGATGAAGTTCGTGCCAGTCATGATATAGATCCGCTACCCTTATCGGTAACGGTGGATATTGATTTGTTACTGGAAGAGCGGGATAAAGAGCTGTATCTGACTGGCAATCGTATGATTGATCAACGGCGATATGATAATTGGCATCTGCCTGCAGGAAGCTGGAAGTATTTCCCCATCACCCAAAGTGAAAGAAATAACAACCCAGAATTATAAATCAGAACATCAGAAACAGCTGATTTTAAGCCGCTCTTTATGTAAATAAGGAGCGGCTTTTTTGTTAATTTCGATGGGGATAGCATGACAGTTGAAATGGCGCAGGTTTATAAGTTTTGGCAGGATAAAGGTTTCTAAAAAATAAAAATTGATGTCATCCTGGCCAACGTGGAGGGATCTCCAGCCACAAGGGTCGCGGTGCTTATACATGAGCAGATGTTCCCACCCATCGAACAGTAAAACCAGCTTTCTAATGGGTACTAAATATAGAACGGGGCTAAGTTAACTTTGGTTAGTTGAAACCTTTTTTGTTCTAAAACTCTGTCCCTTTGCAACTTAGTCACTTAGTAACTGAATCACCTAATAACTTTCCAAACTAAATCTGACGCTCAAGAATACGACCACTTAACCATAAACCACGTTGGGTATATACGATATTATGATAATTGTTATTACGGTTTAATATATAATGGTCGAAGGGGAAAAACTGGTTGTTGAGCTTTGGCTGCTCAAAGAAAAATCGGTAGCGCGGGTCCTCTGTATTATAGGAATAGTACCAAATTAACTGCTTTAGGCGATCACGAGTATGAAACGGTTCCCCAAAAAGGATATAGATCATGCCTCGATCCGTTTTCCAGCCCTCCTTAAAATTAGAGAACCGTTTGTTGGCTTCCTCAACACGCGTATAATATTGTTGAATAACTTGCTGTGCCTCCTGTTTGTTTCCCACATTTTTTAGCCAAAATCGGTCGATAGCTTGTTTAAGAGAATCCGTATCAGAAATGGCCATCAGTTCTTCATGGTCGCCGCGACCCATTAAATAGTAAAGTGGACGTGCTAATTCCTGCACACTTTTTACCGCCGGAAAATTCTCGCTTTTGATGCCATAAGAGCGTCCTTTAAAAATTTCTTCTCCGTCGTCACCTTCTTTTAATGCCGTAACTTCGAATCGGTAATTTCCTCGATTTTGATTAGCAAATTTATACTCTACAAACACGCTGCTGTAATCCGTGAGAATACGCCGGTTGCTTTGTAGTTCCGTTTCCTGATCAAAATCAATTCCCTTGTACTCGATGCTTGAAGAGCTATAATTGTTACGGGTAATGGCTCGGGGCAGACCGGTATCAGAAGCAAAAGAAATTAGACGAGCATCAAGTGTCAGGGGCACGTCCGACTGGGGACTGATAACTTGGAATACAAAACGAAGTGAATCCATGGCATTGGAGACATGGTAGCCGGATAATTGTGTCCACTGTTTCTCTCCTTTTTCTTTGCCAAATAGCTGTATCTCGCTGAGGGTATAGTCGCTCTCTGTAGTACCGGGAATATAGACGTTACTGGTTTGGGTAAGCTTTTGATCAGAGTTGAGATCTTGAACGGTTACCAATATTTCATATTCACCTGGAGCTACCTGTAGCTGGTAAGAAATATGTTCGATTTCCCGGCTATTCGTAATAGATTTATCGGCTGTTACTATCTGGCGCGTGATACGTTTCGAGCCAATGTTTTGCTCACCGCTAAGATCTGTAATCTGGATATCTAATGCTACTTCGCCAGAAAGAGAATCCCCCTTTCGGCTATACACTAAACTCCCTTTAACAATGTCCGTATTGATATCAATAACAGGACCTTCCTTTTCATCTACAAAGCCAAAGGCGCTGGATCGGAATTCCGGATACCCCGATTTGTAATTATAATCGATGCCGCGTTGTATATTATCCATTTTGCTACTGCTGCAGCTAAAAAGGAAGGCGATAATTAAACTTGTAAATAAAAGTAAAAAAGTTCGCATTGATTTAGTCATAATGGTACAATGGCAGAGTTATTTACTTAAGGAAATTAAGTGGCCCTCTTAATGTTGTCAATTCAAATTAAGAAGGGGATGGAAATACACAAAACTTTAAGTTGACAAGGTAACACTGATTTGTTAATGTTGGCACCATCATTCAATGGTGTTATGGAATCAATTAGGATATACAGGATGTTTGCACTTTGACTCATCCAATCTTATTAAGGCTATTAATATTAAGAATATTGCTCTTGAAAAAAATTAGGTACAAGAATTTAAGGTGTTTTTGCGTTCTGCAATCCACATCTTAATCACAAACAACTCCTTTTAATAGTGCGTATATAATGTTGGCCTCTCTAATTTATTTATATTAGTTGGCTTGGGTTACCGCGGTATTAAAAGGCTAATCATCTAATCTAAAATTATCTCTAATTATGAAGTTGAAGGTACTATCTCTATTAGTATGTACTTTCGGTTTGCTGTTTGCTACTTCGGCATTTGCACAAGACGTTACCGTTTCGGGTACGGTTGTGGATGCTGAGGGTGGTGAACCACTACCGGGAGTTACAGTTATGTTACAAGGCACAAACCGAGGAACCGCTACCGGATCAGACGGAACCTATGAAGTTGATGCTCCATCTGACGGTACATTAACGTTCTCTTACGTTGGTTTTGTTACCCAAGAAATAGATATCGATGGTCGGACGACTATTGATGTTGAGCTAGAATCCGATGTTGCCCAATTAGGTGACGTTGTAGTAACAGGTTATGGTGAACAGGTAGAACGAGGAAACTTGACAAGCTCCATTACTTCTGTTAGTTCAGAAGATTTTGACGATGTTTCTTCTTCAAACGCTAATTCACTCTTACAGGGACGTGCTGCAGGTGTGAATATTGTGCAAAACTCGGGTACTCCGGGCGGCGGTATTAAAGTTCGTGTTCGTGGTGCTACTTCTATTAACGCATCAAACGAGCCGCTTTATGTTATTGACGGTGTTCCCGTTTCTAATGAAAGTAATTCTGCTGTCGGGGTTGGTAATCAGGGACTAAATGGCCTTTCTACCGTGAATCCACAGGATATTGAATCTATTGAGGTGCTTAAAGATGCTTCGGCTACCGCTATTTACGGTGCTCGTGGCGCTAATGGGGTCGTACTTATTACCACTAAAGACGGTTCTGCCGGTGATACTCAGATTGATTTTGGGTACAGCCACGGCGTAAAAGAATTCAATAATGAGATTGATATGCTGAGTGGTCCAGAATTTATCAAAATGTATGTTGACGGTTTATATGGCGACTTCTTTGGTTACTCCAATTGGGGATCCTATGAAGATCGTTATAATGCTATGGATTCCTTTCTTGCTTCCAATGGGTTGACATTTGGAAGTTATGCAGGTATCGGAGCAATTGACGAATACGGTGCTAACCCATCAGAAGCCACGACTACTGACTGGCAGGACAAGGTCTTTAATACGGGAATTACTGATGAGTTTAATATTTCTGCCCAAGGTGGAGATGAAACTACGCAGTATTTTCTCTCTGGTAATTACTTTAACGAAGAAGGTATCATGGAAAATGCTGGTTTCGAGCGCCTTAGTGGCCGTATGAATCTGGAGCATCAAATTAGCGAGCGGGCGGATATTAGCTCTCGTGTTTCTTACAGTCGTTCTACTACGGAGCGTTTGGAAAATGACAACAACATTTACGGTGTATTAACAAACGCTATATTGTCCTACCCGACAGCACCTGTTCGTACAGATGATGGTGATTACAATCCAAGTGTTGGGGCATTTTCAAATCCTGTGTCAGCTGCTCAAGTTACTAATGATGCCGTTCGTACGCGCTTTATTGGTAATGTAGAAGCCAGCTATGATTTGACAAATAATCTTACAGTGACAGGTACAGCTGGTGTTGATCGTTATGATCTGGATGAAGAAACCTATTCACCAAGCTTTACGAATCAGGGATCACCCTTGGGGAGTGGTTTTTATAGTATTGGTTTGGAGCAGACATGGTTGACGGAGCTCCGACTTGCCTATACTAATGATTTCGGTGCTCACAGTTTGAATGCACTTGGAGTGGTTAGTTATCAGGAAACGCAGTTTGAACGAACATTTTCTGATGGTCAATTTTATCCAAGTGATGATTTGACTACTATCAATAATGCAGCAACTACAACAGGTGGTTCTTCATTAACTACAAATGGGTTGGAATCATACACTGCCCGAGTTAATTATGATTACGATGATCGTTATTTAGTAACTTTAACTGGGCGTGTGGATGGTTCTTCACGATTTAGTGAAGACAATGCCTATGGGGTTTTTCCTTCCGCATCTCTGGCTTGGAGAGTTACGAATGAAGGTTTCATGGAAGATGTAGATGCCATTAACAATTTGAAAGTACGACTAAGTGCTGGTATCACAGGTAATCAAAGCATTGGTAACTTTTCATATCAAGCCCTTTATGATGTGGAAAGTTATTCAGGTACTCCTGCACTTGCTCCTACCCAGTTGGCTAATCCGGATCTTCGATGGGAAGAAACAACTCAATATAACGCAGGTATTGACCTTGCTGTCCTTGAGGAACGTCTTATCGTAACTCTCGATGGTTATATCAAGCAAACGGATGATTTGCTTTTGAATCGTCCTGTGCCTGCCACTACAGGTTTTACTGGATTTGACAGTAATATTGGTTCTATTGAGAACAAAGGGGTGGAGTTAGCAATTAACTCAATCAATGTACAGACCCAAGATTTCTCTTGGACTACTGATTTCAACATCTCGCATAATAGCAATGAAGTTACAGCGCTATATCAAGACCAGCCGTTTGCTTCTGGTTTTGCTAACCGTGTTCAAGTAGGTGAACCGTTAGGTGCTTTTTACGGTTATGTTTCTGATGGAATATGGAACACCCAGGAAGAGTTAGATAATGCTGATTATGATGCAGGACCTGCTCAACCTGGAGATGTCAAATTTGTTGACATCAATGATGATGGCGTTATCAACTCAGAAGACCAAAAGGTGGTTGGTTCGGCACAGCCCGACTTTACTGGAGGCATTACAAATAAGTTGAGCTACAAAGGTTTTGAGCTAAGTGCATTTCTGCAGTTTAGCTATGGAAATGAAATCTTTAACAACGCCCAAGGATTTTATGGCCACTACGGTTATGCCTATAACTCTTGGGATCGGGCTCGTGATCGATGGACACCGGAGAATACGGATACCAATGTACCTCGTGCTTCATGGTTTGATGATAACCAAAATACGCGGGAGTCTGATTTCATGATGTATGATGGTTCTTATATGCGTATTAAGTCTGCAACTTTGGCCTATAATTTTACGGCTGACCAATTAGAACAATTTGGTCTCCGCAGCTTGCGTATTTATGCAACAGGTCAAAATCTCATAACATGGACAGATTATCCGGGCTTAGATCCAGAAATTAATACTTTCGATGGCAGTAACACTGCGTTGGGTACTGATTTCTTTAGTTACCCACATGCTCGTACTGTTCAGGTAGGAATTAATATTGGACTTTAAAATTTATAAACACGAATTATTATGAAGAACATATTTAAAAACATAACAACTGCATTGTTGGTTGTGTTTGTGGTTTCGTCATGTGATGTGACCAATCAAACCCCCCAGCAAAGTTTACCATCGGAGACGGTGTTAACCACCGAAGATGGAGCTAATTCCACTTTGGCTGGTGCGTATTCCGCATATCAGGAAGTAATTGAGGATGATTATGTATTTGCTGAATTAGCCGCCGATTATGCCGGGCATTCAGGTTCTTATCCTTCTTGGGCATCTGTTAACCAGCATAATTTACTGCCAACGAATGCTGAAGGCCGTGACATGTGGATTGAGTACTATGAATTGATTAATATCACAAATAACCTTATCGGGAATGTTCCTGATATTGAAGAGGATGGATTTTCTGATGCTGAAAAGAATCAGATCGTTGCGGAAGCTAAAATTCTGCGAGCATTAGCTTATCATTCTCTAGTACGTTATTTCGGTGGTGTACCACTGATTACTACCCCAACCACTTCGTTGGGTGAGGAAAGTTTTGTAGAGCGAAGTTCGGTTTCGGCTGTGTATGACCAGATCGTAACTGATTTGGAACAGGCCGAAAGTACATTGGGGGCTGATGGTTCAGCCAATTCTCGTACTGCTACTGGATATACTGCTAAAGCTCTATTAGCTCGCGTACACTTATATCAAGGTAATCATGGGGCAGCAGAAGACTATGCTACTGAAGTGATTGATAGTGGTACATTCGCTCTTGGTACTTATGAGGGCTTATTTGGTAATACTCCTTCTACTGCTGAACCAATTTTCAGGTTGGAATTTACCTCAGAGGATGATAATTCTCTTTCATTTTTTGCGCGCCCGAATGGTTATGGTGGACGTAGAGAGTATGCTCCTACGAGTGATTACACTTCCGCTTTTGCAAATGAAGATATGCGCGAATTAGTTAATTTAACTGATTTTGATCCCAGTGAAGGTAACGGTTCAGAGTTAGCTAAATATTTCGAGCTTGAAGGTAATGACGATGTTATCATCGTACGACTTGCAGAAATGTATCTTATTCGTGCAGAAGCGCGTGGTTTAAAAGATACCCCTGATTATGGCGGTGTTGCTTCAGATCTAAATATGGTCCAGCGACGAGCATATGAAAATCAAGAGCCTTCGGGAGGCCCATACTCCACAGATTATGCTGCAGCTGATTTTACTTCCGATCAAGAGGTAATTGATGCTGTTATGTATCAACGTGGTTTAGAGTTAGCACAAGAAGGTCATCGCTGGTTTGATTATAAGCGTTTGGGTATGGCTACCAGTCAGTTTGGAATTGATCAAGCAATGACCTTGTGGCCAATACCTCAACGAGAAATGGATTCCAATCCAAATTTAGAACAAAATCCTGGTTACTAATTGGCAATGTGCTGTTAGTGCTTCAAAAGCCGCCTCGTTTTCGGGGCGGCTTTTTTTATTGCTACGAAAAATCCTTAATTCATCAAATAGCGACAGGAGTTTCATGTTTTGACTACTTAGAGAAAATGTTTTGCAAAGCTGATAGGAGAGAGCTGATTTGTATTAAAATGGTCGAATATGGAACTGTTTAATTATGAACTTTATCTAAGGAGAGGAAACCTTTTAGCTTATTGCAAAAGTGCGGGACTTTAACAAGAATTGACATTAGCTTTTCTTTTCATAAGATTAGTGAAAGTTAGAAAGGGGAAACATATCTATCGACTTTTAAAACCAGGGCTCCAAAATTTGTTTTTGTTCCCCACCTTTATGGGGCTCTTAAAAAGGTATTGATATCAAGCAGGTTGGTATTTGTAGGTTAGTTAAAAATGAATACAAATAGCTGTTTTTTGCACAAGATAATTAATGGTTGATTAATCACTATCAAATTATTAAGGTAAGGCTGAGATTTAGGGACGGAATAAGAAGGGATTACTTTTAAGATAAAATAATTAGGGCTTGTACAGTTGGTTTTACTTTTATTTTTCCAAGAAATTAAGATGTTGTTATGCAACAATAGCACATCTTAAATAACAAATAACTCCTTTTGATGTTGCTCTTTCACGGTCTCTCTTTTTTAAATCAAACAGTAAGAGAGTCCATGTGGCATTAAGAGGCTAATCATCTAATCCAAAACTGTCTATAATTATGCTTAGAAAGTTACTTTCTACAGCAATATTTACGTTATTTCTTGCAGCTACTACGTTGGCTCAAGATGGCACCGTGACGGGTACTGTTACGGATGCAGAAACTGGTGAAACCTTACCAGGCGTAAATGTTGTGATCAATGAATTGCAAACAGGTGCTTCTACAGACGCTGAAGGTGTTTATACTATTAGCGGGGTACCAAGTGGCACATACACCATTCAAGCTTCATTTATTGGGTATAGAACATATACGCAAGAAATTGAAGTTGGAGCAGGTGAAACTACTCATAATATTCAGATGCGTTCTGATGTCTTAGGGCTCGATGAGGTTGTTGTAAGTGCCCTTGGTTTTGAGAGCGACCGAGATGAATCAGGTGTTTCAACATCAAACATTGGTGGAGAAACAGTTGGTGAAACAGGTGAGGAGAACTTGCTTAATAGCCTATCAGGATTGGCCTCGGGTATGCGAGTAACAAGTTCTGGCGGTGATCCCGGAGCTGGATCGTATATCCTTATCCGAGGGCAAAGTACAATTACTGGGGATACACAACCACTTTTTGTTATTGATGGTGTACCCGTAGAAAATTCTACTTTAGGTCAGGGAATTGACGGGGTTGCTCAACAGTCTCGTATTAATGACCTAAACCCTGATGATATAGAATCGATTGAAGTACTGAAAGGTGCTTCGGCTGCTGCTCTTTGGGGTAGTCGTGCTATTAATGGTGTTGTAGTTGTAAAGACTAAAGCAGGGCAAACATCAGGTGATAAACCTGTTAATGTATCTTTTAAATCTTCCGTTAAAACTTCTGAACTGAATAAAACTGTGCCATTACAAACCCAGTTTGGTCAAGGGTCAGGTGGTGCATATTCGTATGGTTCATCAGATAGTTGGGGAGATTATATTCCTGACCGAGAAGGTGGTGAAGATTTACAAGTTACTTCACCTACTGGACCTTTTGGTAATCTATATAATGGTTATGGTGTTGATAACAATGATAACGAGTATTATGTAATCCCCAGCGCTGGTGCTACGAATTCTAACACTGGAGAGGTGCTTGGGCCACATGGTGGCAAACGTTCTACACAAACGTATGACCATGGGGATGAAGTTTTCCAAAATGGATTGACCATAGAAAATTCATTGTCACTAAGTGGCGGAGATCAAGATGGAACCTATTATCTGAGCATAGGTAATGTATCCCAAGAGGGAATTATCCGTAATAACAGTAATTATAACAGAACGAATGTTCGGTTTACTGCAGATCAGCAATTTGGTGATTTAAACCTCAGTGGTTCGGCAGCCTATAATAAAAATACGTCTGACCGAATCCAGCAGGGTTCTAACCTAAGTGGTATTTTCTTGGGAGGGCTTCGTACATCGCCAGATTTCAATAACAGTGTGTACGAGTTAGATTATTACGATACTGCTGGAAACCTTTTTCCTGACAAGCATCGCGCCTATCGTAATCCTATAGCTTCTGCTGATAATCCCGGATATGACAATCCGTTTTGGACGATTGAAAATAATGAAAACTCTTCTGTTGTTAATCGTTTGATTGGTAAAGTGGAGGCTTCCTACGATCCAACAAGTTGGTTTAACCTTACAGGTCGAGTTGGATTAGATCGTTACCAAGATCGACGATACTCATTTTTCCCTGTATATAATGCTACGTATGATCCGGGACAAATGACAGAGGAGACGATATCGGAGTATCAGATTAATACTGATATTATCGCTCGTGCCACGCATCAGTTAAATGAGGATTTTTCAGGTTCTGCATTGGTTGGTTTTAATTTCAACCACCGAGAATTTGATAATGTAGGTGCAACGGCCGAGAACTTTACCCTTCCGGGTGATTTTAGAGACTTAGAGAACACTGCACCTGATCAACGGTATCCATTTAATGGAGAAAGTACCGTTCGTACTGCAGCCGTATATTCTGAACTCAAGTTAAATGCTTATGATCAACTCTTCCTTACCGTAACAGGACGTGGGGAGACGGCTTCTACTTTTGGAGAAGAAGCAAGCAGTACATTCTTTTATCCATCAGTTAGTGCAGCATGGCAATTTACTGATCTCGATGCATTGAGTGATAACAGTATTTTAAGCTTTGGTAAGTTGAGAGCTTCTTGGGGACAAGTAGGTCGACAACCAGGTCCATATTTAACAATTACCGATTATGTACCTGCTTCGTTTGGTACAGGATGGGGGCCAGCATTGAGCGCCTCAAATTATGGTGGTGGTTACGTAAGATCTACTAACCAAGGTAATGCAAATCTTAAGCCTGAAACCAAAACTGAAATGGAAGCTGGTCTGGATTTGCGATTCTTTGATGATCGTGTACGGCCAAGTGTAACGTTTTATCAAAATGAAACGACGGATGCTATTTTTAGTGTAGACGTTGCTGCTTCTACAGGTTTTGCAGGACAGACAGCAAATGCTGCAACACTGGAAAACAAAGGTGTTGAAGTAGAACTCGGTGTAGATTGGATTGCTTCAAATGATTTCAATTGGACTACAAATCTCCATTGGAGCACTAATGAAAATGAAGTAACTGATCTACAGGGTACTGAGTCAATTTTCTTGGCTGGATTTGCCGGTACATCGTCAAGAGCTGTTGAAGGAGAAGCCTTAGGTGTACTTTGGGGTGTTCCCTATGCTCGTGATGAGAGTGGAAACCTTGAGTTAAGTAATGCTGGTTTCCCAACCGTTAATGCTACAGAAGGTGTATTAGGTGATCCTAATCCTGATTGGATTGGAGGTGTAACAAATACCTTTAACTATAAAGGGGTTGAACTGAGTTTCATGATCGATATTAAGCATGGTGGAGATATCTGGAATGGAACAAAAGGGGCCCTCTATACCTTCGGTACGCACGAAGATGTTGGTACAATGACAACAGTGAGTGCCAATGAAGCCCAGAATCTTGTAACCTACGGTGGTTCGACAATCGCTGATTTGGCGAATTCTTATGATAATGGCAGTTATAATGGATATGCCGTACAAAATGATGATGGTTCGTATACGTTCCGTGGCCGAGTACACGATTTTGGTGGCGGAGAAGTAGCCCTTGATGAAAGCTGGTACACCGATTTAGGTGGTGGCTTTGGTCCCGTAGCTGAAGAATTTATTCAGGACGGCGGATATGTTCGTTTGAAACAGGTAAAGCTGGGTTACACGCTCTCTAACGAGTGGTTGTCGTCTAAAACTGGATTAAGTTCAGTTAATTTATCGGCTCAAGGTAATAACCTGCTATTATTTACCGATTATGACGGAATTGATCCGGCGACAAACTTAACTGGACCATCTAATGGTCGTGGATTGGACTATTTCAATAATCCGAATACACGGTCATTAATTTTCACCTTAAGAGTGAATTATTAAGAATATGAGGAGTTTAACTATGAATACTATTAATAAACTTACAAGTCTGTTATTAGTTGCAGCACTTACGTTTGTAAGCTGCAATGATTTAACTGACGGATATGATAAAGATCCGAATAGTCCCTCTGATGCACCTCCCGAGCTTATGCTCAGTGGTGCCCAAGTGGGTATGATGTTATTTATGGAAGCTGAAGGTGCTCGTATTTCAGGGATGTGGGACGGACACTTTACAGGTTCTGATCGACAGTATGTTGCTTTAAATAATTATAATGTATCAGCTACTGAATTTGATGGTCCTTGGGCTCAGGCGTATGCTAATACCTTGGGACAAACAAAAGTAATTCGCAGTAAAGCGGATGAACTGAATAATCGTATTATTAAAGGGATTGCAGGTGTTGTACAGGCACAAACAGCCGGTATGGCAGCGGCCCTTTGGGGGGATATTCCGTATTCTCAGTATGGGAATGTAGAAGAATACCCCAATCCTGAATATGATTCTCAAGCTCAGGTTTATGAATCCGTACAAACTCTGCTTGATGAGTCAATTGCTGATTTACAGTCTGGACAAGGGATTAATCCTGGAGATGATGACGTACTTTATAGTGGCGATTTGAATAAATGGATTGAAGCCGCATATACCTTGAAAGCTCGTTATTATCTACATGTAGGCGATTATGAAGCTGCTAATACGGCTGCACAAAACGGCATTAGCACTCCGGATAATGATATGTATGCCGAACACAATTCTGTTTATGGAGGGAATATGAATGCATATTTCTCCTTCTCAGTATATGATCGACCTGCATATATGTCTGCTAATGAAGCTGTTGGTCCTGATATGTTTTTTACGAGAATGGATGGGAAAACAGATGAGATCGCAAGGGCATATTACTCTTATGTATATCCAGACGTTCTGGGAGATATTTATAACACAGGGACAGAGATCAATTTTGTAGATGGTCCAATTTTTGGTTTAGCTCCTTACGAGGGAAAGTATGCATCGGATAGAGACTTTCCACTGGTAACTTATGCTGAAAATGAGCTTATTCGGGCAGAAGCCCTTACAATGGACGGTCCACAGCAAGATCTCGATGAAGGTATTTCTGTACTGAATAACGTCCGCGAATATCTGCGAAACGGTTATTATATGGGTTCTTGGGAATCTGTACTTGGAGCTCCACGTCAGTATGACGATTATAACCGATTAGATTTTGAGGCTGGAGGCATGGCTGATGTTACTGGTTCTGGCGATGTTCAGGCGAACCTCTTTCACGAAATTATTGAGGAACGTTTCTTCACGTTGCAAGGTACATATGCAACTTTTAATGATATTAGAAGAACTGGAAATGTTCTGGGTATTCCTGCGAATACAGGGAATGAAATTCCACAACGTTTCTTGATTCCTCAAACAGAGGTGAATGCAAATGACAATGTGCCTTCTGACCGAGGTGGATTATTTGATCCAACGCCGGTAAATAGTCAATCACAAGCCAAAGCTCTGGTTAGCCAGTTTAATTATCCTGAATGGACAAAAGAAGAGCTTCAGGAAATAAGAGCAAAACATATTTCTCAACTTCGAGAGAAGTTAAAAGGTACTTCTGAATACGAAAAAATTAAAAAGGCGTATCAGAAGGTCTTGGATCAAGAATAGGTTAAACCTTCTTGTATAAATTTAAAGCCGCCCCTTTTTCGGGGCGGCTTTTTTTATTTATGGGAGTATAAACCTGCAGAGAAGTCTGGACAGGTTTTGCTGTTTAAGAGAAGGGTAGTAGTTCGGTAGTTTGTCCTCTCTTGTTTCTTCTACTCATTATAAAAGCACTGTCATTACGCCGCACTCCTCATAGTCATCCTTCATGGTTTTGTCTATTATTTACTGGCTTTTAGACTATAACATTTCTTAGCTATTCACTGCTGTTTATGGTGGGCTTCTATAAGAAAAATACGATTTGTACTTTCTGCTACTGTGCTTATAAGCTTAGACTGTCTGACATAGTAAGGGAAGAGACACCGGCATTATAAGGACAGGAACATTATCATACTAAGGGCAGTGACATCGGCATTATAATGAGAGTGTCTCTAAGATAGTAAGGAGATAGACACTGCCCTTATAAGGGTAGTATCTGTATCATTATAATGCCGTTGGTAAGAAGCCTTTAGATATCAGGGAGTTGTACTCACTCTCGAAGAATAAGCAAGGATTGTGTATCATCTTTTTCGGAACTATTGGTGGATCAGTTTATGGAGAATACGACTCTCTTAAAACGATTGTGGTTTGTTAAAGCCTTAGGAGGGTTTTAGCAATACATAGCCTCATAATGTATTGTGAACCTAAAAGCATATTCGCCAGTATTAGCAGGCAATTTCTTGGAAATAATTTTCTGATGCCTAAAAGGGTACACTTCAGCTGCTATTGGGAGATTGTGGCGGTCATCCAAAAATGGAGCACTCCCTTGCAGTAACACTGCTTTTATACTTCAATAAGTAGTAGTACTACCTTGCCCACGAACTCAAAGATCAAATTTTGGATCAATGAGCCTCTCCTTAAGCCACGAGTTTATTTGTAATTAGATGTTAGAGTCCCATACAGTAGTATTACAATCCCTTATATAGTATAGATATTAATGATTTAACAAGGGTTTACATAATAATTGACATTACATAATCTTTTAATAACATTTACGGCTGAATCGGAAGGACAGGGATGTAAGATATTTCCGACTACTACAAGCCAGGGCTCCTAAACATATAAATTCCCACCTGAATGGTTGGGGGCAATTACATCCATAAAACCAGGGCTACTCATATTGCTTGTTTGAATAATTCAGGCAGGTAATACGACCTATGTATCAAACATAGGTTCGTTTAATTAAAATAATAAGTAAACGAGGTAGTCTATGTTAAGAAAGTTACTTTTAATAGTAATGGCATGTCTTGTGTCGGCCGGTACTGCTTTTGCGCAGACGGGTACGATTACAGGAACAGTGACCGATCAAAGTTCGGGTGAAACGCTACCCAGCGTAAACGTCTTTATTGTGGAGTTGCAGCGGGGAGCCGCTACTAACGCCCAGGGAGAGTTTACGATAGAAGGGGTCGAATACGGAACGTATACCGTACGAGCCAGCTTCGTTGGGTACGACACTTTTGAACAAGAGGTTACAGTTGACCAAGAAAATATGACTCTTGATATTGGTCTTAGATCACAAACTCAAGAGCTTGATGATGTGGTCGTGACTGCATTTGGACTTAGCCGTGATGAACGGTCTGTAAGTTATTCTGTACAAGAAGTTTCCGGAGATAACTTACCGTCAGCAGGAAATGAAGATTTAGTCAGTTCCCTTGGCGGACAGGTTTCCGGTGTTCAAGTAATTGGGAATCCGGGTGCTGCTATAGGAGGTAGTTCCAAGATCCGTATCCGGGGTGAATCGGGACTTTCTACCAGTGACCCATTATTTGTAGTAGATGGTACACCCATAAGTAACCAAAACTTTACGTCGAACAACCGTGACTTGGGTAATTTGGCCCAGGACTTAAACTTGGATGACGTGGAATCAGTTTCTGTTCTTAAAGGGGCTGCAGCGGCTGCTTTGTATGGTAACAGAGCTTCTGACGGTGTTGTTGTAATTACTACTAAAGGTGGAGAAGTTGGAGAACGTCCTTTTCAAGTAGAATTTAGTCACTCTACAACAGCCAGTGAAGTTTATAAGTTACCTGATTATCAAAATACATATGCCGGCGGTTATAGTCAGTCGATGATTCCTGTCGGAGAAAATGGTGAATCACTTTATTTTGATGATAATGGTGATCCATATTTGGAATATGATGAGGGATCTGATACGTACTCTGATCCTTATCAAGGTGAGGTACAACAGCGTTTAAATTATGCTGCCGACGAAAGTTGGGGGCCTAAAATGGAAGGACAAGAGTATCGCCCATGGTGGTCATGGTATCACGGTGATTTTGACGGTGATGGTCAGGACGACTATGGTGAAACTGCTCAATTGAATCCACGACCGGACAATGTGCGTAATTTCTATGACACCGGTGTAGAAGTATCCAATAGTCTTGCCATAAGTGGAGGATCTAAAAGTTCTTCTTATCGTGTATCTATTGAGGATATTAACAGCTCTGGCGTTATGCCAAACTCTTCACTGGATAAGACGTACTTGAACTTTAATGGTGCCCTTAATCATAATGATAGGTTTACTTCTAAGGTAAGCTTTAACTATATCAATACGCAGACGAAAGGGCAACCATCACAAAGTTATTCTCCCACACAGGGTAACCCTACACAAATGTTTAACCAGTGGTTCCAGCGTCAGCTTGATATGGATAAGCTTCAAAACTATCGGCTGGAAGATGGTACTATTGCCACATGGAATAGACGTTCAACAACGAACGGCAGCCCATTATATTGGGATAGTCCTTACTTTAGTGTAATGGAAAATGTGCCTTATAGTGATCGAAACCGTGTGTATGGGAATTATTCATTGACATATGAAATTACCAATAACTTGCAAGTTTCTGGTAAAATTCATGCTGACTTTTTTGACTTTAATACTGAAGACCGTATTGCAAGTGGTGGATTAGAAACTGACTGGTATACGGAAACCCAGCGTAGTAGAAGAGAAATGAACTATGAAGGTTCACTGCAATATCAAAATACCTTTGGTGATTGGTCTTTTGACGGTTTCTTAGGTGCTAACCTTCGTCAAGAGAACTATAACTTTGTAACTGGTGAAACCGTTGGTGGATTAGCCGTACCAAATCTATATAACCTGGAAGCTTCCAGTGACCGACCTGATGTATCAAACTACTCTGAGGAAAAAGAGGTACGCAGTGTCTATGGTACAGCTAATATTGGTTGGAATGACTTAGTTTATATAGATATGACCCTGCGTAACGACAGGTCATCTTCATTGCCTGAGGCTAATAACTCATATCTTTACTATGGATTTTCTGGTAGTATGGTCTTTACGGAGTTAGATTTCTTTAACAACCTGGATTTCTTGACATATGGTAAGCTTCGTGCTTCATATGCACAGGTTGGTGACGATTTAGATCCCTATCAGATTTATAACCGGTACTTCCTGAGAAACCCACGAGGTAGTAATTCAGCTATGACGGTACCGGATTTATTAAATAATCCTGACCTTGAAGCTGCTATTACAACGGATACTGAGTTTGGATTAGATCTTCGATTTTTGGACGGACGTCTTCGTTTAGACGGTACTTACTATCGTTCAATATCTGAAGATGAAATCCTTGATCTTGATGTATCACCAACCAGCGGTTACGATCAATCATTGATTAATGCCGGAGAATTTGAAACAACCGGACTGGAGTTTGCTCTTGGTGGTACACCGTTGCAAACCGAAAACTGGTCTTTGGACTTGAACGTGAACTGGTCAACGGTACTATCTAATCAAGTTAATGAACTTGCTCCTCAGTTGGAGACACGTGTATTAGAAAACTCCAGCTTTTATGCTCAACTTCTTGCAGAAGAAGGTGAAGAGTGGGGACAGATCCGCAGTTATGGATATGCTCGTGCTGATAATGGAGAACCCATTATTAATCCTGCGACCGGTAGTTACGCCGACGGTGGTTTGATGAAGCACGGTAGTATTATTCCTGACTGGAATGGCGGTGTTCGAGCGAACCTGAAATACAAAAGCGTCTCTCTTTCTGCCTATGTAGATTATCAGAAAGGCGGACAGTTCTATTCTATATCTAAAATGTTTAACAACTACTCGGGTATAGGTGCTGCAACAACAGGAGCGAACACGCTCGGGAACCCCATGCGAGATCCTATCACAGATAACAATGGAAATACAACTTACGTCAACGACGATGGCGAAGAAGTTTCATATGTTGCCATGCCGTTAGAAGATGCAGGTTCGGAATCTGGTGGTATTCTCGTTGAAGGTGTTGATGAAGATGGTAACCCAGTAAAATACCTGAGTGCTCCATCTACCCACTTCTACCAGGAATTCTTGAATCAGGAAGCGTACATCTATGATGCAAGTTATATCAAGCTTCGTAATGTGAAGTTGAGTTATACCTTGCCAAATAGTGTAATGGATCGTGTTCCTCTTGCAGGTGCAACTGTTTCGGTACATGCTTCGAACCCACTACTGCTTTATTCAAGCGTTGATGATCTTGATCCATCAGTAATTCAAGGTGTTGGCGAAAATAGCTTTGGCTGGTGGGAAGGTGGTTCCGTACCTGGAACACGTTCCGTTGGTGCAAGCGTGAATCTTCGATTTTAAAATTAAGAGGTAACGCTTATGAATTTTTTACAAAAAAGTTTAAATCTATTTGATATGAGAAAAATTATTACATCAGCATTACTTGTGATGTTTGTCTTGGTTGGTTGTGATGACCTGACCGATAAAAACATTGATCCAAATAATGCTGACGAACCACGAACTGACCTTCTACTTACAGAAGCCCAACGTACTGTTGGTGCTTATGTGGGTAGTGTGACTGGTACGCTGTATGTTCAGTATTTTGCTGAAACTCAGTATACTGATGAATCTAACTATGCAACTGATTTCTTTAGTTTTGCAAGTGGATATACACCTACGAATAGTTCCAATACAACGAACTTGTATTCTGGTGCTTTACAAGATCTGCAGACTATTATTGATCTTAACAATAATGAGGAAACACGTAACAAAAGTTATGTGACTGCAGGTGGAGATAGACAAAACCAGATTGCCGTTGCCAAAATCATGCAGGCATATTTAATGCATACAGCCACGGATCGGTGGGGAGACTTACCTTATTCTGAGGCTTTAAAAGGTGCTGAAAATTATACCCCTGCATATGATACTCAAGAACAGTTATATACTGGTCTCATAGATACTTTGGATAAATATGCTGATCAGATAGATACTGATGGTAGTATTGTTGGTGACTTTCTTTTTGCCGATGCTGGCAGTGACCAGCTAAACCGTTGGGTGGAATTTGCCAATACTATTCGAGCGCGTATGGCGCTACGTCTAACTGAGGTTGATGCAGATTATGCACAGACTGAATTTGAGGCTGCTTATGATGATGGACTTCTTGAAACAAGTGTAATGTTCCCATATCTCAGTGGCCAAAATAATGACAATCCATGGCAAGATCGTTTTGAAACGCGTACAGACTATGCGATTTCAACAACGATGACTGAACCTATGAAAGAGTTGGATGATATGCGGCTGACTGCTTTTGCAGAACCAGCTGCTAACTTGGATAATGGTGATGGCGAAACAGAAATGAGTGAGGTAGCTGGGCTTGAATATGGGTTATCTTCTGCTGATGCCGGAGAAATCGAAAATGATGATGTTTCATTTCCCGGTAGCGCCATTGGGTATGACAACTCATCTGCTCCGTTGCCTATTGTAAGCGAGGCAGAAATTCACTTCATGATTGCAGAAGCTGCAGCTCGAGGCTGGAGTGTTACTGAAGCAGCTGCTACCGCTTATAATGAAGGCATTACAGCTTCTTGGAATCAGTGGGGAGTTGACGGTGTAAGTAGCTATCTTACTCAAGCTGATGTTGCTTACGATCCTGCCAACTGGGAAGAACAGATTGGCTATGAAAAATGGATTGCGTTATTCCCTCAAGGTTATGAAGCGTGGGCAGAATGGCGTCGACTTGGGTACCCACAGTTAGATCCTGCAAATTCAGCAGATACCGATAACTTTGACGAAAATGATAATCCAGTCATTCCGGTTCGTCAGGGGTATCCTACCAGTGAGCCAAGTCTCAACGGTCAGAACTATCAGGAAGCTGTTGGAGAGGATTTCCATCCTCTGAATACCAACCTCTGGTGGGATGTAGATTAATTAGCAAATAGTTATTATTGCTATGCCTCTTCCTGTCAAAGGGAAGGGGCATTTTTATTTGAATATCTTTTTACAAAAAACTAACTCTAAAAGTTGTTTATTATAGTTAACACCATTAATTATTAGGTAAATTTATTTAATCATCTAATCATCAAAATTGACGACTTAATGCAGGAAGAGAGTAAATCCAATTTGTTGAATAAGACTCCCGAAAAACTCTTTGTAAAAAATAAAGAGAAGATTATTCCAATAAATCCCAATAATATTAATGTGATTAAATCGGAAGGGAATTATGTAGAGCTTTACCTTGATGAACAATCTTATATGATTCGGGACAGTTTAAAGAATATCAAGGAGAAGTTGGATCCCAATGCTTTTATACGTATTCATCGATCGCATATCGTAAATATCAATAAGATCAAATACTTAGAGGCCGCTTCGGGCGGTGATTATAATGTCCGGTTAGTGAATGGTGAGGAAGTACGCCTCAGCCGGCGTTATAAAGATGTGATTGAGGATTATTTGATGAAGTAGGATGCTTCAAAATTGAGATGCTATGTTCGTTGATAAGGCAAGGGTACATAAGAGAATTGATATTTCTGTGGGTGAAGGTTTTGGGGGATTAGGAAATTGGGTGATGAAATGAATAGTTACCCAAGCTGCACGAATTTTTATTGTTGGGTGAACACTGAGTTGAAAAGCACTGGAAAAAATCTGAAGGAGAGGTATAGGGAAGTAAAACTGTAAAGTTCCAGGGAGTAGAAAATTCCTTTTCCAAATTAAAGTTGATGTCATCCCGATCGCAGCGGAGAGATCTCCATCCACGAGGTTCACGTAGTAGTTGTAGGGGTCTACTCACTATATGAGTAACTTATTTCAGGGAGATGGTTCGTATTTCACTCACCATGACATTAGCGTTGTTTAAAAAAGCAATACAGTGGTCAAGAGTATAATTCTTTTGCAACTATTCTGTGTTACTCAGTCACTTAATCAACTCTTTACTAATTCAATGAGAAAGAAGTTGGAATTAACTTTGTAAGCGTTCAAGACCAATCCACCGATTATAACCATATACAACACCATATAACCGAATATAACATATTTCTTTTGTGGGGCAATCCACTACAGTATAATTGAAGCGCTCGGCCCGAACACATCTTTGTTTTTACCATAGCCCTGGTTTTAGCAAAGTTCTATCGGGCCGAGTTTTTTATTTATGCCTTTTCTTCTACAAGAGTTTTTTTTCTTTTCCTTTACGTCCCCAGTGAGGCGACGGCATGAGGGATAGAAAAAATTTTATTGATTCATTTCTTGTTTTGTGTTCAGTTGTGGAAAAACAAAACTTAATTATTTTTGTAACTCTGTTACTTAGTCACTTTGTCTATAAGTTGCGTCGCATAATTGATCCGGAAAGCCAAAGGTCAATCTGTTGATATTGCAGCGTAAAGTAAGATTGTGACCTTCGTAGGAGGTAGTGATCAAAGGGAAAGAATTCATTTTTGTTGCGTGGTTCATAAAAGCTGAAATTTCGTTCAGGGTCGCTTCTGTTATATGAATACGACCAGAACATTTCGTCAAGACGTTCGTTCACATACCATGGCGGCCCCAACAAGATATACATCATTCCGGGATCTGTTTTCCAGCCTTCTTTAAAATTCGAAAATTGCTTATTGGCTTCCTCAACACGATTGTAAAACTTTTTAATCACACTTCTACCTTGGCCTCGATTACCAATATTTCGCAGCCAAAACCGATCAACAGCTTGTTTTAAAGAATCGGCATTTTCAATAGCCATGAGATTTTCATAGTCTTTTTCAGACATGAGATAAATAAGGGGCTGGGCCAATTCCTCGGCAGATTTTATGGAGGGATAGTTTTTACTTTTTACGGAAAAGTCGCGGGCTTTAAACGACTCATCAGAGTCATCAGAAGATTTATTTGTCTGTACCTCAAAGCGGTAATTACCCCGCCGCTGGTTAGCAAAGGTAAACTCAATAAGCACATTGCCGGGTTCTACTAATTTGCGTTGTGTGGATTGGATAACCTCTTCTTCATCATAATCGATGCCTTTATACTGTATACTCGATGGACTATAATTATTATAGTGCATGGGCCGGGCATAGGTTGTATCTGATTCAAAACGAAGAAGCTGTGAATCTATCGTTAAAGGTTCGTTGGATTTGTTGTTTGTGACCTGGAAAATAAATTTTAGGGAATCTACACGGCCGGGAACATCATAGGTAGTGATGGGAGACCACTCGGGATTATCCTCGCTCATATTTTTCCCTTCCATGCGAATGTTGGTGAGGTTAGCAATATTATTTTCGGGATTGGGGAGGTATGTATTGGTAGAGTGCGTTACTTTTTTATCTGAATTTTGATCAGTGAGAGTAAAGTTAATTGTGTATTCACCGGGATCGACTTGAATCTCCTTTTCAAAAGTATGTACTTGCTGACTATAAACGATGTTGGGATCCTCCCTTTCTATAGCAACGGTGTACCGGTTTGATCCACTAACATTATCGGGATTGGATTTATTAATGATTTGAACATCAATAGTAACATTTGCCACATATTGATCACCTTCTTTATTATAAATGAGGCTTCCCAAAACAAGGTCGGCTGCAAGGTCAATTTTAGGAGCCCCCTGATCGTCGATTAAGCCAATGGCAGAAAAGCGTACTTCCGGCAACCCATCCAAAAAATTATAACTCGATCCGCGCTCAATATCGGGATTCATCGATTTTGCACAACCTATTAAACCAGCACCGAGGATGACAATATAAGCGGAGAGCCATTTTAATTTTGAAAGTGCATCCATAACCAAGGATTTAAGCGAAATTAATGAAGAATGTTATCCATCTCTAATAATCAATATACTAATTGATTGACATTTTTAAAGCACCAGTTGCCTTGTATTTTTAGTAAGTAAATCAGATAACGATTATTGATATAATTTCATACATTAAATCGTCTCTTCACAAAACTATTTTAAGCAGCGAAACATTTTACAGAACTGTTATAGAAATAATTCTACTGATAAATAAAAGAATTTAATGAGTATTAGCGAACGACGAACGAAAATTGTATGTACCCTTGGTCCGAGCAGTAATACTGAAGAAAAAATTGATCAATTGGTAAGAAACGGGATGAATATTGCCCGGATTAACTTTTCGCATGGAACGCACGAGGATAATGGTAAAGTCATCCAGAATGTGAAAAAAGTAGCAGATCGCTATGGCATAAGTCTACCTGTCTTGGCTGATTTGCAGGGCCCCAAAATCCGGATTGGAGATATGAAGGATGGGGGACAGCAGGTAGAAGCTGGGGATTATGTTACGCTTACTACCGAAGAGATTGAAGGAACCTCCGAAACAATTCCGGTAGATTACAAGGGATTGGTTGAGGATGCGGTAGAAGGTAACAGGTTGCTTATTGATGATGGATTGCTCGAGTTGAAAGTGATTAAGAAGAATGAATCATCCTTGGTTGCACAGGTTGTGGTTGGGGGCTTGCTAAAATCTCGTAAAGGATTAAACCTGCCCGATGTTGATATTTCGATGTCTTCCCTGACGGCAAAAGATATTGCTGATCTGGAATATGCCGTATCGCAGGATGTAGATTATGTGGCTATGTCGTTTGTGCGTTCGGCGGATGACATTCAGGAGGTTATATCACGTGTTCGGGCAGAGGGATCAAATGCGGGTATTATTGCTAAAATTGAAAAGCCTGAAGCCATAACGGTAATTGATGATATTATTGAGGAGTCGAGTGGTATTATGGTTGCGCGGGGCGACTTGGGTATCGAAATTGCCAGTGAGCGTGTGCCGATGGTGCAGAAGAATATTATTGATAAATGTCGACAGGCCGGTAAACCGGTTATTACGGCCACACAAATGCTGGATTCTATGATTGAAAATCCGCGTCCTACCAGAGCTGAAAGTTCAGATGTGGCAAATGCGGTGCTCGATGGAACGGATGCGGTAATGTTATCGGGCGAAACGGCGGCTGGTGAGTATCCCGTAGAAGCAGTGAAGACCATGGACAAGATTTGTGGTCTGGTTGAACAAAATGCGGATGATATCTATGACAGTTTAGAATATCGCAAGCCGGAATGGAAAGAGAAGCAGGTTATTGAATCATTGGCCTATTCCTGTGTAACATTGGCCGAAAATGTTGATGCCAAAGTTATCAGTACTATTACTCATTCGGGAAGCACAGCCCGACGGATTGCTAAATTTCGTCCGCGCGTACCCATTGTTGCCTTTACAGAGAGTGATGAGGTTCGTCGCCAGCTTGGAATGGTATGGGGGGTACAGCCGGTAAAAATTGAGGAAATTTTTGATACCGACAAGAGTGTTAAACTCATGGAAGAACATCTCAAAAATAATGGATTTGTGAACCCGGGAGATCGGGCAATTATTGCAACAGGTATGCCTATTGCCAAAAAGGGTCGTACAAATATGGTTAAGGTGAGTACGGTTAACTAATTGAAAATGGATTCATATTGAGAAAGCTATTTCTCATACTGTTTGCCAGTGTTTTTTTAGCGGGATGTGGGAGCTCCCTGAAGAATTCATGGAATAATTTTACCACCTACTACAATACCTTCTATAATGCAAAGGAATATTACCGGTCGGGGCTAAAAAAAGTAAAAGAGCAGCCGGTAAATATTGATCCGGAACATCCTGTACGTATTCATCCCTCTCCCAACCAGGCGGGTTATAATGATTTTCAAGATGCGATCGATAAAGGGGCTCGTGTATTGCGAAAATTTCCGGAATCGAAATGGGTGGATGATGCTATTTTGTTGATTGGTAAGTCTTATTATTATCGCCAAGAGTTTTACCCCGCTCTCCAGAAGTTTGAAGAACTCCGGAATGCAGCCACATCTCCAAAGGTGTTATCCCAGGCTATTATTTGGAAGGGCCGGACACAGCTCGATCTGAAGCAATATACGGCCGGCATAAGCTATTTGGAGTCGGAGTTGGAGGAAACACCTTCGGATTGGCCACAAGCCTTTCTTGGAGAGATTCAGACGGTTGCTGCCCAACACCATGCCTATGCTCAAAATTGGGAGGAAGCTACCAATCTTTTATATAATGCTACTTCAGTTATTAGTGATAAACCATTGCTGGGAAGAACGTATTTTTTGCTGGGACAGGTTCTGGAGCGGCAAGAACGATACGGGGAAGCATACAGCGCTTTTCTTGAGGTAGAGAATAACTTCCCGAATTTCGAATATTTGTATTGGGCACAGTTTAAAAAAGCTGACATCGCACGTAAAGCGGAGCGTTATGAGGTGGCGGAGAATATTTATCAGGCTATGTTACGGGATGACAAAAACCAAGCTCGAAGAGGCCGTATTTTATTTGAGATAGCACGTATTTATGAGATGACTAATCGTCTTAATAAGGCGGAATTGCAGTTGAAAGATCTATTGCATGGATCAGAAAGAATACAGCAAGACCGGGAGTTAACAGCAGATATTTATTTCCGTTTGGGAAAAATTTATGGTAATCACTACGATAATTACGAGCTTGCAGCAGCTTATTTTGATTCTTCCTCATCATTGAAAACAACTGTTCAAGAGGAAGGGGAAAATGCAGAAGAATTAGCTGATGTGTATGGAGACTATACAAGGTTGCAAACGTCTATTAATCGAGCTGATAGTTTGCTTAAGTTGGGTACCATGTCGAAGCAACAATTGGATTCGGCATTAGTCAAAATTCGAGTGCAAAAGCAGCAACAGCTTGAGGATGAGGATGAAGAGGGGGATACGGCTATAAGGAACCAGCAAACGGATGATATTATTTCAGCTGTTGATCCCTCTTCGGAGTATGGGTATTTAAATTTCAAAGATGCTGAATTGGTTGCTCAGGCAAAGGCTCAGTTTCGGGCACGGTGGGGCGATCGTCCGCTGGTAGATAACTGGCGTAGAGTACAGGCTATTCGTGTCGCTGATAGGGTTGGAGGGCAAGGTGCGGCTAATAGTAATGAGAGTAATTCCGAAGACCAAACCCCTGAAGCCAGTGTTTCGATGAATCTTGAAGATATTCCCAAAACTGAACAGGAGAGAGAACTGTTGCTTCTACAAAAGGTTGAGGCACAGTACCGATTGGGAAATTTATTGTTCCTAAATCTAAATATGGCAGATAGTGCTCGGTACTATTTTCATAAAGTGATACACAATGAAGTCGCCGAGCCCCTGCACCCGCAAGCAATGTATTCATTGTTTGAAATTTTTTCATCAGAAAATAACCCTGATAGCGTAGCGTATTGGGGCGATAGAATTGTTGATGAGTATCCGCAAAGCCGATATGCCCGAAGAGTTCAGAACAGGTCGAGAGGGGATATGGGACAAGAAATAGAGCAAGATAGCAACGTGCAGCTGTTGGAGCAGTACCATCAATATGTGGCAGATAGCACCTCCAAAAAACCGGCAAAGCTAAAAAGGTTGGCTCTGCAACATAAATCGACCGAATTAGCTCCTCATATCTTTTATTCGGCTATTGAAGCATATATCGAAGAAGCAAAAAAACAGAGCAGTAGATCCGAATCTGTACAACCCATTATGGATATTTCAGCTGATTCGTTGGCTAAATCTGATTCACTGTTGGCCAGGAATTCCGTACGAGATCAATATGCATTTACGGGGGCTGCCTGGGATAGTGTTCGGCAGGCTATTGCGCAATTTGATACGGTTTTTCCTAATGCCAAACAGCAGCAGCGAGTAGCAAAATTAAAAGAAATGTTAGAAAGAGAGGAGACCCACAATGAAACGAAGAAGAGATGTGAAGATCTGGGGATATCATTGCAGGTTGTTCCCAGTATGGAGGCATTTTTGTCGACTGTTACTTATCCTGAGGAGGTGCGGGATATGTCGATCTCGGGAGAGGTTCGATATAACTTTACGGTAACAAAAGAGGGTAAAATAGTTTCCTATAAGCTGGTCTCTCAAAATACGTCTTTGGGAATTGAAGAAGCATTTAAGAACGCTTTTGATGAGCACTTACAGTTTGCACCGTTGGAGGTTCCGGGAAATTCCGAGATTGCTTGCGAGGTAGCTTTTCCCATCCGGCATTAGTCGATGGCCTTAACCAGTTGATGGATTGAGCTTATATTAAGTTCTTTAAGCTCTTTAAGAAGTTGACGGTTGATCGATTTTACGAGTCCGGGACCTTCATAAATGAGTCCGGTATACATTTGGAGCAGATCGGCTCCGGCTAACAACATTTTTAGGGCCGTATTGAAATCATCAATGCCTCCCACACCTATAATAGGCTTTTGCCCGTTAGTGGCGTCGCTGATCCATTGTACAATCTGAACACTCTTTTTGGCAATAGGTCGACCACTAAGGCCGCCTCGTCCTATCTTATTAAGCGTTGCTTGGTCGGTTTGTAGTCCGTCCCGTGATGAGGATGTGTTGCAGGCTACATAACCATGGACACGATGATTTTCACAAATTTCCAAGAGCTCAAGAAGCTCATCTTTGCTTAAGTCAGTAGAAAATTTAACCGTTGTTGGTACAACCCGGGCATCGTCGCGAATTTGTAAGGCTGATAGCAGTTCATCCAAAGCCGACGGATCCTCAAATGTTTTGCCTTCGTTGGTATTGGGACAAGAGATATTAACGGTAATATAGTCGGCAACTTTTTTGGCCTCGGTAAAGCTGTGCACGTAATCTCGAATGGCGGCATCCCCCATTATAGATGGGTTATGCGTTTTTGCAATATTGATGCCAAGTGGAATAGAGGGTTTGTTATTTTTTAATCGCTTTACGATGGTTTGGGCGCCATCGTTATTGAGCCCCATTCGGTTGATCAATGCTCGGTCTTCGGGAAGCCGAAACATCCGCGGTTTGGGATTTCCGGTATTGGGATTGGCGGTGATGCTACCAATTTCTACAAAACCGAGTCCAATAGCTTCCATGGCTTGTGGCAGCTGCCCGTTTTTGTCAAAACCAGCCGCCAGCCCAATAGGATTTCTAAAGGTTAATCCCCATATTTGTTGACTCAATTTGGGCGATTGGTAATTATAGATGCTGCTGGCAAGTGCTTTTAAAGCACTGCTTTTTGATACCGTTTCGGCAAAACGATGAACAGCGGAATGCGCTTGCTCAGCATCAAGCTGAAATAATAGAGATTTTACCAACGAGTTATATATCATACAATATGAAACCAACTAATTTTTTGCTCAGGAAAAGTAAAGAGGTTTTTTCTAAGAACGAAATTTAAACAACCTGTTACTAAAAATGCGTTTTTCATCTGTAAAACCTGTTTGGGAGTATCTTGAAGGTATCCCAAAATTCCAATCCAAAGGGGCGTCTTCAGCAGAGTTTACCTTGTCACGGTTCCGAAATTTTTGTGAGGCTACAGGCAACCCGCATCAGCAATTTAAATCGATACATGTCGGCGGAACTAATGGCAAGGGCAGTACGTGCAATATTTTGGCATCGGTGTTGCAGCAGTATAATTATAGAGTAGGGGTATATACGTCGCCCCATATTACTCGATATAATGAACGGTTTTGTGTAGATGGTCAGCTTCTTCCGGATGAAAAACTGGTGGCATTCTTTAATAAATATGTCGAACAGATTGAGGAGTATAATCTGACCTATTTTGAGATTAGCACGGCGATTGCCTTTTGGTGGTTCGCGGATTCTGAAGTGGATATTGCTTGTATTGAGGTTGGGCTTGGTGGCCGTTTGGATGCTACTAATATTATTAATCCGTTAGCAAGTGTTATCACCAGTATTGGGTTGGACCATACTGATATTTTGGGGGATACGGTTGCAGATATTGCACGAGAAAAGGCGGGAATTATTAAAGAAGGTCGGCCAGTAATATTGGGCGATTTGCCATCCAAAGGAGAAAAAATAGTGCGCCAGGTTGCGGAAAGTAAGCAGTGTTCGGTATTGTTAGCCCGGGAGTGTAATCCACAATGGAAAGCGCCGGGACAGTACCAATTGACGGTAGATGGCAATCAGTGGGATATCGCAAGTGATTTAACGTCTCCAATACAGGCGAAGAACCTGGCGATTGCCTGGCAGGTATGTCGAGCAATAAGTGATGAGTATCCAATTTCAATACCTGGTTTTGTTCGAGGTGTAGAACAGGTAAATGCCGGTGCCGGACGGTTTGAGAAGCTCACAGATCGTCAACGTTGGTATTTTGATGGAGGGCACAATCTGGAAGCCGTTCAGGCTCTAAAAGAGTCAATTGCATCGGTAGGGGAAAGGAGCGAAGCTGTACTGGTACTTTCCCTAATGCGTGATAAGATCAATTCAGAAGTGATGAAGGAATTTTCAGAATTCAAAAATATCTATTATTATGGCTTAGCCCTTGAACGGGCAGCAACTTTTGACGATATTACACAATGGTTGCCAAAGGCTAATCCCTTTCCTGTTTCCGATGATCAGCGTAAAAAGTTATTACAAAACGATTTGGATTCGGAATTAGTAATTTTTTCAGGAAGTTTTTACTTTTATGAAACAGTTCGGGACTGGGTTTCAACTTTTGCTTTAAATCAATAATCCATATCTACCTGAATTTGCTTCCTTTTACAGTGTAGACCTATTCTCTATAGCTTCGGATATAAGATTATAGAACCATTTTATTCATCGTAACCCATTTTCATACTTAAATAGATAGAAGAAGAATATTATGTCGGATTACCAAACCGATGGCGTTTCTCTTGAAGAAATAGATACTCTTCAGGATAGAACCGTTAAGGAACTTCGTGATTTAGCCCGTGAACAGGGATTAAGTTCAGTATCAAATTTGCGTAAGCAAGAATTGATTAATCGCATTACACAGTCTGTACGCGATAAGGCAAGGGCTCGCGGTGAATTGGATTCTAATTCCAATAATTCATCTAATAATAATAGCCGAAGCAGAAATAGTTCGGGGCAAAGCAATAATAGTCGCGACAATAAAAAGAAGAAAAAGAGTGTTCATGACATCCTGCCCGAATCAGATGCACCTACGCTTGAAGAACGGCTCGCAGAGATTGAGCCTGAGTTGGGGCCATATCTTATCCAGGAGGGGACCCTCGAAATTTTACCCGATGGCTATGGATTCTTACGTTCGGTGAATTATAATTACAAGGCCAGTCCTGATGATATTTATGTATCGCCATCGCAAATTAAGCGATTTCGATTAAAGCAGGGCGATTGTGTAATTGGAATTATACGTCCCCCTAAGGTAGGCGAACGCTATTTTGCACTACTTCGCGTAGATGGCGTTAATGGTAAAATCCCTCATGATATGGATAATCGTGAGGACTTCGATGACCTAATGCCGATCTACCCTGAAGAACGGTTAAAGCTTGAACACAAGCCCACGGAATATACTACGCGTACGGTTGATTTGTTTGCACCACTTGGAAAAGGACAGCGTGGCTTGATTGTGGCGCAGCCCAAGACCGGTAAAACAACGATTTTGCGTAATATCGCCAATGCGGTGAACGAAAATAATCCGGAGACAAAAATTATTATTCTTCTGATTGATGAGCGTCCGGAAGAAGTTACGGAGATGGAACGTAATGTAGAGCATGCTGAAGTGGTGGCCTCGACCTTTGATGAACGACCTGAAAATCATATTGGTCTTTCAGAGATTGTTTTTGAGAAAAGTAAACGACTCGTCGAAAGTGGGCACGATGTACTTGTATTGATGGATTCTATTACCCGATTAGCCCGGGCATACAATATTTGCCAGCCTTCATCGGGACGAACGATGTCGGGTGGAGTCGATTCGGAAGCATTGAAAGCCCCGCGCCAGTTGTTTAGTTCGGCGCGTAATGTTGAAAACGGCGGTAGTCTCTCCATTCTTGCTACAGCACTTGTCCAGACAGGTTCACGGATGGATGATCTTATTTTTGAAGAATTTAAGGGTACAGGTAATATGGAGATTGTGCTCGATCGTAATCTTTCGGAGCGACGTATTTATCCCGCTATGGATATATTCAAGAGTGGAACTCGTCGAGAGGAACTTATTGTACCGGAAGCTGAGCATGAAAAGGTAGTACTATTGCGTCGCTACCTGAACCGTATGAATAGCTTTGAAGCAATGGAGTTTGTGCTTGACAAAATGAAAGGAACTGAAGATAACGAGGAATTCCTCCTTTCTATGAACCAGTAGAGAGGTTTACATCGGAAGTTGTTTGGCTAACACATACTTTTGATCTTCGTCTCGGATTAGCTTCCCTGCCTGTCCATTTTTAGAGTGGTAGAACAGAAGCAATGCCTTTTCTTGATAAGCTTGCTTAATTAATTGTACTTTTTGTTTTTTTGCCTCCAGCGGATACACATCTGCAGCCTCCATATCATAATTATTTAGCTGAAATTCTGTAGGCAACAAATCACCCATGTAGTAGGCCTTTTCACCATTACTTTCTATTTTAACAGTGGTATGCCCGGGCGTATGTCCACCAGTTCTTAAGAGCGTAATACCATCAAGTAATTTCGTAGAATTATCAGATAAAAAAGTGATTTGCTCTTGACTAACTAACTTATACAGATCATCAAGGCGATATCGTTCACTATAGGGGGTTTGTTCACTTTCTATTTGTTGGAGAGCAAAATCCCACTCTTTTTGATGGGTATAATATGTTGCGTTGGGAAAAGTGGGCTGCACGGTAGCGGTGTTATCGGTAAAGGTGGCACCTGCTGCGTGGTCGTAGTGTAGGTGAGATAATACAACGTGAGTGATATCTTCGCGCGTTAATCCGAAAATGCGAAGGTTGGTAGAGGCATTGGAAATATTCTTATCAGGAGAACCGGCATCCAGTCCCCAGCCAAGCCCGGTATCAAGTAAAATGTTGTGATTATCTGTTTGTATGAATACCGGATTGATACCGGACGTAACTAAATTGCCAGGCCCGGTATCATCGGTATGAGAAGATTTTGGGTGTGCTCTTTTAGCTCTGTTGATATGGCCGTCTCTAAAGAATTCAAAACGACCTTCACTAAGAATTTCAATCGTAAAAGAGCCTATTTCCATAAGTAAATGTTATTCGATGGTTATATCATAAGGGAATAGTGTGAGTGCATCGGGACGCTCTAATATGGAAAACTGTTTTTGAACCTTTTCCATTTCATCCGATAAGAACCAACTATTTGGCAGGAGTGTTTTGGCTTGTGTAGCTGCAGAGCCCATGAACAATTCATAAAATGTTTTGGGCTTGGGATATTTAGCGATTTTATAGGTATCGACATTGGCTTTTTCGGCAGCAATACTCAATGCTTTATCGAGTCCGCCAAGTTCATCTACCAAGCCATTTTCTTTGGCATCGCCACCGGCCCATACGCGTCCCTGAGCAAGCTCATCCATCTCATCAACAGACATGCCTCGGTCATTAGCTGCCTTGGTTATAAATGTTTGATAGAAATTGTCAATATACTGCTGAAAGGCTTTCTCTTCGGATGATGATAATCCACTTGTTGGAAGCAGCCAGTCGGCATGCTCGTGGGTTTTAACTTCATCAAAGGTAATGCCAATCTTATCATTGAGAAGCTCTCGGGCATTAAACTTGGTTCCGAAGACACCAATAGATCCCGTAATCGTTGTAGGTTCTGCTACAATTGAGTCGCCAGCCATAGCAATATAATAACCGCCAGATGCTGCTACATTCCCCATTGAGACAATTACTGGAATATCTTTCTTCGTTTCGTGAATCATGCGCCAAATGGCATCAGAGGTACTGCCCGAACCGCCCGGACTACTAATACGAAGAACTATGGCCTTAACGTCATCATCTTCTCGGATGTCATCAAGCTGTTCTTTAATAAAATCAACCGTAATTTGTTGCTGGTTGTTGAAAGGAGAATCGGAGCTCACTTCAGGCATAATAGGTCCGTTTGCGTAGACGACCGCAATTTTATCAGACGTGGATGGTGTAGAAAGTCCGGCTGATGAAGGTGATACCTTGGAGTATCGGTCGAAGTTGACTGTCTTGATAGAAGCACTTTCATCAAGTCCGATTCGGTTTTTCATGTAGTTTACCAACTCATCAGTATAAACGAGGGAGTCTATTAAATTTTCTTGGAAACCAAACTGTGTGGTCAAGTTAGGTTGACTGTTCAGTAGGTTATTAAGCTCATCTTTTGAATGTCCTGTTTTGGCACTTACGGCATCCAAAAAGACGGAGCTGGATTGATTTAATATCTGTGTTAGCTGATACTCATTTTCTTCAGACAGGTCAGTACGGTAAAAGGGTTCGACTGCGCCTTTATACTTTCCGTGACGGATCACTTCGGCATCCACGCCAATTTTTTCGAACATGTTATCGAAAAAGGTGACCTGGCTAAAGAATCCATCAAATTCAAAGAATGACTCTGGTGGAGCAAAAACAGAATCAGTTGCTGTTGCTAAGTAATATCCTTTTTCGTTGTATCCCAAGTCATTGGTGCTGGCATAAATAAATTTATCAGAACTGTCGCGGAAGGCACTTATCAGGCGGTGTGCTTCCTGGAGGTTGGCCCAGCTTTCTGTCATAAAATCGATTTCGAGCCATATGCCTTCGACGTTATCATGGGCTTGAGCTTTGGATAGATTTTCTTTTAATGTTTCGAGCGAGACCTTATCATTGTTTGACTGATTGAATAGCTCGTCCAGCGGGTTTTGGGAATCTTGACTGGGCAACATTCCACTGAGCGAAATTTTGAGCACAGAATTGCTCTGGATATAGGGTTCCGGTTCTTGAGAACTGGTAGATACCGTGATAATAGCAATAAAGAATATCAACAGCAGAGCAATGAGAGTACCCAGCGTTGCGGCAATAAGTGTTTTGAAAAAATTCATAAGGGAAATGAAATCTATTATTTCAGAATTAATTGCAGTGATGAATTGTTAGCCAATCCGTGTACGTCAAATTTTGAAGTATGTTATTAAAAGTGAGTATGAGAAACAATGTCTAAACAGGATGTTTTAATTATTGGTTCAGGTCATAATGGCTTGGTTACAGGGTGTTATTTAGCCAAAGAAGGGTATAACGTAACAGTTCTTGAGCGTCAGCAGCAGCTGGGCGGAGCGGTAAGCACCGAAACGATGTTCACCTCATCGAAATATCCCGAGGGATTTCGTATGGATGTGGGATCATCTGTGCATATCATGATTCACCAAACGGGGATTTTGGAAGAGCTGGAATTAGAAAAGTATGGGCTGGATTATATCGAGATGGATCCCATTATGTCTTATCCGGTGCCCGATGGGAAAGGAGTAATCCACTTTTTCAAGGATTTAGAACGAACCCTCGATTCGATCCAGAAAGTAGCTCCCGAAGATGTCGAAAACTATCGGGAGTTTGTGGAATTTTGGGGACGCATTAACGAAGGCGTACTAAAGGCATTTATGGTTCCCCCGTCTGGAAAGAATATTGTTACTGAGTTAGTCAAAGGGCAGTTGCGTAATGGCGGAATCTTTGAAAAAGGAAAACAGCTTACCGGTCTGCAAAAGATATTGAGTAGTTATGGAAAAGTCGTTGATGATGCCTTTGAGAGTCCGCATATGAAGGCGGCTCTGATGTGGTTTGCGGCACAGTCGGGGCCTACGCCCGATCACCCCGCTACGGGCGATTTCGCCGGTTGGCAGTCGATGTTACATCAAAGCGGGGCCAAGCATCCGCGGGGAGGAAGTGGGATGCTGACGCAGGCTATGGCACGGTTTATTGAAGCACACGGCGGTGAAATTATTACTGGTTCTCCTGTCACAAATATCATTATTGAAGATGGAGAAGCCCTTGGGATAAAAACGGAGGATAATGAGTATCGTGCGGATACCATTATTTCAAACGCCCATGTGCAAACAACGATGATGAAATTAGTGGGGCGTGAGCATTTGCCGAACGCGACCTATGAAAAGGTTGAAAATATTAATGTGGGTAATGGATTTGGAATGGTGATTCGATGTGCGGTGGAAGAGTTGCCACAATATACCGCTTGCCCTGATGATCCATACATTCACAATGGGATGCAGTTGCTTGCCCCATCGGTGCAGTATATGAATAATGCGATTGGAGATTATCACCAGAAAAAGCCTCCGAAAGATCCTGCTGTGTTGGCAATGACGTTTTCGGAAATTGATCCTGACGTAGCTCCAAGTGGGGGACATACCCTTTATGCGTGGGCGCAGTGGCACCCGTATGAGTTACAAGATGGTCTTCACTGGGATGATATTCGAGAGCGGGAAGCCCAAAAGATTTATAATGTGGTAACCCGTTATGCCCCAAATATGGAGGGTAATCTAATTGATTGGTATATTCAGTCGCCGCTGGATATTGAACGGAAGCATGGATTGTTACGTGGCAATGTGATGCATGTAGAGATGAGTTTTGATCAGATGTTTATGTTTCGGCCTATTCCGGAGATGAGTGAATATAAAACACCTATTGGAAACCTTTATTTATCTTCGGCTTCTTGTCATCCCGGTGGAGGAGTTTTTGGTGCAGCAGGATATAATGCCGCACAAGTTATTTTAAAAGACAACAAGAAATCTTGGTTCAAATTTTAGGTACACGGCTTTCATGATTAAAAAAACAAATTCGATAGTAGAGGTTGATTTATCCAAGCTGAAAAATAACCTTCAGGTATTGTTATCAAATCTGGATGCTGACACAGAGGTGATGGCTGTTGTCAAAGCAGATGGATATGGTCATGGAGCTGTTGAGGTTGCCAGTACCCTGGAGCCGGAGGTTGACGCTTTTGCTGTGAATGATTTGAATGAGGGTATTCAGCTTCGTAAGCAAGGCGTTGCTAAACCAATCCTTGTTTTTGAGGTCCCTGAGAAGTCCACAGCCACACAATATCGAGTTCATAACTTGACGGCTACAATAAGTGCTCAGGAACATTTCGATTGGTTGCCGAATGGCACGTCGTATCATCTTAATTTTGATACCGGCATGGGACGGATGGGATTTCGGCCTGAGGAGGCTCAGCGTATTTCAAAGATTGTAAAAGATTACGATAATCTTTTTTGCACGGGTATTTACAGTCACTTTGCAACTGCTGATCAGCCCGGGTCAAATTTTGTAAGCGAACAGCAAAAGTTGTTTGAACAGGTGATAGGTTATTTTCCATCCGAATTAACGACCCATGTTGCCAACACCGGTGCGTCGGCATTTTATAGCAACAATTCTTTTGACATGGTTCGGCTTGGTATTGGTTTATATGGATACCCACCGGGAGAAACTTCGATAGAAGGGCTTGCCCCCATTATGCAGTGGAAGACCAGGCTGGTACAAATAAAATCGATTGTTGCTAATACGCCAGTTAGTTATGGGGCAACCTGGAAGGCCCCGATGGACGGTTATTTAGGAATTATACCGGTTGGTTATGATGATGGATTAAAAAGAGGTCTTTCAGGAAATGTGCAAATTCAAATTAATGGCTCCCGGTATCCACTGGTAGGAAAGGTCACAATGAACTATTCCATGGTCTTTTTAGGAAAAGACCAATTTAAGCCAGGTACGCGTGTAGATCTTTTTTATTCAGATAGTGATGCCTGGGATTGGGCATCAAAAATAGATACTATTGCTTATGAAATTTTGACCAGTGTCAATACCAAGATTCCCCGTGAGTATATTTTATGATATACAAGAGGCTTTATTGAATACCGGTTAGTTCAACGTCATACCGTAAGGTTTCATCTCGTAAATCCATTCCATTGACACCCGGACGGTTGTCATTATATCCAAGGGAAGGAGGGACAATGATGACTCGTTTTTCGTTTTGCTTCATCCCCAATAATCCACGACGAAACCCTTCAATTTGTGCTGATTGCTGGGAGGTGGAATTTGGTGTTAAGTTGCTAATAAGAGCCGAAGAGGTATTGCTGTCGGCATAGGTGCTCTCAAAAATTTCTCCATCTCCTGATCCACCTTCAAAAATTCGGCCAGTATATTTTAAGCCAATCTGGTCACGAGATGTTACGGTACAGTACTCTTCTATACCGCCGGGACAATCTCCTTTTTCAATGACATATATTTCAACGCCGCCTTCTTTCGTATAGGTTGTATCAGCATTGGATAGATCGTAAGATTCCGGGACGGTGCTAAAATCAGGTCCGGTAGGGCGACGATTGTTGTTATCATTACACGCCTGAAAAGCCAATGTTGTAGATAATAATAAGGCGAAAAACAGAAGGGGAGATTTGCTAAAAAAATTCATTGATTAGATAAAGATTGAAATCGAATTTTATTCACGATGCCAATAGTAACATAATTGGCAACAGCTGATTATGCTGATTTTTAATTACTGCTAAAGGTAACGTATTTCGAGTGCACAGGAAAACAAAAACTTTCCCATCACCCATCACTAAACGCTTGTTCCAGCTCTTTGTTGCGTTTACGTACCCCTAATTTGCTGATCCATACCGAAAGTTGGAAAAGCAATACCAGTGGTACTGCAATAAGTACTTGAGAAACGGGATCGGGGGGCGTCAAAAATGCCGATAGAATAAAGCACATGATGATGGCATGGCGTCGGTACTGTACTAAGAATTCGGGCGTAAGTAATCCGAATTTTGAGAAGAAGTAACTTAATACCGGCAGTTGAAATATGATTCCACATGATATTACCCACATGGTTAATGAGCTAAAATACTCATTGATATCAAAATCGTTATGGATGGCATCAGAAATTTGGAATTGACTAAAAAACTGGAGTGCAAAGGGTACCAGGATAAAGTATCCAAAAGCAACGCCTAACAAGAAAAAGAAGGTGATAAATGCAGTATGTCCTACTGACTTCCACTTCTCCGATTTTTCCATAGCGGGCTCAATAAACGACCATATTTGGTAAAAGAATATGGGAGATCCCAGAATGGCTCCAAAGACAATGAGCGTACCCCAATAGGTGAAAAACTGCCCCGGTAGTTTTCGGCTTTGGATGGTGAGATCAATGGCCTCGATACCAAGAAGCTGATAGACAAAAAAGTCAGATTTAGTAGGGCCAAGCATAACCTTATCGACAAGAAAATCGCCAAAAAAGAAGGCTATAGTGATGCCCAGGGCTATTCCGGCTAATCCTTTAATAAGGCGCCAGCGTAGTTCTTCCAAGTGGTCTAAAAACGACATATTGGAAGTTCGATCTTCAGGCTTTTTGGCTTCGGGCAGATCCCCAGTCATTATTTGACGTTCTTGGTTCATGGAAGTGGGTTAGGAACTTACTACGCGGTTACAAAATCATAAAGAGGAAAGTCATTACAGAGTTCTGAAACCTCTTTTTTAACGTTGTTAATGGTTGATTCTTCTTCGGGGTTTTGGAGAACTCTGTCGATAAGTTCAGCAATTTTGCGAAACTCATCAGTACCTAATCCGCGGGTGGTCATTGCCGGTGACCCAATACGAATGCCGGAAGTAACAAACGGACTTTCAGTATCAAAGGGTACCATGTTTTTATTTAGCGTGATATTGGCTTTTTCAAGCGCCTGTTCTGCTACTTTTCCAGTTAGTCCCTTATTGCGGAGATCAATAAGAATTAAATGGTTGTCTGTACCACCGCTAACAAGGTCGTAATCCATGTTAAGGAACGAGTCAGCCAAGGCCTGAGCATTGGCCTTTACGTTTTGCTGGTAGTCTTTGAAATCATCTTTCAGTGCTTCTTTGAACGAAACTGCTTTGGATGCTATCACATGCATGAGTGGTCCACCTTGGGTACCGGGAAAGACGCCGGAATCAAGAATTTCACTCCAATTCTTAGTTCGTCCAGATTTGCGTGCCGTAACGCCAAGCGTATTTTCCCCATCTTCACCAAGCAAAATCATGCCGCCCCGAGGTCCGCGCAGTGTTTTATGCGTGGTCGTTGTTACGACGTGACAGTAGGGTAGGGGATTATTTAGTAATCCGGCTGCAATCAGCCCGGCAGTGTGTGCCATATCCATCCAAAGATATGCGCCGACTTCATCGGCAATTTCGCGGAATGCTTTGTAATTAAAGTCACGGGGATAAGCCGAAGCTCCGATTGAAATAAGTTTAGGCTGAACTTCTTTGGCTTTCTTTCGGACCTCTTCGAGATCAATACGACCGGTTTCTTTGTCTACACCATAAAATTCGGAGTTGTATAAAATACCAGAGAAGTTAACCGGGGATCCATGGGTAAGGTGTCCGCCGTGTGATAAGTTAAGTCCCAATAGGGTTTCGCCGGGTTCCATGAACGTGAGATACACAGCGGCATTAGCTTGAGCACCGGAGTGAGGTTGCACATTAACCCACGAAGCGCCAAAGAGTTTTTTTGCTCGTTCCCGGGCAAGTTCTTCTACCTTATCTACTACTTCACAACCGCCATAATATCGCTTGCCGGGCAGGCCTTCGGCATATTTATTAGTAAGCGTAGAGCCCATGGCCTCCATAACAGCTTTGGAAGCGAAGTTTTCGGAGGCGATCAGTTCTAAATTATCATTTTGGCGTTCTTTTTCCTCAGCTAAGAGCTCAAAAATTTCTGAGTCTCGATCAGATAGAGATTGCATAGGATTATTTTTTATCGGTTAAATCATGGATTTTGTTAACACGGCGTTCATGGCGGCCTCCATCAAACTCGGTATCGAGCCAGATTTGGACCACTTTTTTAAGATTTTTATCACTCAGTTGGCGTCCGGGCAGACACAAAATATTGGCATTGTTGTGCTGTCGAGTCATCTTGGCTGAATTATCATCGTAGACAAGAGCGGCGCGCACATTTTGATATTTGTTGGCTGTCATGCACATCCCCTGACCACTTCCACAAACAAGAATACCTTTATCATGTTCGCCTGCATCAACTTTTTCGGCGACTTGTACGGCATAGTCAGGATAATCAACAGATTCATCAGAGTGTGTCCCAAAATCTACCGGCATGTGCCCCATTTCTTCGAGCAAAGTCTTCACTTTTTCTTTAGCATCAAAACCGGCATGGTCGCTGGCTATTGGGATGATCATAATAACATGAAATTTACTTGTAATTTGCGTTGGTTAAATATCCGTAAATTACGCCTTATTAAAAAGGGATGGTATAGATTAAGTAGGATCAGGATGTAGGCAAAAAAGGAGATCGTTTTAGATACTGGTTGATTGTCTTATTGTCCTTGCGTCAGGGCATAGATCAGGATGTTTGTGCCCATTTGAAGTGCTTGTTCTCGAATTGCTGCGGGATCATTGTGAATATCGGGATTGGCCCAGCCATCCCCCAAATTGGTTTCATACGTGTAAAACAGGGCCAGTCTGCCGTCTAAGAAAATGCCAAATCCCTGGGGAGGTTTTCCATCGTGTTCATGAATTTTTGGCAAACCTTCATCAAAAGAAAATACCTGGTGATATATGGGGTGAGCAAAGGGTAGTTCAACCAGTTTCTCGTTAGGAAATACTTGTTGGATTACTTCCCTAAAATGTTCATCAAGGCCGTAATCATCATCCACATACAAAAATCCACCATTGTGTAAGTAGTCTCGAAGGTTGGAGGCTTCGGCCTGATTCAATGTGATATTGCCATGACCAGTTAAAAATGCAAAAGGATAATCAAATAAGTCGGGGCTGCCAACTTCTACATCATCATACTCTGGATTGATGGCGATGGGAACGTGTTGGCGAGCAAATTCGGCTAAATTTCGTAGGGATGATGGATTATTATACCAGTCTCCGCCGCCACTGTATTTTATGCGGGCAAGGTTAAATGAGTTAGTGTCTTGAGCTGCAGCCGGCCATGAGAAACTGATAGCCAAGAGCAACAGAAGCACAAAAATAATGAGAGATTGACGTATCATAAAATGAGTTATGGTCGAGCAATAAAAGTTCCATTGGTATCGCTGGACATACTTCCAAAAACACCAATACCGCCATTTACATTATAACGGATATTTTGAATTTCTCCGGGAGAAAGTGTAGTACCGCCAGCTTGTGTACCATGTGATCGAAGAAAATCATATAAATTATCATCAATTGCATTGGTGATAATATTGTTGGGACCGTAAAATGCAACCCCAATCCAGGGTAACCGGAGTGTAATAGTGCCATCCTCGTTAATTTCAAAATTTCCTTCATTAACGATGCCAGATGAGTTAATATAGAATTCCTCTATGTCCGTATCTTCATCATCAACTTGGTCGGCATAGAAAGGTGTAAGGGCATTGGTACTGGGATCTAATGCATTTACCGTAAAGACAAAGTAGGTTTGACGATCGGTAATATAGGAACTGGGAGTCGTTGTCAGTTCTACCTGTTCAGGACTTTGGTACACATAGCGGGGTTCTAATTCATTGATTGTTTCAAAGTTTCCGGGTACATAAGTGGTAGAAGTAACTTCTCTGCCGTTTTGGGTAGTGACTGAAAGGCGATATAGTTGTGCGGCCTGTATTGTTATACTATCAGTTGGGATATAGATTCCTGGTTGCTCCTGTATATATTGATATCGTTCGGCAACAGTGCTATCAGGATTTAGTTTTTGGATTTCAACAGAGGCCCCGGATACGGTATTGTTTTCAAAGCTATAGGATTCTTCAATCGGACTGGTTGTTGAAACACGTACTTGTTGCAGGTTACCATTTGCAACCAGATACGATTCTACTACATAATACTCTTCATACTCATCTTGTTCATAGAGCTCACAGCCCGAGAGTGTAGTTAACAAAACGGTTATAAGAATGATAAATTTATCCATAGCCTAAAATTCCACAGTGTATGAAAGGGTTGGTAAAATGGGGAGAAGGGTTATCGCTTCTCGCTCGGCGGGATTTTCTTCTAAGTTGTAATTGTAAAACCAGACATTGCGCCGAGAATAAGCATTAATAACCTGGAATTGCCATTCGGCTTCACCGATCCCAAAAAAGGTTCCCTGTCGACTAAAGCTGATATCGAGTCGGTTGTAATCTGGGAGCCGAGAAGCATTGACGCGCCCAACGATCAGCTGGTCAAAGCTAAGGCCGGATGTAGGCACATCAAAAGCGGTCGTTCTGCCCAATGGTTTGGTATATGCTTGACCTGTAGCATAATTGAAGCTTACCGTTGTTGCCCAGCGGTTGCTAATATCGTATTGCAGAACGATGTTCAGGTCGTGTATACGGTCGTATTTTGGGGGATAATATCGTGCTGTGCCTTGGTCTAAAATTGAATCGTTAAAGTTGGGGAATTTGCGTCTCGTTACGCTAAAGGTATAGCCCGCAAAGCCGGTAAGCCGCCCGATTTGTCGTTCAAAAAACAGCTCAGCACCGTATGCGTATCCATCGCCAAATCGGAATATTTCCTCATAGGGTAGGCCCGCTTGATCAGGAAGAAAGGGGTCGAGTTCAAAAAGGTCATTCATAGACCGGTAATATAATTCTAAATCCAATCCATACCCCTCCCAGGGAATAGTTTTAGCTCCCAGTACATATTGATCACCATAGGCCGGCGGTACGCCGTCATCTGTAGTAAGCCATACATCAAAACCAGAAAATGCTTCGTTGGATATTAAGGTTAAAAACTGGTTATACCGTCCGTAGGCGGCTTGCAGGCGAACCCGATCGGTAGGGCGGTATTCCAGCGACATGCGGGGTTCCAACCGCGCGTATTGGCCTTCAGTGAACCCCTCCAAGCGCAGTCCGGGGGTGACAATCCATTGATCATTGATGCTCCATTTGTCTTGGAGGTATAGCGAGCCATATTGGGTTTGAATGCGAGAGCTAAACGTATCTTCGCCGTCAAATTGGTCTTGCAATTTCAGGGTTAGGTTGCCAATCCAGAAACCAGATGAAATTTCGTGATCATTGTTAGGTAAGTATTCGATATCACCTTTCAGGGAAAAATCATAAATATTGTTGGAGCGGTCGATGGGGGTAGAGGCCAAATTTATTGACGGATAGTTGAAATAGCGCGATCCGGTCAAAGTAAAGTTTGAGAAAACCTTATCCGAAAAGATATGCGTCCACGTTGAACTAAGGGTTTGATTCCCGTAGTTCAGGTCAATACCGGCATCCGTAGCAAAAGGAAATTTGAGGTTATCTGAGCCGGTATAAAAGGCAAGTGAGATTTTATCATTAGGCCCGGCATTATAGTTTAGTTTCCCATTTAAATCTAAAAAGTAAAAGCTTTCGGGGATATTTTCGGAGGTACTTTGTAGTATAGCAAGGGCCGGTTCAAGCGTTGACCGGCGCACGGCAAACATGTAAGAGCCGTTTTCGTTGGCGAAAGGTCCTTCTACAGAAGCGCGTGACGAAAGCAATCCCATGGTGACCGACCCCTGAAATTCGTTTCGATTTCCATCTTTATTAAAGATAGTGAGCACCGATCCGAGACGTCCCCCATATTGAGCGGGATATCCCCCTTTATAGAGTCGTACATCTTTTACGGCATCGGGATTGAAAGTTGAAAAGAAGCCAAAAAAGTGGGAGGGGTTATAAACTGTAGTTCTGTCGAGCAGAATCAGCGTTTGATCGGGACTTCCGCCACGAATATAGAGTCCGCTGGAAAAATCAGATGCTGCTTTGACACCGGGCAGTAGCTGTAGGGATCGAAAAACATCGGTTTGTCCGACCGAGGGGAGGTCGTTAATAAGTTGGGTTTGAAGCTGTGCAATACCAATATCTCGTTGCTCTTCTTGCTCCCGCTTTGATTCTACGACTACTTCCTCAAGTTGAACTCCCTGAGGCTGAAGCTTAATATCAAGCCGCAGGTTTTGCCCTGGATCAAGGGAAATCTCCTGCTCATACTGCTGATACCCCACATAGGTCGCAATAACAGTGTAGGTGCCGGGATCAATACCTTGGAGAGAAAAATACCCTGATGTGTTCGAAGAGGTACCCTTGCGACTGTCTTTAAGTGCTACGTTTGCCGATATTAAGGTTTCGCCTGTCTTGGAATCCGAAATATACCCGTTAATAGAAGCCGATTGTTGCCCCCAAACGGTGATGGGGATAAGGATAAAAATGAGAACAGCAAATGAGAAATATTTCAAGGTAAGATCTTTCGCAGGAGGTCATTAATTGATGAATGAAGAAATTAATAGTTTTGCATCGGATGGCAAAGGGGAGAGGCGTTAAAATTTTATTAAAAGAAAATGTAGGTGTGAAAAATTATTCAGGTCTCAGAATCTCGATCTTATTGGTATCATTGGCCATACTCCCGAATATGCCAAACTTGTGTAGTTAATATGTAGAGAGTTTTTTATGATATGGCATATCAATAAAACTTTAAGCTTTTTAACTGATTTTTTATTAAAACGGTCATGAAGATTCTTATCTTCAGCTGTTTCATAAATATTTACTGAAAAGAAAGATAGATAACGATGTCCGAGGAACGTTCTGGTTGGGTTGTGTTAAAATTTGGTGGTACAAGTGTTTCAACGTTGGAGAACTGGCAAAAAATTGTTTCTGTAGTAAGAAAACGCAGGGAGGAAGGGTTTAAAGTATGTTTAGTCCATTCGGCCTTGAGTGGGGTATCGAATATTCTTCAGGATATTGTTGAACAGCCCGACGAAAATGATTTGATGCAAAAAGTTGAGCAGGTAAAACAAAAGCATATCGATTTAGGAAAAACGCTTGGCATTGATACTGTTGATTTGCTTGCAAATGATTTTGAAGAGTTGGGACATATTGTAAAGGGTATTGAACTTATTGGAGAAGCGGGATACCGTGTTCATGCCCGTCTGTTGGCGATGGGAGAGCTGATGGCTACGAAGCTTGGTACGGCTTACCTGCAGAAAGAATTGGATGAAGCACTATGGCTGGATGCGAGAAATTATATCAAAACGATTATCCGAAAAAATACTACCGAGCGTTCTCAGATCATTTCAGCGGTAAGTACGACTGATTATGACCAAAATACCGCTGATGCCTTAGACAAGGCAGGTCCAGTTATTGTCACCCAGGGATTTATCGGGAGTGATTCCGAAGATAAAACAGTTGTTCTGGGCCGCGGTGGATCGGATGTATCGGCAGCCTATTTTGCTGCAAAAATTGGCGCAGAACGCTTAGAGATATGGACGGATGTGCCGGGCATGTTTTCGGTGAATCCCCATGCCGTACCTTCGGCGCGACTTTTAAATCACCTTAGTTACGAAGAGGCGCAAGAAATTGCAACAAATGGTGCTCACGTATTGCATCCGCGGAGTATAATGCCGGCGCGTAAACACCAAATCCCAATTCATGTACGTTGTACACAAAAACCAGAACTATCGGGTACTGTTATCTCTGCTGAGGCATCGGAGGATGAAGCATTAGTGAAAGCTATTGCTGTGCGCAGTGATGTGATCTTGGTGAGCATGGAATCGCTGGGTATGTGGCAAGAGGTTGGTTTTTTGGCTGATGCCTTTGATGTATTCAAGCATTTTGGGTTATCCATTGATTTGGTTTCAACTTCCCAGTCAAATGTTACGGTTTCTCTTGATCCGGGGTTAAATGATCACTTCCAGGATATCCGGGATGAATTTGTGGAGGATCTGAGGCGTTACTGCGCGGTAGAAGTTATTGAGGATGTGTCAGCAGTAAGTTTACTGGGACGTCGTATTAGAACTATTTTACATCAGTTAGGGTCAGCTTTTGAAGCATTTCAAGAGCACCAAGTGTACTTGGTTAGCCAAGCTGCAAATGATCTCAACTTTACATTTGTGGTTGAAAGTGAACAAGTTGACCGACTGGTTCGCAAGCTACACGAGCAGGTGATATTACAGTCTGGAAACCAAAAGTCATTTGGTCCCACTTGGTCTCAGTTAATGAATGAAGAAAGTGAGTCGAAGGATGACGGTGAAGCATGGTGGAAAGATAAGCGGGGGGAATTGCTGACTCTTATGGAGGGTAACGGATCTATGTATATTTATGATACCGACACGGTGAAACGGTATGCAGAGCTTATCCAAAATATTGATGCTGTATCGTTTGGGCTTTATGCGATGAAAGCAAATGCCAATACAGATATTTTAAAAACGTTTCACGAATTAGGTTTTGGATTCGAGTGCGTATCAATAGGAGAGGTAGAGAAGGTTTTTGAATTATTTCCTGATTTTGATCCTCAAAAAATATTGTTTACCCCGAACTTTGCGCCGAAGTCGGAGTATGAGAAAGGTATGGAGCTGGGGGTAAATGTTACGCTTGATAATATTTATCCACTGCAGAAGTGGCCTAAAATATTTAAGGATAAAGAGGTATTTTTACGGATAGACCCCGGACATGGAGGTGGTCATCATGAGCACGTTAAAACCGGAGGGGTACAATCCAAATTTGGAATACCACGCTTTGAAATTCCGGAACTAAAAGAACTTATTGCGACTCATAATATTCAGGTGAAAGGGTTACATGCTCATATTGGGAGTGGCATTAAAGACCCACAGTCGTGGAAAGATGTAGCTGTTATTTTGCATAATGTAGCTGAAGATCTTGGAGGCGTTGATATTCTTGATTTGGGAGGAGGATTTGGAATCAGGGAAAATGAGACACAGGCCGGATTGGATATGAAATCTGTGAACGAATCACTGAATCAATTTAAAGAAGCACATCCACAGTATGATCTGTGGGTAGAACCGGGCCGGTTTTTGGTGGCTACCGCCGGGGTGTTGTTAAGTAAGGTAACGCAGCTAAAAGGAAAAGGGGAGATGCAGTATGTAGGTATCGAAACGGGAATGAATTCGTTTATTCGCCCCGCTCTTTATGGGGCCCGGCATACCATAGTTAATTTATCTAAGCTCGATCATCCTGCCAACCAAACGGTAAATATCGTTGGCCCTATTTGTGAATCGGGTGATAAATTGGGTATCGACCGGTTGTTTCCAAGTTCTGAGGAGGGCGATGTTATCTTGGTTGCAAATACTGGTGCGTATGGTAAGGTGATGAGCTCGAATTATAATCTACGGGCACCGGCAGAAGAATACGTGCTTAACTAAAAGTCGGTTTTAATGATTACAAAGTAACGGCGCGGGGGATTCGGTGCAGTTTCCCAGACCAATTCATCATTATACCAAATACGTTCGGCAACGGACCCACGGCCCTCGTTATATCCTTGCACTCGCAGCGTATCAAAATCATCGCGATGATTTTCGATGATGGTCCGGGATTCTCCGTCAATAAACTCTCGGTTGGGAAATATACGAAGGGCATAGCGATCGGATTCCTCATCGGTATAAAACGAGTATTGATTATTTTCTACCTCAACTAATTCAAATGCTTCTGTTTCTTCATTTTTTTGCAGATAATAAATGTTAAAAACCGAGAAATATTCGGGATTCAGTACATCTTTTCCTTGCTCATCAACATAACTAATACTTACATCCATCGAAGGGGGAGAGATATAGTTCGCCTCTCCGCCTATATCACAGCCACTACCTGCTAAAAGGAGAGCAAAAAAGAATATAGAGTGGCATACTTTCATCATATCAGGAAGTATAATATTATCATCAGTCATTAATTAGATTATATAACTTTACGACATAAATCAATATGAAATAAAGTTTGTCCAATGATTGACTTTGGAGGAAAATACCATGAATTTTACGGGCGTTTGAAATGTTATGGTAATACAATAAAAAGACAAGAAAAGCGTTTATTGTAACCTATAGTTCTTTCACATTTTGGGGGTGTAATGGATTCGACGGAGTGAGTAGAATCGCAGGCTGCATGCCGAGATTTTGCGATGATCTCGTAAATAATCATCATGCAATTAAATGTAGTTGACAACAACTATTCTTATAGCTTAGCTGCGTAACGCAGCTAAGCCGTTCCTTCAGCTTCTTGCCTGTCAGTGCTGAATGGAGCGCCGATTATGACAGGATAGCGTACGGCCTGCTGACTGTCGGACGTACGTAAAACTTTAACAGTCTAGTCTGAAGTTGCCTGTTGCCGGGCGATGCTTCAGGCGAATGATAAACGGCAACTATGCATGTAGATGCTTGAACGATATACCATTTCGGACCGGGGTTCGATTCCCCGCACCTCCACTTCCCAAGTCTAACCTGTAATAGGGTTAGACTTTTTTATTTTGGGGATATTTTGCAACCAATACAAGCTGAAAGATTGTTTATTTCTATTCGATCGGTTAAAAATTATGTTCTAAATATGATATATAACTTGTCCCGAAAACACATAAATTGTTGATTTAATCCCTTTTTTGATAAACTCACTGTTGTAGTTTATCTGATTAATTTTTTTTGCAATGTATGTTTGATGGCATTCATATCTTTAGTCAGAGTTTTATAATTCAGGGAGATTTAACAGTCGTAGGGATAAACTTTACCATAGTGAATTTATAGTTGCTATTCTTCATTCTTTATCCCTTCCTTTATACCCTACATCATAACATCATTAACTATAAATATTATCGGTAATGAGCTATCGCATGCTGGAGCTAATTGCTCCACCTGATACAGCTAAAGAGGCGCGAAAAATTGTGGAAGACCAAAATGTACTTGGCGTCTGGACAGATACCTTGGAAGATGGATGTTCAATTCTACGTGTGCTGGTGGATGTGAATAGAATTGAAGCACTATCTGATACATTAACGGAGAAGTTTTCTCATGTTGATGGATTCAGAATCATGCTCTTTGAAGTACAGGCTACGCTACCCCAGCCCCAAGAGAGTGAAGAAGAGTCAGATGATCAAGAAGAGGAAGCGTCAGAAAAGAAATCTGCCGGCCGCATTAGTAGGGAAGAGCTTTATACTGATGTCTCAGGAGGTGGAGAGTTAAACATAGTATATATTGGGTTGGTCTTGTTATCGACCCTTGTAGCTGGGGTAGGTCTTGTTAGGGGAGATGTGGCCGTTATTATTGGTGCCATGGTGATTGCTCCCTTGTTGGGCCCCAATGTAGCTATGGCATTATCAGTAACGTTAGGTGACCTCGATTTGGGATGGAAAGCGTTAAAGACCAATGCCATTGGGTTAGGAGTATCGCTTGCGTTGGCCATTGTAATGGGAGTTATTATGAATGTTGATTTAGAGTCCCAGCAAATTATAAATAAGACGAATGTGAATATTGGAGATATAACCATTGCCTTGGCAGCCGGAAGTGCAGGAGTGCTTGCTTATACACGTGGGGTACCGGCAGCCATTGTAGGGGTAATGGTAGCTGTAGCCCTGTTGCCTCCGCTGGTTAATGTGGGATTGTTACTGGGGGCAGGACATACCGGACTGGCAGTTGGATCAATTATTTTAACGATAACTAATTTAATATGTATCAACCTTGCAGGGATCGTTACATTTCTTGTCCAAGGTATACAGCCTCGAAGCTGGTGGGAGGTTGAGAAAGCTAAAAAAGCTACCCGTACCGCTATTGGAATATGGGTAGCGTTGTTGGTGATTCTGGCAATTATTATCTGGTATTGGAATTTGTCGCTGAATCCACTTTAAACAAACTGTCCTACAGATGCCGGTTTGTGGAGCATCCAACCGGTGATACTTTTCCGGGGGATCTGAGTGAGCAGTACTTCGTGGGGAACGGTATCACTTTTAAACATGACCAGTCTTTTTGCACAAGGCTCTATAAGGGATTCTGTCCCATCAGCTTGGTATATTTTTAATTCCCCGCCGTTACCTGGTTGCCAGTTTTCATTGAGATAGATCAGCATAGAAATAACGCGATTGGCCTTGCCATGAAATTGATCAACGTGCTTATCATAATGAGTGTTGGGCGGATACAGGGCAAAGTGAAACTCGTAATCTGAGAGGCTCAAGAATAATTGTTGTCTCAGGTTTGCCATTACCTCATCAAACAAGATAAAAAGTTCATTTACTGCTGAATCTTGCCGACGATCGAGCCAATAAATAAAGTCACCACGGACCGAAGATTCAACTTGCCGGTTTTTGTCCGATCCGATAGCAGCTTTAGAGAATTTACTTTCATCAAGCCTTTCTTGAAAATAGCACTGAACCTTTTCAAAAAGATGATCCGAAATGAAATTATCGACTACCAAGTAGTCGTCGGTGGCCAATTGGCTCATCCATGTATTCCATTTTTCATCGGAGTGGTACTTTGTTACTTCTGTTGATTTCATAGTCATATGTGTTTGGTTAAGAGGTAAGAAGATACACACAATCCCAAAACGAAACCCTTAAAATTTATTTAGAATATCTTTTGCAATCATGTTAAGGCCAAACATCTTATAAAAATATTTAACCAATAGGTTGAATATTTGGTTTTTCTTCTTATATTTAACCGAACGGTTTAATATTAATAGTTGGATAAAATGCTTGATTCAACATTACATGCTTTAGCGGATAGCACACGGCGTGATATTTTGTTGCGCTTGGCTGATCAAGAACGGTCGGTTAATGAGATTGCCAAGCCGTATGAAATGTCGTTAGCGGCAGTATCAAAACATTTGAAGGTGCTTGAGCGTGCTGATTTGATTGTGAAAAGAAAGGAGGGGCGTAGTTATTTGTGTCGGATGAATTACGAGCCACTAACCGAGGTATCAGACCTAATTAAAACATATCGCAAATTTTGGGAGGATCGGTTCGATGAATTGGAGCAATTTCTTGATGAAAACAAAACTAAAGACGGAAAAGATGGATAAAGTATAAGAGAAAAACACTTGTTGAACGGGTAATTGATGTTTCTGTCAAAGAAATTTTTAAAGAAAGCCAAACTCAATGATCGTTTTGGGTCATTAATTTATATCAGGAGGTGAAATGGAAGGGCACGAGAAAGGATAGAATGAACTGCTTGAAAATCTTAATAAACCTGTAACTACAAATAATGGGTGCTTATTATGGCAAAGGATGAATCAACACTAACAGTAAAGCGTATTATTGATGCTGATCCGGAGACTCTTTTTGAAGCATTAACTAATCAAAAAATTATGGAACAGTGGTTTTTTGCTTCGACCGAAAATGGTTGGTCGGCTTCAATAGAAAATAATCCCCAAGAAGGAGGGAGTTTTAAGGTAGATATGCATGGTCCCGATGATACCTATCCACACAAAGGGGTTTACAAAGAGATTGTTCCAAATAAAAAGATCGTGTTTACGTGGAACTCTCATCTTGTTACGGATACGGTGGTGACAATCACTTTAAGTCAGGTAGGTGGGGGCACGGAAGTGAAGCTCCATCATGAGTTTATGCCAAGTAAAGAGATTGCCGAAAAACATACGCAGGGTTGGACGGCAATCCTTGAAAATTTGGATCAAGTTGTTGTGGGATAATCTGTAATAAGCCGTGAGGGTAGATAGAGAAGATAGTTCATAAATGGCGTGCTGTTTCAATTGGAGAAAAACAATAAAAAATAAAAAGCCCAGTCCAAGATAGGATTGGGCTTTTTAAATCGCGATAGATAATTATTGTTACTCTGTTTCTTTTTCTGGAACAATGGATATTTTATCCAGAGAAAGACCACTCATGATGGAATCATAATTGGTGACGTCTTTAGGAATGATGACATCATTTTTGTCGCTGGCAAGTTTAGAAAGCTGACTAATATATTGCTCGGCCAAACGCATCTGCATGGCTTCTTTTCCTTTTTCCTGGGATAATGCATCGGCAATTTCTTCAATAGAAATAGCCGTAGCTTCTGCGATAGACTCAATTTCCTGGGCTACCCCTTCAGCTTCATTAATCTGCCGCTGCATTTCACCTTCCGATTTGTTAATGATTTCCTCTTTTTCACCTTCAGCATCATTAATGGTCGACTGCATAATTCCTTCCGATTTCGCAATAGTCGCGCGACGTTCGCGTTCGGCCGTCATCTGTCGTTCCATTGCGTTCTGGATGGTTTTAGGTGTATAGATGTTTTTAATCTCATATCGCAGCACGCGAATGCCCCATGCTTGTTCCATTTCGCTAAGTACATCAACAACCTCTTTGTTGATGATTGCACGATCTTCGAAGGTATCATCCAAGTCCATCGTACCAATAATGGAACGCGTAGTGGTCTGAGCCAGCTGAACGGCTGCAAAACGATAGTTGGTGACGCCATAGCTGGCATTTACGGGATCAATTACGGCCAGATAAATCACGCCATCAACTTCGACTTTTACATTATCTTTAGTAAAACATTCCTGTGGTTCAACCTCGATCGTTTCTTCCCGCAGATCCTGCTTATATTTAACCTTGTCGAAAAAGGGGACGAGCGCATGAAAGCCGGGGCCGAGTGTTTTGTGATAATTGCCAAGTCGCTCAACAATATAAGCCCGTTGAGTGGGTACAAGTTGAATCGACTGAATAAATTTAAAAAGTATGTAAATACTTAAAAGTCCAAGTACACCTTGACTAATTGGTTCTATCATTGTTGGGCCCCCGTTGTAGTGTTTGATGAAGTTGGTTGTGTACTGTCGCTTACTTTACCGACGCCTTCAAAAAAGGTTTTAAGGTTTGCTGTTTCTGTTGGCAGTACTGATACATTTGATCGTTCGATCACATTACCCAGTTGATCAATAAACTGCTCAATAAGTTGTGTTTTAACAGCCAGATCTCCTCCCGGTTTAGCAATGGCTTGGGATACGCGTTTTATGCCTTTGGAAGTGGCCTTGGCAATGAGTTCAATCTCTTTGGCTTTTCCTTTAGCTTCATTGATTCGCTTTTGTCGTTGAGCCTCAGAAAGTAGAATAGCTTCCTGTCGCTCTCCCTGTGATTCATTGATTTTATAATCACGGGTACCGGTAGAGGTCGTAATTTCGGCGCGTTTATCGCGTTCGGCCTCCATCTGTTTTTCGAGTGTGTGAATTAAATTATCCGAGGGACGAATATTACGAATTTCGTATCGTAGCACTTTAATACCCCATGGATCGGAGGCCTTATCAATTTCGCGGACAATATTTTCATTCATCTGTTCGCGCTCAGAAAACGTATCATCCAGCGTAATTTTACCAATTTCACTTCGCATAGTAGTTTGCGCCAGGTTAATGGCTGCTAACTTGTAATTGCCAATGCCATAGCTGGCTTTATAGGCGTCCATTACTTTGACATAAACAAGTCCATCGACTTCAACTTCAATATTGTCTTTGGTGATACAAGTTTGACTGGGCACATCAATGACTTGCTCGCGCATTTCTTGGCGATAAGCTGCCCGATCCACAAAAGGAATTAAAAAGTGCAGGCCGGGTTTAAGAGTCTTAATGTATTTTCCGAGTCGCTCTTGGATAACTTCTTCTCGCATCTCTACAATGATAAACACTTTTGTAAAGATGAAGAGGCCCAAGGCTATAATAATGAGTATGGTCGTCCACATGATGATTATATTTTAAAGTTATAAATAAGTATTTGCTTGGTTTTTGGCCTGATGATGAATCAGCAGGCCAAGAAAATTCTTGGAGCTCGCTTTAAGAGAGCTTTTTTCATAAAGGTTTAGTCCATGGATTCCCCATGGATAATTGAGCTCATTCTTCAATTTCGTCGATAGGTTCAACGATCCAGGTCACATTATCCCGGTAGCGTATTTTGGCTTTTGTCCCTGCGGGAATCTTTCCTTCCAGTGTTCGTGCTTGCCAGGAAATCCCTTGAAAACGGATACGCCCAGAATTGTCATTGGGATTGACCTCATCAACGACATCTACAATTTGATCCATGGCTTCCACATCTTCATTGGCCAGTTTATAGCTGCTTTCGCCTCCCCAATATTTCATTAACAAAGGCCGCATAGCCAAAATGAGAGCGACCGATGTAAAAAGCCAGGTAATAATAGAGGTGGCAGGATCTTCCAAAATCCCAAGCCAACGTAAAGTTCCAACAAAAAGCCCACTTACGCCCAGGAAAAATGATACGCCTCCCGGAATTAAGGTTTCAATGATCATTAATACAATACCACCGATAAAGAAAATGGTGGTGAGAGTCTCCGCATCCATCTCAATAATATTTAGCTTTAATTTTTTTGCATTATAGCTAAAATTTGAATTGAGACAAACCGTGATTTAGAAAAGAAAAGTAATTTTTTAAATGTTCTTCAGTTACAAAAAAATGGGCAATCCCCTGTATGGGAATTGCCCTAACGATGGTAATAGATAACCCTAAAAATATATGGTTACTTAATCGTCATTATCGTCGTCGTTATCACCATCGTCATCTTGTTCGACGTCAAATGAATTTTCAATGTTTTCTTTAATTTGTTCATAATTAGCTGGATCGTTGGGATCTAAATCGTTGCCCGAAGAATCTGTAAACCAGCCGGATGGATCAATATTAATGGCAATAGAAGGGGAGGAGTCGTCATTTATTTCGAACGGAGGATTGAATTCCAGTTCGATTTCGAAATCTTCATCAGATTGGTAGGTAAATTCCTCACCATTATAGATGCCTTTAATTACGACGGTATATCCATCGTCCTCATCTCCTGATTCATTTATGAAATCCGGATCATTAACATTGGTATCATCGTCGTGTTCAATTTCCATTTCAAACTCATCATATACGCCAGCGGGTACATTCCCAGATGTTAAGTTAAACTCACTACCATCGAGTGGTAGGTTGACGACCAAGTCATCAACTTCGAAATCGAGTGAATCGTCATCAGCGGTACTTTCCAGCTCAAGTTCTTCTACCAGTAGTTTTACTTCTGTTAATGAGTCGACTGATTGTGTGGTAGGAGAATAGGAAAACTGTTTGGCGGATGAATTATTTGAGTTGTCTATCTTCATTTTAACGGTTACCTGCTGTTCACCGCCGGAATTAGAATCGGAGGTATCGCAGCTAATGGTAGCTACAAATAGGGCGATTATTAATAAATAGGATGATAATTGTTTAAAAGACTTCATGATGCGACTTCGTGATAATTAGTTTGGGATAATTATTTATTTGTTTAGCTACTTTGTATTCAGATCAGCCGGAGGTGTTCCCTACATATTTTATCGCAAAAAGTATTAATAAATATTAATGGAACTTCTTGCTTAAAGGGGAGTCTGTTTTGTAACAAAGGAAGAGTAAAGCACTCTTGAATTCCAAATAGATGATTCAAGAAATTATTTTAGAAGACGGCTTATATGAAATCAAAGAAAGTATTAATTGTTGAAGATGAGATGATTATTGCTATGCTCATAGAACGCATGGTGAAAAATCTTGGTCATGAGGTATTAGGTAAAGTATCTACAGGACAGGATGCCATCGATGTGGCATTGGGGCAACATCCAGATCTGATTTTAATGGATATTCGCTTAAAGGGAGCGATTGATGGCATTGAAGCTATACAAAAAATTCAGGAGAAGGTATCAATGCCCGTGATATATATATCGGGCAATACTGATCTGGCTCATCAAAAAAAGATGGAGAGTACTAAATATCTCGACTTTTTATCGAAGCCAATAACCCAATCTGATTTAAGTAAGTCATTTAAGGTGGCTTCTTAATTGATGTAATTATATAGCAAGGAAAGGTTCATGGGGGGTATGGACTGTTTTAGGAGAAATGCTCAAAGCGTTCTAAGCTATGGAACAAAAAATGCTTGTTCGTTTTATAACTGATTGAACTCTAATCAAGAAAAGTATTTCGATGAAGAAATTATTATTACTTCCTATTATTGTATTTTTATTTGCCCCATCAATATCTCAGGCACAGCAGGCTTCATCCGATGCAACCATTAAAAATACCCTTGGTATTGGTCCTCGGTTAGGGTATTACAAAGCTAATGATGCTGATAATGGCAATTTTTATATTGGTGCGCAGTCGCGAGTTCGACTGGGATCTGTCATTGGTTTAGAGGGTTCCGTAGAGTATCGTGCGGCTCAGGAATATTCTATTGGCGGACAAACGCTGGAAACAAAGTTAGTACCTGTGACAGCTTCAGCACTTATGTTTTTGCCAGTGAGCAAAAACTTTGCTCCGTATGGAATTGCTGGATTAGGAGCTTATTATACTATATATGACTATGATGGTGTATTTGATGATGTGGATAACGAGTTTAATTTTGGTTATCACCTTGGCTTTGGAGTGGAATTTCCTATCAACCAAAATGCAGCTCTCAACTTTGACTACCGTTATCTGTTTCTAAATCCCGATGACAATGAGATGAGTACCGAAAATGCCAATTATAATGGTAATGTCTTTACAGCTGGACTGATGTTTTATCTATAAAAGTTCATTAAATTATTGTATGAAAGGCCCGTTTTAAAAGGCGGGTCTTTTTTTATTTTCGGGATTTATTTCATTTAAAAAATGCTTGTAATTTTGGCAGAACATTTACAAGTTCATAGCCGTTTAAATTAGATCTAAATAACGTATTACAAGTAGCAGTATGCCGGAGATTAAGCTCCCCGAAGTTGAACTCAATATTTACACTCCTAAAGATCCTGTAGAAGTTCCTATCGTTGAAAACAGGATTTGCACAAAAGAAAGTAGTCCCAATTTTGTCCGCCATGTCACATTCGATATTTCAGGTACAGATCTCGAGGGACATGTACGGGTAGGGCAGTCTATTGGAATTTTACCTCCTGGTAAAAATGAAAAGGGGCGTGATTATAAATTACGGTTATATTCAATTTCTTCTCCCACCAAAGGCGAGGAGGGCAAGCCCAACCTTATTTCAACAACGGTTAAGCGAACCATCGAAGAGTTCGATAATAATGAACTCTATTTGGGAGTGTGCTCAAACTATTTGGCAGATTTACAGCCTGGTGATATGGTTAAGATGACAGGGCCCAGCGGCCGGAGGTTTTTACTACCCGAGAATGCTCACGATTTTAACTACGTTTTTTTTGCAACCGGTACCGGTATTGCTCCATATCGTGGAATGATTAAGGAGCTACTCGATCAGGGATTTGAAAACGAAATTGTATTGGTTTTTGGATGTGCTTATCGTACTGATCTGCTGTATGCTGATTATTTTGAGTCGTTGGATGAGGAATATGACAACTTCCACTACTTACCTCGTGTGTCGCGCGAAGATCGGCGTACTGATGGGTCAAAAAAGTATGTCCAAACTGCGCTTTGGGATGATGCAGAGCTACTTGATCCTATCATGGAGCAAGATAATACACTCATGTATATTTGTGGACTGAAGGGGATGGAACGTGGAATCTATCCTGCATTGGCTAAAAAGGGGCTGGCAGAATATTTGGATGTACGAGAGCCGGCATCAGGTAAAACGCCCGAAGAATGGGATGAGCGAGATCTAAAAAGATATGTTAAACCTTCCTCAAGGACATTTGTTGAAGTTTATTGATATTGCCCAAAGAGTCTTTTTAAATCCTTCATCAGGGTTGGATTGAGGATATAGGATAGTTCTCGATTAAGCATTTCTGCGACTTTTTCTTTATCGTCGGGATTTTGCAACTCTGGGGTGATGCCTAAAAGGCCCGGATTAAGAGCAAATCGTTTGTAAAAATCAGAAAGTTCTTTATTCCATTTATTACACCACTTTTCGGGATAAGAACAGGGGCCAACCAAATTTAGTTTACCTTCCACCGAATTGATTTTTATGTCTGACTTATGATATGCGTCTTTTGGCAAAGGTTTACCCATTTATATTTATACAAAAGTAATTTGAAGATTTATTTTTCGTAAAATTGATCTACAAACGTTTTTTTGATATCCGTTAAAGATGTTATCGGTGCAACGATAGGATGCATAAATTAGTTTATAGCTGGCGAATGATTTTGCAGGCTGATGTTATGAAATATTGGTAACTCCTCCAGATACCACATATTTCATCACGTCGGTCGAGTTGTGGTCAATAGGGGTTACATTTTCAGCGGGAACTAAGTACAAGTTGCCGGAAAAGTTATATGAATGAGGACAATAGACAGCAACGGTGTCCTCAATTCCAAGAGCGCTGAGATCTTTCTGCGTTACAAATCCGATGCGTTTGGCCTCAACGCCACCAAAATCAATAAGAACAGGTTTATTGAATCGTTTTTTATCACCGACAAAAGCTTCGGTAAGTTCCTTAAGCGAGGTATAGATAATTTTTATGAAAGGCACTTTTTTTAGAAAGCGCTCAAAATAGGTAACAATAGGACGAGTAATAGCTCGTGAAAAAATATACCCAACTACAGTAATTCCAACGAAGACTGTAATCAATCCCAAACCGGGAATATCGAGATTAAGCCATTCAAAAAGGAGGTCATTAAAAAAGTTGTTCGACCATCTTGCTGCCGAGAAGATAATATATATGGTGGCAGTAATGGGAAAAACAAGTAATAATCCCCGTAAGAAATTGTTAATTATAGGTCGCATAACAAGAAAATTTTTTTGGGTAGCTGATTGATGATGTTGCGTAATCTATGGTAGTAAAACGATGGGTGCAACAGAGCAATTTTTCAGGTTGGTATTTAAGATGAGTTCAACAGGATTTTTTGCTATTTTCAACGATCTAATGAATCTGTAATTAAGTTAAGTCAAAACTGATGTCCCACAAGAGTTCTGCACAAATACGCGAGGAGTTTCTGGATTTCTTTAAGGAAAAAGACCATGCTATTGTTTCGAGTGCTCCAGTTGTTCCTCAAAATGATCCCACGCTATTGTTTACTAATGCGGGGATGAATCAGTTTAAACCCATATTTATGGGAGAACAGTCGGGGTATGATAAGGATGGAGAAACCTGGCAGCGGGTGGTTGATAGTCAGCGGTGTATTCGCGTAAGTGGTAAGCATAATGATCTGGAAGAAGTGGGGTATGATACCTATCACCACACGTTGTTTGAGATGCTCGGAAACTGGTCGTTTGGGGACTACTTTAAACGCGAAGCTATCCGCTATGCCTGGGAGTTACTCGTCGATAAGTGGGGTCTGGAACCTGACCGCTTGTATGCTACGGTTTTTGAAGGGGATGAGAGCGACGGTTTGCCGGTAGATCAGGAGTCTATAGAGTTGTGGAAAGAAGAAACGTCGATTAACCCAGATCACATCTTGAAGTTTGATAAGAAAGATAACTTTTGGGAAATGGGAGATACCGGTCCATGTGGTCCGTGCTCCGAAGTACATGTGGATATTCGCCCTGATGAAGAACGTGCTAAAAAAGATGGTGCCGAACTCGTAAATATGGACGATCCCCGGGTGATGGAGATTTGGAATCTGGTGTTTATCCAGTTCAATCGTCAACCCGACAGTACGCTCGAAAAGCTGCCTGCTCAACACGTTGATACGGGTATGGGCTTTGAGCGTATTTGTGCTGTACTTCAGGATAAGAAATCGAATTACGATACCGACCTTTTTACGCCACTGCTCGACAAAATCGGGGAGCTGGCCGATGTTTCGTATGGGGATGATGACGAGATTGATATTGCCATGCGGGTAATTGCCGATCACATTCGTGCGGTCAGTTTTTCTATTGCGGATGGGGCATCGCCCGGCAACGACGGACGAGGATATGTGATCCGACGTATTTTACGACGTGCTATTCGCTATGGTTGGGATAAGCTGGATTTGAAAAAGCCGTTTTTCTACAAGTTGGTTCCAGTGCTGGCCGAACAGTTTAAGGAGGTGTTTCCGGTGCTTGTTAACCAACAGGATTACGTGCAGAATGTAATTCAATCCGAAGAAAAGAGCTTTTTAAATACGTTAGGACAAGGCATTGAGCTTTTTGAGGAGATGATCGAAGGCAAGGATAAATTGCCTGGTGAGGATGCCTTTAAGCTGCACGATACGTATGGATTTCCTATCGATTTAACACAGCTGATGGCACGTGAGCGTGGTGTTGAAGTTGATGTGAGTGGGTTTGAAAAACGAATGAAAGAGCAGAAAGAACGTGCTCGTGCCGCTGGACAGTTTAGTGTAGATCAGTCATCCCCAAAGGAATGGATTCCAGTTTCTGATACCGATGACTTTGAGTTTGTAGGATACGATTCATTGTCAACCTGGAGTAATATTAAAGCTATGCGTAAAGATGGCGACCAGGGAGCTATTATTCTTGACCAAACCCCTTTTTATGCCGAAAGTGGTGGACAGGTGGCCGACACGGGTATCATCAGTAATGGTGATGACCATCTGCGTGTGCTGGGGGTACAGCAATCTCCAGATGGATATATCCATTTCGTAAACCATCTGCCCGAAGATCCCAGTGGAGAATGGGAGGCTATGGTGGATGGTGAGCGACGCAAGGAAATCCGTAAGCATCACTCGGCCACGCACTTGGTACATGCCGCTTTAAAGCAGGTGCTCGGTGACCACGTGCAGCAGAAAGGTTCTCTCGTGGATGAAAATCATCTGCGATTTGACTTTTCGCACTATGAGCAGATTACGGATAAAGAGCTCAATAAGATTGAAGAAATTGTAAACGATCGGATTCAGCAGAATATCTCCAAGCAGGAAGAACGTGAAGTACCTATCGATGAAGCTAAGGAACGTGGCGCAACGATGTTGTTTGGTGAAAAATATGGCGATAAAGTTCGCATAATTTCCTTCGATCCCGAATATTCAATGGAGCTTTGTGGTGGTACACACGTCGATGCTACTGGTGAAATTGGCTATTTTCGGTTTACGAGCGAATCATCTGCAGCAGCGGGCATCCGGCGTATCGAAGCAAAGGTTGGCCAGAGTGTGGATGAATATTTAAGAAGTGAGAGCGAACTGATTCAGAATATTCGCTCTGAAATTGGTCAGAGTCAGGATTTAGTGCGCGATATTCATCAGCTTATTGAAGAACGTAAAGAGCTTGAAAAAGAGCTGGAAGAACTGCGTAAGCAGCAAAGTGCTTCACGGTTAGATAACTTAATCCAATCGGGAACTGAAATTAATGGTGGGGTCAGGCTGGTATCTGGAGAAATACCTCATGCTGATATGGATCTGTTGAAGCAGCTGGGATATGAGTCGCTCGATAAACAGAAAGAAAATACGATCACTATACTTGGAGCAAAAGATTCTGAGGAAGGAAAAGTATATGTAATGGCGGCGGTGACCAAAGATCTTATCGAAGGAAAAGATCTTAAAGCCGGCGCGCTGGTCGGTGAACTTGGACAGATGCTCGGTGGTGGCGGCGGCGGTCAGCCGAACTTAGCTACAGCCGGTGGACGAAAGCCTGAAAAATTGAAAGAGATGTTCGATAAACTACCTTCAATAATCGGCAAACATTTAGATTAAAGCCGAACCTGTAATCTTCCATAATTTTAGGTATATTTTCTGACCCTATTTTAAGGAATTTGAACTGAAAACGTTGTAACAGCTAATCTGCTGTAAAAAGATATTATGGCCAAAAAGAAAAAGAACGCAGAAGAAGTTTCGTTTACTCCAACGGGCACGGGTATTCGCACAAACGGAGAAATTATCCGCAGTACGGAGCTACCCGATCCCACAGACAAGAATCATGATGATTTAGGACTATCAGACGATGATGTCGTCGATATGTTTGAGCAAATGTATTTGCAGCGCCGATTCGAAGAGCGTGCTATGCAGATGTATCAGAAAGGGAAATTTGGTGGATTCCTTCACCTCTACATGGGACAGGAAGCGATTTCGACCGGAACAACTTATGCCTTAAATGCTGACGACGATATTATTACTGCTTATCGTGATCACGGATGGGGACTTGTTCGTGGCGTATCGCCCAAAGAGGGGATGGCTGAACTTTATGGCAAAGTGACCGGCTGCTCGAAAGGTAAAGGGGGCTCGATGCACTTTGCCAATGTTGATGAACATTTTTGGGGCGGTTATGGTATTGTAGGCGGACATATTCCCCTTGGCGGTGGAATTGCCTTTGCCAATAAATATAAGCAGAATGGACGTGTTACTGCTTGTTTCTTGGGTGACGGTGCGGTACCACAGGGTGCGTTGCACGAGACATTGAATATGAGTCAAAATTGGGGACTGCCTTGCATTTATGCGGTAGAAAATAACGGGTATGCAATGGGTACTGCTGTTCACCGTCATTCTACTGGTGAAATCGTGGATCGTGCTGATGGCTTTGATATGAAGAAGATGGTCATTAATGGCATGGACGTACTTACGGTCTATGAAAAGATGAAAGAAATTGCCGAGGATGTCCGCGAAAATTCTGAGCCGTGGTTTGTAGAAATTCGCACCTATCGCTATCGCGGCCATTCCATGTCAGATCCCATGAAATATCGTAGCAAGGAAGAGCTTGAAGAATATGAGAAGCTTGATCCGGTGGAGCGTATTAAGAACTATCTGTTGGATGAAGATATTATCGATGACGATAAAGTCGAAGAAATTAAAGACAGTGTGGAAGACACAGTGATGGAAGCGATTGACTTTGCTGAAGAGAGTGACTTCCCCGAAAAAGAAGCACTCTATGACCACATGTTTGCGGAAGATGATTATCCTTTCCATACATAATTTTTGATTTCTGATAAATTACGAATCGACAATTTTTGAAATAACTAATTAAAAATGGCTGAGTTACAATTCAGAGAAGCAATCCGGGCTGCAATAGATGAAGAAATGGGCCAGGATGAAGATATTTTTGTAATGGGTGAAGAAGTCGCCGAATACGACGGAGCCTATAAGGTAACCGAAGGTCTGCTCGATAAATACGGATCGAAACGTATGATTGATACGCCTATCTCGGAACTGGGTTTTGCCGGCATTGGTGTAGGGGCGGCGATGAATGGTCTGCGCCCAATTGTAGAATTTATGACGTTTAATTTTGCGGTGTTGGCCGCTGACCAAATTATTAATCACGCATCCAAAGTACGGTATATGACCGGTGGACAGGTGGAGATTCCGATTGTTTTTCGTGGTCCCAACGCATCAGCAGGCCAGCTAAGTGCAACCCACTCGGTTTCTTATGATGCAATGTATGCTCATTTTCCTGGACTAAAAGTAATTTATACCTCCGAACCTGCTGATGCTAAGGGATTGTTGAAGTCTGCAATTCGTGATGACAATCCGGTATTGTTTATGGAGTCGGAGCAGATGTATGGCCTGAAAGGAGAAGTGCCTGAAGAAGATGATTTTACCATCCCCATAGGAAAAGCCAAGGTGAAGCGCGAAGGCAGTGACGTAACGGTGGTAGCGCATGGAAAGATGTATCATGTTGCAACGCAAGCTGCTGAACAGTTGGCGAAAGAAGATGTGGATGTAGAAATTATTGATCCTCGGACGGTTAAGCCATTGGATATGGAAACGATTGTGAAATCCATCCGCAAAACCAATCGCTGCGTAATTGTGGATGAAGCACATCCGTTTGGCGGGCTTGCGGCTGAAGTTGGATATTTGATCCAGCGCGAGGCTTTTGATTACCTGGATGCGCCGGTTCAACGGGTAACGCTTCCGGATACAAATGCCCCCTTTGCAAAGAATTTGTTTGATGAGTGGTTGCCCAGTCCGGATCAGGTGATTGATGCTGTGAATACCGTTACTTATCGCAAGTAATACCTCGTGTCATTCTGTCCTGAAAGCTTTCGGGATTAGAATCTTGAAGAACTAACTTAAATAAGATCCTGAACTGAATTCAGGATGACACTGATTTTTAAATTGATTTGTTGAATAAAATTACAACCAGTTAATAATTTAAATTTAACTACTATGGCAGTTAAGGTTGAAATGCCCAAGCTAAGCGATACGATGGAAGAAGGCGTGATCGCTGCGTGGAATGTTGAAGAAGGAGATAGTGTCGAATCCGGCGATGTGATTGCTGAGGTGGAAACCGATAAGGCGACAATGGAAGTTGAGGTTTTTGATGCCGGAACGATTCTCAAAATTTTAGTAGAGGAAGGAGATGCTGTACCGCTCGGTGGTTTGATTGCCGTAATTGGTGAAGAAGGAGAAGATATCAGCGATATCCTGGAAGAAGCAAAATCTGCGGGTGGATCTTCTGAAGATACGGCTGATAAAGAAAAATCTGAGGATTCTGCTGAATCTATGGGTGATGAAAAGGAAGAGAGTTTTGATCCGGTCTTTGGAGACCTTGATGAGAAAGAAAATGGTCAGTCTGATGACGGACGGATTAAAGCTTCTCCATTAGCTCGTAATATGGCTGAAGAGCAAGGCATTAATCTTGCGAATGTAGAGGGTAGCGGTCCACATGGACGTATTATTAAACGAGATATCGAAAGCTATGAGCCTTCAAAAGCTCCGGCCGCTGCGCCTGCAGCTACGGTATCGCGCGAAGATAAAGAACATCGCGTATCACAAATGCGTAAGACGATTGCTCGCAGACTTTCTGAAAGTAAGTTTAGCAGCCCACATTTTTATGAAACAATTGATATCGATATGAGTGCGGTTTGGGATGCGCGCAAGCAGTTAAACGAAATTAGTGAAAGCAAGATTAGCTTTAATGATATTGTTGTTAAAGCATGTGCTACTGCATTACGACAGCATCCGCAGGTGAATAGCTCATGGCATGGTGACAAGATTGTTGAGCATGGTGATGTAAATGTGGCCGTTGCTGTGGGGATTGACGAAGGATTGCTTACACCGGTGATTGATAATACCGACCAGAAAGGCTTGCAGCAGATTGCAGCTGAGAGTAAAACTCTTATTGAAAAAGCCCAAAACCGTGATTTACAGCCCGAAGAAATGGAAGGCAGTACCTTTACGGTTAGTAATTTAGGAATGTTTGGTATTGAGGAGTTTACTGCTATTATCAATCCACCTAATGCATGTATTCTCGCTGTGGGGGCTATTCGTGAAGTACCCGTGGTTGAGGATGGAGAAATAGTGCCTGGCAAGCGAATGAAGGTTACGCTTTCGAGTGATCATCGTATCGTAGATGGTGTTGTTGCCGCTAAATTTTTGAATACGCTTAAGAGTATGCTTGAAAATCCATTGGGATTAGTGCTCTAAGCTATTTTAAAATCCAATTTTTAAAGCCCTGAATCGAGAGGTTCAGGGCTTTTATATTTTATGTTGTCTCTTGCAACTCTTTACTGTTAGTATTTTTTACCCCGCCTAAAAACAGTTGATACAACGAATTTAATAAGTTGTAGAAGAGCATTTCTGAGCATTTTCATACGAATAATCTTTTTTATCAGGAATGGTGATATTTCTAATAAATGTAAAATGCCCTCAGTAACCTGATAAAGGCGATTATTAACAAATCTACGCAGTCTTTAATATTAAAATTTTCTAATATTAAAATATTTTAATATTATGGATGTAGATTCAATCACCAACAGAGAGTAAAGTGGTTAAACATGTTTTCATATCAATTCTTTTCCTGATAGGATTTTTTGCTACACCTTCCTACGGACAAAATACTGCCCAGGCAACGATGCGTGTTAGTGTTACGGTGGTGAGTGGGGCCAGTGTAGAAGCGAAAATGTCTCCAATTGTTTGGTTCTCGGGCCGCCATAATGCTGAAATAGGGGCTATAAATCTACAAGGAATTGAAAAAGGGGAGGCGCTGATAAAAAGTTCTGATCAGATTGTTTTAACGGATGGCAGTGGACATCAAGTAAAAATGGATATTGTCAGCAGAGAGCAAGGTCAGTTAGGTAAAAATAGTATCCAGTTTGTTGGTAAGAAGTCTTCAGAAATGATGAGTAGTGTTTACCGAGGAGAAATGACGACATCTATTGAGTATTTTTAAAAAAATGTCATGGTTAATTTCGTTGTTCTACCAGTATAACAATAGGTCGGCTGACTGTAGCTATTTGAGATAGCTTTTGCTGTAATTGTTGTGCTTCTGTCCAGCTGCTAACATTCTGGAAAACAATTTTATTTTCTTTGGGTTGGGCTAAGTTTGTATCTGTATTTCTGTCTTGGATAGACGAGATGAAGGCTTGTTCTGAATCTTTTGTAACTCCACGAACTTCAACTTGATAAGTAAATTCTATAGCACGGCTTGGAGTTTGACCTGTATTCGGTAGAGGATGGTTGAATACATTTATGAAAGCATCATAAAAGGGGGATTGGGTATTACGAATTGCAGCTAATTGTTTCCGAAGCTCTTGTTGGTTATTAGCATGTTGATCTATATAAACTTCGTGTAGTTGTTTTTCTTCGTCAAAGGTAACAGATACATTGCGGTGCAGGGTTACTTGGGCTTGGTCTGCAAAGAGTTGGGCAGATTGTTTGTTACTAAAAGCTCCAATCTGGATTCGTTGTTCTTCATTTATAAAAGCCTTGTCAAAGGTATATTGTGATCGGATTGAGGAAAGTATCCTGCTACGTTGCGCCTCTGATTCAAATTTTTGATTTAGATAAACTTTATGAAGGTCAAGTTTACTATTATATGTTACAGCTGTCTCTTGCTGAAGTTTTTTGGCAGAGTTTTGGGCAAACTCTTCAGCTCGTTCTTTAGTGCTAAAAGCCCCAATTTGAATAAATTTACCTTGAACATTATTGGAGGTTTTATCTCCATTACTAAGGACTACTAAGGCTGCTTGTTTATATTGGCTGTTATGATACGATAATATTGTTTCTACAGCTTGATTTCGACTTTGAAGAGGAACACTTCTAATTCCATAAAGTTTGGTATTGGTATTATAAATTACTGAAAATGCCCCTCCCAATTGTTGAGCTGCTTCTAATGCAATACGCTTAGCCTTCTTTTCTGTTTTAAAGCTGGCAAGTTGAATTTGATAATAGCGTTTTTGATCTGATAGCTCATTCTTCGATACTTCTATTGCAGACGTATCTTGGGTACTTATGGGGTCTTGGGTCTCAAGAGAGTCATCATTGGATTGTAAAACAAAATTTAACCCTTCAATAAAATCTCCCTCTGCTAAAGATTCTACCTCAATGCTCATGGTATCAGGCTTGGATTCAACCTGTAGAAAGTCCAGTTGATTGGGATCTACATAGAGGTGGTATCGTCCGGGTGGAACTTCATAGGTATAAAAGGACCCGTCAGAAAAAGTACGAATCTCTTCACTGAATGGTTCCCGTTTAGAATCATTTTTATAATTTGATTCCAGATATAATCGAACGCCGCTTAAGCCCTCAAGCTTATCATTACGTTTTCTATCAACCCGACCGGAAATAACACCTGATAGATAGAAAGGAATCTCTATCGTCTTAAATTGGTTGGGATCGGTAATAATAGAAAAATTTTCGACATTGGGAACTAACAGCGGATTGCTCAAAGCCCCTTTATTGATCTCAAGATCATACCGATAATAGGGTAGGAGTTGTGAAATATAATTGATGTTGTTTTTGACTTGCGTACGGCCGCCTGCCCGATTCATACGAACAGCAGGATCAGTAATGACTTCATCAGTACTATCCTGGAAGGTGCCGTCATTATTATTATCCACGAAAAGTCGTACTGCTGCTCCGGCTTGACCAACTTGCTGGCGGTTTGTCATCAAGAGCTGATCACCGTAAGGGTCGTATCCTATAGAACCCCTGATACTCTGGTTTATTGTTACACTTGAGCCTGTTGTGCGGGCTGAGGTATTGCTGCGTACTTTATTAAAGTCAACGGTAATGTTTAGGCTGAGCGAGTTAAATCCGCCAAGAAAATTACGCCCGTAGGTTAATTGTAATCTCCCTGTTTGGAAAAGGTCACGAGATAACTGAAATTCCATTTCCTCCAATTCTTGTAACCCTGGCAGGTACGAAAGTTGTCCACGGATAAACATACCTCGTAAGAGGGCTGGTATATCGTTGAAACGGCCCATTGAGTAGGTGTAGGAGTTTGTAATGCGAGAGGATGAGGTTGTTTCCCAATTGAGACTACCGGATTGTTGATCCTGATATCCTATACGGACGTTTAACCGTCCAATTCTGCTGTTTAAGTCAGCCCGGTACCTATAGATGCTGTTGGTACCGCTTTGCTGATAGTTTGTTGACCAACGCAGATTTAAAGGGACATTCCCGATTTGGAAAGGAGTGAAAAGAGTAATTCGACCTAAGTGATCACTTCCACCGATATTATACAACCTGCTATCTCCGGGATTATAATCATAGGATAGACTCCAGCTGGCCCCACTGCTATAGACTACGCTTGACGATAGCCTGTAAAAATTTTCTGAGTTTGCACTGGCACTAATCAAATATTTTGAAAAAAGTCGGGCGTTTAATGTCCCGGTGAATGAGGGGACCTTCTCATGGTATTCTGTAAGATATTCTGATGATCCCTGGGCTGTTAACCAATTGGTAATACCCGTTGAAAGGCTTGCCTCACCGATATATCCTCGTTTACTTGATCCCAAAATAGGATTTTCTAATTGGCCTGCACTGATGTTGTAGTCAACCTGCCCGGGCGGGAGATAATCGAAAGGCACTTGGATTCTGTTGTTTCGTTCCAGGTTTCGACCTGATGGGGTAAAAACACGCACCGAATAATTGGTACTTCCATATGTAAGGGGAACTAAGAATCGATAATTACCTGATTCGTCTGCTTCTTGGTAGTCAACTAATCTATTATTGAGATATAGCTCTACTTCGGATTGAGCAGGGACGTTGCCCTCTATAGGATAACGGTCGAACAGGCGGCGTGGCTCTACTGGTTTATTGGATATTTTAACTCCAGTGATGGCTCGACTGCTGATTCCTTCCGAATTTGTTTGCCCGGCAATAGCGCTGCTAAAATACCTGTTATCTCGTTGGACATAACGCCACCGAAGCCCTTGAGTAGTGAGTTCAGATTGTTGGTTTGAGAATACACCGAATATATTACCCTGAACATCGCCAGCCAAGACTTCGGCTCCCAAACTGTTACTAAAAGTAAATAGTTTAGAGTTCGTGGAATAGACCCCCGATAGATTGTAGTCCAAAAAGGCACCATTGAGAGTTTGGTAGTTGCGATCATACTGAAGAGGATAATAACTGCGATCGAAGAGGGGCTGATCGCGATTTAGCCGTTGACGTTCCTGCTCTCGTTCATATTGGGCAATGACTGGCATTTTATCATTTGTTGCCAGATCAAGAGTTAGGTTATTAAAATTAGTAGAAAATTCCAGTTCAAAAAGCTGGTCAAAAACTTCTGGTCTTAAAAAATAATCAATCTCCTTAATAAGAAAATCTTCGGCTTGCAGATTGATTTTAGTATTTCCAGCTTGAGCAATCTGCTTAGAGAAATCCAGCATATATTCGTCTTCACCAAGATATAGTCCGGAAATAGAAAGGTTGCCTTGGTCAATTGTATGGTCTATTTGCAGTAATGAGAAGAGCTCGCTAACGGGAAGATAAAATTGCTCGTCTTTATAGTAAGCTGTAACGTAATTACTTACAACCCCTCGATACTGGAAGGTGAGATATACTTCAGTACCCTCGTTTTCATCACTTTGTTGGGCTTGGGCCACCGATGCAAGGGCAAACAGCAGCCAAACTGTTGCCAAATAGGCAGATATTTTAGTCGGTAGCCATCGGTTGATCACTCAATCGTGATTTGTTTTTTGAATGAAACAGGTTGAATTTGCAAGAGGTGGTCTTGACTAATGTCGCGTCGTTGTGAAACGATTTTACCACTAATGGTATATTGACCAGGATCTAACTCTGAAAGATCCATATTGAAAGATCGTGTGATAGTGGTATAAACCGAATTTGTGGTTGTAGTTTCCCAAATTTTTTCTCCAGTATCATCCGTCACTTGCAGGCTAATAGATCCTACAAAAGGCGCATTGCCTAATTGTTTCATACTTACTGCAATTTGTCCGGTGTCGTCTTCGCGGTCAAAATCTACTGATGAAACTTCGACTCCCGTTTGGGCATCTTGTGTACGATAGTGTGCCGCTATTACCTGGTTCACAACTAAATTAATTTGAGCACCAACTTCTCCCTCTTCAACCGACTCGATTGGGGGAGATACTGGGTTTGACCGAATTTTCACACGTGACCAGTAGCCACCAGGATCCAGGTTATTAGGCGGACGTGAGACAAAGCGAACGGTTTGACGCTGATTGGGTTGTAGAGTAAAATTCTGGGGGAATATTTTGACCCAGTCTGCAATAGACTTTTTTTCTGCCATTACTGAATCATTAACGACAGTAAGGTTTCCATCTTGTGTTGTTGGATAACCAAATTCAGTGCTTATGGAAATTTCCTGAGCTTGCTGCCCACCATTACTGATGGTAAGTGAACCAAAACGATTTTGATTGTCAAAGAATAGAGAAGTAGGGGCAATACTAACCTGTGCTATGGATTGTGAAGCAAAGATCAGACAAAAAAAGGAAATAAAAAATATTGTAGCTTTTTTAATGTCGGCAGATACGAATAATGTCATGATTGATAATATTTGATCCCGATAAGTCAGCTACAATATATAGAAAGTTAATTTGTATAAAAAAAGCCCCAGATAATTAAATCTGGAGCTTTTGTGAATCAAGCTTGAATTTAAAGGTCATAAGAAATAGTAACAGCCACGTCTCCATCACCAAAGCCAGAGGTATAAGTGTCTGCTGGTAAATCACCAGTTGTGCTCTTACCTGTTAATTGTCCGCCAAAAATTAGAGTGGTAAGTCCACTCCCGTCAAGAGTAACATTTCCAGCAGTTCCATTATTACTTGATATATCAGTACCACCACCTGATGTGACGTTACCACCAACGGATCCTACTTCAATTGTCCATTCTATTGTTTCTGGATTTCCATCTCTACCTAAATTTGTTGTATTGCTACCTCCATTCCATTCTACGGTAACACTTTGGTCAGGTTCTCCACTTGTTACATGAACATAACCTAATTGACCAGCCCCATCGGTATTTGAGGTATTACCATTTGTTACATCTAAAGTTGGAGTACTTGCCAGAGAAGGATCTATATTTCCAAAATTAACATCTTGAGCCACGTCTGTTGCAATATTAGTAATTACTTGAGCTGTAGCTGAAATATTTTCAGATTGTCCCAAAGCACTTCCGCTAAATGCCAAAACGAAAGCTAAAACCGAAAGAATAGAGATTGACCGTTTCATAGATAGTATTGTTTTGTTGTGAATAATAACCGTGTAGTTTCTTTGTTTCACCTCAAAATTAACGAGATTCTAAGAGGCTTAAAATTAAGTTCTATTAATTAAGAGCCTTTTAATCTGCATTAACGAGCGTTAATGTTGAGGGGTATTTTTATCCCGTATTTTGAAATAGAGTAATTCGATAGATGATTAATTACACAAATAAAATAGCCGTAATAAGCTTTCTAAAAGCCGCTTTAAACTAAAGGATAGGCGGAGCTTCACAAATTATAAATCATTAATATTTTGCAGGATGAATTAAAATTCATCTGAAAGAGGATTTGGTATTATGGTGGCTAAGAATTTCCCTAAATGTATTCTACACTTAATACAATTTGATTGGAATACGTACCATCGGGAACGTCGTTTATATCAATAGTACCATACATAAAAATGTAGATAGCGTTCCAGGGGCCAGGTCCTGGATTGGGTTCTACCTTGATATTGCTGACTGCTTCGGGGAGGGGAAAAGAATCTTCATGATTTTGCATAGAAAATCCATATCGTGCAAATAATTCTAAAGGAATAGTTTCTTCTATGGCAGGGTTATCATGGTTCAAGAGGGTGGGCTTATCTAAGGTGACTAATAATAATTGATTTTCGAGGGCTGTAATACTAAAAATCCCCATATTAACACTGCCAAATTCAATCATGCGTCGACCACTGTTGGTGCTAAGCGTACCAAAGTTTAGGGATTGTTCGGTTTGGGCGGTAATTTCAGCATCAATATCTAATCGAAGGTCAATAAACTGGGCTGATGTTTTATTTGCTTGTAACAAGCAAAGCAGGAGTGCCAGGCCAAATATTTTTAAGGTTAAAGCTTGGGATATGTTGTTGTCATCAATCATAGCTCACGGTGACTGTGATATTTCCGGTATAGCTGTCAGCAGAAGTGCCTTCAGGCACAGTTATATCTCCATATAAATACAAGTAAAAGGTTTCATAAAGTGGATTCGAATAATCAGTTCTGGGATCTAAATCAGTGGCATTAGTGGGTGGTGTGGGGGGCGGGTTAGGTGGTTGGCTTTGTCGCTCAAGAATGGGAGTACGAATGTTAAAAGCATCATTCATTACATTGATATACTTGAGAGGAATGCTGGCAGGATCTTTGACATCCCCCAACTGATTGCTATAGGCTGCTTTGAGGGTAAAGTCAATGGCATCGCCCGTATTATTTCCAATCATATTATCATCAGCAGTTACATCAACGTAAATATCGAGGTACTTAACTCCCACAATTTCTATGATGGTAAAATTACCTTCGTGGATGTCGAGTGAGTATGTGCTGCCATCAGCAATAATGGGGCCTACTTGATTAAAGTTTAAATCTTGTGGGCTGTTAATGATTTCTAACCCGTAGTCGGCATAAGCGCTGAAATTGATTTGCTGGGCCTGTGCCGAGACCGTAAATAAAAAGCATGTTAATATGGAAAAGAGAAATTTCATAGCCATTAGATATATTCAATATCTACTGTAAATTCGCCTTCGTAATTTCCGGGAGTTGCAGTAGATATATCTACGTTACCCCCAATCCATAAATAAAATTGTCCCTGCTCGTTAAATTCAAAATCACGATTTTCTCTATTGAGCAGTTCAGCCGTTGATTGATCGTCCTCTGTGTTACCCGCAATTTGGTAATTAAATATGAGGGTTTCTGAGCCCTGACGTCGGGTTAACTCACGTTGCTCAAGGTAGCTAATACGTATGTCTGAATTAGGCGTGCCAATGGCAATCATCTTGCCGGCATTTGAACTATTTTGCGGATCAATAGTGATGCGATCATTGTCATTTTCAGCTTGAGACAGGTTCATTGATTGGATGGTGATCATTTCGATACTGCTAATGACTTGGGCAGATACGTTGATCGAAACCTCTGAATTTGAATTGTTATTTTGTGATAGGGCTAAACTTGGCAGAAACAGGAAAAGCCATAACAATCCCCAAAGTAGAAAATGTAAATGTTTGTTCATGATATTAAGCCGCTGAGCCGTTTTACAAATTTATTATCCAAACGCAGATAACATGTATTTCTCTGAAACTGTATCCAAAAATAAAAAATGCAGAGGAGAGGTACCCTCTGCATTAGTAAATCTTAAGCTAAATAAGTGGATTCTAAATGTGTTTCTATCTTAAAAAATTTTATCAATTATACATACTGACAAGTTTTGTTTCACTCCCACTTGTCTGAAGTTTTTCGTTAACATTATTTAGGGCATCACTACTATAACGAATATCGGGATTTCCACTATAAACCCCTTCTGGATCCTCCTCTACATCAATACTGGAATTATCCGCAAAGATTACTGATCCATAAATTTGGGGCGATCCACTTAATTTCAAATTTCCCTTGATAATAATTAGTCCATAGTAACTCATGTCTCCTGTTAGTTGAAGCGATCCGCCCGCTTCAACAATCAGAATGCCAGCACCTTCTGCACTACTACCATAACTTTCGTTACCACTTACTGTTATAATTTTTGGTGATGATCTGGAACCCAGATCACCATTGTATGGTTCAGCAGAAGGCACGTATTTATTTGCAATTTCGTCATTCCAAACTTGTCCATCTAATTCAGGATCTTCATTATATCTGGGTGACCCTTCGATATAATCGCCTCCTACTTCATTACTATTTCCGCTGAAATTAAAGGTTTCACCCTCACTATTTATTCCAGTTACACCAGATTTATAACTATCTTGGTCCCCATTAGGGGCACTTGCATCCATATCATAATTTCTGCCATCTATCTGAGGAGGATTTCCATTGATTTGGACCTGCGTACCATCGCCATAGACCCCCATAGCACCAGGTATTTGAGATAAGTCAATGGCTTCTCCGGTGGATACTGTTGCAAATATCTTATTGCTTGTATTATTTACTGTTGCAGTTACAGTTAGTTTAATATTGTTAGAACTTGGGATGTCAGACCAAAAATATTCAATGGTACCACCATCTATTGTTTTGGTTATTTTGCTATTTTTTTCCCAGCTGGGATTCTCACTTAGTTCATTAATCCCAAATTCAATACCTGTGCGAGTCATATTTTGGGTCATAGCCTGTTCTGCGGTATTAACTGATTGCTTGGTCATAGCCTTGCGCTGACTGGTCATTCCCATAAACGTATATCCCAAGGCTACAAGTAAGCCCATTACGATAATTAACATTGGTCTGCCCATGATAGTGTACCTCTATAAACTTAAGTTGATTGGTCTAAACTCTCTATTCCAGTTTGTTTTGATATAATCAGGATCAGATGAACCCATTCCACCTATTTGCTCAGGACTTCGTACAGTTATTGATATATCAATAAAACGAATACTATTTCGTTTGCTCTGGTCATTTCCCTCCAGTTTAGAGATAGTGCTGATACCAATAATATCTCTATTGTTATCGAGGTACGCCATGTTGAAGTCAGTAATACTCCAATTAAAGGTGGTTTCATCCCCATTCAGGGTTCGAATCAGTCGATTGTTTGATGCGTCGTGTTTCCATTGGATTACATCCTGTGTTCCATCGTTATTAATATCCGTTTTAAATTCGATAAATCCTTCCCGGGCATCGGTAATGGGATCATCATATGGACCGCCTTGACTGTAAGCAATATTTGAAATGTCTTTTTCTAAAACTTCTGCAATAGTTCCCGCTCGTTGTTGTATCATTTGCCGCATCGTCAATGTGGTAGAGCTCTGAGAAACATTCATATTCATGCTCAGGATACTCAGCAATAAAATACCTGCAATAATAAAGCTTGTTGTTAGACCGAGATTCATGTTGTTACCCTCTGTTATTGTTAATAATAACGGCGTAAGTACGGTATTTTAATTTCAATATAATCTCCGTTTCCATCTTTCAGATAGTCACTGGTTATTGTAACTACCATTTTTTTGAATTCGGTATAAGGAGTTCCGGTTGTTCCAGATGCCATATCATAATTAGGGGAGTTTACATACTTCACATCTATATTGACTTGAAAAGCTCCATCACCAGAACCCGGTTCCCAATCTACAGATTCTGACCATGTGTGATAGTCATCAAAGTCATTGAAACTTTCTGGTGAACTCTCACCAGTACCTGGCCCACAAGCTGAAAATCCTTCTGGTACTTGCGAAGGTGTACCTGATGCAGTATTAGCATCAAAGGGAAGGGCGCGTGCCCTGTCGATGTAACTTTGAGCAATAGTGATAGCTCTCTTTTCTGCTTCACTTTCAACTACATGCTGACTGTTAAGAAATATCAGTTTATTTGAGGTCAGCAGAATAAGGGAAAACAGCACCATTGCTGCCATTGTTTGTAACACTTCACTGTATCCAACCATAGCCAATCGTATTAATAGTGATTTATAATAGGATCATTGTACGGAAAAGAACACGTTGAACAATTATCCACTTGTAATATTATAATATCTGCAAATGAGATGTGATTAAATTTCATTAATGATAACAGTATGTTAACGTATTGACTTATAGACGATTAAGGATATTCTACGTCTTTATCTACAAGAGGAGGGAATAGAGCTGATGTTACGGATTAATAATTATGATGGATGTAGAATATTAGATTTTAATAATAGCTTATTTTCACCATGCAAAACTATTGAAGTATAAAGCATCCAGCTCCCGATCTCCTGATTGTAGTTGAATTTGACGAGACATTTGCTCAGTTATTTTCTTGGATGGGGTAGCAATTATATAATTAAATTGTAGGGTTTGGCCGATTGCTGATGATGGAAAGTTGACAGTCGCTTCAAAAACACTATCGGTGGGAGCCTTATCTTCTAAATAAACTTTTCTTGAATTCGTCAAAGGAAATATATTTCCCTTTACGTATATTTTGTCTCTTTTAGGCACAAAAATACTGTCTTTGAGCTGTGGTTCTAAGTTCACTTGAAAGGTAACTTTGTTTTGTGCTTTAGCATCAACTGTTATCAGAATAAATAAAAACAGGATTAATGCTGAAGTTCTAGATATTATTTTCTGTGAAAAAGATTTAAACATATTTTCGAGGTATTTCATAACATTTCTACAGGTTTTTCTTTCCAATATACTTCTGAAAAAACACTGACTCGGGGATAGAAAGGAGGATTAATTTGCATCAATCGGCTATCATATGAATACGATTTGCTAAACCCCGATTGAATTTCGCCATTTCCAAATGTACCAACAGGTCCGCGTTCTTTCTGTTGTAATCCCCCAACAAGTTTCAACGTACCTCTTGAATCACCAAAGCGATAGTTTTCAACCTTGAATGATTTATCAAGAGTCATGATTGAACCATGAATTTCTAAATCTTTTGACCCGGTATCTTTATGGGCATCTTTATCTATAATAACTTCTTTTTCACTAACCAGCCCTAATAGATCTGATGCATTAGTATTTTTAGTCGGGTCAGTGGAATAGGTTAAGTCACCCGTAATTTCAATATCGTCCTCTGAATGTAACGTTATTTGGCCCTTAAGTTTTCCCTTTGTATAAATCTTTTGAGAAGATGAAATAACCCCATTGTAGTTATCGAGGTCATATGTTATAGTATTTCCCCAACTATTTCCCTGACGTTCAGAAATTGCTGCAGTCCCATTATTTTTGAATTCAACAAAAATTTCTCCACTAAAACTAAGACCTCCGTTTTGAGCTTCACTCTTTAATTCGTTCAGTTGACTTGCATCTGGCATCTCGATTTCATGCGAATCAAAATTGGCCCCGCCATTAAATTGCGGGTCGTTTTGATATCCCGAATGCCCTTGCCAGTTGTTGGGACTTGAAACAAAACCTTCAAAAACAGGAGAGCCAGCAATTTTTAATTGGCCGTTGGTATGAACAGGACCTTCCATAACATCACCGTCAAAAAAGTAAATATTGGAGGGTTCATGGTCAGTAAAATAGGTATACCTTGAAAATGAGTTTTTAGTAACAGCAACTTCAGTAATAGCCTCGGCCTGTTTGTTTTTAGCAGTGCTTACAAGTAGGGCAGTATATTGATCCCAGTTTTCTATGTTGTGGTTTGGCGGTATGTCTGGGTTATTTTTGTTATAGTCCTCATAGTCAAAAATTTCTAACGTTACTTCAGCACCCATAAAATCATTAGATGAGAATCCTTCATCCCAATTCTGATTGTTTTCAAGCTCACGTATTCCGTATTCCATAGCACTGTTTGCAACATTTTGTGCATCTGCTTCTTGATGATAATTGACAGTTCTTTCAGGGAAAAGCACCAGCCGGTTAGTTATAGATTTTTGAATCATACCTACAATAATAACAAGGCCACCAACAAGAATTAACAATCCGCGTCCCATAGTGTCTTAGGTTATTTGTTTAGATTTTCTACTTGCAGATTATTAGGAACAATCAGTTTTTCCCACGCGGCTTTGGTATAGTACGTTTGCCCACCGTTCTTCGATACCGGTTCAGGGGATTCGCATATAACTTTAATTCGCAGACTTTTTATTTCATTTTTATCTGTGGTAACTGTAGTTCCCTGGATATCGCTGTATCCAGTAATTGAAAAGTCTACAACTTGAAACCGCGATGGTTTTGACCCACCAGAAGTATCAATAGGCCCATTTCTTTGAAGGATACGATCTGAAGGGTTTGAGGTACTCTTTACTTGTACATTCTCCTTAAAATGCCATATCACTTCTGCTGTCCCTTCATCGTAGACATCAGCACTGAAGTTGATAAAATGGGGAGGGTTAAAAGCCTTTATTTTACTGTTCTTTCCAAGACCTATCCGACTGAAATCATGTGCCACAATTTTCCGAATGGTCTCAATATGTGATTGGTCATTGAGGTCCATTGTAATTTCTGCGGAATTTTTCAGCATACTGTTATTTAATTGAAGCATTGCCAACAGAAGCAATCCGCCAATAATAAAGCTTGTGGTGATTCCTAAATTCATATAGTAAGCCTGTTTTAGTTAAAACTCTTAATAAAACCCAGTTCTATGTTGCGGTTTCCTTTATTATTATTGCTGTTGTTTTTTAAAAATTTATTAGATACCCGAACCGATACCTTTTTATTTTTAATATTGGAATTCGGAATTGTGATATCAGCAATATCTATGTTGACGTTATAAAAAAGAGTATCATTGCCAACCGTTAGTGGTACTTTTTGGGGAAACTTATTGAGATGGTCATTTAAAGCTGATTCTGATTTTATCCATTTTATTTGGTCTATTTCATTTTGAGCAATAGATACTGCATGGTATTCAATTTCTGCATTTATCTGTACTTGATTATTCATCTGAAACATTCTACTGGCTTGTAGTGATAGGAGCGAAAACACTATCATAGCACCCATTAAGTAAATTAAATCCGAATAATCGTTCATAGGTTTAATGTTAGTTTAATCCAACCATGGTATTATAAAAGAATCCCAAACAGTGCAGATGTTACAAAGTTTTTTAGCAACAGGTTAACTTCAACGCGTTTCTGCTCTAATAATAGGAAATGTAAAGCTGAGAGGGTGTTACAAGGGTGTGGTGGGGAAAGTCCAATTGATATTGGAACTATTTAATGTAGGTAAGCTTTTTTGAGAATTGCTTTCCACCAGCACGCATCACAACAATATAGACGCCGCTGGCCAGCTGTGAAGGGATCCAATCTATTTCGTGGTAATCAGCGGGACGTCGTTCATTTAAAATAGTTTTTACTTTTCGGCCCAAGATATCATAGATATGGATCTGTACTTCACCCTCAACCGGTGTGTTATATTCGATAGTGGTTTGTTCAGAAAACGGATTGGGATAATTTTTTCCCAGCGAATACTCATCGGGCACATCGGCCCCATCGGCTCCCGGAGAAATATGAATTACAAACCGATTTTCGTCTGAGTTGCTCTTATTTTGTGATTTGGCTTTTGTATCCAGCCGCTGATTTTTCACTAATTGGAAATTTTCTGTTGTATTACTAATGGGGCTTTTGGCCTTGGACTGCGACAGATTGAAACTGTAAAAGGTATTTTTCCGAAGATTGATTTTTTCGCCTGTTTTTTTGTCTTGTAGAATGATTGTCCATTCGTCAGGTACATCACCAAAAGTAGGCCAGGAAAGGGTATATTCACCGTTAATAGGCTGTCCATCATTGAACCCTCCTACGTGCATTGGGATAGAAATCTCTTTTCCAAAGGAACGGGCTAAATTATTTATGGATAGTTCCGTCCCATCATCAAAAGTAGTATAAAGCTCTAAGTATGTTTCGGTTTCAAATGGTAACAGTCGATAGGCATCGCGCGGGTCTTTTGCATTACTGCCATCGGGGGTAAGGGTGATATGTGTTTCGGTTTCAAGGGTATCGGCTTCAAGTTTAAAACCTATGGATGCTGGTTCTTTTTTTGATTTTCCATAATATGTGCCGCCGGTAGTTTTTACTGACTTATCTACGGTTAAATTAGGATTTGTACCGTTTGCTTTAACCCAGAATGCCTGGAATGGTTTGATGAGTCCATTATCTAATGATCCGTCAATTCCGTTCCATGTTTTATAGCTGTTTGTGGATGGATCCCAGATGTAAATTACATTATCTACATTCGTCTTAGTCCATTCAGAGTCATCCCAGTCTAAACTGGCTGCCCAGGGGTTTGAAAGCAAATTCCAGCCTACCATTGATTCGATAGTATCTGCCGAAGCGGTGTAGGAGACCGATGTAAAATCGAAGGTAGAACTTTGCTGCTGGTATTCTTCGCCGCTCACGCTCAGGGTTTTGGGAAGGCTATCATTATAATCAGAATCGCCATCTACATCTCCAAACACATAGAAAAAGTACCCTTGACCCAGCGAGTCGGTATTGGAGCTGTGAATGTTGTTGTTGATATCATCGGGGGTGCGCCAACGTTGGTTATCGGTGCAGGGGACGGTATCACCATCTTGGGTGCATTCGGCACTTTCATAATAGTAAAGTAGGTTGGGTTGTTTATCGGGGTAGTCTGAGTTTGTCATGCCCTGGGTTACGAGTCCGTCAAAAAGATCCGAGAAGGTAACATTAATGGGAGAACCCATCATCACCCAGCCATTATTACTGATCGAGCGCCTGATGGTTATAGAGCCATTGTTGTAGGTTTGATTAGGAGCGATGAGGCTTTTCCCTGAGGATATAATTAATTCCCCATTTTCAAGGGTTAAATCGCCCTCAATAATAATGTCTTCAAAAGTGCGAACTCCTTCAGTGTTGTTGATGACGGCATTTTGCATCTCGCTGAGGTTCGCAATTTGTTGTTGTTCCAGATCGGGATAGTCTGCAAAATTCTCATCAGTTCGAATTCCGAAAATGACTGTACCCTCACTGGTATCTATATTTAATAGGCTAAGATCTCCACGGGTAACAAGGGTATTATTGTTGAGAATAAGCTCACCATCACCGGAAATATTTTCGAGGTTATCAAGCGTGATACCAGCATCCTGGGCAAGCTCAAAGGTGTTTCCTTCGGTGATCAATAGATTAGCGGTGTCAATAAGATCACCGGAAGTTGCGGTGACATCATTTAAAATATTTAAACTTTGAGCTCGAAAAATTGGGGTGGTTATAACCTGCGGATCAGAACCATTTAGTGTTATTTCGGAACCGGTTGTACGAGTATTAAAGTTAGTTAGTGAAATATCTCCTTTGACTTCTATATTGGTCCCACTTTGACCAGCAAATGTACCTCCGCCAATTAAGTTCCCATTAACATTTAATTCTGTATTTTCCTCAATGTTAAGATCTCCTTGTAAATCGAGATTCCCTGAAACAGTGATTGCATTTCCTCCATAAAGAGTTAGTGAATTGCCTGTTCCAATTTGAAAACTTCCGAGCGTAACGTTTAAATCTAATTCTGGCACGGGATCTGAATTATCAGGAATAACTACGTAGTCATCTTCATCAGGCACACCACTTGTCCAGTTATCGTCATTATTCCAATCTGATCGAAATTCTGATGGACCACCCCCTGGTTCCCACGTGTTTGGTATTACAATATCAACAGTAGGAGTCTGACTTATACCTGTTGAGGGGGAACTGCCAAATGAGCCTGTAATTTCTACAAGTTCAATGGTGTTTGTGGATGTTAGGGTATCTCTGTAAATACCTTGATTGCTGTTAAATGGCAGATTAGAAATGCTTTGTTGGCCATTAGTAAAAGTAGCATCTGCATCACCGTCAGGGGATACTCCATCATTTTCTTCTAATTGGGCGATATTAAGTGAAACAGCCTTTTGTTGAAAAACTTGGTTTTGGAATTCGTCTCTTAACGTTACCGTAATAACAGACTGAGAGTCACCATCACTAAGGAGTATATCGGGTGATGCTGTTACTTGAGAAGTAGAAGCATCAGGCTGATTAGCAACAATTTCGAAAGAAGTACTTGTCCCAGAAACTTGATATAGATTATCACCACTAACGGTAATAGTTACATTGGCACCAGCAGTGGTGAGTGTTATAGGATAGTTTTCAAGGGTTCCATTTGAAAATGTAGCTGTTTCACCAGCACTGATAGCAGAGTTCGAGGTAAACGTTACGGGTCCATTAAATGAAGTTACGGTATTTCCCAGGTCATCAACTGCATGAACATCTATTTCGAAAGGGGCCCCAGCCGTTTGTGTTGCGGGACTACCATTTGATTGGGGCAGCGCGATTGTAAAGGAGGTAACCTCTCCAGGTTCAAAATTAACAGTAGCTTCATCAGTGATGTCATTGCTATTTACAGTGGCTGAAATTGTAGCTGTTTCACCTGCAGTTGTAGAAGAGATAAGCACAGCAGTATAGGTGCCGTCTCCTTCATCATTAGCTGTAATAGTTGTAACACCACCGTTGAATGTACCTGCTGTAGTTGTTAGTTCAACGGTTTCTCCACCTGATACCAAGTTGTTACCAAATTCATCTTTTAATTGCACAGTGATGGTGGATGTACTGTTGCCGTCGGCAGTAATTAAGGTTGGATTTGCGGTTATCGTAGATTGCGTTTCATCGATGGTGCTCGATGGAGTTACATTAAAAGTGTTGCTGGTTCCTGAAACATCTTGACCCTCATCAGCAAATATTTTTGTATCTCCGGATGAGGTAATTGTTAAATCAGTATTTAAACTACTTTCACCACTTGGAATAGTAATTTGGAAACTACTTGTTGAAGATCCATTCTTTTGGATGTCTCCATCAGAGGTTATTTCGACTGTTCTATCACTGGAAAAGGTATAATCACTTTTGCTGCCATCCTTGGCTGTAACTGTAATGTTAAAACTGGAGCCAGCCTGTTGTTCGCCAATATCATTCCCATTAGTATCTGTTATAATAAATCTTGCCAGCTCATCAGCAGCAATAATCAGAAATGATTCACTTGAAACCGGTGAAGAAATGCCACTAAATTGAGCAGTTAGATTAACGGAACCTTTTGAGGCACCACTGGCAATATTTAGACCATCAAATGTAGCAATACCATCTGAATCCGTATCGCTTGTAAAGTCACTGGTGCCACTATCTAAGAAAGATTCATCATTAATAGTAACTTGTGTACCGCTATTTGTTACTATATTTTCAAATTCATCGAGAAGTTGCAGCTCGACTGCTGGATCGATATTACTGCCTTGGGCTGTATTGCTGGGTTGTTGGGTATAAGTTAAATCGGAAGGAGATGCGGGATTTATAGTTATTTGATCAGAAGTAACAGTAGAAAATTCAGGGTTTTCAAATTGAAGTGTAATCGTTTCTGCAACCGTAGCAAACAAATCTGTAAACGTGATTTCACCGTTTGATGCCGTTTGAGTAAGTGTACCAGATAATGATCCGTTCCCAGAACTGATACTTACCGTAACTTCTGTAGAATTATCTGTAGTTACTTTGTTCCCAAATTGATCCTGTAAATAAATAACAGGTTGGGTTGGGAAGGGATCTCCGGCTGTAGCGGTGCCGGAAGGTTGGGTGTTAATAACCATCTCATCCGCAGCCCTTGGCAGTACTGTGATGGTTTCGGAAGGAGTTAGGCTGACATTGCTGTAGTTTGCCTGAATTTGTGCCGTACCGGTTTTTTGGGAGGAAAAGGTTGCATTTTTAAGATCTGCTGAAGGAGTAAGGGCAGTTTGTGGGACATTTCCTGTAATATTAATTAGGTTCCAATCACTTTCATCATTAAGTCCTATATTTTCTACAAAATTGTCTCCAACATCACGTCCAATAGCATATCCGGTAATAGGTTCGCCGGCTAAAATGTCTTGGCTTGATATTTGTTGCCCTGATCCGTCAGCAGCAGACTCAACAATTATTTCTTGAATGGCCCCCACGGCCGTGCTTAGATCTCCATAATTTTTGTCTGGGCCAGTACCACCGGTATTTGATATTTGACCGATTGTAGGTACGTCCAAGGTAGTAGGTTTAAGTTGTAGACCACTTATTTCCACTCGTCCTGGTCCTTTACCTCGACCACCTCCGGTTGTTCTACTTTCACTTGTTACATCAATAACTACTTGTGATGCATTGCTGCTGTTAGCGTTAAATTCTACCTCTAACTCCGTATTATTACCACCTGTAGGTGTAATAATGATACCAATAGTTCCCCCATTATCGATATGTTGAAGGTCGGGATTCCATTCGAAACCATTTGGGAGTTCCAAAACAAGACTTAAACCTTCTTCAAGTTGTCCTGATGCTGTTTCTCGAATGGTTAGCGTATCTAAGGTTGTGTATCCCCCATTTTGAACATTAACTGAATCGATAGAAAGATTCGTGCCCCCTGCCGCCTTAATAACATCGGCTTCTTGTCCCATAGTAACAGAGGGGATAATGCATAGTAACCCAATGCCTGAAAGCAAGAAAACAAGGATCAGGTTGCTATACTTAGAAAATGTTTTAGTGATTGTGCTATCCAAGCCGCCGAATTGTAGATGTTATTAATTTATGCCGATAACCATACCTAAGATAGGAAGTACGGTGACAAAGGTTGAATTAAAAAGCTTTAAAGATAAATAACTATGGAATATCTGCAGATTATAATCACTTAATTTATTAGGTACAGGGACGAGATGACCTATTTGATAACCGTCATTTTTTGGGAGATGACACGATCCCCTGTAGTTAAACGATAAATATAGGTGCCGCTGGCAACGTTTGAAGCATTCCAGCTTATACTATGTAACCCTGCCTGATAGGACCGGTTGTCTAAAAGTGTAGCTACTTTTCGGCCTAAAATATTGAATACTTCCAGTGTTACTTCATTTTGGATGGGCAAGGTAAATCGGATAGTAGTTGTAGGATTAAAAGGATTGGGATAATTCTGTTTGAGATCAATTTTGTTGGGTAATCCCGTTCCGGAAGCACCGGGATGAATTTGAAGGGCAAACCGGGCATCCGATGGATCAGCCTCCGTTAATATTTGGTAGTCTTTTTGTAAGGCATTTTTATTTTTTTCGTTTCCATTATTATTGCCGGTGGTCTTAAATTGATAGTTTGATCCTTTAGAGGTCGATAAATCTTGACCTGTTTTCCGATCGACCAATGTTACCTCCCAACTTGATGGAATATTCTTGATTTCAGCAATTTGTAGCTCTACAGATTCTGAGACCTTTTGATGATTCTTGATAACATTGGCAGTGATGGGTATTTCTATGGGGACCCCAAATGAAATTGGGAGAGCATTAATATTAAAGCGATTGTTTTTCCGGCCGATAGAAAAGAGTTCAGAATACGTGGAAGTACCCAGAGGAGGTTGCAAATGGTAGGCATCACGGGCGTCCTTTCCTACTTTGGCATTGTCATAAAAGCTAAAGAAAATGCTGTTTGTATTATTGTTGTAATTTAAGTGAATCTTAATTTCGGGATTTGTATCACTTCGTGTTTTACCTACAAAATAAAAGGAGGAATCCATTGTTTTGGCATTTTCATTAACCACAAGCTCCGGCTGACTGTTTGGTTGGGGCGTATTGGCTTTAATCCAAAAAGCTTGAAAGGGGGGGATAATGCCATTTCCCAGCGTGCCAGTAGATCCGTTCCAGGTTTTGTAGGAATTGTCATCGGGTTCCCACACATAGATCGTTTGATCGATATTAGTTTTATTCCACCCACCAGAATTATCCCAATTTACAGGAGCGCCATACGGATTTCCAACGAGGTTCCATCCGGTGTCTGCTTCGGCTGTATATGTTACAGCAAGATCTACAGGTCCGGCATGTTCCTGACCACTTACTGTGAGGGTGGCGGGCAGAGGATTATTATATCGCTCGTCGACTTCTACATTTCCAAACAGGTATACATTGTAACCCAGTCCAGGTATAACTTCTTCAGATGCAGATGAAGGTGTTCTCCAGCGCTGATTATCAGTACCCTCATAGGTTTCATTATAATATAAGACGTTTGGTTGCAGAGTATCATTCGGCGCTACGCTGGCATCATAATAAGCCCCTTCGTAACCCTGGGTAATAATATTACTTAAAAAATTATTAAACGAAGCTGAAACAGGTGAAGAAAGCATTCTCCAGCCCGGATCTCCTGAGAGAATTCGTTCAAATGATAGATTTCCATTATTGATTGATTTGGTATTAGCAATAAGTGCTTGTCCGGATGGAATTGTTAACGTTCCATTCTGTAGATAGAGAGTCCCTTTAACTTGAAGATCGTTTGAAGCTGTTACCTCCGAATTGTTATCAATGCGTAGATCATTGACGGTTACAGGCAAGCCCGAACCGGTTTTTTGGTCAGTTGAACCAGCATAGATATAATTAGCAGTCTCGCTATAACTTCGGTTTTCAGACTGGATATTTCCGGCTTCGTTACCTGGAGCTGTGATTCCTTCAGATAATCCTAATTGCAGAGTCCCGTTATTCTGAAGATCAAAAGTACCGCCGCCAATAATGGGAAACTCATTTAGAATAAGAGTATCTCCGGCACTTACGGCCAGAGTTCCTGTATCGTCGATGGTCAATTCATTGAGGTTACTAATATCTTGTGTTGATCCTATCGTGATCGTATGATTATTCCCGATTATGACATCTTCACCATCGTGGGCGTTGGGGATACTGGAGGCTGCTGATCCGGTGTGACTTTGCGTGGACCATGAATTGAGATTATCCCAGCTACCGGTTTGACGACTGTAATAGGTGATATCAACCATGGGCGTAAATCGCTTAATATGATTATCTGATATTTCTTCACCGGCGGCTGACTGTACATTATTAACTGTAAGCTTATATTCTATATTTTCTGTTAGCTGTGGTGAAACCTGTAGCGTTACGGTCGAATCAGATGGAGTTAACGTAGCATTGGATACGGATATCCCATTATTGATTGAGTAATTGGAGGTGTTCTGGGTAGTTGAAGGATCCATCTTTTTGTCGTAAGCAACTATTACTTCTGAGAGGGAAGGAGTTGTTATTGCATAAACAAAGGGTCGTTTAGCTTGTACGTTTCCTTGATTATTAAGATCACCCTGAACATCGATAGTATCATCTCCCTGAACGCCAACTTGACCATTTTCTTCAACAGTAAGGTCATTTTCAATATTTACTGTGTTGTCCGCCGACCCGTCTGTTTGGACTGATGATCCCGAATCAACTTTTACATTATGGAAGGTAATGTCATTACCATTGGTATTAATAGTTTGGGTTTGATCACCACTAAAAGAAACGGTACTGCTGTCAGAATTGAAATTCCCACCATTTTGGACCGTTAAATCGCCCTTGAGGTCTATTTGGGACTTGCCGGCATTAAAGGTTCCTCCGTTTTGAAAGGTTGAGTTACCCCCCACGTTAAGCGAACCCTCATTAAAATTAAAATTGCCTCCGTTTTGCAGGCTGGCATCTCCGGTAACATTTACATTCCCATTATCAGATGATAAATTCCCGTTGTTCTGGAAAGTTGCATTACCCTGTACGTTAAGGTTTCCGTTCTGTACATTTACGTTACCGTCACTTTCGGCGGTTAAGCCGGCATTGAGATTGACGGTGCCCGTACCCATATTTAGCGTTCCATTGTTTCGTATTTGAGCTTGACCATTAAAGATGATAGTTCCAGTATCTAAGTTAATAACGCCACCATCTCGAACGTCAGTGTTACCATTAAACGTTGTATAGCCATTATCTCCATTATAAATACCGTTAATTTTGGTATTGTTGGTGACGGTAACGGTAGCTTCTTCAGTATTAAATGAATTACCACTCGGAACAGTTAATTGTCCGCCAATTTGAATATCGCCGCTACCACCGTAAAATGTTCCCGAGAGACTAAAATCTGAGGTAGTTGAAAATTGGGCGTTGCCGTTTATATCAATGACTTGTGAACCATCTCCATTAAAATTTATATTTCCCGTTATTGATATCGATGAATTAGATTCTATAAATAAGTTAGAGTTGCTATACATATTTAACTGGTTAGTAATGGTTAAATAAGCACCATTACTAACTGTTAGGTCTCCGCCGCTATACCAAAGTGAAATTGTTACAGTTGAAATTGTGACATCTTTGGAGATAACAGGATAGGGATTTCCATTCTGTGGGCGTATTTCAACTGTTGCATCAGATGCAGGTACTCCTGATGGGTTCCAGTTACCAGCTTTGTGCCATTCCGAATCGATAGCTCCAGTCCAAGTTTTCGTTTGTGCTTGTAGGTGGAAAGGAATTAAAGCCAAGATCAGTATAGCAATCGTAAAAAGAATTCCCTGTGTGAATATAGAGAACTTATATTGTATCTTCGAGAGCAAGTTTTTTTACAAATAGAAGTTTTATTGAAACTGAATATAAAATAAAGGTCTCGTTGTACTTATCGGAATAATTAAATAAATGTTAATGTGAAATTATTTTAAAAAGATGAAAGGAATTATCTTGGCAGGTGGTACGGGATCTCGGTTGTATCCGTTAACAAAAGTTACCAACAAACACCTGTTACCAGTTGGTAACCAACCGATGATTTATCATCCCATAGCAAAACTAACCGAAGCAGGTATTGAAGAGATTTTAATTGTTACCGGTACCGAGCACATGGGGGATGTGGTGAACCTGTTGGGATCAGGAAAGGATTTTGGATGTCGTTTTACCTATAAGGTACAAGACGAGGCTGGAGGTATTGCGCAGGCACTGGGATTGGCTGAGAATTTTGTCGGGGATGATTCGATGACTGTTATTTTAGGGGATAATATTTTCCAGACGTCGTTGGATGAGGCCCTAAAATCATATCCCGGGAGCGGCGCCCAGATTTTGTTAAAAGAAGTGGATGATCCCGAGCGTTTTGGGGTGGCTGAAGTTGCCGGTGACAAAATTATAGATATAGAAGAAAAACCGGATCAGCCTAAAAGTAACTTGGCAGTGACTGGCGTTTATATATATGATGCCCGGGTGTTTGATTTTATTCGTCAGTTGGAGCCATCAGATCGCGGGGAGCTCGAAATTACGGATGTGAATAATCATTACATTAAAGAAGAATCTATGCGATTTTCGGTGATGGAGGGCTGGTGGACAGATGCGGGAACACCGTCGTCATATAAGCGGGCTAATAAACTGGTGGATTCGGAGTAATAATGAAAGTATTACTACTTGGAGCGTCTGGACAGTTAGGCAGAGAATGGCAACGGATTATTGAAGCCGGGTATGGAGATGAAATTGAGCTAATAACTTATACTTCGGATGGTTTGGATATTACGCATTACCGAGAAATGTCGGATAAGTTTCGTAATCAGAAGCCGGATGTGGTGATCAACTGTGCGGCGTATACTGATGTTGATGGTGCAGAGGAGCACCGTAAATTGGCCCGAAAGGTAAATACTGAAGCAGTGCTTTATCTTGCTGAGTTAAGTAATGAGTTGGATTTTAAGCTTATCCATTACTCAACGGATTATGTTTTTCCCGGTACAAAATTGAATCGCAGGGAATTTCCTGAGGGATATCACGAAACGTATCCTGCTGAGCCTATTAATTGGTACGGCAAAACGAAGTGGGAGGGAGAACAGGCCATTCGTCAGACGACTGAAAACCATTTAATTATCCGTGTGTCGTGGCTGTGTGGTCAGTTTGGTTCTAACTTTGTAAAAACGATGCTTAAGCTGGGACAAGAACGGGATGAGTTACAGATTGTGAACGACCAGTGGGGTAGCCCTACTTTTACTGAGAATGTGGTGCAGAATTGTCTAAACTTGCTTAATCAAGAAGCAAACGGAACGTATCATATTACATCAGAGGGATTGATAACGTGGTATGATTTTGCCAAAGCTATCTTTAAGGTTTGTGGTACCAAGGTAAACCTTGAAGCTGTTGATTCGAATGCTTTTCCCACCAAGGCGAAACGCCCGTATTTCTCGAAATTGAATACGCAAAAAATTGAAGGTATAGAAGACAGCCGGATTATTAATTGGCAAGAAGGTCTGCGGAAGTTGTTAAGGCAGTTATAGAACCAGCTTGCTATTGTGAAGTAGTAAAATTCTGTACTCAAATTCTTATATTCTTTTTCAATTTTAACTCGTCAAAGATTAATGAATGGAGATTGTAGAAACGAATATCCCAGACGTATTACTACTCAAGCCTGATGTTTACAAAGATGAACGGGGATTTTTTCTGGAGACCTACCGCGAAGAGCATTTGCAATCAAGAAATATAGATGTTCATTTCGTCCAGGATAATCTGTCACAATCTCAAAAGAATACCGTTCGGGGGTTGCATTACCAGATAGAAAATCAGCAAGACAAATTATTGATGGTGATGCAGGGGGCGATCCGGGATGTAGCTGTTGATCTGCGAAAGGGGTCGCCAACATTTGGAGAACATGTTGCTACTGAGCTTTCAGCTGATAACAAACACCAGATGTTTATTCCCAAGGGATTTGCACACGGGTTTTCTGTTTTATCAGATACTGCGCTGGTATATTACAAATGCAGCGACTATTATAATCCAGAAGGGGAGCGGGGATTATATTGGGATGACCCTGATCTGGATATCGATTGGCAGATTTCAGATGCTATCGTATCTGAGAAGGATCAGGCTCAACCACAATTAAATGAAATTCAAAAAGAGGATTTGTTCTGATGAAGAAGAGAATTTTAGTTACAGGGGGTGCGGGATTTATAGGATCTAATTTACTACTACATCTGCATGAAAAATATCCAGAGGCCCATTTTTTAAATATTGATAAGCTGAGTTACGCATCGGACTTATCGTATCTTGATCCCATCAAGGGATCGAATCGTTATACGTTTAAAAAACTTGATATTGTCGACCGGAAAGCGGTTCGAGACATCATTCGAAGTTATAAGCCTGAAGGGGTATTTCATCTGGCGGCCGAATCACATGTTGATAATTCGATCAAAGGCCCGGAGCCATTTATAAAGTCGAATGTGTTGGGGACATTTAACTTGCTCGAAGAATGCCGACAGTTTTGGAAAGAGGATGAAGGGCGTTGGCAAAATAACCGTTTTTTACACGTTTCAACTGACGAAGTGTATGGCGAATTGGGCGAACAGGGAGCTTTTTCTGAGGATTCGCCGTACGCGCCCAATTCTCCGTATTCAGCATCAAAGGCGGGGAGTGATTTTGTTGTACGATCTTATTTCCATACCTACGGGATGAATGTAGTGACGACCAATTGTTCCAATAACTTTGGTCCGCACCAGCATGATGAGAAGTTAATTCCCACGGTTATTCGTACGGCATTAAACAAAAATAATATTCCCGTATATGGTAAAGGAGAAAATGTGCGGGATTGGCTGTATGTAACAGATCATTGTGAAGCGATGGATTTAGTTTTTCGAGAGGGAACAACAGGGGAAACTTATATTGTTGGCGGTAATAATGAGTGGAAGAATATTGACTTGGTAAAAAAGATTTGTGATATCTTGAATGAAGAGGTAGGGGAGGGACCTGAATCAGATTATAAGTCCCTCATCACGTTTGTTACTGATCGTCCGGGCCATGATTTTCGGTATGCGATTGATGCTTCTAAAATCAAGGAAGAGCTGGGATGGAAAAGCCAAGAATCTTTTGAAGAGCGTCTGAGAGAGACTATTCAATGGTATGTTAAGCGTTATAACAAATAGTGTAGTTAGCTGTGTATATGGAATTGGTTTGTATTGGTAGAAATATCAAAAGATGAAGCAACCAATTATAGGCTATCATAAAGATGAGGATGGCGACTGGGTAGCTGAACTGCAGTGCGGATATAATCGCATGTACGACATAATCCACCGTGGATGCTACGTCCCTGGGTAACAACGAAAGAGGAGAGATAGCTGGGGAACGAGTTGGCGTGCAAAAAAAATGCGATTGCAACGAACCTAAGATTTTGATTAAGTAATTGCCCCCATTGGATTTTGCCGTGCCAATAAAAAAGGCGACTGGAAAATCAGCCGCCTTTTTAAATTAGATGCGTGTATAAAGAAAATTATTCTTCAACATTAAGAGTACCTACCATGCCACCAGCAAAGTGTCCGGTAAAGCTACAGAGATAATCATATTCTCCGGTCTCTTCTGGTACAGTAAAAGTTACTTCAACCGTTTCTCCGCCGGCAGCGAGGTCGGAGTGTGCGATGATCTGATCTTCTCTGTCAGCAGGGATATATTCATTATCACGGGCTTGTGCTGCAGCGTTGGCAAATGCTTGGGCATCTGCATCCATGGTCAGCAGTACAAAATTGTGCGACATTGCTTGGGCAGGCATCTCGCTTTCGGTGTGCAACCGAATTCGAAGCTCTTCCCCAGGAGCTGCTGTTATCGATTCAAGGAGTAGGTAATCTCCTACTTCGTCTCCAGTTGTAATACCTTCGGCATCATTTTCAACTACATATTTCATCCGGTCGATACCGATCACTTCTATTGTCCGAATATTGTCAGTTTGTTCGGTAGCTTGTGTTTCTGCTGTTTGATTTTCAGTCTGTTGCTGATCAGATCCACCGCCGCAAGCAGTTACAAAAAGTAGCACTAATGAAAGTAAATAAGGAGCAAAACGTGTCATAAATTTGTGTAATTCTTTGGTTAATATTTGAGTATAAAAGATACGGAAGTATTTAATTGATTGCATATATTTTAACTACATTTCTGTAACAACTTTTATTAAGAATCCGTTGGTGTGCAAAGAGTTTGTTGATATTTTTATTTCATCAATTAGGTAATCGAAACATAAAAGTGTTTATGTAAAGGGGGCTCAAGTATTTTTTAAAAAAAATGATAACTGATGAGTAAGAATCAATTTTTGACCAAACGAATTTACCAAGAGTACTCTCCTGATGATGGGTACCGGGTGTTGGTAGATCGGCTTTGGCCGAGGGGAGTATCTAAAGAGGAGGCCCGGTTAAATGAGTGGCTTAAGAATATCGCGCCCTCAACAGAGCTTCGAAAATGGTTCGATCATGATGCCCAAAAATTTGATGAGTTTCGAAACCGATATAAAGTAGAGTTACAGCAGAAGCCAGAGTTAACAGAACACTTGATTAAAATTGCTGAGGATCAGCAAGTAACTTTGCTTTATGCAGCTAAAGAGGAGAGGCATAATCATGCTTCTGTATTGAAAAGATTTCTTGAATCTGTTAGTACGTGAAACGAGTATTGAATGGGTACGCCAGCTACTGGTCAAGTCGTTCCATCCGTCGTCGGTGTGCTTTTAGATACCGTTCATCTTCGGCATAAGTGGTTGGATATATCTTAGGCACTGGTTTGGGAGTTAGCTCCTCATCCACATTTACAAAAGTAAAGACGCAGGTATTTGACAAGGCTTTGGTTACTTTATCCATGCTGGTGCGTTCGATATCAATTTCAAGGGTCATAGATGTGTTGCCGGTATACACAATGCGGCTGGTGAAATCGAGCTTATCGCCAATGCGAATGGGCTGCAAAAAGTTAATGCGATTTACGCGTACAAAAACGGGACGATCGGGTAGTATTTCCTCAGCTTGGATTAAGGCCAATTCAAAAGCCCTGCGAATAACGTATCCACCAAATATTTTCTGGGGCACATTTTCCAGATCCGGGTACATACGTTCTACGCTATTTCGGATCTGATTGCCGGCCAGCAGCCCGTCAAAATCCTCCTTTTCTTGTGCCTTGTGAAGTTCCCGAAGCATCTGGTACTCTTCTTTGCTGGGGGGTTCTTCCAGGGCGTCGATCTGCTCGCGGTATTTTTCACGTCGTTTAATAGCGGCATTGTAACGCTCTTTTTCGATGGTACTTTCATACTCTAATGGAGGAATGGGTAGACTCTCGGCCTCATCTCCTTCCCCTTTACGTGCGACCATGGTAAAGTAACAGGCCGCCAGTGATTGGTCGGCCTCTTTATCCTGATCTACCCGGATACCGACCTCCATCGATGTTCGCCCCACATAATTAATGCGTGCCCGCAGGTATACATCTTTGGTGATATCGGCCGGAACATGCAGAGCGATATCATCCACCGCAGCGGTAACTACCCGACCTTCGGGATCGAACCTGTGGACATAATCGAGGGCGATATCTTCGGCGATTTTGTCAAGCTCTTCCAACAGGCGTCCCCATCTGATATTTCCCGGTATTTCCTTATCAACAATCATAAATCTTTTACGTAATTCTTGATCACTACTAAAGGGAAGAGTTCGTTCAATGGAGGTATCGAGTGGTCGCATAATTGATAACTAATTTTTTGATCTTTTGAACTGTTTGAAAATAGTAATCTGTATATACTTTCGAAGATTCTTTCTGATGATATACCACATAGTTTTTGATGATAGAACGCGAATTACACTGATCTGTTAGATCTTTATAGATTAATCAAAACAGCGATTATCTGTTTAATCAGTATAATGTGCATTCGGTGTAAAAATGTATGTGGAATCTAAACAATCCACAGATGGTGCAGGCATCCGCTTAGGCCGTATATTATTCTTTGTATCTTTTTTCGAATCTCTCTTGAAGTTAGCCTGCCCTACAACGTTTTCTTGATCTCTGAAGCTTTAACGTAGGAGATTGATTTAGTTGAAATGAATATATGGGGAATTTGAGCGTACTATTTTTAGTTACAACTACAGACACTTATTTTAACATTAAAATAAATTACCTTCTAAAAGATATTACCTATGGAATTTGGTTTATACACCTTTGTCGAAAATACCCCGCATCCCGAGTTGGATCGTATGTTAACACCCGCCGAACGATTCGAAAATCTGATGGAGGAAATAGAATTGGCAGACGAAGCGGGACTTGATCTGTTTGGGATAGGGGAACACCATCGCGAGGAGTATTTGTCATCATCGCCTACCACCATCCTCGCAGCGGCTGCAGCAAGGACAAAGCAAATTCGATTGAGTAGTGCCGTAACGGTGCTCGGTTCTGAAGATCCAGTTCGAGCATATCAGCAGTTTGCGACTATCGATCAACTTGCCAAAGGTCGGGCCGAGATTATGGTGGGACGTGGTTCCTTTGTAGAATCCTTTCCGCTGTTTGGCTATGATCTGCAAGATTACGAAGAACTGTTTGAAGAAAAATTGGATCTGTTGCTTGAACTCCGTGAAAACGAAACCATTTCCTGGAGTGGAAAGCATCGTCCCGATATAGACAATCGTGGCGTATATCCGCAGCCATACCAAGATCAAATTCCCGTATGGAGGGCCGTGGGGGGAACCCCGAAATCAGCATACTCAGCCGGAGCACTGGGGCTGCCCATGGCGCTGGGTATTATTGGCGGTCAGCCCGAGCAGTTCAAACAGCTGGCTGATATCCATAAAAGGGGAGCAGAAGAAAATGGTCACCAGCCGCCCAAGTTGAGTATCAACTCACACGGTTTCATAGCCGAAAATTCCAATGAAGCCGCTGATATTGCATTTCCGGCTTTTAAGGTAACAATGGACAAGATTGGCAAGGAGCGTGGTTGGCCACCGATGACGCGCGACAAGTTTGAAGCCTCTCGAACATTGCGTGGGGCCAATGCTGTAGGCGATCCACAAGAAATAATTGATAAAGTGCTGTTTCAACACGAAATTTTTGGTCACGATCGGTTTTTGCTGCAGATGAGCGTGGGATCAATCCCACACAAGAAGCTGCTTAAATCCATAGAACTGTTTGCCACTGAAGTAAAGCCGGCGGTAAATAAAGCACTTAATGAAACATAAATTATTTGGAATGCTATGGGAGAAGCCAGAACAACCTTCAAAGCACCGTGGGATTGGCTGCTGATCCTAATGACGAGCGGAATTACCATATTGCTCTTGGGGCTAAATTACGTTATGCCTGGAACGATACCTACTCTTATAACATGGTCAATTATTTTGGGTGCACTCAGCTTTGGCATATTTGGATATCACCTTGAGGATGATCAGCTTAAAATTTTACGGCTCGGATGGTCGAAGGATATCGATTTCTCGGAGATCAAAAATGTTGAATTTAAACCTCATGCGATGACGGGATCAGTGCGAACATTTGGTATTGGCGGGCTGTTCGGCTACGTCGGGTATTTCCGAAATAGTATCCTGAAAAGCTACAAAGCGTATGTTACCCATCGGGATAAAACGGTAGTATTAACAACCGAAGAGGGAGAAGTTGTTGTTTCACCTGATGATCCCAAGGCGTTCGTAGCCTCACTGAAATTAGTTTTAGGGAATGATCAGTGAGTAGAATTGCCATTGTTTTTTGAGGACAAATCTCCCTCAGTTATGTAGTCGATTTTAGTTTCTGTTTCAATGGCAGTTTCGTATTATTGAGCCACTCAAAATCAAACTTTTAAAAATCTGTTCACCATGTACACCGGCTTTCAACATCTGCACTCCGGCATCGCGTATTTGGTACTGCTCATTTTAGTAGGCGTAGTGATTTATGCTGCTATGAATTTCATTAACAACAAGCCTTTTACTGAAAAATCGCGCAAGATTTCGTTGATTGGACTCATCGCCGCCCATACACAACTGCTCATCGGATTAGTACTTTATGTTATATCACCGGTTGGGCTTTCAAACTTCTCCGGCGAAGCAATGGGCGATGCCATGTCGCGATTGTATATGTTGGAGCATCCGTTGACCATGATTATCGGAATCGTATTAATCACTATCGGCTATTCCAAAGCCAAAAGTGGAGATGATGATGCTGCACGGCACAAGAAAATTTTCATTTTTTACGGGCTGGGATTATTCTTGATTCTGCTTCGTATTCCATGGTCAGTTTGGCCGGGCATGTAGTTATTGGTGTATTAGGATTTAAACCGAAAACCTCTTTCCCATCCAACCATTTGCGGCATGAGCATTATTGAAGTTATTATCCTCAGCATTATTGAGGGCATTACTGAGTTTTTACCGATTTCATCAACGGGACACATGATTTTGGCTTCCCACATGCTGGGGATGGAGAACTCTGAGTTCCTTAAGACTTTTGAAATCTCCATCCAGCTTTCGGCGGTGCTGGCCATTGTGGTAATGTATCGCGATAAGCTGTTTGCCGGTCTGCAGCTGTACTTTAAATTATTTTGGGCGTTTATTCCCGTGTCGGTGGTAGGATTGTTGTTCTATGATGCCATCAAAGCGGTGCTTTTTAATACGGTTGTGGTAAGCGTGATGCTTATTTTAGGGGGTATTGTGCTTATCTGGCTCGACAAGTGGACCCGCAACCGCGAAACCCAATATGAGGAGCTGGAAGACATCTCCACGAAGAGTGCCCTGATGATTGGAGTTGCCCAGTGTTTTGCACTTATTCCCGGCACCTCACGAGCTGCAGCTACCATAATCGGTGGAGCAGCAATTGGCTATAATGAGCGTCAGGCTACCGAATTTTCCTTTCTGTTGGCTATTCCCACCATGGCAGCAGCTACAGGCTATGATCTGTTCAAAACAGCATCAGTAATTTCAATGGAGCAATTTATGCTATTAGGAGTGGGAAGTGTCTTTGCTTTTATTTTTGCCTGGATCGCCGTAAAAGGATTTTTAAAAATTGTGGACCATTACGGTTTCCGTCATTTCGGCTATTACCGTATTGGACTGGCTACGATATTTTTGATCCTGGCGTACGGCTTCGGCATTACATTGTATTAAAGAAATCCTATCATTAAATAAACAAACCCTGTCAGGGTGTTGAATCCTGACAGGGTTACGTAATTTAAAATGGTAACGTTAATTCTCCGGCATATCATTTCCACGGGGAACAAACGCCTGAATATCGGTAATTTCACGCCCCAATATTAATCCGTGAATATCGTAGGTGCCTTCGTAAGTGTTTACAGATTCGAGATTCATGACATGGTGAATTACGCGATATTCACCGGTAATGCCGTTAGCACCATGCATATCTCGGGCAATACGCGCAATTTCTAATGCCGTACCACAGTTATTACGTTTGGCCATTGATACCATAGAATGATGAGCACGTCCCTCGTCTTTGAGCTTACCCAACCGCCATGCGAGCAGTTGCATCTGAGTGATATCGGTTAACATATTTGCCAATTTGGTCTGCGGCAGTTGATTGGCTCCGATGGGATACCCAAACTGCTTGCGATCGAGTACATACTCCCGTGCTTTCTGATAGCAGAATTCCGCTGCACCAACCGTTCCCCAGGCAATGCCATAGCGTGCAGAGTTCAGGCAGGTAAAGGGACCTTTGAGTCCGCGGATATCCGGGAAAGCATTTTCGTCTGGGACAAAAACATCCTCAAATACCATTTCGCCCGTTTCTGATGCGCGGAGTGACATTTTATGCTTAGTAGATGGCGTGCTGTATCCATCCATGTCGCTTTCGACAATAAAACCACGAATTTCGCCTTCGTCATCTTTGCTTTCTTTGGCTTTTGCCCAGACAATTCCCACATCGGCAATGGGGGAATTTGTAATCCACATTTTAGCACCGTTTAAAATCCAGCCGCCGTCCGTTTTTACAGCGGTCGTAGCCATTGATCCGGGATCAGAACCGTGATCGGGCTCGGTCAATCCAAAGCAGCCAATGAGTTCTCCGGTTGCTAACTTTGGCAGAAATCGTTCTTTCTGTTCCTCAGTTCCGAATTTGAAAATAGGAAACATAACCAACGACGATTGTACCGACATAAAGGAGCGGTAACCTGAATCTACCCGTTCGACTTCTCGGGCAATAAGTCCATAAGCCGTCTGGCTTGCGTCTACCCCGCCATATTTAGGCGGAAGGTAGGAACCAAGTAGTCCCAAGTCGCCCATTTCTGTAGCGATATCTTTGTCAAAATACTCTTCTTGATTTCCTTTCAGTGCTCGCGGCTCTAATTTGCTCTGGGCATAATCGCGAGCTGTTTCCATGATCATGCGATCATCTTCAGAAAGCTCGGATTCAAATTGAAAGGGATCGTCAATATTAAAACTATTGCTGGACATAAATGTATTAAGTTTGTTGCCTGAGTTATTTTCCTGTGCAAGGTAAGTTATATGGTTTAAAGTTGCAGGTTGCAAGTTAAAGGTATTAAACATTCAACCTTTAACTTGCTAATTTTCAACAACATTAATTATCCCCAGAATTCTTTTTTGAGTTCCCGGGCGATAATCATGCGCTGTACTTCGGAAGTACCTTCGCCAATGGTCATAAGTTTGGCATCGCGCATAAAACGCTCCACGTGATATTCTTTGATGTAGCCGTAACCACCATGAATTTGCACAGCTTCATCTGCGGCGCGTACCGCCAGCTCAGAAGCAAACAACTTGGCCATCGAAACTTCTTTGGTAAAAGGCTTCTCCTGATCTTTGAGCCAGGCTGCGCGGTGGACCAGCATGCGAGCGGCATCCACTTCCGTAGCCATGTTTGCTATTTTCGTCTCAATAGCCTGGAAGTCGCCGATGGGAGATCCAAACTGCTTACGTTCTCCTGAATATTTCAGAGATTCCTCGAGAGCCCCGCGTGCAATGCCTACTGATAGGGCACCAATGCCAATACGTCCGCCGTCGAGCACTTTCATCGTATCAACAAAACCACGGCCCAGTTCACCCAACAAATTTTCTTTGGGCACTTCCACATCCTCAAAAATAACCTCGGTAGTATCGCTGGAATTCATGCCCAGCTTTTCCATCTTTTTGCCGGATTCAACGCCATCCCAATCTCCCTCCACAATAAAAGCACTGATGCCTTTTGTTCCTTTATCAGGATCCGTTTTTGCCAGTACTACGTATATATCTCCAACTGAGCCCTGGGTAATAAAAATCTTGGAGCCATTAAGAATATATTTCTCGCCTTTTTTTAGGGCTGTTGTTTTCATGCCCGATGCATCACTTCCCGATCCGGGTTCCGTCAGGCACCATGCCCCCAGTTTTTTACCTTTGGCAAGCGGCGTTAGGTACTTTTCCTTTTGGGATTCGTTGGCTGCCAGGGCGATGTGCCCTGAAGCCAGAGAAGTGTGTGAAGCTACAGTCAAAGCCAGTGAGGCATCCCATCGAGCAATCTCTTCAATAGCCAGACAAAAGCTGACGTGTCCCACACCACCGCCACCATATTTTTCGGGATGAACCATCCCCATAAACCCCTGTTCGGCTAACTGGTTAACGAGCTCATGCGGAAATTCTTTGCTGGCATCGCGCTCTTTTACGCCGGGTTTGACATGCCGTTCGACGAAATCCTTAATACTATCTTTGATGAGTTGTTGTTCCTCGGAAAGATTGAAGTTAAGCTCAGTTGAGCTATTCATTACGTCAGTGCTCATAAGATGAAAATAAGAAGGTTGATATTATTCTATGATTAAAATAAAAATTTTTCTACAAAACGTTTTATCAAATCCCGTAAATATGGAAGAGATACACAGTTGATCAGGGAGACGGTGTACCCATTCTCATACATGGAACAAAAGGCAGGGGCTACAGGTAAGGTTTAATAGTTGACTGAGAAAGAAGTCAACTATCTTAATTAAAAACAATAAAGCCATAGATTACTATGCATTTATTCAATAAAAAAGTTCTTATTTCAGCATTAACATTATTAATTGGAGTAACCATTATTTCAAATGAAGCACTGGCTCAAGAGACTGGTGCAAAACTATCTGGACAGGTTATTGATGCCTCAACTCAAGAAGTGTTATCGGGCGTAGAGATAACCGTACAAGGCGAAGATATGCAGAAAACGTCCGGTGATGATGGAACATTTAGTTTTAAAAACCTCAAGCCCGGAAGTTATACTGTTACTGCCAATGCAGAAGGTTACCAAGATTGGGAGCAAGAAGTTGAGGTTACCAAGAAAGGTGGTGCTTTAAAGATTGAAATGAAACCGGCAGGTAGTTAAAGTTTAATCAAATTATTAAAACGATAAAGGTCGTCCTGATGGGCGACCTTTATAATTTGGTTGCGATTATTTTTGGGGACTTAAGATTAAAATAAACAATAGGTTATGTGTATTGTTTTCGGAACAAAGAAGTAGTTGTTGCGGTAAAATCATTGAAAGTTGACGTAAAACGTCAATAAAATTTCATTGAGATATAACTCTAAAATTGAGGATGTTATGAATTGGTTCAAGAAAACAACAATCTTTTCTGCAGTAATACTTTTGATAGGAATGACAATTATGGCAGGAAATGCGGTTGCTCAAGAAAACGTTGAGGTATCACTAACTGGTGAAGTTGTTGATGCGTCAACGCAAGAGGCGTTATCTGGAGTTCAGTTAACCCTTGAAGGTGCTGATAAGGAAACAACAAGTTCTGATGATGGCTCTTTCACTTTTGAAATGGTTAGTGCCGGAACTTATACGCTTACAGCAACAGCTGATGGATATGAGGATTGGGAGCAAGAAGTAGAAGTTAAAGAAAGTGGAAATTCAATAACTGTTGAGCTGCAACCCAAAGACTACTAATAGATAATCGAAAACATAATGTAAAAAGGCCATTCAATTACGGGATGGCCTTTTTTTTATTGGGCAACTACTCGTTGCGATGGAAACAGGTTATCCAAAATTCCAAGTTACACCGCGGCCAATTTCAGGATCGGGATAATTCCAGTCTACAGCTCCCTGATCACATGCATACATGCACGTCCCACATTCAATACAGTCTTCTACCTGGAAATGCACTTTGCCGTCCTCATCCATCGTATAGCAGTTAGCGGGGCACACATAGGTGGTACATTTATGTGGACAAGTTGAGTTACAGATATCTGTATCTACCTCAATATGGGGTTTAATATCTGATTTTGCCTGGTTGCGATAGCTGACCAGTCCCAGTCGTTCAGTAAGATCCATTAATTTCATAATAAAAAATGATGACTTGCCATTAATTAGCACGTGTCATTCTGAACTCGTTTCAGAATCTATAAAATATTTAGCTTCAGATCCTGAAATAAATTCAGGATGACACATAAACCTATTTCAAATTCCTATAACGATTTTGCTCCTTTAAATCCGATTTTTATCAGATCCCAGTACGACGAGTGCTCTTTAATAGATTCACTCATCAGCTCACGCGACTTCTTTGTAGGTTCATTATCAATGGTAAAGAACTTACGTCCGAAGTCACAAATCAAGTTTGGCACATCTTGGTACATCGTCGGGTTGTGGAGCATATGTACCGCATCCTGGAAGCTGTTGATATCCTTCATTACATAGCTGTCCTCAAGCGCCTGTTTGTACTCTTTGAGCGTATTGCTTGTAAAATCATCGCGCTCTTTGGCCTTAACGATTGTTTCTGCTCCCAAGATGCCAGAGCGCATCGCATAATCCATACCTTGAATAGCCTTGCCAGCATTCATTAGCAAGTTCGCCGCTTCGCCGCATAATAAAACACCATCTTTATAGAGTTCCTTAGGCATGACGCGTTTATCACCGGAGGAAACCACATGTGCAGAATATTCAACGACTTCACCGCCTTTGATGGTATCCTGAATGACCGGATGTGCTTTGAAGGTATTCAATAAATCATGCGGACTTTTCTCCTTCTCACGCATGTCTTTGATGCCAGCCACCAATCCTAATGAAATGGTATCGCGATTGGTATAGAGAAACCCACCGCCCTCAACGCCGTCAGTCGCAAAGCCGACAAACTCATTCGACATGCCGCTGAGTCCATTTAGCTGGAATCGATCTTCCAACACTTTTTGATCGTAGCGGATGACTTCCTTGATGCCGGTTAGCATATGATCAGCGGGCACATAATCATCTTGCAAGCCCACCTGACGTGTAAGTAGATTATTGACTCCTTCCGAGATGATTACGCTGTCGGCATGAAATTTTTCATCACCGGTACGAATGCCCACCGCCTTGTTGTCTTCCATCAGGACTTCATCCACTTTAATATTGGTAGCGATGAACGATTCCATGGCATAGTCACTGTTGTCGATTTCTTCCTGGACTTTACCGGCCAGCCAGCGGTCAAACTTGGAGCGTAGCACTACAACACCGGAGTAGGGGGTGTCGTTAAAGTGAGACGATTTAAAATCGATGGAAAATGTTGACTGATCGTCCATGAAGGTGAGTCGGCGGTGGTTAATAAATCGCTCCCAGCCGCCGTCTTCTTCCTCCCAGTAATTGGGCACGAGCTTGGCCAGATCACTGCCCCAGAGCACCCCTCCCGAGACATTTTTTGATCCGGCAAATTCGCCTTTTTCAATGAGTAAAAACTTCATGTTGTTTTTTGCAAGCGTCATCGCTGCCGATAATCCCGCAATGCCGGCTCCAACAATAATGCAGTCAAATTTCTCGTCCATCATAATAAATGTTGAATTATTAATTTTGGATGTTGAATGCAGAAACTAATTCAAAACTCAACATCCAAAACTTAAAATTAACTACTCTTTAATCTTTTTTAATTCTTCAATAAAAGGAGGCAACACTTTATAAAGATCACCAACGATGCCGTAATCAGCAATATCGAAAATAGGGGCATCGGGATCCTTATTGATCGCTACAATGACTTTACTGTTGGCCATACCGGCTACGTGCTGGATAGCACCAGAAATTCCGACGGCGATATAGAGCTGTGGAGAAACTACTTTTCCGGTTTGTCCAATTTGTAGGCTGGGATCCATAACGCCCGCTTCCGTAAGTGCTCGGGAAGCCCCCAGTGCAGCATTTAGTACAGAGGCTAATTCTTCAACTAACTCTTGCCCTTCGTCATCTTTGGCACCACGTCCTGCAGCTACAATTGTTTCGGCTTCGGATAGATCAATTTTGTCGCCCGAAGCACCGATAATTTCGCGAAGAGTTGCTTTGAGATCTCCTTCATCAAAGCTAAAATCAATATCGACGACTTCAGCTTCAGTTGGAGATTCATTTAAATCATAAGAACCCGAACGTACCGAAACCAGGATATTATCGCCGTGTGCTTCATTATCTGAAAGGATTTTAGCTGCCATAACCGGACGTGTTGCTTTGATACCCCCGTCGATCAGTTCAAACTCAGAAACATCCGAGAGCACAGCAGCATCTGTATTGGCTGCGAGGGCACCTAAAATATCTTTGGTTCCCTCGGTTGAGCCGAATCCAAAGACAAAAGGATTGGCTTCGTCCATTACCTTCGAAAGTGCTTTAAGCAGTGGCGTGTTTTGATGGTTCTCGAAAATGGGATCAGAAATAGTATACACTTTGGAAGCACCATATTTTTGGACCTCATCTACATAGTTAGAGGCATTGGTATCAATAATTACGGCTTCTGAGGAATGTCCGTTGGACTCGGCAAGTTGTGTCATCCGAGATAATACTTCCAGCGAAGATCGTTTAATCTTTCCGTCACTTACTGCGATGTGGGTTAGTAGGGTACTCATGGATAGCTAATATTTTATAGTGTTAACAATTTCAAAATGTGGTATTTCTTATGAAGATAACATAAGCTTTCAGCGGTTAGCTGAGATCTGAGAGCTTTAAATTACATTTTCTTCTTCGTCTAAGAGTTTAGCCACTTTTTCAGCCAGCTCATCAGGTTCACCCTCAAACTTCTGTCCCGGTTCGCGCGCGGGTTTTTCTTTGTAACCGGTTACTTGGGTTTTCGCAGAAAGGACCGATTCATCCACATTCATATCCGAAAGAGCGATGGTTTCCATCGGCTTGCGTTTCGATTGCATAATCCCTTTAAGGCTGGGGATACGCGGCTCATTCATATCGTTGGAGCAAGTTACCAGGCAGGGAGCGGGCAGTGCAATAATTTCCTGTCCCGAATCTCCCTGACGTTTTACGACTAAATTTTCATCCTCGATTGAAAGCCCTACAGCGTTGGTGGCATAAGACAGGTTGAGGTGTTGAGCCAGCATACTACCTGCCAGGCCGGCATCGGTATCTTGCGACTGCTTTCCACAAGAAATAATATCGTATTCTTTATCCTCAAAAAAGGTAGCCAAGACGTTTGCATATACAGCTGAATCGTAGTCAACTTCGTCTTCGGTCGTGATATGTGTGGCTTTGTCGGCACCCATAGCCAGAGCTTTACGGATGGTTTCTTTGGCTTTTTCGGGACCAACAAGCACGACTTCTACTTCGCCGCCGTGTTCCTCGGTAAGCACCAGTGCCTCTTCAACAGCTGACGCATCGTAGGCATTGAGAACCATACGATCGGTGTCTTGAATTAAGTTGCCGTCTTTTATTTGGATGGGTGCATCCACGTCGGGGACTTGTTTGATACAGACGTAAAATTTCATACGATGAAAATATTTTCAGTTAGAATGGAAAAAGATTTTACTCATCAGGCCGAGAATATACAAAACCTGACATTAAATGTTCAGTGTATTGGGTTGTAGGTTACAACCGTGTTACTGCAATTTTTCGTATTCACTTAAATGGCTCTGGTCAATATTAGAAAGCAGATTATAGGCATCCAATCGAACTTGTGGTTCTGCATCCTCAAAAATAGAAGTAAGTTCACGGTATTTGGCATTAAAGAAGGTATCAAATAGCAGGCTTGATGAGGTTTGTCGTTGGGCCTGCTGAAGTTTTTCCAAAGCACTCAAAATTTGTTGACGGGCTTCAGGCGGATCTTCTAAAAAGTGATCAAGTCCTTGTCGATGATACTCATAAAGAGCCATTCTAAAGGGTTCGTGATTGGCTTGTAGTAAATTAGTAATAAGTTGTGCCCGATTTCGGCGGTTGTTTGACCGCGACCATCCGACGGCCGAAGAGCTTTGGGCCAGCGATGCAATATTTTGTGCTTGTTGATAGTAGTCTGAGCCCCCAAGCGGTTCAAACGTATCAGCGTCATATCCTATAATTAGATAGACATAAAAATCAATGAGGCTGGTCAGAGGATTGAACTGCAGCTCATCATGTAAAAATGTTTGATTGGGGCGATATTCAAATCCCCAATCCTCATCATTAAATAAAAGGGTTACCGTTTCGCGCGGGGTATTGTAAATGGGACGTTGGCTGCGGACAATAATTTGGGCTTCAAAGTTGTAATCCTGAACAGCCAGTAAATTGATCTGGAGAGAGACGTTAATACGTTCGTTTTCATTAAAATTATCATTTGTCCAATCATGGTCGTTGATATACGCCTCAAGTTGTTGGGGCAGATTATCAATATATCCCAAAGAAGTACCGGAAATTTGACTCCTGTCAATATTTACGTCGGCATTAATTTCTTGTGCTGCACCAGTAAATGGCAGGAAAAGAAGTCCCAATATTACCAAGAGGGCATTAAGATTTTTAATAATAGAAGAAATATTCATTTTGATTTTATAGATTGCTTTAAATCATCAGAGAGCAATATATGTATATATGATACGAAAGCTAATAGATATACACAGATTTAAGCTCACACTTTTGGGTAGTGTTCTTTTGGGGATAAGTGGGATTAGTTCAATAGTTCAGGCGCAAGCTGTAATTGGTGCCAGGGAGCTGGCCGTTGGTCAGGCCACTACAGCCTTATATAACACCGATTGGTCGATGTTTGGAAATCCTGCCTTGATGCCGGAAGATGAGCGTGCCGTGTCATTCTTTGGCGTACGCTATTTTAGTCTTGCTGAAATTACTGATATGGCCATGTCGGTTGCATATCCAACCACATTTGGAACGCTGGGAGCCGGAGCACATCGCTACGGAGATGACCTTTTCAATGAAAACAGGATGCGCCTTGGATACAAGCATTCGTTTTCGGGATTTCATTTTGGAGCAATACTTAACTACAGCCATGTGGCCATGGGCGGGGGATATGGTTCGGCCGGAGCATTGGGTATTAATGTGGGGTTAGCAGCATCTATTGTTTCTGATCTATGGGTTGGAGCAAAAGCTACCAATGTTAATCAGCCCGAATATGGTTCGCTAAATAACGAAAAGTTACCTCGGGAATTGAGTATAGGGTTTTCGTATCATTTATCTGATATCGCCTTATTTACGACTGATGTGGTTAAGGATGTACAGTTCCCAATATCGTATCGCGGAGGAGTAGAAGTTTTCATAATAGAGGAGCTGGTTGGTCGGGCTGGCTTTACCATCAAACCGCTGACCTTTTCAGGTGGATTTGGGTACAACTCAGAATTATGGACCGTAAATATAGCAGTTCAGCGTCACGAGAACAGAGCGCTGGGGTATAGTCCTGCCATCGATTTTAAAATTTTGTGGTAATGGTTATTCGGTTTTTACTTGTTTTGGGATGTATTTTTGCCTTCTCAGAGGTAGGGTATGCTCAGCAACAGGATACTACGCGTTCAGAGGTAGAAGACGATCTGGAAGGGGCTATCGAAAATTTTGATCCGGGCGATACTAATTTTGACAGCGAGCAGCTGACTCAATTTTTGCAAGAACTGGCCGAAAATCCCATTAATATTAATCAGGCTGGCGTAAATGATTTGTTGCAGCTGCCGGGATTAAATCTCAAGTTGGCCCGGGCCATTATTAAATACCGTTCGGATGTTAAGCCGTTTGAAACTACGGATGAACTGGATGAAGTATCTGGTATTGGCCGGGTTACGTTGGAGCAGGTCCGCCCTTATATAACGGTGGGCAGTGGACTTGAATTGAGTCGTGAGCTTTATACCAGCCCTCGTTATTGGACCTCGGGCGGCCATTTTCAGGCCTTTTCGCGTTACCAGCGGGATTTACAGAAGGCCGAAGGATATGAGCAGTCGCCGCAGGAAGGGGGATATATCGGGAGTCCGGTAAAATATTACCAGCGGATAGGCTATCAGAGTGATCATCTGTCGGTGAACCTAACGCAGGAGAAAGATCCCGGGGAAGAGTTGGTTGGACCATTCCAATTTGACCACCGAACGTGGCACGTAGCATTAGAAGATAATGGCAATGTACAGATGTTAGTAGGTGGTGATTATAGCTTGGCTTTTGGTCAGGGGTTGGTGCTTTGGAGCGGTGCGGCTTTTGGAAAGGGAAGTAATGTGGTGGGAGCGGTAAGTCGAAACGGTCGAGGCATTAAACCCTACACCTCGGCGCAGGAAACAAACTACTATCGCGGGGCTGCTGTAACCTATGGTGCCAGGCTACAGTTTACCGGTTTTTATTCGAATCGATATCGCAGTGCCAGTGATATTAATGCTGATACGACCCGTTTTCCCGGCACGGATGGATATCATCGTACCGAAACCGAGTTTCTGCAAAAGAATAATCTGCAGCAAAAGTTGTATGGAGGGCATATCCAGTGGGAGATTCCTTTTGGTATTATTGGCGCTACCGGCTATCAGACCATTTTTGATCGCTATATTACGGCCAGCGAGCAGACGTATGCACAATATGATTTTGAGGGGACATCGAATTATGCCTATGGAGTAGATTATACGTTTATAGCAGGACCGGCTATTATATTTGGGGAAGTTGGCCAGAGCGAAAATGGTGGTTATGGACTTGTTTCGGGAGTTGAAAGTAGTCTTGGTAATGATACGGATATTACGTTAGCCTATCGGAATTACCAGGCGGAGTTCCAGTCTATTTTGGGGAATGGTTTTGGAGAGGTCTCCGGTCAGCCTAAAAATGAAGAGGGGGTTTACTTGGGAATGCGCCATACGATAGGAGCGAAGGTTACTTTGAGTGCTTATATCGATCAGTTTAGATTTCCGACGGCTCGGTTTGGAACCAATCAGCCTACACAGGGGTTCGACTGGCTGGCGAAAGCCGAGTTTGATCTGACGGATAGTTTCAATTTTTACGTGCAGCTGCGGAGCGAAATAGAGGATGATGAGTATGAGATTTCGGATTCCTATGGGAGGGTACAGCGCCGATTGGGAGATGCTGAACGAAGTAGCTTTCGGGTCAATTTGGAGTACTGGGTGAATCCCAAAGTACGGTTGCGATCGCGCGGTGAAATCGTCCGCAGTCAACAGGCCGGAGAAGATCTGGAGCTTGGATATTTGTTGTATCAGGATTTGCGATTGCGGATCAATGATCGGTTGAGGTTGGATACGCGAGTATCCATGTTTGATACCGAAAGTTTTGCCACGAGAGTGTATCAGTTTGAAAGTGATTTACTGTATGTGTTTTCCAGTCAGTCACTGTTTGATGAAGGTCAGCGTATATACGTGTTATTAAATTATGAACCGTTCGACTTTCTGGAGTTGTGGGCGAAGTTTGGGCTGACAGTATATGAGGATACCCAAGTTGTTGGCAGTGGACTCAATCGGGTTGAGGGGGATCGTCGAAGTGAGGTGGGAGTTCAGGCACGGGTACGGTTTTGAGGTTTCTGGAGGTGGTTTAGTGATTAGGTTACTAAGTGATGAAGTTATTAAGTAACAAAGTGGCAAAGGACTGGTGACGGAGGACCGATCTGTCATTTCGACCGGAGGCTGTGGGTTTGAGCCGGAGCGGAGAAATCTTTGTTTTTTTGACCCACCCCAAATTCCTTCCTATAAGTATGGAGGGGTTTATGTTTATGAGATAATTAAGAACATTTTCCCCATAGAGAAGGGGATACCGAGGATTGAAAAACAGTGATTAGGTTATTAGGTGACCCATCCCTGTCCTCCCCTAACAATTAAGGAAGAAAGAAAACTTTGGAGCCGTCCCTTTTACCTTGATGCAAAAGAGACAAAAAGATTAAGACGTAAGAATTTTGTAACCAGCTACGGCCGGCAAAATGCATGTGTTTTAATAATTCTTATAGTATTGAAACAAGGTCGAAATGAGTTATCGGTATAAAATACATATGCGCATATTTGGGCTTCCGCATAAAATTCTTAGGTCCAATTAGAAAGCTGTGAAGTATTTTTCGTGTGATTTTCCTTGAACCTCTGGTGAGATTAAACATTTATCTCGTTACTACGCTCTGTGTTGTAACGAAGGGATTAGCTTGTTCCCTCGTATTTATGACGGCATAGATAAGGTTTTACGTTGATGGAGGCGTTCATTTGTTCAATGATCAAGAACTGGTAATTGGGGTATTGTTCCATTTTTGGAACGATGCAAAAACGGAACCCAAAAACATCGCTGGCTTGGAATTCTGAAACCGCTTCGGCCTTTGGATGGGATAATTCTAATGGTCTATAAAGTTTAGAGACTATTTTAGGATAAATAACCGGTATAGAATTATCCTTTTCATCCTGCGACCTCTGGCACAGAATTCACTATGCCGAGATAGGGAAAACGGTGAAGTGGCCACTGGGATGTACCTCGTAAGGTACTATCTTCTTGAAAGAGAATAAGTGAAGTGCGCTGGCTTTATGATTTTTGAAGCCGGGAATGGCACGCTCACAATATCTCGTTAATACGCTCTGCGTTGTAACGAATAGGTTTGCTTGAACTGTGCTCGTTTCGTATTTCTGGTGCGAAACGGATTTACCCGCAAAGTACCTTAAATGGGTATCTGCTCAAATATAGCAGCTCTACGCGTGCGTAGCAGGGGAAGGGTGTTTAGAAGTTTTTTATCCAGGCAAAAAGAAGTACAGCTTATCCCCACAAAAAAATCTATAGCATATAAAAAGAGTTCTGCTATCTTATATAAGATTATGTATAACGTGTTTGACGGTTAAAAAAGCTATAGTGTCTCCTGAACTTGCCGTGTCCCGACACTTCGGGGTTTCAGGATCTCGCAAATCTCGGTAACTTTGATATGAGCTGGTAACAGATCAACGATGATCACCACCGAGAGATCCCGGATCGGGGTCCGGGATGACACAGAGGGCTATGTGTCATTTATTAGCCATTTCCCCCAGTAACTAAACGGGTTATTTATATTATAAACATAGGCCCAAATGAGTATTGATGTACTGATCATATTAATTGTTTTGGTGCTAACCTTTTTAGCGTTGGCCGTCGATTTATGGAGCCCGGATGCTATTTTACTTACGGCTCTTGCAATTGTGACGGTAAGTGGGGTGATCAGTTTAGAAGATGCTTTTTTAGGATTTGGGAATACGACGTTGCTGGCTTTGGGGAGTTTGTATGTAGTTGGGGCTGCATTGCGCGAAAGTGGGGCGCTGGATCGAGCCAGTCGCTTTATTCTGGGAGAAGAAACAAGAAGTATTCAACGTATTTTATTACGATTGTGTCCCAGCGTATCTGTTTATTCCGCCTTTTTAAATAATACGCCCATCGTTGCTATGGGGATTCCTGCCATCAGAAGTTGGGCCCAGAAAAAAGGGATTCCCGTATCTAAATTATTGATGCCCCTCTCGTATGCGGCCATCTTGGGGGGACTTTGTACGCTTATTGGTACCAGTACGAATCTCATTGCTCACGGACTGCTGGAGAGTCACGGATTAGAAGGGTTTTCATTTTTTGAACTTGCCTGGGTGGGAGTTCCTTGTGCCATTGCCGGATTGTTGTACCTTGTTTTTATCTCACCAAGTGTGACCCCCGCCCGGCGCGATATTCGATACCAGGAGGAGCGGAATCGAGAGCTGTTAGTAGAACTCGAAATTGTTGAGGGAGCTCCGGTCATTGGACAAACGATAGAACAAGCAGGGATCGCAAATATTTCTGAATTTTATTTATCCCGAATTAATAGAAATGGGCAAGAGATTGCTCCCGTTACCGATGAGGAAAAACTACGAGCTGGCGATCACCTGTTTTATGCAGCCCAAGGGGGGATTGCAGCCAAAGCACCCAGATTAGATGATTATCCCAGTTTGCGATTGGCTTATCAGCCGCCGCGAAGAATTCAACGATCAGAACGAGATCGGGAGTTGCACCAAGTAGTTGTCAAAGAAGGATCTCGATTGGTGGGAGCTACAGTTGGGGAGGCGAAACTCTTAGAGCGATTTGGGGCGGCGGTTACAGGTGTACGTCGGAAGGGGAAGCGTATTGATCAGCCGCTGGGAGAGTTTGTATTGCATGCTGGAGATGTTTTGTTACTTGATACCGGCCGGGGATTTCGAGGAGCCTATGAAGATACCGAAGATTTTTTCCTGACAAGTGAAGCTGGTGGCGAAGGTCCGGCAGCCCCTGAAGATATTATAGAACATCGTCCGGGCGGGAAAGATCTCTATATATCTGTAGGAGTACTTTTGGCTATTGTAGGATCGGTAGCTGCGGGACTGTTACATATTGCCTTGGCAGGTATTTTGGGGGTGGCTGTATTGTTGGTTTTTAACATTATTGAGGCTGGTGAAGCACGAAAGTCAGTAGACTGGACGGTATTGATTGTTATTGGGGCTGCTCTTGGATTGGGTAAAGCTATGGAGGTGAGTGGGGCGGCGGCACTTTTGGGGGAAGGACTGTTGGAGCTTACAAGTGCTTATGGCCCTCGAACAGTACTTGCAGGGGCAGTCATCGTTACGGTAGTATTGACTGAGATTATCACCAATAATGGGGCCATAGCTCTCATGTTTCCCGTTGTAATATCCATTGCAGAAACGCAGGGTATTGAGGCTCGTGGGTTGGTTGTTGGGATTACATTGGCAGCTTCCATGTCACTGATAACTCCGATTGGGTATCAGACGAATCTTATGGTATATGGTCCCGGTAATTATAAGTTTACTGATTTCTTTAAGGTTGGGTTTCCTTTGCAGATTACTCTGTGGACGGTTGTTATTATACTTATCCCGATTATTTGGCCGATGTAGGGGGCAGAGGACGGGGGGACGGCCGACGGTTGGTTCAACTGATTATTTTATTTCTACGCTCCGTATTGAAACGCATTTTATGCTCTTTAGATTCTATGCACACTTGGTACTCGTTACGGCGCAGCGTAACAAGATACCCTTTATGAGTCATTTCGAACGTAACGTAGTGAAGAGAGAAATCTGTGTTTTTATCCACCCCAACCCCTCCCTATAAATATGGAGGGGCTTATTAAAGTCGTACTCCTAAGCTTTGGGATGCTATTATGCTAAGGATTTGCCGCAGATATTTAGGAAGTCCTTTTATAAGTGAGTCTAAGTTTGAGAGAGGGTTGTGTTGTACCCTTTGGAGCAACAGATCGTATTTCGGAAGTCAAATTGCCTCAAAACTTGGAGATAAAGTACTAGGTAAAAAGCAGTGTCATCCCGCCATGTCTCGAAATTCGGGGAGCGCAGCCGAGGGATCTCCTGCCATCAGGTTTGTGTAGTATCTAAGAGTCACTCGTTCGATCAATCTGATCTTGTTACGACGCAGAGCATTGTAACGGAGTTTAGCAGTTACGGTACTTTTCTTTACTTCGATTTGAAAGCACAGGAGAATTCGTTTTCTTTGTGCTTCCAATATTATCCCAAAACAAGCGTGTAGCATTTATGACCCTTGCCGGCTGGACGGTTATTGCTGTTATATTATTATGTGTTGTTCTGCTTATCGGCAGTCGCATATCCCCAGATGTAGTTTTTGTTAGCGGACTTACCGTATTGTTTGTCAGCCAGGTTGTTGATCCGGCTGAAGCCCTGGTAGGGTTTTCCAATCAGGGGATGTTAACAGTGGCTGCGCTTTATGTAGTAGCGGCAGGGATGAAAGAAACGGGTGCTATTCAATATGTAGTTGAGAAAATTATCGGCCGCTTTAAAAGTATCCGCCGGACCCAGATTCGTATTATGGCTCCGGTGATGGTAGTCAGTGCCTTTCTTAATAATACGCCCGTAGTGGCCTCTTTCATCCCTGCTCTTGAAGACTGGGCTCGTAAAAATGAAGTAAAGGTCTCCAAGTTGCTGATTCCATTGAGCTATGCCGCTATTTTAGGAGGTACCTGTACGCTCATTGGTACCAGCACTAATCTTATTGTTAACGGACTATTAATTCAGGAGGCCTCTACAAATACCATCGGTATTTTTGAGCCGGCCCTGATCGGGATACCCTGTGCTATTGTGGGCTTTTTATATTTGGTTTTCTTTGGGGATTCGCTACTGCCTGAACGTGGATCTGGATTCGATACCTTTAAAGATCCCCGTGAATATACCATTGAGATGATCGTAGAGGGTGATAGTCCACTGCCGGGAAAGACAATTGAGGAGGCCGGACTGCGTCATTTGCCTTCCCTTTATCTTGCGGAGATCTATCGCGAGGATCATGTATTAGCTGCAGTAGACCCCGAACAGAAATTGCGGGCAGGCGACCGCCTTATATTTACCGGGGTAGTCGATTCTATTGTAGATTTACAGCAGGTAAAGGGCTTATCGCCGGCCACCGAACAGATTTTTAAAATGGATTCCGAACGAGGGGAACGCGTGCTTATTGAGGCCGTTGTTTCGCCGAGTCACCCCATTAACGGGGAAACTATCAAAAGGGGGAGGTTCAGAAATAATTACGACGCAGTAGTGTTAGCGGTGTCGCGCAGCGGGGAACGAATTGAAGAAAAAGTAGGTGATATTCGCCTCAGAACCGGGGATACCCTACTTTTGGAAGCCCATCCCAACTTTTTAAAACAGTACAAGAATTCGAGTGATTATTTTCTGATTAGTGGGATTCGTGACTCCAATCCGCCGAGCTATGACAAGTCGGCTTATGCATGGTCTATTTTGGGATTCATGGTAGGGACTGTAGCCTTTGGATTTTTAACCATGTTTCAAGCCTCTTTTTTAGCGGCGGGATTGATGATCTTTAGCCGCTGTTGTCGCTCATCAACAGCTAAAGAATATATTGACTGGTCGGTGCTGTTGGTTATTGCGGCCTCGCTGGGACTCGGTAACGCCCTACAAGAGACAGGAGCAGCTTCCGTGTTGGCTGAGGAATTTTTAAGCTATACAGAAAACAACCCGTACCTGGCACTGGCAGGGGTTTATCTGTCTACATGGATATTAACCGAGATGGTCACCAATAATGCGGCGGCCGTGCTTATATTTCCCATTGCTATTTCGATGGCGGCCTCGTTTGGAGTGAGTTATATGCCCTTTGTGATGACGATTATCATGGCGGCCTCGGCCAGTTTTTCAACGCCAATAGGCTATCAAACGAATTTAATGGTGTATGGTCCCGGGGGATATAAGTTTACAGATTTTACGAAAATAGGGTTGCCTCTTAATTTGATGGTTGCGGTAATAACAATATCTTTGGTGCCTCAAATTTGGCCATTTTGAAAGGGCTAAAGTTATTAGATGATTAAGAAATTATGTGATAAATAACATTCTCACTTCTCGTGACAACGCAGAGCATTGTAACGAGATAAACCGTGGGTAGATGCTGAAATAAATTCAGCATGACACATCGGCTGGATGTTAGAAGTTAGGTGTTGGATAACAGTTTATAAATTGTGTCATCCTGAACTTGCCGTGTCCCAACATTTCGGGGGGGGCAGGATCTTTGGACACCCGGGTTATGACGATTGAGCTATTAAAAAACATATCAATAAGAAATAGAAAAAGTTAAGAGGGAGTTGTACTCCCAATACATACAAAATAAAATATGCTTAAAGAGATTATTGGAATAGCGAAGGAAGCCGGTCAGGCGATGCTGGAAATTTATCACGATGCGCAGGATGTGGAGATTAGCCGTAAGGATGATGATTCTCCCCTTACCAAGGCTGATTTGGCTTCGCACCATATTATTGTTGATGCGCTTAAAGAGCTCGATCCCGAAACTCCCATCATTTCGGAAGAATCAGGTATTCCAGATTATGAGGATCGCAAAGATTGGGGCAAGTTTTGGATTGTAGATCCGCTGGACGGTACCAAAGAGTTTATCAAAAAGAATGGCGAATTTACGGTTAATATTGCACTGATAGATGACGGGGTTCCGGTGTTGGGCGTAGTGTACGTCCCAGATAAAGAGACGACCTATTATGCTGAGAAAGGGAAAGGTTCTTTTAAACAAGTTGGGGCCGATTCTCCGCAGCGAATTTTTTCATCTGCCAGTCATAAAGATGATGAGCTGACTGCTGTTCAAAGTCGGTCGCATGGGTCCGATAAATTGGTACAGCAGCTCAAAAAGCAGGGGTTGACGGTCAAAGAAACGGTTCCAGCAGGGAGCTCAATCAAGTTTTGCCTGGTGGCTGAAGGTAAAGCAGATATTTATCCGCGCATGGGCCCAACGATGGAATGGGATGTGGCGGCCGGCGACGCGGTATATCGTTACTCGGCGCGCGAAGGGGTTCATGAATCGCCGTTGACCTATAACAAGCCGGATTTAAAGAATGGTAGCTTTTTGATTGGACTTATTAAAAATGTTGAATTTTGAGTGTTGTGAACGACTGTAGACCAAGGACGGATGACCGGTGCAGAAGTAGAAAGTTTGTAAGGTGTTGGTTAATAGATGGTCTAATAGATAAAGACGGTTGACCGATGACCGTTAATCAACCTTTAAATTTAGACCTGACTACTCATGACATATAAGTTTGAAAAATTAGAGGTTTGGGAGCTTGCAATGAAATTTAATGCTCTTTCTTATACTATTGCAGGTACATTGCCAGATCATGAAAAGTATAACCTGACATCACAGTTAAAAAGAGCTTCAACATCAATAGCCTTAAATATTGCTGAAGGATCTACCGGACAAAGTAATGCAGAACAATCTCGGTTTTTATCCTTTGCTATTCGTTCGCATGTTGAGGTTGTAGCTTGTATCAGGTTAATTCAAGAACGTAACTATATAGATTCAAACACCGAATTGATGAATAGGTTTGAAGAGTTGGGAGCTGAATTATTTGCAAAACTCAATGCATTTAAAAGAGCAATAAAATAGCCGGTCGATAGTCACTTGTCGTCTGTCTTTGTTTAAAATTTAAATTATTAGATAAGAAGTGGATTTATGAATAGTAATAAAATGTCACTAAAACCTACTGTCCTTTGGTTTACGGGGTTATCGGGATCGGGGAAGAGTACGATATCAGAAAAAGTATATGCCCGGCTAAAAGACCAGGGGTATGAGGTTGAGCATTTGGATGGGGATGCTGTTCGGGAAGTGTTTCCCCAAACGGGGTTTTCAAAAAAAGAACGGGATGATCACGTAAAACGAGTAGGCTTTATCGCCAGTTTGTTGCAGAAACATGGTGTTTTTGTAGTGGCTTCGTTTATTTCTCCTTATCAGGATGCCCGAGACTTTGTCCGCAATATGTGCCAGGACTTTACCGAAATTCATATTTCTACTCCGCTTGAAGTTTGTGAAGAGCGGGATGTGAAAGGACTATACGAGAAGGCGAGAAAGGGAGAGATCGATAACTTTACCGGTATTAGTGATCCGTATGAAGAGCCAGAAAATCCAGAATTGCGAATCGATACTACTGATATTACGCCTGAAGAGGGAGTACAGCGGGTATTTGAATATTTGCGTGAGAAAAGTTGACGGTCGACGAAGGACCGAAGACCGTGATTAGGTGATTGGGTTATAACGTGACGGAGTTGCAAAGTGGCAAAGTTGTGAAGAGACGGATGAGTGATGACCGAGGACCGACCTGTCATTTCGACCGGAGGCTGGGGGTTTGAGCCAGAATGGAGAAATCTTTGTTTTTTGACCCACCCCAAACCCCTCCTTATGACTATGGAGGGGCTTAAAAATCGTGAAGTTGTTATCTGAAGTGACTACGTGATTGGGTTATTAAGTTACTGGGTGAGGGGGGGACAAAGATGCAAAGTGACAGAGCTGCAAAGTGTTTTCATGGGATACAATTCTCTTATAACTTTAGAGAGCCTGTTGTGATGACTATTCAAAAACAGTTACGAATTCCCTTATCTGATAAAATCCAATAGTCATTGGGTTTTAAAATTCTTACTTTAAGCCGTTTTAGTTTTACTGAAAAATAAAATCAACAAATGCATTTATATAAACTGAATCACATCCGGCAATTGGAGTCGGAATCTATTCATATTTTCAGGGAGGTCGCTGCCCAGTTTGAGAATCCCGTCCTGATGTTTTCCGGAGGGAAGGATTCTATTACGATGGCGCGTTTGGCTCAAAAGGCATTCTGGCCCGGAAAAATTCCTTTCCCTTTTTTACATGTAGATACGGGACATAATTTTGACGAGACCATTGAATTTCGTGATCAATTGATGGATGATCTGGGCGTTGAACTTATTGTAGCTCACGTGCAGGACATGATTGATTCTGGAAAAGTGAAAGAACCCAAAGGTCCCAATCCAAGTCGCAATAAGTTGCAGATCCCGACTTTGCTGAATGCGTTGGAAGAGCATGGTTTTGATGCCGCTTTTGGCGGGGCACGTCGTGATGAGGAAAAAGCACGGGCCAAAGAACGGTTTTTCTCCCACCGTGATGAATTTGGGCAGTGGGATCCCAAGAACCAGCGTCCGGAGTTATGGAATTTGTATAACGGCAATAAAAATCACGGAGAGCATTTTCGGGTATTTCCGCTGAGTAACTGGACGGAGATGGATGTATGGCAGTATATTGCTTCCGAAGGGATTGATATTCCCAGCTTGTATATGGCGCATACCCGTGATGTGGTTGAACGCGAAGGGACCTATCTGGCAAAATCGCGTTTTATTACCTTGTCGGATGATGAGGAGTATGAGGAACGTCAAATTCGATTTCGTACTATTGGCGATATGACGTGTACCGGTGCTTTTGAATCTGATGCCGATACGCTCCCTCAAATTATTGAAGAGGTGGCATCGGCTCGTATTACCGAGCGTGGTAACCGTACGGATGACAAAAAAGCTGAAGCAGCAATGGAAGAACGTAAGAAGCAGGGATACTTTTAGAGGGCAGTTCAAAGTGTTAAGTACTAAGTTTTAAGTGATGTCCTACCAATCATTCGAAGATTTAAATGTGTGGAAGCGTTCAACACGATTATCGGTTGAGCTTACCAATTATCTGAGTGATTGCAATGACTATGCTTTTAAGAACCAGGTATTAAGATCAGCGTTGTCTATTCCCTCTAATATAGCTGAAGGAGCTGAACGTCATTCAGAAAAAGAGTTTCGCTATTTTTTGAATGTTGCTAAAGGTTCTGCTGCCGAGCTTAGAACTCAATTATATGTCGGTATGGAAACAACACTTGTAGAGAAAGAGATAGCTCAAAAAATGATAAAAGAGTTGAAAGAACTTTCATCAATGTTACAAGGATTAATTAAAAGCTTAGATAAAAAACTTAACACTTAAAACTTGTTACTTAACACCTAACTTATCAGAAGTGATAGTAAGATTTTAATTTTTAAGATACTGAATAACCATAATGAGCACTGAAAAGAACGAAGCACAGAAATATTTAGATATGGATTTGCTCCGCTTTACGACGGCGGGCAGCGTGGATGATGGTAAAAGTACTTTGATTGGTCGCTTGCTATATGATTCGAAAGCTATTTTTGACGACCAGATGGAGAAGATTGAAGAATCCAGTCGTAAGAAGGGAGATGAATATACGAACCTGGCACTGCTTACCGATGGACTATCGGCCGAACGCGAGCAGGGCATCACCATTGATGTGGCATACCGCTATTTTTCCACGCCGAACCGAAAGTTTATTATTGCCGATACGCCCGGACATGTGCAATACACGCGAAACATGGTTACAGGGGCATCTACAGCCAATTTGGCTATTATTCTGGTGGACGCGCGTAATGGTGTGATTGAGCAAACTTGTCGACATTCGTTTATTTCTTCGCTATTAGGAATCAAGCACGTAGTACTATGTGTTAATAAGATGGATTTGGTGGATTACAGTGAGGAGCGATATAACGAAATCAAGCAGGAGTTTAAGACCTTCTCTTCCAAGCTTGATGTCCCAGATATTCATTATGTGCCCATTAGCGCCCTGTATGGTGATAACGTTGTGGATAAATCCGATAATATGCCGTGGTACGGAGGGTCGACGCTGTTGTATACACTCGAAAACGTGCAGGTAGGTAGTGATTATAATCACGTTGACAGCCGTTTTCCCGTGCAGTGGGTTACACGTCCGCAATCTACCGACTATCCCGATTACCGTGGTTATGCCGGGCAAGTTGCCGGTGGCGTTTTTAAACCCGGTGATGAAGTTATTGCATTGCCCTCCGGATTTACCAGCAAAATTGACAAGATTCAAACCTTTGAGCAGGATGAAGAGGAAGCTTTTTCTCCGATGTCGGTAACGATGACTTTGGAAGACGATATTGATATCTCCCGCGGGGATATGATTGCCAAACCTGACAACCAGCCTACTGTGGGACAAGATATTGAGATGATGGTCTGCTGGCTAAATAAAGAGCCGCTTGATCCTAATGGAAAGTACGCTATCAAGCATACCACCAAAGAGGCGCGATGCATTGTCAAGGATGTGAAATACAAAGTAAACATCAATACGCTGCACCGCGTGGAAGGGGATAAGGAGATTGGGCTTAATGATATCGGACGTATTAAAATCCGAACAACGAAGCCGCTCTTTTATGATTCCTATAAACGCAATCGCAAGACGGGCAGTATTATTCTTATTGATGAATATACCAATGAAACTGTTGGAGCAGGGATGATTCTTTAAGGGCAGTTACTTAGTGATTAAGTAACAAGGTAACAGAGCTGCAAAGAGACAGAGTGGCAAAGGACTGACGACCGGTGACGGAGGATCGATCTGTCATTTCGACCGGAGGCTGTGGTTTTGAGCCGGAGTGGAGAAATCTTTGTTTTTTGCCCCACCCTAAATCCCTCCCCACGAGTAGGGAGGGACTTTTAAACCGTGAAGTTTTTTGGAGTGACTAAGTAACTGAGTAATAAAGATGCAAAGTGACAAAGGATTAAAACTCATGAGGTTGGTACTGGTAATTCCCCTTGGAGAAGGGGATTGACGTGAGGGCTACGTTTGGTAACTTCCAATTTTCTCGTGCTGTAGCTCTACTGTGGCATAGCTTTAGGTTTGGAGATGCCCCTTTTTTCTTGATAAAAAGGGGACTAAAAAAATCAAGGCTGAGAATAATCTACCCATTCCAGATCAGCGGATTGAATAAATTCGATGGACCGTTGCATGGTTGCCTGTGAAGGAAAGGGGCACCGGTGCGAATTTATTCCGGGCATCCGCTGACCTACACATATTATTCGTAGGCCGGGTTATAAGACTGTAAAGCATATTTCTCTTGATGCATCCCGTCCCCAAACGTTTTAAAACCAAACTCCTGTACAAAGTTGTGAGTGAGCTGTACGTACGATTAATATTTTGACCCACCCCAAACCCCTCCCTATAACTATGGAGGGGCTTTTGTTTATGAGATAATTAAGAACATTTTTCCCCTTGGAGAAGGGGATGCAGGGGATTGAAAAACAGTGATTAGGTGACCCATCCCCGGCCCTTCCCTAACAATTAGGGAAGGGGGAAACCCGTGAAAGTAGCAATTGGAAATCCCTCTACTATGTTTGGTGTTACTTCGTAGAGCAAGCTTAATCCCTTTCTATAAGTATGGAGGTGCTTTTTAAAACCGCATTCTTTTTCATGGTGAAAGTTACAGGTTGAAGGTTCACTTAGAAGCATCTATGTGATGACGTTTCAGAGTTACAAGTGTAAAGTGACCGACGACGGTGTTTGAGGTTAAGGGTTTTATTTTGACCGGTGTTGGCCTGAAGGGGGCTGGGATAGTGAGTGGATTCGAAAGGCAGGAGAGGGTTAAAAAATAAATTTATTTTGTAACAAGTATCTTCCAGCCTACTCTTGTCTGCAAATCAAATAAAAATCATCAATTGAAAAAAATATAAAACTTGAATCAAGAACGTGGACGTAGTTTCCAATTGCGTCCATCATAAACAAATAAAACCCGGTACCGGAGAGACGCTGCTTTGCCTATCGCGAAACGGGCTCGGTACGGACCGGCCAACCATAACTAAAACAATAGACTATATGTCTTTAGAGTATTATTTAGTTCCGAACCATATCACTGATAATCCCAATGACTATAGAGCTGTTAGTCGTAATTCTAATAGTTATACTATTGAGGATGTGTACAAGCAGATGACCCGAGAAGGATCTACCGTCACCAAAGCGGAAGCCCTTGCGGTGTTCGAGGAAATCACACAGGCTATTTCAAACATTCTTGAAGAAGGTCATTCAGTGGTGACGCCATTGGTGAATATTTCATCAAGTGTTACCGGTGTTTTTGACGAAGAGGAGGATCCGTTTGATGCTGACCGGCATAAGGTACAGTTAAATATCAACTCGGGTGTGAGGCTCAGAAACCTGACAGCCTCTATAAAACCTACTCGCATAGAAGGATCGGAGCCGGCACCCGATATCAAATATCTGCATGATAATGTATCAGGGACGAGAAGTGAGCTGCTTACCCCACAAGGTGGAGCTCGCATTAAAGGTTCTCTGCTCAAGTTTGATGAGGAAGATAATCAGCAAGGCATCTTCTTTATTAATACCCAAGACGGTACCGAACACCGGGTAGAACGTTCTCCGCTGCGCAATATGCCGAAAGAGCTCATCTTTACGCTTCCGGACCTTCCTGCGGGTGAATACCGGCTGGAGGTTCGCAGCATCCTAAACGGCACTACCACCATACGATCAGGTATCCTTTCAACTCCCTTGGTGGTAGAAGCTACTCCATAGTATATCGTCAGTATCCTTATAAGGGGACTATCACTCCCCTTAGTATGTCGGTGACACGCTCCTTATAAGGAGAGCAACACCGGCCTTATAAGGACAATATCACTGGCCTTATAATGACAATGTTACAAACAGTAAAAATTACCTGTCGGGGCTGGCGGCCCGGCAGGTTTACTATTAATCAAAAATCAGGAGATAAGAGATGAATATTCATAATGATTCATATAATTATTCTTATAAAACCGAAGAACGTACGGCCCTGGTGCTGCCGGGCGGAGGAGCCAAAGGGGCTTTCCAGGCAGGGGTACTGCAGGTATTGCGCGAGCAGGGATTCACCTACGATGTTATCAGCGGCATCAGCGTAGGTTCACTGAACGGAGCCATGTTGGCTACCGATCAGTTTGAGACCATGATTGAGGTGTGGAAGCAACTTACACCGAAACAGATATACCGAAAAAAGACGCTGGCCGGGCTGGCCCGCCGATACCTGCAATACAAAATTGGACTGGGCAAACCGCCCGTTTCCAAATACGACAACGAGCCGCTGCACAGCCTGTTGCGGAAGCACCTGAACGGTCGGCCGACTACCGTGCCTTTCACCTTTGGCTACGTGAAGCTGGAAACCGGACGATATATACGCGCCTCCATTCCTCATCAAGAGCCGCATACCATCAACGAAGAAGAGATCTGCCGCATTCTGGCATCTACGGCCATCCCGGCAGTATTCAACCCGGTATCAGTCAATGGTTACCAATGTGTAGACGGCGGACTCCGCGATATTTCGCCCATCCGCGAAGTACTGCCGTATAACCCGCACCGCGCCATTATTATCCCCACTAAACCTACGGATGGCCTGCCGCGTCCGGTAAAAAGCCGTGATATCATCGACATCGCCTTCCGCTCGATCGATATCATGATGGATGAAATCTTCTATGAGGATATCGCCCGCTTCCTGACGATCAATAACTTGGTACGTCAGGCAGAAGATGAGGGCGTCGAGCTGCGCCACCGTACCGGACGCATCTACCGGCATGTTCATCCGCTGATTATTGCTCCCAAAGAGCCGCTGGGGGATGCGATGGATTTCAGCAACGATAACGTTCGCCGCCTGATGCAGGTTGGGCGCGACCGAGCACGCGAGGTGCTGTCGATGGAGCCGTATCCGAAACCGATGATTTTGTTTCGGGAAGCCCTGTAGAAGGGGATCAGTTCGGCGGATTGTGGAATTCATACCCTTATTATGCCCCCGACCCCTCCCTAATGGTTTAGGGAGGGGAGGGTATGAAATCAAAACGTGTTATTTCATTAAAAAAAGGTGGCAGAAGTGAATGTTATCAATCCTCCTGACCTCCTTCTCCCGCCGAATTACTCGGGGCAGGCAAGGAGGAACTCTTACACTTTGAGATTAGGCTTAAGACCAAATAGAGGCTTCAAAAAAATCCCTCTTGGAGAAGAGGGATTAAGGGAGATTGATTTGTAAAACATCATACTATCATAATCAAAAATTAGAGACATACTATGAGCAACCAACAAGAGGTACATTTCTTTGTATTCAATATCCGCCTGCTTACCGACCGGGAGCGCATGCCGGCCACTTACACGCGTCTGTTCCATACGTTGCATTGGCTGCGCAAGCCGGAGCCGATTCGCAAATCCCGTTGCTACATGATGCTTGCTTCGATGGAGGAGTGCTATATTGCCGGAACACCAGTGCTAAAGGGATACCTTGGCAAGTTCTGCGAAGAGCATAGCCATCAGTGGTATGATTTCAATCCATGTGAAGCCGAAAAACAATCCGGTGCCCAGATACCCTGTCCCAATTTTCGGGTCATAGAATACCTATTTATTCCGGCCCTGCATCGCTTTTGCCTGCTAATGCGCCTCGATAAGTTATCCCTTTCGATGGTGGGGAAGTTTCTGAAGGCAGAACTCAACCGGGCCGCTCGGAAGGATGAAGAGGTGCACGTTACGTTAGAGAAATCCCCGAAATTTCTTGAGGATATCTTTAGTGCCCGCGACATCCTTGATATTACGTTTCATGTCTCATTCAGCAATCAGGATCTCAATGACGAGTACACCACCCTTGTAGACAATCAGCTGAGGGATGCGGAGGTTGAGCACCTGGAGATCCGCGGACGAGCGCGGGATGGCAAGAGCGTAGACCTGAAGAAAAGCGAGTTTCTGATGGGGGCCGCCGGGCTGGTGCCGAGCAACGGTCGCGCTTCGGTGCAGATTGTAAACGGCAAGGGAGAAAAGAAGACGGTAGATACTTCTAACTACCCGCGCATCTTCCAAATTCGCTGCGGTGAAGGAGAGAAGGCAGCGGCGGTGGTCCATCATATGATGAAAACATATGGGCGGCGCAATGAAGTATAATAGCCAACTTCCAAAACAAATAAAGCGGTTGCGGGCCCGGCACCAGTCGGGTGCCCGTGACCTGTTCCGGTTGTATCCAAAGAATAAATTAAAACAGACCCTGGGTATTCCCCTGGCGGTTAGTGCAGCGATCATGGGCATACTGCTGTGGGTAGGCTTGCCGGCTCGAGATATGCTGCTCGGGCTTATCGATCTGGCCCTGCGTATCTTCCCTGACATGCAGGCCGTGCTGCTGGCCGGCTTCGGCATATTCTTTGGGCTTCGCGACCGCGCATTTCTGAGAAAAACCACAGTAGATGAAGGGGGACTGACGCTCTATCAAAAAGTTATTTTCGCCTTTACCTTTACGCTGGTGCTGCAATCAATGACCCTTATGACCGCCTTCCTGTTTCAGCTGTTTTCGAAGGTGTATATCGACTGGGTAGCCCCGGCATACAGACTGATAAATAATATAGGATTCGGATTATTAATGCTTCTTATCTTGGTTTCGCTGTTTTCGATTTACCAGATGGTGATGATCATCTTTGGGCTGGCACAAAACTATCACCTGCATTTGGTGTTGAGGAAGAGGCAGCGAAGCTGCCGACGGTTGAGGGACGACCGATGACGGCTTAAAAGCAGTGAATGGTGATTAGGTGATTAAGTGACAAAGTTGCAGAGTGCCAAAGCTGTGAAGAGACGGATGATGGGTGACCGAGGACCGTTATTACTTCGGTATCTCGTTACAATGCTCAGCGTTGTAACGAAGGAACTGGCTTATAATCTTTGGTGTAGTTTATATTAATCCATTCATTTTTGTAATTAAGAACGTTTGGAGATGCCCCTTTTTTCTTGATAAAAAAGGGACTAAAAAATCAAGGCTGAGAATAATCTAAGCGTTTCGGACAACGGATTGAATAAATTCGATGGTCCGTTATAGGGGGTACCTATTAATGGAAGAACCACCGGTGCGAATTTATTCCGGGCATCCGCTGCCCTGCACAGATTATTCGTAGGCCCGGTTAGAAAACCTTGAAATGGGCAGGAGTAATTCCCCTCTCGAGAGGGGTGGGCTGCCACGAAGTGGCGGCTCGGGGTGTGTTGGGTAGGTTGAATGTTGAAAGTTTCAGGTTGAAGGTGCAATTAAAAGCAGTGTCATTCTGAACGAAGTGAAGAATCTCCTGCCATTGGGTTCGCGTAGGATTAAAGGACTGACGACGGTTGACGGAGGACCGAGGACAGGTGACGGGTGCCAATCCGTTTGGATCTGTGCCAACAGTCGCGAAAAGAACAGCAAATACAGCTTTCTAAAAGATCGATATTTCCTTACTTTAAGCGACTGTTGAGATAGCCTCACTGATATGACTTGATTTAGGGATCAAGGTTGAGGTTAAGAAGAGAGGCATAGTTAATTGTTGAAGGTTACATGTTGAATGTTGAAAGTTAACCTTCAACCTATGACGTTCAACCTGAATACAATTGAATTACTTTTTACTTGCAATAAACTATAATAAGAACTACTAAATAATTCGCAGCGCTGAGCAACGAAAACCCACATAACGAGCATCACGATCCTCAACCTCGGAAAGGGCAAAGGCCCCAAAACCCACCGCCCCAAGGCTATTACGGCGGCCCACCCGAATACGGCTACCAACCCATCGAAGAAGATGAAATAGACCTGATAGAGCTGGCGCAGACATTCTGGAATGAACGTATTCTTATCGCCAAGATTACCGGGGCTTTTTTAGTGTTAGGTTTACTAATCGCCCTTTTTAGCCCCAAAGAATATTCTACCGAAGCCACGCTTATGCCCGAAAGCCAATCGGCCCAAAGTGGGGCTGCTGGTTTGTTGCAGCAATATGGAGGCATGCTGGGGATCAGTGGGGGACAGCTAAGTGGCGGACAGGAAGGTTCTATTCCCCCGCAGCTGTATCCGAATATTGTGCAGAGTTTGCCCTACCAGGTAGAACTGATGAATACAAAAATCTATTTTTCGAGGTATGATACCACCGCCACGGTGCATGCCTTTTTTAATGAAATTCATTCCCCTTCATTATTTGGGTATATCGGGAAGTTTACTATTGGTTTGCCCGGCAAGATTGCTGGGTTATTTGAAGAAGAGCAGGAAGATCGTCCGCTGCCACAGAAAGTAGATCGCGAAGCAGTATTATCGCTATCGAAAGAACAGATGGAAACGGTAAAGACACTACGCGAAAGGCTTTCAATTTCGGTGGATCAGGAAACAGGAATATTAACGCTGACAAGTGAGTTCCCCACCCCTCGGGCCGCAGCAGAGGTGGGACAGAAAGGGATTCAGTTACTGCGGAAAAATGTTGAAGAATATCGTACCGAAAAGGCCCGACAAAATCTGCAGTTTGTACAAGAGCAGGTGCAGGAAGCTAAAAAGCGTTTTGAAGAAGTACAGAGCAGGCTGGCAGAGTTTCGGGACAGTAATATAAATTTAGCGACGGCTAAGGCGCAGAGTCGAGAACAGGAATTGCAGTCGCAGTACGACCTGACCTTTAATTTATATAATTCTCTTGCCCAGCGACAGGAACAGGCAAAACTGGACCTGCAGGAGGAGACACCGGTGCTTTCGGTGTTGGAACCGGTGAGCGTTCCGTTGGAGGATAATACTTCGGGACTACTTGTTTTGATCGTATCTGGGATGTTGGGCGGTATTATTAGTTTGGGTTGGGTGTTGCTGAGCAGTTGGTGGAGAAGCGAGCAGGTTCGTTTTGAGTAGTATTCTTACTCACAGGTTGGATATTGAAATTTAAAGGTTAGAAAACTATTTGGCTGAATGTTAGATAAGAAGTCGAAAATTTATATTGCCGGCCATCGAGGCATGGTCGGATCGGCTGTAAAGCGAAAGCTGGAACAGGAGGGATATGAGAATCTTCTTTACAGAACCAGTTCTGAGTTAGATCTCTGCAATCAACAGGCCGTAAAACAGTTCTTTGAAGAAGAGCACCCCGATGTGGTTGTAGACGCTGCGGCCCGAGTTGGAGGGATATTAGCTAATGATGAATACCCGTGGCAATTTCTATATGAAAATTTAGAGATACAGAATAATATTATAGCGGCTTCACACCAGCAAGATATTAGCAAACTTATTTTTTTGGGCAGTTCTTGTATTTATCCAAAGCATACCGCCCAGCCGATGAGTGAAGATGCGTTATTGACCGGTGAGTTGGAGCCAACTAACCAATGGTATGCCATTGCCAAGATTGCAGGCGTAAAAATGGTAGAGGCTCTGCGGCGCCAGTATAATCGTAATTATGTATCACTGATGCCGACGAACCTGTACGGCCCCCATGATAATTTTGATTTGGAAACCTCGCATGTGCTACCGGCTATGATTCGAAAGTTCCATGAGGCTAAAGAAGAAGGTAATCGTCCCGTACCGTTGTGGGGAACCGGCACACCAATGCGCGAATTTTTGCATGTGGATGATGTAGCCGATGCGGTGTTCTTTACGCTGAAGAACCAGATGGAGCACGATCTGTATAATGTAGGAACAGGTAGGGATATCACAATCAAAGATTTGGCACTGTTGATACAGGATATCATTGGTCACGAAGGAAATATCAACTGGGATACTTCTAAGCCGGACGGTACGCCCAGAAAACTGATGGACGTGAGCCGTATGAACGAGGCAGGCTGGACGTATAATATAGAGTTAGAAGATGGTATTCGATCGACGTATGAATGGTATTTAGAGTATGAAGATGAAATTAAGGAAGTGGAAATTGAACCTTAAAAGACTCCCTTTGAAGAGGGGTCTGGGGATAACTCCTACAATTATTGATTATTTGTTCTTTAAAAGTTTTATAGTATGCCTTTTGGCTTAATCTAAAAGATCAAGACTTTGAATTTTGAATTCAGCTTCAGCCTTCAAGATCCATGCATTTTTGTGATCCACATACATATTGAGATTGATATAAAATACTTATCGGTATTAAATGCATAAACGCATCTTTTGACCTTTGCTCAAAATTTTTATGTCGAATTTGAAACCTTGAAAAAGGTAATAACTGTTAATTCATACTTTTGAAAGTGTCAAAACGAAACTGGAGAAATTTCTGTCTGACGAGGTGCTAATATAGAATGGTATCAGCGTTGATGAATAAAATCAGCACCGAGGAGTTAAAATTCTCTTGAGTTTTACGAACCTTTTGGGTCAAGCGAAAAGGCGGCAAGAAAAGATTTTTAGAAAATTTTAAATAAATACTACAACGTGAGTGCATCAAGAAATAAAACAGCACTAATAACCGGAGTCACCGGACAGGATGGCTCGTACTTAGCCGAATTACTATTGAATAAAGGCTACGAAGTTCATGGCATAAAGCGAAGAGCTAGTCTCATTAAAACGGACCGTGTAGATCACCTGTACCACGATCCACATTACGAAGGGTTGCCTTTTTATTTGCACTACGGTGATTTGACCGACTCTTCTAACCTGACCCGCATTATTCAGGAGACCCAACCCGATGAAGTTTATAATCTCGCGGCCCAAAGCCACGTGGGGGTGTCCTTTGAATCGCCGGAATATACCGCTGATGTAGATGCCATGGGGGTGTTGAGACTGTTGGAAGGAATTCGCATTCTTGGACTAGAAAACAAAACCAAATTTTATCAGGCTTCGACTTCTGAGCTCTATGGAAAAGTGCAGGAGATGCCTCAAAACGAAGATACCCCTTTTTATCCACGTTCCCCCTATGCTGCTGCGAAACTCTATGCTTACTGGATTTGCAAGAACTATCGTGAAGCCTACGATATGTTTGCAGTAAACGGAATTTTGTTTAACCACGAGTCACCACGAAGGGGCGAAACCTTTGTGACCCGAAAGATTACCCGGGCAGCGGTGCGTATAGCAACCGGACAGCAAAAGAAACTCTTTCTTGGAAACCTTGATGCCAAGCGTGACTGGGGACATGCGAAAGACTACGTGCGTGGCATGTGGCTGATGCTTCAGCGGGAAGAACCGGAAGACTTTGTGTTGGCAACCGGAGAAACAACGAAAGTTAGAGAGTTTTGCGAAATGGCATTCAGCTATCTCGGTATTGATCTCAAATGGGAAGGTGAGGGAGTCGATGAAAAAGGAGTTATTGATTCTGTTGATAAAGAACAGTTTTCAAATATTACCAAGCTTTCAACTTCAAAGCTTGAACTTTCAAAAGGCAAAGCAATTATCGAAGTCGACTCCCAGTATTTTCGGCCGACCGAAGTAGATGTTTTGTTGGGAAATGCCTCAAAAGCCAGAGAAAAATTGGGTTGGGAAGTCAACTATTCTATTGATGATTTAGTTCAGGATATGGTTAAAATGGATATGAAAAATATAGCTCTATAATCTATAAATAGTTATTAAAATATAGTTGAAGAATTTGTTACCAGATTTTTTTCAGACTTTATTAAAAGGAAAGGATTTAAAGAGTTCTATTTTTAAAGGGTCCCTTGGTAGTTTTTTTATACAGTTTGGTAATGCTATTTTGGGCTTTTTATTGGGAGTTGTTCTTGCAAGATTGCTTGGTGCTGAAAGTTATGGTAATTATGTATATGTATATGCATTAATTTCAACTTTGGCAATGCCAACTCAATTAGGCTTACCAAACTTATTAGTCCGTTTTGTCGCACAATACCAAGCAAATGAAGAATGGGGGAAATTGAAAGGACTAATCAAATGGAGCAATTGGGCTGTATTTGTGTTGTCTATAACAATGATAGGAGGTACTTATTTTGTTTTAAGGGTACTTTCTTTAACTACAGAACGACTTTCTACACTTCATTGGGGTTTATTATTATTACCAATCATAGCTTTGGGAGCACTTCGTGGGGCAGCTTTACGAGGATTACGATATGTTGTTCTAGGTAAATTGCCTGATAAGATTCTAAGGCAAGCTTTTTTAGTAATAATGGTACTCGGGTACTTCTATTTTTTTAATAGAAGTATTTATGCCGATAATGCAATGATGCTACATGTTATATCAGCACTCGTAGTTTTTCTTATAGGAACTTTTTGGTTATGGCAAAAGCTTCCATCTAAGGTATTTAGTTCTGATACAGAATATTTAAGTCGAAAATGGATTTCAATTGCCATACCTTTTTTATTAACAGGAGGGATGTTTGTCTTAAATAATAAGGTGGATATTTTAATGCTGGGATGGTTTAAAAGTTCTGAGAATGTTGGAGTATATGAAATAACGGTCAAAGCTTCTTCTTTAGTAGCATTTAGTCTGTTGGCGATGAATGCTGTATTAGCGCCATATTTTTCAAAATTTTATACTGAGGGAAAAAATAAAGTTCTCAAAAAGATAGCCACGTGGGGCGTATTTATAAGTTTGGGTGTATCAGTACCTGTTGCAATCTTTTTGTCATCCTTCGGTTATGAAATTCTTAGCTTTTTTTTTGGGGCTGAGTTTGCAACAGGTCACGTCACACTCATATTACTTTGTATAGGACAGTTAATAAATGTAGGGGCGGGATCAATAGGCTTGCTGTTAAATATGACAGGATATGAAAAGCTAGTTTTAAAAGGGGTGGCAATTTCTACAGTTTTGAATATTATTTTAAATTTATTTTTAATTCCAAATCATGGAATGGAAGGAGCAGCACTTGCTACTATTGTTACATTTTTTATATGGAATTTTATTTTGGTTTACTGGGGAATTAAATATTTAAATGTGAATACTTCAATATTTTCATTGAAGATATTATTTGATTAAATAATTAGAGAATGCATAAAGAAATCCGTCCAATATTTATATTTTCACTTCCTAGGTCTGGGTCTACACTGTTACAACGAACCCTTGCTTCACACCCTATGGTATCTACAACGGCTGAGACGTGGTTCTTACTTCCGTTGATTTATATGTCAAAAGATAATGGTGTTAAAACAGAGTATGGTTATTCAAAATTCAGAAAAGGATTTAATGATTTTAGAAACCAAATTGATGCGGATAATAAAGCTTCCTATCAAAGGCTATTAAGACAGTTTGTATTGAATAACTATAAGTTGGCTTCGAATAATAATGCTATCTATTTTTTAGATAAAACTCCCAGATACAGTTTAATATGTGACCAAATTATAGAAATGTTCCCCCATGGAAAGTTTATCTTTTTATGGAGGAACCCGTTAGCTGTTATTTCTTCTATGATTGAATCTTGGGGGAAAGGTAGATGGAATGTCTATAAATATTACATCGATTTATTTGATGGATTGAATAATTTGATAAATACATGTAGTGATAATGAACATCAAATATTTCAAATTAAATATGAAGACCTTGTAAGTAATCCAGAAATACATATTAAGGAGATACTTCAATATTTGAACTTGGAATACACTTCTAACTTACTTAGTGAATTTAATGATATTGATTTTACTGGTAGGATGGGTGATCAAACTGGTACAGATAAGTATTCCGAAATATCAGTTGACTCAATTGAAAAGTGGAGACGAACTTATAATACTCATGTAAGAAAAAAATGGGCGTATAAATACTTGGATAATATTGGAGAAAAAAACTTAAATAAGATTGGGTACTCTATTTCAGAATTAAAAAATGGTTTGAATGTTTGCCCAAACCATTTTTTTAGGTTACCCTCTGATATTATCAGGATTGGATATGGTATAACTAAACAAAAAATTAAATCTATAATTCTTAATAATGCATAATACGATACTTTTACACAATAGCCATTGGGCTAACAATATCGGTAATTCTTTTTTTACACTTGGAGTCAAGTATATCTTAGAAAATACATTTGAAGACTCCAAAGTAATACAGACAGATCAGCTTTCGACTTTAGCATGGCACCAACCAAGGTTTTTGATAGAAAAAAATGATCTAAAATATCCAAGTTATTCTGAACCTGATTGGTTTGTTTTATCTGGTCCAATGTTCCAGAAAAAACCAATGAATAAATTAATTCCTGTATTTGAAAGGGTGTTTTCAAATAACGATAAAACGAAGTTAATCATAATGAATGCTGGTAGCATAGGTTATGATAAGGAGGAGGTAAAGTATTGCAGGTCTGTTTTAAAGAAATATAATCCATATTTATTTACAACAAGGGATGAATTTACTTACGAACATTATGCTGATTTAGCAGAAAATAGCTATAACGGCTTTGATACCGCTTTTTTTTGTAGCGATTATTTTACGAAATATGAAACCCCAAAATTAGGAGATTATTGTACATTTACATTTGATAAAATTGTTGAGCCGAAAATTAATTTAAATGGGTTTGATGAAGAAGACAAGAATACTTGGAATAACTTAACTATAAATCATAGACTTAAATTACCTTTTCGCATAAATAAGTATTTTGATTTAATTAGAAATTTTCCTCAAGAATCAGCTGGAAGAAAAATTGTAAGACCAACTCATAAAATTCAAGGTAATAACTCAATTGAACTTTTTAGATTGCCCAATTCCTTTGTTTCTCAAACGCCTTTTGGGTATTTAAATTTATATGCTAATACTGATCTTACTATAAGTGATAGAGTTCATGCATGTATACCAACATTGGCTTTTGGAAATGCTGCAATGTTAATTTCTTCAACAAAAAGAAAAGCTCTTTTTTCTAGATTAAATTTAGATGATATAAATGGTAATATTATTAAAATAGATCAAAGTTACTTAAAAGAGGAAAAAGACAAATATCTAGATTATATGAAGAACTTATCTATATGACACCATACTACATTTCTCTTATTTATAAATACACGCAGGATGCATAGGCTATCGAAATCCCTTGAATCTGTATTTGTATTTTTGCTGTTCTTCATAACACTAAATTTAAGACCGGCTATATTACAAGAGTATGGGGAATTAGTATTCCTGTGTGTAATAGGTTTGATGATATTAATACTGTTATTAGGGTTTCGTTTTAGGCTTTCTGAAAAGAAGAAAAGTTATATTGTCTTAGCAGGTATATATATGACATATTTGCTGTTACAGGCACTTGCTTTGTCAGTATTTGACTTATCGTTAGTATTTACTGAACTCTTTATACTTGTCGGTGTATTAATATCGCTCTATACAAAGGATGAGACTTGGCACTATGCTTTATATGCAATCGTGTATCCCGTTTTATTCTTTGCATTATCATACTTTGTGACAATACTTATTACTCTTCTAACTGGTTATTCAATAATAGATCTTACTTATTTTGCCTTTCATATTTTTCAACCCAGAGTAATTGAAGATTTTTATAAGATAAATATAGTATTCCCATTTTCTCCTATGATGGGCCTTGGAAATGCTAATATTGCCAACATTGATTTTGGAAGGGCAATTGGATATATGAGAGAACCGGGAATATATCAAATATTAGTGGTTATCAGTTTTTTTGGGTTAGATTATATTTCAATTAAGTATCGGAAAATATTTAAAACCTTAGTGTTTTTATCTCTTTTAATCACATTTTCTACTACTGGTATGGTGGTATTTATATTGTCATATTTCTATTACTATTACATTTCAGGAGATAGAAAGTTTAAAATGAATTTTTTTTATAAAGCAATTTCGTTCTTAATAATAAGTTTGGGATCATATTTTTTTGTGTTCACAAATGAAAAGTTTGGATTATTGGCAAAGCTGACATATGAATCTGGTCTGCAGAGATTACAACATTATCAAGAGTCAATACAAATATTTTTAGATAACCCAATAATTGGAGTAGGTTTATTTAATAGTTCTGTTCCAGGTTCTTCGATATTTGCAATATTAGCTTCTTTAGGTATTGTAGGTGCCGGGTTATTTTTTTTGATGGTAATTTTACCGATTTGGCATTTGATTAAAAGAAGGGATCGTTTGCTGGTTTTTCTAATTCCAGTTTTAGTAACAGCTTTTTTTAGTCAACCTCTAAGTAATATGGCTATATTTTTCGTGATTTTATCTTTGGTCATATCATATCCAACTAAATATAAAAGTTTTTAAATGTCTCGATTACCTAAGATTAGCATTATAACGGTTTCATATAATGCGGAAAATACGATTGAGCGAACAATACGAAGTGTATTAAAGCAAAACTATGAGGGAGAATTGGAATATATTATAATTGATGGGGGGTCAACAGATAAAACCAAAGAAATTATTAGAAAGTATGGGGATGATTTAAAGTGGATTTCGGAAAACGATGAGGGAATATATGATGCAATGAATAAAGGTATAAGAATGGCTACTGGCGATTGGATAGGGATCTTGAACAGCGATGATTGGTATGCAAAAAACACGCTAAATATCGTAGGGAGATATGCTCAGGAGAAATCAGATATTAATTTTTTAATTGGTAAGATGGGACGAGTGAATATCACTGGTACGATAGGAAAGAAAGTTTCTCCACCTGACCATCAATCAGGCATATTGGAACCCAATAATCATCCAGCTACTTTTGTTAAAAAGGATGCCTATTTAAAGATGGGTTTGTACAATTTAGCGTATAATATTGCTTCAGATATGGAATTGATTATGAGAGCGAAACAACATCCACAAATTCAAATGGGATCTATTGATTTTTTATTGACATACATGCAAGAGGGAGGGATATCTAACGGTTTTTTAGGTTCTATAGAAAGATTTAGAATTGAGAAGAAGTATTATGGATTATTATCGGCAATGAATGTATTAATTAAGACCACGTTGCAAAAAACAAGAAAAAGTATTCTACAGACCTTATTACCTCAAGAAAACTTCATTCAACTACAAGAAGGGTGGTGGGATAAGCATAGAGATAGTTTTACTTTATCTGATGATGATTATTGGATGTAAATAGAGTATTTAATATCGAGAAATTGAAATGTTGAATAATGTGCCAGATGTAGCATTTTAGGATCAGAAAAAAATATAGCGAAAGGGCCTTGCAGTTACTTTGGATGATGTATCTTCTGAAAGTGGTGTTTGAATTTTAGGAAGAGTTGTAGAACCACGGATAAAATAGGGGGGGCAAAGTATGAACAAGTTACATGAAAGATTACCGAATATGAATCGTAAATTAAAAGAATAGATCCCCTTATGCTATGTAGGGATGGAAAAGGTTTAGCAAAAGCTTGTAAAATATCATCAAGCAGGCCCCATCAATTTTATTAAGAGTACAAATAAATTTGAAAGGTGGTGGTCATAGTTTATGAGAAAAAAAGCGCCCAATGGGACATGGTACTAAGCACTTTTAGGAGTTTAATTTAATGAATATGCAATTTAGTAATTATGAAGGATAAATATCTTATAATAGGTAAAAGAGTTCCTACAAATGAACGATCCAATGTTGGGGGAGTGATTGTATTATTTGAACAATTATTGGAAGATTTGCAAAGAAATAATTTTAAGCATGAAGTAATTGATATCAACTACCGCAATTATGGAAATAAAATTAAAGCTTATTTGCTGATACATTGGCAAATACTTTGCAAAATATGGAGTAGTGACAAAGTTTTATTGAATGGTGATAACAACCTAATCTACCTATATGCACCTTTTTTATTAATTTGGAGCTTGATAGGTGGTCAAAAAGTTATATTCCGCTTTTTTGGTGGAAATTTTCATAATTATTATGAACAGAAAAACATTTTACTGAGGTGTATATTTCTTTTGCAGCTTAGGAAAGCAGATTTGGTATTTTGGGAACAACACTACCAAGTAAATTACTTTAAGGATAAACAAATTAATGCTCATTGGTTTCCCAATGTTCGAAGTATTACTGATGAATCTCTCATTCACGATCAGGAAAGAGATTTTAAAGGAAAATTTGTTTTTATAAGTCATATACGTGAGGAAAAGGGAGTAAACGCGATTTTAAAAGTTAAGTGTGAATTAGGATCGAATTTTGATATTCATCTATATGGCCCTGAACTTAATTATGAATGTCCTCAACAATTAAAACCAATTTATAAAAACATCTATAAAGGTGCTATTGAGCCTGAAAACGTACTTCAGGTGTTAAGTGAATATGATGTTCTTGTACTTCCCACCTTTTGGAGTGGTGAAGGTTATCCCGGTATTATTATTGAGGCTTTTGGGCTTGGTATTCCAGTAATTGCTACAGATTTAATGGGAATTAAAGAAATGTTTGAAAAGGATGCAGGTATATTAATTGAACCACGATCAGTGTTAGAGTTAAAACAAGCGATAGAAGAAATCAATCAATCAAATTATTCAAAGTTAATTGCTGGTGCAAAAGAAGCTTTTAAAAGTTTTAATGCAGAAGTACAAATGCCAGCGATTTTAAAAAAGATTAAAAATATTTAGAATATGTGTGGCATTGTAGGTTATGTATCAAAAAAACAATGGAATTTAAAAAAGGGAGTTGATTCTATTTCCCATCGTGGACCAGATTATCAAAATTATGAAATAACTGAATATAGGGATAGTTATGTTGGTTTTGGGCATGCAAGGCTTAGTATTATAGGCTTGAATCCTGAATCTAATCAGCCTATGAGTATAGAAGAGGGAAAGTTTAAAATAATATACAATGGGGAAATATATAATTATAAATCTTTACGAAGAGATTTAGAAAGTAAAAATGTTAATTTTAGAACCGACTCAGATACTGAAGTTCTATTAAAATATTATAAGGAATACGGAGTAAAGGGATTACGTGAGTTAAAGGGAATGTTTGCCTTCAGTATTCTTGATAGAACAAGGAATGAATTAATTTTTGTCCGAGACCCGTTGGGCATAAAACCTCTTTATTACTGGCAGAACAATAGGGGGGTATTTTGGTCATCAGAGTTGAAGGGTATATGGAATCTTATAGGTACTAAGGCAAATATTGATCCTGATGTGCTAACGGAACACCTTTCTACAGGATTTTTGTATGAACCAGATACTGGATATAAGAATGTTTATAAGGTACCCCCAGCAAGTTATGTAAAGGTAAAACTTAATAGTTATAATGGAGATACTCTTATCCCAAAGAGATACTGGTCATTGAATAAAAGAGAGACAAATATTGAAGAATTAAGACAGAAGGTAAGAAGTTCTATAGAAAATCATTTAGTGAGTGATGTGCCAGTTGGTTTATTTTATTCAGGTGGGGTGGATTCTTCACTTATTCTTTCTAAAGTTGAAAAAAATATTAAACCATTTATCGTTAAGTCTGAGGAAAAAGAATATGAAAAGGCAGGGATGACAAATGATTATGAATATGGAAAAAAAATAGCTGGTATTTTAAACAAAGATATTAAGGAGGTTTCTCTTAATAATAAGGAAGGCAATCGGTCTTCAATATTAGAGGATATTACTCATATTGCTAAACTATCAGAAGAGCCCATTAAGGATTATACATTTATTTCTTCAATGGGATTGTCTAAAGAAGTAAGTAGAGAAGGCTATAAAGTAATGCTGAGCGGTATGGGAGCAGATGAAATTTTTTCGGGCTATCCCAGATATCAATTGGCAAAATATGGGAAGTATTTTGCTTTTTTCTTTCCATTCCTTAAACCTTTTATGAAATTATCAAATTATTTAGAAAAAAAGATTGAGAGATTTTCTAATTATTTTGGGGAAAGGGGATTTGCAAGAAAATATAATACACTCTTAACACCATTTTCTCGCGCTGAAATTGATAGATTAATTATAGACGGAGCTAATTTTAATAAATTTGATAAAAAAATTGATAAAATACTTGACAAATGTCCTTTTCAGTCCCCCCTAAAAAAGGCAATGTTTTTAGATAGATATGGGTTTTTGTCACATAATTTTTTAGTGGCTGATAAATCAAGTATGCAAGCTGGAATAGAGTTAAGAGTCCCTTTGGCTACTCACGAATTATTTGAGCTATCTATGAACTTGCCTGATAGGAAATTAATGAGTGTGAGTAAGACAAAAAAAATATTAAAAAATATGCTCTATGAAGAGCTCCCCAAAAAATTGGTTGATCGAAGAAAGGCAGGATTCCATCCACCGATTGATTCAAAAATCATGGAATTAGGAAATAATAAAATAATAAGTTACCTGAAAAATAATGAATTGTTTGATCTAATCTCTTACAAAGAAGTAAGAAAGATATTAGATGAACATTTTAATGGGAAACAAAATAATACATTCAAAATTTATAGATTATTATATTTAAGTGCTTGGTATAATGAAAATAAATAAATGTGTCTCCTTTTTTATTGTCGGGGTTGGACGTTCCGGTACTTCTTTATTACAAAGTATATTATCTAGCCATTCTAAAATATGTATGCCTCCAGAGACTGGGTTTGTTAGATCTAATATTTTATCATGGAGAAGGAATAGAGAGTTTACAGCCAATGAAATTGTATCAGCTAATGGTAAGTTGGAAAGAATTGTCGAAGGTATTACTGATGGGCAACAACAGTTATTTACCAATAAATTGTACTTTTATTATTTCTTAATAGAGAGATATAAGGAAGTTCAAAATAAACAAAAGATTGGTGACAAAGATCCCCGATTGGTAGAATTTATGAAGGCTGCTTTGGAACTTTTTCCCAGTGCTAAATTTATTCATTTAGTAAGAGATCCCAGGGATGTTCTATTGTCGAAAAAGAAGGCAGAATGGTCAAAAGATAAGCCAAGTTGGTATCATATCTTTGCTAATTATATTCAATTGAAGATAGGAGAAAGCCAGGGGCAAAAATTATCTAAAGATAAATATCTACTTTTAACTTATGAGAAGTTATTGGATGAGCCTGAGATATCAATGGAAAAAGTTTGTAATTTTTTAGGAGTAAAGTTTGAAGAGAACATGCTTTCTTTCCAAGAAAAAGCTAAAGAATTAGTTTCTGAAGATGAAAAACAGTGGAAAAAAGAGACGATGGGTCCATTGTTAAAAAATAATACTGGAAAATGGAAGGGTAAGCTAACAGACACAGAAGTGGCACTGACTGAGTTGTTATGTAAGCAAGCGTTTAAAATTGGAGGTTATAAAAAAAGTGAATCTTATAGCAAACTCTCTTTTGTTAACAAGCTGAGGGTTTTATCTTTGAGCTTTCTATTAACAATACTGGGAGCTATTTATATACCTTGTAGATTATGGTCACAGAAGCTTTTGGTAGCATGGAAGTACTAGGGAAAGGAATAGTACAGTATGTCTCTTCTAATAAAATTATTATTTCTAAAGGGAATAAATTGTTTTGTAAAAAAAGAAATAATTCCCATTGGAAACCTTGGTGTAACTTGCCGATATCTTTGTCTGAAAAGTTTTATAGTAGTAATCGTTGGTTGTCAAGACTATTCAGAAATGAAGTACATCATGTTATCAAGATAAGGGATGGAATTTTTGCCTGTTTTGCCTTTGGTAAAATTTACTTGGTGGAAGAAAATATTGGCCAAGTAGAGGTGATTGGGAATATTAAAGGTTCACGCCCATTAAAAATTTGCTCAGATGGCAGCTGTATTTATTATGGAGTTTATACAGGTAATACAGAACGAAAACCTATCAAACTTTTTTCCTATCTTTTAGAAGAAAGCAAATGGTCAGTATATCATATATTTAATAATATTCGCCACATTCATGGCGTATTTTGGGATCAATATGAATCTAACTTATGGGTTACAACAGGAGATTTAGATCATGAATCAATTATATGGCGATTTAATGATAAAGGTGAGCCAGAAAAAATCGCAACAGGTTCGCAACAAACCAGGGCAGTTGACCTTTTATTTACTAAAGACGCTATTTTTTATACTACTGATGCCCCAAATGAACAAAACTATATATACTGTTTAGATCGTAAAAGTGGACAGGTAGAACAACTGCAAGAGATAGGCGGTCCTGTATTCTACGGTAAAGCGTTGGAAAACGGGCTATTCTTTTCTACAGTAGTAGAACCTTCGGAAGTAAATAGAATGGATGCTGTGGAGTTATGGTATTCTAATGATGAGGGTAAGAATTGGAAAAAAATAAAAGAGTTTAAGAAGGATTTCGGACATATGAAATTGTTTCAATACGGGCAGATCAAGTTTCCGAATGGATCGGGAGATGGTAATAATTTATGGTTTACTCCTTATGCTACTGAATATGATCATCAGATAATGAAGTTGCCATTGGATTCAGTTTGATATTTTTATAACTAAGTTAATACTAAAACTATTAAGGATCTTAGTGGTAAGTCCGTCAGTATGTTAAACCAACTTGGATTGTATTACAGGACGATTAAGCACCTCAAGCCGATACAAATTCGATACCGCTTGTGGTATATGTTCCGAAACAAAACCCGAAAACTCATTGGCCACTCCTGTCCACTTTCAATCCCCAAACTAGGAAACAGGCTAAACCTTGAAGAGGATATATCTAAACCTGCAACCTGCAACCTGCAACCTTTTTCTACTAAGGTAAGTTTCACTTTTTTAAATCTTACCCAATCATTTGAAGGGAATATAAATTGGAATACAAGAACCTACGGTAAACTTTGGGTCTATAACCTCAATTATTTTGACTACTTGCACCAGACGGATATATCCAAAGAAGAGGGTCTAAAGCTTATTAGGGGGTTTATTCATCAGGTCAAAGAAAACAATGAGGGACTCGAACCCTATCCAATATCACTGAGAGGTATCAATTGGATAAAGTTTTTAAGTAAGCATGATATAGAAGATAAGGAGATTGACTCAAGTCTTTATTCCCAGTATCAAATACTGTTAGACAATTTGGAATATCACTTGTTAGGAAATCACCTGCTGGAAAATGGATGCAGCCTGCTGTTTGGAGCCTATTATTTACAGGATCAGGAGTTATATAACAAGGCAAAAGAAATTTTGAGCGAAGAGCTGGAAGAACAGATCCTAAATGATGGGGGGCATTTTGAGCGTTCGACGATGTATCATTGCATCCTTCTAGAGCGGCTGATGGATTGCCATAATGTTATGTCTCATAATGATGCATTCGAAGACACAGACTTGGAGCAGAAAGTAAAAGAGAAAGTGAAATTAATGCTGGGGTGGCTTGCAAAGGTGTCTGTGGACCGACGACAGACGACCGGGGATAAGACCGCCCCAAACGAACCACAATTACCTTTATTAAATGATGCTGCCAAAGGGATTGGCTCGGAGCCTGTTGAACTATTCGATTACGCCGATCGCCTGGGCCTGGAGGCAGGCAAAGTTGAGTTAGGACAAAGTGGTTATAGACGTTACTCATCAGGGAACATTGATATTATTTGTGATGTGGGGAGGGTTGGTCCGGATTATCAGCCGGGACATGCTCACAGCGATACATTTTCTTTTGTGTTATATGTGGATGGTAAACCGGTTATTATTGATCCCGGTATTTCTACCTATGAAAATAATGACCAGCGTCAGTTGGAACGGTCAACCAATTTTCATAATACAGTTCAGTACGGGGATAAAGAGCAGTCAGAAGTGTGGAGTGCCTTTAGGGTTGGGCGTAGGGCACAGGTTGAGATTAAGGCTGAGGATCAAAAGAAGTTGACTGCATCCCACAACGGATATCAGCCATGGGGGATTACTCACGAGCGGGAATGGACAGTGAAGGAAGATCATATTTATATTAGGGATCGCTTGATTGGGAAAGAGGGGGCAACAGGAAAGTTTTATCTACATTTTCATCCGTTGTTTTTAGGCGAAATATTGGTACAAGACAACAGTATACAAACAAAGGGTATTAAAGTTGAAGTAGAAGGTGCTGTTGATATCAGAAAGTACAACTATGATTGCCCCGACGGTTATAATCAGTATATTAAGGCCCCAAAAATTAAGGTAACATTTTTTAATCATTTAATTACTAAAATCTTTTGGAACACAGAGACCACAGGGTTAAAAAAATAAAATAGTGGGCTCTGTTTCTTCTCTGCGAACTCTGCGTTAAAAGATATTATGCACATATTATTCATCACCGATAATTTCCCTCCAGAAGTAAATGCCCCTGCCACCCGTACTTACGAACATGCTAAAATATGGGCCGAAGAGGGTCACCAGGTAACAGTAATTACTTGTAACCCTAATTTCCCGCAGGGTGAAATATATGATGGCTATGAAAATAAGCTTTGCCAAAAAGAGGAAATAGATGGTATAAATGTTATTCGTGTGTGGTCATATATTACCTCTAATGAAGGATTTATTAAAAGAACGCTGGATTATTTTAGTTTTGCAGTTACTTCCTTTTGGGCTGGCCTGTTTCAAAAGACGGATATCTTAATTGCAACTTCGCCCCAGTTTTTTACAACGTGGAGCGGGTGGGGGTTGTCTAAGTTTAAACGCAAGCCATGGGTATTTGAGCTGCGTGATTTATGGCCGGAGTCTATTAAAACAGTAGGGGCGTTAGATGATGGGCTTATTTATGATACCTTAGAGCAAATAGAGTTGTTTTTATATCGTAGTGCGGATTTAGTTGTACCGGTAACAGATGCGTTTAAAAAGAATTTAGTTGATCGTAATATTGAATCTGACAAGCAGCTTGTTATTCCCAATGGATCAAACCTTGATCTATTTAATAAAGAGAACAGTGATGGTCAGAGAATACGTAAGCAGTTAAGTCTGGAATATAAGTTTATAGTCGGTTATTTAGGTACTCACGGTATGGCTCATAGCCTGGATTTTATTCTGGAGTGTGTAGCCGATATTGAAGATCCGGATATACACTTTCTTTTTATAGGAGATGGGGCAGAAAAAGAAAGATTAGTAGCAATGGCTAAGCAACGCAATTTGGAAAATGTTACTTTTGTAGATCCTATTCCCAAACAGGAAGTACCTGATTATTTAGATGCTGTTGATGTTTCTTTAGTTCCACTAAAGAAATCTGATACTTTTAAAACGGTGATACCTTCAAAGATTTTTGAGGCTGCTTCCATGCAACTACCTATTTTATTGGGAGTAGAAGGTCAAGCACAGGAAATTGTTGAAGCTTATGAAGCAGGTATCTGTTTTGAACCTGAGAATAAGGATGACTTTTTAGCTAAACTCAGGTTACTTAAAGAAGATAAAGAGCTATATGAAAAAGTTTCCAAGAATGGAGAAAAACTGGCTCAGGCTTATGATCGGGAGAAACTGGCCCGAAAGATGTTGGATGCCTTGGAAAAATTAACCTTATGAAATAGTTAACGATAAATAGCCGCAGATCTGCACAGATTAAAACCGATTTAAAAAGTTAAATCAGTGAAAATCTGTGGCCAATCTAAATGTTAAATCAAAAAATATATAAATGAAGATTATCAACGTTGCAAGCGCACGTCCTAATTTCATGAAAGTGGCGCCACTGTTAGAGGAATACAAAAATCATCAGGAGGTCGAAGCGCAGTTGCTGCATACCGGTCAGCATTATGATTACGAAATGTCCAAGATCTTTTTTGACGAGCTGGGCATTCCCAAACCCGATTTTCACTTGGGAGTAGGCAGCGGCAGCCACGCTGAGCAGACCGCCAAGGTGATGACCGAATTTGAGAAAGTTCTGGAGAAAGAACAACCTGACTGGGTGGTAGTGGTAGGTGATGTGAATCCGACTATGGCCTGTACTATTGTGGCTAATAAAATGGGCATTAAAGTGGCCCATGTGGAAGCAGGTTTACGCAGTTACGACCGTGATATGCCCGAAGAGATCAACCGGGTACTGACCGATAGTATCGCTGACTTGTTGCTTACTCCGTCTATTGATGGTAATATGAATTTGATCAAAGAGGGCATCCCCGAAGAAAAGATTCGTTTCGTAGGGAATATTATGATCGACACGCTCTTTAATATGCGGAAGCGGTCGGATGAGTCTACTATTTTAGGCGATCTGGGTATCAGCGAAAAAGGATATGTGCTGGTGACTTTGCACCGTCCGTCAAATGTAGATCAGAAGAAAACGCTGAGTAATTTTGTAGATATTTTGGAGGAAACTTCTAAAGAATTGCCGCTGGTGTGGCCCGTACATCCGCGATCTAAAAGCAATGCTGAAAAATTTGGGCTTTGGGATGAATTACAGGCCATTGATAACCTCCACTTATTGGAGCCGGTGGGGTATCTGGATAATGTGAACCTAATGAATAATGCCCGATTAGTACTGACCGATTCCGGAGGTATACAGGAAGAAACTACAGCATTAGGTGTACCCTGTCTGACGGCCCGAGAAAACACCGAACGTCCTATTACCATTACTGAAGGGACAAATACCTTGGTGGGCACCGATCCTGAGGTGATTTTAGATCATATTACAAAGCATTTGCAAAATGGTGTGGCCGGTGATAAGGATCTTCCGAAACCGTTGTATTGGGATGGTAATACGGCGAAGAGGATTGTTAAAGTGATTCTCGAAGTTAATTGAGTTATTAGGTGACTGAGTTACTAAGTCATTGAAGGGCAAAGAATGATTGACGGTTGACGGTGGACCGATGACCGTTTTAATGTTGAAGGTTGAATTAGTTACTTCGCTTTAATCAGGAGTTACTCCTTTTCCTGCTCGCAGGGAAGGGAGATAGAGGGATGGGTCGAAAGCAATCATTGAGTGATAATGATACAAAGTGTGTTGTTCATTTCTGTAAAGGCGGTAAGAAAATCAGATAGCCAGTAATAAAAGGGTTAATGAAGCTTCTCTTTTAGGATGAAAACATAGCGTAGCGGAATCTCAGAATCTCTGGCTAATTGTTTAAAAATGGTTGTATGATGAATTCCTAAGATTCTACGTACACCTACGCCTAAGTTAGTTCTTAGGTGTACTTTGCGAGCTTAATGGTTGGAGATCCCTCCATGCTGGTCGGGATGATACAACGTTTAATTAACTCTTTTACTTACAACACGAAGGCCTTATATTCAGCCTTTCCAAAATTTTAGATTGTTAAATAATATCAGAAATGCTTCAAGAGCTTTTGGGTAAAATTGAGAACAAAGAATACACCGTCGGCATTGTAGGATTGGGATATGTGGGATTACCCTTGATGTGGACGTTCCATAGCAATAACATGCCGGTGTTGGGTTTCGATATTGATACCGATAAAATTGAGAGTATCGAGCAGGGTAAGCCCTATATAAAGCATCTCGGGCAAGAGATGATGCAGAAACTTTCTGATAGTGAAAAATGTGATGCCACTACAGATTTTAGTCGCATTCCCGAAGTAGATGCCCTGTTGCTCTGTGTGCCAACTCCACTTGATCATCACCGTGAGCCTGATATGCAGTATGTGGAAAAAACGTGTCTGACGGTTGGTGAGAATCTACGTAAAGGTCAGCTGGTGGTATTGGAATCGACTACTTATCCGGGTACTACCGAGGAACTGATTATTCCCATATTGGAATCAAAGTCAGGGCTTACGGCAGGAGAAGATTTTTATGTGGCCTACAGCCCCGAGCGTGAAGATCCCGGCAATATCAATTTCGATACGGGTAGTATCCCCAAAGTAGTAGGGGGGCATACCCAAGAGGGGATAGATTTGGCCTGTGCCTTATACGATACCTCAATTGTAGAAACGGTTCCGGTATCGGATACCAAAACAGCTGAAGCTGTAAAGATTACCGAAAATGTATTTCGGGCCGTTAATATTGCACTCGTCAATGAGCTGAAGGTCGTGTTTTCTGAAATGGATATTGATGTCCATGAAGTATTGGATGCGGCAGATACCAAACCTTTTGGTTTCATGAAGTTTGTACCTGGACCGGGTCTCGGTGGGCATTGCATCCCCATTGATCCCTTTTACCTGACTTGGAAAGCTCGTGAGTATGAAGAAAATACCCGCTTTATTGAGTTGGCGGGAGAAATTAATACTTCCATGCCGCAATATGTAATCGATCAAACATTGAAGGCTCTTAATGCGCATAAAAAACCATTAAATGATTCCGATATTCTTGTGTTGGGTTTGGCCTATAAACCCGATGTAGACGATATGAGAGAGTCACCAACCTTTAAAATTTTGGATCTATTAGAAGAATATGAGGCCAATGTATCTTACTATGATCCGCATATTCCAGAGATAAAGCCAACTCGAGAACATGACGAGTGGACGGGAACTAAAAGTATCAGCTGGGATAAAAAAACAGTGGAAGGTTTCGATGCTGTTATCATTTCAACAGATCATTCGTGTGTTGACTATCAACAGTTAGCCGAGTGGAGCGATTGTATTATTGATAGCCGTAATGCGTTGAAAGGGATAGAGTCACAATCTGATATCCATTTTTGGAAAGCGTAGGAGGCAGCGGAGCTGCCGACGGATGACGGTTTAATTTTGAGTGTTGAATTGTGAATGATGAATTAAGCTCTTTTGGGCTTTTTATCTCGTTACGACGCTTTGCGTTGTAACGAATGTATCTAACACTGTGTAGTCGACGGGAGACGGAGGACGGCTTGGTGTTGAAGGTTAAATGCTAAATGTTGAATTAGTTACGTCGCTTTAATAAAGAGTTTCTCCTTTCCCTGTTTGTAGGGAAGGGAGATCAAGAGGGATGGGTCGAGAGCTGTGATTAGGTAATTAAGTTACTGAGTGACAGAGAACAAAGAGTTAATTTTTAGGTATACAGTGTTAGGGTGTCGGCAGAGGACTATAAGCGGTGATTAGGTGACTAAGTGACAAGGAAATTAAGTTTTTCAGGCATTGACCGATAAGAGATGACGAAGTGCGGTTCAATAATGTGAGAAATTGGGGCAGTTTATAGGTAGGTTTTTAATTGCAATACTGGAAAAGGATTTTAGTAATTAATACGTAAATTTACATATATTGGGACGCTTTAGAATTGTAATTGTAATAATTCATTAAAACCATTACTTTTTCGAACAAAGCAAGTAGAGGCGTCATATGTCGAGAAAAATTAATAGTGTATGGAACAAACGTTACTGTTGAATCACGGGATGAGCATAGGGCTGGTTGTTATTCTTTCTTATGTGATTTCCTACATTGCAATACCGATAATTACCCGGGCGGCAGAGGCCAAGCACCTTTTTGATCATCCGGATGAGGATCGGAAGTTACATTTGGAAGCGATTCCAACGCTTGGTGGCATTGCTATATTTTTGGCTTTTTTACTAAGTTTTTCGGTAAGTCCATGGGCTGAAGGTTTTGAGGGCTATTCCTACCTGGTGGGCGCGTTGCTTATTTTATTTTTTACCGGACTGAAAGATGATTTGGTCGTTTTGTCGGCTAAGAAGAAATTGGCGGCCCAGCTTACGGCTGCCGGTTTGGTGATCTTTGGCAGCGGGGTCATTATTGACAATTTTCATGGAGTGTTTGGCTTGGCAGAAATCTCTTATTGGGTAGCGGTGCCAGTTACGTTTTTCACGGTGATTGTGGTTATTAATGCGGTGAATCTTATCGACGGTATTGATGGACTGGCGGGAGGCATTGGAGTTTTAGCTTCTGTAATATTCGGTTCTGCCTTTTTATATGCTGGTCAGGTGCCGATGGCGATGTTTTCGTTTTGCCTGGCAGGGGCGCTGTTAGGGTTTTTATACTACAACTTTAGTCCGGCTTCTATCTTTATGGGAGATACCGGCTCGATGTTGTTAGGGTTCCTGTTATCCATACAGGCTATAGAGTTTATTGCCCTTAGCGATATCCCCGCTTTTGCTAATGTCTTTGGCAGTTCTTCGGCCATACTTCCGGTGGCTATTTTAGCATTTCCTTTGTTTGATACAATCAGAGTTATTGTAAAACGCATGCGCAGGGGCAAGTCTATTTTTGAGCCGGGACAGGATCATGTGCATCATGAGTTGCTTCGTATGGGGTTTTCGCACAGGGATGCTACGTTATTGTTATACGGTAAAAGTTTGCTTTTAATAGGCATTGTTGGGCCGTTGGCGTGGTTGGGTGTTAATCCCAATGTTCTGCTTGGTGCGGTGCTTTTTTCGAGCCTGTTGATATTCCCTACAAATGGTTGGAAGCGGGCATTGATTTCCCGTGTTTTTGGGTACAACTGGGTGGCCTTTCGCAGTCGAAAGTGGGGCATTGAGTTTGATCAGGATAAAATTAAGCCGCTTAATGGCAATGAGTCTGAGGAATCTTTTGAGCATGTGGATAAAGGAGAAGAGGCCCGGGAAGAAGCTGATAGTGTAGCGGTCTGATTTAGTATTAAGTAGAAGGTGTTAAGTATTAAGTTTAGTTTTGAGGCATGTCCGGCAGGGCGTGCCTTTTTAGTTTAGGGCAGTTACTGAGTAACAAAGATACAGAGCTTCAAAGCGAAGCTGACGGAGGACCGATGACGGTTTAAAAGCAGTGAATGGTGATTAGGTGATTAAGTGACAAAGTTGCAAAGAGACAGGGTAACAAAGGACTGAGGACGGGTGACCGATGACCGTCGGGAAGGTTGTAGGTTAACTTAAAAGCAGTGTCATCCTGCTGTGCCCCGTCATTCGGGGAACGGAGTGAAGGATCTCCATATAGAGGTTCGCGTAGGGTTAAATGACTGACGACTGTTGACGGTTTGGTGTTATAGGTTGAAGGTTAGGTGTTGAATGTTTGTTGAGTCACGCGTTTGTAATAAAGAGTTTCTCCTTTCCCTACTTGTAGGGAAGGGAGATCAAGTGGGATGGGTCGAGAACGGTGAATGGTGATTAGGTGATGAAGTGAATTAAGCAGGGTCGAATGTTTGATGACTGGGGGTGTAAGCTTCCCCATTTTTCGGACCACTCAAAACCAGTGCTTCCTATGAAAGGCTCTGTGATTCAGAAAAGGCAGGTGAAAAACTTTGTCACTCTGCTACTTTGTAACTCTGTCACTCTTCAACCTCATTACCTAATAACTGAATTACTAGGCTTTAAATTTATGTACTGCTGATTGATATCATTATATTTCTGTCCAAATATTTAATTATTAGATATTATCAAATAAGTGGGCGTATTCAAAAAGGGTTTTATTAGTTTTATTATTACAATAGGTTGTTTAGCTTGGATGCAAGTTCCGGGTTATGGGCAATCAAATTGGCAGTTGAATGGGCGGACAGTTGGGGCCGTAACCACCTCTGAAGATTTGCCATTTTGGTTTCATTCTAATAGAGCAGGGGAATATGATCCGTCCGGTTCAAATCTATTACTTGGTTTACGACTAGACAAAAAGTTAAGGAATTCCCGGTTTTTTGATTACGGAATCGGAACTAATTTTGTGGGACGGGGATCTTTAAATTCTGATGTATTCTTTAATGAATTATATGCAGAGGCTAAAATTGGTATTCTTCATCTATACTCTGGTAAAAAAAATTGGCAGGATGGCATATGGTCTTCTGAATTATCTCTAGGGTCAATGATATGGAGTGGTAATAGTGCGACCATGCCAAAAGTAATGGCTTTTATTCCGGAGTATACCTCGGTTCCCTTTACGAATGGTTGGATTGCTTTTCGGGGATACTGGGGACATGGTTGGTTTGGAAAAAACCGTTATGTAGAAGATACCTATCTACATGAAAAAGCATTATATGTACGGCTATTACAGGATAAATTTCCGGTCAATGGTCACCTTGGATTAATTCATAATGTACAGTGGGGAGGTACACATCCCAGATTAGGAGATCTGCCAGATGGTACTGGAGACTATTGGCGTATTGTAACTGGTCGTGCTGGAGAATCAGGTACTTCGCCTGAGGGGGAAGTTCTTAATGCTCTTGGCAATACCTTAGGAGCTTATGAAGCTCGTTTAGACATATACCTGAATAACGTTGATCTTAAAGCATATCGGCAGTTTTTTATTGAGACAGGACCTAATGTAAGATTTCGAAGTCCCTGGGATGGGCAGTGGGGTTTACAGGTTAATATTAAAGGGAAGACTTCAGGTTGGTTAAAAACATTTCTATGGGAGCATCTTAATACTAAGCGACAGAATGCCAAAAGTGGTGAAGCAATTGGGGCTGATAATTATTACAATAATTTTATTTATCAAAATGGTTGGACTTACAAAGATCGTATTATAGGATCACCGTTAATTGGGTTGGGAACTGTTAATGAAAGAAAAAAAATTGTTAACAATATTATTGTAGCTCATCATTTTGGGTTTGAAGGAACCCCTCCAATCGGATTCGGTAACAATCTTATTGAATATCAACTTAAAGTAACTTACAGTCGAAATTATGGGTTAACGACCGATTGTAGTGGTGACTTTTGTGATGAGGATGATCCAAATCCGTATAGAACCCCTCGCAGAGATCAGTGGTATTATCAGCTAGAGCTGGGACAACAGATAACACCGCGGTTCAAGGTAACGACGACTTTTGGGCTGGATGTGGGAGAACTATCAGATGAATTTGGGGTGATGATTGGAGCTTCCTACTCGATTTATGGAAGTGATTAACAGTAGGGATAAGTCTTGATGAAGGAAGTTATTTCGATCTCAATGAGAGGTTTCGGATGTAATTTAAGATGGTTGATGGCGGTGGACAGTTAGGGATGTTAAAGTTTTAAGTGTTGGATCGTCAATGTTGAATTAGATACGATAACTTAACCAAGAGTTTCTCCTTTCCCTGCTTGTAGGGAAGGGAGATCAAGAGGGATGGGTTGAAAGAAAACCCACTGGAGAACAAACCAGATACTCTCCAATAGATTCATTAATGTCTTTGACCTGCGCTTATCGGTTTACTTGAACAATAGTGGTTACGATAAGGGCAGCGGTAGAGGTTATGGCCGACAGGATACTAATACGTTCCTGGGGTGAGAGCTTCGCTGATTCTGGTTTTTCAGGTACAACCAGCTTTGCTCCCGGTTTTACCTCGGGATAGTTTTTGAAAAAGAGGAATCGTTTCACTTTTTCAACATCCCCGTTGGCATAAATGACATACGATCGTCCTTTTCGAGCCAGATTGGTAAAGCCTCCGGCCGAGGCAATGTAGTCCTTGTAGTTCATGCCTTCCTGGTAGCGGACGCTGCGAGGGTAAAAGACACCGCCATCAACGGTAACAGTCTGCAACTCTTTGGGGATAACGATAGAATCGGCCTCCTGAACAAAGAGATCATATTTTGACCCCGGATTTTTCATGATGTGGGGTAAGCTGATGCCAATTTTAGAGATCGTTCTTGTTTCTTTCTGATCTTTGGCTCTTGATTGTAGAGTATCTTCGCCGGCAACGTAAAACCCCTGAGGTTCTTCGTCAGAGTCTGAGGCTAATTGGTCATCATCAAGTTCTCGGTATAACGTAGCGCCCTCAGGGTAGGCATTGGCAGAGAGTCCACCGGCACGTTGAACAATATCAGAAATACGATCGTTCTTACTCTGCATTGAATAGGTGCCGGGATACTTCACCTCACCGCTAATAACAATATTTTGCTGTTCGCTATAATTGGGGATGCTTCGAACGTACACCTTATCAAAGGGATTGAGTACAAAATTGCTTGCCTCAGCATCCAGACTCAGATCTTCATTAAGATCAAAGCGATGGATCTGGGCGATCTGTGAGGTATTGTATTCGTCTTGGTTTGCCCGTGTCTTACGTCGTGCAACTTCTACATGATTAGGGGTCGCTCCTTGTTTGAAGCCTCCGGCCTGCAGGATGAGGTCTTCAAGCGTCATCTCCTCGGCAAACTTATACTTATTCGGATTTTGTACCGGACCTTCGATCTCAACAAAGTAATTTAGCTTCATATCAAGAATGGATGAGATCATCACCAAGTCGTTTTTTTCAAGGGGGATGTCTTTGGTGGAGTCGGTCATGACTTCTGCAACATTGAAGGGAATGCTTTTTAGGGTATAGTCATCTTGCTCACGATATATGAGTCCCCGGTTTTGAAAGGCATCACCGCGAAGGCCTTCGGCTCGTTTAATCAGGGAGGCAACGGTACTGGTATCGGTAAGGGCATATTTCCCTTCTCTGAAAACAGCGCCTTCAATTTCAACGAGGTTTTTAAATCGGTCTAAGACTTTACCGACCGTAACACTGTCACCGTTTGTGATTTCATAGTTGTCAAAATTCGATTTGGTAACGTCATCAATAGTACGCTGTCGAGAGTCGTTGCCGGTAATTCTGATGCGGTGACTGTAGGCATCACCGGTGAAACCACCTGCGTATTCTATCAGGTTGGAGAGTCGATCGCCTTCCTTTGTTTCATAAAGGCCTTCTCTTTTTACTTCGCCGGCGACTTCAACACGGTTGATATAGGGACTTATTTTGATGATATCCTGACTGCGAAGACGAATATTATCGGATTGATCACTATTTATTATGAGATCGTAAAGATCAAACGTAGCGGCTACTGAATCCCCCCGTAGTACCTGTATGTCACGAAAACTTCCGGTTACGGTAGGTCCGCCTGCTGAATATAAGGCATTAAAAACGGTTGCTAACGAAGGCAGAGAATAGCTGCCTGGCTGACGGACTTCTCCAATCACTGATACGTTAATACTTCGTACTTGTCCCAGGCTTACCTGCATGTAGGTATCTTTCTGGGAATCGTCAGCTGGGTTAAGTCCCGAGTATATTTCTCCGAGACGTTCTTGAAGTTTAGCTGATGCTTCTTCGATGGTGAGGCCATTGAGCGAAATAGGCCCTATATTGGTGATATTAATCGTTCCTTCGGGAGTTATTTGTGGCTGATAGGTCGTTTCAGCAGCCCCCCAAATATCGATCATAAGTTGGTCACCGGGGCCAAGCTGATAATCTTTTGGAGTGGGAATATTTAAAGCCGGTTGAAAAGAGGTGGATGTATTTTGGAATAGTTCAAATCCAAAAATTTTATCCTGAAGTTTCTTGCGTTCAAGTTCGAGTGAATCTTGCTGTACCTGGTATTGCAGAAATCGGATATCTTGATAAAAGCGGAGAGAGTCGCGTCGGGTATCAGCTCCAAAAAAGGAATCAAATTCATTGGCTCGTGCGGTGTCGGGGGCAGTGTATCGCATGCGATCTGATCCCCCACCTGCACCTTGGTTACCTCCACCGCTTACTTGTCCGAGCCTGCGCTGCAGTTTCTGGGCTTCGGTTTGCGGCATGCCTCGTGCTACAGCTAACTGTACAATTTCATTCGTAGATAAGCCTCGGCTTTCAGCTTCGGCTTTCAGCTGTTGAATTTGTTGCTCGGATAGGTTATCAACTTTGATTTTTTCAAAATCAATGTCTGTAATACTTTGTCCCGAGGCAGCAATAGTAAGTACTGTTAAAAATGCTATAGTTAACAGGCTTTTGAGGCGCATACCGTTTTTGTTTTTTTTGATTGGTTTAAAAGGAGGGTAAATATAAAGAAATGCACCGAAAAAATAATGTTTGTTTCAGGAGAGAGTAAGGTTGAAAGTTAATGGGTGAATGTTGGATAGAGACCGCGGACGGTGGACTGATGACGGATGACCGAAAAGCAGTTAATTTCGACCAGAGGCTGTGGGTTTCAGTCAGAGTGGAGAAATCTTGGTATTCCTTGACGGGCGGATTGTTGATAGGTAGGGATATATAAAATCCATTTCGAAGGTTATGCCGAAACTTATATATTGGCCTCAAAATAAGGACTGACAGCTTATATGCGATGGATCAAATCTGATGTAGGGCTTTTCTTGCTCAAAGCAGCCGGGATATACTTGTTATGGTATTGTATCTATGAACTGTGGTTATTACCCGAGGGAAGTTTAGATCAATGGCTAACGACGAATATTGTTTCCGTTTCGGGAGGCATTTTACAATCATTCAATTATGATGTGTATGCCACGGGGCGGTTAATTGGAGTTGGAGAGTCGGCCGGTATCTACCTGGCTGATGGTTGTAGTGGTATTGCAGCCATTGGACTTTTCATCGGCTTTGTGATTGCATATCCAGGGGCATGGGTTCCTCGCATTGCGTTTATCCTGTTCGGAATTGGCGTTATTTATATTATCAATATCATACGAATCATGGTGCTTGCAATTACTCAAGTACAGGCGCCTGATATCTTTACCGTAACTCAGGATTATTCAACTGCTGCCATATTCTATCTGGTGATTTTTGGTCTCTGTATTGTTTGGGGTAAGAAGTGATTGGGTGATTAAGTTATGGAGTGAGAAAGAAACAAAGTTGCGAAGGGACAAAGGACTAGTGTTAAGTTTTAAGTGTTGGATAGGGACCGATGACGGAGGGCGGACGACCGTTATATTATCTATATCTCGTTACTACGCTCTGCGTTGTAACGAATGGAGAAGCATTAGCTATGTAGGTTGTTACTTTTAAGTGCTGATCGGGGGCAGGGACGGAGGGCGGACGACAAATGACGGTTTTAATGTTGAAGGTGCGCAAACAACGTATTCCTATAGAGTAACCGGCATTCATATTTAGCAATTGGTTGATCCACCCCAAACCCCTCCCAATAAATATGGAGGGGGCTTAAAATTGTGAAGCTGGCAAGAAAATGTCTCCCGCTGTTAAATTCTATTGCTTGAATGGAATTGGTTATCTTTGATAAGTAATAATTCCTACAAATATGTTGTTATGGATTTTGGAAATCCCCATACATTGCTGAAAGATCTTTTTTTGCAAGGACTTGAAGCGTGTTCCCCACAGCGGGCATTGGAGGTGTCGGTACAATTTTCGGAAGATTCTATCACTGTTGATGGCAAAAAAATTGCTTGTGATGGGCGCCCAATTTACGTCTGGGCAACGGGAAAAGCGGCCGTTCCGATGTATCAACAAGTTGCGGAATTGTTTGGCGATCGAGTTACTAAAAGCCTTGTTATTACGGGTGATGCTGGACAAGCCAAAAATTGCAGCGCTGATGAAGTTATCGTTGGGAGCCATCCTGTGCCCGATGAGTCGAGCGTACAAGCAGGTAAACAGACCGTTTCGTTTTTTAAGCAAATTCCCTCCAATGCTATTGTGCTTATCCTGATATCTGGTGGGACGTCGTCGTTGTTGGCATTTCCTGCTCACGGGATCACAGTCCGGGCATTATCAAAGTTGTTTGGGTTGCTAAACAATTCAGGGGCGACTATTCAAGAGATCAATACCGTTCGGAAGCATTGTTCACAGATTAAAGGGGGGCAGTTATTACGGTATCTGAATAGGACCGTAACACTTATAGATTTAGCTATTTCTGATGTGCCTGGAGATGATTTATCGATTATTGGTAGTGGTCCAACAGTTCCGGATGCGTCGACCTATCAAGAAGCACATGACATTTTGTTAAGGTATGAACTTTGGGATCAGGTGTCGAAATCTATCCGAGAACATATTAGTAAAGGTGTAGCGGGCAAGATTGATGAAACTGTAAAGCTGGGTAAAGATCCAGTAACTGAGCATAGTTCTACCATAATTAGTTCGGGCAGGAAGCTTATCCAAAAAATAGGGGATTTGGCCAAACAGAAGGGACTTTCTGTCAAGTTGTTTGATGAGCCATTCAATGCTGATGTTGAAACGGTGGTTACTATAATTGCGGATCAGATAATGAGATTGGAAGAAGGACCGATGCTGTTTCTATTTTATGGGGAAAGTACGGTGCAGGTTACAGGTGGTGGAAAAGGGGGGCGGAATCAAGAGTTGGCACTTCGGGGAGCTATCGAAATAGAGGGACACGAAAAAATTACTTGGTTGAGTGCTGGTACTGATGGTATTGATGGACCCACGGATGCGGCGGGGGCTGTTGTTGATGGCACAACAATCATTAAGGCCAGGGAGCAAGACGTAGATCCGGAAACTTTTTTAAGAGACAATGATTCATATCGCTTTCATCAAAAAATGGGGACGCTTTTAAAAACGGGTCCCACCGGCAATAATTTGATGGATGTGGTGATGGTTTTTGTGGATAGGTGATGAGGTGATTAAGTGATGAAGAAAGGCAGTTACTGAGTAGCAAAGTGACAGAGTGACAAAGTTGGAAGTGTTAAGTTTTAAGTGTTGAATGTGGGTGGTGAGTGAGGACGGAGGAGTGAGGACGGAGGAGTGAGGACGGGTGACCGTTATATTATCAATATCTCGTTACTACGCTCTGCGTTGTAACGAATGGAATTATTGTGATTTTGAATGTTGGATGGAGACCGGGGATGGAGGACGGATGACCGGAAAAGCAATGTCATCCCGAGCGAAGCCGAGGGATCTCCTGCCATTGGGTTCGCGTAGGATCAAATGACTGATAGTATTGACGGATGACGGATTTAAATGCAGTGAATGGTGATTAAGTGACTGAGTGCAAAGTGACATAGTAACGGAGTAAATGTTATATTGGACTTTGTTACTTTGTAGCTCTGTGTCTCTGTCACTGCCCTAAACACAATTTGGTTTATTTTTGGTAGTTATTTATCCTCAAAGCTTATTTTAGTCACCTAATGTAGATTATTTATGATTTGGCAGGACGGTATTTATTTGTGGTTTTTACTGGTCATTCCCCTTCTGTTAGCGGCCACTTGGTGGTATAACAAGAAGCTGGCCAAGAAACGGGAGAATTACTTTGGTTCGGAGCTTTTTGAAAAGTTGCGACAGGGATTTTGGCCCAGTGGTAAGCGCATCCGTATGGGGAGTTTATATCTGGGTATTGCTTTACTCATTATTGCAGCTGCCGGTCCTAAGATTGGGACAGAGGTCCGTGAAGTGAAACGCCAAGGGGTCGACCTGCTTATTGGTTTGGACCTTTCTGACAGTATGAATGCTGAGGATGTAAAACCAAGTCGGCTCGAAAAGGCTAAGTACGAAATTTCAAGACTTGTTGATCGCCTTAATGGTGATCGGGTTGGTTTGGTGGTATTTACTGGAGAATCATACCTGCAAGCACCGATGACATTGGATTATTCGGCTATGAGATTGTTTTTGAATATCGCTGAGACTGACCAAATGCCTTCGTCATCAACGAACTTTAGTGCGGCGATGAAAACGGCTTTTGAGGCCTTTGAATCAAATGAGCAAGATCAACAGGAGGGAGACGCGTCAAAAGTGTTTATGATTATTTCTGATGGTGAAAATCACGGGGAAAGTTATGAGGAGGAACTTAATCAATTGTTGGCGCAAAATGTGTCGGTATATACGTTGGGAATCGGAACGGAATCGGGCAGTACTATTCCACTCTATGATAACAGCGGTTCGATGTTTGGGTATAAGCGTGATCAGGATGGGAAGGTGGTCACGACGAAGTTGCAATCCAATGTGTTGCGTTCTATTGCTGAGCAGGGGAATGGTGAATATTATGAGATTCGAAATGGGGGTTCGGGTATTGATCGTTTCTTAGGTCGACTGGATGAGCTGCAACAGGGAGAGTTTTCGAGCCAAGAGTATGCTGATTTCAAAAATCAGTACCAGTGGCTGGCTGGTATCGGATTGTTGTTTGTTTTTATGGGAATGGTATTTCCGGAGTTTAAAATTGGTGAGAGTAATAGAAAGTAACTGAGTTGCAAAGTGACAAAGTAACAGAGCAGAAAAACAATATATATCTAATTAGGAGAGTTATGAGTACTTTCAGAGATTTGAAAATTTGGCAGAAATCGATGGATCTGGTTACTGATATTTACCAAAAAACAGAAGGATTTCCTGATTCGGAGAAATATGGTTTGGTTTCACAAATCAGGAGATCAGCTATTTCGATACCTTCAAACATTGCAGAAGGGTATGGCCGAAATTCGAATGGAGAGTTTCAGCGTTATTTAAATATTTCAATGGGATCTTTATTTGAGCTTCAAACCCAGATTGAAATTGCGCAGAACTTGGAATATTTCAATGATAATGAGGGAGGAAAGATGTACGAATTGAGTCGTGAAATAGAACGAATGTTAAGTAGTTTTATAAGAAGTATAGAATAGTATTACTGTTAACTTTGTTACTTTCAACTTTGTCACTTTGCAACTAATGCCATGATAAAACTTTTTATTACTGATCTCGATGGGTGTATTTCGACCCCTTTTAAAACGCCAGAGTGGGATTTGCTTTCCCAAATTCGTCGGCTGAATGAGCAAAGTTCTCATGATATGGCCGTGCCTTCACTCTCGATCTGCTCGGGACGTCCATTTCCCTATGTAGAAGCCGTTGCACAATGGCTGGGAATAACGAATCACGTGGTGTTCGAAAGTGCAGGGGTTTTTGAGCTTGCATCCAATACTATAAAGCTGCACCCTTCATTTGATGACGAAGCGGAATTGCAGGTCCGTGAGCTTAAGCAGTGGCTGAATAATGAGATTGTTCCCCTTGATGATAATTTCATTATTGAATTTACCAAGAAAATGGATGCCGGAATTATTCATTTGGATACCGAGGTTATCCAAGAAATTTATCCACGTATTAAAGAGTATGTAAGTGACAATTATCCCCGGTTTGAAGTGCACGACACGGATGTCTCGATCAATATTGTGTTATCAGAAAATAATAAGCGTACAGGTATTCACCAGCTTTGTGAAATTATGGACCTATCACCTGACGAGGTAGCTTATATAGGGGATAGTAGTGGGGATATTCCCGGGCTGAAATTTGTGGGAAAACCCTTTGCGCCGAAAAATGCGGCAGAGTCTGTCAAACGAGAAGCAGAAGTGCTTGATGGGGAAGTTACGAAAGCAGTTTTGGAAGCCTATCGTCAAATTATACGTGAGAATAGAAAGAAGCTGGCAGCGGCGGGATAGGCAGTAGATGGTGATTAGGAGATCAGGTTATTAAGTGATTGAGAAACTCCGTTTATCTCGTTTCTACGCTCTGCGTTGAAATGGTACGTTTGTCGGGAGTACAACTCCCTCTAAACTTCATTATATTAGTTACGAGAGGGTTATACCTTCGAGTAATTGTAGAAATTGGGCAAATATCCCTTCTTCTGGAAAGGACCTATGTAGTTTGTGTCTAATTTTATTGGTGATATGTCTATTTTTTGTCAGCAAAAAATAGACGAGAAAACTGTTGGGAGAATCGTAGATTTTGTTCTATCAAAAATTGAGAGAATAAAGATTGCTCTAATTCGCTTATTGCTTTTATGATTATATTTTCCGCGATTCCCCCAAACCCCCTGTGGTTTAAAACCGTGAAGTTATGAAAAAAACTCCACTGACTGGTTCAAGTCTATAATTTGGACCAGTTACCAAAGAAAGCCTAAATCTCTGTGATATGACATAGGAATTTGTCATTTCGAACGTAACATGGTGGAGAGGCAAAAAAAGGTGAAAGGTAAACGAATAGGGGGATGAGACACATCCCATAGCAGAGCAATGGAATGAGAAAGAGACAATTTTTCAATTGTCGTATTCCTGTAGCAGTTCAAAATACTGTTCAATAAGCCGTTGATAATCCTCAGTAAACTTGGTGTAATCAGGGTCATTAATCATTTTACGGACTTGTTTCTGGAGTTCCTCAAGTGTTACATCAGGTGATGCCTGTTTCTCTCGTTCTTCGGCCGTGGTAGCCTCGCGGCGTTCTTCTTTTCCGCGTTCCTGAATAGCTTTTTCAGCGTTAAGCATGCGGGATAGAATATTTTCTTGTCGCTGTACCATACTTTCATCAAGTTGTCCGCCGCGCAAATCATTAATTGCATCTTCCATCTGTTCCGACATTCGTTCCAGTTCGCTTAACACACGGTCACCCGGCTCCAACTCACCACGTCGCTGCAGTTCGCGCATTTGTTTCCGGATACGATTTTGCTGTTTCGACAGCTGATTAAGCCGTTCCATCTGATCTTGCGACAACCGATTGCCCTGCATGTCATTAATCATCTCCTGAATCTGTTGATTGATTTGCTGCTGCTCCCCCGACATTTTTTTGATCTGCTCCATCAGTTGCTGCATGCTCATGGCGCCCCCCGAACCACCACCTTGTTGGTTATTAAGCTGATCCAATAGTGAAGCTACCATAGTAGCCAGCTTGTTAAGCCCGCCAAGTGATTGCCGTTGTGCCGAGGTAGCATTCGAACGGTCACGCTCTGCCAGCATTTCTACCGAACGGTTGAGGTGTCCTTCAATTTCTGCTTTCTTTTTATTGATTTGATTTGAAAAGCTGGGTATTTCGGACGAAACCTTGTAAAGAGAATCAGAAAGCATCCGAAATTGATCAGAAATATTACGCTCTCGTTGCGCTTTACCGACAAATGCATTACTTCGCGGAGGAAGCTCTTCCGTTTCTTTTGTTAACTTTTCTTGATTCAAGGAGAGATTAAGCAACGAATGTAACACGTATTCGAGGGCAGTGATATTGACATTGCGCTGTTGTTGATTGAGTTGCTGTTTAGCGGCCCGCATCTGTTGTGCTTGTTGCTCAAGCTGTTGTCGGATTTGCTGTTGCTGCTCATTGATTTCAGAGCCACTATCGGGCGATTCCTGCTGCAACTTATCAATATTTTCTTGCAGTTGTTTTTTGATCTCTTTTAACTGCTGTTGGCTCTGTTCTTGTAGCTCATTGATTTTCGATTTAGCTTTGTCTGGCGCATTTTCATTAATCTCTTGCAACTGCTCTTCCAAGTCAGAGAGGTCATTTTCAATAGCTTTTTGCTGGCTAATTTCTTCTTTTGATGGAGCATTTGACTCACTCAGCGTTTTTTCTTGTTCTGCTAAATCTTCCAGGGAACGGGCTGCTTTCTCCAGGTCGCTATTCAGTTTCAGCGACTTAAAGAGATTAAGTGTACGGTTAATGCGTTGCCGGTATTGCTCTTCATTAAATTCATAATTCTGCAGGGCTTCGCGCATTTCATCCGGACTCATTTCTCCCAATGAATTTCGCAGCTCATCCAGCGCTTTTTCAAGCTCTGGATCGTTAATCTCTTTCATTAGTTTTTGCAGTTCATCATAAGATTCCATCGTTTCGGGAGATAACGACTGATTTTGTTCGATGTCCTTTTTGATTTGCTCAAACTTTTTATTCAGGTCGTCAACCTTTTTATCAATTTCCTGCCGCTCGCGTTCAACATCTTCAAGTTGTTGTTTTTGTTCCCAATCAGTTTCCGGATTTTGCTGCAGCTTTTTTCTGAACTCATCATATTCCTGCTGCATTTGGTCGAACGATTTTGAAACATCCTCTAACGATTCCGAAACCTCTCGTTCCCGTGAATCCAGCTCATCCATATATTCCGTTGCAGAGGGAAAGGTAATATCCATTTTTTGTGATTCCCCTTTCTTGGCTCCGCTGTAGCGATCATTATCGTAAACTCTTACCCAGTAGGTGATCTGGTCTCGGGCTTTAGGATTTAATTCAGATAGTTGCCAAGTGTAGGATTGTTGGTCATTGATGGATGGAGTTTGTAGCTCTATCGAGCCTATTTCGGGTTCAGAAGTAAAGGCCCGCTGATGCTCGTAGTGAAGCTCTGCCCGGGTAAGTCCAAAGTCATCACCTGCTTCATATTCAATATTAACGGGTTCGGGATTTTGCATCGTAATATTTTCGGTGGGAGCAATAAGATCTACAAAAGGAGGTTGATCGGTTCGGGGATCAATAACAACCTGGAAATTATTTTTATTCGTCAGATTGGTCTCGTCCTGCATCCGAAAAGAGAGCGTATCAAGGGCTTCAACTTTCGTTTTAATCGTATATCGATTAGCCTGGGTGGTATCTTGATAGACTTCCAGCGTATCGTCTAAATTTGAGCTAATGTATAACAGCTCGGATAACGACTTGTTGGGAACGCCCGTAATCTCAATCGTTGATCCCTGGTAGGCTTGCACTTTTGAGAGAGGGTAGGAGTAGGTTGTAGAATCGAGTTGGGTATAGTCTGGTGGAATAACATTGAACGTCAAACTTTCGAACCGGGGACGTAACTGGACATTGATTTCATAGGCTTCCGATTTAAATCCATCCATCGTAAGATAGTAGGTGCCGTTGGTGGATATGGAAATGGGCGTAAATGAGGCTGCAGCATCATCGACAGATTCGGGACGACGTTCGCGGTATTGGTTTTCAATATTTGACTTAAAGGAAAGTGAGATGTCATTTGGAACTTCATCTGTAAATCGGATAGTGGGGGCAAAAGATTCGCCTTGTTCAACGGTAACTGATCCGGGTTCTACTACGAAATTATAGGGGTTTGGGGGATTGAACGTTGCCCAAAAGGTAGCTAAGCGTTCGGTAGCCATGGGATTAGAAAAGATGAATAGAACCAGTGTCCCCATCCCGAATAGTACAACCCCAAGAGCTTTTCTGTATAATTTTTTTAGCGGATGACTATCGGAAAAGTCGCGAAGCTCTTCATGTATTTTGCGAGGGTTGAGCTTGGAGATGTTCTGTTTTATGGCTGCTTCTTTCAGTGAATTATTCCGATTGTTTTCAAGATGAAGGTCAAAAGCATCAGCCAGTTGAGAGCGGTTTTTCTGTCTGCTAAATTGTTGATATAAATGCCTAAAGGTAGGAGAGGAATAGTGGGAATAGGTGTAAACTCCGGCCGAAATAGCGGCGACAATAACGGATAGCAGTCCAATTGTTTTTACACTTGATGATAGATAGTAGCCTGTTTCAACCAAGCCGAGTAAGGCAAAGCCGAAAATGAGAATAGCAATAATGATGGCAACAATGGCCAAGTAATAATTTCGTGTCAACCTCTGATGTGTAGTATGGACAGCATCGAGAAAAGGTTGAATGAGTTTTTCTGTTGATGGATCGAGACTCATTGGAAAAAAATTAAACGACTATACGGACACGAACATTATAATACGTTTAAATAAGTGAAAATATTGGATACTCCAACACTGTAGTTGTTAAAGTATTTGTAAACAAGGAATGAGTTATTATAAGCCTAATTAGTTAGCTGCGATAACGTTAGCTTTTGGTCAACAGAAAACTTCCCCTTTTCTTTCTTAACTGTTACCATTTCCTGGTCAGCATCGTGTTCCAAAAAGAGGTGCCAGTTATTTTCAACAGCCTGATCTAAATAGTTCTCTTTTTCTTCGAGTGTGGTTACGGGATACATGTCGTAACCCATCACCCAGGGCAGGGGAAGATGTACATGGGTTGGAATAAGGTCAGCAGCAAAAACAATAGCTTTTTCATCTCCTGTAATTCTTGGTAGTTGTTGGCCCAATGTATGTCCGTTAACCGGCAGGGCGTCCAAGCCTTCTTCGTACTGATGATTGGGACCAACAATATTTAGCTTATCCCAGTTTTTAATGGGATCGATATTATCGGCCAAAAAGCTTGCCTTCTCCCGTGCATTGGGATTGGTAGCCGTTTCAAGTTGCTTCTCAGTCACATGATAGGTGGCATTGGGGAAAGTGTGCCGCAGGTTCCCATCGTCATCATAATACGTAGTGCCGCCACAATGGTCGAAATGGAGGTGAGAAAAAATGATGTCGGTAATATCCTCGGGACTAAATCCATGTTCTTCGAGAGAGCTCAGCAAATCGTAGTCGGAATAATCCAGCTGATAAATATTCTCAAACTTTTCGTCAAATTTGGTGCCCGAGCCATTATCGACTAAGTAAAGTTTGCCAGTGTTGTGAGACTCAATAAGCAGGCAACGCATGGCCATGTGGATCCGGTTTTTGTCATCAACATCCATTTGTCGTCCCCACAGCGTTTTAGGTACTACACCAAACATAGCACCGCCATCGAGGCGAAATCTGCCGGCTTCGATGCTATACAAGGTAAATGGTCCAATAGTCGTTTGGGATAGCTTCATTGTCGTAATTACTGATGTTAGAGTATTAAAATTCAGTTTTGCCGGGCAGCAGAGCCTATAGTTTTTCTAAGAGTTTATTAAGAAAGAGGCGAATTTCTTTCAAATCTTTCTTAACACTTACAGGAATTTTCTCGGAGTCTTCCTCTCCGCCTTCTGCCAAGACCTGTTGAGCACCCTCCGTGCTGTATTTTTTCTCTTGAATTAGCTCCTTGAGTTTTAAAATTGTCTCAATATCATTTTCTTTGTAAACGCGATTACCGGCTTTATTTTTCTTGGGATTCAATTCGTCAAATACCGTTTCCCAATAGCGCAGTACATGCGCTTCTACGTCGGTAATATCGCTGACTTCACCTATGGAGTAATAAAGTTTTTTCATAAGAAGACTAAAAGCGTATCTTTATTGCTAATTATACATGTTCTGGTGGATTATTTCTAACTCATTGCTACAAAATATTTAAAAAACATTGCCTGAAAAAGATATAAGCAAATCCGATTTAGAGCTTAGTGTCGTGGTTCCTTTGCTCGATGAAGAGGAATCTATCCAAGAGTTGACCAGCCAGCTCCACGAAGTGCTTGATGGAACGTATGCATATGAGATTATTTTTGTTGATGACGGGTCAACCGATCAGTCTTGGGAAAAGATAAAGAAAGTTAGTAAGCAAAATACGCTTGTTTCGGGAATTCGCTTGCAGCGCAACTATGGAAAGAGTTCGGCGCTACAAGCAGGTTTTGAAGAGGCCCAGGGTGAGTTTATAGCTACCATGGATGCCGATTTGCAGGACGATCCTTGTGAGATCCCGGAAATGGTTGCGCAGCTTAAAGAAAATGATTTACACTTGGTAAGCGGTTGGAAGAAGAAACGTCACGATCCCATTTCTAAAACAGTGCCGTCCCGTTTCTTTAACAAAGTGACGTCGTTGGTAACAGGTATCAAACTCAACGACTTCAACTGTGGACTAAAAGTGTATCGGCGCGAGGTTATTGACCATATTTATCTGTATGGAGAGCTGCATCGATATATTCCTTTTCTGGCAAAACTTGAAGGGTATGATCGGATTGGAGAGAAAGTGGTCAAACATCATCCCCGAAAATATGGAGAAACCAAGTTTGGGATTTCGCGCTTTATGCATGGTTTTTTAGATCTGTTGACCCTCTTGTTTGTCAATCGGTACTTGCAGCGACCCATGCACTTTTTTGGGACGCTCGGCTTTCTCTTTTTGATTTTAGGCGGTGCTATAAACACCTATTTGTCTATTGACAAAATATTTTTTGGTCATCCCATTGGAGATCGTCCACTGCTTTTGCTGGGGGTGATGTTAATGGTGCTGGGAGCACAGATATTTTCGATCGGGTTTTTGGGTGAACTCATTCAAAAGCGAAATGAGAAGCAGCAAAAGCCAAACATACGCGAGCAGGTTTAGCAGCTTACAACTTATAATATCATAAAAGCATAAGAAGTTTTTTCATGAGTCGCATTGCCTACGATCCGGTGAAAGATCGGTTTGCTAAGATTATCCGCAATTCTAAAATACTGCGAACGCTTTTTTATAAAGTGCTGGACCTGTTCTTTTTAAGGAGCTGGTATATCCGGAAAATATTACGCCGATTTGGTGGCAATATGGATACTAAGGGGAAGTGGAAGTTGTTGGATGCCGGATCTGGTTTTGGGCAATACGACCGTTTTATACTTCGCGAATTCCAAAACGTACAAGTAAAAGCCATTGATGTGAAAAAAGATTACCTGGCTGATTCCCGGCAGTACTTTGAAAGAGAAATTGCAGAGGGACGTGTTGAGTTTGAGCAAGAAGATCTCCTGCAAATTGATTACAGTGAGCAGTTCGATTTTGCAATATGTGTAGATGTGTTAGAGCATATTGAGGAGGACACAACGGTGATGAAAAATATTCATCAAGCCTTACAGCCGGGCGGCTATTTTCTGATGCATTCTCCCTCTATTTATTCCGAAGAAGATGCCGACGGCGATGAAAGTTTTGTAGATGAGCATGCCCGATCGGGTTATTCTAAGGAAGATATTAAGACTAAATTAGAAAGCTCTGGGTTTTCAGTGACAGATGTGGCGTATACGTACGGTTCAAAAGGGCACTTGGCTTGGGAACTGATGATCAAATATCCGATGCTGTGGCTCAACAAGATAAAGCTATGGGCACTACCACTGATGGCGGTGTATTATGTGTTTACCTTACCGGTGGGCTTGGTATTAATGTATTTTGATATGAGAGTGGATAATAATGTAGGAAACGGCATTTATGCATTAGCCCGAAAGTAAATTGGGTTAGCCAGGAATTAAATTATATTATATTCCTGCTATGAATCGAATTGACCGTTTAACAGCTATCATTATTTATCTTCAGGGACGCCAGAGAGTAACTGTAGATGAACTGGCGAACCGGTACAATATTAGTAATCGTACGGTTTATCGTGACCTTCGAGCGCTGCAGGAAGTGGGCGTTCCTATCGGATCTGAGAAAGGGAAGGGATATTTTATCGTCAAGGGATATCACTTACCGCCGGTCATGTTTGATAAAGATGAAGCAGCGGCCCTGTTGGCCGGGGAACGGCTGATGGAAAAATGGAGCGAAACCAAGCTAAGTCAATCTTATTCCGCTGCCCTGGATAAAATACGAGCCGTCCTCCGAAGCCGGGAAAAGGAATACCTCGATACTTTAGACCAACATACCAAAACATTTACCTATTCGGATGAAAGACAGGTTGAAATTGATAAGCGAGTATTTGGCTTTCTTCAGGATGCCGTAGTTAATGGCACAGTTATTTCAATAGAGTATTATTCGCCTTACAAAGATCAACACACCCAGCGGGACTTGGAACCGCTCGGCCTTCTTATTCGTGGAAACTACTGGTATCTGGCAGCTTGGTGTCGGCTGCGTACCGATTACCGGATGTTTCGAGTTGATCGGATAGAAAGCTATAAAAAAACCGGAGAACAACTGGCCGAATCACCGGAGCATAGCCTGCAAGAGTTTTCGGAACAGAGTCTGCGCGAAGAACAAGACCTGGAGGAAGTAACTGTGCAGTTTGATAAAGAGATGGTTCGTTATCTTGGTGACCAAAAATATTATCGAGGCTGGGTCTCAGAAGAAAAAGTAGATGGTGGAATTAAAATGACCTTTCTTACCTCATCGCTTGAATACTTTGCCCGCTGGCTGCTGATGTGGGGCAAAGGGGTGACGGTCCACCAACCTGAACAGCTTAAAGAACGGATACGAGAGCTGAGTAACGAGTTGTACCGACACCACAGCAGTTAATTTTACTACTACAGAAAATTACTCTTCCATTGACATAGGGTTGTCATAAGCCGGTGTTACCTTAAGATTGAATTAATACCTTCAATCTTAAATAAGCATTAAAATGGAATTAATTCCTTTGTTTACCACCGAACTGGATCAGGAAGCAAAAACAACCCGCAAGTTTTTGAAGCTTGTGCCAGATGACAAATTCGACTGGAAACCTCATGAAAAGAGTATGTCGCTGAAAGAGCTGACCGTTCACATTGCCGAAATCCCCAGTTGGATAGAAACGGCCCTTAATAAGGATGTGCTGGATTTTGCTGACGGCTACAAGCCCACGCCTGTGGAAAGTACCGACGACTTATTGGAGCTGTTGGAGCAATCGGTAACAAAGTCAAACGCAGCGTTGGATGAGGCTGATGAAGACGATCTGCTGCCCGATTGGACCATGCGCAATGGTGACCAAGTGCTGATGGTGATGCCTAAGCACGAAGTTATTCGTCATTCATTAAATCAGCTTACTCACCACCGGGCGCAATTAGGTGTGTATCTACGCCTGTTGGATATTCCCATTCCCGGTAGTTATGGTCCTAGTGCTGATGAGCAAAGCTTTTAGTATTAGGTGCCTGCCAAAGGGGGAATGGGGCAGGTACTTTTTCTAAAATAATAAAAGCCTCCACAAGTGATGAACCTGTAGAGGCTTTAGAGTACCGCGTACGGGATTCGAACCCGTGCTACCGCCGTGAAAGGGCGGCGTCCTAAACCCCTAGACGAACGCGGCATAAAATCAGTAAAAAAGCCTTGCTGAAAATTATTCAGCAAAGCTGAAATGAGGCATCAAGGATACGTTTTTGTATGGTTTTTTACAACCATTAATGCCGAAAAAAATGGGAGCCCGATGGGATTTGAACCCACGGCCTCCAGGGCCACAACCTGGCGCTCTAACCAACTGAGCTACGAGCTCCATTTAGTAGTTCAATAATATTGATTTTAGGCAGTGTATTACTACCAAACAAAATAATCAATACAAAGAACGAGAGTACCGCGTACGGGATTCGAACCCGTGCTACCGCCGTGAAAGGGCGGCGTCCTAAACCCCTAGACGAACGCGGCATAAAATCAGTAAATCAAACAACTTCTTCTGAGGCGACGGGCGGGATCGAACCGCCGTAGGAGGTTTTGCAGACCTCTGCCTGACCACTCGGCCACGTCGCCTTACAAAGCTTTTCTTGTACGCCCGACAGGACTCGAACCTGTAACCTACTCCTTAGAAGGGAGTTGCTCTAATCCAGTTGAGCTACGGGCGCGCTAACTCAAAGGCAAATTACTAAATCAATACGTCAATCGTTGCAATTTCGGCATACGATTTATGTAATTTGAAACTGCTAATTGTCGGGGAGACAGGATTTGAACCTGCGACCCTTCGCTCCCAAAGCGAATGCGCTACCGGACTGCGCTACTCCCCGTTTCAGAAAGATGTCAAATATAAGGGACTTTACTTCTGGAATCAATCAGAATTCTAAATGAATTTTATTCTTGTTGCTCGTCCCACCATTCCCTTAAAAAGCCTATTCCATAGCCAGAGAGTTGAATCAATGCTGCAGCGGTACTGAGTATACCAATATAAAGGCTGGAATTTTTTACGGATGCATGTGCAAAGATGAGCGAAAAGAAGAATAAAAACGGAATAAGGAGAATATTAAACAATTCCATATCCCAAAAGGGGAGACTCAAAAAGAAGATCATACCCAGTACAAATATTGCCGGAAGGGTATGGATAAATTTTATTTCTCCGGGATGAAAGCGATTGATATTTATTCGTGCCCGCCCAAAGAAGTGGAGCTGGTTGAAAAATTTACGTAAGCTTGTGCGCCGTTTATGATAGACATAGGCATTGGGAATTAATCCAGTGGTAAATCCCTGTTTAATGATACGTATACTAAACTCAATATCTTCGCCCATGCGCGTGATTTTATAGCCCCCTGTTTCTTCATAGACGTCTCGGGATATTCCCATATTAAAGCTCCGGGGATGAAAAGTGCCGGCATGGTTTTTATTACCACGAATACCACCGGTTGTAAAAGGGGAAGTCATGGTATAGCTAATAGCTTTTTGAATGGGTGAAAAGCTTTCGTGTTCACGATCAGGTCCACCAAAAGCATCTAACTTATGTTTTTGAAGATGATCTTTGACTGTTTCGAAATAGTGTGGTGGAATGAGGCAATCTGAATCAAAAACAACAAAATAGTCGCCCTTCGCACGTTCGAAACCAAAATTCCTGCTAAAACCCTGTCCCGAGTTTTCTTTGTAATAGTAACGGATGTCGAGTTGTTCTTCATATCTTTTCACAACATCTTCACACCGATCTTCGGAACCATCTTCGATAATTAATGTTTCAAAGTTTTGATACGATTGCTCGGTAAGCGTTTGGAGCAATTCGTCCACTTCTTCAGGGCGGTTATACACTGGAATGATGACAGAGAAAAACATAGCTACGAATAAAATTTAAGATAGGCCAAATGTACAAATAAATAGATAGAATTTTGGTTTATAGCAGATGAAACTCTGATAAATAATTCCGTTCTTAAGCCTTCAATTTCAATCTTGCTAATAATGTATTTATGGTTGCTAAGTTTCTAAAATTCGTTCTAATTTTCTGTTTTCCAGTTGTAACGGCAGGTCAATCGCTTGACTTGTCTATCGATTCTGAAACGAATGGGAATAATACGTCAACGTTTTTACTTAAAGAAGGTAACGTTTCTTTTAATTCACAAAGTGTTCGTTTTCTAAATAACGGTGCCGAAGAATATTATGATGCTGTAGGAGTTTCCTCTGATAAATCTCTTGTAAGTATTTTATCATGGAATGGAGAAGAGGGAGAGATATTACTTTATGACTCGGAGGGAAATAAGCTTTTTGATTTTGAGTCCATAATGTTGGCAGATGAGGCATCTTTTGGGATGTATACCCTTGGTAATGGTAATACGATACTGCGCGATAAGATTGCCAATTTTACATTCTATGACACCTTTGGTGAAATTACTACGAGTGTTTCTAATAGCAGTCAAAGTAAAGGGGGGGAGGCAATTTCTGAAGTGGCAATTAATGAGTCAGGAAAAACAGTGGTGCTTTATAACCCGCAAATTAAGCGTGATGGGACATTGGGTTCGAAGGCGCAAGTACGGACTGGTGTAGAAGAGTTTAAAGATATTTATTTCTCCAGCGATCGTTACCTGAAAGATGTAACTGTTTCTGACGATGGGAGCTTCATTGCATTAATTACGGCCCGGGATGGCACGAGTGATCAAGTTCTGATTATGGATAAATATGGAAACGAGCTAAATACTATCTCTGCCGATGAGGATTTGAAAGGGATTAATTTTACTAATAATCTCGAGCAGGTAACTATTTATTCCGGTGGACGCGTGATGGTTCATAATACACTGACAGGAGAAAGTTTAGGAGCAACAAGCCTACGATCACCGGTTATCGTAGCAGATTATTTTCCTGAAGATAATTTGATTTTAGCATTAACAGGTAATTATTCTGACCAATCAGGCCTGTTGAACAGCGTTAATTTTAGAGCTATTAATTTAGAACAGCGATCTATAGCGAGTCAGCAACTTTCCGGGGCGCTTGGTATGTCGGATATTATTGACGTTGAATTTAAGCGGAATGCTTCGAATAATTTTATGTTAGAAGGGGCAAATAAAAGAGTGAATATTCGAGCTAACTTTTAACGGTATAATTTGTTCTCTTTTTAGATTCCAATCGAAATTAGCAATAAAAAAAGCCTGACAGCTTATCACTGTCAGGCTTTTTGTTTTATGACATTTATTGCTGAGAGTTAAGCCTTAGCCTCAGACTTTGATTTTTCGTCTTCGGAGCCATTATCTGACTCTTTTTCTTTATCAGCTTTAATTTCATCGTCACTGGTTTCGATTTGTGTAGTGTCGTCGGTATCTGACCAGTCAAAGAGGAGGCCATCACGAGATTTATTCATCTTAATTTTGATCTGAGCTCCTTCTTCGTGTTCAGATTCGAGCAGTTCTTCAGCCAGTGGTTCCTCTACATATTTTTGTATCGCACGCTTAAGCGGACGAGCTCCATATTTCTGATCAAACCCTTTATCACTTAAGAAGTCTTTAGCACCTTTGGTAACTTCAACTTCGTAGCCGAGATCTCGAATACGTTTGAACAGATCATCAGAAAGAATATCAATAATCTTGAATATATCTTCTTTTTCGAGTGCTCGGAAGGTGATAACATCGTCGATACGGTTTAGGAACTCAGGGTTAAATACCTTTTTAAGGGCATCCTGAATGGTTGACTTCATCTTCTCATAGTCGAAGCTTTTTGCTCCACTTGAAAATCCAATACCTTCACCCAAGCTACGGATGTCACGTGCTCCTATATTTGATGTCATGATAATGATAGTATTTCGAAAGTCAACCTTACGGCCAAGACTATCCGTTAGAATTCCATCATCAAGTACCTGCAGTAAAATATTAAATACATCAGGGTGTGCTTTTTCGATTTCATCTAACAGAACAACACTGTAGGGCTTTCGACGAACTTTCTCTGTAAGCATACCACCTTCTTCATATCCGACATATCCTGGAGGAGCACCTACAAGTCGAGAGACAGAAAATTTCTCCATATACTCACTCATATCAATGCGGATAAGTGCATCTTCTTTATCAAACAAATACTGAGCAAGCACTTTAGCCATTTCTGTTTTACCGACTCCCGTTGGTCCAAGGAAAATAAACGATCCAATAGGTCGGGTAGGATCTTTGAGTCCGGCCCGAGTACGTTTGATAGCTTTTGTAAGTTTTACAATAGCCTCATTTTGTCCAATGACCTGCTTGGAGAGTTCTTCCTTCATCTTAACCAGTTTCTTGCTTTCACTCTGGTTAATTTTGCTAACAGGAACGCCACTCATCATGCCTACGACCTGTGCTACGTCTTCTTCCTCAACATCGTAGACGATTTCTTCAGATTCTTTTTCCCACTCTTTCTGGGCTTGTTCAAGTTCTTCCGTTAAGCGTTTTTCTTTATCACGTAGACGAGCAGCTTCTTCGAAACGCTGCTTTTTGACCATACCATTTTTCTCATTGCTGGTTTTTTCAATTTGCTCTTCCAAGTCAATGATATGTTGCGGCACGTGGATATTAGACAAGTGAACACGAGCACCAGCTTCGTCGAGCGCATCAATCGCTTTATCTGGCAAAAAGTGGTCGGTTACATAGCGGTCGGTAAGTTTCACACAGGCTTCGATAGCTTCTTCAGAATATCGAACGCTGTGATGCTTTTCGTACTTGTCTTTAATTTGAGATAAAATTTCAGTGGTTTCTTCCGGCGTAGTCGGATCAACCATTATTTTTTGGAAGCGGCGTTCAAGAGCACCGTCTTTTTCGATGTGTTGACGGTATTCATTAAGCGTAGTAGCACCGATCGCTTGAACTTCGCCACGGGCAAGAGCAGGTTTTAACATGTTAGAAGCATCGAGTGAGCCGCTTGCTCCGCCAGCACCTACAATAGTGTGAAGCTCATCAATAAAGAGAATTACATTTTGAGTTTTTTCCAGTTCGCCCATTACTGCTTTAATACGTTCTTCAAATTGTCCGCGGTATTTGGTTCCTGCAACCAGGGCAGCCAGATCCAGGGCAACAACGCGTTTGTCGTATAGTACCCGCGAAACTTTTCGTTCAATAATGCGGGTAGCCAATCCTTCAGCAATAGCAGTTTTCCCAACCCCTGGTTCACCAATTAATACCGGGTTGTTTTTCTTGCGACGGCTTAAGACCTGAGCAACACGCTCAATCTCTTTTTCGCGACCAATAATAGGGTCGAGCTTTCCATCTTCAGCCAGCTGTGTTAAATCGCGGCCAAAATTGTCGAGTACAGGTGTCTTTGATTTTTCCATTTTCTTTTCTCGTGAGCTTCCAGACGATTTTGAACTTCCACCTTTAGAGGATGATAAACTTGCTGACACAGAACCTGAATCTTGTCGATCCTTGTCAGATGATTTACCTGAGATAATAAGATCTAACTCTTCGCGAACTGCATCATATGAAACATTAAACTGTTGAAGAATTTGTGCGGCAATATTCTCATCGTCGCGCAACAATGACAGTAGTAAATGTTCTGTACCAATGGTATCACTTTTATACAATTTAGCTTCGAGATAGGTGATACGCAGTACTTTTTCAGCTTGTTTTGTTAGGGGGATATTACCCACTTTTACTGATCCGCCAGTGCCGCGTACGGTATCTTCAACTGTTTTTTTAAGCTTGAAAAGGTCACAATTTAGATTCTTTAGAATTTTTACTGCTACACCTTCGCCCAGCCGAACAATGCCAAGAATCAAGTGTTCGGTTCCTATATAGTCGTGACCCAGGCGAAGTGCTTCTTCACGGCTAAATTGAATTACATCTCGGACTTTACTTGAGAAATTGCCCTCCATAAAAAACGAACCTTCAAATTGATTAAAAGTTATCTGTCATTCGCATTAACGAGTGAACAGAAAATTTAGTTCATATTCTTTAACGAAAGTAGTATTGGCGTTGTGCAAAAGCAAACTGAATAAGTTATCGGGATATTAAAAAACTTCTTAACAAATGATAAAAAAATACTCTTGTAGTTAAATCACATAGCTTTATGCAAATCAAGGGTGTAGCACAAAACATGGTTTAAGAAATGCCCCTACTTTATTGGTTCGGGATTCTTATTTTCATATTTCTATCTACACCAATAAAATCAGATACTTCAATCGTTTGTTCTTAAAAATAGTAAGAAGGGAACGTGATTTCTAATTAGAATAGTGGTGATCCCGTCATTTCTTCGGGTTGTTCTATTCCCATCAATTTTAGGAGGGTAGGGGCTACATCGGCAAGAATGCCATCGTTCATATCTGTAGCATTTGGTTCATTAACAATAAGCGCTGGAACCAAAGCAGAAGTATGTGCTGTGTGGGGACTCCCATCTTCATTTTTTAAACAATCGGCATTACCGTGGTCAGCAATAATGAGCATTTTGTAGTCATGTTCCGTAGCAGTATCAACTACTTTTTGCAACTGCTGATCAATTGTTTCAACTGCTTTTATTGTAGCATCCATATCGCCGGTATGTCCAACCATGTCAGGATTGGCATAATTCAAAATTCCGAGATGGTGTTTTTCGGTAATCAGCTGAGCACAAAGAGCATCCGTAACTTCAACAGCACTCATTTCTGGTTGAAGGTCATATGTTGCTACTTTAGGACTGGGGATTAAGATACGTTCTTCATTCTCAAAGGGCTCTTCTTCACCACCGTTAAAAAAGTAGGTTACATGAGGATATTTTTCCGTTTCAGCGATTCTCAGTTGTTTCAAGTGGTGTTTGCTAACGACTTCGCCCAGTGTATTGTGCAAATTCACCGGTGGATAAGCTACCTGAACGTGTTCAAAGGTATCATCATACGAAGTAAAGGTGACGTAATGAAGGTTGAGATTTTTCTCTACTTCAAACTCACTGAAGTTATCTTCCGTTAGTGCGCGGGTGATTTGCCGAGCGCGGTCACCGCGAATATTATAAAAGATGATAACATCATCTTCTTGAATTCGGGAGTCGGGTGAATTGTTAATAAGCTTTGGTTTTACAAACTCATCCGTAACATCTTCATTATATGATGATTGAAGAGCTTCTGTAGCATTTGAGAACTGCTCACCTTCTCCATGTACTAAAAGATCATACGCAAGTTTTGTACGCTCCCAACGATTATCGCGATCCATAGCATAATAGCGTCCCACGATAGATGCAATTTCTCCACTGCCAATTTCCCCGGCTTTGTTTTCAAACTCTTTTAAGTAATTAAGTCCGCCGTGGGGAGAAGTGTCGCGTCCATCCGTAAAAGCATGAACATAGGTATTATCAATACCAGTTTTTTGGGCAAAATCGAGAAGCGCAAATAAATGGTTATTATGGCTGTGTACGCCTCCATCAGAAAATAGCCCCATAATATGGATACGCCCATTCGTCTTTGCCTTTTCAAAGGCTTGCTTTAATACTCTATTTTCAAAAAAGCTTCCATCCTCGATGGAGGTATTTACACGCGTTAGTTCTTGGGGAACGATACGGCCCGCACCAATATTAAGGTGTCCAACCTCAGAGTTGCCAAACTGCCCGTCGGGAAGCCCTACATCATGACCACTGGCCGAGAGTTTAGAATGGGGATTACTCCCAAAAAGGGAATCGATAAACGGCTTATGCGCCTTGTCAATAGCACTTACTTCGGGATTTTGGGCTAACCCGAAGCCGTCTAAAATAATCAGAAGTGCCTTGGAATATGGGTTAGCCACTACTTTTTTGCTTAAAGGCTGTTTACGTGGTTAGCAATTTTGGACTTTTTGCGCGCAGCAAAATTTTCGTGGATTAAGTCCTTGGCAGCTAATTTATCGAGCAAAGAGCTGGTTTCTTTAAACAGCTTTTCGGCTTCTTCTTTATCGGTAGACTCAAGCGCTTTTTTGATCAAAGTCTTCATTTTAGAACGCTTAGCCTGATTTCTAACGCGACGTTTTTCGTTTTGTCGCACTCGTTTTACTGCAGATTGATGTTGTGGCATAGTTTTTTAGAGTTTCTTATCAGTTCTTCAAATTTATTTGTATTTTCTGCGCCAATTCAGAAAGACGTCAAAGTTAAAATTTCTGAAAGTGTTAAACAAGAAATCATTGAAAAATTACATAATTAAAGGTAAGTTAGGAGACTTTCGTTTATGATCATAGTGATCGATGGTCCGGCCGGATCGGGTAAGAGTTCGACAGCCCGGGCAGTGGCAGACCGATTAAATATTGAGTATCTCGATTCTGGTGCGCTGTACAGAGCCGTTACCCTTATATATATAGAGGCAAATCGAGATAAGGAAGTGTTCTTTGAGTTATTGAATCAAAAAGAGATCTCGTTCTATTACGAAGATCAGACATTCTATGTGGCAATTGATGGGCAGTCTGTTACTAATGAGTTGCGAACGGCCAAGGTTGCTGAATTTGTAAGCGAAGTGGCTGCTTTGCCGCGTGTACGATCATTTGTTAATAACCTGATGCGAGAAGCAGTTATTGATGGTTTATATATCGCTGAAGGTCGCGACTTGGGGACAGCAGTATTTCCTGATGCAGAATTGAAGTTTTTTATGTCTGCGGATTTAGAAGAGCGTGCAAAGCGACGTTATAAAGAGCGAAAGTCAAAAAATCCGGAGATAACTTTAGAAGAAGTGAAACAAAATATTGCAGAACGAGATTTAAAAGATTCTAAACGTAAAGCAGATCCACTGAAAAAAGCGGATGATGCTATTGAGTTTGATACCACAGATGTGACTTTTGAACAGCAAGTTGATAAAATTTGTTCTAAAGTTTCGGAAGTGATCGAAGTACAGAACTAAGAATATTAATTATAACACTAACTTAATCCCATTCCGAACTATTTGGAATGCGGTAATTTTAACTAAAACCAATAATGACCGAAGAAGTTAAACAAGAACAAAATAACGAAAACCAAGAGCAGGACACAGCTACCGACGAGGTAACTGAAGAAACTGCAGTAGAAACAACTACCGAAGAAGAAGTAAGGGTAGAGCCGGAAGAAGAGGATATTGCCGTATTTTCTGGCGATTTAGATGACGAAGAAACATTTACATATGAACAATTGCAGGCTGCATCGGAAGATTATACCGATGAGGAGTTTCATGAGCTTGCAGATATGTATGAAGACACGCTCAACGAGATTGAGGAAAAAGAAATTGTCACCGGGCGTGTTGTTTCTGTTGATGAAGATTATGTTGTCGTTGATATCGGGTTCAAATCCGAAGGGATGGTGCAAACCAATGAGTTTCCTAATGAGGTAGTAGAGGAACTGGAGCCCGGCGATGAAGTTGATGTATTTTTAGATCAGGTTGAAGACCAGGAAGGTCAGTTAATTTTATCTCGTCGCAAAGCAGATATTCTGCATGCATGGGAGACGATTGAACGTGCAGCTGAAACTGGAGAAATTGTTGAAGGTAAGATCCAGCGCCGCATTAAAGGTGGTATGGTTGCCGATATTATGGGTATTGACGCATTCTTGCCTGGGTCACAGATTGATGTACGACCTGTTCGCGATTTCGATGCCTATGTTGGCAAGACGATGGAATTCCAGGTTGTTAAGCTGAATATGTCAGCTGAGAACGTGGTTGTTTCTCACCGTGCACTCATTGAGTCTGATCTCGAAGAACAGCGCGAAGAAATTCTCGAATCTATCGAAGAAGGTCAGGTGCTTGAAGGTATCGTCAAAAATATTACTGATTTCGGTGTGTTTATCGATCTTGGTGGTGTCGACGGTCTCTTGCACATTACCGATCTTTCTTGGGGACGTGTTGAACATCCCGAAGAAATCGTTTCGCTCGATCAGCGACTTAATGTTGCGGTTATCGACTTTGATGAGGAAAGTAAGCGTGTTTCTCTTGGACTTAAGCAGCTACAGCCGCATCCATGGGATGAAATTGATCTTAAGTATCCTGAAAATATTCAGGTGCAAGGTCGGGTTGTTTCTATCGCTGATTACGGTGCCTTTATTGAGCTCGAAAAAGGTGTTGAAGGACTTATCCACATTAGTGAGATGTCATGGACACAGCATATCAAGCACCCATCGCAGTTGGTCAGCAAGGATGATATCATCGACTGTGTTGTGCTAAATGTGAACGAGCCCGAGAAGAAAATTTCACTTGGCGTCAAGCAGCTTGAGAAAGATCCTTGGGAAGATATCGATGAGCGTTACCCCGTTGGATCTAAGCACAAGGGAACAGTTCGCAACCTCACCAACTTTGGTGTGTTTGTTGAGCTCGAGCCCGGTATTGACGGACTCATCCACATTTCTGACTTAAGTTGGACCGAAAAGATCAACCATCCAAACGAGGTTATTGACAAGGATGAGGAGATCGAAGTAGTTATTCTGGCGATCGATTTCGAAAATCGTCGAATCACACTTGGTCATAAGCAGATTGAAGAGAATCCATGGGAGAAATTCGCTGAAGAGTACAGTGGTTCTACCAAGGTTGAAGGTGAAGTATCCAAGACCACCGAAAAGGGTGTGTTTGTGAAGTTGCCTTATGATCTTGAAGGATTCTTGCCGGCCAGCAAAACAGATACAGATGGTGACCCCGAAGAGAACTTCGAAGAGGGTGATACTATTGAAACGTTTGTTATTGAGCTGGATGAAACCAATAAGAACATTACGCTCAGCGAACGTGAGCAGGATGTTAAGAAGGCCAAGGAAGCGAAAAAACGTGGAAGTAGTAGTCAGCAAAAAGAAGAGTCTACTCCTCAAACAGGTACACCTACATTAGGTGAAATGTCTGGTCTTGCCGATCTGAAAAAAGAGATGGCAGATAAAGAGAAAGCAGCTCGGAACCTTCAAAAGAAAGCCGAAGAGGTTGAAGAGGAAGAAGGTGATGCTGATGAAGAAGAGTAATAACTAAGCTCTTTTACAGTACTTTATAAGAAAAGGCTCAGAGGAAACTCTGAGCCTTTTCTATTTTTTATATCCTTTTTTTAAAGTTGTGCGAATTACTTTTCACCCTTGAAGAAAAAGACAACATTTTTTTCGGGATGCTTACTGCTTTTTACCTTTTCGCCAGTCTCTTTGTTGTAGCTATAAACAACATTTCGCATAGAGTTCAGTTCTGCCTTATCTTCAAAAGATACCTCTAATGCTTTGCCACCTGGATTTAGTTGCTGAACGGCCTCAATAAGTGGCTTGTACTTTGAGGAACTTTTTTGGGCGATATCGATATCGGTTCTTGAGACAAAATTGATGTCCATAAAATCGTTTATTTTTCAAATTACTACTCACTCATGAAAGCTTGGAAGTGATAACTGATAGAGGTCATTATGGAACTTGAACAGTTGACATAATTTTGTCGATGATATCTTCTGAAGTGATGTTTTCGGCTTCGGCTTCAAATGTTGGAATAATACGATGGCGTAAAACATCCATAGCAATAATTCGAACATCCTCGGGTGTAACATAGGCCCGGTGTTCCATAAAGGCATGTGCTCGAGCTGCTAAATTTAGGTTGATAGATGCTCGGGGAGAGGCTCCGAAGTTAATCAACTCAGAAAGATCATTAAGATTATATTTTGCAGGGTTTCGTGTGGCAAAAACTAAATCTATAATATATTGCTCAACCTTTTCATCAATATAGATATCGTTAATTACATTGCGAGCCTCCAAGACTTTTTGGGTAGTAATCACCGGCTTTAACTCTTCTTTAGCTCCGGTCTTAGCCATACGCCGCATGATTTCGAGCTCTTCTTCTTCATTGGGATAATCAATTTTAATTTTCATCATAAATCGATCGACCTGTGCTTCTGGCAGGGGATAGGTACCTTCCTGTTCGACAGGATTTTGGGTAGCCAGGGCTAAGAAGGGGTCATCAAGGGAGAAGGTCTCCTCACCAATTGTTACTTGTTGTTCCTGCATAGCTTCTAAAAGGGCACTTTGTACCTTGGCAGGCGATCGATTTATTTCATCAGCCAAGATAATATTTGCAAAAATAGGTCCTTTTTTTACTGTAAACTCTGCTTCTTTTTGATTGTAAATTAATGTACCAATCAAATCCGCAGGTAATAAATCGGGGGTAAACTGGAGACGCTGAAACTTGGTATCAATAACTTTTGCCAATGAAGAGACGGTGAGTGTTTTGGCAAGTCCGGGCACTCCTTCCAACAATACATGACCATCTGCCAGTAAGCCAATCAGAAGTCGATCAATCATATAGCGCTGACCAACAATTACTTTATCTAACTCCGAATAAATATCGTCAATAAACGCACTGGCTTCTTCAATTTCTGTGCTTAACTTTTCCATATCCACAGAATCTACCGAGGAGGTATTGTTGCTCATATCTAAATAATTATTACAAATTGAAGTTTAGTTTGAATAAGCCTTGGTAAAGACTCGGTTTTGAATGAACAAAGTTAATAAATGGAAATTACAGATTCTTTTCTATTTGATTTCAAATAAAAAATAGTGAGCGCCTATTTAAAGACAGGCAAAGATACCAAGGTTATGTTAACCAAATTTACAACCATACGGCAATGGTATATTTCCACAATTTTAGTTGATGAGGTTTTTAAATTTATCTACCTTTGAAGCCACAAAAATAAACAGATCGATATGATAACTTATTTCTTTATTTTCTTAGCGGTGTTAGCAGTTGCATCTGCTTTAGCAATGGTAATTAGTAAGAATACTGTTAACAGTGCTCTTTTCTTAGTCTTAAATATGGTGTCTTTAGCAGGATTGTTTTTGCTGTTAAAAGCACAATTTTTAGCTGTTATTCAGATTCTGGTTTATGCCGGGGCTATAATGGTACTGTTTTTATTTGTGATTATGCTTTTAAACGTGCAGGATGAAGAAAGCTTGTTTAACAAGTTTCGACTGAAGTATTTTGTGGCTTTTCTACTCGGAGTAGGAGTATTTTCACAAATCTTGTATAGCTTGGGAAGTTTTACCGATACGCTACCTACCGTTTCATCTGATATGGCCTATGTAGGTACGGTTGAGGCCGTAGGTGATGTACTCTTTACCGAATATCTTTTACCATTTGAATTAACCGCAATTTTATTGACAGCTGCTGTCGTTGGAGCATTAATTGTGGCACAACACAAAGTTAAATCTGGGGCAACGAATGATTAGTATTGATTGGTTTTTAGCGCTAAGCGCTCTGCTTTTTTGTATTGGGATTATAGGCGTGCTAATTCGGAAGAATGCCATTGTGATTTTTATGTGCGTTGAACTTATGTTGAATGCCGTAAATCTTTCACTTATTTCTTTTAGTAGTCACTATGGTAATATTGACGGGCAAATATTGGTTTTTTTCTCACTTGCCGTAGCCGCTGCCGAAGCGGTAGTTGGCTTAGCAATTATTATTGCCATATTCCGTAATAATCTATCGGTAGATATTAATAAAGTAAGTTTATTACGTTGGTAGAAGCTGCTTGTCTTATTAAGTAGAAAAAAGGCTCTCTATTTGGGAGTCTTTTTCTATTTATATAATGGGTCTAAACAGCAATTCTACCCTTTACCTTCACTTACTTTTTTGTATCTTTGCCACTTGTGAATTTACCCTTGTTAATGCATGGGGTGTTGGCTACATTTGGGCCGAAAAATTTATATGGATACAAATCTGAAATATCTTTTTTAATGGATTCTGCTACTACGCTTACAAGTCTGATTATACTTTTGCCCCTGTTGGGTTTTCTTGTTAATGGACTTTGGGGATTAAGCTCAAAATCCTTTCGTCAGCGCAAGTCACTTATAGGAAGTATTGCCAATCTTACGGTTTTTATTCCTTTTGCTATTGCGGTCTACTTTTTTATGAATATGGGACAGAATGCTGAGCCTATTATTGCTGAGTTATTTACCTGGATTGAGGTTGGTAGCTTTAGCGTTGATATTGCGTATCAGATTGACCAGTTATCGATTTTGATGACTCTCGTGGTTACCGGGGTCGGATTTTTAATCCACATGTATTCAATCGGATATATGTGGCATGATGAAGGATACTGGAAGTTTTTTGCGTATCTAAACCTCTTCATCTTCGCAATGCTCAACCTCGTGTTGGCCGATAACCTGTTGCTACTCTTTTTAGGATGGGAGGGAGTAGGTCTTTGTTCTTATCTCTTGATCGGTTTTTGGTATACCGACATGGCGAATTCCGCAGCCGGTAGTAAAGCATTTTGGTATAATCGAGTGGGTGACTTTGCCTTTTTAGTTGCGATGTTTTTGACTTTCCAGCACGTGGGCAGTTTGGATTTTGATAACATCCTTTCGAGTCTTGATGCCATTCCCGCTGATGACAAGTTTTGGATTGGGTTGCTGGTCTTTATTGGCGCTACCGGGAAAAGTGCGCAGATTCCATTATTTGTATGGTTACCTGATGCGATGGCTGGCCCCACTTCTGTATCCGCATTAATTCACGCGGCTACCATGGTAACATCGGGTATTTATTTGATTTCCCGTTTGTCGCCGATGTTTGTGATGTCGCCGGAAGTAATGATGATTATTGCAGTAATTGGTGCGTTAACAGCAATTGTTGCTGCAACTATTGCTCTCACGCAAAATGATATTAAGCGCGTTCTTGCGTATTCAACGGTATCGCAGTTGGGATATATGTTTCTTGCGTTGGGATCGGGTGCTTTTACGGCTGCGATGTTCCATGTTGTTACGCACGCATTTTTTAAGGCGCTGCTTTTTCTTGGTTCCGGATCGGTTATTCATGCGATGGAACATGTTGAGCATGACTTGCAGGAAGAGGGAAAGGATGTGCATTTCGATCCGCAGGATATGCGATTTATGGGCGGGCTCAAGGAGTATATGCCCTCAACCTATAAGACTTTTTTAATAGCGACTATTGCTATTGCCGGTATCCCACCTCTGGCTGGATTCTTTTCCAAGGATGAGATTTTAGCCTTTACCTTCAATGCCGGCATGGGAGAATTTGCTGGATCTCTTTATATCTTCTTGTGGGTTATTGGGATTATCACAGCATTTTTGACGGCTTTTTATATGTTCCGTCTAACATTTGGAACATTTAATGGTAGTTTTAAGCTGCCTGAGAAAATTAGTGAAGCAGCGGGCGCTGAAAAACATCTACATGAAAGCCCTAAGTCAATGACTATCCCACTCTGGACATTAGGAGGACTATCGGTTGTAGGTGGATTTTTAGGAGTACCCAATTTCTTGTTATCGACCTTTACACACCAAGAAGAACATATTAACCTGCTGCATAACTGGTTGTATAATGTGACGGCCGATTATGAATTGGCATTATCTCATTCTATAGAATGGATTTTAATGACCGTTTCAATAATAGTAGCTGTGGGTGGTGTATATATCGCTTATCGCATGTACGGGAGCGGGGCTACAGAAGAATCTGATGCTAAACTGTCCGATCGATTTGGTGCACTCTACGAGACTTGGAGTGAAAAGTATAATCTGGATGAATTCTACGAAGGTATCGTGGTGCATCCGATAGTACGTGGGTCAGAAAAAGGACTTGCGAAATTTGATATGAAAATTGTAGATGGCGTCGTCAATACGGTTGGCGGGGTTGTCCGGCTTTTCGGAAGTGTTTTCCGATATATTCAAACCGGCGTTACCAGTAGCTATGCATTGGCATTGGTGTTAGGTGTTATTCTTGTACTAAGTATGTTGATCCTGTAAAAAAGAATTAATAATGGAGTTACTTTTAAATTTAGTTATATATTTACCGCTTTTAGGAATCGCTGGAATTCTGGCGGTCCGTAATGATCAAGCTACAAAATGGATTAGCCTTATCATTACTGGGGCTACCTTTGTGTTATCATTACCACTACTGTTTAATTTTGATGTTGCCAATTCTGGGACCGTACAATATTTGACTGAGGGTAGTAGCATTATTGCAGGCTATGATATAAAGTACCTCCTTGGTCTCGATGGTTTGAGTTTGCTACTATTTATGCTCACCACTCTGATGGGACCCATTGTTATTCTATCATCCTGGGATTCTGTTAAGAAGCACTTGGCAGGATACTATTCCATGCTCTTGCTTCTGCAAACGGCCTCAATGGGGGTTTTTGCTTCCTTAGATCTAATCGTTTTCTATGTTTTCTTTGAGCTCTCACTCATTCCCATGTATTTTCTCATCGGAATTTGGGGTGGAAAGAACCGTATTCACGCAACGGTTAAGTTTTTTGTTTACACTCTTGTTGGTTCTCTTATCATGTTGGTGGGATTAATTTATACGGGATACGATGCCGGGGCAGTAATCGACGGGTTCCGATTTACAACAGATTGGAGGTTTTTATCCAGCGAAGCCTATCAAATTGGATTGGTTGAACAAACGTATCTGTTTTTGTCATTTGCGTTAGCATTCTGTATTAAGGTGCCATTATTTCCATTCCACACTTGGTTGCCTTATGCACACACCGAAGCACCGACAGCTGGGTCGGTAGTATTAGCAGCAATTATGCTTAAAATGGGTACCTATGGATTGCTTCGCATTTGTCTGCCGCTTTTCCCTAATGCCTTTACTGAGTTTGCACCATATTTTGCCACATTAGCTGTAATAGGTATTATTTACGGTGCGCTTGTGGCGATGGTGCAGAAGGATATTAAAAAGCTTGTTGCCTATTCTTCCGTTAGTCACTTGGGTTTTGTGGTATTGGGATTGTTTGCCTTCAATACCATTGCAGTTCAGGGAGCCCTAATTCAGATGGTAAATCACGGACTCTCAACAGGGGCGTTATTTTTAATTGTTGGGATGATTTACGACCGTACGCATACCCGCCAGATTAAAGATTACGGTGGAATTGCTAAAGTAGTACCGGTGTTTGCCGTTATGTTTATGATTGCTACACTGGCGTCTATTGGCTTGCCGGGGTTAAACGGTTTTATTGGAGAATTTTTGATTTTAAATGGAACATTCAGCTCTGAAATTTTACCCGAAAATGCATTTGTAGTATTTGCTGCACTGGGGGTTATCTTGGCAGCTGTTTATATGTTATGGATGTACCAACGGGTGATGTTTGGACCGATGAAGCATGAGAAGAATGAAAAGCTGGTAGACCTAAATGCTCGTGAAATTGGGCTGTTGGTTCCGCTGGTAATTTTTATGATTTGGATTGGTATCCGTCCCACTGACTTCACCCAATATTCTGAAGTGCAAGTGCAGGAACTCTTGGAATCATCAAATGAAAAGCGGATGGCAATTAAACAATCAGCAAATACCGAAGACTTGCCACAATGGGCTTCAACCTTGTATGATGTTGATGTTACCGATGAATTAGCATCGCAAATTAAAAACAATTAGTACAATGGCTGAACCACTCTCAGATAGTAAAATTTCTGAATTACTTTCCGATCTACCTGGTTGGGAACACGAGGATGATAAGCTGAGCAAAGAGTTTGGATTCGATAATTTTCGTGATGCCATAGCTTTTATTAATCGGATTGCCTTTGAAGCTGAAGAACAGGTTCATCATCCCGAGATTTTTAATGTCTACAATACGGTCAATATTTCGCTAAGCACGCATGATGCAGGTGGAAAAGTGACCGAAAAAGATGTTAAGCTTGCTAAGAAAATTGAGACACTGTATAACAATTAAGTTGCATGGATTACTTACACGACCTTAACGCGTTCTTACCCGGAGTTATAATAGCTTTAGCTGGCATTATAGGTATTGTTATTGATGCCTATAAAAATGATCATGGGGCTATTTTTGGAGTTACTGTATTTTCGTTGATTGCAGCATTGGCTGTCTCTATTATGGATATGTTTGGCCCGGTAGGAGAAGCTTTTTCCGGGATGATTACTTATGGAGGAGTCTCGGCATTTGGGAATAGTGTAATATTATTTGGTACACTGTTTTGTGTATTGATTTCCCGAGAGTATTTAAATGCCATCGATCATGAGTATGGCGAAGTATATGCCCTTATTCTTTTTGCAACATCGGGGATGTTGGGACTTGCAAGTGCCAATAATTTGATTATGATATTCATTGGCATAGAAACAATGTCGATCTGCCTATATGTATTGGCAGGCCTCATAAAAGATCGGAAAACCAGTGCAGAAGCTTCACTTAAATATTTCTTATTAGGAGCATTCTCTACCGGTTTCTTACTTTATGGAATGGCCCTCTTATATGGAGCTACCGGATCGTTATATTTAGGTGAGATTGCATCAGCTGCAAGTTCAGATTTGATTTTTATTGCTGGCGCTGCACTCTTGTTAGTTGGATTCTTTTTTAAGATATCTGTTGTTCCTTTCCATATGTGGACGCCGGATGTATACCAGGGTACCCCTACAACTATTACGGCTTATATGGCAACAGCTTCGAAGTCAGCAGCATTTATAGCGTTGTTGGTAGTTTTATCGAAGATGATCCCCTCTGAAACAGGAAACTGGGTCGACGTTATAGAAGTTATTGCTATCATCACAATGATATTAGGGAACCTGATTGCGATTGTTCAAGATGATATTAAGCGTATGCTTGCGTACTCAAGTATTGCGCACGCTGGTTATCTATTGGTAGGGTTAGCAGTAGGTACGCCCGAAGGATATAGTGCTGTGCTGTTTTACTTGTTGGCTTATACTATTATGAATATTGGAGCTTTTGGGGTAGTTGCTTATTACGAACGTCAACAGGGATTGGATTTTACGGACGTTAATAACTATGCTGGCCTTGGTTTTAAAAAGCCGCTGATGGGAGTACTACTTTCATTCTTTCTGTTTTCACTGGCTGGCATTCCTCCCTTTGTAGGATTCATTGGGAAATGGTTGATATTTGCTGCTGCTATTGAAACCGGATTTATTTCACTGGCTGTTATATTAGCGTTAGCAAGTGCAGCCAGCGTGTATTACTACTTGCGTCCCATGGTGTATATGTATTTCAGGGAGGCTCATAAAGATGTTCCTTTGGTTCGTTCTGGAATTATTTTCAAATCTTCGCTCATCATTTTAGCGATTATGACACTTTATTTTGGAATCGCCTTTGGTGACTTGCACAACTTACTTTCTTCTTACTATGCTGGTGATTGGGTTACTCACTTTATCGGACAATAACCAGTTATTAGTTAGCCAGAAGACAGTTAGAGAAGTCTCAGAATATTATTTGTCAGGGGATTGGAATTAATCGCAAAAAAGCCTATTTTTGCGTGCCTGCTGACGAGTGAAAGTCACCACGTCGGCTGTTTCAATCGAAACAACCAAAGGAACATATCACATGAGTAGAAATTATTACGAGTTAACATATATTCTTAATCCTGTCTTAGAAGACGATCAATATGATGAGATCGTCGACAAATTCACTGACTTTATCCGAGATAACGAGGGTGAGGTTGATGAAGTTGATAAATGGGGTATCCGCAAGTTTGAGTACGAGATGGACAACAAATCAAGCGGATACTATGTAAATGCTTATTTTACAGCGCCCGGAGAATTAATAGAGAAGTTGGAACGTGCTCTCCGGATTGACGATCAGGTAATGCGCTATCTTACCTTGAAGTATGATGCTAAAATGATGCGTCATCGTGATCTACAACGCAAAAACGCTGTACCGCAAGTTTTCGTCGAGGATAACGAGGGCGAAGAGGACGACGACGAATAAGTCTATTATAATACACTAAAAGAAATTTAAGATTATGATTAAGAATCCATCACATCCTAAAAAAGGACATATTAAAACCCGCGAATGCAAATTTACCAAGGCGGGTATTGAATATATTGATTACAAAGATACCGACTTGTTAGAGCGGTTTATGAATGATCAGGGAAAGATTCTTCCCCGACGCGTAACCGGAACGAGTGCCAAGTTTCAACGTCAGCTTTCTCGAGCTATTAAACGTGCTCGTTTTCTTGGATTACTACCATACGTAGCAGATAACCTTCGATAAAAAAAGATTTTATTCCAATGGCTAATAAGTACATGAAATTAATTTTACGAGAAGATGTCGACAAGCTTGGTGATTCGGGCGACATCGTTGAAGTGCGTGCCGGTTACGGGCGCAATTATCTTATTCCTCAGGGAAAAGCTATGATGGCTACTGAGGGTGCTCTTAAGCAAGTTGAGCGCATGAAAGAACAGGCAGAACGTCGTGCGGAACTTACGGTTGAGCGCGCACAAAAAATGGCTGACAGACTTGAAACGACGTCGGTTACTATTCCTGTTGAGGTAGGTGAAGATGAACGTATTCACGGTTCAGTAACTACCCAAGATATTGCTGATGCATTAGCTGATCGTGATATTGAAATCGACAAGCGCAAGATTACAATAGATCAGGATATCAAAACGTTGGGTGAATACACTGCAACAATAAACCTGATTAGTGAAATTAAAGCACAAATTAAGGTTTGGGTAGTGAAAGAATAAACGATGCTGCGCGAACTGATGATTTATTAACATGAATTTCACTTATTCTATTAAAGTTTTGATGGGGAGCATCGTTATGATGTTATCCCCTTTTTTAGTTCAGGGACAGATGTTAGATCCTGTCTCTTATGAGGTGGTTGATGCACCTAACCAAGTGCAGGCTGGGGAAGTCTTTGAAATAACCATAGAATCTACGATTGAGGGTGACTGGCATCTTTATTCTATAGCTAATGATCCCGATGCTGGTCCTTATCCCACACAATTTTCTTCTGCTGATCAAAAGTTAGCTATCGCCGGAAGTATTGAAGAGAGTGAGCCTTCTATTGAGATGGACCCGAACTTTAATGCTGAACTGGGATGGCATACCGGTAGTGCAACCTTTACTATTCCTCTTGCATTTCAAAAAGAGTTAGTTGGCTCTCAGGAAATATCGTTGGAGGTTTTATACCAGGTATGTGATGATAAATCATGCTTGCCGCCAAAAACAAAATCTATTACTCACACTATTAGTGTATCGGGGGTAGCTACTGATCCTTACACCGATTTTGAGGAAGGAGGATCAGAAGGGAGTAGCGAAACAGCAATACTTTCCGAAACAGGTGCAGACCCTGAAACCAATACGGATAATCAACAAGCTGAACAAGGACAGGTAGCAGCAAGCAATTATAATTCTGGTGGTATCTTTTCTTTTCTATGGATTGCTTTAGCAGCGGGATTTGCAGCATTATTGACTCCTTGTGTATTTCCAATGATTCCATTGACGGTTTCGTTTTTCTCCAAACAAAAAGAAGGGCAGGGGGCGGCCGCAATTGGTCAGGCTTTTGGGTTTGGATTAGCAATTGTGGTTACGTTTACAATACTGGGGGCTTTATTGGCTCTTTTTGTGGGAGCTTCTGGTGCGAACAATTTTGCTGCTAATCCGTGGGTCAACCTTTTTATAGCTCTTGTACTTATTGTTTTTGCAGTCAGCTTATTAGGGGCATTTGAGTTACGCTTGCCTCATCAGCTTACCAATTGGCTGAATAGAAAAAGTAATGAAAGTTCAGGAATCGTTGGTATTCTTTTTATGGCGTTGACCATAAGTGCTGTTTCATTTTCATGTACAGCCCCGTTTGTAGGTGGTGTATTAGCTGCTACCGCAGGGGGAGAATGGTTCTATCCAATTATTGGTATGGCTGGATTTTCAGCGGCATTTGCCAGCCCCTTTGTTCTATTGGCATTATTTCCCCGTTGGCTTGAAAGTTTGCCACAAAGTGGTTCATGGATGAATATTGTAAAAGTATTATTGGGATTTATAGAACTTGCAGCAGCAATTAAGTTTTTATCTAATGCCGATCTTGTGTGGGAGTGGGGATTGGTATCTCGACCATTCGCTATAGCAACTTGGATTGCTATTTTCTTAATGGCCGGCTTGTATCTGCTGGGTACGTATACTCTTCATAATGATGAGAGATCGTCGCAGATTAGTACCGGACGCTTGATGTTGGCCATGCCTTTCTTACTATTTAGTTTTTATTTAATCCCCGGGCTGATGGGAGCATCGCTTGGTATTTGGGATGCATGGTTGCCTCCCAAGCAAGCTACGGATGTCAGCGTAGTGAGTTCGCTCGCACAGCGAGGAGGTATATCGGATAGTTCTGTTGATAGCGAAAACTGGACGAGTAACTATGAGGAAGGACGAAAAAAGGCTCTTGAGGAAAATAAACCTTTATTTATAGATTTCACAGGGTATACTTGTACAAATTGCCGGGCTATGGAAGCCAATGTATTTCCCTTAAAAGAGGTGCAAAATCGATTTGCAAAAATGCAGCAAGTGCGTTTATATACTGACGACGGTTCTGATGGTCCGGAAAATCAAAAATTTCAATTTGAATTAACCGGAACAGTTGCGCTTCCTACGTATGTGATTCTTGATCCGTCAAACGAAAAAATAATGGATCAACTTGTGGGGTATGCAGACCAAAATAAATTTAAAGGATTTTTGGATTCAGGACTTCAACGGTTCAATCAGCAAAACAGTAAAGAAAGTGTTGGGAACCTGTAATTAGAGTGCTATTTTGTTAAATAGGTTTAAAAATCTCATTTAATAAAAAATGTGGTTCCCACTCTTTGACATTTTAGTCAAAATGATCTATCATTTTGAATCTTTATAAGCCCTTATTAACAGTTAACAAATATAATTTAATCGGAGTAATCGTATGACATCGTCTATAGCTCTCTTTTTCCTTCAAGCAGGAGTAGACCAAGGATTTTTTAATGTTCTCGTAGAAAAGTTTAACGAAGGTAATGAGGGTGGGTTTATGTGGCCGGTCCTCGTCGCTCTGATTCTTGGATTGGCAATCTTCCTGGAGCGAATTATTACCTTAAACTTGGCTGATATTGACACACGTAAGTTTATTGTTGATGTGCAAGAAGCACTTCAAGAAGGCGGCGTACCGGCGGCAAAAGAACTTTGTGCTGAAACACGCGGTCCGGTAGCTTCAGTTTTTCAGGCTGGATTAATGCGGGTTGATGAAGGCATCGAAGCTGCTGAAAAAGCTATTTCATCTTACGGTTCTATTGAGATGAGCTTTCTTGAACGTGGTCTCGTTTGGCTATCACTGTTTATTGCCATTGCGCCAATGCTTGGTTTCCTCGGAACAGTAGTAGGTATGATTCAGGCATTCGACGCCATTGAACAGGCTGGAGATATTTCACCTACTCTTGTAGCAGGTGGTATTAAGGTTGCGCTTCTAACTACGGCAGCTGGTTTGCTTGCAGGTATTATCCTTCAGGTAGGTTACAACTACTGCGTTTCTAAAATTGATCGTTTGATTTCTGAGATGGAAGAAAGTTCAATCACCCTGATCGATTCTATTGTAATGCTTAAAGAAGGTGAGCAAATTGTTGATACTTCAGGAAGTGATTCTGCTGAATAATTCTTGATGCAACAAAATATTCTCATCACACAATAGTTTAATATTTAGTTTAACGATATGATAGTAAATATAGCATTAGGATTAGGATTAGGACTCGTGGGGCTGGGAGTACTGGGAATGTTAATTTCCGGTATTCGCAGCGTAATGAAAGGCAAGCAAGATGTTAAAAAGATTATTACAATGCTTGTCCCATTCATTGTGTTTGGTGTCGCATATGGTATTGCAGGAACAGTTACTGAAGCTGCAATTGGAACAATGTTGTTTATGATGGCAGCCATGGTATTGTTGATAGCTCTTACTGGAATGCGTACCACATTTAATCTATAAAATTTTTAAACAGGCTAAGCGATGTTTGATAATAAAAGAGATAGAGAAGATCCGGAAGTAGGCGGTGCGGGAATGGCCGATATTGCCTTCCTTCTGTTGATTTTCTTCTTGCTTGTAACTACGATTGATGTCGATACTGGTATAGGGCTTCAATTACCTCCGGCTCCTGAAGAAAATCAAGAGCCCCCTCCCATTAAAGAGCGTAACTTGCTTAATATTCTGGTTAACTCTCAGGGAATGGTATTGATAGATGAAGAACCCACTCCTGTTAGTCAAGTTAAGCAAACGGTGAAGGAGTTTATTACAAATCGGGGACAAAATCCGGAACTCTCAGATTCGCCTGATAAAGCTATTGTATCTATAAAAACTGATAGGGCAACCCCCTATAATGTATATATAGATATGCTTGATGAGGTGATGGGAGCTTATGCTGAATTACGTAATCAAGAAGCACAGCAACGTTTCGGTGTAAGATACAGCCAGCTCGAAGATGAAAGTGACGAGCAAAAAGCTGTTAAGGATGAATATCCAAAGAAAATTTCAATCGCAGAGCCCAATCAATAAAAGAGTATAACTATGGGACATTTTGAAAAGAAATCTGCCGACACACAGCAGGATATCCCTACATCAGCAATGCCTGATGTTGTGTTTATGTTGCTCATCTTCTTTATGGTGACAACAGTGTTGCGCGAAGTTACCTTACAGGTACAAATTGATTATGCACGTGCAGAAAATATCGAAAAGATCGAACAAAAACGGTTAGTAAGTTATATTTACGTCGGTCCTGAAAAATTACAGGGAAACCAATTAGGTTCTACTAAAATTCAGATTGACGATTCTATAATTGAAGATGTAGGAGCCGTTCAACAGTTGATGTATGATAAGTTAAAAGAAGAACCTCGTTTAATTGTGTCATTACGTGTACACGACGAAACTGAATTTGGTATCGTTACAGATATCCAGGAAGAACTTAGGGACGCAGGAACTCTTCGTATCAATTACTCTACAAATCAAGAACAGTAATTTTTAGATAAAATTTACCAGAAAAGGCATGTACACGTTTGTGTACCTGCCTTTTTTATTTTTTGATATATTATGGACAAAGACTCATTTCGCACAATACAATCGATAGGACGTACTGAACTTATTGATGAACTGATGGAGCATGCAACCTTTAAAAAGGATTGCGTTACACAGTCATACGGTGATGATACTGCAGTGTTAGATAATGGAGAAAATTATCAGCTGCTGAGCTCTGAAACTTTTATGGAGGGCGTTGATTTTGATCTCACCTATGTTCCACTTCATCATTTAGGTTATAAAATTGCTGTTGCTGCAGTAAGTGACATTTATGCAATGAATGGCACGCCTGATGTAGTATTGGTAAACTTTGCCGTGCCTAATAAAATATCTGTAGATATGTTGAAAGAAATATATCGGGGTATTGGTAGGGCATCAGAAGATTTTGAATTTGAAATTGTAGGGGGAGATTTAACGGCTTCTCATCAAATTTTAAGTGCCAGTATTAGCTGTTATGGTAAGGTATCCCAAGAAAAAATTGCCTATCGCAAGGGGGCTCATAAAGATGATGCTATTTGTGTTACAGGCGACCTTGGAGGGGCTATTGCAGGTCTCCGTATTCTGATGCGTGAGAAAGAATATTGGGAGGAGCAGGGGGCTGAGCAGGCATTTCAACCTGAATTGGATGACTATGAATATGTGGTAAAGCGGCAATTGGTTCCGATTGGACGAAAGGATTTTATTGAAAAAATAGATGAATTAAATATTGTCCCCTCTTCAATGATTGATATTACTCAGGGATTAGTATCAGAACTCAAACATCTGGCAGATGCTTCAGAAGTTGGTGCACATATCTATGGAGCGACTATTCCAATTTCTTTAAAGACACGGCATGTTGCCGACGAGATGAAGGAAGATGTCGACAAGTATGCGCTATATGGTGGAGAAGATTTTGAACTTATGTTTACCCTACCAGAAAAAGATGTCGAAAAACTGACGGATGAATTTTCTGACTTTGCTGTAATTGGTAAGATTACTGAGCAAGAAGAAGGGGTTAAGATGCAACAGGCAGAAGGAGATATGATTCTGTTTGATGAGCCTGAAGAAGAGAATTAATACCATCCCGCATCCAATAATTTTAAAAGCCGACCGTTTTAAGGTCGGCTTTTTTATTTTATATAATACCAATCACAGATTATTCTAATATAAATACAAGAGTACGCACCGAATCAATATTTGCCGTATATTTATCTATTTGATTGAATAGTAAATCCGTATTTCGATATGCCTGAAAAGAAACAACAGCCTGAGAAAGGCCACTCAAAATCTCCGTTGAAAGGGAATGACAGTTCTCCCAAGTTTCCTATTTGGATTTATGTAATACTTTTATTGGTATTGCTTGGTATTCAATTTTATTTCATGAATCCTGATGCAGGAAATAAAATAAAATACAGCACTTTTCTTGAATATGTAGAAAAAGGTTATGTCGAGGAAATTACGATCAAAAACGGTCTACATATAAGCGGAGCATACACCGATAAGGCTATAAAGGATGGGATAATTAGCCCTCCAAAGGAAGAAGAAAATCAGTGGGCACTCTCATCATCTCCACAAGGTAATCGTTTTACTACAACCAGGCTTGAAGGGGATGAAATTCGTCCTATCTTGGATGAATATGATGTCGCTTATGATGTGCAAATTGAAGAGGATTGGTTTAGTGGAATTCTTATCTGGCTGATACCCATAGGATTGGCAATTATTTTTTGGATTTACATATTTCGTAGAATGAATCCGGGCCAGCAGGTATTAAGTATTGGTAAAAACAAAGCTTCACTATACGATAAACAAGCTGAAAACCAGATTTCTTTTAAAGATGTTGCCGGACTGGAAGAAGCCAAAGCAGAAGTGGAGGAGGTTGTAGAGTTTCTCCGTAATCCCCAAAAGTTTACCAGGCTTGGCGGTACCCTACCCAAGGGCGTATTACTTGTGGGGCCTCCGGGAACTGGTAAAACATTATTGGCGAAAGCGACAGCGGGTGAAGCTGATGTACCTTTCTTTAGCCTTAGCGGTTCTGATTTTGTGGAAATGTTTGTAGGGGTAGGAGCTGCTCGAGTTCGTGATCTTTTTAAGCAAGCCAAAGAAAAAGCACCTTGTATCATTTTTATTGATGAAATTGATGCCATAGGTCGTAGTCGCGGTAAAGGCATGCAGATGGGATCAAACGATGAGCGGGAGAATACACTAAATCAGTTACTCAGCGAAATGGATGGTTTTAATACCGATAAAGGGGTAATCATTATGGCTGCTACCAACCGGCCTGATGTATTGGATTCTGCTCTATTGCGTCCGGGAAGGTTTGACCGACAGATTCTCATTGATAAGCCAGATTTAAGAGGACGTGTTGAAGTGCTCAAAGTGCATACGCGAAACCTTAAGCTCTCTGATGACATTGATTTAAAGCTTCTTGCTTCTCAAACCCCTGGATTTGCCGGAGCTGAGCTTGCTAACCTCTGTAATGAAGCAGCACTGATGGCAGCACGGCGTGGAAAAGATGCCGTTGAGATGGAAGACTTCCAGGATTCCATCGAGCGCGTTATTGCCGGGCTTGAAAAGAAAAACAAGCTGATTAGTCCTAAAGAGCGAGAAATTGTGGCTTATCACGAATCGGGTCATGCTATTGTTGGTTGGTACCTTGAGCATACCGATCCGGTACTGAAAGTAAGCATCGTCCCTCGCGGTTTGGCTGCTTTGGGATATACCCTGCAAACGCCTCTTGAAGATCGCTTCTTAATGACAACCGAAGAACTCAATGATAAAATTTGTGCATTGTTGGGCGGACGAATTGCTGAAGAAATCATATTTGGCCGTATTTCTACGGGAGCGCAAAATGATCTGGAGCGCATAACGAATATGGCATTTGCCATGGTGGCAGAATATGGGATGAGTGAAGAGTTGGGCTATCTATCTCTTAAGGACTCTCAAAATCCCGAAAATAGTTATGGGTTTAATAAAAAGTATTCTGAACAAACCGCTCAACAAATTGATGCTGCGGTTCGGGAAATTATCCGCCAGAATTACGAGCGTACCAAAGCATTGATTAACAAGCATAAAGACAAGCTTGAAAAGATGGCTAAAACACTGTTGGATAAGGAAGTGCTTGATCATAATGATCTGAAAGAACTGCTTGGCGATCATCCCGAGGGGAAATATCCGGAGGGGATCTTCAGTAATGAAGTAGTGTCTGACAAATCAAATGGCACAAACGATAAAAAATTTAAGGAAGAGATCGAGCAATCCGGAGAAGAAAACACTTCATCAGACTCAAATTAAAAGTACTTTCTATTGTTATTTAGATAGCACATTGAATAACAAGAGGGAGAGTAAAACCTATCTTTATTTACTCTAAACGTACTTGTTAACATTCTCTTAAAATTAGAATAACAGAGGTATAACTGTGGCATAACAGTTATGCAATCTTAGTATGCTATTATTGATCTATCGAGTTGAAGATACTGCTTCAATTAAAATCAGCATATTTAAGAATGAAATTGTCCCATCATATTACCAAGAAATCTCTTAATACCATCAAGATGGTAGGTCTTCTATATACCACTATGCAGAAGGTAATAGTATGGTAATACTGATTTTAAGTAATGCTAATTTCAGTGTTATAAATTCTTCACCTCAAACAAATCCGCAAACCAAATATAATCATATAAAGATAAGTTATGAAGATACTAAAACATACAGCTAGCCTTTTATTGGTGTTGGCTCTATTTATTTCATGTGATGATAATGAAAATGATCCGAATCCGCCAAGTGCAACTGCTCCTGAAACTCAAAGTGTACTTGTAGGTAAATCTGTTGACGTGACATTCAGTGTTTCTGTAGATGCTGGATATGAGTCCGCCAGTATATCTTCTTCGAATGGAGAAGCTTCTATCTCTTCAGAACCTGAAGCTGGTGCTACAAGTGGTGATATAGTGGTAAATTATACTGGTAATACTGCTGGCGCTGGTTCTATCGAACTGACAGTAACTGATACAGATGGATTGACTGCTGAGGCAACGGCTGTTATAAATGTCGGTGAAGAGCAGAAAGAATTCGTGATTACTGAAAACATTACTGAAGATACTACTTGGGAAGATGGCAAAACGTATGTCCTTGGAGGTCGAATTATTGTTGAACCAAATGTTACGCTTACCATCGAAGGTGGAGCAGTAGTAAAAGGAGAAGCTGGAAGTGGTTCTAATGCTACTACACTTCTTGTTGCCCGAGATGCAACATTAAACGCTAATGGTACTGCACAGGCTCCTATTATCTTTACGTCTGTAGCAGACGAAATTACACCTGAAGACATTGATAACGGGAACTTTGGAAGCCCGAACTTGGACGAAACACAGAGTGGTCTCTGGGGTGGTGTAATTGTGCTTGGAAATGCTCCAATTTCATACAGTGATGATGATGGGAATGATCAAACAGAAGCCCAGATTGAAGGTATCCCAACTTCTGAGACGCTTGCTCTATACGGTGGTAATGATCCAAGTGATAGCTCAGGATCACTCACATATGTTACTATTCGTCACGGTGGGACAAATATTGGACAAGGAAACGAAATAAACGGTTTGTCGCTCGGTGGTGTAGGTAATGGTACAACAATTGAGAATATCGAGGTTGTTGCTAACCAAGATGACGGCGTCGAATGGTTTGGTGGTACGGTAAATGTAACCAATGTGTTGGTTTGGAATAATGGAGACGATGCTCTTGATACCGACCAAGACTGGCAAGGAACAGTAGATAATGTTGTTACGATGAGCCCAGATGGTTCTACTATGGAGCTTGATGGTCCTGAAGGATCAAGTGCTACGGTAAGTGGTAATGCTCATACCATTCAAAACGTATCTTCTTACGTAGAAACTAATGGTTCTGAACTAATTGATGTTGATGCCAACACCAACGTCAATGTGAGTAATGTTGTGTTCTTTGGCTTAGCTACTGATGACAATGGAAATGCTGACAACATGTTCTCAAGCGATTATGCAGACTATGCCAGTAACTCAAATGGCTATGCAGTGACATCCATTGATGCTGTTCTGCCATCTGGTACGGCACTCGCTGACTACTTCCCACAGTCTTTAGTGGATGACGGTGAAGTTGAAGAAGTGGCTGATGCCCAAAGCGGTACAGGAGCTGATACGTCTGTCTTCGATTGGACATGGGCCAGCCAGGCAGGTGCTTTGTCAAATGTTGGACTTTAATTAGCAGCAATACATTTCGATTTGACTTGCCCTCACAATTGAGGGCAAGTCATTATTTATAAACAGCACATCTTTTGTAATAGTTAAATAATTGTGATCAGTCATCTTATGAAATTCGCTAAATACATTTTTTTAATTCTATTTGTTGGTTTTGGCCAATTAGTTTATGGTCAAAGTCAGGAAGGCACCATTAGAGGTAAGGTCATTGATGCCTCAAGCGGAGAACCGCTTATTGGAGTAAACGTTTTGATTCTTGGTACATCGGATGGCGCAAGTACCGATGTTGATGGCGCATTTAGCTTGGAAGTACCCGAAGGCACATACAACCTTCGTCTTTCCTATGTCTCTTATCAAAACAAAACAATTGAAGGTATAGAGGTAAAGGCCGGAGAGATTACGGTATTGAATGACATCGGGCTTTCATCAGCTACGACCGAAATGGAAGAAGTTGTTGTGACAGCAGGAGCGGTAAGGAATTCTGAAGCAGCCATGCTGACAATGAAGAGAACATCTCCCCAAATGTTAGATGGAATATCTTCGGAGAAATTCAATAAAATAGGGGTTTCTGATGCAGCGCAAGCTCTTAAAAAAGTAACAGGGGTATCGGTAGAAGGTGGTAAATATGTATACGTTCGTGGTTTGGGAGACCGATATACTAATACCATGCTGAATTCAGTTGAGATTCCCAGTTTAGATCCAAACCGTAATAGTTTACAGGTTGATATTTTTCCATCTAACCTGATTGAAAATATGGTTATAAACAAAACAGCATCTGCAGAATTGCCTGCGGATTTCACTGGGGGAATTGTGGATATTGAAACGATTGATTTTCCGGAACGTCCTATTTTAGATATTTCTACCAGTTTTACTTACAACCCTGAGATGCACTTCAATAGCAATTATTTAACTTATGAGGGTAGTGATACTGATTTTCTTGGCTTTGATAATGGGACTCGGGATTTACCTAATGAGGCAAAAGGAGAGAGTATTCCCTCACCTCTTAGTGGTGCATCTGATAGCAACGTCTATGAATTCGTAAATAGCTTTAATCCAACGCTTGGTTCCAAACAGAAAAGAAATAATATGGATTACAGTCTTGGACTTAGCTTGGGAGATCAATATGCGGTAGGACAAGGTAACACCCTCGGATACATTTTGTCAGGAAAATATAGTAACAAAACAAAATATTATAACAATTTTCAATACGGGGAGTGGCAAAATGCGTTGGATGAGGAAAACTATGATTTAGTTCGATCAACTACTCAGAATGGTACGGTGGCAGAAAACGACGTGTTTTTCGGAGGATTAGCCGGATTGGCATTTAAAACTGGCCAATCAAAATTTAAGCTAACAGGTATGCATTTGCAGAACGGTGAAAGCAAATCGGCCAATTTCTTAGTAGATAATAGTGAAAGTGCACCGGGACAATCAGGTTATATTGGAGACTCTTATAATTTGGAATATAGTGAGCGCAGCATTACAAACTTTTTGTTGAATGGAACTCATTATTTTAATAAAACCAATTGGGAGATTGATTGGAGGCTTTCTCCAACCTTCTCATCGATGGATGATCCTGATCTGAGAAAAACCACTTATACTATAAGACCTAATGGCGACTATACGTTTAATGCTGGAGCCGGAGGATTCCCAAGTAGAACCTGGCGCTACATGGATGAGGTTAATATGGTAGGTCGCGTTAATATTTCAGGGGATTATGAATTGTTTGGGAATCCTGCCACAGTAAAGTTTGGAGGAAGTCACGTATATAAAGAGCGTGATTATGAGATTTTATCATATACGGCTTCTTTCTTTGGCAATCAGTTTGACTGGCAGGGTGATCCTTCAGAGATACTGATAGATGATCATATATATGGTAATGGAAATGGCGGCACGATATATTATCAATCAGGAAATCCGGATCCCAATCCAAATGCCTACAATTCCAATTCTTCTAATACGGCCGTTTACTTGTCTAATGAGTTTAGTTTGATTCCCAATGTTAAAACAAACATTGGTCTGAGGGTCGAAAAATATGTGTTACGTCACACCGGTCGGGATATTTCATATGCGCAGGGTAGTACGGAAGCAGGCATTAATTTTGACGATGAAAAAGTACTTGATGCACTTGATTTTTTTCCTTCTGCAAATGTGATTTATAACGTCACAGATCGTATGAATGTGAGGCTCTCGTATTCAAAAACCATTGCACGCCCTTCCTTTAAGGAAATGTCTTTTGCTCAGATTTTGGATCCTATATCAAATCGGATCTTTAATGGCGGCTTATATCCCATAGGAAGCTGGGATGGCAATTTGCATGAAACTCGGATCAATAATTTTGACTTTCGCTTTGAATCATTTTTAAACGGTAATCAGCTGATATCGGTAAGTGGATTCTATAAAATATTTGATGATCCTATTGAACTTGTCAGACTTCGAGCTTCTGCAACATCCAGTGAGTTTCAACCACGGAATGTTGGTAATGGGAAAGTATATGGAGCTGAATTTGAGTTTCGGAAGTCATTTAACTTCTTATCAGAATCCTTAACTAATTTTGGGTTTAGCACGAACATAACGGCCGTGAAATCTTTAATTGATATGACCGATGAGGAATACAATGCCCGTAAGAACAGGGAAAAAGAAGGACAAGATATTGATGACCAGCGTCAAATGGCTGGTCAGGCTCCCTACATTATCAATGCAGGTATCACTTATGATAATGCTAATATAAATATGGATGCAGGATTATTCTATAATCTAAAAGGTGAAACCTTAGTATTAGTGGGGGGAGGGACATACCCTGATGTCTATTCAGAACCATTTCATAACCTCAGTTTCAATCTGAATAAATCTTTTGGTCAAGAAAGTCAGTATTCATTTAGCTTAAATATCTCTAACATTCTGAATGATCGAAGAGAAGAGTTTTATGACGGATATAATACTGCAGATAAAATATATGAGGCTTATAGTCCTGCAAGAACCTATAGCGTTGGCTTTAAATATTCATTCTAACACTTAAGAATCTCTCACATCCTATATGTGAGGTGTGCTGATCACAGGGGAGGTCCGTTGATTCGGGCCTTCCTTCTTTATTTTTAATGGATAATATTCTTGACAAAAGAACCCATAAAGGATACCTTTAATCGTAAATTTACGATAACCGATAAAGGGGATATGGCAATTACAAAAGCAAAACTTTTCAACATTTCTCAAAAGCGGGCTGCCGAGTTGATGAAAGCACTTGGACATCCTGCACGTATTGCAATTATCGAATTGCTCGCCGAACGTGAGACCTGTATTTGTGGTGATATCACACAGGAACTGCCATTGGCTCAATCGACGGTTTCACAACATTTGAAAGCCTTAAAAAAAGCGGGGATTATCAAAGGTGAAATTGATGGCGTGCGGACGTGCTACTGTCTGGATGAAGAGGGTATCGCAGAAATGGAAAAGCTATTCAAACCCCTTTTAACGAATCTTACAACTGCAACTCAAGAAAACTGTTGCTAATATGAGTAATACCAAAAAGTCTGCTGAAGAATTAAAACAAACTGTTAAAGAAAAGTACAGCCAAATTAGTGAGCAATCATCTGACTATAACGCCAGTTCGTGTTGTGGGGCAGGAGAGGCCTCCCAAGAAGTTTATAACATTATGACCGACGATTATAGCGAGGTGGAAGGATATAATGCTGATGCTGATTTGGGGCTCGGATGCGGTTTGCCTACGCAATTTGCAAAAATAAAGGAAGGGGACACCGTTATTGATTTGGGCTCAGGAGCCGGCAACGACTGCTTCGTAGCCCGACACGAAACGGGAGATGAAGGGAAAGTTATTGGTATCGATTTTGCAGAGCCAATGATTGCTAAAGCTCGTAAGAACGCTGATAAGCTTGGGTTTAATAATGTTGAATTTCGGTATGGGGATATTGAAGACATGCCCGTTTCGGATAACGTAGCAGATGTTATTGTAAGTAATTGTGTACTTAACCTGGTGCCGAATAAACCCAACGTTTTTGCAGAAATTTACCGTACGCTAAAACCGGGAGCACACTTTAGTATTTCTGATATTGTACTGGTGGGTGATTTGCCTGATGCTTTGCGGGAAGACGCCGAGATGTATGCCGGTTGCGTGGCTGGGGCAATTCAGAAAGATGAATATCTGCGCCACATCAAAGAGGTGGGGTTTGAAAACATCACTATTCAAAAAGAAAAGACTATCACTATTCCTGATGATATTTTGAATAAATATTTATCAGAAGAGGAAATTGATGAGTTTAAGAATGGTGATACGGGTATTTACAGTATTACCGTGTTTGCTCAAAAACTCGGCGGTAATGACAAAGTTGACGAACAGGAAATCGAAATGATAGAAGATGGTCCGGTTTGCAAGCCTGGATCAGGTTGTTGCTAAGATCAATCTTTTTGTCTCCGAGAAAGCAGGGGACCACCAAGGGTTGCATTCTACAGGTTTGCCAAAGGGAACTTCTAACTCCTATTATGACTCTCGTTCCGTAGTTCTGCTGGGGAACGTCTAATATTTGCATAACATGAATTCAGAGTTAAAGTTATACATCCAAAATATTGAGAGCGGAACATCAGAAATCTCTGAACACCGAAAAGGCCAGCTAAAACAAATAGCTGATTATATCAGAGAAAAAGATGATGCAAAACTTATTTTCATTTGCACCCACAATAGCAGGCGCAGTCACCTGTGCCAGATCTGGGCAGCCACGATGGCTGAACACTTTGGAATAGAAAATGTGGAAACGTATTCTGGAGGAACCGAAGTTACAGCTTTTAATCCACGTGCCGTAGCAGCAATTGAACGAGCTGGTTTTAAGGTAGAAAATCCCGGTGGAGAAAATCCAAAGTACGAAGTTTATTTTAATGGTGAATCTGAGCCGATAATCTGTTTTTCCAAAACATTCGATGACTCCTACAATCCCGAAAAAGGATTTGCTGCTATAATGACCTGCTCGGATGCCGACGAAAATTGTCCGGTGGTACGGGGAGCTGAAAGACGATTTTCTATTCCGTATATCGATCCCAAAGAATCAGACGGTACGCCCCAAGAAACCAATACCTATGATGAGCGTTGTCGCCAAATAGCATCAGAAATGTATTATATGATTTCGCAAGTCTAAAATTATATGTCACCCTGTCCCGAATGTATTCGGATAGGATCTTAGAAACCTAACTTCAAAAAAATATAGAAAGTAATTACAAATGAGTAATTCCCCTGCGCCAACGAAAAAAATGAGTTTCCTTGATCGCTACCTAACGCTGTGGATTTTCGTTGCCATGGCCATAGGAGTAGCAATCGGTTTTTTTATTCCATCCACGTCTGAATTCATCAATTCTTTCAGCAGCGGATCGACCAATATTCCCATCGCCATAGGGTTGATATTAATGATGTATCCGCCGTTGGCCAAAGTAGACTACAAGCTACTGCCTAAGGTTTTTAAGGACGTCAAAGTACTCAGTATTTCGCTGGTGCTTAACTGGATTATTGGTCCGGTGCTGATGTTTGCCCTGGCTATTATTTTTCTGCACGATTATCCCGAGTATATGGTGGGACTTATCCTAATTGGGTTAGCACGCTGTATTGCTATGGTACTGGTGTGGAATGATTTGGCCGAGGGAAGCAGTGAGTATGGAGCTGGGTTAGTTGCCCTTAACAGTGTATTCCAGGTATTTGCCTATAGTTTTTACGCGTGGATATTTATTACAAAATTACCTCCGTTGCTGGGTTTCGAGGGAGCTATAGTTGATATTTCGATTTATACTGTAGCCGAAAGTGTGGCCATCTATCTTGGCATTCCTTTTTTGGCCGGTATGTTGAGTCGTTTTGGATTGGTACGCCTAAAAAGTAAGGAGTGGTACGAGGAGAAGTTTTTACCGGCGATTTCACCCATGACACTCATTGCGTTACTGTTTACTATTGTTGTTATGTTTAGCCTCAAGGGAGAGCTTATCGTTCAAATTCCACTGGATGTTGCCCGAATTGCTGTACCATTGTTAATCTATTTTGTGGTTATGTTTTTTATAGGTTTTGCTGTGAGTAAAATGATGGGAGCAGAGTATGATAAAAATGCTTCGATTTCGTTTACGGCGGCTGGCAATAATTTCGAGTTAGCTATAGCTGTTGCCATTGCAGTATTTGGGCTCAACAGCGGACAAGCATTTGCCGGGGTTGTGGGACCGTTAATTGAAGTTCCTGCACTTATTGCACTGGTTAATGTGGCATTTTGGTTAAAGGATAAATATTACCAAAATTCGTTGGATCTTAGCTATCAAAAGGGAGAATAATTACGAAATAGCTCCCCACGATGAATAAAGTTATATTTGATAAAAATCGCCCTACCTGATAACTTTATTTGATATTTTAAAAGCGGGAACCCTGTAAATTTTAGAATCGTTACTAAGGGTCAATATAAAATGATAAAAACGGCAAACTTTGGTCTTTGTAACTCGAAAATCACATTTTAATGCAGCTCATCGGTTGCACAATCCCCAAAAGTCTGATGAATGGAATAAAAAGACATTTGGGAAGTGCAACCATGAACATTGGCATGGACACAATTATATCTTAAAGGTAACCGTTGCTGGTAAACAGGATGAAGATACTGGCTACGTTATTGATTTATCAGAATTAAAGGAGATTGTTGAGTCGCGCATTGTTGAGAAATGTGATCATAAAAACCTAAATTTAGATGTTCCTTTTTTAGATGGGATTATGCCATCAACGGAAAATTTAGTTGAAGCTTTTTTTAAAGAGCTTGAAAATCCTATCCGTGAAGCTACGAATAAGCGAGGATTTTTGTATGAGGTTGAGTTACAAGAAACTGAACGAAATTCGGCCAAATATTGTCCGTATCTCTTAGAAAAAGAGATGCCCGCTATTAAGTAATTTAACAACTGTATTTTTTAACGCATGATTACGACAGAATTGAAACGACATTACGATCCAACATTTACAGTTTCAGATGACTATAAGGCCAGTTTACCCGATTTGCAAAATGGTCCGGCGTCATTGATTGAAGGCGCTGATGTACCTATTCAGCAGGTTGGGATATCAGGATTTAAGCTCCCGCTTAAATATCCACGGCCCAATGGCGAATTGTTAACGCTGGAAACGTCGGTTGATGGCTATGTAGGATTAGAGGCTGGTAAAAAAGGCATCAACATGAGTCGCATTATGCGATCTTTTTATGATTTTGAAGATGATGTCTTTCATCCAGATAAATTAGAAGAAGTTCTTGAAACATATCGCAAAGAGCTTGATACGAAAACGGCATATCTGCGGCTGTCGTTTAATTACCCGATCAAGCAAGAAAGTTTGCGATCGGGTTTGGAAGGATATCAATATTATACGGTTTCTATCGAGGGTACGATGGATGCTGAGGGACACTTTCGCAAGTTTATGCATTTGGATTTTGAATATAGCAGTGCATGTCCCTGTTCATACGAACTTTCAGAGCATGCGCGCGAAACTCGGGAAGTAGCAAGTATTCCTCACAGCCAGCGAAGTATCGCAAATTTGACGGTTGAGCTGAATGAGGAGATCTTTATTGAAGATTTAGTGGGCCATTGCCAAGAGGCATTAATGACTGAAACGCAGGTGATGGTGAAGCGTGAAGATGAGCAGGCTTTTGCCGAGATGAATGGGGCTTACCAGAAATTTGTGGAAGATGCTGCGCGCCTGTTATACGAAGAGTTAAATGACGAAGAACGTATCCACGATTTTGTGATTCGATGTACGCATATGGAAAGTCTCCACAGCCACGATGCTGTAAGCCGCATTTGTAAAGGCGTAAAAAACGGTCTGCGGTAGTTATAAAAATTTATAGAGAATTAACCCTGGTAGCGTTCCGAACGCTGTCAGGGTTTTTTGTTTTACCTCCTTCTGAAGGGGCACCGTTATTGCCGACTTTGATAAACTCGTTTCTAATTTGAGGAGGGTCATCCCCCGGAACCCTCTTTTCTAAAAAGGACTTTGGTTTAATTGCTCTGAAATAGTATCAAAGAGTTAGCCTACAATTATATAAAGAACAAAATCTACGATTCCCCAGAGTAGTGAAGTAAGCTGTTTTTGTAGAGGGTTATCGGATAATCCTACTGTGTAGTATTTATTCGAATACGGTATTGGTTTTGGGCAGGAAACTCATCGAATAGTTCATCGCGAAAACAAATAAAGCATCACAACGGAGCTACGATACCAGAGATAGTTTTAAAAATAAAAAGGGGGCGTATCGGAATACGCCCCCTTTTGGTAATCGTTTTAACTTTTCTTAGAAATTAATTTAACGCCTCGTTAACTAATTTCTCTTGCTCAGCCTTATGGACTTTCTTCTGTCCGGCAGCGGGAGAGGCAGAAGCTTGACGACCGACATAACGCAAGTTTTGTCCGTCTTTCAGCTGCTGCATAATACGGGTTGAGACAAATGTCCACGCACCCATATTTTGTGGTTCTTCCTGACACCAGACGATATCATCTACATGACTGTATTCATCCAAAATATCACTGATGTCTTTATTCGGGAAGGGGTAATATTGCTCTAAACGTGCAATGGCAACATTATCAACTTCCTCATCCTGACGCTGCTTGTAGAGATCATAATAGACCTTTCCTGAGCAGATCACCAGTCGATCAATTTTACTTTTATCTTCCACTTCCTGATCGGGAATAAATGGCTGATATTGTCCCTTAGCTAAATCATCCGTTTTAGATGTTGCCAATGGATGACGAAGCAGGCTTTTTGGAGACATAATGATGAGAGGCTTTTTGTCATCCTGCTTAGCTTGTTTACGTAAGATATGGAAATATTGAGCCGGCGTTGTCAAGTTGACGACTTGCATGTTGTCCTCGGCACAGAGTTGGAGATAACGCTCCAGTCGTGCAGAAGAGTGTTCAGGCCCCTGACCTTCATAGCCGTGGGGTAGAGTCATTACCAACGATGATTTTTGTCCCCATTTTGCCTCACTGGCCGAAATGTATTGGTCCATCATCACCTGGGCACCATTCGCAAAGTCGCCAAACTGTGCTTCCCAAATGACCAGCGCATCGAGCTTTGCGGCACTATATCCAAATTCAAAACCAACAGCAGCAAATTCACTAAGCAAACTGTTGTACGGATAGAAGGGCGCTTGATCATCTCCGAGATTATTAAGTGGAATAAATTGCTGATCGGTTTCTGTTCCATGTAGGATAGCATGACGATGCGAGAACGTACCCCGCTCGGCATCCTGACCTGTTAGGCGAACAGTGGTACCGTCTTTGAGAAGTGATCCGAAAGCCAGCGCTTCGGCAAAGCCCCAGTCAATTTTCTTCTCATTCTCTTCAACAATTTCGGCGCGTTTAGCAAGCTGACGAAGCAACTTGGGATTCGCATCAAAATCTTTAGGAACGGTGTTGAGCTTAACGGCAATATCTTTGAGTTCATCCTCGGGATACGTCGTATCAGGAAATTCATCCCAATCTTCTTGCGTCATTTCATGACGGTCAATCATATCCTCGGTAACTTCAAGGGGAGAGGCATTCTTTGCATCCTCAAAAGCCTCGCGTAGCAATTCATCAAACTCATCGAAGATTTCCTGCATTTCTTCTTCCGTAAATTCACCGCGCCCCAAGAGAGTTTCCGTATAAATGTCGCGTACTGTCGGATGGTTTTCGATCTCTTTATACATGCCGGGCTGCGTAAATGCTGGCTCGTCGCCTTCATTGTGGCCGTGCTTGCGGAAACCAATCAGATCAATAACCACATCCTTGCCAAACTTCTGGCGATATTCGAAGGCCATCTGCATAGCATGTACGGCTTCTTCGGGATTGTCACCATTGACGTGGAAGATCGGCGCTAAAATAGCTTTTGCAAGATCAGAAGCATATTCGGTTGAACGTCCATCTTCGGGTAGGGTCGTAAATCCAATTTGATTATTAATAATCAGATGGATGGTTCCGCCCGTTTTGTAGGCATCCAGCTGCGACATATTCAAGGTCTCAGCTACGACGCCCTGACCAGAAAAGGCCGCATCACCGTGGATAAGAAGTGGCACATTTTTCTTTTCAGCATTCTCACCATCGTGATCTTGGGTTGCACGTGTTGCTCCCTCAACAACCGGATTTACCGATTCAAGATGGCTGGGATTTGGCATCAATTCAATTTCAACTTCTTTACCGTCTTGTGATTTGAATGTGCCATGAGAACCCAGGTGATACTTTACATCCCCGGAACCTTGAATACTTTCCGGATCCAGGTTGCCCTCAAAATCGGCAAACACTTTGCGATACGGTTTATTCATAATATTAACGAGGATATTTAAACGTCCCCGGTGGGCCATACCCATAAATATTTTTTCAACTTCATCCTCAGCGGCCTTTTCAAGCATGTGATTCATCATTGGAATCAGCGTGTCAGCGCCTTCAAGCGAGAAGCGTTTATGGCCGATATATTTTTTATGAAGAAATTGTTCAAAAGCCATCGCCTGATTTAAACGATGTAGAATTTCCTCTTTTTGATCCTTGTCTAATTCGGGCGTATTAGTTGTTGATTCCATACGCTCGCGCAGCCACTTGCGTTCTTCCAGATCAAGGATGTGCATAAACTCAGCACCCAGCTTGCCGCAATAGGTTTCGCGGAGCAGCGTAATAATTTCTCGAAGTGTAGCTTTTTCATTGCCGCCTAATCCACCGCAGTAAAATTCGCGATCCAGATCCCAAAGCGTGAGATCGTAATAACTTAGATCAAGTTCGGGACTGTGACCTGGCTCGTCGCTAAGAGGATCGAGATCAGCAAGAACATGTCCACGCGTGCGATACATATTGATGAGTCGCATTACGTTAATTGCGCGCTTATTTTGCTCAAGGGTAGCACCACCGCCATCAAGCTGACCGACATAAGTGTCAGCGCCAAAGGGCAGAGGGTCATACGGGATTTCCAGATCTTCAAAAATATCGCTGTAGAAATCCTCTTCACCGTTCAGTAGGCTATGTACTTTCTTCAAAAATGCTCCAGACTCTGCCCCCTGAATCACACGGTGATCGTAGGTAGATGTAACATTCATCACTTTACTGATGCCCAGCTTATTAAGTACCTCTTGCGACATCGACTGGTATTCTGCCGGATAATCAATAGCACCCGTTGCAATAATAGCTCCCTGTGTTTTCATGAGGCGGGGCACTGATTGCACGGTACCAATCATCCCAGGATTTGTCAGCGTAAGGGTCGTACCCTGGAAATCAGAAATTTCGAGATTGCCATTGCGGGCCTTATCAATAAGTTCAGAATAGGCATAGAGAAATTCCTTGAAATTCATCTTGTCAACGCCCTTAATATTGGGCACCAACAGGTTACGAGAGCCATCTTTATTCTGCACATCAATAGCCAGTCCCAGGTTTACTTGCTCAGGGATAACTTTATAAGGCTCTCCATCCTTGTACATGAACGAATTGTTCATGTTGGGATACTCTTCAAGTGCCTTGATAATAGCCCACGCAATATAATGTGTAAATGAAGATTTAGGCTCGTTTCGCTGTTTTAGATGCCGGTTGATGATAGCCCGATCTTCAATAAGCATCTTCATCGGTAGCGATCGAACCGACGTTGCTGTAGGCACCTCCAGGCTTTCATCCATATTCTGGACAATCTTGCTGGATACGCCTTTAATTTTTTCGAGCGTAGCACCGGATGGAATATCAGCTCCGCTATCATCTTTTTGCTTGGGAGCTTTCTGTTTAGTTTTCGATTCTTTTTTAGCCTTGGCGGCAGCAGCTTGTTTGGCAACGGCAGATCCATTGCCGGTATCTTGTGCCTTTGATTTCAAATCTTCTGTTCGTTCTACACCTTCAATATCATCAAAATATTGACGCCAGTGATTGGGAACAGAAGAGGGATCTTCTTTGTACTGATTAAAAAGTTCTTCAACAAGTGCGGAGTTGGGTCCGAATGCGGCTTCGAGCGACTTCAAAATATGTCTTATTGAGTAGGTTTAAATTATTAGTAAATAAACGTCTGCAAGAGTTAAAATTGACTGTTATTTTTGGTTTCTTTCAACCGTAAACAATCAAGCGTAAAGTTAATCATTGTTATATTAAATTACGATTTTCGAATAGATATAATTTTGGATCATTTTTTACTGAATTAGGTTCTCTAACAATGATTTATTAAAGTAGGTTTCAGCAAATTTATGAACGAAAGTGTGAAAGAAAAAACAGGAGCAGAAAATGTACAGTGGGATCTTTCTGACCTGTATAATTCTATTGATGACCCCGCTCTTGAAAACGATAAAGAACAAATTATTGAGCAGGCAAGATCATTTGCTTCAGATTACAAAGGGAACGTAGCCGATCTTGATGAAGAACAGATGAAGCAGGCGCTCGAGGAGTATGAGCAGATATTAGAAACTATTGGCAAGATTGGTTCTTATGCTCACCTGATATGGTCAACAAATACCAACGACCCCAAGTACGGTAAGTTGATGCAAGAGGCCAACGAGCTGTCATCCGAAATTCACCAGATGTTGGTGTTTTTTGATGTTGAGTGGCTGGATATTGATGATGAAAAAGCGCAAAAGCTGATCGACAGCGATACGCTTGAGCATTATCAGCATTATTTGGAAACGTCTCGTCGATACAAAGATTACGTTCTGAGTGAAAAGGAAGAGCAAGTGTTGTCTGCGAAGAAAGTAACAGGACGCAGTGCGTGGAACCGCTATTTTGATGAAACAATGGGAGCAGCCCGTTTTGAGTTGGATGATGAATCGTTGACCCAACAGCAGGTACTCAGCAAGCTCCATGAACCCGATCGTGATCTCCGAAAGCGTGCGCATAAATCACTTACCGATACGTTCGAGGATCACAGTCGTACCCTAACGTTTATCTTTAATACGTTATTGGCCGACAAACATACTGATGATAAGCTACGTGGTTATGACAGCTGGATTTCTTCGCGAAACCTCGCTAATGAAATTGACGATGAAACGGTTGAGACGTTAATTAATTCCGTCACGAATAATTATGGTCTGGTGCACCGATTTTATGATTTGAAACGGGAGTTGCTGGGCTATGACGAACTATTTGACTACGATCGGTATGCGCCTATTCTCGAAAGTGAGGAGACTATTCAGTGGACCGAAGCCAAAGAGATGGTGCTTGATTCCTACTCGGATTTTCATCCTCAAATGGGAGAAATCACTTCGGAGTTTTTTGATAATAACTGGATTGATGCCGCGCTCAAGCCGGGCAAGCGCGGTGGAGCCTATTCGGCCAGTACCGTTCCGTCGGTGCATCCTTATGTATTTATGAATTTTAATGGCAAGGTGCGTGATGTGCAGACGTTAGCTCATGAATTGGGGCATGGGGTTCATCAGTATTTATCCCGAGAACAAGGTGCACTCCAAGCTGATACGCCACTGACGACCGCAGAAACGGCATCTGTATTTGGCGAAATGTTGGTCTTCCAAAAATTGATGCGCAAGCTTGACGATCCCAAAGAAAAGCTGGCGCTGCTAATTGGTAAGATTGATGATTCCATTGCTACGGTATTTCGTCAGGTATCGATGAATCGTTTTGAGCACGCTATGCATACACATCGTCGTGAAAAAGGAGAACTTACAACCGAAGATTTTTCTACCTTATGGCGTGAAACGCAGGAAGCGGTGTATGGAGATTCGGTGACATTGACTGAGGAATATAATCTTTGGTGGAGCTACATACCGCACTTTTTGCATACGCCGGGTTATGTATATGCTTACGCTTTTGGTGAATTATTGGTGTTGGCATTGTATCAGGAGTATACGCGGTCCGAAAACGGGTTCTCGGATAAATATATTGACATGCTGCGAGCCGGTGGATCGGACTGGCCGGAAAATATTGTTGGCAAATTGGGATTGGATATCACGCAGCCTGATTTCTGGGATAACGGGTTAACGGCTATTGAAGAGATGATACAACAGGCAGAAAAATTGGCTAAAAAGATAAAATAACAGGGATGGAAAATTACGCAACGGCACGGGAAAAGGAGCGATCGAACGCGGAAATCATGGGACGAAAGCGGCAGGAAAAGGCGCTTCGCGAATTTAAACAGGTGCTGAATGATCTGATTTTTATGCTGCAGAGCGCCTCAGAGATGGAAACGGTTTATATGTACTGGGTGAACCGTTCCCGTGAACAATTTGTGATGGAGACCCAATCATCGGTATTTGATAACGTGATGTTTAAGGATCGTGTCAGTTTCCAAAATCATTTTTTGGATGAGTTTAAAGATTTGGATGAGCCTGCGGCGGTTGAGATTGGTGAAGATATTCCTGCCTCGGTATTGAATCACTATTATAATGATGTGCCGGTTCAATACATTACGTTACTGCCGTTTGTAAATAATGGAGAAACGGTTGCGATAACAGTGTTAGAATCGCGGGATCACATTTTTACCGAGAATACAAGTGATGTCATCTATTCATACATCAATGCGTTGCGCAATGTGTTGAATACGTATTTGGAGATTAGCGATTTATATGAGCAGCAGGATGAATGGATTGATTATGAGCAGTCGATTTCGGAGCTACAAGTGCGTTGTCACCGCAGTGAGATGGTACAACGACTTCTCAATAAGATTCAAGACTTTTTATATGATGGTGGGGCTTCGTTTATTGCTCAAGGGATGGGGAATTGGCACAATGTAATGAATGCTGATGGTGCAAATTATGCTCCGCCAATTGGTATGAAGATGGAAGAACGCTCCATGGTTTATGAAGCGGCCGAGAGTGGAGAGCCGGAATTTGCCATTCATTTTAATAATAACCCCAAACGATTATCACCCAGAGAGTTGCATTCCGAGGGGGCAACGTTGGCTATTCCGCTGATGATGAAAGATCGTCGGCAGGGGGTGGTGTTGGTGTATGATAAAAACCCACTCATCTTTAAAGAATCTACAAAGCATAAGCTTATCAATTTAGTACGTGTAGCTGGTTTGCAAATGCTGTCGAACAATCCAAAATTGGATGTTGATGAAGCTATTTTTACGAATAAATATGGAGCTTATCTCCCAGAGCTTTGGGAGATTACCGTAAACACAGAATTGCAGCGTATTCACCGAAATGGGAGTAGTTCCCAAAGTTGGTTTGGTCTTATTACGCTTTCGAATTTGCCAGAACTACGTACAAAGTTACGAATGGATCAGCTTGACCAGATGCAGAAAGATCTAATTGCCGCTTTTAATCCAAGCCAGTTTGGCTTTAACGGTGTGTTGGGATACAACTCAGATTATGTGTATTCATTTATGATTCAGAGTAAAGATGAGGAGGCTGTTAAAAAGTGGAGCCGTGCGGTAAAGAAAAAGTTTGCTAACTCTTTTGAGCTTTCAAACGGAATCCACATTGAAACAGGTATTAAAGTAGGTTTTGTACGGTTAGACAATGGGTATAATGACAGCTATCAAGTGGTAAAGAATGCGAAATCTGCACTGTCACAGGCCTTAAAATCAAATAAAAACGAAGCTGTATAACATTTATGGGAAATTGTTATGTAATTGTTATTGATGGTTTAGGTGTTGGTGCTCAAGAAGATGCAGCTGATTATGGGGATGAACAGGAAAATACATTGGGGCATGTTTGTGAAGTAACGGATGTAAAATTGCCAAATTTACAGCGTATGGGGTTAGGCAATATTATTCCGCTGTCTTCAGTGCCGGTAGAAGCCGATCCTATTTGTGCGTATGGTAAAATGCGTGAGCACTCAGCTGGCAAAGATTCTACAACGGGACATTGGGAAATTGCGGGTATTCAGCTTAATCGCCCATTTCCTACGTATCCGGATGGGTTCCCTAAAGAAGTGATCGATCAGTTTTGTGAGGGTATAGGCGTCGAAAAAGTGTTAGTAAATAAACCTTATTCAGGTACCGAGGTAATTGCTGATTATGGAGAGGAACATTTAGAAACTGGATATCCAATTGTATACACTTCGGCTGATAGCGTGTTCCAGATTGCAGCCCATGTAGATGTAACTCCGGTGGATACACTTTATGAATGGTGTGAGTTTGCGCGTAGAAATGTGCTCCAGGATGAGCACGGAGTGGGGCGTGTAATTGCGCGTCCGTTTACCGGAGAGCCGGGGCATTTTGAACGGATTTCTGATCAGCGTCACGATTTTTCTATGGAGCCGCCCGAAGATAATGTTATAAACCGGCTGCAAGAACAGGGAATAAAAACGTATTCCATCGGAAAAATTATAGACCTTTTTGCTGAACAGGGATTTACCCAATTTCGTCGGACTAAAAGTAATGCCGAGGGAATTTCTCAGTTGTTAAGTCTAATGTCGGCTGCACAGGATAGTTTTGTGTTTGTTAATCTTATTGATACCGATCAGAAGTACGGTCATCGCCTTGATCCCCAAGGCTTTGCAGAATCTCTGCAAGAATTTGATAGGGCTGTACCAGCTATCGTCAGCAAATTAGCAGACGATGATATATTAATGATCTGTGGGGATCATGGAAATGATCCTACCTCGGAAAGCACCGATCACAGCCGCGAGTTCACGCCTATTTTACTGTGTCCTTCTGATAAGGCTGAGCAGAAAAATATGGGGACTCGTAACACTTTTAGTGATATAGCCAGCACTGTGGCTGACTTCTTTGGCATCGATGAAACATTTCCTGGCACCTCTATGTTAAAGTAGGGTGATTGAAGGCTGAAAAGCTGCTCGAAATTAACTTTAGAAACCCTTATATTACAGAGATCAAAATCAAACAACATTAAGTTGGTGGCACTCGTTGTATTATCCCATTGAAATTTGATCCTCTTATTAATCAACGTGATCATAGCTGTTCCACAGATCATACGTAAATCCTAATTTAACCCATCATATCCCGTGGCAAGAAGTTCAGGTATTTCTACGCGAGAATCAGAATCACTCGATCGTTACTTACAAGAGATAGGCAAAGAGAAACTTATTACCCCCGAAGATGAGGTAAGGCTTGCGAAAGAGATCCAAAAAGGAAGCCAAAAAGCCCTTGAGGATCTTACCAAAGCTAACCTTCGATTTGTTGTTTCTGTAGCGAAGCAATATCAGAATCAGGGGCTGTCGCTTGGCGATCTTATTAATGAAGGAAACCTTGGTTTGATTAAAGCGGCTAAACGTTTTGATGAAACACGTGGTTTTAAGTTTATTTCGTACGCCGTTTGGTGGATTCGTCAGTCTATTTTGCAAGCACTGGCTGAGCAGAGTCGAATTGTGCGTCTGCCCCTGAACCGTGTTGGTGCTCTTAACAAAATCGGGAAGGAACTTTCCAAGCTTGAACAGGAGTACGAACGTGTACCTTCTGCTGCCGAGCTGGCTGAAAGTCTGGATATGACTGTTTCGGAGGTTGCCGACACACTTAAGATTTCTGGCCGACACCTTTCAGTAGATGCGCCTTTTGCCCAGGGTGAGGATAATCGTTTGCTTGATGTTCTCGAAAACGAAGAGACACCCGATCCTGATACTGACTTAATGGGCGAATCGCTTAAGGTTGAGATTGAGCGTGCACTTTCTAAGCTCACTAACCGAGAAGCAGAAGTGATTCGTCTCTATTTTGGCATTGGCCGCGAGCACTCCCTAACGCTTGAAGAAATTGGTGAGCGTTTTGATTTAACTCGTGAGCGTGTCCGTCAGATTAAGGAGAAGGCACTGCGCAAGCTTCGTCACCATAACCGAAGCGCCGCACTGCGTGCTTATTTAGGATAAGTTTCAAAGAAATATTGAAAAGAAAAGCCCCGAATTTCCGGGGCTTTTTTTATTTGTCTAAACTTTTGATAGAATAGGGGGTGGAGCATAAATATTCTGTTTGGCATTTCGTTACCATCGTATGAAAACATTGATAAACATATTTGTATTGTTGTTTCTGTTTGCCGGTATAGCAGAGGCACAGAATTTACCGTTCAGAAACTATTCAATTGAAGACGGATTAAGTGAAGCAGTAGTTAATACTATTGCCCAAGATGAGGAGGGGTATCTTTGGATTGGCACGGGCTATGGGTTGAACCGATTTGACGGCATCAATTTTAAAAGCTATTACATCGAGGATGGATTGCTCAATAATAGTGTCCAATCGTTGTATCTGGATCGCGAAAATCGTTTTTGGATTGGTACAGATTCGGGCGTAAATATAATTCGAAAGGATAGTATTCATACTATTTCCAATTTACAGCCCTTGGAGTCGAGTACTATTTTATCTATCTATCAAGATAGTCAAAAGGGGATGTGGTTTACTACGGATGGGGAAGGCGTTTGGCACTGGGATCCTCAGAAAAGTCTTACCCAATACCGGGAAGTTCATGGTATAGGTAGTAGTCGGGTACGGGCTGCTGTAGAAGATCAGAAGGGCGTTATGTGGTTTGCTACGCGTGATGGATTGACCAAGCTTGAGGATGGGAATTTCCGGACGTTTACAACCCGCCATGGTTTGCCTGATAATCGTTTGCGGGATGTGATCTTGACTGAGGATGGAGAGCTTTGGGTTGCCAGCCGTGGAGGATTATGTCATTTTCAAGATGAACAGTTTAACTGCTTTTCAGAAGACGATGGATTGATGAATAATCGCATACAATCCATTTCAAAAGATGAGCAGGAAAACCTTTGGCTGGGTACTGAAGAAGGAGTAAGTTATTTCTCGAACGGGCAGTTTAAGAACTATTCTGTTGAGCAAGGATTGGGAAATAATATGATCCATGCCACATATTATGATAATGAGGGTAACATATGGTTTGGTACTTTTGGAGGTGGAGCCAGTATTTTTCTTGGCGATTACGTTGAGACATATACAATTGAAGAAGGCCTCCCCAATAATGTAGTTACGTCTATTGCAGAAGATCAACGTGGACAGTTCTGGGTATCAACGTATGGAGGTGGTATCTCAAAAATTGGAGAGGATATTGAAACGCTTACTGCCAATGATGGGTTGGTAGATAATAAGGTTTATACGCTTCAAATTGATTCCCGTGATCGATTATTTGTGGGTACGCGCTGGGGATTGAGTATTTATGAAAATGATTCATTTAAGAATTTTGATGAAACGGAATTGCCTTACCGAAAAATAAGGGCTGTTTTACCATTAGGGGGTGGGGATGAGTTTTTACTGGGAACATATGGTGAAGGAATTATTGAATTCGCTAATGGTAGATTTATCCAGTTTACCGAGGAAGATGGGTTGGCAAACAATACGGTAATGTCATTAGAACAAACGGAGGATGGGGTTATTTGGGCGGCGACCTATGGGGGAGTAAGTCGAATACAAGATACTACCTTTACGAATTATACTATTGAAGATGGATTGCCTCATAATGGGGTATTAGATGTGTTAGAAGATCAAAATGGGGAGCTTTGGGTGGCCACTTTTGGAGGTATTGCCCGGTTTGATGGCAAAGGGTTCGAGGCTATCACCGCTGCGGATGGACTACCTGATGAGGTTTGTTACTTTATTGAGCAGGATGAACGTGGTATTTTTTGGGTTGGTACAAATGAAGGGGTCGTCCGATTTGATTACCAGGCATATCATGATGGAGACAGTGAACGACAGGTATTTAAGTTGATTACTCGTGAGCAGGGACTTGCTGCCAATGAAATGAATGCCGGTGCTTCTTTTAAAGATAGTAATGACCGATTATGGTTTGGATCAGTACATGGGGTTTCGGTTTTTGATCCTTCTAAAGAAAAAGTGACCAATACTCCTCCCAAAGTGCATATCAATTCAATGTATGTTTCTGGAGAAGAAGTTCCCCTGAAGCCTCAGATAAATATGGGGAGCGATGTTCATAACATAACATTTTCGTTTATTGGGTTGAGTTTTTCAGCTCCCCATCAGATGAAGTATCAGTACCGGTTAAAAAATTCGGGTGAAGGATGGCAGGAAACCATGCAGCGTTCCGTCAGTTATTCGGCCTTGATACCGGGGGATTATACTTTTGAAGTGAAGGCCCAAAATATAGATGGTCAATGGAGTACGAATACTGCTCGTGTAGGTTTTACAATACAGGCTCCGTTTTGGCTTCAATGGTGGTTTCTTACGTTGGTAGTATTGGTAGTAATAGGTTTAGTCATATTCAGCTATCATTATTATCGGATAAAAAAAATGATGGAAATGGAACGCATGCGCGTACGAATAGCCAGTGATTTGCATGATGATGTGGGCTCAGCACTTACCGAAATTGCCCTCCAATCCGATTTTCTGCAAACGATGCAGGTATCGGATAAACTGGAAGAATCACTGAAACAGATTGGGGCCCAGAGTCGAAAAATCGTTTCCAGTCTCGACGATATTGTGTGGTCTATTGATGCTCGTAATGATACCGTTGGAGATCTTACCGATCGGATGCAAGATTATATAAACAATGTATTACCAAATCGGGAAGTTTATTACCATTTTGATGGTGATATGCAACAAAAGTTAGAAGTATCAGTAAAGGAAAATCTATATTTAATTTTCAAGGAAGCTGTTAATAATATTGCTAAGCATTCGAATGCGGATCGCGTAGAGGTTACCTTGTCAGCGAATGGGAGTGATGAGACCTTATTGAAGGTAAAGGATAATGGAACTGAAGTTAAGGGAAATCGAAAAACAGGGCAGGGCTTACAAAATATGCGAATGCGGGCGAAACGAATAGATGCAGAAATTACATTTAATAACAAGAACGGTTTTGAAGTGTTGGTTGAGAATGGTAATTAGATATAAATTATAGCATTAAAATAAGCCCTTATAGCTATGGCTTCGGTAGTTGGTATTGTTGAGGACAATAAAAAAATTCGAGATCTGATCCAGCGCTACTTGGATATGCAGGATGAGTTATCGTGTCCTGTCGCGGTCGATTCTGTAGAAGAAATGCTGGATTATCTCGAAGAACATAATGCCCCTGATGTTATTTTAATGGATATTCAGCTACCGGGCATGTCTGGTATTAAGGGCATTGGCCTTATCAAAGAAAAGTATGATAATGTGGATATTATCATGCTTACGGTGTACCATGATTCTCACAAAATATTTAATGCTCTGCGAGCTGGGGCATCAGGCTATTTACTAAAGCATACCTCATTGCCAGAGATTAAAGAATCGATACTTAAATTGGTTGATGGTGGTGCGCCTATGTCGCCACAAATAGCACGAAAGGTGATTAATCATTTTCAGGAGAATGCCCCTAAAAAAGATTCGGATTCCGACCTCACGCCCCGAGAACACGATATTGTAAATGGACTTGTAGATGGTTTAAGCTACAAAATGATTGCTGATCGCTATGACATTTCTATCGATACTGTTCGGGCTCATATCCGTAATATTTACCGTAAGCTCCACGTTAACTCTAAGGCCGAAGTGATTACCAAATCGCTGAAGGGCGAAATCTAACATTCCTTCGCATGAATATGTGATTGAATGCAACGATACTGCTTGATACCATTGTTATAGATAATGACAGAAGCAGGTGATTTCTTCTGCCAAATTTATGGGTAAAATATGGAGTCTATTATGAAATTTATGAAAGTGTTTGTTATCACCCTGTTAGCGCTTTTCCTCACTGGTTGTTACACCCAGCTGCAGTACAGCCAGACGATGAAGAAAATTACGGATAAAGAAACCAATGATACTCCTGCTTATTCGTGGAGTGGAGAAGAACAAGCTGATTCTTCGAAACATACAACGAATGGGGAGGTAGCAAAGGCTGAGAAGCAAGAAGAGTACATTCCAGTTTACTATAAGGATTATAAATATGCCACTAAATACGGTAATGTTTATAATTTTTATGCTAATGATTGGTATGATTTTGATCGGTATCACCCGTACTCTTCGTGGTATCCGTTTGGCTACGATCGATGGGCTTACCACAGCTTTTATGGACGCTGGTATGATCGCCCCCATTATGGATTCTCTTTTAGTTTAAGTTGGGGATGGCCACATTATCATTACGGGTATTATGATCCTTTCTATGACCCCTATTATGATTACTACTGGCACCGATATCACAACCGATATACATATGGCTATTGGAATTACTATGGTAAGTCTGGATATGGGCACGGGTATTATCCCGATAAAAAAGTGAGAGAAGATCGTAATGTCCGTTATGGGCCGCGTTCTATTGGCACCAATCGCGTTGTAACAGATAGAAATAGATCCGGATCGGTAGATCGGGAGCGAAGTGCTGCAGTGACGAATCGAACATCATCAACTGTTAGAACGAGATCTACTGGAACTACCCGAACACGGGGTACTTCGAGAACTACCAGAGTTGATCGATCAAAGAGTGATAACGGCAATAGTACAGGCCGAAGCCGAACGAGAGGGAATGCTCGCGTAGATGAGGGAAATGTAATAAGTGAATATAATTATCGAAGTCGCGATTACGATTCTGACTTGCCGCTTGTTATTGATGAAGACCAGTTAAAACAAATACGATCCCAAGCAAATAGGTCTAATAATCGTGGACTACTAAATCGCTCTCGAAGTAATAATGACAGTGATAAATCGACCTTCTTCAATCGGATGCGGTCTTTCTTTGATGGCAATAATGATATCTTCAAAAAAGCAGACGGCAATCGTAGTACATGGAGAACACGTTCTAACTTCCCGACACGAAATCGTGGAACCGTAAATCGTAGTAGCTCGAATAATCGAAGCTCGGTAACACGCAGTAAATCGTCATCAAGTAACTCTCGATCGCGGGGTAGTAGCTCTTCGTCGTCGCGGAGTAGAAGTGGTGGCAGTAGTTCGGATTCCGATTCCGGTTCAGATCGCAGTCGCGGTAACTAACATTATATTTCGGTTATAATCCCTTAAATTCAGTTCTATGATTATCAATACCAGAGGTTTGTCAAAGAGTGGCGTTTTTATTCTGTTTATTATTGGAATCTTATCCAGTACTATGCAGGCACAAAGTGCTGATGACGTGCTGCGATATAGTCTGGAATATCCCTCCAACGATCCGGTCAGTATTGTGATGCCCGGGATGACAGAAGCTACGGGATTTGGAGCGTATCAGCAGAACCCGGCTTCTATGGCTCTATTTGATGATAGCTTTCTCTCATTTGGATTGGGTAGCCGTTTTGTAGATGAAACGGGTACATACTTGGGTAATACAGCTAATGATTCCGATAATCAGACGGGAGTCAGTGATTTGGGATTTGTCTATAAAGTACCAACAACTCGTGGTAGTTTAGTGGTTGGGGGAGGATATAGCCAGACCACAGATTTTAATCGCGTGCTTTCAGCATCAGGCAGAAACCAGCAATCAACTATCACCGATTTTTATAATACCACAGCAGATGATTCGCTCTTTTTTGCTGCTTTTGATACCTACGCTATTGATTTTGCCACTACGGATAGTTCTTTCTCTGAAACATCATCTATTTTTCGGATAGGTTTTCCGCAATTTCCAGGTATCAACCAAGATATAGAGATGACTGAGCGTGGCGCCACGGGAGAGTATTCTCTGTTTTTAGCAACTGAATTCCTTGAAAACCTATATGTTGGGGGATCAATTGGCTACTATAGTGGCACATATGAGTACCGACGTGATTTTTTAGAATCTGATCGCGAAGATGACTACAGTGCAGCATTTATAGATTCTGATGGTGATGGAAATCCTGATACAGATATTGATAATATATTAAGCGAGGATCGGATCGATTCTGAGATAAAAGCGTTTAGTGCTCGATTGGGATTGATCTATGAACCTGTGTCCAAGCTAAAAATTGCGGCCAGTTATGCTTTTCCATCCAAGCTATATATTGATGAGCGTTTTAACACCGAGATTACCACGACATTCGATAACAGTATTCAATTCTCTGATGATGCGCCCGGCCAGTTTTCGTATTCAATAACTAAGCCTCAGCGCGTTAAAGCCGGCGTATCTTTCCAAGGGGGGGCGAACCTGACGTTATCCGGATCTGCGGAAGCGGTTAGTTATTCAAATGCAAAAATTGAGTTTGATGAAATTGATTTAAATCCGCTTGAAAGTGATATCAATTCACAGGTTAAAGCCGCATTTAATGATGTGATCAACCTGCGTGGCGGTTTAGAATATGCTTTTAATGATGATTTTACCGGTCGCTTTGGGTATGCTTATTATCCCAATCCAAAGCAGGCAGGGAGTGATCGGCAGTTTCTTAGCGGAGGGTTTAGTGCCACGTTAACCAAGGGACTCATTTTTGACTTTGGACTACAATATAGTTTCTGGGAAGATCAGAATGCATTATATAGTACGCCATCAATTACCGAAACGGTTCAGGAAGATGTTACGCGTCTGCATGTAATGACTGGCCTGCGGATGATCCTGTAGATTAACACATCTTGGTTCAGGAGCTGGTTTTTCTTTCCGCAATATAAGGCATGGGATGAGAGAACCGTTAAGTATAGCGTATACGACATTAGTACGTCTTATCTAAAGACATACTAATGTCATTTAGCTTGTTGTCATGGGCATAGGCTGAGCCTTTACTTGTAGGGTAATCCCATTCCGGCACTTAACTCCGGAATGAGGATGAAAGGTAGGCCGAGAAAGGGTATACAAAAATTGTTATAAAGGTCTACTGGATGTTAAACTTGGTCCATACTGGCAGGTGATCTGAAGTGGTATTGCCATAGTTATCAATATACTCCCGTGGATCATGAATTAAGGTGCTGTTTTGAGCATGCTCATCAAATAATTCATCGCTGATGGTAATGTGATCAATGATATCTTCATAATTTATGGAAGCCGATTCGCCCGTATCGGATAGTTTCTTTGTTATGACATCAAAGTTGTCGGTATCTTCAACAAATTCATCATAAGGTGTTTCTTGGTAAACCTCTTCGCCATCTACCTCTTCATAATAAATGGACTGATCAACATCGTCGTTGTAATCTCCCAGTAAGATAATATTGGCATCAGGTTTGTTATCTTGTAAATAATAATAAAGTCCCTCAGCAGCTTTTTGGCGTCGTTTATAGGCTTCGGCATATTCTTCCTCATTATCACCATAATTTGCTTTTCCATGAATGACAACTGCGTAGAATTCTTTCGTTGTATTTTCGTACGTATAGTCAAAACGAAAGAATAAAGGCGTACGTCCACTAGCCCAGTAATATGCCCAATCGTTTTGATATTCTTCTCTCACATTACTGATCGATCCTGCCTCGAGAGAATCAATGGTGTTGGTGTTATATACAAATGCCATTTTTTGTTGCTGGCTTACGTGATCAGCTGTAAAACCACTATAACCTTGCATGTATTGAACAATCTCATTCAAAGGTTGCTGGTCGTTAACTTCTTGAAAGGCAAACAGATCCGCATCCAAAGAGTCAATAACTTCCACTATATTTCTGGTTTGTTGATCTTGGTTTGAGGGGCCAGTGAACCCTGTACCGTAGCCGAGTAAATTCCAGGTTACTGTTTCAAGCACTCCATCGGGAGGAACCGGATCATTTTGTTCAATTTGTTCTTCCGGCTCTTCTTGTTCTTCATCGGGATCCTCTTCTGGCTGGTATGGAGTGCCACAAGAAGTCAGTAATAAGGTTATAAGGATTACAAAACTGAATTTGATGGTACGTAACAATTGCAAGGCTTATCTATTTCGCTTTGGGGTTTATACTTAAAACGGGGCTCTTAACATACCGAGCAATATTGGCTGTTGTGCTTCCCAGCATCAGGTAATCAATACCAGTACGCCCCACGGTAGACATGACAATAAGATCATAAGGATGCTCCTGATTATAATTGATAATGGCCTCATGAGCAGTCTCGGAAGAGACAATAACTTTTGTTTGCAGCAAATCGCCCATTTCATGCATTTCTTCTTTGGCTAAGATTTTTAGCCGTTGCTCGCGAAGTTCTTTCTTTGATTCGTCCGGTGCATCTTGATGCTGGGCATCATAATTCATTACGTTAACGAGATCGAGCTTGGCATTGGCTTTTTGGGCAATTTCCATAGCTGTAGCAAAAGCCTCTTTTGAGTGATCAGAAAAATCAGTGGTAACCATAATACGATTAAGGTTACTTAGTTCGCGCTCTTGGTTGACAATTAAAACAGGTACGTGGGAGGTACGGATTACTTTTTCGGATACCGAACCCAGAAAAAATCGCGAAAAGCCGGTCCGACCATGCGTGGTCATGACGATCATATCAAAATCCTCGGCTTCCTCAGCTATAGACTGGGCTGGATTGCCGATTGAAATAAGTGGATCGGTAAGAAGGGAGGCATCAACTTCTTCGCCAGCTATTTCAGCCAGCCGGTCATGCAGAGCTGTTTCAATTTCATCGAAATCTTCCATTGTAGAAGCGCCCATTCCAAACATGTAAGGGCCTCCATCAACTTCATTAAGTGGTAAGTACGAATGGAAAGGAGTAATACTACCATCAAATAGTTTGGCCATCTTTTCAGCTGAATGGAGTGCCTTTGAACCAAGGTCTGAAAAATCGAGTGGCACAAGTATTTTAATGTTATCCATAGTAATGAAGGTTTGATGAAAGGTTATCTTAAAATACTAAATTATCTCTTTTGTCAGAACCAGCCTTTACGTTTAAAATAAACAACCATAATAACAGCAATGATTCCCATGACACCCATAGCTGCAGGATACCCCCAGTACCAACTCAGTTCCGGCATATTATAGGGGCTTGTTTCAGGGTCAAAGTTCATTCCATAAATACCGGCAACAAATGTCAGTGGAATGAAGATTGTGGCAATAATGGTGAGTACCTTCATCACCTCATTCATCTTGTTGCTCACGTGCGACATATACATATCGTGTAGCCCCAGAATCATATCGCGGTAGTTCTCGATATTGTCAATAACCTGAATCATATGGTCATAAACGTCGCGCAAGTAAATTTTGGTGCCATCGTCGATAAATTTAGACTCGTCTCTGATGGCCGTATTCATGGCATCACGCAGCGGCCAGACAGACTTTCGGAAAAAGATAATTTCGCGGCGAATTTTGTGAATCTGTTCCAGCAGGTCGTCCTCGGGTTCTTTTAACAGTTGATCTTCCAACCTCTCAATATCATCAGCAATATGTTCAATGACATTAAAATAATAGTCTACGATAGCGTCAACCAAGGCATATGTAAGGTAATCGGGACCGCTTTTTCGGATACGTGATCCTTCAATGGCCAGACGATCCAGGATAGGTTTAAAATGATCGACATCAGTTTCCTGGAAGGAAAGGACAAAGTTTTCGCCCAGTACAATACTGATCTGTTCACTTTGAATTTTCTGTTCTTCCGATGAATAGGAGAGCAGACGGAGCACAAAAAAGACACAGTTGTCATACACCTCCACTTTGGGACGCTGGGCCGTGTGGACGATATCCTCTTGGATAAGGGGGTGCAGGTCAAAGAAATTCCAAATTGATTTCAGCTTTTCAGTATCATGTAACCCACTCACTTTCACCCATGTTTTTGAGGGCGCATCAAGGTACTGTTGGGCTTTTTGGATTTTTTTAATTGGAATCTCTTCAACGTGGCTTTCATCATAATCATGGACGACAATTTTAATCTCATCCATGTGTCGTTCGCCAATATGCTCTACCGTGCCTGGTGCAGTACCCGGCTTTTTTTGTTGTCCTGATCGTCGAAAACGAATACTCGGAAGAACATTTTTAATCCTTTTTCTGGTAGCCATACCTGCTATTATTTGTTTTAGATTTCAACTGTAATATGGGTAAGCTGTAATCCTAAAACAAGCCGACAAATACATGGCCATTAGGAGATTACATATAGATGGGGGTACGAATTACATATAATCTGAATTTTGGCGTTTCTTAAGAATCCAGTGGATAATAGGCGGAGCAATAAAAATAGCCACAACGATAGTTCCATTATAAAGGTAAATGGCAACAGCTATCAGGATACAAACCAATAAAATAACAATAGAAATAAGGTTTGTTTTCTGATTGATATTCATAGGCTATATCGTGTTATAAAATTGCATTTCATTATTCATTAATGAAGGTGTAAATAAAAATGGCCTCGGAAAAGTCCGAAGCCATTTTTAAACGTGGTAATAAGATTAATACTGGTTAATCAAGCTCACCATTTTTAGCGGCTTCTTTCAATTCGTCATTAGCATAAATGGCGATTTCAACACGACGATTTTGTTGTCGACCTTCCGCCGTCTCATTCGAGGTAACAGGTTCGGTTTCTCCATATCCAATAATCGTCATGCGATTTGAATCCACACCCAGAAAGGAGGTGTACTCAGCAACAGACTTACCCCGTTCTTCGGATAATTCTTGGTTGTATTTTTCAGAACCGGTATTGTCAGTATGACCAGCAAAAAGGATATTTGTATCCTCATACTTTTTCAGTATCTCTGATAGCTCAGCAATATTTTCTTTAGCCGGTTTTTGGAGGTTATAGGAGTCAACTTCAAAAAGGATACCCGAGTCGAATGTAATTTTGATACCTTCGCCTACGCGTTCTACTTCCGCATTTTCAAGATCCTTTCGCATTTCCCGAGCTTGGCGATCCATGTAATTTCCTATCGCTGCACCGGCAGCTCCGCCAACCGCAGCACCAATAATTGCTCCTTTAACGGTATTATCACCAGTAACTTCACCAATAACTGCCCCAGCTAATGCTCCAGCTCCTGCACCAATAGTACCACCTTTCGCTGTCTTGCTCCAGTTTTTACAGCTTTTGGTCGTTACTGCCAGTAGCGCAATACAAAGGGTAATTATTAAACCGTATTTAGATGATTTCATAGGAGATATATCTGTTTATTTAGGGGTTTTAAACTATGACCTTTTAATAGGTATCAACAGATAATGTTTCCTAAATTACCCGGCTTCCATTCGTAATACTTCTAATGGCGTTTTTTTATAGATGCTGCGGCTGTTAAACATACCAATCAGTATGGTAAGTCCTGTAACTACTACGGTACCAATGATAATTACCCAAGGGTTTGGTACAAAAGTGATATCAAAGTAGAAGTAGCCCAATAGCCATGTGGCTGCAACTGAGAGAATAAGTCCCGTTAGGGCAGAAAGAATCCCCAAAAACAAATACTCCACCGATAGTATCTGGATGATTTGTTTCTTGCTGGCTCCAAGAGTACGCAGCAGTACACTTTCTTTAATGCGTTGGAAACGACTGGTTGCCACCGAGCTGGCCAGCACAATCAGTCCGGTAATAATGCTGAAGAGCGCCATAAACTGTACGGCGAAAGAGATTTTGTCAATAAATTGATTAATTGTTTCAAGAATGCGACTAACATCAATAGCCGAGACATTCGGATATTCTTGAACGACCGCTTGTTGAGCTGATGCCGAAGCTTCATCCGTAGGGGCCCGCGAAACGGTCACGAAAATTTGCGGTGCTGATTCCAGAACGCCTGAGGGAAAGAGCATAAAGAAGTTGGGCTGCACGCGCTGGAAATCAACTTCACGAATACTGCTGACATAAGCTGCAACAGGTACACCCTGTACGTCAAAGGTCAACTCATCACCAATGGATAAGTTTAGGTCCTCGACGATTTCATTAGCAGCGGAGACAGGAACACGACCGGTATCGGGGGCCTGACCAATAAATTGACCTTCGAGCAGCGTTTCGGAATCAATCAGGGAGTCGCGATAGGTAGAACGGTATTCACGTCGCAAGGCCCAGTCGCGGACGTTATTGGTTGTGTCGTCATCAATGGCATCAGTGCTTTGTCCACGGAGAGAGTCGAGCCGCATTGTTACCATCGGTACATTTTGCAGGATGGGAATATCTTTTTCACCAAGTAGCTTGTTAACGCCCTCATTTTGATCCGGTTGGATGTCAAAGAAAATGAGATTTGGCGCATCATCGCGGGTTGCAAAGTCGAGCTCTTCCATCAACATATCCTGGCTAAAGTAAAGCGTGCTCACTAACAACATTCCCAGCCCGAGCGAAAGCATAAGGGTAGTTGTCTGATTATTGGGTCGATACAAGTTTGCAAGTCCTTGTCGCCATACATACGGCCAGTGAGAAGGGAAGTATTGTCGAATGAGTGTTATAAGCAACTGGGCAACGAGGTAGAGTAATCCAAAAGCAATGATCATCCCTGCCGTAAACAATCCGCCCACCATCCAATCGGCTGTGAGCAGGGTCGCATATCCCATAACAACAAGGGCAATGGCTACATAGATCATGCTTTTTGTTTTGTTTGATAGCAGAGATGTAATTGATCCCTCGATTTTCCGTAGTGCATAAAGGGGAGAAGCTTTTCGCAGGGCCAGCAGCGGAAGCAGGGCAAAAGCCAGTGCCACCCCCGTACCGGTGAAAAGTCCCAAGCCGATCGCCAGCCATGATGTTGTAAGTTCTACGTTAACAGGCAGAAAATCGCTAACCAGACCCGGCAACAGGTACTGAATGCCCACGCCTATCAACGTGCCTGTGAGGGCACCAAGAAAGCCAAGAACAACCGACTGGATAAGAAAAATGCTCATGGTCTGATTGGAAGAAGCCCCAAAACATCGCAATACCGAGGCGGTACCAATTTTTTGATTGATATAGACGTGGATAGAGCTGGCAACCCCAATACCGCCCAGTAGCAGGGCAATAAATCCTACCAGATTGAGAAATTTACTGAGGTTACCGACTGCTTCACCGATCTCTTCACGACGTTCTTCTACCGTTTCTATATTGATATCAATAGCCAGAGATTCTTCCAAAGAATCTACTTGGGCTTCAATAGCTTCCATATCCCGGTTATCATCGAACTTAAAATACTGCTTGTACTCAATGCGGCTGCCTCGTTGTACAAGATTGGTTGCCTCCAACATTGATCCGGGAATAAATACGCGTGGACCGACCATGGCTGCTGCGGCTGCTTCGCCGGGTATTTTGGTCACAGCTCCTCCAATAGCAAAAGTTACTTCTCCAACTTTGATAGAGTCACCAACCTCAATATCAAGCTGGGTCATTAGGGCCTCGTCGACAAGGGCGGTTGAATCAGATTGAAAAGCTGTAGCTGCTTCTATGGGGATAGTCTCAAGCGTACCATAAAAAGGGAAATTGCCCTTTAAGGCGCGTACGTTGGCCAAGCGCGTGTTGCCACTTTGTGGAAAGAGCACCATCGATGGAAATTCGGTAATGCGGGATTGCTCACCGCCGAGCGAGTCATAATATACCGTAAGCGTGTCGGGGGGCGGTTGTTCGGTCTCAATTTCGAGGTCGGCCCCCAGTAGTTCTTTGGATTGGTTGTCAATGGTATTGTTCAGGCTATCCCGAAATGAAGTAATGGCTACTTGTGCTGCTACGCCAATAATAATGGCCGAAATATAAACGAACAGTCGTTTTTTGTTAGATCGGGCATCGCGCCAGGCCATCTTCCATGACCATTTAGAAAAGAATGATGACATAAAGAGCTAAAATAAAACCGGTTAAACTTTTTCTGTTTCCTGGGGATGTTCTATCCAGTTGTCTTTGTGGATCTTCCCATTTTTAAGACGAATAATACGCTGACACTTTTCAGCCAATGATAGGTCGTGTGTCACCAAAACCAGCGTAGTACCTCGGGCTTTATTGAGATCAAAAAGCAGGTCTTCAATTGTCCCCCCGGTCTCAGAATCTAAATTACCGGTAGGTTCATCAGCAAAAAGAATTTTTGGTTTGTTGATGAACGCTCGTGCTATAGCTACCCGTTGCTGCTCACCGCCCGAAAGCTGAGCAGGGTAGTGACTCATCCGATCGCTAAGTCCCACCTGTTCTAACAATTCTTCGGCATCGTGTTGTACTTCGGATGTTTTATCGCCCCGAAGTTCGAGCGGAACCATCACATTTTCGAGGGCTGTAAGGGTAGGCACGAGTTGAAAGGTCTGGAAAACAAAGCCTACATGTTTGTTACGTACCTCCGCCCGCTGGTCTTCATCCAGTGGACCAAGTTTAACCCCGTTGAGTGTTACTTCTCCTGTAGTGGGACGATCAAGTCCAGCGCAAAGTCCAAGTAAGGTCGTTTTACCACTGCCAGAGGGGCCAACGATAGAACAAGTGGTTCCTTTTTCCACTAAAAAGTCGACGTGATCTAAAACGGTTAAGTTACGGTCGCCGTTTCTAAATTGTTGGGTAAGATTTGTAACTTCCAGAATCGGATTTAAAGCCATAAAAAATAATATGATGATTGAATTATGGTTTGTAACATCTACAAACGGGTGAATCATTCCGTTAAGGAAAGCGTTTCCTGAACTAAATGAAAATCGGATAACATAAATTTACTCCTGATATTTAATGAAACGATTATTGACGGCTGTTGTTTTCACTTTTTTGCTACCCACGGTTATGTTTAGTCAAGATTCCCCTGATCGCATTCTGTTTTTTGGAGATAGTATTACCGCCGGATACGGTGTGGGAGAAGACCAGGCTTTCCCCGCCTTTATCCAACAAAAGATTGATTCCGCAGGCTTAGCTTATAAAGCTATTAATGGTGGTTCGAGTGGGGAAACATCGGCCGGTGGGTTACGCCGTATTGACTGGGTTTTGCAGCAACCCGTATCTGTATTTGTGCTCGAACTGGGGGGGAACGATGGACTCCGCGGTATTGACTTAGATGCTACAAAACAGAACCTGCAGAAAATTATCGACAAGGTAGAGTCAAAATATCCCGAAGCCGAAATCATCATCACAGGAATGCAGGTTCCGCCCAATTTGGGACCAGAGTACACGCAACAATTCAAAGAGATGTACCCGGAATTAGCAAAGGCTAATGGTGTCAAGCTTATTCCATACTTTCTGGATGATTTGGGCGGTGACTCTGAGTTAATGCAATCGGATGGTATTCATCCCACTAAAAAAGGACACAAGCTGCTTGCTAAAAAGGTTTGGGAAGTTTTGAGGCCTATTTTAGAAGATAGGAATCGTGATAGCCATACTAATGAGTGAAGAGGTTAGGTTTTTTCTATTCGCTATGTTGTTCCAAAAAATATTGTAAAGCTTTTTCGCGCTTTTTTTGTTGCTGATCTTTTTTACTAATCATAGGTTCGGCGGCGCGTTCTTGGCAATCAGGAATAGGGCACCGTTCGCACGACTCGTTAACGATCCGGGTTTTAATATCGGTATCTGAAGCGAAATTCACTCCTTTTTTCAGGGTATTATTATCCAATAAGCCCAACGTAATGCACGAATTGGCTTCTTCGTTAAGAGCCAGTGGACGTGCAAAAGAAATGCAGAGATATTCATTTTCAGTTCCATAGAATTGGGAGCGCTGGATATCTATAAGTGGCTGGTTGCTCGCTTCATGCATATCGGTATCTGCTAATTTTTGCAATAACGTGATGGTGATCCATCGCCGGCAATAATGCTCGCTGGGATTAACGCGATGAGGATTATGCAGTTGAGACAGGTGCAGCTCTTTCGAAAGTTTGTATTGCTGGGATCCCGGCATATTATGGAATCGTAAAAAGAATAGTTGATCTAAGCCAAAATAGTGAGGCAAAATTTGGGTTAGCCTATGGGTAAATGTTTCGGGGGTAGTGTCGAAATAATCGATCATATCAAGCAATGGCTGGGAATCCCAGGTATCTCGATTAAAGAAATCCTGCAGCTTTTGAACAAATGTATGTCGATTCATGAGGATAGCTCCTGAAAAGTAAGAGGCTTTGAAATTATTTAGTACTTGGTTGAACGATTCTACTTTAATCCAGGAAGAGGTAAGAGCCCGTTCTTTCAAGTCAAGGATGTTGTATCCCAATTCGCGTCCCAGCACAAAGGCTTTTTGATTAGGGAAGAGCTGATCATTAATAAAAAGTTTCGGCGATTCGGTGGGGACATATATGGATCGAAAGCCCTGCAATTCAGGCTGGCTATCAAATGAGCTTTCGATTATTTCGTAATCGTAATCAGTTTCGAGAAGTGTTTTTAGTTGATTATAAGGGATGGTAGGTAGATCCATCCACTGCTTATTTTCCAGGAAAGATTCAGCGGCTTTTTCAAGCTCCTCAAAGTAGTTGTTATTGAGTTCTTGGTACGATCGTAATGCGGCCAGCAGAAAGTGTTCTACCCGCACGTCATAATTACGGGCTACCTCTAAAAGAGTTTGCAGCAGGGCGCTAAATTTGGCCGGGTCATCACCCATCAAGCCAATAAGATCACTGGTTTTAATCCCAAAAAGTTCGAGTGGCATTTCATGAAGGGCATTACTCTTCAGAAGGTCAGAAAGTTGGCCTAACTGTTTACCCAGTTTTAAGGAAACCATCTCATCATAATCAACATCGAGAGCCGTAGCAAGCGACATGATTTTGTCGGCTTTAGGGTATTTTTTGCCCTTCTCAATTTCGTTGATATACGAAGCTGAAAGTCCCGACTGTTTAGCTAATTCTTGAGTCGAAAGTTCTTGCAGCTCTCGGTATTGACGGAGTTTGAGTCCGAAAATCGCTTTAAGATTTTCTTCCTGTACCGGTTGCGACATAGCGTTTAGATGATGTTAGTGGTTTATTTTGTACTTCAATCAATGTACAAAGAAATACATCGCAAAATAAAATATAATCTATTAGCGAATATTCGCTTGTAAGTTATATTCGTTTTTACGAAATTGATTTAAAGATGTGATCTAAAAAGGGAGGCACATCATCAATAAAAAATAGAGGAGAGAAATATGCAGATAACAAAAGAGAAGAAGGGAGCGAAAACAAAAGTATATATTTCACTGGGGCATGGAGTTGAGATCAAATCTGAGGCCTTTAGTGAAAGAATGAAAGCAATTCTTAATGAAGGGTTTGTTAAACTGTTGGCTCATCTTCATCGGGACTTGGAACCACAGCGGAAATCACTCTTAAAACAACGGAAAGTCCGGCAACTTAATTTTGATGAGGGCAAGGTGCCAGAATATCTAAATAGAGATAATGAAGCGGTAACCGGGGCTTGGAAGGTAAATCCGTTACCTGATGATCTTAAAAAAAGAAGAGTGGAAATTACGGGGCCGGTAAATTCTGCCAAAATGGTTATCAATATGCTGAGTTATAATGACGAGGGCGCGAGAGCCGATATGGCGATGCTGGACTTTGAGGATTCGATGAAACCAAGCTGGCAAAATGTTGTGGATGGAATCTATAACGTAATTGGAGCGGCGAAGGGGGATCTCCGGTTTGAGCAACTGGCAAAGAATGATGGACCAGGTAAAATTTATGAGCTAAATAAAGACGATATGCCCGGGGTGATGGTAAGATGCCGGGGACTGCATTTAGATGAGGAGAACATCACGGTTGACGGAGAGGCTATTTCAGCAGGACTTTTTGACTTGGCTGTTACATTTTATCATGCCGCCGAGCCGTTAGTTCAGCGAGGGCGTACACCTAAATATTATGTCCCCAAATGTGAGTCATACCAAGAAGCACGCTGGTGGAATAATCTTTTTGAAATGTTGGAAGGTAAGCTGAAATATGAAACGGGTACCTTGCGAGCTACCTTTTTGATAGAAACATTGACTGCTGCTTTCCAGATCGAGGAGATACTTTATGAAATTCGTGATCACGCCGCGGGATTAAATGTTGGTCGATGGGATAAGATATTTAGTGACATTAAAGTGTTGCGCTATCATAAAGATCGGATTATGCCCGATCGAGGCACTATCGATATGAGCAAGCCCTGGATGGATCAATATGCTAAGCGGTTGATTAAAGTTTGTCATAGCCGTGGTGCTATGGCCATTGGCGGCATGTCGGCATTTACACCGGGTAAAGATCCCGAGTTGCGAAAAGAGCAAACGGCGAAAGTGCTTGCTGATAAAAAGAACGAGCACGATATCGGTCATGATGGCTGCTGGGTTTCGCATCCTTATTTTATAACTTCTGCGCTGGAGTGTTTTCCTGAAGAAAATCAGCTGGATCGAACACTACCTAATCAAGATAAATATCCCGAACTGTTACCGCAGGGTGGCGGCGATATTACCGAGGCCGGCTTACGAACGAACATCCGTGTGGGTATTGCTTATATGCAAGGATGGAATCAGGATATAGGGTGTGTGGCGTGGGATAATTTGATGGAAGATCTTGCGACGCTGGAAATTTCACGGGCTCAAATTTGGCAGTGGATTCATCACAAAGTAGTTACAACGGATGGACGAATGATTACTCGTGCCTTGGTAGATACCTTGTTTGATGAAGAACTGAATACGATTTTGGATGAGGTTGAAGAAGTGATGGAGGGACAGCCTGCATCTGCAATACAAAAGGTGCAAGATCAATTTAAAAAGGCTCGGAAGGATGTGGGAGCAGTATTTTTGCTCGAAAATCTACCGGATTTTTTTAATACCGCACTAAGGGAAACTAACATTAAAAATTAAGAGAGGGACGTCATGAATACGGTAAAAAAATTACAAAATGAATGGGAAACAAATTCTCGTTGGAAAGGGATTAAACGTAACTATACAGCCGAGGAAGTGTTAAAGTTGCGCGGATCGGTAGTAATTCGCCAGACGTTGGCAGAGGTTGGAGCCGCACGTTTATGGAAGTTGCTGAACGAAGAAGAATTAGTTCGGGCACTTGGAGCATTAACGGGAAATCAGGCCATGCAGCAGGTAAAGGCGGGGTTGAAAGCTATCTACTTGAGCGGTTGGCAAGTAGCAGCAGATGCAAATATGGCTGGAAATATGTATCCCGATCAGAGTTTGTATCCTGCCAACAGCGTCCCGGAAATTGTTCGAAAGATTAACCAAACGCTGCTGCGGGCTGATCAAATTCATCACATGGAAGGAGATAAGTCTACACATTGGCTTGCACCTATCGTAGCAGATGCCGAGGCGGGATTTGGCGGTGTACTGAATGCTTTTGAATTGATGAAAGCGATGATTGAGGCGGGTGCTGCAGGTGTCCACTTTGAAGATCAGCTGGCATCAGAGAAGAAGTGCGGCCACTTGGGGGGAAAGGTACTTGTTCCTACATCACAATTTATTAAAACGCTTACTGCGGCGCGTTTAGCTGCTGATGTACTGGATGTACCCACGCTTGTCATTGCCCGAACAGATGCTGATGCAGCCCAGCTGTTAACGAGCGATATTGATCCCCATGATCACAAGTTTTTAACGGGAGAGCGATCGGAGGAAGGATTCTATTATGTCCGAAATGGATTGGATCAGGCGATTTCTCGCGGACTGGCATATGCTCCTTATGCTGATTTGGTTTGGTGTGAAACGTCTAAACCGGATCTTCATGAGGCGCGTATATTTGCTGATGCCATCCATGAGAAGTACCCCGATAAACTGCTGGCCTACAACTGTTCACCATCGTTCAACTGGAAAAAGAATCTTACAGATACAGATATTGCCATTTTTCAGCGTGAATTAGCGGCTATGGGCTATAAGTTTCAGTTTGTGACACTGGCCGGATTCCATTCGCTCAATTACAGCATGTTTAACCTTGCTCGGCGGTATCGCGATGAAGGTATGGCTGCTTATTCGGAGCTGCAGGAAGCTGAGTTTGCGGGTGAGGCGTATGGCTATACTGCTACAAAGCACCAGCGAGAGGTCGGTACCGGCTACTTCGATACGGTTAAAAAATCGATTGATGGAAAAGAAAGTTCAACGCTTGCACTTAGTGGGTCTACCGAAGAAGCGCAGTTTGTGTGATGATATTTAGTAATCGAGATGCCATCTTTTGAAGGATGGCATCTCTCAAACTATTACTGTTCAAAAGTGTAAACAACGGAAACATTCGCTGATACGCTTACGGATTGGTCAAATTCGAGGAGGCTGTCGGATGATTTTCTTGCTGACATTTCCATCATGGGTTGCGGTGGGCGGTGATGGTAGGAGTAATTAATGTTTTTAATTCCTGTAATCGTTACTCCTGATTCTTGGGCAATGAGCTCTGCCTTATCACGCGCCATGTTAAGTGCTTTTTTTAGTGCTTCCTCTTCTCCTTTTTCCGATTCGCTGGACATGAAATTACCACTGAATTCATCAAAATCATTGCTAATTAAGGTGATTTGGATTTGTTCATAGATATCAAAATCACTCAACGTTAGCACCACCATCTGGCTTGTTTGGATAACTTCCTTCTGGTCTCGGGAATATTGATCACTGTAGCTCTTATTGATAGAAATAGGTTCAAAATCGATATTTTCTTCCTTGATATCATGTTCTTTCAAGAGCTCTACAAGTACTTTTTCTCGTTTTTTATGCAAGTCATATGCTTCTTGTGAAGTTTCAGCCTCTGCATTCAGATTAATTTGAAAGGCAATTTCATCAGCGGGAACGGCCACTTGGGCAGTGGCATTGATAGAAATTTCATTTTGAGCTTGAGCAATGGTCGTAATTAAAAATAGTGAAATAAATAATGTCAGTGTTCTCATAGTGTAAATATCTTTATTTGGATTATATATTACTCACATAAAACGGATTGCAATTTATCTTCCGAAATGTTGGCCCCACAAACAACGATAATCGTGGTTTGATCGGCAAAACGTTCGGGATGTTTTAATAAACTGGCAATGGCAACGCCCGCCGATCCCTCTACTAACTTGCTGTGGTGCTTGATCATAGAACGAATTGCCCCGGCAATTTCGTCTTCAGAAATTAAAATAAAATCATCCACCAGTTTTTTGCACAGGTCAAAGGTGATGGAGTCTCGTTCAAATCCCCCGGCCGAGCCGTCCGAAAGCGTTGGCTTCGATTCTACTTCTTTGTATTCTCCGGATTGTACACTCACACTCATTTCCGGTGAGTTTTCAGGCTGACATCCGATAATTTTGGTATCAGGAGATTGCTTTTTTAGATAGCTGCCAATGCCCGAGATAAGCCCACCGCCGCCCACAGTAGCCAGTAAATTATCAGGAGGGGATATATGGGAGAGCATTTCTATGCCGATGGTTCCCTGACCCGCAATGATCTGTGTATCGTTATAAGGAGATATGTAGATCCATCCCTGTTTGTCAGCAGTTTTACGAGCATACATTTCTGTTGTATAGGGATCATCCCCGTGGAATTCGATTTCTATATCAAATGCCCGAATAGCCTTTACTTTAGAGGTAACGGCATTATGCGGCAGAAAAACCTTCCCCTTAATTCCCAATAAGTCGCACGCGCGGGCAAAACCCAGTCCGTGATTTCCGGTGGATGCGGTAACGGGTAATGCGTTAATATTTTGTTCTTGAATCCACTTGAGTTTATTAAGGCTGCCTCGTGCTTTAAACGACCCGGTAATTTGTTCGCTTTCCAGCTTTAGATATACATCTCCGTTGCAGTGATCACTTAACCAGTTGGAATATAACAGGGGTGTTTGGTACACATCATTTTTGATACGCTTGTACGCCTGTTCAATTTCTTCAAATAAGTTCATAACAGGTACTAACTAATTCAGAATTTTCAATTCCTGATTATAAAAGATCAAGTTGGTAATCCTTCCATCTCCATAATTTTGAGCGCATTGGTAGAAGGACAGGGGCCGGGTTTTAACTTATATTCAAATCTCATCTTGTTGCCTTCAATGGTTTCGGCAAAGTGCCAGTTACTTAATTCAGGAATTGATTCTTCCAATTGAGCCAACTCCAGGTCATGCGTGGAAACTAATCCCACACCGTTTTTACCGGCTACATTTTTTAAGAAAGCCTCACTGCCTTGCAGGCGTTCCCGATTGTTCGTACCCCGATATATCTCATCGACCAGAAAGAACACCGGTGTCTCATGATTATCGTTGAGCAGTTCAAGTAAGCCGCGCAGGCGTTTGACCTCAGCGTAAAAGTGAGAAAGCCCATCGTCCAGCGAGTCAGTGACGTTGATGCTGCTGTAAATACGAAACGGAATAATTTGAAACGATGAAGCATTAACGGGGGCACCAGCAAAGCAGAGTGACAGATTGATTCCCATCGTTCGCAAGAAAGTACTTTTCCCCGCCATGTTAGAACCAGTAATTAGCAGGATGTCACCTTTCTCATCAATTGAAATGTCATTGGTTACTTTTTCATCATGAGGAATGAGAGGGTGTCCCAATCTTTTGGCAGTAAACGGGTTATCAGATTTTTTATCAGGAATTGAAAACTGGTACTCCGGATGTAACCAACCGAAGTTAGCCATTGAACTGAAGGCCTCAAGCTGATAGAAATGAGTGAGCCATTCATCCAGTTTTGGTGCTAACTCTTTTTTATAGCGACTCAATTTTTGCGCAAAGTACAGATCCCAGGGGACCAAAAAATTAAGTAGTACCCACACAATTTCGCTCTGTTGCGATGAGGCGGCTCCGGCAATTCGAATAATTCCCTTCACATATTTTGAGGGTGAATAGTCGCTGCTCCAAAAGGGACTACAAAAAGCTTTGAGCTTTTCTTTAGAATCGTAGTTATAGGTTTCCAGGAAATGAAGGACCCCGTTAAATTTGCTAAGCTGTTTCTCAATTTGGTGAGCTTCGGTATAAAGGCCAGATATTTTTTCGCTGTTAAAGTTGTAGATCACCAAATAAGCCACGAAAGTAATAATTACATAAGGAGCCATCATGCCCATTAAATATAATACCAGTAAAACAATGTTTACCCCGGCAAGAGTACCGAGTACGGCAAGAGGCAGGATATAGTTGACGACTTCTGATTTATGCAGATAGGCCAACAGCTGATCAAGATCCCAGTCGTTATCAAGTTCTTGCTTACCATTTAGCTCGGCCAGCAGGTGCAGTCGGTCCCGAAATTGCGGCAGATTGGTTAGCTCTTTAATAATGGCCTGACGATCTTTTGTTTTTTGGGGATTGGGTTTACGCTCCAACAAATATTCTGTGAGCTTATCAGTACTTCCCTGGTAGGTTGAGGTATCCATAAGTTGCAACAGGGAGTGTTTGCCAATAATGTCGAGGTCGTTAGCAAAGGGATGTTTTTCGTAATTTTTAGAAGGAGAACGTTCTGGAATCTGAGGCCAGTCCAGTGTTTGTCGTGCAATATGTTTTTGACGGATGGCTTTCCAAATTTCAAATTCTTCTTGGTGTTGTTCTACCTTTTTGTGAAAGCGGGCCAGCTGACTAAATCCTACAATGAAAAGTAAAAGTGTAACCCAAAACAGCCATTCCGGTCCCCATTGTCCAGCTGTATAAACCAAGGCAAGTCCTCCTATAAATCCTGCAAGCCGACCCATCGAGAGTCGCCCGCTTAGTTGATCAAGGGATTTTATTTTGTGTTGTAAACGCCGGACTTGGTTTTGGAGTGCGTTTTGTAATGACTGTCGTGAATAGGTATTCATGTAGTAAGATTTGGGATGAAATTGCTATGCCAAAGGATAGAGAAAGGAATGAAAAAAATCAGCTAAAAAAGAAAGACTCTCACCGGATAATAAATATCCAATGAGAGCCTAAAAATCTATCAAAAGATTACCGTCTAAAAAGCGGGAATCCTTTTATTCAGCCAATTTCTGTAGGGTATCTACCAGCTTATTGACTTTTGCTGTTTGGCTGGAGCTACTGGCTTGTCTGTCAAGCTCTGTCGCCAATCCAGAAAGGATTTTTGACTGATTAGAACCAGAAGCATTTTCAGCGTTGGCAATTTGTTCTCTGGCCGATGTTAGCTGATCCATTGAAAGTCCATTTCTACGCTCCAATTGGTCAATGTAAGCCTTGGCAAGGGCAAAAGTGGCAGGCCAATCATACTTGGGCTGTCCCTGTGGATTTAATTGCTCAAACGTAACAGTATTGGCAGCGGCAATCTCGTTTTTAGTGAGATAAGGACTTGGCTTAAGCTCAAAGATATCGAGTCCACGCGCAATTTCTGAGTTCACAATCTTGCCATTGTACCAGTAAACCGACCAGCTTCCGCCCATCTGCATACGGGTAGAGTCAACGGGTCCACGGTCGTGGTATGCGATTTCAACGGGGTTGTTAGGATCCGTCCAGTCGAAAATGGAGATACCGCCTTGGTACCATGATTGGACCATAATATCACGGTCAGGCACCGGAATCAAGGAACCGTTATGTGCCACACAGTTTTCCTGAGGAGTTTGTGGCGCAGGCATTTTAAAATAACTTTGGAAGTCCATCTTATTGTCATCGCTAATGGTAAAGATGGCATTGGCGCCCCATTCCATAGGATCTTTTTCGCGGCACTTAGGTTGTCCGCCACCGCCCCACTCATCAGTAAACAACACTTTGTCGCCTTCATTGTTGAATGTGGCTGAGTGCCAGTAGGCAAAGTTCGAATCAGCTACCGCATCAACGCGTTGAGGACTGGCGGGATCGGTAATATCAAGTAGCAGACCATATCCTTCACAAGCGCCACCAGCTAATCCGATTTCAGGATAAAGTGTGATATCATGACATTGGTTGGGACCACGGTTCTCCATTAGGTTTTCCTCTCCGTCGTCATCATTTCCACCAAAGCGTTCCTCAATCATTTGTCCAATATTCTCACGAAGCATGGCACTGTCTTGTGCCGTTGGTTCGCCTTCACCACCACGTTGTTTTACAACTTGAGCAAGCATTTGTTGAACATAACGATCAGGAATAATTCGTTTTTGGCCGAATACTTCAGCAACGAATGCTCCTTCCTCTTCAGCTTTACGGATTTGTTCCATATCTGCAGGAGACATGCCGTGTGTTGGAGCTTCAGTCAGGTTTTCGAAAATGCGAGGAGAGTTCACAATTTTTGCATCCTCGGGATTATCCAACGGAACCTGAATGACCTCGATACGGAAAAGGGCAGAATTGGGGTCTTCGGATGGGGGAGCATCAGAACATCCTGGAAGTTCTTCCTCGGGACGAACGGGAGCAGATCCTGAAACATAAACGTAGACATTTTCGTCGTCATTGGGATCGTCAAGCACCGAGTGGGTATGCGATCCGCGGCAGGTCTGCACATTCGAAACGTATTCTGGGTTTTCGATATCACTGATATCAAAAATGCGAATTCCACGCAGTCGTTCTTTACTTGCTTGTTTATTGACTCCTTCTGTACCGCAATCAAGACGTCCTCCTAAACCTTCACCGGAGACAAAAAGCAGGTTACCATAAACGGAAACGTCACTTTGTGATGCCGGACAGAGAAAGTCGACTACAAGATTTGGAGAAGCAGGGTTACTGATATCCCAAACCATAAAACCATTGTAATTTCCCTGAATGGCGTAGTTTCCTTTAAAAGCCAAGTCGGAGTTGGTTGATCCAACAAAATCTTCGGGCGGAGGGGTATGGGAAAGCATATTAAGATTCCAGATCGCTTCCTCAGCATCAAAGAGCCCAGCTTGGAGTCCTACACGGGGATCCGGATTAGGAGGAGATATCTCATCCAATGATTTGATCTCGGATGTCTCGGTCGATTGATCTGATTGATTGTCGGTTGCTGTTGAAGAGGTTGAACAGGCGTAAGTACCGAATAGAGCGATCATAAATAATAGCCCCAGCCAGTGCTTACTCATCCCGTCTATACTCACAGCAGAACGTATACGGTTGTAGTAAGAGTTCATAAAGCTGATTTAAGTTAGAAGTAAAGTTAATGTTTATTCTTATCCTGATTTGGTAAGCTGATCGAGCATTTGTTGCATCCGATCAATTTCGGTGCGTTGGTCTACCTGAATATCGGATGCGAGACGGAACGCTGCACGGTCTTGTGCTGCTCCATCTTTACTAAACAGGTTTTCGACCATATATACCGCTCCGGAATGATGCTCAATCATGTATTTGAGAAAAAGTTTATCAAATGTAGAATTTTTTGCAGCAGCCAACTCCTCAATCTGTTGGTCGGAAAGAACGCCCCGCATCTTTTTATACATGGTATAGGGTTCGCCATTAATTTCAATCATCAGGTTAAGACCATCGATCTCAATCTGAGGAACTGGCTGATCTCGATCTTTAAGCCATTGCTGCATAGTAGCAATTTCATCTTGCTGGGCATTAATGATCCGGGATGCAAGCCGCTGAACGGCAGGACTTGCTCCATTTTTAGGCGCCAGCCGTGACATAACAAGGGCTTGGGCATGGTGAGCAATCATGCCCGTCATAAATTTTACATCAGCCTCAGTAAAAGAGGATTTTTTTTCATCGATACGTTGCCAGTATAGTTCTTCAAGTTCTGAGGTATCTTGCGATACAGAGGATTCTGATTTACTTGTTGTTTCTTTCGTGGATTGGCAAGCTACAGCACTCAACATAATCAGTGCTGCCCCAAGTATTCGTAAATACATTAAGCCGTTAAATTTTAGTTGCAGGGAAAGTGATGTTCTATAAAAATAAAGATTTCGATAATAAATTTATTATAAATCAAATAAGTGCTAATACCAATGACATAATTTTTAAAAGTTGAAAATTTATATGTTACCAATGGCTTTACGAAAGTGTAGCAATTGATGTTTCAGTCAATTTATTCTTTTGATCTTAAGGTTTAGATGCTTCTAAAAAAATAAAGGGATGCCCAAAGCATCCCTTTAAAATAAATATGAATGTGTGATTATTAGCTGTCCTTTATTGGAGGTGCTCCGGCATTTTGAACAGCTTTTTCGAGTTTGGGCATTACATTTTCGGTGAAATCAGTCAGATCTTTTTGAAATGCTGACAACTCTTCTTTACCCGTTTTCAATGCTTCGTGATGCATTTGTGTAGGGCCGTAAGTTGTGTTAAGTGCACGGTATCCTACAAATAACCGGGAGCGGGGTGATGTTTCATCATTAAGCTGACCAACCTCTTGCTTGGCTTCACTACCATTTATGCGTTCGTTAAGTTCTTGTAGCTTCAGTCGTGCATCGTTCAGTTTCGAAACTAAATCTGGAGCCTCCTCGTCTGCACGAGAAAGTGCACGACGCAAGGCACGAACTTTTTGGAGTTGATTTTGAAGCGTATTTGTGGTTTGTGTGAGATCTTGCTGGAAGTGTTCAAGATTTTCCCGGAACTCCGTAATTTCTTCTTTGGATGCGCCATCGAGTGCTCCGTCTCGTAGGGGCACTACATCAAAGGTAACGGGTTCGGACAGTTGGGTGACTTCACCTCGGACAATTTTAGAGAGAGTAGCTGTATACGTACCGGGTGTTGCCATAAATCCATCGTTAAAGTAACCACCACTGGACTCTTCCATTTCTACAACGTCTTTCGACGGATAGTTCAGCTCCCAGTTAACACGATGGAATCCTTCAGAAGTGGGCCCTTCAATTCTGTTCACTACATTATCGCTTTCATTTTTTATGGTAATGATAACTTTGGGTTCCTCTTCACGCATCTCGGCTTCCAAGTTTTCCCATCCAGGAAAAGATACGTCCTCATCTTCATCCAGCTCTCGTTCACGTTCCTGTCGCTGAGCTTTAAGCGATTTATAATTGTCTTTGAGATAATAAGTGAACACGGTGCCGAAAGGAGGATTTTCTGCTTTAAAGTAATCGTCACCCATCGATCCCACAACGCTGTTTTCAACATACCAAAAGGTTTCGCGTGGCGTAAAAAGTTTGGCTTCTTGATTCAACGTTTGGTTGTCAATTTCTCGCAACGGATTGTAATTATCAAGGATATAGAACCCGCGCCCAAATGTTGCCCCTACTAAATCGTCATGATCACGTTGAATCTCCAGATCGCGGAAAGCAATAGTTGGAACACCGCCATTTAATTTTTGCCAATTATTGCCACCATCCACGGTAAAGAAAACGCCGAATTCGGTACCGGCGAAAAGCAGATCTTGTTTTTCATGATCCTGAATTACGCGCCAGACTAAGTGTCTGTCTGGTAGATCATCACTGATTACAGACCAGCTTTCACCTCGATCGGTGCTTTTAATTAAATAAGGGGAAAGGTCACCGTTTTTGTGATCATCCATCGCAACATAAACGGTGTTAGCATCAAAGCGATCGGCTTTAATGTCATTAATAAATGCTTTGTCGGGCACGCCGTCGATATCGGAAAGCTCAATTTCGCGCCAGTTCTTACCACCGGTTTCGGTAACTTGAATGCGGCCGTCGTCGGTGCCGGCATAGATCAATCCTTCTTGCTGTGGTGATTCGGCCAGCGAAGTTATCGTATTGTAATTAGACATGGCCTTCATATCCCAGGGATTGTCCCAACTGCGTTGCTTACCCATAATGGGCAACTCCAGACGGTTTTGATCCAGGGTCAGATCTCCTGAGATAGCAGTCCAACTGTTTCCCCGATTTTCTGAAATCCATACTCGCTGTGAAGCGAAAAGTAACTTTGTAGGGCTGTGTGGACTTACTTCTATAGGCGAATCCCAATTAAAGCGTTCTGACTCCTCGTCCTTACCGGCCTGTGGCTGAATGAATACTTGGTCGCCGGTGGTACGATCAATTCGATGCAGGCCACCCTGTTGAGTCTCGGCGTAAAAGATATTAGGATTACCTGGTTCAGTTGCCGTATCATGGCCATCAGCAAATAGCGTTTTATACCAATCGGCATTGCGAATACCGTCTTCATTATCAGTACGTGAGGGGCCGGTTTGTGAACCGTTATCTTGTGTACCCCCGTATACATTGTAAAAAGGTTTCGCATTATCCACGGCTACCTTGTAGAATTGGGTAATGGGCATGTTATTGATGAAGTTCCAGGTTTCAGCCAGGTCATAACTTTCATAAAGGCCGCCATCCGATCCTAACAAAAGATAGTCGGGATTATCTTTGCGGAAGGCCATAGCATGGTTGTCGGAGTGCTTGGAACCTTCCTGTAAGTCGCGAAATGTTTTGCCATGATCATTGGATACTTCCGTAGTTACATCCATTAAATAAATAGTACCAAAGTGGTGAGGTGATGCATAGAGTTCTTGATAATAATGTGGGCCCGTTCCTCCGGCCACGGTATTCGACATTTTCTTCCAGGAAGCGCCGCGATCTTCGGATTTAAAAACTCCGCCTGTTGTCCGATCAAGCGTTACAGCAGCGTACACGATATCAGGTTTTTGGGGAGAAATCGCCAAGCCAATTTTACCCATGTTTGAGCTTGGAAGTCCATTTTCTAACTCTTGCCAACTTTCTCCTCCGTCGTTACTACGAAAAATTCCCGTACCGGGTCCGCCGCCCATGTAGGCTGCCGCCGTACGATGTCGTTGCCAGGTTGCGGCATATAGTTGATCTGGATTACGTGGGTCTATTACTATGTCGGTCACCCCAATCCATTCGTCATTGCCAAGTACTTTATTCCAGCTTTCACCGCCATCGGTGGATTTGTACAAACCCCTGTCACCCCCTTTCTCCCAAAGCGGACCTTGTGCAGCAACCCAGATAACATCAGAATTTTTGGGATGCACTATGACCTTCGAAATATGCTCAGAGTTTACGAGTCCCATATTCTCCCAGCTTTCACCGCCGTCGGTACTTCTATAGACGCCGTCCCCATATCCAACATGGCGACCCCCTACATTTTCACCAGACCCCACCCAAATGGTATTTGGGTTGTTGGGATCGATGGTCACTGCTCCAATAGAATAGGATGATTGGTTATCGAAAATTGGGTTCCAGGTAGTGCCTGCATTTGTGGTTTTCCAGACACCGCCGGAGCCGACTGCTACATACCATGTGTCTGCATCATTGGGGTGAATATCGATATCGGCAATGCGCCCGGAAGTAAGGGCAGGACCAATATTACGGAGTTCGAGTCCGCTGTAATTAGCTTCTGATATACTTATTTCACTGTCCTGTGCTACCAACGGTAATCCGCCAAGCACTAAGAAAATAAAAATGAGGAGTGAGGTGAGTTTTTTTTGCATGTCTATGGAATTAGTTAAAGTTACTTTAACTATAAATAATTTAATTCATAAACATCAACTCTATTATTGGGTTTAGTTCTTTATATGAGAAAAGCATTTTATACCCAATTCTATCAATTGTAGGAATGGATTTGCCATTTTTAGCAGGGTAAAAATATTGGAGCATAGAATTACCCAAAGATTTGGCAAAGTATAGGACTATGTATAATTAGCTATTTACAGGTTTCTGAATTGATTGAAAATTGAAGAAATTGATCGGTAAGGAATCCCTTGAGTACGGTTCATATTTTCCTTCATGCGGTCTTCAATTGCACGTCCAGTTTCTTTCATCGTGTCTGAGTCATTGTCTTTTGCTATAGATCTGCCCCTTGGACCAACATGCCAAGCAATTAACCATAATATTTATACTTGGGTTTGTTTTGTAGAATTGTAAAAACTACTATCAATAAAAAGGCGCCGCAACAATGTTACGGCGCCTTTTAAAGTTTTATAATCAAGAGAGAATGTTAATTCTCAGTATTGAGGCCACGGCGTTCCAGCAGATGTTTTACGTCCGGTTCCTGTCCGCGAAATTCTTCATATAGCTCCATCGCTTCGTTACTTCCGCCTTGGGATAGAATATATTCACGGAAACGGTCGCCATTTTCTTTTTCAAGACCGCCTTCTTCCATCATATAAGCAAAAGCGTCGGCTGCCAGAACTTCGCTCCAAATATAGGCGTAATAATTGGCTGAATATCCACCTGAAAAGATATGTGCGAAATAGGGAGATTTATATCTCGGGGGAATGGCTTCCTGGTCGAGATTGTATTTAGCCAGTGCCTGTTGTTCGAATGCTTGTACATCTTCAGGAAGATTATCCTTTTCAACTAAGTGCCATTCCATATCCAGCATAGTGGCAGCAAGATATTCCTGGGTATCGAAGCCCTGATTGAAATTACTGGCTTCGATCACTTTATCGAGCAATTCTTGGGGAATCTGTTCACCGGTTTCGTAATGGATGGCATAGTTTTCGAGCACTTCGGGTTGGATAGCCCAGTCTTCTTCAAAAGTGGATGGAAACTCAACAAAGTCTCGTGGCACAGAGGTACCCGATTGTGAAGGGTATTTTACATCCGAAAAGAGTCCATGCACGGCATGACCCATTTCGTGGAACATGGTCGTTACATTATCGAAACTGATAAGTGCCGGTTCTCCTTCGGCGGGTGGGGGAATATTCATCACGTTAACAATCACGGGCTTTTTATCCAGCAGATGTGATTGCGAAACATAAGAGTTCATCCATGCACCACCACGTTTAGAATCACGCTCAAAATAATCCGCATAAAACAGCCCAATTTGTTCCCCGTTTTCGTCGTACACATCAAAGGTACGAACGTCCTCATGATAAACCGGCAGGTCGTGGCGTTCTTCAAAAGTGACACCGAACAACTTGTTCATTGTAAAGAAAACGCCGTCCTTAAGTACGCGATCAAGTTCAAAATAAGGGCGTACTTCAGATTCATCGATATTATATTCGGCTTGACGGACTTTTTCGGCATAATAGTTCCAATCCCACGGTTTTACATCACCTTCAATCCCATCTTTACGCATCATTTCTTCAATAGCGTTGGCTTCGGCCTCAGTATTATTTAAGACAGGAGGAATGAGGTCCTTAAGCATATCCAAAGCAGTATCGGGCGTTTTAGCTGTTTGGGGATCGAGTTTGTAAGCAGCATAGTTATCATATCCCAGCAAATTTGCTTTTTCAGCGCGCAATTTAGTTAGCTCTAAAATAATGGGACGGTTATCAATACCACCGTCTTCTCCAATACCGCGATAAGCTGATGCTTTCCATACCCGTTCTCGCAGATCACGGTTATTCAAGTTTTTGAGGATAGGAACGCGAGTGGTATTGGTGATGGTTAGCAAATATTTGTCATCGTGGTCTCTTTCAGCAGCTGCTTCTTTGGCCGCAGCAATGCGGTCGTCACTCAGTCCGTCCAGTTCTTCTTTACTGTCGACAAGAACAGCACGTTCTTTGGTTAGTGCTAATAAATTTTCCTGAAACTCTGTTGTCAGTGATGACATGCGTTCATTAATTTCGCGCATGCGGCTTTTTTCATCCTCAGTAAGCTGAGCACCGGCGCGGACAAATTCGCGGTGTGTATCTTCCAGCAATTTCAGTGATGCTTCGTCTAAATCAAGTTCATCACGTTTATCATAAAGCGTTTTAACGCGTTCGTATAGGTCGGCATTGAGCAGGATATCGTCTGAATGGGCTGCCAGCTTGGGAGCCATTTCAGATTGAATTTCCTGAATCTTGTCGTTGGTATGTGCCGAGGTAAGATTGTAGAAAACCGAACTTGTGCGTTGGAGCAGTCGTCCACTTTTTTCCATCGCTACAATGGTGTTTTCAAATGTGGGCTTTTCGGAATTGGAGGCAATCTCTTCCATTTCTTGCAGCTCCTGTTTCATGCCTGCTTCAAAAGCAGGACGGTAGTGCTCTTCATTAATGGCATCAAAATCGGGTGCTTCAAAGGGAAGGGTACTTTTCGAAAATAGAGGGTTATCACTCATTGTATCTTCTTGATTGGATGATTCGCAAGCCGCCAGCATAAGACTGCCGACCAGTATTATTAATAATAATTGTATTGATTTCATGGGCCTACAAGTTGATTATCTTGATTGGGTAATTACTCGTTGAATATACAGAAAATTCGTAGAGTGGAAATTGTTGTTTGATATAAGGAGAAACTGTTTAAACTATATCCCTAATAATATTGGGGCAAAGATTATTGGTCTGACCAAACCGCCAACTCATTACCACTTGGATCGGAAAAATGAAATCTACGGCCACCTGGGAATGAAAATATTGGTTTTATGATTTTTCCACCAGCTTCTTCGATTTTAGCTTGCGTGGCTTCCAGATTAGTGCTGTAAAATACAATTAGAGCAGCTCCATTTTCTGTGGTGGAATGTTTTGAAGATTTGAAAAAGCCACCTTCTAAACCAGGATCTACAAAGGCTGTATATTCTGACCCATAATCTTCAAAACTCCATTCGAAAACCTTTTTGTAAAAGTCTTTTGTAACAGATAAATCATTCGAAGGGAGTTCGACATAATTTATGGATTCGTGTTTATTCATTTTATCAAGATTTGTAATGGAGTTGACAGAATTTATTATTTCTCGGTGATAGCAATGTACTCACTATTTAAATTACTGTGAAATTCAGATTCTCAGGACGCCACGAAATCCCCGGGAGGCATAATATGATTGCGCTCCATTGTGATATACGAAAACATGGTTGTAGCGGCGATCACAGAAGAGGGCTCCCCCCAGCTCTCTGATATCAGCAGGCGTTTTTATCCAGCTGGATGTTTTTGTATCGAACTCTCCAAGTTGTTGCAACGCCCGATACTGTTTTTCTGTCAAGAGATCAATGCCCATGTCTTTTGCCATATCAATGGCATTATCTTCTGGTTTGTGTTTTTTTCGTGATTCCAGTCCTTCACGGTCATAACAAACACTTCTGCGACCTTTTGGGCTTTCTGCTGAACAGTCAAAAAATATATATTCACTCGTTTTTTTATCATAATCGACCACATCAGGTTCCCCACCAGTTTGTTCCATTTCATGGAGCGACCATAATTTTTTTGCCGACTCTTCGGCTTCCAGCCTTGCCTGAATGTCCTGCCATTTAAGATTAGCATGTCGGTCCATGTTGTCCTCAAAACGTTGTTTTAAAGTTTTGAGTAGGCTTTCTTGCTGTTTTGATGACAACTCCTTTTTATGACGACTCATGATGTTTATCTATTGATTAGTGGAAGTGATTTTTCTATCCGGAGGCCTAAAATACCATGATGCCACCGTTATGATTAGTAATACCAACGAAGGAATTGCCTCAGTAAAGGGTTGACCTGCAGAGATATGTGAAATTGCTGCTCCGGACATTGCGAAGAAAAATCCAGCATACGCCCATTCTTTTACTAATGGAAATTTAGGGGTAAGTACGGCTATAACTCCCAAAATTTTCCATGCTCCAAGGATAGACATAAAGTATAGGGGATAACCTAATCCCGTAATAATTTCGACATAGCCACCTATTTGTAACAGTTGCTGTACGCCGCCAGCCGTCATACCTAATGCAAGAAAGCCGGTGGTGGCCCAATAGATAATTTTATTTCTTTTTGGCATAATGAATTCCCTTATTTTCAGTTTTTAACTGATGTTCTGAAGTTCTCTTACAACCTATAATAATTAAGGTTGTAAAAATTGGAGATCTTCGTATTGATATAAATATCACCCCAAATTTGCAAGCATTCGCAGGATATGAATAAATATTAGGTAGTTAAATGATGAGCGAAAAAGCTTTCAACTACCATTGGCGGAGTTAAATAGCAATAGATGATTTTTTGAGGAAAGAATGGTTTAGCTGCTAATTATGCATTCCATGTTATCGTTTCTCCATCCTCAGGAATAAATACTTTGTCCCGAAGATTATGAGTACGTAGTTTTTCTCTTAATTGCTCACGAGTGGTAGGACAGTGATTCACCGCTTCCAGGTGATTGGCAATTACTTTTCCGGGAGCATTGGTGAAGAAGGTTAGCATATCATTCATATCCATAAGCAGTGGTTTGAAGATGTCAAATTGTGCTGCTCCACATGCCGCAACGCTGATATCCGGTTTAAGTTCCGTCAAGACTTTATGAACCGCATCTGTGTAGACGGTATCTGAACTCAAATAGATAGAAGGCGTATCAGGAATTTCAAGATAGAATCCCATTACATTTCCCATTAATTTGGTGACAAATCCATAGCCGTGTTGTGCTGGTATGCCTGTTATTTTGATGCCGCTGAAATTAAGCGTTTCCCAATAATTCAGCGTTTGGGTTACATTAAGCCCTTCTTTTTTGAGTGATTTTTGATCCTTTACGCTGCATATAATGGGCACGTTCTTTTCTCTCAGAAAATGCCGTCCTTCGTCATCAAGATGATCCGGATGTTGGTGGGTGATGATGCAATGCGTGACTTTTTGCAGCCGGGCATCAGTATTTTCGGGAAGAGGAATAATCGGATTTTTCCGTGGCTTAAACCTGAACAGGGTAAAGGGGGGAAGGTTGCCTTTAGGGCCAAGCATAGGATCAACCAAGAATACTTTGTCAGCCGTTTCTATAACCATGGTCGCATTTCGGATATGATGTATCTGCATGATATAATCGTTGATTAACATTCTTTCCTAAGAAAAAGAGGAAGAGAATGAATGTCATTGATGCAGATCAAGAAATGCGACTTCGTATCCTGCTTAATGTTTCAGGAGTAATGCCCAAGTAGGAAGCAATATGGTACTGAGGAATTTTCTGTAGCCATTCAGGCTTGTAAATGCGAAGTTCAGTATAAAGTTCTTCAGGAGTTTTGGTCATACGGTTATATTCAAACTTTTCGCGGGATGATAACAACTTTTGAAAAAATTGGTCTATAAGATCCTGGGCACACTCATATTTCTCCAGCAATCGTAGAAACGGTTCCCGATCAAGTTCAAAAACCTCAATTTCTGACAGGCTTTCTTGGTTTTTCTTTGTTTTGGTAGCGTTTATAAATGATGATAAATCAGTTATAAATTGCTGATGTAGATAAAAGTTGATGTTCACTTCTTTGACACCGCTTAGATAGTATTCCCTTATGGTTCCTCTGTTCAAAAAACGAAGTTTATCGTCGGTGGTTGATTCTCTGAGAATAGTGGTACCTTTCGGAATTACTCTTGACGTAAAAGCTGAGGATAGTTCCTCAAGTCCCTCATCATTATGCGGATAATACTCTTCAAAAAAGTTTGAAATGCTTTGGGCAATGCTCATTAAATACGTTTTGATGTATCACTATAAAAAATTTAACCTTGCTCAGGTTACCAATTTAATATTGCTAAGGCAACTCACCATATTTGAACCTGAATGAGCATTACACTTACTATTCGGTTTCAGTTTTTAAAGTAGCAACCGTCGCACCCCATCCGCTGCGGTCATTTGCCAGGGAGTAGGAGATCACATGCTTATTTCGATCTAAAAGAGCATGTACTGAACGACGCAAGTTACCCGTTCCCTTACCGTGGATGATACGGATCTCATAAATTTCTTTTTTCAGACATTCTTTGATATATGCGGGAATAAGAGATCCCAGTTCATTGGGATCAAAGGTGTGCAAATCTAAAGTCCCGTCAATGGGTAGTTGTTGAGCCATAGTGTATCAGTTCTTTTAAAGAAAATAATGATACAAAGATTTAGCTGTCTGTTGCAGGTATTTTTTTAATCATAATATCATTTATAAGTGTTTGTTTTTTATGTGTTTATTGCTATATAGAAATAATGTATAACAGAAGAACTATAGTATTTACGGCTTTTCTCTGTTTGCTGGTAGGTATTCAGTGTGCCTATTGTCAGCAGGATGCCCATCGCTTTTTACGCTGGACGGTAAACGATCCTGTTGATATGTTTTCCAATATTGGATCGAGGGAAGTATTAAGAGGGACCTCTGTGGGATTGGGGATAGCTGCCATTTCGTTGAGTGACGGTCCCTTGAGTACTAATATTCAAGATCAATATAAAGGGTCGCCAGTCTTGAATTTTACAAATCGATGGGGCGAATGGCCATTGGCGGTCTCTGTTTCGGCTGGAATTTTTGGGGCGTCATTACTGACTAAAAATTCAAAATTTCAGGATGTAGCGTTTACGTCTCTGCAGTCATTGGTGATGACCAATCTTACTGTTAATGCCGGTAAGTTTTTGTTTGCCCGAAAGCGTCCCCACACAAATGAAGGCCCCTACGAGATGGAATTTGCAGAGCTTGGCCATACTTCTTTGCCTTCGGGGCATACGGCTACGGCCTTTGCTTTGGTAACGCCTTGGGTTATTTACTATCCCAACGTTTTTACTTATTCGATGATGGCCATACCTGTTGGGACGGCTATTGCCCGTGTCGCAAAAGGGCGTCACTGGCTAAGTGATGTGACTGCTGGAGCAGCTATCGGTTTTTCGATGGGTTACTATTTATCGAAAAAACATTTAAATATTCAATCAAAACGTTTTGAAATCACCCCATCGGCCGGGTCCAATAGTGTAGCTCTCAGGGTTAACTTTTCATTTTGATGGCAGTTTATCTACGCTCGCTCGGCTAATTCAAACCAGCGTTCGGTATATTCTTCAATCTGCTGTTCCAGGGCAGCATATTCATCGGATTTTTCTCGAAGTTCCTCGTGATCAAGCTCACCACTGTTAATTTCGGCTCCAAGTTTTTCCTTCTGTTTTTCAAGCTTATCTATTTTATTTCCCAGCTTTTTGTACTCTCTTCGCTCGTTGTAGCTTAAGCGTTCATCATAACTGTTATCCGATTTTTTCTGACCATTTGGAGATTTAGTAGCCTCAGGTGTCTCTTTAGTACGTTCTTTGGTTTCTTGTTCTTTTTTTAGCTCACGGTACTCTTCGTAAGTGCCATGATGATCGTGAATTTTGCCTTCCCCCTCAAAAACAAGGTAGTGTTCCACCAGCTTATCCATAAAAAAGCGATCGTGCGAAACGATGATCAGGCAGCCACCAAATCCCATTAAAAATTCTTCGAGTTTATTAAGTGTAAGCAGGTCGAGGTCGTTGGTTGGTTCGTCAAGGATCAGAAAGTTGGGATTTTCGAGCAGTACCATCATGAGGCTAAGCCGACGTTTTTCACCTCCGCTGAGGTTTTCAACCGGTGTATATTGCATCTCGGACGTAAACATAAAGTGCTTCAAAAATTGGGAGGCTGAAATCTTTGAGCCATCGGCCAGCTCAACTACTTTTCGAACACTTTCGATGATGTCAATAACACGTTGCTCCTCATCAAAATTGAGTCCTTCCTGCCGGTAATGTCCAAAGGCGATGGTTTCGCCCACACGACGCTTGCCAGAATCAGGTTCTTCTTCACCGGTCAGTATTTTCAAAAAGGTACTTTTACCTACACCATTTTCTCCGATGATGCCGATGCGTTCGCCTTTCTGAAAATCGTAGTAAAAACTGTCAAGGATCTGCTCGTCGCCGTAACTTTTGGATACATTTAGTAGTTCCAGAATTTTGCCTCCCATCCGTTGCATATCCATTTGCAGGCGTAATTCGGGATCCTCGGGCCCTGTGTTGAGTTCATCTTCGAGTTCCTTGAAGTCATCAATACGTGATTTTGATTTGGTGGTCCGGGCTTTGGGCGATCGACGCATCCATTCCAGTTCTTGCTTGTATAGCTGGTTGGCTTTATGGGCGCGTTTTCGCTCAATTTCACGTCGCTCGGCGCGTTTCTGCAAAAAGTACTGATAGTTGCCTTGGTGATGGTACAATTTGCCGTTTTCCAGCTCAATGATATGATCGCAAACCCGATCCAGGAAATAGCGGTCGTGCGTAACCATCAGCAGTGTTTTGTTGGTGGATTTGAGATAATCCTCGAGCCACTCAATCATCTCAATATCAAGGTGGTTGGTAGGCTCATCCAAAATGAGCATATCGGGGTCGTCAAGTAGAACAAAAGCCAGAGCCACCCGCTTTCGCTGTCCACCGGAAAGAGTATCAATGGATTGATCAAGATCATGGATGTTCAATTTGCCCAAGATCTGTTCCATGCGCTGCTCGTAATCCCAGGCGTTGGCTGCATCCATTTTAGAGGCTGCCTTATCAAACGCTTGCTGCGTTTTTTCATTGTAATTATTGGCTTGGGCTTCAACGGCGCGCTCATATTCTTGAATGAGGCGTACCATCTTATTGTTGCTTTGCGAAATATAGTCGCGGATCGACAGTTCTTTATCCAGATCGGGGTCTTGCTCAAGAAAACCGATACTTACATCGTTTTGGATCATCACTTTACCCTCATCAGGCGTTTCTTTGCCGGCCAATATTTTTAGTAAAGTAGATTTTCCGGTGCCGTTTTCGGCGATAAGGGCTGTTTTATCACCTTGGGATATTCCAAATGTAAGTTCTTCAAAAAGAACTTTATGGCCAAAGTTTTTGGATAGATTTTCAGTAGAAAGATACGTCATTGATAATAGGTAGAGTCGAGTGCATTACTTCAAAAATGGTTTGCTAAAATAAGGAACCCAACTACCACATAGAAATGTTGATCATGGCAAATGTTATATATGAATTTAGAATTTTGATTTGTGCTCTCCGTTAAAATCCCGATTTTCGGAGAGCTATTTTAATTTACAACAAATTTCGCACTATGGATTTTTCAGCCCTTCCTAAAGTGGAGCTCCATCTACATCTGGACTGTTCACTCAGTTTTGATGTTGTTCAGCAACTTAATTCCAAAATAAGCAGGGAAGAGTACCGTAGCCGCTTTGTTGCTCCCGATAAATGTCGCGATCTGGCAGATTATATTCGACGATCAGAAAATGCTGTTTCCTTAATGCAGGATGAAGAATCTTTGCGGCTTGTTGTTGGGGATCTCTTTAATCAGCTTGAAGCGGATAACATTATCTATGTTGAAATTCGTTTTGCACCACTTTTACATATACAAGAAGATCTTACTGCAGAACAAGTTGTAAATACTGTTAATGAGGCGGTAGAAGAGCAGGTGGAAACTACTGGTATTGAAGGGGGGATAATATTGTGTACGCTCCGTCACTATTCGGAGGAGCAAAGTATGCGTACGGTACAACTGGTTGAGGAATTTGCTGATTCCAGCAGGGTAGTGGGATTTGATATTGCTGCTGATGAGGCAGGATTCCCGATTGATGAACACGTTTCGGCGTTTGAGTATGCAAATGCAAAGGGATTAAATTGCACCGCTCATGCCGGAGAAGCTTGTGGGGCAGAAAGTGTGTGGGAAACCCTGGAGCAGTTTAAGCCGTCGCGCATTGGTCACGGTGTGCGGAGTGTCGAGGACCCGGAGCTAATGGAATATTTAAACGAGCACGATATCCATTTGGAAGTTTGTCCTACAAGTAATGTACAAACGAATGTTTTTGAAACGATTGAAGATCATTCTATAAATACACTTTCTAATAATGGTATCTCGCTGAGCGTAAATACTGATACGAGAACGATTTCAGATGTGACGTTGGATAGCGAATACCAATTGTTGGAACAGGTTTTTGATTGGGATAAGGAGCGATTTTTGGATGCTAATTTGGAGGCTATTGATCACGCTTTTACGAATGAGCCAACAAAAGAAAAGCTCCGCAGAACAATCTGCGAAGCTTATCTGAATAATTAAAAATAGGATTTAAGACCCTCAGGATTTTACAACAATTCAGAGTCTACATAAAAGATTCAATAGTTTTAACTCCTGAGGGATTGAGATATCTCTATTCCTTTTCCTTTACGACTTTTCCATCCACAATTACTGAACTAATATGCGTTGTGTATTCCAGGGGATCGCCATCAAAAAGTACAAGATCGGCATCTTTACCCTCAGCCAATGAGCCTACCCGGTTATCGATACCCAGAATTTCGGACGGTGCTTTGGTAAGGGCATATAGAGCTCTTTCGCGATCTAAACCGTAGGCGGTAGCAATGGCTGCTTCATAGAGAATGATTCTCGTTTTGGGTACGTAGCCCTCAAATCCGCTTTGAAAAGCAAAAGGGATATCGGCTTCAGCAAGTTTAGAGGCCGTGGTGAAGCTGGCATTTTGTGTTGCCCCATACGTACGGACCATCGTAGGATGAATAATAACCGGCACATCGGCTTTTTTAATTTCATCGATCAGCTGATATGCTTCTGCAGCACCATCAAGAATAAGATCAAAGCCAAACTCTTCTTGAAGTCGCAGGGCGTTCATGATATCAGTAGAACGCTGGGCGGTAATCAATGCTTTAAGTTCGCCTTCAAGAACATCTGCCAGTGCTTCCATTTCAAGGTTTTTGGATGGACGTTTCTCGGGATCGTCAGCATTGCGTTTTTCAAGATAATCTTGAGCATCAATAAACTTTTGACGGAGCATCGCAATCCCTTTTGCATCGGTACCGGGACTGCTAAAATTGCGTTCAACCGAAGGGCCTAATGTAAAGGCTACGGTCGTAGCCGATTCCACCAATGCTTCGTCAACGGTATTATAGGGCGTTTTGGCAATCATCGTTTGCCCGCTTGCCAGTGCTCCCGGGCCATGGCCGGTATGGGTTGTTGTTACTCCTTTATTAAGCACAAACTTGACGAGTTCTTCACGTGCATTGTAGGCATCAAAAGCTCGTAATTGTGGTTGGATGGGGCTGGAGGTTTCCAACTGGTTTTGGTCATCATCACGGTTATAGATACCGGCCAGGCCTACAACGCTGTGGGCATCTACCAATCCCGGGGTTACAACAGATGCTTGATGGGTTTCATAAGCAGATGGGATATCTACTTCAGAAGCTGAACCAACAGCCTCAATTTTGTCATTATTGATGAGCACCACTCCATTTACAATTTTATCGCCTTCCATTGTATAAAGAGTGTCAGCCTGCACTGCTATCTGGGCATTGGCTAACGTGCCGAATCCAAAAAGGATGGCAAAAAGAAAAAGTGTTATTCGGTTTTTCATAATGCTAAAAATTTAAAACTTAAATTCTTTTTACGTTCTAAACGTAAGTTTGGGGTTATGCCTTAGTCACCAAAGTGATGGTTGTGGGCTGCGCCGTCAAATACTTTGAATCCTCCGGTAGAGTATTTACGATCTCGGGGATTCGCGTAATCAAACTGCTTGATGCCTTCTACCCACGTCTGTTGTACACGCGTGTAAACGCTAAGCGGATCACCCGTTAGTACCACAAAGTCGGCATCTTTGCCCGGCTCTAAGGTGCCTACGCGATCTTGTAGATCCATCATTTTAGCATTTTCGATGGTTAGCGCTTTAAGAGCTGCATTGCGACTCATTCCTGCCCGTACTCCAAAAGCACCTGATCGCAGAAATAATCGGGTATCAGTAATAGATGCATCGGTATGGTATCCCACCGTCACGCCAGCCTCTTCTAATATGGCACCGTTTTCGTATTTAATATCAGAGGCCTCTGGTTTTCCACCCGGCGAATCTAACACAATTATAGAAGCCATAGCATCCGATTTAGCAATTTCATCAGCAACTTTCCAGGCTTCGCTCACGTGATGGAGTACTAATCGAAAATCAAATTCTTCTGACAGTCGAATGGCAGTTAAAATATCGTAATGGCGGTGCGTATGGAAGTGTACAATCCGTTCACCATTTAATACTTCTACCAAGGCTTCCATACCCACATCACGTTTAGGCATCTTATCGGGATCACCATCAGCTTCTTCAACCTGTCCTTTATAATCTTGGGCCTTGTTGAATAGTTCGCGAACCATGGAAGCAGATTTTGCACGCGTACCGGGGAAGGGAGCACTGCCAATGGAGTTTGTCCCATTAGCCATTTTGAGTCCACCAGCAATACCTTCTTCGGGGTCTACGACCAGCATTTCTTCAATCTTATCTGCATTACGGAGTTTTAGGTAGGCCGTCTGACCACTCATAAGATGACCCGATCCCGGCATTACATTAACGGTCGTTACGCCGCCGGCCAGCGCTTTTTTAAAGGTTTCGCTGTGGGGATCAATGCTGTCTATTATGCGTGCATCAGGATGTAGGGCAGAGGAGCGATCTCCGCCATCGCCGTCACCAATATGTGAATGGGAGTCGACGAGTCCGGGCATAATCACTTTACCGCTCACATCGAATTTACGCGCATTAGATGGAATGTCAACTTCACCCTCAGTACCTACATCGAGAACTTTATCTCCTTGAATAACTAATACACCATTTTCAATAGGTTCCCCTTCAATAGGGATAATTTTAGCTCCTGTAAAAACTTTAGTTTGCTGAGCTGCTACTGCCATCGGAATACAAAAGACGATGAGCAGCACAATTTGAATAAATCGTTTCATAAATTGTCCCTGATTTTTGTTTATGATATTTTTGCGTTTTCGAAAAGTTGATTATGCTAATTAGCACTGTGTATGGCAAATGCTGTGAGGTTTGATTTTCAAGCTTTTACATACCATGGCATTATATAGGTGATGCACCGTCATTATTCAAATCAAATAATATTATATGTCTTACCGATTGCCCCCATCTGTACAAACAACCGAAGGCAATGAACGTCAGGTGGGTCTCGAAATTGAATTTGCCGGTATAGAGCCCGATGAAACCGCTAAAATTATTACAGAACTTTATGGAGGGGAAATAAAAAAAGAGCATCGCTATAGTATTGAAGTGGTAGATACTTCGCTGGGAAACTTTCGAGTGGAGTTAGATGCTCGCATTCTTCGTCGGATGGCTCAGGAAAATATTTTTGATAAGCTGGGTATTGAGCTGGAGGAAGATAATTTTCGTAAATCAATTGAAGATATTGTTGACAAACTGGCTCGAACGGTTGTACCGCTCGAAATTGTAATGCCCCCAATACCGATTTCGGAGCTTGATACATTGGAACAATTGCGCCAGGCGTTGCAAAAAAATAAGGCAGAGGGGACCCATGCGTCGATGATACACGCTTTTGGGATGCATTTAAATATTGAAGCTCCGGATCTTTCTGTAGATACGTTATTGCGATATCTGCGGAGCTTTGTGATTCTTTATCCCTGGCTTGTGAAGGTTTTAAATATTGATATGACGCGGCGTATTTCTCCTTTTGTAGATCCGTTTCCGGAAAAGTATGTACGTAAAATTTTGTCGCCTGATTATTCTCCTGATAAAGATAAACTTATTGAGGATTATATTGCGGTTAATCCCACCCGGAATCGTCCCGTAGATATGATGCCCATTTTTGGCATGCTGAATAAGGATTTGATAGCCCCGGTTATGGAGGGTGAAAAGAATGATCCGCGTCCTACTTTTCATTACCGGTTGCCTAATAGCAGGATTGATGACTCCAATTGGCGATTTGAGCTGGAGTGGGACCATTGGCTGGTTGTTGAAGAACTTGCTGAGAACGATGAAATGCTTGATAAATTAAGTCGGTTATATCTACTGCGTAGAAAACAAACGGTTATTTCGTTTCGGAAGGAGTGGGCTGATACTATAGAAATTTTATTGGATATTGATGAGTAAAGGCAGGCCAAATATTGGAGTGACAGGACCGGATAAGGGAGGACGTGCGGCTTGGTTATTTACCTGGTTTGCTGTGTTTCTACAAGGGGGGAGGGCAATCCGTATTCATCCCCAAAAGGGATTGCCTGAGGAAGATATTCATGGGCTTATTATTGGTGGGGGAGCAGATATCAACCCAGAAAGGTATGGGCACGAAGAACTACAGGATTTGTTTTCAAAGGATGAAAAAGTTTCCAGTATTCGGATCTTTTTTTATTACCTGCTTACTATTGTTTTTTTTCCGTTTATTTATCTGCTTAGAAAGATTTTTTCTACGGCCGAGGCGGGAGTAGATAAAGATCGCGATGAAATGGAATTTGCGTTAGTGGAAGAGGCGGTAGAAAAAAATATTCCTATTTTGGGAATTTGCCGTGGTGCGCAGCTTATGAATATCTATTTCGGAGGGACACTTCATCAGGATATTGCGAACTATTATACCGAGGTGCCGCGAGTGAAAAGCGTTTGGCCCAAGAAGATGGTGGAAGTGGAGGCTGGCAGTAAGCTTCGTGATATTCTGACTTTTGAGAAGGTATGGGTGAATGCGCTCCATCATCAGGCGGTGGATGCTTTAGGAAATAAGCTGAAAGTGGCTGCCCAAGAAGAAAATGGTATTATTCAAGCTATTGAACATCAAGAAAAAAGTTATGTGCTGGGGGTGCAATGGCATCCAGAATATTTACCTCAAATTCCGGCACAGCGCCGTATTTTTGCAAGGTTGGTGCAAGAAGCCTCTAAAATGAGCTAAAAAAACAGGGATTCGCCGAAGCAAATCCCTGTGAGGTATAATAATATGTCATAGTTGGAGATTAGGTGTCCATCTTATAATCTACAAAGTGGCGCTCTTCGATAACAGAGTTAATGAATTTGACTGCTTTTTTGTGATGGTCATTTCGGGTGTACATGGTGTAGTCGAGCTCACTTTCAAAATCCGAGATGAGAACTACATCGTAGGGTGAACCAGCTTCGTCGTCATTGTCAGACATATTAATCCCTACCTCAACGTTTTTTATTTCATCGATATTTACTTTTAGTCCCTCCAGGATAAGTTTCATCTTTTCAGCATTTTTCTCCTTGGTGGCACCTTCTGCTTCTTCCTTTAATTTCCACATTACTACGTGACGAATCATATATATTCTCCTCTGGTGTGCTTTTATTACAAATTTTTATTTATATCATTTTGAGTTATGTCAATCAGACCGTTAACGGGCTGAGTTGGCGAAAGAGAGATCTGCTTTGTCTATGGATATATCAGCAATTTGTTGCAGGTTTTTGTGATATCGTTTAGCAGCCCAAAGATGATTTTTGGCTACTGCCGTTTCATTGCTTTTATACCATTTATAAGTAGCTAAAAATCCTTTTGCAACCCCAACAGAATCGGTAGCATTGAGAGTGTTTTGTGGGCCTGATGGCAACGGAACCGAAAGTGAGCTGCCGGCATAAATAACGTCGGGATCGTCCAGCGAACCGTCGTGGCCATAAATCCAGGGCCATAATCGGGGGTTGCCGTAGCGCTCTTCAGCCATACTCCATAAGGTTTGTCCTTCTTCAATTTCTACTGATGTTTCGTTTTGCGTTGTTGTCGATACCGGTTGTGCCGCTTGCTGTGTTGATTGTGTATTGTTAGAGGGATTACTATTGTTTGATGTAGATTGATTTGCAGCTTCTGATTGTTGTGCTTCGTCGGTTTCTTCGTTACTTATTTCTTCTTGCCGATCATCGGCTGCTTGCGAACTCGTGACATCAGCCGATGCTGTCGTTTGTTCCGAAGATATTAACGGCATATTGGAATCAGACATATTGCTGTAATACCACGTGCCTCCAACAACGAGTAGTAATAAAATAACGGCTGCTGCCACGTAAGGAACCGCCGAGGTCCTATTGTCAGATCTTTGCATCTCAAGCATTGGCAGTGCTTCTACATCTTGTTTCTCCTCTTCCTTAGGTTCTTGATCATCTTTCGCCTGATCAGATTGCTGTTTCAGCTCTTCGGCGGTCTTTTCTAATTTTTCAACTTCTTCCGCTAAGATTTCTTCATTACTATCAGCAGAGGGTATTTCTTCATATTCTTCAGATTTCGGAGTTAGATCAACCTGTGAGTCAACATCTTCAGGCGTTATTTCTTCTTCAGTACCGATAAATTGTTCAAGAATCTCTTCGTCAGAATCTTCCTCATCAGAGGAATCTCCATCGAACTCCACGATATCCCCATTGTCATCATCAGACTCATTTTTTACTTCAGGTGATTTTGTGGAATCATCTTCAGCAAAATTAAATGGATTGTCGTTTGTATCTCCTTTGGTATTATCTGGAGCACTTTCTAATACTTCCTCATCATGAGAAGTAGGGGGACCCGTAGGAATAAAATCATCTTCGCGTAGTTTACCTTCTCTTGATGTGCAATCATCAGATCCATCATCATTTGCATCAGCAGAAGTTGATGGGTTTTCAACGTTCTTTGTTTCATTCACCTCACTTTTTGAATCCGAGTTAGTAGGTTCACCAGATTCAGCTGGAGTTGCTTCGAGGAGCTTGGGCTCCATGTGGGCATAAGGGGCATTGACGAGCTCACGAAGATCTTTGTAAGGTTTAAAGACGATTTTATTATGAGCAGGGATGGTCATTTTCTCCTCTGTTTGAGGGTTATAGCCTTCCCGTTCATCAACGTGTTTTAATTCGAACTTACCAAAGCCGGCAATATTAACCTTGCCGTCTTCTTCAAGTCCACCATTGATGATGTTTACAAAATCTTTGAGAAAATCATGGGTAAGCTGCTTTGAATGATCTGTTTCAGCAGCAATTGACTCAATGAGTTCCCCGAATGTGATTTTTTCACTCATCGTCTATGTCTACTTTTTTTAGATCTTCTTTAATACCCTTGCTTGCATTAAACTCTACCACCCTTTTAGGAGGCAACATCATGTACTGTTCGTAATGTGGATTAAATGACTTCCGCTTTTTCCGGGTATTTGTCCCAAACGTTCCCAACTCGGGGACCGTAAATCGTTTACCGGCGGCAATATTATCATTAAACGTATGGATAATTGTATCCAGTAATTCCCGGGCATCGCTTTGGGTCATATCCCAATGATCAGCAAGTTTGGCCACTAAATCACTTGTATTCATACGAATGAAGTACAGATTGTTTTTTCTGTTCAGACATTTCTAATTAAGAAAAAAAACTTTAAAAACTAAGTATATATTTCCACCTGTAGCTTAGAATATGTATAAATTATTATTTCTTGTGCATTTACTTGAAGAATAGGGCCTTTGTCTGGTATTTTAAGAAACGATTTTTGTAGGATTTTACTTTAGTTAATCAACTATACAGCGGAAACAAATCAAAAATATTTATGAGTAAACCACTGAACGTCACAGAAAAATTAATTAAAAGTCACCTGGTTGATGGGGAGATGGTTCCCGGCCAAGAAATTGGTTTGAAAATTGATCAGACCCTTACACAGGATGCCACCGGAACAATGGTGATGCTTGAACTGGAAGCCATGGAACTGGATGAGGCTCAAACGGAACTATCTTGTCAATATGTTGACCACAACTTGATCCAAACGGATTACAAAAATCCGGATGATCACGTATTTTTGAAATCCGCTGCTGAACGGTTTGGTATGTGGTTTAGTCGTCCCGGTAATGGGGTAAGTCACCCGATTGAAACCGAACGATTCGGAATTCCGGGCAAGACGCTGGCTGGATCTGATAGTCACACTCCCGCAGCCGGATGTATGGGAATGCTTGCAATTGGTTCAGGCGGTTTGGATGTCGCTTTTGCTATTGCTGGTGAACCTTTGTACATCAAAATGCCGAAAGTATTGGGCGTTGAGGTAAAAGGGAACCTTCCTGATTGGGTAAGCGCCAAAGATGTGGTGCTCGAAATGCTTCGTCGTTACGATGTAGATGGTGCTACCGGATATGTAATTGAATATTTCGGTGAAGGACTAAAGAATCTTTCTACAATGGACCGTCACGTAATTGCGAACATGGGTACTGAGATGGGGGCTACAAGTACAGTATTTCCCGCCGACGGTGAAGTGCGTCGCTTTATGGAGTCGCAAGAACGCGGAAACGAATTTGTTGAGCTGAAAGCTGATGAAGGTGCTGAATATGATAAGTATGAAGAGCTCGTACTTGACGATGTTGAACCGCTGATTGCGCTGCCCAGCAGTCCCGGTAATGTCGTTCCTATTAGTGAAGTAGAAGGTCAAGATATCTATCAATCATATGTAGGATCTTCTGCGAACCCGGGGTATCGTGATTTCTGGATAGCTTCTGAAATTGTGAAAGACAAAACAGTTAACGACAATGTTTCTTGGGATATTAACCCCACATCACGACAGATCATTGAGAATATGGTCAAGAATAATGTGATGTTTAATTTGGTTCAATCAGGTGCACGTATCCACCAGGCCGGATGTAACGGATGTATTGGAATGGGACAGGCGCCGGCATCAGGACAAAACAGTCTGCGTACTGTACCCCGTAACTTCCCGGATCGTTCTGGAACCCCAGAAGATTCAGTATTTCTGGTTAGCCCTGAAACGGCAGCTGCTTCTGCATTGACCGGAAAGATTACCGATCCCCGTGATCTTGAAGACTTATATAATATGGAGTATCCGAAGTATGAGCATCCGAAGGAGATTCATATTAATACAGAAATGCTTACTCCTCCAAAGCCTAAAGAGAAACGAGGAGAAATCAAGAAAGGGCCTAATATTTCTACGATGCCCGACTTTGATGAACTCAAAGATTTTGACGTGCCTGTTCTGCTTAAGATGGGGGATGATATCTCTACGGATGAGATTCTCCGCGCAGGTGCTGAGGTCCTTCCTTACCGTAGTAACATTCCGGAAATTAGTAAATTCACGCTCGATGTAGTGGACGACAATTTCTATGATCGCGCTATGGAAGCTCGTGACGAGCATGGCGGGCACGTAGTAATTGCTGGTGAGAATTATGCTCAGGGATCCAGTAGAGAGCATGCAGCAATTGCTCCCCGATACTTGGGTATGCAAGCTGTTATTGCCAAGAGTTATGCTCGAATTGGTTGGCAAAACTTGGTGAACTTCGGAATTCCTCCACTCGAATTTGCGAATGATGAGGATTACGAAGATATCGACCAGGGAGATATCCTTGAAGTGAATGACATCCGAGAAGCCATTAAAAATGGTAACGAGGTGGTCATCCATAACAAGACAAAAGGCAAAAAGTACACGGTTAAACATAGCTTCAGTGACCGACAGAAAGAAGCTGTATTGCACGGTGGCGTGATCAATCGCTTTAAAGCGAAAAAGAAAGCGCAAGCAAGCTAAGTCTTTTTTACTTAGTAACTGATTATAAGGCTCCGGATATTCCGGGGCCTTTTTTATTTAGATGAACTTTTAGTGGAGAGCGGTAGTATATATTTCAAATAAGCATTAATAATAAAAGAGGGACTATTATGGATTTATCCTGGATCTTAACAACACGGGATGCACTTTTGATGGTTGTTATTTCGACTGTGGGAATTTACATCGCATTGATTGTTTTTACACGGCTTGGGGGACTTCGTTCGTTCTCTAAAATGTCGAGCTTTGACTTTGCTATAACGGTAGCTATTGGATCAATTGTAGCAACTTCTCTTTTGTCGTCCGATCCTCCGTTACTTCAAGCTGTTACTGCTTTGGGAGTTCTTTACGTGGTGCAGATGACGGTTGCTAGATTACGAGTTAAAAATATTGGTATTGGCAAGATGGTTGATAACAAACCCATTTTACTTATGGACAAATCCAAAATATTGGACGGTAATTTGGATAAGGCAGGAGTAACAATTTCTGATTTACGGGCAAAATTAAGAGAAGCAAATGTGACGCAGTTAAGTCAGGTTAAGGCTGTTGTGATGGAGTCAACCGGGGATATTTCGGTGCTTCATCATAGTGATCCCGACCATGAATTAGATTCCATTTTATTGAAAGACGTAACCGGAGGATGATACTAAAGTTAATCTTTCTGGTCGTAGTTATTAAGTCAGTAGTGCTGTAATGGAATCTCTATTATGGCTGTGGTAAGTTCAATAGAAATAATTTTTTAGGGGAACCAATAGTGACAGGTAAAGATATAAATTATTGAATTTTATGAGATCCTGTTAAACAAAAACTGAGGAGTTAAATAATGAGTTCTTTAAAAAATTTAGAAGACCTTTTTGAACATCAACTAAAGGATATTTATAGCGCTGAAAAGCAGATTAAGTCTGCCATTCCTAAAATGATTAAGAATGCAGAAAGCAAAAAGTTAAAACAAGCTTTGAATGATCACTTAAGGGAAACGGAAACACAGATCGAGCGATTAAATAATATCGGAGATGACTTAGATATTACGCTTACTGGTGAAACCTGTAAAGGGATGAAGGGGCTTATTACAGAGGCCGAAGATTTTATGAAGGAGGAAGCAGAATCAAAGGTGCGCGATGCGGGGCTGATTGCCAACGCCCAGCGTGTTGAGCATTATGAAATAGCCGCTTACGGCACGGTGGTTGAGTATGCTAAAGCACTCGGACATCGAGAAGCTGCCCGCTTGCTGGAACAGTCTTTAGAAGAAGAGCGAACAGCCGACGAAAAGTTAACCGATCTTGCCGTTGAGATGATGAATATGAAGGCAAGGGTTTAAACTATTATATGACAAAACAACCTAATAAAAGAGGGTAAGACCATGAAAAATAACATGTTATCAGCCACAACAATAAAGGGAACTAAAGTAAAAAATCGCCGCAATGAGGATATTGGTAAAATCCAAGATCTGATGGTTAATTTTGAAGAAGGCAATATTGAATATGCCGTACTTTCTTTCGGTGGATTCTTAGGTATGGGAGATAAATATTTTGCTGTACCTATGCAGGCGCTTCGTTTTACAAGAAAAGACGATGATCACATCATTACGATGGATGTGACAAAAGAAAAGCTGGAAAATGCCCCAGGTTTCGACAAAGACAATTGGCCCACGGAAGCAAGATCTGAATTTATCGATAATATTTATAAGCACTATGGCTATGAGCGTCCGCAAAAGCTTGTTCGGAAATAAGATTCCGTTAATTATAACTTATAAAATTGTGAAATACATTATGGATAATTCAAAGTTTGATAAACTGCTTATTGCTACTCTTTCAGGCTTGGCCGGCGGTGTTGTAGTGGGTATGCTGTTTGCTCCTGATAAAGGCACAAAAACGAGAGAAAAGATATCTCAAAAAGGCGAGGAGTATTTAGAGACCATTAGAAATGATCTCGCTGAGATTCGTGCTTACCTGCAGCGAAGAGCCGAGGCAACGAAGAAAGAGTTTGATGAGCTGAGTGAACAGACTAAGAACAAAAGTGAAGAGGTTCTTAAAAAAGCAAAAAAGCTTACTTCTTTCGAGGAGTGGACCAAAGAGGAGCTTTATGAACGGGCAAAAAAAGAGAAAATTGAAGGCTATTCACAAATGAATAAAGAAGAATTGATTGAGGCCCTCAAAGAAAAAAGAGGGCTGCCGATGTCTTAAATCATCGAGACACAATTTTTTATTGATAGTGATCCCGGTAAGATTTTCTTGTATGAGTGATTGTTTTTATTCTAATGAGTGTGTATATTCATACACACTGAAAATTAGACAAATCCAACACTTTGTTTTCAAAATCTTTCTGGGATCGCATCGGTATAAGCTTATCTGGTTTTTGTGCGATTCATTGCCTGTTTTTCCCCGTTGTAATCGTACTGTTACCGCTCTGGCCCGTTGCTGAAGCAATTCACTTTTGGACACATCCTCTCCTGTTTTTATTGATTGTCCCAACGGTATACTACGCACTTCGAAATTCTGATATCCCCAAGATTATTCCACGATTATTGTATTCGGGATTGGTTGTGGTAGCGTTGGCTTGGCTACTGCACGAATGGGTAGGATTATGGGGGGAATCTATTATCACATTGATTGGTAGTGGTCTACTGATAGCAGGGCACTGGGAAAATTACAAACACCATCAACAAATACACACTGAAGGTTGTAAGGTATGAAACGACTAAACTTTACACTCGATGATGAGACGGTAAAATTGCTGGAAGAATTAGCAGGAAAATTTTACAATGGTAATAAATCTCAAACGGTAAGAGCGGCATTAGAAAGTTTAGCCGTACATGCTGGACATGAGGGATGGGTTATTGCGGGATATACGCCCAAAGAGCTCGATGGAGAGGAGCATTGCCATAGTTGTGGAGAATCGCACGAAAAAGGAGATGTGCTCTACCGACCTGTTTTTGAGAAGGGGAGCAGTCCTAAGGCGTTGCCTAAAATGCCTACTGAAAACTGGTTGGATTGTCCCGATTGTGCCGAAAAACAGGTAAATAACTAATTTACCAGCTAAGTTTATCTTTGATATCTCTCAGAGTCAGGGAGTGTTCTTCGGCACCTCGTGTACCAAGCAGATATCCCACAGGTTTAAGCTCTTCAATATTTTCACAGATGATTTTCAGAATTGCCAGGTAGGGGATCACCATAAACATGCCGGGCAGTCCCCAGATCATGCCGCCGGCTATTAGCGAAAGTATCGTTACAAGCGGATTAATCTCAACATAAGAGCCAGTAATATTGGGTGTAAGAATATTATTTTCGATAAACTGAACGATAAAAAATTGTACAACTACCCCGAGAGCCAACGTTGGCGATTGGGTAGCCAATACAAACAAAAAAGCCACTCCATAACCGATGACCGTACCCAAATACGGGATAAGATTGAAGATAGCTGCCATCAGTCCCACCAGCAGGGCATATTCAATTCCGATAAGGTAAAATCCCAGGCTATTAATACCGATCAAAATAAAAAACACGATAAAGAGTCCTTTAAGATAGCTGGGGACCACATTTGCAGCTTGATCAATAATACTTTGGGCTACGTTTTGCTGCCTTTCGGGTACCAGTATTTTTACAAAGGTGCGAAATTTATCGCGATAGAAAAGTAGCAAAAAGGTATAAACGGGAATTAAGCCGACGGTAAGAACAGTATTGGCTGTACCGGTAAAAAATTGAGCAACATATTCTCCCGATCCTTTTATACTTTCTACAATGGAATCGAGCTGTTCGGCGGTAACCCCAAACGTACGTCCTAATGCCCAGCGAAATCGGGTTATATTTGTATCAACCTGATCTTTTATTGCCGGCAAATTGTCGGTAAAAGTAGTGATAAGTAGAATAACTCCATAAGCAGAACCGACTACAATTATTATTGATCCTATAATGAGGATAAAATTGGTGGCAATTCGGGGAATGCTTTTTTGCTCAAGTTTTTGAGCAGCGGGATATAAGAGGTAGGCAAAGAGAACGGCCAGCGCAAGGGGAACCAAAAGTTGCCTGGTAATAATCAGTGCAGCAACTATTGTAAAAGCCAGTAATAATCTAACCAAGTATCGTAATGCCAAGGGATATTTTTCCATGTTGTAGTGGGTATTAAATCAGATGCTCAAGATCGCTCTCTTTTATTTTTTGTAGTAATTGTTCTTGTATCTCTGTTGTTTGCCCCCCTGTTAACTGTTGGGCAATTTGCAAGGCCGCGCCCCACGAAAGGGTAACACCTGCGCCTCCATGTCCATAATTATGATAGACCGTTTTACCCGAAATTGTTTCCTGATCGAGGCGTAATCCGTTGTTGGTACTTCGGATGTACCGGTAGCCTACGGATGGGGTCAGCTCCTTGGAATATTCGAGTGATAACCCGAAAGTATGGTTTAGGATTTCGTTATTGAGATCAATAATGGGTTTTGGAAATGTGATGTTATTGATCTCATAATGATCGGTATCACTTTTTTGGGACCATTTTTGCTGACTTAACTGACCCGCTTGACGGCTGCCCCCCAATACCCATCCATCTTTCCGTGGATAACAGTACACATCGCAGGCCTCACCCTGTTGATCGGCATAGAGTGATGCTTGGGGCGTATAATTGTAGGAGATAATTTCATTTTGGTTATTTGTAATCAGATCAGCATTTGGCTTATGGAGCAGGTGTCCCTGCATGATGAGCTGTTCTTCAATGGGATCATCAAAAAGTTCCGGACTTCCAGTACCGCTGCAATTAATAATAATATCCGCCGGAAGCTCGTCAAGATCTGACTCCTCAACTTTCTGTTGGATGATTTGTCCACCACTTTCTTTATAGACCTGAATCAAAGCAGGAAAATAGAGTGGCCAATCGGTAAAAATGCAATCAAATACCCACCCATGCAGGTTGGAGCTGTGTTTTCTTTTGGGGATAGTTTCAGGCTCTAAATCATAAATAGGACGCGGGTTCATCATCCAGTGCCGGTATTTGGGATCACCGGGATCTTCTTCAAAAACTTCAAAGTGCTTGTGCATCACTAAGCCCGGAAAGGTGAGCTTGCGAAGTTCATAGAAAAAGGCCTGGGATGTTTTAAAAATAGATTCCAGTTGGTCAGAATACACCGAATGTGGAATGACCGAGGCCGAAGGGTACAGACTTGCAAATTCGGGATGGGCATTTTTATTAGCAATGTCTGTGGGTACTTTTTCTGTGATGATCTCTGTTTTGTATCCCAAAAGCTGTAGCGTAAGAGCCGTGGTTACCCCCGAAATTCCGCTACCAATCACAATAATTTTATCCGACATGAAATCTTAAATCCTAATTTCCAATTTTTAGTTCTCTTGCCAGGGCAGAGTATTTAAATCCATATTTCCTCCACTGATAATTATTCCGGCTTTTTTATTTTCGACATCAACGTTACCGTTAAATACTGCAGCTAAGGGCACAGCACTTGAAGGCTCAATAATAATTTTCATGCGTTCCCAGATAAATTGCATGGCATCAATGATTTCATCTTCCGTTACAGTCACTACATCATCGACATGTTTTTGGATACAGTTGAATGTTAGATCACTGAGGGAGGTCCGAAGCCCATCGGCAACAGTATCGGTACTTTGCACGGGGTGACGTTCGCCGGTTTTAAAAGACAAGTAGGCATCATTCGCTACTTCGGGTTCGGTACCGATAACGTTGGTATCAGGGGCAAATCCTGATGCGGCAATAGCCGTTCCGCTAATGAGTCCGCCTCCACCAATAGGAACCAGAATTATGTCTAAATTTGGTTGATCTTCCAACAACTCAATGGCTGCACTTCCCTGACCCATAATGATGTCAGGATTGTCATAAGGGTGAATGAATGTTGCTCCTGTTTCTTGGATCACTTCGTTAAGCGTTGCTTCCCGGCTTTCTTGTGTTGATTTGCTAAAGGTGACATTGGCCCCATAATCGCGAACGGCATTAACCTTAACTTTTGGGGCATTTTCGGGCATCACAATATGAGCAGCTATTCCCCGCTGTTTAGCAGCAAGCGCTACTGCCTGGGCATGATTCCCCGATGAATGTGTCGCCACTCCATTCCTGGCATCTTCATCGGCAAGGTTACCAATAGCGTGGGTTGCTCCACGGAATTTAAAAGCTCCTACTTTTTGAAAGTTTTCACATTTGAAAAATAACTCACCGCCCGCACGGTCGTTAACTTTTTGACTACTTAAAACGGGTGTGCGATGTACCTTTTCACGAATTTTAAGGTAGGCTTTTTGAACTTCTTTAAACGTCGGGATTTTCATTTTTAAAGATTCCGTCATTAAAAATTGGTTAAAGACCGATACTTGATTTTAGGCCTGAGAGTAAAGATTTCCACCAATAATTAAAAACGGATTTATGTTCCACTCGTTCAAAGTCAACTTTGGCTGAGCGAAGATCATCGTTCTTATTATCTGATTTTAATTTAAAAGTATTGGCAACAAAAGATTTTGCTTTATTGCCGAATGACTCTTCACTTAAACCCTCATCAAGTAGAGAAATTTTTAGATTTTCATATTCTAACGTAAGACTGCCCCCGGCGTTTTTTGCGGAAAGATTCATTTCAAAATCGAGCCCAAGAATGTTACCCTCCTCAATACGTACAAAAGCAATGGGTTCTAAAGCGTCATTCAATGGTTGCATATCCATCGATTGCAAGCTTCCCTTAATTTCCTGTCGGTTATCACTCGTCATCATAAAGGTGAACTGTGCCTCGAGCTGACCCTTATTCATAACATTAGTGGTAGCGTGCAACGTAGGAGTTCTTCCATTGTCCCAATGGGCTTCAACATTCGTTAGGTCGGTAAAATCTGCTGATAAATGAGCGAATTCGATATATCCTGCTTTTTCAGTATTTGGTTTCCGTTCGGTATATCGGATGTTACTATTGCTAATATGGATACTGTCAATGGTAGTTGGAAAAGGGATATCCCGAATCATTTCCTGTGGCAGGGGTTTGTATTTTTTTGGAGATTCGGGGGGGCGTTTGTCACGATATATATTGATATCGGCATTCGTAATATTGATAAGACGGGTAGTAATACTTTCTGCTTTATTTAACATTTCGATATCAATTCCATCCCATTTGATTTCTTTGATATCCATATTCAGCCGATCTATCTGGTGACCTACGTTATCCGAAAACGCTTGTTTGTCGAATTGTGGAATCAGGGAAAACTCACGCAATACTAATTGGGAATCAGTAGTCGAAAAATCCACATCACCGGTAGTAATCTTGTAGAGTTCGTTTGGCGTTTGAAACTGGACATTTCGAAAAGCTATAGTGATATCATCAGCAGGAATTACACGTTCATCTTTAAGTGAGGTAGAATCAATTGTGATGTTGTGAAGTTTGATATCACTATTAGATAATGATAAGAGGGGGGCAACTGGTAAATTGGCGCGATTGTAATATAGAGAAAGTCCGGTAATATTAAGGTTGGGAACTGAAATTTGATCAACAACTTTTAGAACCATTTTAGAAAGTTGTTGAGAGGGGCGATGCCAGGGTGTTTTTTGTGTTGAGGATTCTTTTTTGGGAGCTGTTACATATATATCGGGATTGATAATCTCAATATTATTGAGGGAAAGTTCGTGCTGTAATAGCAGTTTAATTACCCCAATTCCCGATACATTGAATTCATCAAGTGTTAGCTGTATATCGCTTCCTGAAGAGGCTTCTTTTTTTGATAGTTGAATACCGGAAAGGGAAAGTTGTCGCCCCAATATTTGTAGATCAAAATCTTTAATCTCAAGCTCATAAGCATCATCAGTTGCTTCATGAAAACGTTCAACAGCTGTCTCCTTTAGCTGCTCATCCAGAAAAAAGCTAATATAAATTTGGATGCTGCCAATGAGTACAATTGCACTGATGAGTACCCCAACCACAATTTTTTGATAGCGCTTCATCTGGCATCGGGTGAAATTGAGTAATAAGATTACCAACAAAATATTTGCTGGGAAAGCACAAATTACAGAAGCTAAGGATGAATAAAAATTTTAAAAAGTTACTGTTAACCTTCTTCAGGTGGGAGTAATGGCTGTTCGGCAAACATGTACTTTTTAACCAGATTTCCGTTAATGAGATGTTCTTGAATGATTTGTTCCAGCACTTTCGGTTTACAGGAGTGATACCAGATTCCCTCGGGGTATACAACAGCGACGGGGCCTTTTTTGCAGATGCGTAGGCAATTGGCTTTGGTTCGATAAATACCGCCGGCACCATCAAGATTGAGTTCACTTAGCCGTTTTTTAAGATATTCCCAAGCCTCAAGACTAATCTCTTTTTTACAGCACTTGGGTTTAGTCTGATCAGCACAGAGGAAAATATGTCGTTCAATTTTATCAACGTGGAGCTCTTCTGCTTTCTTTCGGACGCGATTATTCATCAATATGATTGATTCTTAATAGAGTTATTAGAAGTTAACAGTGTTATTTAAAGGTAAGTTTTAAAACGGACATTTTCTTACTTAGAAGTGTAAGATTACAAGCGGGATACCAGTCTTTTTATAATTGTGTTTTAAGTTGATTCAGTAGATAAAAAATCTTCCAACCTGGGAGTTGCTGCATATTCTGAATTCGGAGCAGTATAAAGTATTACGGTTGTTTGTATATCAAGTAAAGAAGGAGTGGTTATACGAACGATTTCAGAATCGGAAAATGGCATATAGTCCCGTTTAATTATTGGACCGTACATTCATAGAGGATTTATAGAAACCTATGTCACCCTGATTTTATTTGAAGATCTTTAGCAAAAAATGGGGTTTAGCAGTGTTAAACGGTTTATGGCAAGAGGTACTGGTCGGGACAGTATGACATGGTATGGTTTTGCAAAGTTCCCTTCATATTATTTTTTGCAGAAAACGCCTATTTCCAATTTAGGTCTTTTGTGCTATTTCTAACTCGGATTTAATCGCTTACTTTTATTAAGTAATTATAGTTATTGGGAATACACGAATTATAGTGGTACCTATTAAATGTGTGTTAGTTTTTTAGCTCCAGTATTAAAAAATTTCTCATCAATTTATGAATAGCTTACAAAAAAAATCATTTGGACTATCTGGATTAGATGAAATTTTATATGGAGGATTGATACCTCAAAAATCTTATTTGATTCAGGGAGGGCCGGGTTCTGGTAAATCCACTATGGGTCTTCATTTTCTCAGTCAGGTAAGCAAAAACAATGCAAGTGGTTTATATATCACGCTGGGTGAATCCGAGAAGAGTATCAAAGAAAATGCTTCGCAGTTGGATATTGATCTTTCGGGGGTATCCTTTTTGGATTTGAGTCCGAAAGAAAATTTAAATGAAGATTCCAATTCATACAGCGTATTTTCGGCTGCAGAAGTTGAGCAGCAGCCAATGATGGATGCCATAATTGAGGCTGTTGAGAAGTATGAACCTAATCGTGTTGTGCTTGATTCTATAACCATGTTGCGGATGTTGAACAAAGATCCGTTCAAGATGCGAAAGTTGGCGCTGTCGTTTATTAAGTTTATTACCGAGCGTGAAGCTACGTTGTTGATGATTTCAGAGTCAATGGATGATTCTTCTGAACAAGATGCTACGTTTTGGGTAGATGGAATCATTAAGCTGGAAAGTGATACAACATGGCGCAGGCTAAAAGTTACTAAGCTTCGGGGATCAGATTACCAATCGGGTGATCATGCATTTAAAATTACCGGGCAGGGAGTAACGGTGTTTCCCCGATTGCGGGCGAATAATTATGATCGAAAATTCCAACCAGAATCATTATCAACTGGAATTGATGAGTTGGATGTAATGCTACATGGTGGCATAGAAAAGGGAACGGTGAGTCTTTTAGTAGGAGCCACAGGTGTTGGTAAAACAAACCTGGGCCTGCAGTTATTAAAAGAATCGGCCTCCCGGAATGAACGAGCGGCACTTTATACTTTTGAAGAGTCGAAAGAGCTTATTCTCGAGCGCTCTAAAAATGTGAATATCCCCATTGAGGATATGATCGAATCTGGGAATCTGAATATTATGCCGATTGAGCCGTTGTCTTATTCCCCAGATGAGTTTACGAAAATGGTACGGACTGATGTGGAGGAAAATGGAACTCAAATAGTGATGATTGATTCTATAGGAGGATACAGGCTGGCTGTTCAGGAGGAAGATATTCTTGAACGGCTGCATGAGCTCACAGTCTATCTACAGAACATGGGGGTTACTTCTTTGCTTATCAACGAAGCCCAGACTGTAACGGGAGAGTTTAAAGCTACTAATATGAATGCCAGCTACTTGGCCGATAATATTTTATTCCTGCGTTACCTCGAAATAAATGGACAACTTCGAAAGTCTATAGGAGTATTAAAAAAACGATTAAGTGATTTTGAGAAATTCATTCGTGAATTCAAAATTACTTCTGAAGGTATTAAGATAGGTCAGCCGTTGGAAAATATGCGCGGTATTTTAAGTGGTAATCCCGAGCTATTAGATTAGCATTGACTATGCGGATATAAATGTATGGAAAACTTAACTTTAAATATTGATGGCAACCATTCCGCCCAGAAGGATAAGTTTACTGTATTACTGTCGTTGAGCAATCCCAAAGATCGCCAGTTAATACAAAACTTTTTGCCGGGCCCGCAGTATATAGATATTCGATTTGTTGATGATTTAATTGACCGTCATGCATATGATCTCTGCATTGTAGACGAGCAGACCTTACCGATCTACAGAAATGTGCTTCAAAAGCTTAAGAATCAGTCGACTCCGGTGTTCCTGCCAATGTTATTGCTTTCTCAAAATAAGGATCAGGTTAGAAGTGATTCTGCACTTCTGGAATTTGCCGATGATGTCATATATATCCCCGCCTCTAAAAAAGTGATGAAATCGCGGATCGAATTACTTTTACAGCAGCGGAAATACTCTTTGAAGCTGGAAGAAAAAAATCGACAGCTCGAACAGAAAAACAAAGAGTTGGCAGAAGAAAAACGCAAATACCAGTTGCTGGCCGACAATTCGACCGACATGATATCGCTTCACAAGCCTGATGGGACGTATTTATATGCTTCTCCAGCCAGTAAGGAGTTAACAGGTTATACACCCGAAGAGTTGATCGGACAGAATGTGTTTGAGAATATTCATCCCGATGATAAAGAAAGGCTGCAGGATGAAGTAAAGGATTTTGAAGACTCAAAAATAGAGCGCTGGGAATTCAGAAAGCAGACAAAAGATGGGAACTTTAAGTGGGTTGAGGCAGCATTAAGACCTATCGGAGATGAAGAAACTGGCGAAATTATAGAAGTACAGGCCAGTACCCGTGATATTTCGGAACGCAAAGAGTTTGAGAAAAAACTCCAGGAAGAGAAGGAGTTTATTGACAAATCGATACAAAGTCTGCCCGAACTTTTCTACCTGATTGATGAGGAACAGAATTTTATCAAATGGAATAATATTGAGCAGGAGTTAGGTTATACCGATGAGGAAGTGCAAGATATGGATCCCCTGGATTTTTATCGGGAAGAAGACCGGGAATTTATAACCTCCAAAATTCTGGAAGCTTTCAAAGAGGGTAGTGCTGAAACGGAAATACAGATGGTATCGAAGAGTGGCGATCTCAAACCTTATTATATTACGGCAAAAAGATTTAGCAGAGGGGACAACAATTATATTGTCGGTTTCTGTATGAATTTATCTGCGATCAAAGAAGCGCAGTATGAGCTCGAACAGCAGCGTGAACTTCTTGATGCCGTGGTGAATCAAACGAAATCACTGATCTATATTAAAGATCAAAGTGGGGAATACAGGTTAGTTAATGATAGTTATTTAGCGTTTTACAACTTAAAAAGAGAGAATGTTATAGGAAAAAAAGATCGTGAGGTTCATGGACAAAAAATTGCTGATCAGACATTAGGTCAGGATTATAAGGTGTTAGAGGATCAGCAAACCATAGAGGTGGAAGAAGAAAGGACAAATGGCTACGAAAGCAGATTATATCATACTATAAAATATCCTCTCAGGGGAATACCAGGTTTGGAAAACTGCATGTGTGGAATTTGTACAGATGTCTCTGACCGTGTGAAATACGAACAAGAATTAGAAGATTCACTTAAAGAGAAGGAAACCCTGTTGCAGGAAATTCATCACCGGGTAAAAAACAATCTGGCGGTGGTATCGGGTATGATGGAACTGCAGACATTTAATACGGACAATGAAGAGGTGAAAGGGCTATTGGACGACAGTAAAAACCGAATTAAAACGATGGCATTGATACACGAAAAGCTGTATGAATCCTCTTCGCTTTCCAGAATTGATTTCGGTTCATACGTTGAAGACCTGCTTGGGAATATTGGAAAAGTTTCAGCAATTGATAAGCAGATTAAGATCGATTTGAATTATGATTCTTTTAATCTAAATGTTAATCAGGCCGTACCCAGTGCGCTTATCATTAACGAAGTAGTAGCCAATGCTTTTGAGCATGCTTTTGTGGATAAAAAAGAGGGATTAATCGAAGTTACACTAAAGCAAAATGGCGAAAATATTACCGTCAATATAAAAGATAACGGTCGCGGATTGCCCGATGATTCCGACTATCGGAGTGAAAAATCGATAGGAATTACTATTATCGAAACACTTATTAAGCAACTTGAAGCTGAGCAAAAAATAGAAAATAATAACGGCCTTTCGTTTACCTTCACCTTTGCAAAGCAAGATATAAAAGGGTCGTCAAGCTCACTGGTTTAGTTTCTGTGGTCGTTAATAATCCAGTCCCGGTTGCGTGATTTTATAATCTTTTTCTTCTTTCGACTTCTGCACCATCTCTTCTACATCCTTGAGAAGCTCTTGTGCATCATAGATAATACCATCTTTGATGGTGTATCTGATGCCGCCTATTCGAACGGGTTTGTTATCGTCATTAAGATGGACTGCTCCGGTACCATAGAGCGTTTTTAGATTTTTAAGTGGGTTAGCATCTACGAGCACCATATCAGCCAGTTTGCCAACTTCGATAGTACCAAGCTGATTATCCATATTGAGAACTTCTGCTGCTTTTAAGGATGCTGACTGGAATATTTCCAATGGATGAAAACCTGCTTCGCGCAGCATCTCCATTTCCTGGATATAGCCAAATCCGTACAGCTTGTAGATATAGCCTGCATCGGAACCCAGTGTCACACGACCACCACGGTTTTTAAACTCATTGACAAACTTGAACCACAGGTTAAAATTTTCTTTCCAGGCTATTTCTTGTTCGGTGCCCCAGTTGAGCCAGTATGAACCATGAGAGATACGGTTGGGTTTGTAGAATTCCCAAAGCGAGGGTAGGGTATATTTTTCGTGCCACTCTGCGCGACGCTGGGCACTCAGGTCGCGACTGGCCTCATAAATGGTAAAGGTAGGGTTAAGCGTAATGTCTAATTCCAGCATCTCATTCATTACGCTGTTCCATTTGTCGCTATATGGTTCAGCGGCTTGTTCCCAGAGTTTTCCGGCTTCTTCAAATCGGTGCTGTTCATTATTGTAATTGTAGTCCATCGGGTAGTCTTGAATTTGCTGATCGGTAAAAAGTGCCTCAGGAATACCATACCAGTGGGTGATGCTTGTGAGCCCCAGTCGAGCTGATTCCAGGGCGTTATTATATACCACACGTGTTTGAGCGTGATGAGTCATAGTGCCGAGTCCCAGTTTATTGGCTTCTTCAATGGCAGCGGCATAGATGGGACGCGAAGCCCCAAAAAATTTAATGCCGTCGGCTCCTTCATCAGCAATCATTTGCACCCATTCACGGGCTTCATCTGGGGATGTTATTTCACTGTCATGGCCCATTCCAAAACCGATGTAGGGAAAAATTCGGGGAGCAGTGATTTCATTATCAGCACTTCGGTCGCGCTGTCGTAAGGTCCAGTTCATCCCATTAAAAGAACCGGGTTCACGGATGGTGGTGATACCATGAGCCATCCAGAGCTTATAGACATATTCGGCAGGCGTGCCTTGGGCTTCACCACCGGTATGTGCGTGCATGTCAATAAACCCGGGGAGCAGATACATACCTTCAGCGTCAATTTCTTTGGTATTTTCATCAGCTTTTGGGCGACGATTTTCGTTGATCGGGATCCCGGGATATCCCACTGATTGTACGGAAGTAATACGGTTTTCTTCAACGACCACGTCAACCGGTCCGCGGGGAGGAGAGCCGGTACCATCCACAAGGGTAACGCCTCGGATAATAAGGCGATCAAAAGGGCCTTCGCCTTCGGTTCGATCGGGGGCTTCTTGTACCTGGGCATGGGTAGCACTGATTCCAATGATAAAGAGTAAGAAGAGAGATGCTATGGAAGCTACGTATTTGATCATGTTTTCGGTATCGGTAATTGATATTTGATGGAATGTAATAATCAAATGCTGGGGATGATAGTAAAAGATTTTAAATGTTATTAATGGGGTGTCATTTTCCCTGCTATACAGCTCATGGAGTATGTAGTTATAAGGTCAAACAGCTTGAGGTTATAACTACATACACTGTTTCCTTATAACTTCAAACAGTCTGAGTAGGTTACTCAAGCACCTTGAGTAGTCTGCTCAAGATGCTTGGATAGAGGAGTTTATGCAGATCTATTCTCTATGTTGCTTGGTTAGGTAAAGAGATGAGGGTAGAACTGTATATTCGTTTTAGAAAATTAAAGAAGTAAAGCTCCTTCATGTTTCAGGAGAAACTCTTTGCGTTCGATGCCGCCACTGTACCCAACCAAATTGTTATTTGCACCGATAACACGATGACAGGGAATGATAATGGGAATGGGATTTTGTCCATTGGCACTACCTACGGCACGTACTTTATTGGGATCACCAAGCTTGTCAGCTAAGGCCCCATAGGTGATGGTTTGCCCGTATGGAACATCTTGCAATTGCTCCCATATGGATTGTTGAAAGTCGGACCCTTCGGGAGATAATGGCAGAGAAAAGGAGGTTCGCTGACCTTCAAAATATTCGGAGAGTTGCTTGATGGCTATATCTAAAATTTCGTTTGATGAGGTGGAATTAGCTTCGGATTGGTCATCTCCAAAGGTAATGGACTGCAGGGAATTAGCCGAAGCTGTAAGTGTTAACCCGCCGATGGGAGATTCGTAATAGGTTTTCATAAGTGCCATAATAATAAGTTCATCAGGATAAATAAATTTATTTGTAACAAAAGGGCCGCGCCATACTCTTGCAAACAGAACGCACTATTTATTGTCTCTCTAGACCCCATCTGGTTAGCCAACCAGATACTCTAGTCACTCCTAAATGCTGAAACCTAAAGCACAGAGCCCCGGGACTGATACTCTCGGGGTTCTTTTTTTTATATATAGCGAGTGAGCAATTTCAATTCTACATAAAGGCTTTTATAGAAGTAATCAAGATCGAACAATAGTGCATTTATTTTTAAATAATAACTCACTTCTAATAATTTTGTTGTCATTTTCCAGCTCATATAGATCAGAATTCATTTAGAGTGTTAAAAAATATATGAGGGTAGAAATGATTTATGTCTTATTACTGTTTTAATGTGCCGAATATAGGTGAAAAAAAACTATGTTTTGGTAGAAACAATTATGGGATCTTAGTCTTGTATCTCGAATAAAATATTAGTTGCTAATAGAAATTAGCTATCAACGTAATACATCGGGATTTATAGGTTTCAAAAAGGTTAATGTGGATGGCTCATCCGTAAATACAGGGGTAATTATGGATATACCTACGCTATTTTTCGAGGATCATCCAAGTCCTATGTTTATTTTTGATACTGATACGCTGGAGATATTGGAAGTCAATAAAAGTGCAGCAAAAAAGTATGGGTTTTCAAGAGATGAGTTCAGGCAGTTAACGATCGAGGATATTCGGCCGCCAGAGGATATTCCAATGTTGCATAAAAAACTTAAAGAGCAGGGTAACAAATCCAGGACTTATGATATTGGCACGTTGCGCCACCGGACAAAAGAGGGAGAAATATTATATGTGCAAATTGCCACCCAGGTTTTTCCAATGGATGAGAGAAATGCCAAGATTGTACACATCCATGACATTTCAGAAACAATACGGCTGAAAAAAGAAATTGAGGAATCATATCGTGACCAACGCCAGCATATTGAGAACAATCCCTTGGGGATGGTGAAGTACGATAATAATTTTAGGATCCTTGAGTGGTCACAGCGAGCGGAGGAAAAAACTGGTTATACGAAAGATGAAATGCTGGGGGCTTCTCTTGTTGAAAAGGATTTGTTTGCTGAAGGTGAAAATGAGGAGATAAAACGTCGCCTGGAAAAACTTTCATCAGGTAAGAAGAGCAAAGATCGCTTTGAGACTGCCATAGATCTTAAGGATGGGAGTAAAATGGATGTATTGATTCATGCTTCGGCACTTCGGAGTAAAAAAGGGACCCTGAAATCGGTACTGGCCTTTATTGAAAATATTAGTGATCGCAAGGAGTACGAGCGGGAGTTGATAAGGAGAGAAAAGAAATATCATCGATTATTTGAAGATGCAAATGATGGTATTTTTCTGATGGATGGAATGACGATCATTGACTGTAATCGACGAGTCTCTGAAATGGTTGGTTATGATAAAGACGAAATCATTGGTAAAACACCATTGTCTTTTTCCCCCGAATATCAGCCGGATGGCGTATTATCAAAAGAAAAGGCTGAAGAGAAAATCACCGAGACTATCGAAGGGGCATCCCAGAAATTTGAATGGACGCATGAAAAGAAAAGCGGGGATATCGTTAAGACGGAGGTAAGCCTGAATGCTATTTCGTTAGATGAGAATATTTTTATCCAGGCTATTCTAAGAGATTTAACACAGCGTAAAAAAGTACAAGCAGAGTTAGAAGACGAGAGACAGCGTCTTGAGCGTGCTCAGAGCCTGGCTCGAATCGGTTGGTGGAGCTACGAGGCCGAGGAAAATAAGGTAATATGGTCGGATGCGCTATTTGATATCCTGGATGTAGATAAAAAAGACTTTGGGAATACCTTTGAAGCTTTTTATGAGTTAGTGCATCCGGACGACCGGTCAACGTTCGAAGATGTGATGAGCCAGGCCGGTAAAACCGAAGAGCCCCTCGATTATATGCTTCGAATTGGGAAACCCGGAGATGAAGATATCCTTTATGCAAAATGCCGGGCCGAGAGCAGGTTTGACAGTGAAGGAAATATGATACGCATGTCAGGGGTCTTGCAGGATGTAACCGAACAGCAGAAAGCACAGCAGGAGTTAAAGCGTCGTGAACGATTATTTACAAGCCTGTTTGAAGATTCTCCCGTTGCAATTGTGATGATTGATACTGACGGGAAAGTGCAACAGCTTAATAAGAGTTTCGAAGACTTATTTGGTTACTCAGAGGAGCAACTCCGTGGGGAGGATCTGCTTAAGCATCAATTGCCCGAAGAACGACATGACGAGATTGATAAAATTTATGGAAACGTATTTTCGGCTGAAGGCAGCTCAAAGTATTATGAAGATACGCGGGTAACTAAAGCGGGGGAAGCGAAACATCTTCTTGTGGGAGCATTGCCGGTTAAAATTAATGGGGAGGCTATTGGGGCATTTGGTATCTATACTGATATTACCAAGCTGCGAAGGACAGAGAGTAATCTAAAAAAGTCACTTAAAGAAAAGGAAATACTGTTGTCAGAAATTCATCACCGGGTGAAAAATAACCTGGCTATTATTTCGGGGTTATTGCTTCTTGAAGCAATGAACTGGGATGAGGATACGGCTGTACACGAGGTGCTGATGCAGAGCAAGTTGCGTATTCATTCCATGGCAAAAATCCACGAAAAGCTTTATAAATCTGAGGATTTTGCCAATTTAAACCTGGAAAATTATGTAGAAGAGCTCGTAGAAACTATTTCAACGAATATGAATGGGGATGGAAAAGATGTTGAAATCAATATTGATTGTGATGAGATATATCTGAATATAAATCAGGCCTTACCGTCTGCTCTTATTATCAACGAACTCGTTACCAATTCATTTAAGTATGCATTTCATGAGGGAGAGGATAATAAATTGGAGGTTAAGTTTAAGCAGCAAGGGGAGAATATAAATATTTTGGTAGCTGATAACGGCTCGGGTCTGCCCAAAGATTTTGAAGTAATGGCGGAGCATTCATTGGGTTACCAGTTAGTAAATCAACTGGTTAAACAGCTTGATGCAGAAATTAATGTAAAAACAGCTGAAAATGAGGGCGTTTGCTATGAGATTGTATTTGAACGAGCAGAAAAATCAGGTTCTGCAAGCAGTTATTTTGTTTAGCAGTTAAAGGTCAAAAAATTACTTTTTGATCAACAAACCAGCCACACCGATAAAACACAATGCGGCAATCGCCGAAGCCCAAAAGGTTCCGTGCAGTCCTACCGCAGCATATACTAATCCCAATATAAATGGCCCTATAGCTTGTCCGCTGCGAATGACTGTCCAGTTAACAGAGAGAAAAGCTGCACGATATTCTTTGGGTGCTTGGTGGGTTAGTAAATTAAGTATGCTGGGTATGTTGATGCCTTGTGCAAACCCGAAAACAATAATGGGCAAGGCAAAAAGCCAGATATTTTCAATGAATGGCAGACTAATAAAAACGCCCAAGTATAAAATGGCTGCCAATATAATGAGACTCGATTCTGCAAAACGTTTTGTTAAATTGCCAAGTTGTGATGAAGCAATAGCTGTAACAAGGGAAGAACCGGAAAGCATAATGCCGATGGAGAGGGATGATTTGCCAAACTGTTCATCTAATAGGATAGGAAAGAACGTTAAATATCCTCCGTATAACAGGATGAATGTGAAGAAGTTTGCGGCAAAGAGTCCAATAACCTGTTTCTTTTTGAGAGCGTTTAAGATATCGCCCAGATAGGATTTTATGTTTTTGTGATTATCAGGGTCAGGATTGTCGAGTTTGAACAGTACAATAAGGCCGACAGGGATGGCGATTAGTGTAAGAAAAAAGGGATAAAACCATCCCAATAGAGCCAGCCCACCACCGATGGCGGGATAAGCTGCAGTACCCACACTAAGGATACTACCGTTGTATCCCATGGCTGTGGCCCGTCGGTTACCACTGTAAAGGTCGCCAATGAGTGTAACGTTGAGAGCACCGAGCGAAGCCCCACCGATGCCCTGGATAAAACGCAGGATGAGAAGCCAGGTGAAATCGGTTGCAAAAGCACAGGCTGAGCCGGCTATCCCAAAAATAAACAGGGAGGGTACTAAAATAGTTTTGCGTCCCAGCCGGTCGGCAAATACACCTAAAAAGGGGGTTAAAAACATGCCCGGGATGGTGAAAGCGGTAATCAACAGGCCTATACGCTCATTCGATACGTCGAGTACGTTCGCCATCTTGGGCAGGGCAGGGGCGATACTGGACACGCCCATCACCGCCGATAGGGTGATTCCAAAAATGAGATAGAGGTTTAGATCTGAAAGGAGGGATTGGTTGCTGTTAGAAATTATTTTGCTATGTTGGTTAATGGTTTAGTGCATGGCATGTAAATAAAATGTGTGGAGATAGCGTTCCGATTAAATAGAAATGAGGTGTAACTTATTTCTTAGCTTGCAGTAGAAACTCAATATTCATCACAACAAACGTACGTTATTATGAAAGTAAAAGTATTTTACGGAGCAATTTTTGTTTTTCTATTTACCTTGAGCAGCGTTACATATGGACAGCGGGCTAATGCTGATGATGTCGATAATATTGATGGTATTATTACGGCTATGTATGATGTTATTTCCGGTCCGGCTGGTGAGCGCGATTGGCAACGATTTGGGAACTTGTTTAAAGATGGGGTATCTATGGCAGCGATAACCCAAACAGAAGATGGAGAGCTACGGTATGTATCAATGACGCCTGATCAATATATAGAACGCAATGATGAATATTTTACCAATAATGATTTTTGGGAAGAAGAGATGGATCGCGAAGTGTTCCAGTTTGGAGAAATAGCTACAGTTCAGACATCCTATATAATTAAATCTGGTAAGGATGGGGAAGTGACACACCGTGGGGTGAATAGTGTACAGTTGGTGTATGATCAAAGTCGATGGTGGATTACCAATATTACCTGGAACAGCGAACGGGAAGATAACCCCATTCCTGATGAGCTGTTATCGGATGGATAACAGTTTAAAGAAGTTTATTTTACTCAAAATATTGAAGGGGTTCTGAAATAAAAAAAGTCCGCTGTTTGGCACAGCGGACTGTATATAACTAATTCGTTTTATTGATTAGTTCTGGGGTGGGGTACCTTGTTGCATTTGTCCACCCATTTTATTTTGGATTTGCTGCTGAATTTGTTGTTGCAAAGCTGAATCTTGTTGAGCAGCCCGACTGATGTCTTGGAAACGTTGCATTTCCATTCCAGCATCTTCAATAGCCTTAGTTACACTATCTCGAATTTCAGTTTGTAGCTCTTCAATCCCAGATGTTGCTGCCTCAAATTTTTTCATCTCATCTTCGCTAAACTGGGTAGAGTCTCCTTGTCCCATTTGTTGCGATTGAGCAATTTTTTGATAAGTCTGGATGTCAAGACCTTCTTCCTGAATAATTCCCATCATTTTCTTTTGTGCCTGCATTTGTACTTGCTGAGCACTCATAGCAGCATCGGCAAAAGTAGCAGCTTCTTCATCAGAAACATCAACATCAGGAGCTTGTTGCTGCATTTGTTCCAACTGGCCTTGTTGCTGAGACTGTTGTTGGGAAGTATTTTCTTCGGTTGAATCATTTTGGCACCCGATAAGTGCGACTGCCAAAAGAATAGCGGAAAGATATTTTATGGTATTAGTCATGTGAAGTATTATAAAAAATTGGTATTTGCTTTAGATGATTTAACAGTTCGTCAACGACTGCTAAACCCAATTATTTCTTTATGCAATTAGTGAAGCTAAAGAAAGTGTTTCAATGGCAGAAATTAAAACCCTATTATGGGGTTTTTAATTGATTTACATAACTACAGGGCAAAGTTGGAGATATATTCAAACAGCTTTGTTGAAGAAATAAGCAAATCAGGTCTCTTCCCAAAAGTCATTAAGAAATTTTGTCCAACGCGTTTTATTTGTTTCAAAAACGCGTTCCAGATCAGTTAATATTTCTTTGAATTCTTGATTGTTATGGAGTGGTTTCCAAATAGGATTTTCTTTGATCCAGGGATAATTTTCATAACCGAGGTAGATGGCCTTACGCAACCAATGCAGGGCTTCGATGTGATTGCCGTCCACAGCAAAATAAGAAGCTAACCGAAATGCCATCTCACAATCTGTGGCAGCAATGGTAAGCAGCTCGTCGGTAATTAATGAGTGTGCTTTTTTGGGCTGATTATTCTTAACGTAGCACATTGCTAATGTCGGATATGTTACCCGACGATTGGGATCGTCTTCAATGACGGATTCCAAGATGGGTATAGCCTTTTCATATGCTTCTTCACTAAAAAACAGGTATCCTTTTGTTGTTTTTAACAGTGAGTGCTGGGGTTCGAGGGTAAGTCCTTTGTCAACTTCGAGCCATGCCAAGTCCAGCTGTCCCAAATAATGATTAAGCCGTGCCCGGCGATTGTAGATTTGTATAGCTGCAGCAGGATTTTTTTGCAGCGCTTTTCCGAGGAGCCGAAGTGCTTCGCGATGTAGCCCATCAAGTTGAACAATAATACCGGCTCCAAGTAACACCTCCGTATTACGTCCATTATGTTTTAACAGGTATTGGATGTCTCGTCGTGCCCGGTCTTTTTCGCCCCGCCAAAGAAAGGTATAGGCACGTTGCAGCTTGGCTTCTACATTATCGGGGTCGAGCTCAAGGGCTTTCTCCAAGTGCTGTTGAGCCTTCATAAAATAGGTGGGGCCCCCATATCCGTTCATTACATAATTTAAGTGCGTGCGCCCGAGTCCTGCGTGGGCTGCAGCAAAGTTAGGCGCTTTTTCCAACACCTCTTCAAATTTTTCTTTTCCCTCAATTAGGTCTTTAGGATTATTTGATCCCCATAAAAATCGAGAGAGCAAAGCCTGTGCTTCAAGATATTGTTCAGAGAGATCAATAGGCAGATCATCAAAAGGGGTTTTCTGTTGTCTTTGTTCGAGCTTGCCAAGACTAAACAGGGCATCGAAGATTGCTTCGGTAATGTCGTTCTGCACTTTCAGCAAATCAAAAGAAGGTATCGAAATGGTATCACCGGCTTGTATAGCCTTTGTGTTGACTTCAACAAGTTGCCAGTTTAAGGTGAAACCTTCATCGGTGCTGAAAAAGGATCCCGTAAGTACATATTCAGCCTCTAATTTTTCTCCGGCTTCAATATCGTCAATGGATTGGTCGGACAGCGACAGAAAGGTGCTTGGGGGACGAATGACTGCCGAGGCGTTTTGAGAGAGCCGTGTGGCGATGGCATCGGCTATTGCCAATCCAAAATACTGTGTTTTGCCATTCTCTTGCACCTGTTTAAATGGGAGTACTGCAATAGAGTTTTCAGGAATATCTTGTGTATCCTTTTGCAGAAAAAACTCGGTAAGCATGGAAAGGAATCCCTTGTGTTCCCGCGTATCTTGTTTTTGAGATGGGGAGGGAAGGAGTGCCGAACGTTCACCGGGGATAATGCCCTGTTCAAAATCCATGCTTTTCATCAACGTTTTAAGCGCACCATGGAGATTTGAAACAGATTCAAAACGATTGCTGGGTTGTTTATCCAGCGCTTTCATTATCAAATTACTAAGGGATTCTGGAATATCAGAATGCAGCTTGTGAGGCGGTGTGGGGTTGACTGATCGAATAACCCTGATGAGATCTGTTTCCTCTGTATTTCTGGATAACAGAAATGGGTGTTGGCCAGTGACAATCTCATACAGGATGATGCCCAGCGAGAAAATATCTGTTTGTTTACTGCTGCGCAGTGTAATAAACTGCTCGGGGGCCATGTAAGCGGTGGTACCAAACCGGGAGGACTGCATTTTGTTATTATCACCGGCTTGTTTTTCATCCGTTATTGTATCTATTTCAGACGCTTCGCGTCGCTTGGCCAGTCCAAAATCGAGGATCTTAACGAGTCCACCATCGGTAACCATGATGTTGGCAGGCTTTAGATCGCGGTGCAATATTTCCAGCTTGTGAGCTTCCGCCAGACCGTCGGCAATCTGAATACTTAAAGAAAGAGCAAACTGTAGATTAAGGGCTCCATCCTCCAGCAATTCGGCCAGTGTACGTCCGGGAACATATTGCATAACAATGTAAGGGCGCTCCTCATATTGACCGACTTCGTATATGGCACTCACGTTGGGATGCTGAATAGCCGAGGCAATACGGGCTTCTTCAAGAATATGTTCCCGAATCTTTTTCTCTTTTGCCCGGCTGGGATGTACAATTTTAATAACTACGGGGCGCTTCAAATTAGTATCGATGGCATAATAAACCGTCCCGTGTTGTCCCGATCCCAGTTCGTGCTTGATTTCGTAATGGTGGATGTTGTCCATTGCAGCTTCTGTTTACTTTTAATGAGTCAAAAATTACGGACAAACAGTTCGAAGTGCTAATTTTAACCGATAAAATAATAGGAAACTATATTGCTTTACCGGTTCAGTTTTGATGGAGGAGGTGAGGGTTTTATTAAGTATTACATTAATACTGAAATGTAGGTATTAAACAGCCGATAATGTAAACTAAAATAAAAAAATGGGAGCACCCTGCAGATTAGATGCTCCCAATTTTGGTTATTACAGAATACTGAAGGGAATTTTAACCCGGAAGCTGACATTGCGACCGGGACTTAACGCATATCCTTTATAGGTATCGAGGAAGTCGCGATATGCTTCATTAAGTAAATTATTGGCTGAAATTTGAAGAGAAATTGGACGATTCCATAGAGGGATCTCTCCGCCAACAGTAGCATTAACCAAGGTATAGGCATCGGTTGATGCTACTCCAAAATTACTGAACTTGGGGGCGTTCCCAAATTGCCAAAATGGCTCATAGCGACCGGCTGCATCTTTTGACGCGACATGTTCAACACCAATAGTCAGGAAGGTGTTTTGAAAAGCGGCAAGCTCGCGTTTAACAAATTTTATGCTTCCGCTTACTTTGGTGGGGGGAAGTAGTGGAAGGTCATCTACCTGGGAGATATCCTGATCCACGTTTTCGCCCTGAACCGTTTCAAAGGTACCTGAGAGTTGCAGCCATGGTAATACTTGTGCGGTAATATTTGCATTGGCACCAACTAAGTGGGCATTACCCTGGACGGTCTCAAGGATAGGGGGACCATCGTTATTGGGGCCTGCAAATTCCCCGGTGTTGACTAAAAAGATGTAATTATCGATTGCATTTCGATAAACAGTGGCTTTTACTTTTAGGTTTGTTGATCTCCAACGTAATGATAAATCAGTATTCAGTGAGTGTTCAGAATCCAAGTAGGGATTTCCAACCTGGTAGGCGGCGATGCCCCCGTGCACACCATCAACGTGGAGGTTGAAAAGGCTGGGAGCTCGAAAGCCACGCCCAACATTTCCGGCTAAAGCCAATGATTCCGTAAACTGGTAGGTAGCTCCCACAGAGCCGCTGAATTCCAAATAGGATTGATCCAGAACATCACTGGTTTCACCGGCAGACTGGTCTGGAAGATTAAGATCACTATTCGGCTCGGCTTCCTGCGAACGAGCATCAACTCGAGCTCCGAAAGAGAGTGTGAGATCATTGATTTCAGCTTTTTCAAAGACAAAGGCCGCAACGTTTTGTACTGTTGCGCTGGGTACCAGTGGTTCTACACCGCGGGTAGCCTGATCTTGGTATTTATATTCCAGCCCGATAGTACCTGAAAAAGGTCCGATTTCGGGATGTTCAAGCCCCATCTTGGCATTGTAATTCTTCAGAAGTATATCGAGATGCGCATATCCTTCGTCGGGCAGCTCATTACGGGGAACTGCATTTCCACCTCCCGGACTTGATTGTCGTAAGTTACTGGAATAGGTGAGGTTAGGTTTGAGGATAAAATTATTTCCGAGATTTAAATTCCCCTCAAGTTGAACAGTATTATTTTCCAGGTTTTGTCCCAATCCTTTTCCATTGGGAAGTAAAAAGTTATGATTGTTTTGCCAGCGGGTGTATTCGGCAGAAATTTGACCTAATCCGGTTTGATATCCAATGCCTAAACTACCATTAAGCTGGTCATAGTCGGTGTGATCAAGTTCTCCCGAAAATTTTGGGGCTGAGGTGTTATTTGATTCCTGGAAAGTGGCTACTTCAGGAGCTTTCATATTACCGGAGGAGCGCCGAATAATGGTACTGGTAAAACCAAACCGGCCAGAGGCTCCGTTGAGATGCAGTCCGCCCACAAGTTCATCATTGTTGGTAGCAAATTCACCAAGCGTCTGCCCCTGCAAGAAGGGCTGCTCATCCACCGCATCGGGTAGTGAGTTTGATATTACATTTACAGCACCGCCCAAAGCATCAGAACCATATTGTACACTGGCTGCTCCACGTACCACTTCAATACGTTCAGAAGTGAAGGGATCAACGTTGGGACCATGACGAACCCCGTACTGCTGATAGTCCATGGCTACGCCGTCGTCAAGGACACGGACGCGGCTACCGCTTAGCCCGCGAATGACGGGCTTGCCCATCTGGCTTCCGGTGGAGATGCTGGAGACGCCAGCCAACTCATCAAGAGAGGCACCCAGTGAGGTTTGCTGTTTAGAAAACTTGGTGTCACCGGTTAAGATATCTACATCGGCCGGGGTCGTAAGCGGATCCGAGGCATAAGGCGTGCCGGTAACGGTTATGGTTTCTTCTTGAATAAGTGTTCGCTGCAGCGAGATATCAAGCGTTAAGGGTTCTCCTTTTTTAAGTCTTACCTCTTTGTTTTGGTTTTCATAACCAACGAATGAGAATACCAAGGTGTAGGTTCCGCTGGGTAAACCTTTAATAGTATAAGAACCGTCTGCTTTTGTGTAGGTACCACGATTCAACTGTGGAAAGGCAACATTTACGCCGGCAACGGCTTCATTGTTGTCATCGGTAACGGTTCCTTTAATGACGGTGTTTGATTTTGTTTGAGCATAAGTGGTTTGCACTCCGAGCAATGTCGAGAGACAAAACAGTACAACAAAAAGTAGTGATTTAGTAAATGAATAATTCATAATTACTGAATAAATATCTTTTTAGTGTTTTAATCTTTGAAAGGTAAGTCAGTAATTAGACAGGCGGAGATTTGTTATTGAGATCAGAAACAAACTCAAGGATTAAAATCTGATCAGATAGTAACGAAATGGAGATAAAATCATCGCGAATAGTATTGCCAGTGTCGTGCACATCGGCAAGGGCCTGCATTAGATTCATGCACGCAACGCAATCCGGCTGATCAACGCTCAGATGATGAGGATTATTTGAATCTTGAAGCGTGTAATCCGGATGCAGCTGATGGATATGAAAAGCAGTACCAATCAGACATACTCCAACCAGCAGCGTGAGGATCTTGCTAAATCTGCTGGTCAAATGGTTGAACATTAGATATCTGCTTTTGTACTTGGTTATTTTGAAGTCTTAAAAGTACATGCGGTATAACAAAGAGATATTGCGGCCCGGTTCGGGATAGATTTCTTTTATACGTGATAAATGATTGCGGTAGGTAGTATTGAATATATTGTTGGCATTAAGAGAGAGCGTATGCATCAGATCCCATTTTTGAAACCTATACTGACCGAAGAGGTTAAAAATGGCATAACTGTCGGTGGATGTTTCAAATTCACCAGTGCGGTTTTGTTCGGCTGCCCATTTACTTTTAGCACCAATTTTAAGTCCGCTGTTATTATAACTTACTTCTACATTTCCCTTAAGGGGAGGAATCATGGGGAGAGGATTCCACTCACTATCGGAATTTTGTTGCTCGGTATCGAATAATTTGCGCTTTCCGTGTGTGTAACTCATTGAGGTAGATAGCGCCCAGTTCTCAAAAACTTTGAGTTGAGAGCTAAATTCAATGCCTTGTAATACTGCCTGGGTGCCGGTAAACTGATAGATATACAGCGACCGATCTTGTGGGGATGGTTCCCCTGTATTGCGGGCATAATTGTAATTGTTAAATCCATTGTGGAAAAAGGTCAGTTCCGCCCGGGCATTAGAGCTGCGATACCGGAAATAAAGTTCTTTTCCGAGTCCGCGTTCGGGATCTAAATCGGGATTACCCACTTCATAAGAATAGGAGGCTAAATGGGGACCTTGCGAAAAAAGTTCTTCTTGGGATGGAGGACGGAAGGAGTGAATAATGTTGGCACCGGTAAAAAATCCACCTCCCAAATCATAAACAATATTGGCCGAACTGGCCAGTGCCGTAAAGTTACGATCTCTAATGGGGCGTCCCTGTATGGATTCATTCTCGACATCCGGTATAGCAGTGGTGTGATCCAGCCGCGCTCCGACTTCAAGGTGTAACGAACCAATATCTTTTTCTTCAATAAAGAACCCGGAAAAACTATAGGAGTCTGAATCTGGGGTACGCGTGCCATTAACAGCGTAGTTTTTTCGTTCAGCCCAAAGCCCCACTTTTCCTTCATCGAAGAGTGTAAATTCATTATGGTTAGCTTTGACGGAGGTATTTGTGGTAAGCACACCAAACTCTGTCCCTACAAATCCACTGGACTCAATTTCCTGGTGGAAGTAACTTTTGTGTGAGAGATCCACTTCAAGGTTTTGCCAAAATGGACGATCCAAAATGATTTCTGTCGTGCCTTTGACCTGGAGTTTTTCCATTTCAATATTGACGCCATTCGGATGGCCTCCCAAGGAATCGGGTGGAATGCCGTAGTTGTTTAGGTAAATATTGGCAGAAAGGCCGGCATGTCCCCAGGGGCGAACATATCCTAAGCCGACCGTATTATTGGTGGATAATATTCCAGAGTTAGTAAGTTTGCTGTTGGGAGTTTGGGTGTTTAATGCTGAACGGAAATTACCATTTACTTTAAGAGCAAAGCTATTGCTAATTGGGGTTGCAAATTCCACGCCTCCGGCTCCACCGGTATTTACAGATTCACCTTGCAAACTGGCTGTTCCGTGCGTATGATCAGGAATACTCGATGGAACCTGGTTTTGCACCACATTGATAACCCCGCCAATAGCGTTGGATCCAAATTCTAATGCAGAGGGGCCGCGTGCAATTTCAATTTCTTCTGCCGACATCGGATCAACAGTAACAGCATGATCGGACGATTGGGATGATACATCGCCCGACCGTTCGCCATCTTGTAGAATCATCAGTCGTTCACCACCCAGACCGCGCATCACTGGTCGGCCGGGAGCGGTTCCCATTGATCGGGTACTAACTCCGGGCATATCTTCAAGCGTACCCGAAAGCGTGGTACTCAAATTCTGTCGCAGCGTTTCACCGGAAATAGTTTGCGTAGCATTTTCCAGATGACCATTCCCTCCACGTTCAGATTGGCCAATGACCTCAACACCTACATTATCTAAAATGGTGGGAGTTATCCGAAACGTAATTCGCAGGGTATCATTGGACGGGACTTCTATACTCTGCGAACGCGTTTTGTAACCGATGCGCTGCATTTTGATAGAGTAGGTACCAGCAGGTACGTCTTTAAAGGTAAAGGAGCCATCGCTATGTGTCGTTTGTCCCCGGTTGATACCTTCCATGAAGAGGTAGGCATAACTGACTGGCTCGTCCGTTTCATCGTCCACCACTGTTCCTGTAACAGTACTATTTTGGGCAAATCCAGCGATGGGCTGTAACATCCCCAGAAGCAATAAAAAAAGTAGAAAGTTTTTGGCAACAAACATCATGGTCGTAAATGGTGACATTCAAAGGATTATTAATTCCTGTTAAAGAAATCGGAGGCGAATATAGACTCACCTCCGATATATGTCACTGCTATTAGTTATTGTGTTCTTCTACGTGAATTTCAATGGAGTTAGTACTGAAGTCTGAGTGATCAGCACCATGCATGAGCTTGAAAATTACGGTTGTTTCTCCGGCCGATTTACCTACGATGTGGAAACTCCATTTGCCATCTTCATCATGCTGTTCGATATCTGCATGATCGGTATTGGCAATCTCCCAGCCTAAAGAATATTCGTCTCCGAGATCTTCACCATGGATTTCATTGCCATCTTCGTCGAAGAATTCAGCGGTTATCAACGAAGTTTCTTGTCCTGCCTCAAGATGGAAATGTCCACTGACCTCTCCATCCGCATAGGTAACGATCGTATCTCCGTTCATCACAAATTCTATGCTATGGGGATCAGAATGTTCTTCATGATCATCGTTACTGGCTGGATTGTTGCATCCTGCTAAAAGAAGTGCTGTCGCAAAAGTAAGGACAATTAATTTGTTCGGAAAATGTGTAGAAATATTCATGGTTCTTGGCTCTTTAATGTGAAAATTGTGTATAGGGGCAAATATTACATGCCATTGTCAGGCAGTAATAGGTAGAAAAAATCCAAAGTTAGCCAAGAATAGGAGGTGAGCGTCCCTTATTAGGGAGATAGAAAAGAGGAGTCCAGATATTAGCTGGATCGAACGTAATCGTATTTACAACAGTAAATGATGGGCCCGAATAGTCATTCAAAAAATCATCATTCTGGATGAGGTGAGCACATATCGGGCAAAGCGTAGTATCAGCGGTAATACAGTGTCCGGTATTCGCAAACTCTGATGAGTTATGTAATTCTAAGTTGTGGTGGGAGTGGAGGGTAGAAAAAGTAAGGGTTACACCAACAAGTGATGCAACAAAAATTCCCAGTGCGATATGTAGCTTTTTTCGAACCACTATTTTTTAAAATAACTGTAAACCCAAGATGGTGCAAAATTGTTTTTGTAAAAACACGTTAGACTTTTTACTCGGTAATAACGGTAGTTGAATGTTATTTAGTGCGGATATTCGGGACGGTTATTTTCTTTACAAAACTCTTTGTAATGTATTCCTTTACTAACACCATTTGTAATTAAAGTCTATTGTATTGAAACGATTCATTTTACTGTTATCAGCGTTTATTGTTTTTGGATCATGTTACATTTCTGAAGTACAGGCTCAGCAACAATGGGATTGGCATATCGCTGGAGGTACAATTATTGATGGGACCGGAGGGAAGCCTTATCAGGCTGATATATTAGTTCGAGGTGATTCAATAGCATTTGTTGGGCCTCTTGATCCTGATACTGTACGGGCCCAAAAGAACGTTGATGCCAGTGGCAAGGTAGTCACACCTGGGTTTATTGATCCGCATGCTCACGGCAATCCGCTGGAAACCCCAGGCTTTCATAACTTTTTGGCGATGGGTATTACTACTATTGTATTGGGGCAGGATGGTTCGTCACCGGCTGTTGGGGAGCTGGATGATTGGCTGGCAAAAGTTGAAGAAGCAAATCCAACCGTAAATATTGCAATGTTATCGGGACACGGAAGCATTCGTGCCAAGGTGAACGTTGGTAAACAAAATCCTACCCGCCAAGAGTTAAAGCGAATGCATAGATTGTTGAAAGCTGATTTGCAGGATGGAGCATTTGGAATGAGTACGGGATTGGAATACGTGCCGGGTATGTATGCTGCTGAAGAAGAATTAAAGCGGATGGCTGCGATCGTGGGCGAAAACGATGGAATTGTCATGAGTCATATGCGTAGTGAAGATGATTCGGATATGGAAGCTTCGCTGGACGAATTGGCTCAACAGGGGGAGTTTTCGAATGTACATGTTTCTCATCTAAAAGTGGTATATGGCGAAGGAGAAAAACGTGCCGAAGAAATCCTTAATTATATCGATCGTTTTCGGGAACAAGGGATTACGATGACGGCAGATATTTATCCGTATTCAGCCAGCTTTACGGGAATTGGTATTGTGTTTCCGGATTGGGCTAAGACGGAGGATGAGTGGAAAAACGCTTTGCAGGAACGTCCTGAAGTGCTTCGGCGGTTTTTGAAGGATAAGGTAGAACAACGTAATGGTGCTGATGCAATTCTTTTTGGATCGGGTGATTATACCGGATTAAGCCTAAAGGAGGCCGCTGAACGGGAAAAGGTATCTCCTGTAGATCTGCTTATAAAAATGGGTCCCGAGGCGGCTTCAGCGGCTCATTTTGTAATGGATCAGGCGTTGCAGGATCGGCTTTTGATGGGAGGAAAAGTGATGGTAAGCTCGGATGGGAGTCCTACGATGCGCCATCCGCGGGGGTATGGGAGTTTTGCTAAAATTATTCGGTACTATGTGAACGAAAAAGAGTTGCTGAGTCTTGAAGAAGCTATCTATAAAATGAGTGGTCTGCCAGCAAAAACGCTTGGATTGAACGACCGAGGGTTTATCCGGGAAGGGCAAAAAGCTGACCTGTTAATTTTTGATCGGGAGGAAATTGAGGATCGGGCAACGTTTGAACATCCCCATAAATTAGCCGAAGGTTTTAACTGGATTATGGTGAACGGGACTCATGTTCGCGGGGATGGAGAGTTTAATAAAGTAACGAGTGGTCGGCTCTTAAAGGGGAAAGGGGCATCAAAAAAATAGGTTTTGAAATACCTGTTGGATTTGATGCCATTCGAGATAGATAAAAACCACGAACAATAAACCACTGAGTAAAAAAAGATAACGTGGATTGATCCAGTTTGTAGCTTCGTTTTTATTAAATTTTTCAATTAATCCACTCACGAGAGTACCGACAGCAAAACCAAAAATAAGGTAACCCATATAACAACGTATATTTTTTAAGTCAATCTGATGATAAGCTGAAAATAGATAATAAAAAAGCCTTCTCTCCAAGTGGAAAGAAGGCTTTAGAGATTCTTGAAAAACCTGTGTCACCCTGAATTTATTTTAGGGTCTATTGCAATAGATGCTGAAGCAAGTTCAGCATGACATGATAGGATTTGCAATGGTTCTTCCTATATTTCTTTATCGATCGATTTAGGCTGTTTTTAACAATTCTTTAAGCGTGCTCCCAATTTCAGCGGGACTATCAACAACGGTAACACCCGCATCACGGAGGGCCTTTTTCTTGGCGTCGGCACCGCCTTCGCCACCGGAAATAATAGCGCCGGCATGTCCCATACGACGGCCGGGAGGAGCTGTGCTACCTGCAATAAATGCGACAACCGGTTTGTCGATATTTTCTTGGATATAGGCTGCTGCTTCTTCCTCAGCGGTTCCGCCGATCTCACCAATCAGTACAATTGCTTCGGTGTCGTCATCTTTTTCAAAAAGTTTTACCGCGTCGGTGTGTGTCGTTCCAATCACAGGGTCGCCGCCAATTCCAATAGCCGTGCTTTGTCCGAGGCCGGCTTTCGTAAGCTGGTCAACAGCTTCGTAAGTTAGTGTTCCGGAACGGGAGATGAGTCCTACCTTGCCAGCGGTGAAAATGCTGCCGGGCATAATTCCTATTTTGGCTTCGCCAGGTGTAATAACACCGGGGCAATTTGGACCAATGAGCGTAGCTCCGTGGCTGTTAACAATTTGTTTAGCCGTAACCATATCTTTAACCGGTATGCCTTCGGTGATACAGATAATGGTTTTAATGCCGGAAAACGCAGCTTCCGAAATAGCATCTCCGGCAAAAGCTGGAGGCACAAAAATAACCGACGTATTGGCATTTTCTTCTTGAACAGCATCAGCTACCGTATTGTAAACGGGTAAATCAAGATGTTTTTGTCCACCTTTTCCAGGTGTTACACCGGCTACAACATTGGTGCCGTATTCAATCATTTGTTCGGTGTGAAAGCTTCCTTCACTACCGGTAATTCCTTGTACAACTAATCGAGTGTCGTTACCTACAAGTACGCTCATGAACTTTGAAATTAGGTTAAATAGTTTCTTTAAGTCGGTCGGAATATACCCACATCATCGTGATTTGGCAAAGATCACAGTTGATAATTATGAATCAGGAAATAAGATATTATAATATTGGATAATTCCTGCTTATCAATTCTAAATTCATCATTAAAAAGGGATGATTATCATCGTCATTTCTGTTATTATTTCGGTGCTATGGCAACCATGATTCCCGATGAAAAAAAAGAAGAAGTTCGAGGTGCGGCGGATATCGTCGAGGTGGTAGAGGACTATGTAAAACTGAAGCGATCGGGCCGGAGTTGGAAAGGACTTTGTCCGTTTCATGATGAAAAAACTCCTTCTTTTCATGTTACGCCAGACTTGGGAATCTACAAGTGTTTTGGCTGTGGAGAGTCTGGGGATGTGTTTAATTTTATGATGGAAATGGAGGGGGTCGGTTTTGTGGAGGCGTTGCGTTCTTTGGCCGACCGGTATGGCGTATCGCTACCCGAAGAAGATGCTGAGGAATTTGATGAAGAACACAACCTCCGTGAAGGTATTTATCACGCTCTCAAATATGCTGGGGTATTCTTTTTTCGTCATTTAATGGAAACGAAGGAAGCCCAGAAAGCCCGGGATTATCTGCAAAGTAGGGGGTACGACCGCTCGATCATAAAAAAATATGGGTTGGGTTATGCGCCATCGGATGGGGAAAAACTCTATCGCACAGCAATTGATTCCGGTCTTAATGAAGAGTATTTGCTCGAGGCCGGCCTTGTCAAACCCAGTAATCATGGTGATGGTTTTTATGATGCATTTCGGGGACGGTTGATGTTCCCGATTTTTAATCCCTCAGGTAAGGTTATTGCATATGCCGGACGTGTGCTGAGCGATAATAAGAAAACGGCCAAATATATAAATTCGCCACAGACCAAGGTTTATAATAAGAGCAAAGTATTGTATGGAATAAACTTTGCTAAAAATGATATCCGCAAGAACGATGAGGTTATTCTTGTCGAGGGATATACCGATGTGATTTCTCTGCAGCAATACGGGATTAATAATGTGGCCGCCTCCAGTGGTACTTCATTGACGCCTGACCAAATGAAGTTGCTGCACCGCTATGGTGATACTATTACTATGATTTATGATTCGGATTCCGCCGGCGAACGGGCAATGAAGCGGGGTATCAATATTGCGCTGCGAGAAGGGATGGATGTAAAGCTGTTGGAGTTGCCTGAAGGAGAAGATCCGGATTCGTTTGTTCGACAGTTTGGGAAGGATTCATTTCTGGAGATGAAGGACGAAGAGTCGGAAGATTTTTTGAGTTACCAAATTATCAAAGCCAAAGAGGAAGGACGCTGGGAAGAGCCTGCTGAAAAGAAGAAAGTTATCTCTGAGATTTTGGAAAGCATTGCCCATATGCCGGATCAGGTATCCCGAGAAACATATGTGCAGCATTTGAACAGCAAGGCTAAAATCGGGGATCGGGCGCTGTTTGAAGAGTTGGGGAAAATCCGAAAAAGAGTAAAAGAGGAGCGCCAGAAAGCTAAACAGCGTGAAAAACGACGTCGAGAGCGTGAAGCTCGAGAACGGCGCGAAAACCGTCAGCAGGATGTGGATATGGATCAACGCCCCCAGGCAACGACGCCCCACTCGGTTGGGTTTGAAGAGCAGGGAAATACCTCTCAAAGGCAAAGCGAACCTTTACCCCCTAAGAAACGACCCAATTATGAAAAAGAGCTGATTCGCTTAATGCTGATGTATGACCGCGATATGATTGACTACATCGGCTCGCAATGTAATGAGAAACAGTTTGAAGATCCGCAACTCCGGGCGTTTTACGAGGATATTATCGAACGGTATAAAGCTGAGAAAAAGGTGTCAGTTGAGGCTTATGCCGAGCGTGAACATCCTTATCCTGAACTCGTCGGGGAAGTGGTGCTCGAAGAACATACAGTGAGCGAACGGCATCACGAGAAAATAGGCGTACAGTATAAGCGGGATAAAAATCCCTATCGTACAGCAAAAGGAGCACTTAAGGCTTTAAAGATTCACTATTTAGAGCGGTTGCAAGAAGATTTATACAAGCGATATAATGCTTCTGATGATGAAGAGGAGCGGCGAAAAGTGATGAAAGCAATGAAAGAAGCAGGTCGCCAGCGAACACTATTGCAGGAGTCACCTATTGATGAGTTATTCCCCGAACCTGATTCTGATGCTGCCAAAAAGGTATCCGATAAGGTGTTTGAGTATAAGATGAAGCATGAACGGGAGTCCGAAGAATAAGAGCTATACCATTTCTTTAATGTTAGTCTAATCTATATTTCGAATGTCAGATTTTACGATAGAACTGAATGTTGCAAAGAAGGCAGCACGAAAAGCTGCACAAATTATTAAGGATTTCCGAAATAAAAATTCGTTTTCAGTCGATTTTAAAGGAAAGAATGATCTGGTTACGGAGGCAGATGTCAAAGCGGAAAAAACAATTCTTTCAGTAATCGAAGAAAACTTCCCCGAAGATCATATTTTGGCTGAAGAGTCATCAGATACACTGGAGTTGCCTGATGGTCGAACGTGGTTAATTGACCCCATCGATGGGACGACTAATTTTGCACATGGTTTTCCGGTATATTGTGTTTCCATTGGTTTATGGGAAGATGGGATTCCCAAGATGGGACTGGTGTTAGAGGTTTCACGCGATGAATATTTTACAGCCATTGAGGGGAAAGGTGCTTTTTTAAATGGCAATCCAATAACAGTATCAAACCAAGATAATCCTTCAAATGCGCTGGTTGGTACGGGCTTTCCTTATAATGATTTGAGTCTGATAGACCACTATATGGCATACTTTCGTATGTTAATGACAACGGTACAGGGTGTTCGTCGTCCTGGTGCTGCGTCGTATGATTTGTGCTCTGTAGCTTGTGGGCGTTTCGAAGGGTTCTACGAGTATTCTCTTAATCCATGGGATGTAGGAGCCGCTGCGCTTATTGTGCAAGAAGCTGGTGGAAAGGTTACCGATTGGTCTGGCGGGGACGATTGGTTATTCGGTAAGCGAATTGTAGCCGGAAATTCTGCAGTGCATACCTTTTTACTGGATGAGATTGCAAACTATTTTGATGAGGATGAGATAAAAGCAAGAAGTAAAAAATGAGATGAAAGATAATGTACTTCTCGCTTTTACCTCTGCGGCTCCGTCTCAAATAATGAATCAAATGAAGCCATCGGCATCGGTCCATTCTGATATATAAACGGTTCGCCGTAGGTGGCGCCAATCAGGTGACCATAGTGACGAGCTCTTGCTTCAATGCCATCAAAAAAGTTGGTATTAGAAATGTAAGTCTCTGGTTCGTCCCCCGGGTTTTCTACGTTAAATTGCGTTTCGAAAGCCAAGATTGCCTCTTTCTTTGTTTCAAACGTATCAGAAATATCAAAAACGATATCCGGATCGAAGGGACGGTCTTGCATAAAATGCAACACGTGAGAAGGTCGCCATCGCTCTTGTGGATCCCCCTGTTCGTCAAAAGTTTCAATCTTTGTTAATCCGCTAAAGAAAATAGCATCTAAAGCCAGCCGGGTACCATTTCCATGATCGGGATGCCGATCAGAAGGCGCACCAACAAAACAAATATGAGGGCGATATTTTCGAATTTGCTGGATGATTTTCTTCTGATATTCACGCGTACTTTCGAGTTGTGTATCCGGTAACCCTAAATTTTTGCGGACTTCAAGTCCAATAATTTCAGAAGCATGCTGGGCTTCTTTAAGTCGCTGTTCGGGCGTGCCGCGACTTCCCATCTCTCCACGGGTAAAATCAACTACGCCCACTTTTTTTCCTTGATTTACCAAAGCAGCAAGGGTTCCGCCGCAACAGAGTTCAGTATCATCAGGATGAGCAGATAGAGCTAAAAGATCCAGTTTCATGACATGCATTTTCTATAAAATTTACCGTATAATATAGCCGAATTTTGCAGGATCGCTAAACTTCGAATTTTTTAAAAAAAGATGTAACGATTTTTCTATTAATCCGTATAGGTCGTCGTTACAATTTAAACCTGAAGATAGGGCATGTCTAAAATTAGTCGATTTTTGAACAGCAGTTGGGAGGGACTCAAAATTTCTCTCAGTGCACTCGGTATTAATAAAACCCGATCCTTTCTTACAACGCTATGTATTATCATCGGTATTGTAATGGTTACGCTGATGAATGCGGTTAGCAATGGTATGGATGCCGAATTTGATAAAAGCATGGCCATGATGGGACAGAACGTTGTGTATGTTGAGAAACAACCCTGGAATCGCGGACCAAACTATAAGTGGTGGGAGTATCGCAGTCGTCGTGATATCAAATTAGAATATGTTGATGATATTCGGGAATACAGTCAACTGTCATCGGCAGTATCAGCAGTGGCGGCACGGGGTACCTCAATCAGGTATAACGATGTAAGTGCCGATGGCGTTTTTATGGCTGGGGTAACGGACCAATATTTTGAAACGGCTGGACTTGATATAGAAATCGGTCGTGCTTTTACGCCAGAAGAAATTCAACGTGGAGCAAAAGTAACGGTACTTGGGGCCTCATTGGCCGAAAATCTATTTGATCGGAGTAATCCATTAGATAAAGAGATTCGTATTGGTGGGCAGCGATTTCGAGTGATTGGTGTGTTGGAAAAACAGGGAAAATTTTTGGGTCTTGCGGATATGGATCGTCGAGCTATGACGCCCATAAAAGCGTATGGACAGATTTTTAGCACGCGAGGCAATATCCAGATCGCTGTGAAATACCCAAATGAGAAAATACTGGAGGAAGGAGAATACGAACTTGAAGGAATTATGCGGCGTATTCGTGGATTAGATGCTGCTGAAAAAAATGATTTTGAGCTCAATAAACCCCAGGCGTTTGAGGCTCAGCTTTCGTCATTCAAAACCGGATTATATTTGGTGGGTGGGGCATTAACGGCTCTTTCGCTAATTATTGGTGGTATCGGTGTGATGAATATCATGTTTGTATCCGTCAGAGAGCGAACAAAAGAGATTGGTATTCGAAAAGCCGTTGGGGCGAAAGCGTGGGAGATTCTTTACCAATTTTTAATAGAGGCGGTAATCATGTGTTTGCTGGGAGGATTAATTGGTCTATTACTTTCCTATCCGTTAAGCATGTTGCTGAACCAAATATTTGTAGCCAGTATTGACTTGAGTGTTGTTCTTGCAGCCATCATACTCTGTTCTGTAGTGGGCGTGTTTTTTGGATTCGTTCCGGCTTATCGAGCAGCTAAATCAGATCCTATCGAATCATTGAGATACGAATAAGATGAACCTTAAAGAAATTTTCAAACAGGCATTCGATTCCCTTTGGGCTAACAAATTGCGTTCATCGTTGACGTTATTGGCATTGGTAGTGGGGGTGTTCTCAGTGATTGTTTCTACTACTGCAGTTGCTGTGCTGGATAACTTTTTCCAGAATACGATGAGTATGATGGGAGGCGATGTTATTAATGTTTCTAAGACACCGTCGATGCAGATGGGGGGTAGAGCCGATAATGTGAGAAATCGGCAGGATATTACTTTTGAGACCGCTGAACGATTGCAGGATATGCTTCGGATGGCCGAGGATGTAAGTCCCGATGAAACCTTTGACTATACCAAAGTTATTTATGGGAATGAGGAAACAGATCCAACAGTTCGGGTTATAGGCAGCAACCAGTATTATCTTGATAATAATGCCTATGAATTGAGTGAAGGGCGTAATTTTAGTTCAGAAGATATACAGTATGGACGTCTATATGCTATTATCGGTTATGATGTACAGCAAGAGCTCTTTTTAAATGAAAATCCACTGGGTAAAAGTATTCGAGTCGCGGGACATCAATACCGAGTGATTGGTGTATTGGATCAAAAGGGAAGTGTGTTTGGCCAATCTCAAGATGAGTTCGTACTTATTCCCTATACGGCGGGACTTATGGTTTATGGCGGAGATCGTAATATCGATATCCAGGTGAAGGCACCGGCCATGGAATTTATTGATATGGCGATGGATGAAATTACTGGAGTACTGCGGGTGATCCGCAAAGTAGCACCCGGTGCTGAAAATGATTTTGAAATCGAAACCAATGATTCACTGGGCGGCACTTTCGATCAGTTCACCTTTATTTTGTATGCCGTGGGATTTGTGATTGGCGGCATCACGTTGTTTGGTGCCGGTATTGGGGTAATGAATATTATGCTCGTATCAGTATCGGAACGCACCCGCGAAATTGGACTCCGGAAAGCCGTAGGCGCTACAAAAAAAGCGATTGTTTCCCAATTTTTGACTGAGACAATTTTCATTTGTCAGCTGGGCGGACTTATTGGCATAGCCCTTGGTGTATTAGCAGGTAATGGTATGGCTTTATGGATTGAAACAGAACCGGTTATTCCCATTTGGGCTGTGCTGTCTGGCTTTTTTGGGATGTTTGTTATTGCTCTTCTTTTTGGAGTTTACCCCGCTTACAAAGCTGCACAGTTAGATCCTATTGAAAGTCTACGTTACGAATAACGTATTTGTATAATGGCACCAACAATAAAGCAGCACGTACTTATTATAGGCTTTGTTTGGCCCGAACCCAGCTCTTCAGCTGCGGGTAAACGGATGGTACAACTTATAGAACTTTTTCAAGCCCAAGGTTGGCAAGTAACGTTTGCCAGCTCAGCTGCTAAAACTGAGCACATGGTCAATTTGGAATCGTTAGGGGTTAATACCAGATCAATAGAGATCAATAGTTCAACATTTGATACTTTTGTGGCAGACTTACGTCCATCGATTGTTCTTTTTGATCGATTCGTGGTCGAAGAACAATTTGGATGGCGGGTTGCTGAGCAGTGCCCCAATGCCGTGCGGGTGCTGGATACCGAAGACTTACACTTTTTGAGGAGAGCACGTAAAAAAGCAGTAAATGAGAGCCGCTCGTGTACCGAGGCCGATTTACGATCATCAAAAGATGCCAAACGTGAGATTGCCAGTATCTACCGCTCCGATTTATCGCTTATTATTTCGGATACGGAACAGGATCTGCTCGAAAATACATTTGGTGTGCAATCAGATTTGTTACAGTATCTGCCGTTTGTTCTGGAGGCTATAACCCCCTCAACAGCATCAAATTGGCGTGATTATGGTCAACGAAAAGACTTTATGACGATTGGTAATTTTCGTCATGCCCCAAATATGGATGCTGTTCGATATTTAAAGAAACAGATGTGGCCTTTGATACGAAAACAACTGCCTGATGCTCAGCTGCATATTTATGGAGCGTATGTATCCCAAGAAGCCGAACAGATGCATGATCCGGATTCTGGATTTATTATTGAGGGAAGGGCACCGAATGCTGCGGATGTTATATCAGAAGCAAAAGTGATGTTAGCTCCGCTTCGATTTGGAGCCGGACTTAAAGGGAAATTGATCGAAGCAATGCAATGCGGCACCCCGAGTATTACCACAACTATTGGAGCAGAAGGTATTCAGGGAAATCTTTCGTGGGGGGGCGTTATTGCTGATGAGCCCGAAAAATTTGCTGATGCTGCTGTTCGTTTATATAACGATGAAGAGGTTTGGAAAGCTTCTCAGGAACAGGGAGCTCTTATAATCAATAAGCGTTTTGCACAAGTCGACTTTAAAAGGGCTTTGATTGATCAGATAACACACATTCAAAGGAATCTTGATCAACATCGTCGGCAGAACTTTACCGGGCAAATGTTGATGCATCATACCGCGGCCAGTTCCAAGTATATGGGCCGGTGGATTGAAGCCAAAAATAGAAATCGATGATATTTAATGTCTACATATTTCCTTATAATTAAGCGGATGTCGCATATGAACTTAACAAGATTATGAAGCTATGGACGAAGAAATTTTAGAGAATTTAAATGAAGAGCTTGACAGTGCACTTGATCGTGGACGTAAAATCGTTGAGGATGAAGAGCTGGCCAAGCGTATTGAGGAGTTAAAGTTACGAGCAGAAAACTTAGTTCGAAAACACCCGGTTAAGAGTGTAGCCGGCGGATTATTAATTGGATATATCGTAGGCAAACTTTTGAGTTCCGAAGATTAATATGAGCAGTGAAAAAAAATCCGATCAGTTAGGTAATCGTCTTAGAACCATTACCGCTGATTTAAAATTATATCTTGAAAAACGCATTGAGCTGACGATGCTCAATCTTGGAGAATTAGTTTCGGGATTAATGGCTGCTTCCGTGCAGCGTGGTATTGGCGTCTTTTTATTATTGGGTGGCGTCTGTTTTTTACTATTTGCGTTGGCTATTTACCTTGGAGATGTATTAAGTAGTCGTAGTTTGGGGTATGTACTGGTTTCACTTCCTTTATTGCTGGTGGGACTTATGTTTTTATACCTAAAGCCGAACAGTGTTTTTGAGCAGATCCAACAGCGTTTTGAGGATGAAGTATTAAAATCAATTGAACAAAATGGGGAAAGTTCTAAAGAGCCGCTTCAAATTGAAAAAGATGTTCGTTCACAATCTAAAGAAGATTAAGACATTATTATGGCAGCAAAGAAAGTAGATGAGTTAGAGAAAAAGAAGCAGGAGCTGGAAAAGGAATTGAATAAAATTCAGGGTGAGCTGGATGATTCAATTGACAGGGTAAAAGAGGATGTGAGTTCCAACTTGGACCCCAAAAATATAATTCGGAAATATCCCCTGCCCATCGTAGGAGGTTCTGCTTTGTTAGGTTTTCTTCTCGGTCATAAAAACAAAAATTCATCCACATCATCTGATTCTGGCACGGGGAACGATTTTTCAGGAGCACTTTTATCAGAGTTGAAAAGACTTGCTACTCGTAAAGCTATTAACTTTGCCACCGATTATGTTGAGCGCACGTTGGAGCAAAAAGTTGATGAACACCTTCCTTCAGATCATGATGAGGATTCGGCAAGTTAGATAGATTTTTAAATTTTTTACGTAAAATTATCTAATTGCCTTGTAACAATTCGTATCATAGTTCGTGTAACCATCCCAATTATAAATCACAAAACAAGTAAGACATGCGTAAAGGCATAAGTTTAATTGTAGTATTCGTGTTGTTGAGTTTTACAGCTCACGCCCAGGAAGTGCAAAAAATCTCGTTGCAAGAAGCAATAGATATTGCACTGGAAAATAGCATTGAATTACAACAGGCTTCGAATGATTTAGATCTTGCCAAAGAGCAAGAGTTTAGTGCAAAAGCGAACTTTTTACCTTCGCTGAATGCTTCACTAAGTGGCCGCCAAACAGTAGGTCAACAGTTTATTGAAAGTGAAGTTAGTTTCGAAGAGGTTACCAGTAATTCTATAAGCGGTTCTATAAATACCAGTATCCCAATATTTCAAGGGTTTAGAAACATTCTTACGCTCCAAAACAGTCGGAAAGATGTAGATCGTCAAAAAAACTCATTAGAACGTACCCGCGAACGTGTTATTTTTAATGCTGCAAGTAGTTATTTGCAAGTTTTGCTGGACAAACAGTTAGTAGAAATTGCTAAAGAAAATTTGGAGGCTTCTCGTCAACAGCTTGAGCAAGTGGAGGCTCAGGTTGAAGTTGGCTCTCGACCCTCTGTTGATCTGTATGATCAAGAGTCGCAGGTAGCAAGTAATGAGCTTGAACTGATTAATAGAGAAAATGCATTAGAGATCAGTCGAACTCAGTTAATTAGAACTTTACAGCTTGAGCCTCTTGAAACCTATGAGTTTGCCACTCCAGAGGTTGATGTTGAAGATGTTTCAACAACTGAGTTAGATCTACAAAGTCTTACTGAACGTGCTCTTAATAACAGGAAAGATTTGCGATCCCAGGAACTGTTAATTGAGACATTGCGGAATGATTTAAGACAAACAAAATATGATCTGTATCCCTCAGTTACGGCAAGTGCGGGTATTTCTACTTCGTATCAAGACTTGTATCGTGCTGTTGATCCGGAGACAAATCAAATTGGTCCGATAGATTTTGGTGACCAATTTTTTGACCAGCGGATTTCTCGTTTTGCTGGTTTTTCAATAAGCATTCCCATTTTCAACAACTGGAACCAACGGTTAAGTGTTCAGCAAGCGCAAGTTAATTTTAAGAATGCACAACTTGACCTTCGGGATCAAGAGTATGCAGTTCGTGAAGAGGTGCGTCAAGCTTATAATGATTACCGTTCATATGTCAAACGATTAGAATCATCACAAAAAGCATTACGGGCAGCTGAACGTAGTTATGAAACTCAAAAACAGCGTTACGAAGTTGGTTCAAGCACTCTTATTGAACTTAGTGATGCCAGTGCCCGGTATACTGAGGCGCAATCGAATCTGGCAAGTGCATTATATAATCTCATTTTCCAGGAGAAACTATTGGACTATTACATCGGTAAAATGGATCAAGAAATGACGTTAAATTAAGGGTAATATTCTTCTATGAGTAAAAGTAAATCAAGTACAAAAAAATTACTGTATGTGGTTGCCGGTCTTGTTATTCTAATTGGACTCGGTGCTGTTGTTGGCAAGTCAATGGGATGGATGGGCGGCGGAACGGCTGCCAAAGATGTTGAAACGACGGAAGTAAAGCTAAAAACGATAACCGAAATTGTTTCAGCATCGGGCAAATTACAGCCCGAGGTAGAGATCACAATGCGGCCGGAGGTATCAGGAGAAATTATAGAGCTCCCGGTTAAAGAAGGAGATTATGTTAAAGAGGGAGAGCTTTTGGTTCGTATAAAACCGGACATCTATCAAGCTCGAATTGATGAAACCAATGCGATGTTATTGACCCAAAAAGCACGACTTGAACAGGCCCGTGCTTCCTTGTTAGAAGCAGAATCGGTGTATGAGCAGAATAAAAAGCTGTACGAAAGGGAAGCTATTTCAAAAACAGAATTTGTTCAGTCTGAGACTAATTATGAAGCACAAAAGGCTAATTTCAACGCGGCCAAATACCAGGTACAAAGTAGTGAGGCCCAACTGGAACAGGCCAAAGAAGAACTTCAGAAGACGATCATTCGCTCTCCGCGTGATGGTACCATTAGCAAGTTAGCAGTTGAAGTAGGGGAACGTGTTCTTGGTAATACGCAATCCATCGGAACGGAGCTGTTGCGAATTGCAAAAATGGACCAGATGGAAGTACAGGTTGAGGTTAATGAAAATGATATTGTAAATGTGTCGGTAGGAGATACCTCGAATATTGAAGTTGATGCCTATCCCGAACGTGTTTTTAAGGGCGTAGTAACAGAAATTGCCAACTCTGCTGAAATTTCTGGAGAAGGAACTAACGAACAGGTTACAAATTACGAAGTGAAAATCAGGGTGGCTACTCCACATAATCTTGATATGGTGGGGGACGGAGAAATGGTTCGGGAAGAATCATCCGAGATGACCGAAGATGAGTTTGTGCCTTCGTTTAAACCAGGTATGTCGGCTGCGGTGGATGTACAAACTGAAACGGCACGAAATGTGATTTCAGTACCCATACAAGCTGTTACAGTTCGTGATTTTGCCGGGGAAACACCTGCGGATACTACCCAAAGTGATACCACGGACGTTGATCAAGATTTAGTAGTACCGGAAGAAGATATGCGAAAGGTTGTATTTGTTGTGGAAGATGGTAAAGCCGTGCGTAAGGAAGTAAAAACGGGCATTAGTGATAATACACATATACAAATATTATCAGGTATTGAAGCAGGTGAAGAAGTAGTTACGGGTAGTTATCGTATGTTATCACAGGGATTGTCAGATGGCGATGAGGTGAATGTAAATAATAATCGGTTTGGACAGATGGCTTCAAACTAATCTGTAGTAGTATGAAAAAATCTGTAATTCAGGTTCAGGATTTAACAAAGATTTATACGATGGGTTCGCAAGAAGTGCGAGCCCTCGACGGTGTTTCATTTGAGGTGCAGGAGAATGAATATATCGCGATTATGGGTCCGTCCGGATCTGGGAAATCGACATTGATGAATCTAATCGGATGTTTGGATACTCCTACCTCGGGAACCTATATTTTAAATGGGGAAGATGTAAGTAAATTTGATGATTCCGATTTAGCCGAAGTACGGAACCGAGAAATTGGTTTTGTTTTTCAAACGTTTAATCTGCTACCACGCACCGATTGTCTGTCAAATGTAGAATTGCCTTTAATCTATTCTGGGGTAAAAACAGCTGAACGACACGAGCGTGCAGCAAAAACGTTGGAACGCGTCGGGTTAGGGGATCGCATAGATCACAAACCTAATGAACTTTCCGGTGGACAACGTCAGCGTGTTGCTATTGCCCGGGCTCTGGTCAACAATCCCTCTATTCTATTGGCTGATGAGCCAACGGGGAATCTCGATACACAGACCGGTGATGAGATTATGATGCTTTTTGAAGAGCTTTACCGGATGGGCAATACCATTATTGTGGTTACGCACGAGCCTGAAATTGCTCAGCATGCCCGCCGAATTATTCGCTTGCGTGATGGTAAGATTGAAAGTGATGAACCCGTTGAAAACCCCGCTCTGGATGAAGAGGAGATTATGATTGAGTCTGCAGCAGGTTAAGCAATTCTCGGTTTGGTTCTCTTAAACTGTAAGGAGAGATTCAGGTTTTGTGATAGCAAAATTATGATTAACATCATGCAAGTGATTTGAATCTCTAAATGATTTTGCTATGAAGATATTGTATGTATTTCCCCATCCCGATGATGAATCATTTGGTCCTGCACCGGCCATTGCTACACAGCGAAGAAAAGGGCATGAGGTATACTTGTTTACCCTTACCAGGGGTGAGGCAACGAAACAGCGATTTCGGCTGGGCATCAGCAAAAAAGAGATGGGAGAAATCCGTTATAAGGAGATGCAGTGCGTTGAAAAAGTGTTGGATTTAAACGGTATGACTGTTTTTGACCTGCCAGATAGTGGGTTAAAGGAGATGGATCCTGCTGATATCCAGGAAGTAATTCGAAGCCAAGTAGAAAAAATTCAACCGGATGTGCTCGTGACCTACGCAGTACATGGAATTAGTGGTTTTGAAGATCATTTGGTAAGTCATGCCGTGGTAAAGAGCGTGTATTGTGATATGAAAAGAGAAGGGTACGATTATCCCAAAAGATTAGCCTTTTTTACCCATTTTAGCGATAAGCAGGGAGAGGGAAAGTTTAACCTCACATCATCCAAACAGGAAGATATCGATTGCTGGGTGGAAGCAAATGAAGAAGATTACAATAAGTTTTTAGCGGCCCTTGATTGTTATGAAACCTATCAGGAGGTAATCGAGGATAGTAATGTTAAGGAAGAGGTTGGGAACCGCGTTCCTTTTGAAATCTTTCAAGAAGATTATGATCCACCGCTTAAAGATATTACCGATCAATTATCCGATAAATAACGAGTTCATTTATGAGTGATACATATCCTATCTGGCTAAAAGGAACGGCTATATTGATTGGGCTGGTCTTAATAGTTGTAGTATTTTTGTATGGTAAATTTATTTTAATGCCGCTCGCTTTTGCTGCACTCATTGCTATGTTACTGGAACCCATTAGCGCTTGGTTGCAAAAGTATAAGGTTAATCGTGTGGTAGCTATTATCACCAGTATGGTACTTATGACCATTGTATTAGGTGGAATTTTGTCACTGCTTTCCATTCAGCTGGTACAATTTGCTGATCGTTTGCCGGAAGCAAATACTAAACTTCAATCTTTGAGCAATGATGTTATCCAGTTTTTTGAGACAACGTTTAATCTTGCTCCCGAGCGACAAGTTCAATTCTTGGAGCGTGGTTTAGAAACAGGCATCAATAAAAGTGGGGAATATATAAGCAGTATCTTGGGAACTACGACAAGCGTATTCACTACCGTAGGGCTTTTACCGTTCTTTGTCTTTTTTATGATGTACTACAAAAAAATGTATCGCACTTTTCTGCATCGCTCTGTTGAAGGACAAAATGATGCTATTGATTCTGTGATGGATAGCATTCAAAGTGTGACTCAAAATTATATTGTAGGGATGATAACGGTTATTTCTATACTGGCCATGTTAAATGCAATTGGATTATGGATTGTTGGTATTGAGCATGTGCTGTTTTTTGCAACTTTTGCGGCTATATTGGCTGTTATTCCTTACATTGGGATTATTATAGGAAGTTTGCCGGCTATTATTTTTGCTCTCCTGTTTACTGATTCGTTACTAAATCCAGTTGGCGTAATAGCCGTATTTGCGGTAGTGCAATTTTTGGAAGGGAATTTTATCACTCCCAACATTATTGGTTCAAAAGTGAGTATTAACCCCTTTATGGCCTTAGTTGCGTTGGTAATTGGGGGACAATTATGGGGAATTGCGGGAATGATTTTATTCGTACCATTTTTAGGGATTCTAAAATGTGTATTTGACCAGGTTGATGGACTTAAACCATACGGGTATTTGCTTGGGAACCGCATGGCGTATGAGGTCGCTGACTCTCCTGAAGATGATACCTAAATTTCCAAGAGGCGTTCTTTTGTTTGCCAGATGGCTCTAAAAAAAGGAGTGTATGGAACGCTACTCATGATCTTAAAATCATCTGTAATAGCAGATTCTTCAGCTAAAAAGCTGAAAATGGCATCCATCGAATTGTTTTTAAATAGTTGATTAAACACATGGTATGCTTCTGATGGGTGGTCATGAATGATTTGTAGAAGCCATAAATCATAAGCTTTAAATCTTGTTTTTGATGGAGAATGTGCGTTGGGTTTTTCGTCTGTTTGTAAATCTCGAATGATTTGGTCGGTCTGCTTTTGAATTCGGGAAAAGGTATATCCCGTGGATGGTTTGGTGACCCCACCTACGGTGCCTATGTTTAATATTCGGGTATCATACCAAGGTTTATGAGGACGATCTTTCATTGGGATTTCCCCAAATTCTGTACGTGTTATCTTATAATCAATGGGTTTAAGATTGTATCTATTGTTGAGGTAGATAGAAATTTTTTCTTCATACTTTTCTCTTGATAGCAATTCATCGGAAAAAATAGTGTATTCAATAAGGGCAGAGGTCTTGGACCAGGGTAGCAAGTAGATAAAGGCGATACCTTCGTCGAAGGTGTCGTCAAAATCCATCAATGTAAAAAAAGCATCATCAAAGACGGGTTTTGTGGTTTTTACTTCCCATCCTAAAAAGTGTTGTAGCAATGGATAATCAGGTTGGTCGGTACTACTATTCCAGGGGCTAAAGCAGCTTTGGAAGATAAATTCTGCTTGATATGAATTGGATTTGGTCTGTAAAATAGGGATTCCGTAGGAAACCGAAAGGTCTTCTATAGTACTTTCAAGGAAATCAAAGCGTGACTCTTTCTTTAATCTGCGGAGTATCTGTTCTTGGAAGTCTATGCTGCGCAGGCAATAATAGGTATATTCGTTGAGAGGGCTTTTGATCCGTTTGCCTGAAATGCTAACTTCTGCGTTGTTCCATTGGCGGTACATTAAATCAGCAAAGGGAGGCGTTTTATTATCCCAAAAGCACCATGTTTTGTTGTGAGAAGGATTCAGCGACTCATCTACAACAAGGATGCGCTTATCATCAAAAAAAGGGTGGAGCATTTTGTAGGCCAAGGAAAGGCCTGCTGCACCGGCTCCCGCAATGATATAATCATACTCTTGGTTCAAAATTTTTATAGCTGAATTTAATTAAGTTGCCAGATCGCAAAGTTTAGCGCTGAGGCGTAGCTTATCCATAGAAAATACGGAATGAGTAATAGTCCGGCGGATCGCCTTTTCTTTCCAAATAAAAGTATGGTAAAAGCAATGGCGATCCAAAGTAATAAAATCTCAGCTAATCCCGTCGAAATATATTGTTTACCGAAAAAGAGCCAGGACCAAAGTGCGTTCAAAATGAGCTGGATAAAAAACCATTTAAACTCATAGTCGGTCAGAGATACAGAATCCATTCGCCAAATGAGCCAGGCAGAAGTTCCCATCATGATATAAAGGATGGGCCAGACAACAGGAAAAACCCAATTCGGTGGGGTCCAGACAGGTTTTTGTAGAGCTTCGTACCATACCCCCGGCTCAAATTGAGCAGCAAAGATTCCAGCAAGGCTGCAGACTAAAATCCATATTAAAAGGCTAACTATGTTTTTCATAAGCTGTTATAGGTGTTTGATTATATACCGTAAACATGGATTTGGCATGTAACATTTGGTTTACTTTGCGATATGGGGAGGCCGGAAGCAGGGTATTTTATGTGCTATGTATGAAGAGTTAAACTGTTGCAATATTTTTGAGGTAAGATTTATAATCTTAGTGGAAATTATAAATGTGATGTAGCTGATATAAGAAATTTGGTTTGGTGATTGTTGGTTTAGGAGTTTTTTAGTTCTTCGGAGTTGGGTACTTCCAAATATTTTTGCGAAGCCTTTTCTCAACAGTTTGAAGTAAGTTACATTTCTAAAATTATAATTGGTAGGTAAATCCAAATCGAATGGCGGATTCTGTTAATCGTTGATGCATTGACCCTTCTTGTGAAAAGGGAATAATTGAGTGCATTTTAAAATAAGGATTTATAAATATGGAAGCCCCAAAACCCAAATCATATTTAGCACCAACGCCAAATGTGCCACCTATTCCAGATTGATCGTCAATAGCATTGGAATTACTAACATCGATATCTAATAAAACACCACTGTTAGCATAGAAATACTCCAAAAAATTAGCTCGCAAAGTGACAGGAATATCTAAAAGAGCGACTTCTGTATTGTAAGATTCATTATTAATACCAGGATAGAATGGAGGATTTACTTCCATCGTAAACTCAGAATATTCTACTGCTGTCTCAACTTCTAACCAATTTTTCAATGGATGAATATAATTAAGTCCAATTGAGAAAAAGTTTTTCCCATTATAACCGGCTGATCCCACAACATCTTTAAAATATGTAACGTCATTGTTACTTAAAGATGAAATGGTGATTCCAACTTTGCCGATATTTGATGCCTCATGGGCCGATTGTCCGTTTGCAACATTATGGAAAGTAAAAAGAAGGATGATTAGTATTGTTTTGAGCTTCATCTGGTTCTTTAGTTGTTTTTTTGTTGTCAAATTCTAAGAGTCCTATAACGATCTGACTACTAAATTACACACGTATAGATGTTAAATTAGCAACTAACGAAAGAAGAGACTTAAAACCAAGGGGGATAGAGAGAATTGGCGAGGTGTGTCCGCGTAAATGCGCAGGTTATATGGCGCTGATGACTAACTTTATAATTCAATAGAGAGATCAAGCTGAATACCCAAAGTTTTATATGAATAATCTGCGTCTTCAAAAATTTGTGTTAATCCATTTGCATAATTTGTTGATAGTGCGGTCGAAAAAGCACCGCCGAACTTATACTCTATTCCAGCTCCTAAGATTCCACTCAAGGAATAAGAGTTAGTTTCTAATTCATAAAATTCATTATTATTTGGTTCTTCGATCACAAGCTGAGTAAGGACACCTATTTTCCCAAAGAAACCAAGATTGTTGAAATAATTTGAATATCGGAGTGCAGTAGGAACTTGTATGAATCGAAGATTTATTTCTTCCTGTTGGGGAGGCGTCATAAAATCACAAACATTACAATAATACGTTCCCGAAAAATCTCTGTTAGAATAACTCATCCCGGACTGCAAAGCCAAACTTTTAATGATCGAATACTGCAAGTCTAATCCAGCAGTAAAGTTATTTCTATTATATTTAGTTCTATATCCAATCTCATCACTTAATTCAATATCTCCGCTTAAATTGGTGTTTATTGAATAGAATAAACCTACCTGAAAGTTATTTTTTTGTTCATTTTCAGATACACCATTTTGGGCATATGAATTCGTAGAAAGCATTAAAACTGTAGCAAGAAGAAAGTATTTAATAACACGCATTTGCTGAATTTTTAATAATAATTCCTTTTATAGGCTTACACGTTGATCCGAATAGATGATTACTTAGAAATTGAGCCATATAACGACGACGCGCATAAGGGGCAGACGCTAGAATGTAGAATTAGTTAACAAACTAAAGATTAACTAATAAATGGAAGGGGAGCAAGGAGATGGCTAGGCCTGTCCGAGTTAATGCGCGGGTTATATGGTGATATCAGCTTTAGTAAGGTGCTCTTTTAAACTGTGTTAGTGTTCAAAACCGTGTTAATTAGTTCCATGATTTGTCTGATTACGTTTTTCTTCGGAGTTGATTGACAAGGTTTATATTGGTGTAACGGAATGTGGCTCTTAACAGCGTATCCAGTTGCATGATCACAAATAGAATAAGCAGGAAGTCAAACACCGTCTTTGCCATGCTCGGGGAGATACCCAGGGCAAACGTCTGCATCTGATGCAGTAGCAGGGAGTTGACCACACCAAGAATGACGGTAAGTGTGAAAAGCACCCATGACATCTTGATCCCACTCGGTATGGATTCCTGCTGGGTGGCCTTGGCCTCCTGAATATGCATCATCACCTTGTCCTCAAAGTCGGAGTCGGGTACCGTAAGCTTGCTTTGGGAAATCAGATCCTGAAAAAAATCTTCTTCTGTTTGTTTCATCAGTATAGATCCTCTTTTTTTAACTTTAACAATTCGGTCAGCACACTTTTCATTTCTTTTCGCGCTCTGTGCAATAGCACACGGGTATTGACATTGGTCCAGCCGGTTGTTTCGCTAATTTCCTTCAGGTTGAACTCCTCCAGGTAAAAAAGGCGCAACGCCAAGCTGTAATCGGCCGGAAGCTTCATCAGGGCCTCATTTATAAAATACCGCTGGTTGTCTTTTTCTATCTTTGAAAAGATTTCATTGAGCTCTTCTGTCGGTATACTATCTTGGGATATACTCTCCAGGGGCTGAGCTTTTTTCTTCTGCTTCTTTTGTCGATTATAAGCCTCATTAATAACAATCCGATAGAACCACGTGGAGAATTTGGACTCCCCTCTGAATGTATCCAGCTTGTCATAGGCTTTGATAAAAGCAACCTGAACCACATCCTGGGCCAATGTCTCATTTTTTACAACCGACATGGCGAGGGTAAAAGCATCATCTTTATGCTTTCTGATGATAAGGCGAAACGCCTCATAATCCCCCTCCAGAACTTTTTTTAAATTGCCTTTTGACATGTTCAGGATTTGCCATTTGACTTGTCCACATTATGGGCAATTATTAATCCGATTCCTCCAAACAGGAACATGCCAATTACAGGAGCAGCTTCAAATACTTCTTCAAGGAATAGGCCTATCGTCAAGCCGATAACCATGCTGGTTACTACATATCCCATTTTTAACCCGGAAAAATTGGTCATATTCCGGTCCGGTATATCCTTGGGATCATATCCCTTTTCCAGCAGAACAATCCGCTCTTTTTCCTTGGATTTATGAATGGTATACCACACAAAAAATCCCAGGGTTAGAAAAGCGGTAAGCAGAAAAGCGATAAAAATAAGGGTGACGGTTATATGGGGGTCCATAAGTATTCGGGTTTGGTTTTAGTTAATGACGAATGCTATACTTTAGACAAGCGCCAAGGGAAAAATGTTACAGGCCTATGAAATATTTTTGAATATTATATAGAAAAGGGGCTTTGGAAGGCTCTTCTAAACGAACTGACATCGATATCTACGAAGTAACCAATAAAACCAAGAGGGGCGTCTTGACGAGGTGTGTCCGCTTAATACGCGGATTAGGTAGCTGTAGAGTTCAAATAGAAAAATATAAATAGGTTTTATCTTTAGGTTTGTTTTCAGATAAAGAACCTAGTTGGAATGGATTGCAATAAAAAGTAGACCGTAAGTTAAGGTTCAATCTTTATTTTCTTTCGGTCTTTGATTTCTTCTGCTAAGGTGAGCTAGCCTGGGAATAATACCTGAAATAACAGTGGCAATGATTCCAATAACGTGATATCCAAACCCAAAGGTCATGCCGATTGCTCCCGCGAACCATATACTGGCTGCCGTGGTTAGATTTTTTACTGTTGCACCTTCTTTGAGTATTAATCCCGCACCCAAAAAGCCAATGCCCGTTACAACTTGTGCTGCTATACGGGATTGTGAGGAAGGATCTACTCTCATCGATAAAAAAGTAAAAAGCATAGCACCTGTAATGACCAAGCTGTGGGTACTTATTCCTGCATCTTTGCCCCTGGATTCTCGTTCAGCTCCAATACTAAAACCCGCCAGGAGAGATAAGGCGACATCGATAAGGAATACTAATTCATATCCCGATAAGATATTTGGCATCATAAAGAGGTAACATTTTTGGTTATGGTGAAACAGAGTAATTAATAAAAGCAGATAGATGTCTGGCAATTATAAAATCGAGCTGCCTAACGACATTGTATATAACCGGCACACGCAATTTCTATTTATTTTGCAACTAACGAAAGATGAGTTTTAAAACCAAGGGCGGCAACCAATAGGCGAGGTATGTCCGAGTTAATGCGCGGGTTAGCCTACTGGTAAAGTTAATTGTTTTATTACTCTTTGAGATATTTAGCAGGATCAATAGGGTTTCCATCTTTTCTTATCTCAAAATGAAAACCTGCAGTTATAGCTTTTCCTGATTTACCTGAGTAACCTATGAGTTCTGATGCTTTTACTTTTTGACCTGATGACAATCCTTCCAATGGTTTTGATAAATTACAATAGTAAGTTTGATAACTATTTGGGTGTTCAATAATGATCATATTACCATAGAAATCTTTTATGCCTACAAATTTGATTATACCTTCTGTAGAGGCAAAAATTTTTGTACCAACAGGAACAAGATAATCAATGCCTGAATGAAATCTTTGTTCTCCTGAATTAAGATGTGTTCTTGGACCGAATGGAGAAGCAATTTCTTCATCCTCTTGAATTGGGTGGTGAAAAACTACTTCTTGATTCAATAGGCTTAAAGAGAACAAAAGAAAAAGTGAGCTAACAAATATTTTCATAACAAAATTAATTGTGGTTTAATATTGCACCATTAGATAAAAAGATTACTCAGAAACACATCAATTTTAATTTTAAAAGCGATAGTAAGTATATCAGATTAAGTTGGGAGCTACTGTTAATACAATCCCTAAGCAGCCTAACGATATTGCGCATAAGGTGAAGTTTTGGCGAGGCGTGTCCGCTTAATGCGCAGGTTAGGCATTTTCTTGTTCGTTAGTCTGAAAGAGGGAAATATTTTTGCCCAAAAATTCAATGAGCATTATACCACCAAATGCAAAAAAACTCATGATCAAAATTTCCACGAAAAAGCTTGTCCAATAGCTTTGGAATAGGTCAGAAAAATCAAATAACAATTGATAGATAATTATTCCAATGAAAGGTCCGAAACAATTTCCGACAAATTTCTTATCCTTCATAGATGATTGCAAATTTTATAAAAAAAAGTTCATTATTTAGAATAATGCCTAACGACCTTGCGTATAAGCTTCACACGAACGAATGTTGAGTTGATAAATAATGAATGATGAGCTAAAAAGCCAGAAGTTGGCAAGCTCTGGCGAGGCGTCGCGGGTTATACACCCGATTTGCCCAAACCTTATTTATGGGACAATCCTCTCAGACGTTTATGCAGGGATTCGGAAAAATCGGCTATTGTATGTTAGTTTGGAAGTTTAATTTTATACACTACTTTTGTAAAAGTGATTATAGCTTCAAGAGAAAAAAATACAATTAACAATTAACCATAGTTAACCAGCTGATTACCTGTTCATTTTAAAAAAGAGGCTTCAAATGATGTATCGACACTATTCACCGTTCCGATCAATTTTGAATACCGCACTGCTCCTACCAATCCTGGTCTTGCTTACGTTCTGTTGTAAAGAGGCTGAAAACAAGGTTCAATATCCGGAGACAACTTACAGTAATGTTGAACTTCATTTGGACGGCAAGCGTGATAAAAAACTTGAGAAGCCTTTAGGTACTCATTACACTTCCTCCGGAGAGCCCTTCATGGGAACGCGAAAGATTTATTACTCCGATACAGACAGTCTGCATATGAAGCAGTTTTTTGAAGATGGGATACAAACGGGATCTGTCATTTACTATGATGACGGAGATATTGTTCGACAAAAGCATGGTATATATCTAAATAAGCCTCACCTTAAGGAAATGTATGAAAATGGGATTTTAGTTTATGAAAATGTCCCACCTACGCAAAGCAAAGACGGAATGGGTCATGTTCGCTTGTGGTACAAGAATGGGCAGCTTTCAGTTGAACATTCTTACACTGGAGACCAGGTAAAGCAAGGACTTTTGACGGAATATGATGAAGAGGGCAATATTACCATGCAAGAACGATATGAAGATGGGGAATTGGTAGAAACGATAAAATAACGAAGGTTTGTTGCAGTAGGGGGTATAACGACATTGCGCATAAGCTGCACGCGAATGAATGTTGAGTTGATAAATAATGAACGGAAAGCTAAAAAGCCAGAAAAGGGCAAGACCTGGCGAGGCGTGTCCGCTTAATGCACGCTGGTTAGGTGTATTTTTATGACAGGACCAATTAATGAATATAATTGCAGGTTATTCTTAATTTTTGTAAATATTTTTAAATGGGAGGGGTTAAAAAATCATTGTTATGAAATATTACTATCAAGGAGTACTCTTAGGTATACTATTAATAGGCTTTCTATCCTGTACCAATAAGCAAGATAGTAATGATACATCAAAAGCAAAGCAAGAGAGTAGTAATACATCAGTAAATGGACCAGCATTAGTGGAAGTAAGTGCTATTTACGAACCCGAAAGTGATCGCCATTTATTTAAAACCGATACGGATACGATATCAGCAGGTTGGACTACTTTTAAGTTTGCGAATCTAAGTCCGATGGTACATTTTCTGTTTTTTGACTACTTACCTGAAGGTAAGATGAGCGAGGACCTTTTGGCAGAAGTGAGTCCGGTATTTCAGGAATCTTCTTATTTGCTAATGGAGGGTAAAAATGATTCGGCTCAGGCAGTCTTTTCAAAACTTCCTGACTGGTTTAACGATATCGTTTTTCGCGGGGGTCCAGGATTTGTTTCGCCCGGCAAAACTACCGAAGCCACACTTTTTATGAGACCCGGCAACTACGTGATGGAATGTTATATAAAAACGGCTGACGGTACCTTTCATTGGAAGAAAGGAATGACCAAAGATCTACATGTCACTTCTGATACAACGGATGCCAACCCACCGCAATCACCCACAATTGAAATAACAACAAACGACAACGGGTTAGATATTACTGGTGAGGTTACCCCCGGTAACCATTTGGTTAAAGTAAATTTTGATGAAGAGAATCCTGGGATGATTGCCCGAGATGTACATATTGCTAAGTTGGACAAAAATGATGATCTGCAGGACATTATATATTGGCTTGACTTTAACAATGCTGAAGGACTCGTTTCAACAGCGGAGGATCCAGCTCCGGCTACGTTCATAGGTGGTACACATGAAATGCCAAGAGGTAATACTGCCTATTTTACTGTAGAGTTAGAACCAGGGCGATATGCTTGGATATCAGAGCAACCTACCAGTAAATCGACTGTCAGGGAATTTACCGTATCTTCCCAATCTGAGTAATACACCTAACGACATTGCGCATAACCTGCGCACGAATTAATGTTGAATTAGCAACTAACGAAAGAGGAGACTTAAAACCAAGAGCAGCAACGAATAGGCGAGGTGCGTCCGCGTTAATGCGCGGGTTATACCGACTTATATTTATACAAGGATTTAAGTAAACATGACATATAAACTTAATCGAAGAATGTAATAAGTAGACGATGGTGGAATAAAGAAGATGTAGAATCTAGTGCAGAGTGATTAATGCTGAATGATTTAAATTTAAGACATTCAAAACATCCACCGTAACTCAGATAATCTTCAGATGTAGTATCAACTTTCCAAGAACCAAATGAAATACTATAATTTTTGTCTACTTCGAGATCTATCTTTGCATTCCCTTGGCTAATAGGTTTGGTGGTATCATACTTTGAAAAGCTAAATGCAAAGGAAAAAGTCCCAGATGGTACGGTTTTGTTTTGTGATTTAGGCTGATTATCAGTTAATGTAATCTCTTGGCTACTTTCGCCAACTTGTATTTTAATTCTACCTTCATTCAATAGTTTGTCATGTTGAGGAGAAGAGGAAAATTGAACAGTAGGATTTTCTTCTTCCGCACTGAATACGGAGCAGCTACTGGTCAAAACTGAGAAAGCTAAAAATAAGATTGCAAAATTAGGTATTGGTTTCATAACACTTCTTGATTTATTGGATTAAAAAGTCGGTATAACGACCTTGCGCATAAGGTGCGCACATAATAAAGTTGAGTTGATAAATAATGAACGAAGAGCTAAAAAGCCAAAAGCTGGCAATCCCTGGCGAGGTGCGTCCCCTTAATGCGCGGGTTATACCCACTAATTACCGTAATTTATTCTTAAGTAACTTTTGAATTTTTTCCATCGCTTCTCTCATTTTTTCTAATTGATATCGCTTGTCTCGAGTAACAACTTTATCTGAGTATAAATAATTATGCACGTGAATTTCATAATCATGCGAATACTCGTTGTTCTCTAAATCTTCATATTCAACAGACACATTAATTTCTCTATTTTCCTTTTCTGTTTTCATGGTATCAAATGATATACCAATCATATCATTTGCAGAAAAACCTGGCGGCATAAATTTCTGTGTTATCATGTTTTTATAAGATTCCCGATAGGATTCTGTAAACATTGCTGACAAATCTGGATCAAAAGAAATGGAGACATTTTTTGCTGGCCTATTTCCAATATTCTTCACTTTTAAATCAAGTCTGTGATTTATGTAAGGGAAACTAACCACAATGTATGGTCGATTTTGTTCTTTTATAGATTGATTATTAGATCTTAAAATCAGATATGTCAGAAATACATACACAAGCGTTAAGCCAGCAAGTATTACATTTGAATAGGATCCAATATTAGAAACAAATTGACTTCCAGGTTTAGCATAAGACTGATAAATGAGAAGAACACCCAAGCCAGCAAAAAATATCAGAGAGATAGCTATGAGTGTTTTTTGAGTTTTTGACATTTATCTAGCTAATTTTGTGGGTATAACGACCTTGCGCATAACCGGCGCACGTTTTACTGTTGAATTAGCAACTAACGAAAGATGAGTTTTAAAACCAAAGGCGGCAAAGAATTGGCGAGGTGCGTCCGCGTTAATGCGCGGGTTATACGGTATAATATTTATTGTACTTCATTTTGGCCAATTGTTACCATCATCTCTAGATTCTTCACGTCTTTTCCAACCTTCTTCAAGTGAATCTATTCGTTCCTTTAAACCTTCGATTCTACTTTTAAGAGATTGCAAAACCGATTTAAGTTCATCTTCTGAATCAATTAAGAAATAACCATTACTATTACTTCCTATTGGTATATTATTATCGAGAATAGCTTCTCTAATTAGATTTCGAGTAGGTTCTGCTGTTCTTCCTGAATCTAATCCGAGTGACGCTTCTATATCATCAGCATTTTGAGAATTTTGTGAACCATCGTTGAGTTGTTGAATTAAATCTTGAATAGTTGCCATAATGATTAATTAAAATGATTGAAAAGATTATTAGACCGTATAACGACATTGCGCATAACCGGCAGGCGCCGGGATGTTGAATTAGCTTTAAAACGATAGATTAACTAATAAATGAAAGGGAGGCAAGGAGATGGCGAGGCCTGTCCGAGTTAATGCGCGGGTTAGCCATACTTGTTTTAAGACATTCTTATGATATGCTTCATAAATGACGATGTTATCTCAAATATAAATTCAATTTCCTCTTCAATTACAGCATCATCATGCTTGACATATGAATTTTGATAATGAGTATAATAATTAATTAGTCTGACGAACATATTTCTTAGCTCAGGAGAACCACCTTTTGTTTTAAGATGGTTACCTACATTAGAAATCTGGTTCTCCAAGGATTTATTATTATTAAAGATACTCTTTAGTAATATTTCGAGTGATAAACGTAAATCATCTAGGGTATTTCTCTCAAAAGCATCATTCTCAAACTTTGTCAGCGCACGCTCATAAATTTTTAATGCTTTGGGATAATCTTTGAGCCAATGGGTTGTTTCTTCAATAAGTATCTCATTAACACTTGAATCATCTAATCCATCGGAAAAATGAGAATACCTAGAGATGAGTTTTATTTTTAGATCTTTAGCTTTTGAATTGTTTTGAAACTTTTCTAATTCACAAATATCCTTGATTATTTTAAACTGTTGGGCAGGCGTAAAGCATTCAAGGTTGTCTTTTAAGGCTGTTCTTTTATTAATGATCCCTTTAAATGGATAGTCAGAATGGGGCAATTCGACATTATATTCAAATGCATATTTGGAAGTCTTATCTACTATTTCTGAACCACTTAAGCCAGAGTGTGTTTCTCCAAGAATACTAGCTGCATGAGTTAAAAAAGTCTTATCAATTTCTTCTTTTTGCATTAGGACAAATTTAGTGTTTGAGAAGTATGGCTAACGACATTGCGCATAAGCTGCGCACGAAAAAATGTTGAGTTGATAAATAATGAACGAAAAGCTAAAAAGCCAGAGGTCGGCAGGGTAGGGCGAGGTGCGTCCGCTTAATGCGCTGGTTAGGCCACTAGCTCTTTGTTTTTAGGGATGTTCTTATAATATCATAGTCTGGCTCTTCATTAATTTTTTTAAAAAACACATCGGTAAATTCTAAAGAAGATTTTACGCTCCATTCAGCGCATCCATGACCTAGACATTTATCAGGGTAGAAGGGATTTCCATCTCCTGTAAATGGATTTTCATTAAACTTACCCTTCAAATACTTCTCAAATTTGTGCTTGTCTTTGGGATCGGAAGGAGGAGTTACATCTGCTAGAATACTTTCTGGTTCAAAATGAATTAAAGCATTTCTTAAAATAATTAAGAATTTAGCGTTGCTATAAAATTCTACTCCTCGATTGAACTCATCTTTATCCAGTAAATCCAAAAATATTTCATATTTCTGTAAAATTGGATAGCTAGCAGTTCTTGGGATTCCTTTGTCCCATAATCTAGATATAAGTTCCAACTTTGATTTATTAACATTATCAAATTTATCGACATTCTCATTTATGTCGCAATAGATTTCATTAATTAAAGCCTCTAAAAATGTTACTGACTTAAATATAGAACCAAGCACAAATGATTTATGCTCCGCTAAAAAATCAACTTTTTGTTTAGGATTTGTTGGTTTGTCTGACTGCTCATATTCATGAGCTTTTCTAGCAAAGAAGGCTGCTGATTTTATTAAGTCGAGGGACAAATATGTCCTCAAATGCATTTGATATGAAGTACTAACCATGAGAATATTTTTTCCTTGTTAGTAAGTGGCCTAACGACCTTGCGCATAAGGGGCGTGCAAAGTCGCGTTGAAATTATTTTAAAATGTACTGTTGAAACGGATTAAATCGAAACCAGCAGCCAACGGCGAGGCACGTCCCACTTAATGCGCGGGTTAGGTGGCATTATTATTTACTTGGTCAATAAATTCTATGGTGTTATCAACATACTTTCTTGCTTCACCAGATACTTGCTCATAAAGTTTTCTTTGAATAGAATTGTTTATTCGATCAGCACCTTCAATAAGAGAAAAAAACTTCGTCCAATTTATTGCGAAATGAGAAATATTTCCGGACTTAGTAGGTACTTTTGTCTTTGTAATTATATCTGATAATTGTTTTCTATTTTTATTAATCTTTTTCTCCGCTTTGTGGTCAAAAATAACACCATACATAAAAAGCTCATCTTGAAGTTGATAGGCATCTATTAAGCTTTTCCCAAAAAATAGTGATTTATCAAAATCTGCAGTGATTTGACCATAAGAAATAGCACCCTTGATGGGAATACGATTGACCATGCATCGAGCCATTATATATCCGCTTGTAAGAACTATCGAAAATAATGAATCACTACTTTTGTTTTTAGTTGTCAAAAGTATGGAGTCAGAAAAGATTAAAGTTTTAATTAAATCTCTTGGAGGTTTTCCTTGAGATAATGGTTCGTCAAGTTCTTCAACACTATTGATGATTTCGTGGAGTTTTACCATCCGCTTTTTCACATAGCTATGTTTATTTCTAAAAACATAGTTTTTGAATCCCATCAGATCAAAGAATGCTGTAAACCTATATTCAGTTTCAGTCCAATTCATTTTTTTAATTCAATAAGTAAATGATTAATGAAGCCACCTAACGACCTTGCGCATAAGCTGCGTGCAGACCAACGTGGTTTTAAGACAAAATGTACTACAGAAATTGAGGAACTAAAAATCGGCAGCCAAGGGCGAGGCACGTCCGCTTAATGCGCGGGTTAGGTTGCAACTTCATTTCCTGAAGGTTTTAATGATGAAATAATAAATCTTGGTAGCAGTATTCCAGCCCAAGCACTAATTAATACCCAAGGAAGTGCTGAAAACCCATCTGACCATGAAAAACCTAAATTTCCAGTTGGTAATACGTATGAAAAGAAAACAACCAAGGTGAAAGGTAGGGCTAAAAGAAATGAGGTTAGGACAACTTGTTTTTTATAAAAATCAATGGAGGGTTTTTTGCTAGCTAATTTTAAAAAGCCATAAAAAAGCAAGGAATACGGAATGACTGTAATTAGAGCGATAAACCCTCCAAAATATACTCCTGAAATGAGGCTGTATACAATAAGACTCAAAATTTGATCAATGGTTTCTCCCCGAAGTAGTGGCTCAAAAATTGAAATAACTGTGGCCCAAACCATCGTACCCAATATTGCAGCCGAAATGGCCCAGATGAAAGAAGTTTTGAGTGGTGCTTTGTTTGTTTTCATAGGTTTAAAACTGTTGCAACCTAACGACATTGCGCATAAGGTGCGCACGAAAAAATGTTGAATTGTTAAATAATGAACGATGGGCTAAAAAGCCAAAAGTGGGCAAGACCAGGCGAGGTGCGTCCCCTTAATGCGCGGGTTAGCCGTACTACTCCTCTTGATCGGAAGGTTTATTTCCATGTTTTTCGTCAATTCCAGAAAGTTTAGGAATATTATTTAATCCATTTTCTGATACTTTAGGCACAGAAACTGATTTACTTGAGATATATTCAAATGCCGTTTTCGCATTTTGTAATGCCTCATCACAATTAGCAGCTATTGTTACTACGGCTGCAAGTACAATAACTGTTTGAGATAGTGTTGAAAAAACTTTATTCCATGAGGTTTTATCACTTTCTAGTTCATCTACAACGTTGTCTAATTCAGTAGTTAGTTTCTTGACAACACCGGCTGGAATTTGTTCGTCTTCGTTTAAGGAGGACTTTATTTTTCCGACAAGTATCTTTAAATAATTTTTAGATATATGACGGGGATCATAAAAATCCTCAATTACAAAAACATCTTCATTTGTTAACCACCATTTTTTAGCTTCTCTTGAAGCTGCCCCACACATTCCAGCCAATCTTTCTAGTGCTGTCTTAAGGTCTAGCAATAATTGAGAATTTAATTTTTTGTATCCACTTTCAGGAATTTGAAGCTCAATGTCTTGGCTCTGAATTTTACGAAATAGGACAAATCTAGTTGGGCTTAAACTTTCTCTCATCATTCCAAGACGAACTATATTTTGAGAAAGGTTTAATTTAGATTCAATATCTGAAATTCTTTCATTTAGCTCTTTGCTGAATATTTCAACTATACTTTGAATTGCATAAAAAACTTCTTCAAAACGTCTAAGTAAACCCAATTCATCGTTTATAATAATCTTATTGGGATAGATAGAATTAGAACAGTAATGCATGAAGTTTTGGGCTATCTTTAACTGAGGATGTAATTCATAGCTGGAGCGATCTGGATTAAGCAATTTTTCTAAATTATCCTCAAGTTCTTCAGAATTAATTTCTTTCATATAAAGGATTGTTGTTAAGTTGTACGGCTAACGACCTTGCGCATAAGCTGCGTGCGCCAACGTGTTGAAATTGTTTACAGATGAAAGGGTAACTATAAAAAGAGAGGTTGGCAAAAATTGGCGAGGCACGTCCCCTTAATGCGCGGGTTAGGTAAACTTACCCAAGAAGCTTAAAATTTAGATTGACTAGTAATTCTGATAATTCAATTTCTTCTTTTTTACAGAATTCAAAAAGTTGGATTGGTATGTCCCAGTCATTAAAATCCTTTATTTCAACTTCTGGCTTTTCATCCATGTTCAAGTAATAATCTGTAGTCAAATCATATTTTTCTAAAATTCTTATATGTTTTTTTAATTTCTCCGCTCTTGTTTGTGTTACTTCCTCTAACTCTTCCGGATTTATAACATTATCGAAGAAATTTTTCTCGTGCCTTTCAATCATAATGGTATAAACTCTCCTTGAATTTTCAGGTACTTTACTTAAGACATCCAAATATTCTTGAATATCCTTTGCAGTTTCTTCAAGTTCATCTTCTTTTAGATTCCAACTGAGGCTTTTACTTATTTTTGAAAGTTTTGCAGGAGGGGCAACTTTAATCTCTTTTGTCTTATCTGTGATACTATTGAATATTTTATCAACTGCTGAAGTATATCTATCCTCATGCTGATATTTTATCATTTTAAGACGACCAACAGGAAATTTTTCTACATCGTTAGTTTTTGTGTGATGTATTTGACACAATAGCATCAGGTTATCAAAACTTCTTCTTTCTTCATTTGTTTGGTCAGGATTAAATCTTTCGCCACCAGGCATGGCAGCCTCAATATGACATACTTCTCCAACATAATCTCCATCTTCGTCCATGATTACATTTTGGCATTTCGGAAAGGCACATTGATTACCTGATTTAAGATATAATTCTCTCAGAGTGTCTTTTTCTGGGGTGAGCCTTTTTGGTTCTTCCAATCTGGAATGAAAATTTAGATTACAATTTAAGTTTACCTAACGACATTGCGCATAAGGTGCGCACGAAAAAATGTTGAGTTGATAAATAATGAACGGAGAGCTAAAAAGCCAAAAGTTGGCAAGGCCTGGCGAGGTGCGTCCCCTTAATGCGCGGGTTAGGTGTAGAGATTATTCTTGCCAACTATCTAACACTCCATCTTCGAAGTAAAGATATTTTCCATTTGGATAAACCCATTGTTCTCTTACGCTATACGAAGTAGTTGTTCTATTTACATCATTTGGTCTGCCAAGAGCTTCTCTGGCCATTTCGTCTGTCATTCCGATCCAAATTTCCCCATCTATTAATCTTTTAGCAGTTGATTCACCATATTTTTTAATTAATCGAGCTAGTTTAGGATTATTTTCTTGAATTTTCTGAAGTTCTTTCTGCTTAATTTGGGATTTAATCTGCCGAACAAATTTATTCTCTTTTAAAGCCCCATAAGAAATGTAACCAACTTCACCATTATAAGATGCTTTCACATAAGGTTTTTGGAACCAATCATAAATTAATACTTCGTCATTTTCTTCAAGTTCGACAATTACATTACCATTGCTTGATGGTTTATCTCTTAATCTACCACCAATCATAGATATTCTTGTAGGAACTCCTTTTTCTCTCTCACTTTCTAATTTAATTTTATTGACTTGACCTCTTAATTCCGAAATTTTGTTAACTAATTGCTCTCTTTCGGTTTCCAGAGAATCAATTTGTGACTCAATCAAATTTTTGTTCTGATTGAGTTGATTAATTTCTGAATTTAAAGAATCAACTTCTTGAGCCAATAAAATTCCAGGAAGTAGAATCAGAAATATTAGAAAACTGATGTATCTCATGATGGTTTAGTTGATTTTAAAATTACTCTACACCTAACGACATTGCGCATAAGGGGCGTGCAAAACAACGCTGAAATTGTTTTAAAATGTACTGCAGAAACTGATCAAATCGAAACCAGCAGCCAACGGCGAGGCACGTCCCACTTAATGCGCGGGTTAGGCAAAGTTTACGTTTGTTCGTCTTCTTGGAAGCTGTCAAGTTTCCTGTTTAGCTGCTTAAGTTCTCTGATAATTTTTTTAAAAAGCTTTGGTAATTTCTGCATCTCGTAGTGAGTTTTGATTTCTTCTCTATCGTAAACTAAAGTGCCTTTATAGTGTTCTGCACTCAAGCGGAATGGTTGCTCATAATCTTTTCCACTCAAATCAGAATATTTTAAAACTCCAGTAAATACTACAGGATCATTCTTTTCAAAAAAACTGAAGTGAACATCTACTTTCTTCAATATTTCTTCTCCCTGAGAAAGTTTAAGAATATCGTAGTCTTCAGATGAGCTATTAAAAGTTACAACTTCGTCTTTATTATTTACGATATTATTGTCCCATTCAATTTTGATATTTTTTGCTGCAGAACCACCTTTATTGGCTAATGACAATTGAATTAGGCTATAACGACTCCTGAAATCAAAACTCAATTCCAAATCTGGTTTCAGTGCTTCCTTTTGTAAAACAACATTTTCAAAACTTGACCAAGCAGAAATTACGGAAGCTAAAACTGCTAAAACAGCGACAAGAGTTGCCCATGTAGAGACATTAGAAACACCAAGAATATTTATAGCAGCAATAAATATTGTAATGCTAAATACAAATACTGCAAATAGTAAAATTCGAGGGAGATACTTGAACATGTTTTCTAACTTTGCCTAACGACATTGCGCATAAGCTGCACGCGATGGAATGTTGATTAGTTAAATAACAAACGGAAAGGGAAAAAGCCAGAGAGTTGGCAAGCCCTGGCGAGGCGTGTCCCCTTAATGCGCGGGTTAGGCATTAACTATCTATCTGTGTATTGACTTTTAAGCCCTGTACATAATAGATATTTGATGCAAAGAAAAGAGAAAGAACAAATAAGAAAGCGAAAAAACCTTTTATGCCTTCTGGTGTATTTAATACTAAAAGACCTAAAGTTGTCAAAAAGAATGCAAAAAAATATAAAGCAATGCTCCAGTAACTCAATTTTTCAGACCACCTGAGAAATTTTAAAGTTAAGGGGCTGGGTTCTTTTGGATGCCTATTAGCTTTTAAGAACCATTCTCCAATTTTTATAGCTTTTTCTTTGCATGCTTTTATTACTTTCTTGCTTGACTCAAGTTGAAGGGTTTTTGTAATGAATGATAAGACTTTGACCGAAATAGCTACAGTTAAAATTAGTTGGATAAAAGATGAATATTCTCCTTCTATAAGGATATGAGCAATACTCTCAAGTAATTTATTCATAATCTATTTTGGTTTTAAAGTTAATGCCTAACGACCTGGCGCATAACTGGCAGGCGCAACAGTCTTGAATTAGTTTTAAAACGATAGATTAACTAATAAATGAAAGGGAGGCAAGGAGATGGCGAGGCCTGTCCGCGTTAATGCGCGGGTTATGCCCACTTTTCATTGAAGACCATTATCTGATTTGAAATTCACAACCTCTGAGATAATAATTTCATAACCGCTATACCATTTGTTATAATTCTGCTTGGCTTTTTGATGATTTGGGTTGTTAGAAAATTGTTTTAATGATTCTAAGCTATCCCAATAATAAACTACTGCCCTTTTGTTTTCTTCTTCATTAGACCAGCTCTCCTTGCCTAAAAAACCAGAATTAGAGTTCGCCACTTCATCTATAATGCTATTTAAACTTTCGAACTCCGAATCGTAATTTTTAATACGGAAAACAAAAGTTGCTGAGTAAACAGAGGATCCATTGTTAAGAAGTTTGCTAATCTGTTCTGTACATCTTTTCATAATCTCGATTTATTGCTGAGAATAAAGTGGGTATAACGACCTTGCGCATAACGGGCGCACGGATTACTGTTGAATTAGCAACTAACGAAAGAAGAGACTTAAAACCAAGAGGGGCAAGAATTGGCGAGGTGCGTCCACGTTAATGCGCTGGTTAGGCTGAGGCCCGAAACCAGTGCCACCAAAACCTGAGGAATGTGAAAGAAGCAGGGCGGGAGAAGAAGTTGGAAGCGGCGCCAGTGCGGGACGAGAGAAAGGAGCGAGGAGGCAAAACCTGGGAAACAGCAATAAACGTTGTAAAGTCACTCGTTAAAAGAGGCGATAGGCTGTAATTTTGCAGCCAGCCAGGCAGGAGCAATCGTTAACCAATGACCGAAAACCGTAACCGATTAATAGCCAAATTTATAGCAGAAATTGTGGCCGCACTTTTTGACAAACCGAGATGGCCTTAGCCGCGCAGCCTAACGACATTGCGCATAACCTGCGCACGAATTAGTGTTGTATTAGCAACTAACGAAAGAAGAGTCGTAAAACCAAGAGGGGCAAAGAATTGGCGAGGTGCGTCCGCGTTAATGCGCTGGTTAGCGGAAAACCCTTACATTATGAAGAGCTGACTATAAAATATAACAAGTAAGCAACCAATATTATCACAACCCATAAACCAAGCATATTGTAGTCATAACTTACATCGCTATCTGCAATTTTTTGGGCACTTTCTGATAAGTGTTGTTTGGGTCTATTTTTAGATTCTTGTTTTTCATTTGGCAAATATTCTCTCTGAGAACTCTTCTTAAGGAGTTCAGTAACATCTTCCAAAGTGGAGATTTCTCTTTGTATTTTTTGCTCATTTAGAAGTATAGCATATTCATTTTCCCCATCTGTCTTTAAAGCAAGAATTTTTTCATTTAAAAACCCATGATTAAATAAGAAACTACTATTACCCTGATCAATTAGTAGGGAACTATTGCCTAAATACTCCCAGCTCCCTTTTTCAACCTTACCATTTTTTGAGATTAGTAACTCATTATTATCTCGAAATATGTAAACTACTCTTTTAGACGAATTCTCATTGAATATAAGCCAATGTTGATTAGTTAGAAGGGTTACATCATCTAACTTCTGACTATATTTTTTAAACTTTGGAATTATGTCTGAAAAATAAGTTCTCATAGATCAACTGTGAATAGTTATTTTGGTTTTGCGCTAACGACCTGGCGCATAACCGGCGCACAGATTACTGTTTGAATTAGCAACTAATGAAAGAAGAGGCTTAAAACCAAGAGAGGTAAATAATTGGCGAGGTGCGTCCGAGTTAATGCGCGGGTTAGGTGTTTTTTATAAATACAGCCTTGTCAAATCCATCATTTGGTTCTGGGCTTAAGTAGAAATAGATATTTTCATCATCCTCAACTATTGTAATTTTCTTATAACCAAATTTGTGCCTTTTATTACCGTATTCAACACCACCCCATTTTATATAGCGCCAAGAAATTGAGCCTTGATTTTCAGAGTCCATAAAAATTGTTCCCTTCCAAATATATCTTCCATTTTTATTTATGGACATGACCTGAATTTCTAAAATGTTTTTTCTTATTCGATTAATAGTGGCTTTACTTTGCGGCTCATCCTTAAGTGACCACTCATTTGTATCTTCTTGATAACCATATCCATCGTAGGTGCCAGCTAGATCTTTAAATTTTAGCCAGTCCCTCAATTTCTTATATAAGATTGAAATACCCCAAGTAATAAAAGCTGCAGTAAGTGAGGATATTATTCCAATTAAAACTGCTTCAGTTAAAATATTTATGGAAAATATCATTTTCTAAATTTGACTGACCTAGAAAATCGGTTTTAAATTAGTACAAGAACAAATATTTTTTTACCAATCATCTCTTCAACAAAAAGAGACAACTATGAGTATCCCACCCAATTACGACATTTTTATAAATAGTGATAGTAATATTGTTATTTCACATCCAGAATCTGACGATGATACCTACAAATATCTTGAAGATAATTTAAAATCCGATGAAGTAATTGCTGTGTTTCAAGCAACTACAGGAGGAGTAAACTACATATCAAAAAAACGGAATCAATGGTTAGTTAATAATTACTCTGGAATTAAAGATGTAATAATTAAATTCTCAGATAACCATGATATAAAGATTTCAAAGTCTGTGGAAAAATTGATCAACTAAATTTCAAAAACACCTAACGACCTTGCGCATAAGCTGCACACGCATTTACTGTTAAATTAGCAACTAACGAAAGATGAACTTTAAAACCAAGAGCGGCAAAGAATTGGCGAGGTGTGTCCGCTTAATGCGCGGGTTAGCTGGTCGGTTTCAAATATTGATTGAATTACAGTAATGTAAATAGGGCTAAAAATACCGAGCCGACTAAACCTGAGAGTGCAAAAATTAATACCAAGCAACCACTTGAGTCGGATGGATCAGCTGTAACTTTTGATTTGTTTTCACCACTTAAATCAAGCCATTTTTTACGAGACTCTTTTAGGTCAGAGAGCTCTTTTGAATCAAGTAGCGTTTTTCCAGTCATTTGAGGTGTCTCCTTGATACTTTTGAAAAATAAATCGTGCAAAGAGACTATTTTGAATGCAGTATCTTCTTTGTACTTAGTCAAATCATAACTTTTTGAAGCTAATTCAATCCCTTCTTCAAACTTATCGACATTTTTATTTAAGAAGTCCATATAATCTGTGGTGTCGCTAAGTTCTTTGACTGCATAAAGTTGACCATCAAGAGCAGGTCTTTTAGTTAATTCATTTGCTTCCTCTCTGAATTTCTTGTTCAGTTTCTTGAAATATTTTTCAACCTGATCAAGCAGGCTACTAATAAACTCTTCTTTTTCTTCAACACTGAGTTTAGACTCATCGAGTTTATCAAAATAAACACTAGCTGCTTTAATTTTACTATCATCAAAGTTACTTCGAGCGACTTTACAGATTACAAGTCCTTTGATTGCTTGGTTAGAATTGCTATCTGAGTCGAATATTTCGGAGAATATTTCTTCAGCTTTCTCATATTCATCTGCTTCAAGATGAAATTCAGCTTTTTCAATATCAGTACTCATTTTATTTCTCTTTGATTAATTGGTAGCCAACTCTATTAAATATATTTCAAAATGGACTGTTGGGTGCAAAATGCCAAACCGACAGCTAACGACATTGCGCATAACCGGCGTGCAAAGTGATGTTAATTACTTGAATAATGAACGGAGAGCTTAAAAGCCAAAATTCTGGGAAGTAATGGCGAGGCACGTCCGAGTTAATGCGCGGGTTAGGTAACTAAATATTCACTGGTACTTTAGGGAAACTAACATCAATAATTTCACAACCATAATTTTCAATATCTGTACTATTTACAGCACCCATAGGATATTCCCAACCTCTAAAAATTATCTCGAAGTTTTTTTGGCAATTTTTGCAAGGTAAATTCAATATTGCTTCATATTCTAGCTCAGGTCCCATATTCCTATCATAACTTGCAACATGTTGCCAATCAATAAATAAATTTTCCTCATAAAATTCTGTCATAAAACCGCAATCATTGCATTTGCAAATTAGAACAGGATCTTCTTCAAACTCACTCTTTTGTTCTAAGTATTCCTCAATCGTTAGTAAGTCATCGGGATCAAATTGAGCTTCTAAAATTTCATTTGCTGCCCTTAAAAAATCTGTTTGATTATAAATCCATAATTCTTTGCCGCTAACTGAATTTAGTTCCATCTCAAGTTCTAATCTAGGAAAGTAATTTTCGCCACTAGTCTCTTTAATCCAGTCTTCTTTTTGATCATCAATGACAAAAATTAAATTCTTCTTTTCACTCTCAATAAATTCAAGTATCTGTTTCCAAATAATAAGATCACCAAACTTTTGAATTCCATCTTTATCAGAATCTTTATAGCCGGGAGGTATATTGTTTCTATATCTTAATTCACCTTCTTTTACTATTTCTAATAATTCTGAAAAATTATATGATCTTCCTACTGAGAAAAATTCTTTAATTTTTTCAAAATGATCATCGTTTTCTACTGTTTCCTTAATTTCAGTTTCAGCCTCTTCAATTTTTGTAATTAGCTTATCATTAAAATTAGTTATTTCCTCCTCGACTTTTTCTACTAAATCTGAATACTGTTTGGTTAATTCTTCGTCAATATGTGGGAAACGGTCAGGCTTCTTAGATTTTTGGTGAAAGTCTTTATAGTTGTTTTCAATTTTTTCAATTCCTTTTTGTATTCTTTTTAGTGTATCTCTTAATGGTAAGTAGCTCTTATTAATTGGCTTTTTTATAACAGACTTTCTGTTCTTTAAGAATTCAAAGTACACATGGTTTGGAATCCAAAGTCGATTGTCTAACTTTTTAAAAACGTTATTATATATCTTTTCTCTTGTCTTTTGGGGATAAAAATAAAAATCTAGTAAAGTGGATGTATCAAAAACGATAACTGGTTCACTTTCCCAAATATTTTTCTCTTTGTCTTCCATAAGATTTATTTAGTTACCTAACGACCTGGCGCATAACCGGCGTGCAAAATGATGTTGATTAACTAAATAATGAACGGAAAGATAAAAAGCCAAAAATGTGGTAAGTGATGGAGAGGCACGTCCGAGTTAATGCGCGGGTTATATCGCAAAACATATAAAAAGTAGGACCACTTAAATCCAGCAATTGATATTTAAATCGATTCTAATGGTTTTTGACAATATTAAAGTATATGCTTGTTTAAATAATTGGAGGGGGGGATTAAAAATACCCAATGTTAATCATTCATTGTTGCCAAGAGTTTACCACAATAGCTTATAGTATAAACTTCTACTAAAACAGCCGCTATGAAAATTTTTCATATTACACTCCTTATTTCTTGCATGATGCTAATCTTTGGCTGTAAAAAGAGTGGTGTTTCGGGTTCAGATCCAACAAATCCTTCTGAAGAACCCATAGAAATTGAAGAAGATGTAGTTGCTCAAAACAAAAATGTAAATACATTTGAGATTACCTCTTTGCTAGTCAACACAGACTTTGACGATAAATATACGGCTACGTTTGCAGGCTCTGAAGTAGAACTTATCAAGACTTCTGATTCCACGCTTACTTTCATAGTACCTAACGTCGAAAGTGGTACTCAAAGTCTAGGTTTTGAATTAGGCGAAATTGACTACGAGGTTAATCAAATCGTAGTTTCTAACCCTGAGGAGACAGTTTCGGATGCATTTGTAGGAATCGATGATGAGCTATCGAGTCTATCATCTGATACTCTGATTGATCAACAGGAAGTGGAGAATACGAAAAAATTAAAGAGTGAAGTTCAAGAGCTTTATAACTCATTGACAAGTGAACAGAAAGAGGAAGTGGCTTTATTTTATGAAGCTAATAAAGATCTTTTTAGAAACTTTAATCAGAATGTTTCTAAAACCTATAACAAATTTTCACGTAAATCCTTAGCAAACTCTGACTGTCCCAAAACTAATTATAAAACTTATTATCCTTGTACAGCAAGCAATTTGGGCGACTCCTTCAATGAATTGGGGAAAAGTTTGGCAAAAACTGGTGAATGGGTTGGTTATGGTACAGCAGCGGCATATCTAGGTTCACAAGTTTGGTATGCTGGACCGACTTCATGGGGACTTACAGCTATTGGGAGCACATTATCGTTTGGTACTGCTGCATATTTATTAATCACTGAAGTGCGTCCCGCAGTTCTTAAGTTGAAACATAATCTTGTAGATTTTCTTGAAGCAAATTGGATTTTTGTAAAAGCTATTTTCTTAGTCGTAACCGAAGAATATCCGAATGAAACCGAAACCGATATGGGGATTGATGGCAAATTTAGAACTATTCAGTCCTCAGACAGTGAAATAACTGAAGAAACCGAATTCTTTATCGTCTCATACGATCAACTACGCTCAAATTGGAATGATTTTACTGAGTTGCTTGGAAAACTACCGACCTTTGAGTCGGATGAAGAAGCAGTCGAATTGGAAACCGGTGACATCACCATATCCAATATTTCAAATTCTAACGTAAATCTTGTGTCTCAAAATGGGGAGAAAGTTAAATTTGAATCGACTACAGGAGCGGAAGAAGAGTTTAGCTTTGATATTACCGTGAATAAAGAAGGGTTTATCAGATCCACAAATGTGAAAGCTAAAATTACTGAGAGGGATTTTGATCTGAAGGGCCAATGGTATTTTATCTGGTATAACGTGGACGGTTCAATATCACAGACCGAATTAATCGACTTTGGTGACGGAGGAACAGGGGAACACCTTGGTTATAACATTCCTAGCAACGATAATATATGCCATTCTGGTTGGCACGACTATTCCCAAAGTTTTAATGGGACCCAATCTTATGTTCGCTTAGATTGGTATGGGCTATATGCCTATTATATCTATGACCCAGACAACCCAGGCCGTCTGGAAGTTGTGGAGGGATCAGGCAATGTATCCAAGCGCACTGCTCTACAAAAGAATAATCCAGGCTCACCTTGCTAAAATTAAAATGGCCTTTGTGATTTGCCAGGCTTAACTACGTTTTTAAAGTGTGTGTTGCTTTCCATACTTCATGCAGGTTTGCTGATTTTTTGCTTACCATATTTATCGTTGGTTACTGTTTCTAAATAAAAGTTTCGCATCATTTCAATACAGAAAAGTCCTCAGTTTTGCGGTATAACGGCACAGGGCTAACAAACTTTAAGTGAGGTTAAAAACGCAATATCGTCCGCTTGAAGCCCTTGTTATGCCTTAAAAATTTGTGATTAAGCTTACAGACTTCGGTTCGCCTGAATAATCATAACAGATTCATTCCAGCTCTGCCCTCCATCTGTTGATATGTCGACGCTCCAGATAAAATGGTTCTCGGTAATGTCAGAAAACGATATTCTATGAAGTTCTCCAGGTTTATATTCAGCTTTGTATACAATTGTTGTATCGGTGATTTGAACACCCCCGAGTTCTTGAGTCCCCAAATCCAACCACGTTCCAGATAAAGCTTCAAGCCATTTCATATTCCAGACATCAGTTTCTGTATTGTAGGCTCGGTAATTCATTCCCAGCATCACCAGACTTCCTTCTGAGTCCATCATCTGATATTCATCCGCAATTACGTATCCATCAAGAATGGTTTGCCCCTTCCAGGTTGCACGAAGTTCAGACGTGGTTCCATCTTCCTGTTTGGCTATAACCTTGCAGTTCCACTTACCAAGGAGGAAACCAAAAGCTGAAAGCTGTTTTGGAGCATTTGGATTAAGTTGTTCCATTCCGAAGGTATTCTTCGCTTTTTCCTGGTTCTGTGCATATCCAAGATTGACTGATATCACAGAAACGCTAACAAGAAAGATAATGATTAAAAAACGTGACTTCATGAGAAGTATATCCATCACAATTTTTAAGGTATAACGACATTGCGCATAAGGTGCGCACGTAAAATTATTGATTTGTTAAATAATGAACGGAAAGCTAAAAAGCCAGAAAGTTGGCAAGACCTGGCGAGGTGCGTCCCCTTAATGCGCGGGTTATACTGCTATGCTTCTTTAGATTTTCTGATCATTGATTTGATACTCGCTACTTCTTCTGAATATTTTGAGGGTAAATTTTCAAGTAATTTCATTAATACAGGCTCAAAAGCAGGACCACTATCAATCCCTTTTTTATAGAGTTCTCGTATACCCTGTAAGGCGTAGGAAATTTCAGTCTCGTCATTTAATTCAATAGCTAATTTTAAAATTTGTCTGTATAAGGACATCTCATTTTGTTCAACTTCTTTTAATTCCCAATATCTTCTTTCAGCTTTATAAGATTCGAGCTTCCTCTGTTTGTTTAATCTTTTCAAATACTCAATGCTATTATTTAAGCTTTTTACCTTTTGTTTAAGAGTTTCAGATTCTTCTTTTATTGTTTCTTCGGCATGATTTCTAATGTTTTCTCTAAACTCTTTTACATTTTCACTTATATTATTTGAAACTTCAGAAAAACGATTGTTCAGACTGGATTCCAATTCTTGGGATTCTTGATTCAACAAAGATTTTAATTCATTTCTTAGAGCTTTTTTATCTCTTTCGTAAACTTTGAAATTACTAAACCATCCAAAACCTACTAATAAGCCTGCAATAGTTACTAAAACTCCCAGTGACCAATAAACTGTATCAGTTATTTCATCTAAATATTTTTGTGTGGTTTCTAACTCTTTTTCAAGAACTTGAATTTTTTGTGCCTGAAAATTCTCAGCTACTTTCGTTGAATCACTTGATTGGGAATAAATTAAATTTGTGTTTAAAAAAAGTAGGAGCAAAAAGAGTAGAATTGATCTCATAATTAGATGAATTGGGTTTTAGCAGTATAACGACATTGCGCTTAAGGAGCGCGCGAAAGCTTTGTTGATTGCTAAATAACGAACGAAGAGTTGAAAAACCAAAAAGCTGGCAAAGAATAGGCGAGGCGCGTCCCCTTAAAGCGCGGGTTATACCGCTTTTATGATTTAGAAACAGCTATTTATTTTGGCTTTATTGAAATTTTCACGTTAAAAGAAGCAACAAAAACTTAAGCCAAAGTTGGAGATAAGTTCGTGGTAATATGCGTTGTTATACCGCACTTTCTGAGGTTTGAGATGCTTGATAACGTTCGAGAATTTGGGTCTTTTTTCTGAATATTAGTGCAGAACCAATAACGAGTGGGACACCCCAGTATAGCAGAATGCGTGCCCAGAAGGGCCATCCAGATGGACCATATCGGGATAAGTGTGAGCCAGTCGCCATTAACAGACCGATATAGGAGTATAAGATCCAAAAGTAATGATGTTCTATCCATCCTTCATAGTGTTCTCTACGAAGCGGGAAGTAAATGGCGAGCCCGAGGGTAACCGTGCTTACAATTGACATGATGTGAAAGGGGCCGAAGCCGCCAAACATCTCGTAGATGCCAAACGAGGTGAGAAGGAGCATAGTAAACGAGCCAATATAGATCCATCCGACGAGGCGGTGTTGTTGTGTTCCTTTCTGGCTAACTAAATTCCAGGCACCTGTGATGATAGCAATAACTCCACTGAGGGTGTGAATCGTAAGTATCATAATTTCAAGTTTTAGTTAGATTAATTGCCAAGATGGTATGATACGGCAAGAATGGCTTAAAGTTATGAATAAGCGGTATAACGACATTGCGCATAAGGGGCGTGCAAAATGACGTTGTATTTGTTTTAAAATGTACTACGGAAACTAATCAAATCGAAACCGGCAGCCAACGGCGAGGCACGTCCCACTTAATGCGCGGGTTAGCAGTATTTATTCTTTGCGTATTTTCTTTATAAATATTTTTGGTGACCAACCTTTTGATATTTTATCTATGATCAATTCATCAAAGGCTTGATAACTTAAACCTGTTATTATTGCAGTTTGCGGTTCAACGAAAGATAATCCAATTGTTAATGCAGAGTTAATTGCAAATCTCACTGGTTTACTAAATGGTGTTTCATATAATGGGTGGAAAACTTCCTTGGAATACTCTTTGATTACACCTATTTCATCTTCATTCTGGATGTTGAATAACCAATCTCTAAATTTTTCTGCTTCTTTGTTTTCTCGAATTTTGACTATTTCTTCAAACGAAATTTGTCCATCCAGTAATAATGCTTGAAGACTTGGCATATCTTCATATTCCAAGATCGTTTGAAAAGGTTTAGTAGTTAACTTGGAATAGTCAATTATTGAATCGAAATAAGTATTCAGATTATCAAGAAACCTATCTGCAGCAATTACAAGCTCACAATCTAATTGAGAAGAGAGACCGGCTAGATACATTGCGTTAGCAAAGTCCAGGTATTTTGACTCTGATTTATCATATGTTTCCAGTAATTGGTTTCCTTTGCGAGAAGCTTTTTTGCCAATTTCAAAACAATCGAGGTCTTTGTTATTGGCATCAACCAAAGTTGCTAATCGACCAATGTCGTAGTCGCTTAATTCTGTTTGCTCTTTTAAGATTGAATAAGTGCCATCATAAACTGATTCAAAGTGACTTCCAACTCCTTGGAAAGCCATAAATCCGGGATTGGCATTCAATAAGGCAGCCGTATCCTTATTGGCATATCCAACTGTTGTATTACTATGAAAAAAAGAGATACTTCCTTTATGAATTAGTTCTTCTAATAAATCTTGGCCTAACCAATTAAGTAAAACTACAAGGTTTAAATTAGGTCCAAAATTATTAACATAAATTTGGTCAGAAAGGAGCAGACTTTCCGCAAACGTAGATTTCAGAGCAATCTCTTCATTTTGGGATATTCGTTTCCCTCCGTCATGTCTTGGAATAGTAGCTTTAGAAATTTTGTCAAAAAGTACTTTTGCCATATCAATTTAATTAATACTGCTAACGCCTCCGCGCATAACCGGCGCAGAGTCTGTGGTTTCTTTAAAGGCTAGGAATTTGAACACTCACAAGCAACTGCTTTGACCGAAGCCGCGGCTGCGTCCGCCGTTGATGCGCTGGTTATGCGGCCGGATTAAGTTTTTGAGAGTTCTTTTTCATATTACGGTATAGTAATAATCCAATACTGAGAATTCCCGAAACAAGCAAGCCAGTATCTTCAACAATGCCTAGTTGAAAGGCTGCCGTAAATCCAATCACTGACCAAAGACCAGGTATAAGAAGAAACCACCAAGGGATTTGCTGGTTAGTCCATAAAAGTAACCCAAACGTAAAGATGGTAGCCGGACAGGGTGTAACACCAAACATTGGTGAAAATGGATAAGAATGACCTAAAAGGGAGCCAATGATAGGATAAATGACCATGGCATAAGCAATGAGTATGATTCCAGTGATACCAAAAGTATTAGCGTTAAAGTGATATTGGATTTTATCAGTAAACAGCCCAATTTCCAAGAATAATAAGCCCTGAATTATGAATAAGGTACCAAAACCAAAAGCGGCATTGTTGATTTCACTAAAAAATAGAATGTGATAGACAACACCGATCCAAAGCCAAAAAAACCCTAAAATAGAATTAATAATTTTATCAGAAGCTGGCGATTTCCAAAAGGAACAAATTACGGCAACAATCCCGAATAGGTAAGCGATCAACTGGGATGGCCAGATAGCATTGTTGTAAACTTGAAAAACATTAAGAAACTGTTCTGTAGTAAAAGGTAGTTCCATCATAATGAATTTTTTATCCTCTAGTAATAGATTAAAAAAGATGGAACAGAAAAGGAATAATAAAGTTATGAAAGTTGATTCTCCAAGAAAGAGGCCGGATAACGACCTTGCGCATAAGCTGCACGCGATGAAATGTTAAATTAGCAACTAACGAAAGACGAGACTTAAAACCAAGAGGGGCAAAGAATTGGCGAGGCGTGTCCGCTTAATGCGCGGGTTAGGCGTTTTGATAAACCTTGATTAAAAGATCCATCTTGTTCCATGCCTTTTAACATTTTGGATAGTATAAGGTGTACCAGTAGTTAAAAGGTGTTCATTTATTGCATCACCTTTATATTTAAAAATAAGCTTTTCTATAATTGCATTTTCTTTAAGATTAGGAATAATTGATGGTAGATCCTCGTGTAATTTAAAGACTATAAATAAAGGTGTTCTTAATCTTTGCTTAAACTCTTCTTCACCAGTATTAAAGAAATCCAGAAACTCTTCTGATTCTACAAAATCAGGTTTTAAATGGATTAATTCATTTCTAATGTCCTGTAGTTTATTTAGATCATTCCATAATCTTTGATCTGTTTCGTCTGGACTTTCACTTAATCTTGTTAAATCAAAAGTGTGATAGAGTATATTTAGCTTTTTAGTAAGTTTTTCATACCGAAATAATTCATTCCGTGAATCTTCAGAGTCATATTTACTTTTCAGATTAGAAAAGTTTTCAGCTAATTTATTCCTTAACTCTTGATCATTAATTTTTTGCAGTTTAATTCTGTCTTTAAAAATATCGGAGAGGCTATGATTAATATTAGCTTCTAGATATGAAATGCTAAAAATTACAGAGCCTGAGAATTGTATAAATTTTAGATTTGCTTTAACCGGTATTGGAATATCTTCTATACCATTTAGATTTTTATCTTTTTCCAATTCGACATCAATATCTAACAACGCTCTTGACATTTCTAAATACATTGATGAACCATTTAAAAACATATGACTGTGATTTTATATTGAAAACGCCTAACGACATTGCGCATAAGGTGCGTGGTTACGAATTAGAATCAAGTTAAAAACTACAGCCGAAAACACAAGCAAAAGGGAGCGATCCAAAAAGCAATGGCCGCGACCATTTTGAAGAAGCCAGCAAAAAAATTACGAAGAGAGACTGACCGTTGCTGCTAAACTTTTGAAAAGCAATTAACTAAAAAATTGGCAAAAAGAGCGACCAATTTTGGGAAAGCCCAGGCGAGCCACGTCCGTTTAATGCGCGGGTTAGGCATTTTCTTGTTCGTTAGTCTGAAAGAGGGAAATATTTTTGCCCAAAAATTCAATGAGCATTATACCACCAAATGCAAAAAAACTCATGATCAATATTTCCACGAAAAAGCTTGTCCAATAATTTTGGAATAGGTCAGAAAAATCAAATAACAATTGATAGATAATTATTCCAATGAAAGGTCCGAAACAATTTCTGACAAACTTCTTGTCCTTCATAGATGATTGCAAATTTTATATAAAAAAGTTCATTATTTACAAAAAAGCCTAACGACATTGCGCATAAGGTGCGCACGGAATACGTTGAGTTGATAAATAATGAACGGAGAGCTAAAAAGCCAAAAGTTGGCAAGACCAGGCGAGGTGCGTCCCCTTAATGCGCGGGTTATACAGCAACTTTACGGTGGTTTATTAGTGGATTTATTAGGAGCCTAGAAATTAAAATTCCAACCCATGCAGCAATTAAAACCCAACTTGACAACTCAAAGCCTCTTCTCCAAAATGGTCCTAAACTTCCTGTTGGCATTACTGTCGAAATAAAAACTGTGATGACCAATGGAAGAGATAAAACAAATGTTGAGATGGCGTTTTCTACTTTAGTCTTATCACTTAGCCAAAATTTGCCTTTAAATGTTAGATAAATGATAAAAATAAGCGAGTAAGGAATAGAGAACAGAAAAGCTATAAATCCACCAAAATATAAAGCACCAATAGCCGTGCTTTTACTGTGGTTTATTATTTCAGTGAGTGACTCTCCTAATGTTAATGGGTGAATGATGGTTAGGAGTAGGATCCAGCAAGCTGTTCCAATTACAGCAGCTAATACTGACCAAGCAATAGAAACTCCAACTGTGGATATTATTGATTTCATCATTTTGGGTGTTGCTGTATAACGACCTTGCGCATAACCTGCGCACGGACTGCTGTTTATTTTGTAACTAACGAAAGAAGAGCCTTAAAACCAAGAGGGGCAAAGAATTGGCGAGGTGCGTCCGCGTTAATGCGCGGGTTAGCTGGCCCTTATTATTTTAAGGTTTAAAAAAAGTAAAAGTATTTTCTTCTTGAGAATAATGAGTATAAAAATTTCTTACACGATATTGATTAACCACCTTTGTTCTTAACTGAAAATTTTCAAGCAATTCTCTTTGTATAGTTGGAATATTTGGTCCTTTCTTCAATGGAGCCTCGACATCTTTAATATATTTTCCCTGAATCAAATAAGTATCTTGGGAAGATAGAGGACTAAATTCTAATGGATGGAAAAAACGAAAGTGGCCTTCTAAAGTATCAAGTACCTCCAACTCTATGTCATAGGCATCTACTTCAGAATTATTAAGTACTTCGATTTCAAAGTTAATTTCATAATGATATCGATGGATTAAATCTTCTGCATTTGGAGTGTCATCACTATCAATTGGATAATTAACTTCTTCTTTTATTCTCTTTTTCCCAGTTAATTTTTTTACTTCAATATTGATTCTGGGACGCCTTAAAAATTTGTATTTAAAAAATCCTATTGCTGTACCTAAGAATAAAAGTACAGTTATTGTTAGTTCAATATTTCCAGTAATAGTATTTAGCATGTATTGGATTTTAATTTAGGCCAGCTAACGACCTTGCGCATAACCGGCAGGCGCCGGAATATTGATTTAATTGTAAAACGAAAGATTAACTAATAAATGAAAGGGAGGCAAGGAGATGGCGAGGCCTGTCCGAGTTAATGCGCGGGTTATACTTCAATTCTAATGTGCCATTGATTTAGGCAGTTCTTTTTCAAATTGTTTCAGTACATCTCTAAACAGTTTCGCTTCCTCTTGGTTGGCAATGGTTTGTAACTCGGTATCAAAGTGTTCATTGAATTTACCAAGAGAATAGGTGCCAATTATTTCAGCGCCCCAAAAAGGCATAAGATCTGATAGAATCGATAGATTTGTTGCACCACCGTTATCCCCGGGAGAGGCACTAAGTAACAGAACGGGACTATTCATAAAGATTTCTTGATCTATACGTGTTAACCAGTCAATGATATTTTTAAAGAATGCAGGCAAAAGGCCATTATGTTCTGGGGAAGCCACTATAAACCCTTCAGCTTTTGTCATTTTCTGGTATAAATGCTTAATGGGTGTTGGGATACCTTCTTGTTTTTCTATCTCCTTGCCATACATCGGAATATCCATCTTCTTGAGATCAATATATTCCACATTTTCATCAGTTAAATTGTTTATTGCTGCTTTTGTGAGTTCCTCATTAATTGATTGTGGACTATTGCTTCCTACAAATGCGATAATGTGATTTTTCATAGTGCTGTTGGGTTTGTTCTAATTTATTACAGCACTAACGTGTCAAGAAGTTGCAAGAAAAGACTTAAGGTATCTTAAGAAATCATGAATTTGTTATTTCATTGCGAATGGAACTGAGAAACTCTGGGGTTATTCCCAAGTATGATGCAACCATATACTGTGGCACCCGTTGCTCAATGTTGGGGTAAGACTCTCGGAAATCCAGATACCGCTGTTTGGCAGGCTTACTCATGCTATGAATTGTTCGATCCTGCAATGCGACATAGGCATGTTGAATCTTAATGCGAAAAAATCGTTCTAAGGAGGGAATCTGTTTGTAAATTTGCTCTAATGAATTTCGTTCAATTTGAAGTATGGAACTGTCTTCAATAGCTTGAATGAAGTATTTAGCTGGGGTTTGTGTTAGATAGCTATATAAATCATTAATCCACCACCCTTCAATGCCAAACTGCAATATTTGTTCATCACCATCCCCGTCAATATGGTAGCATTTCAAGCAGCCATCCGTTATAAACCGCATATGTCTTGAAACGTCGCCTTTAAATAAAAGGATTTCGTTCTTTTGTAGTTCTTTCACTTCAAAATGCTCCTGAATGACCGAACGGTCAGAATCCTCCAGTGGAACAATTTCCTCAATATGATTGAACAGTTGCTTGATAGCTCTAATATTTGAATTGAAGTATAACGACCTTGCGCATAACCGGCAGGCGCCGGAGCGTTGAATAAGTTTTAAAACGATAGATTAACCAATAACTGGAAGGGAGGCAAGGAGATGGCGAGGCCTGTCCGCGTTAATGCGCGGGTTAGGTGGCTTAATTTGAGATAGAAGCTATGAACTGTAGTATAAAACCAAGAATTAGTATTCCTAAACCAAATTGTTCATAACGTAGATTGCGAATTGGTTTGCTTAGCCCTTCATCCCAAGTTATACCTTTTTTTAGTACAGCTTTGTCACCTTCTTTTTTCCAAGAAAGATTTCCCCAAAAAAGTAAACTAGCTCCCAATATATCTAAAATTAATCCGAAGCTTGTCAAAGTTATATTGATTCCCAAAAAAGCCATAATAAAGAATTTTTGTTATTCAGGATAGAGTGGATAAACTTTGCCAATTTCAGGCTTTTTGGGTGCATCGGGATGTTTTTCTCTATAATCCTCCCAAGCCCAACCATCAGTTACGGTACTTCCATTACAACCTTCATAATGGCACATTTGAAACTCTTCTCCATCTTTTTCAACTACTCTATAGTCATCTTCTTCATAAGCGCGTTCACAATGTAAACACCATAAGAACCCGCTTTCAGTCTTTCCAAACGCTTCAGAACGATGATTTTTTGACATATATAATTGGTTAATTTTAATATTTCTAGTTTATCGTTTTACGAAGCCACCTAACGACCTTGCGCATAAGCTGCGTGCGCCAACGTGTTGAAATTGTTTACAGATGAAAGGGTAACTATAAAAAGAGAGGTTGGCAAAAATTGGCGAGGCACGTCCCCTTAATGCGCGGGTTAGGTAAACTTACCCAAGAAGCTTAAAATTTAGATTGACTAGTAATTCTGATAATTCAATTTCTTCTTTTTTACAGAATTCAAAAAGTTGGATTGGTATGTCCCAGTCATTAAAATCCTTTATTTCAACTTCTGGCTTTTCATCCATGTTCAAGTAATAATCTGTAGTCAAATCATATTTTTCTAAAATTCTTATATGTTTTTTTAATTTCTCCGCTCTTGTTTGTGTTACTTCCTCTAACTCTTCCGGATTTATAACATTATCGAAGAAATTTTTCTCGTGCCTTTCAATCATAATGGTATAAACTCTCCTTGAATTTTCAGGTACTTTACTTAAGACATCCAAATATTCTTGAATATCCTTTGCAGTTTCTTCAAGTTCATCTTCTTTTAGATTCCAACTGAGGCTTTTACTTATTTTTGAAAGTTTTGCAGGAGGGGCAACTTTAATCTCTTTTGTCTTATCTGTGATACTATTGAATATTTTATCAACTGCTGAAGTATATCTATCCTCATGCTGATATTTTATCATTTTAAGACGACCAACAGGAAATTTTTCTACATCGTTAGTTTTTGTGTGATGTATTTGACACAATAGCATCAGGTTATCAAAACTTCTTCTTTCTTCATTTGTTTGGTCAGGATTAAATCTTTCGCCACCAGGCATGGCAGCCTCAATATGACATACTTCTCCAACATAATCTCCATCTTCGTCCATGATTACATTTTGGCATTTCGGAAAGGCACATTGATTACCTGATTTAAGATATAATTCTCTCAGAGTGTCTTTTTCTGGGGTGAGCCTTTTTGGTTCTTCCAATCTGGAATGAAAATTTAGATTACAATTTAAGTTTACCTAACGACGGAGCGCATAAGCTGTAAAACAAACCGATAACATAAATAGATGAGGAAATATTATGAGTACAAGCAAAAGTGAGCGCGATGAACCGACTAAGGAAAATATGAGAGATCTAATTATTCAATTGTGCAAGGATTTAAACCAAGCGCATGATGAGATAATGGAATTACAAGATGCTGAACCGCAAAATTATGACTGGCCTACATGGACACCACAGGCAAATTCTTTGCGGTGGGCAGAACGTATGTTTGACATGCGGTTAACGAAGTTAAAACAAGCAAGTGAAAATCCAGAGCGCGAACAATATGCGGAAGGTTAAGGCGAGTTTTATCCGCTTAATGCGCATGGTTAGGTACACGACATTATGGAAACAGGCATAAAGCTTTGGTGGAATAACTTATGGAGATCCAGAAAATACACTCCTAAAAAATGCACTTGTGGTGAAAGGGAAACCTGTACGCAACAATTCTATTATACCAACAGGGGCGGAATGGGAATTGATGGGGGCATGGGGGAATGTGGCAAGATTAGGGATAAGATTAAGAAGGCAAATAACCTTAGAAACAAAGAGTGTACCTAACTGTAATTATACCAACTAAGGTATGTGTATAAATTTTTATATCAAGGCCTCTATTTTCCTGAAAAATAGGGTAAAGTCCAAAACCTATATTATTTCAGAATATTATGTCAAAGGGTATTGATATAACATTGTGATGTAATATTAATTTGTAAGGAGTGGCTGGTTTAGCGGTCTTACTAATAAAACGTTGGTACAAAGTGCTTCTTCATTATGTCTGATAAATCTTTATTGAGTCGGATGAGATCAGAAATTCGACGGAGAAATTATAGTTATCGAACGGAGCAGGCTTATACTACTTGGGTTGTCCGGTTTGTCAAGTTCCATGATTTATGTCATCCCAATGAAATGAACGAAAAGGAGGTGATTGAATATCTCAATTATTTGGCAGAAGAACGCAATGTTGCGGCTTCAACACAAAATCAGGCGTTATGTGCTATCCTTTTTCTTTATGAACATGTCCTTAAAGATCCTATAGAGGAAATGATGGATTTTAAACGGGCAGAAACACCTAAAAAGTTACCTGTCGTGTTAACATCTGATGAGGTAAAGCAAGTTTTAAATCTGTTGGATGGTACCCCAAAACTTGTCGCTGAATTACTTTATGGGGCGGGACTTCGCATATCGGAATGCCTTAGACTTAGGGTGTTGGATCTTGACTTTAGTTATAATCAGATTCAAGTAAGATCCGGAAAGGGGAAGAAAGACCGAATTACGATTATGCCACAGACAACCAAGAAGAAGCTGAAAGACCAGGTTCAGAAAGTTAAGATGATTCATAAAAAGGATACAGCTGCAGGTTATGAAGAAACCCTGCTGCCTAAAGCTTTATCGAAAAAATATCCCAACGCTTCTAAACAGTTGAAATGGCATTATCTTTTTCCCTCTCCAAAACGGGCAAAAGATCCGAGATCGGGATTAGTTCATCGCCATCATATCTCGGACTCGACTATCCAGAGAAAAGTGAAGCAGGCGGTGAAGAAGAGTGGAATCAAAAAACATGCAACCTGTCACACACTTCGCCATAGCTTTGCTACACATCTGTTGGAGGATGGATATGACATCCGAACAGTCCAGGAGCTACTGGGCCATAAAAATGTAAACACGACCATGATTTACACCCATGTCATTAAAAATAAAGGTAGTATTGTCAAAAGCCCCATCGACAGCTAAGCTGAACAATAAAACAACGAAAGCTGACAGCTGTATCCTTCTCATTTTGCCCTTTCTACTTTTATTATTCCGCTGCCTCCGCACTTTCAGGCACATGTTTTTCTTTTGCATCCTTAAAAGCTTCACGAGGTTCTAATCCAAGGATTTCGAACATGCGTTTATCCTCTTCCAGCTCATTGTTGTCAGTAGTTAATAGTTTTTCGCCGGTAAAAATAGAGTTTGCTCCAGCCATGAAACAGAGCGCCTGCTCTTCCATACTCATATCCACGCGTCCGGCAGAAAGACGCACCATAGAATCGGGCATAGTGATACGAGCGGTGGCAATCATCCGGGCCATATCGTACCAGGGTACTTTAGGTTGATCTTCGAGCGGGGTACCTTCGACGGCGATTAGGGCGTTAACGGGGACTGATTCGGGGTGCTCGGGCATGGTTGAAAGGTTATGGATAAGTTCAATTCGATCGTCATCCGTTTCACCCATCCCGATAATACCTCCACTGCAAACGCTGATATCATTTTTTCGAACGCGTTCTATGGTATCCAGACGGTCTTGGTATTTGCGGGTAGAAATGATCCGATTATAGAAATCTTCTCCCGAATCGAGATTGTGATTGTAGGCATAGAGACCGGCTTCTTTGAGCTTAGCTGCTTGCTCATCAGTGAGCATTCCCAGGGTGCAGCAGACTTCCATCCCCATGTCGGTAATCTCGCTTACCATATCCAACACTTGGTCAAAATCTTTGGTTTCGCGTCCACAACGCCAGGCTGCTCCCATACAAAAGCGTGTGCTCCCGGCTTCTTTGGCGCGTTCGGCGGCGGATAGAATTTCTTTGGGTTCTAACATATCTTCAGCTTCCACATCAGTATCGTGATGGGCCGACTGCGGACAGTAGGCACAGTCTTCGGGACATCCCCCGGTTTTAATCGACAGCAGGGTGCAAACTTGCACTTCCCCCGTTTCTTGATGTTCGCGGTGTACGGTTGCAGCACGATAAATAAGTTCCATCAAAGGAGTGTGGTAGATATCAGAAATTTCATCTTTGGTCCAATCTGTTCGTAAATCAGCCATGATATTTGGGGTATTAGGTCTGTAATTCATTGTATCGCATGTAGATAAGTCACCAAATACTATTTATCGTGTAGCTATAATGCAATCAACTTTTCAATTTTTATTAGTGGATAGGTAGATTAGATATCTTCAAATCCGTAAACTTTGCATCACTTTTTTGCTTACTATTAAAAGTTCAGTTATGAAAAATATCCTCAAAAACGGTAAGGCTTCTTTTACTGTTGAAACGCCTTATAAATTGATTGAGACAGGCTCCTTGTCGTCCCAAAAACCTCTTATTGTGTATCTGCATGGGTTTAATCAGAATATTGAACTGTTTGAAAAACTGGTTGAGCCAATGTTTGATGTTGAGGGGTACCATCTTTTTATACAGGCACCGTATCCTATTTATGATCGCAGTCGTGAGAAAAAGGTCGAGGAGTGGGGATGTTCGTGGTATTTGTATGATGGGGAGCAGGAACAGTTTGTAAAATCTTTGGAGTCGGCATCGGAGTTTGTGGAGGTGGAAATCGACAGAGTTATCAAGCAGGTATCACCATCACGCACTGCTGTTTTAGGATATTCTATGGGCGGCTATTTGGCAGGTTATCTGGGGTTGTCACGCTACCCGCAGGTGGATGATTTAGTGGTTGTTGGTGCGCGCATTAAAACGGAGGTTTTTGCAGGTAAACCCCAAAATTATGAGCAGCTTAATGTATTGGCATTGCATGGATCAGCCGACAGAAGTGTAAAAAGTGGGCCACAAGAAAAAAGTTGCCGACAGCTTGCAAAGTGGGGCACAAGGGTAACATTTAAAGAGCTTGAGAAGGGACATAAATTAGATGAGCAATACCTGGATGAAGCTAAGAGCTGGCTTAACTCTTTTGGCTATAAATTATTATAGATTTTGAGATATAAACTTAGCATGTTTACCATCAGTTGGTTATAATCTATCAACGATAAACTACAGGACGCAATTTAGGGAATAGATAAATTTACTACCATGAATGTACTTGTCATTGAAGATGATCCTTCCGTACGCACGTTGGTAAAGGCGGTATTGGAGAAAAATGAATATGACGTGGATATTGCTGAGACGGCTAAAAGTGGTGAAGAACGGGCCGTAGAAAATTCGTATGATATCATTATCCTTGATCTGGGATTACCCGATGGAGATGGTTTCGATTTGGCGAAAGATGTCAGAGATCAGGAAATAACAACACCTATTTTAGTACTTTCGGCCGAGCAGGAAACGGATGTCAAAATAAAGTGTTTGCGCGCCGGCGTTGATGATTATTTGACAAAGCCTTTCAATACCGAGGAGCTTTTAGCACGCATAGAGGCTATCGGGCGACGTACGGTTGAAGTAAATGGAAATCGTACCCTGGAGTGTGGTGAGTTGAAAATAAATATGCTGGAGCGCGAGTTCTGGGTGAACGAAACAAAGGTTGATTTGACCAATAATGAGTATAACCTGTTGGTATACTTATTAAAACGAAAAAATAATATCGTTACCCAGGAAGAGATTGCCGAAAATGTATGGGATATCCATTTTGATACACAGACGAATTACATCAACGTATATATTAGTTATTTGCGTAAGAAAATTCGCAACCATTCGGAGGACGAATATATAGACACTGTTCGTAAGAAAGGATTTATTATTAGATGTGAAGATTAAAGGAAGTGGGATAACGCATTAAAAAACCCTTGCAGGAAATTGCTTCTTGCAAGGGTTTTTTATTATAAATAATTGCGGATTTATCCCGGGTATTTACTTTCGCCCTGGATGTATTGTCGCATATTTTTAATTTCTACTTTCTGTTTGGAAATGATCGATTTCACTAAATCTCCAATCGATATTACTCCGGTTACTTGGTTAGATTTTACGACAGGTAAGTGACGAATTTTATGTTCCGTCATGATGGCCATACATCGCTCAACGGAATCAGAAGGAGTAACACAAAGGACATCCTCTGTCATAATTTCTCGAACTTCGGTACTCTTCGATGAGCGGCCTTTTAAAATGACTTTGCTCCGGTAATCTCGTTCACTGATGATACCAGCAAGATCGTCATTATCTAAAACCAGAAGCGCTCCAATGTTTAATTCGTCCATCTTGCTAATGGCATCGTAAACTGTTTCATTAGGGGCGATGGAGTAAACCTTATTTCCCTTGTTGTGTAGTATATCCCTTACAAGCATACGACCTCCGTTTTTTATGTAGAAAAGATTTGCCTTAGAACATTATAACATTTCTTTACATTAAAAACATAATCACTGTTTAGATGGATCAGAGCCTAAAAAAAGAACTTATTACCTATTTACGAGAATTTGCAACGACCAGCCGCTGGGAAACCATAAATAAGGTGCTGGAGAAAAGAACTCGGTATTTGACGGTCGTACTTGAGGATATTTATCAGCCTCATAATGCCAGTGCGGTATTACGGAGCTGCGATTGTTTTGGGATTCAGGATGTGCACATCATCGAAAACAAAAATGAGTTTGATCCCAATAAAGGGGTAACTATTGGCGCTGATAAATGGATTAGCCTACAGTCTCATAATCAGCCTAAACAAAATAATACGGCCGCCTGTTTTGAACAATTGAAGGGGCAAGGATATCAGATCATTGCGACGACTCCTCACGAAAATGATGTTAATATTGATGAGGTTTCGTTAGATCAAAAAACAGCGCTGTTATTTGGGGCTGAACTTACGGGACTTTCGGATTATGCGCTGGAACATGCCGATGGGTATGCAAAAATTCCGATGCAGGGATTTAGTGAAAGTTTTAACATATCAGTAAGTGCGGCGCTTTGCCTTTATGAATTGAGTCAGCGAATGCGGGCCCAACGAGATGATTGGCAATTAGATGAAAACGAGATTATCGACTTGCAGCTCGATTGGCTTAAAAAGACGGTTCGGGCTCCAGAAAAGCTTATTGATCGGTATCTTTCGGAAAGGGAGGAGTGAATAGCTGATTTACTATGATGATTGCCTGGAAGTAGGGTTTTGTCAAAAAAAAGAGGCTACCCGGAAGTAGCCCCTTAAAATAGTTGTTTATACTATCTTTAAATCATCTTAGTCCATCGAGCGATGGTTATTCTCAACAATATCTTTATACATCATGTATTCCTCGGGCGTTGTATCAGCAAATAAAAAGTTGATAGGATCGACCGGGGAACCATCTTTCCGAACTTCGTAATGCAAATGTGGTCCTGAGACTCGTCCCGATTTACCCGAAAAGCCAATGAGATCTCCCCGCTTTACTTTCGTACCGGGATTTATTCCCTTTGCGAAAGAGGAGAGGTGCGCGTAATATGTTTCATAGCCGTAATCATGGTCGATAATCAGGAGTCGTCCAAATGTTCCTTTTAAACCGGCATATTTGACAACACCATCCCCCGTGGCATAGATTTTACTACCTACGTTCGCTCGAAAATCGAGGCCATCATGCTGGGTTTCATACCGAAGTACCGGATGGAACCGCATTCCAAAACCACTTAAAAGAATACCTTCAGTGGGTTTAATAGCGGGAATATGTTTTAATTTGGTACTATTGTTGTTGTAATAGCTTTTAATCTCATTGAAACTCATTTTCTGGATATTGATACTGCGCTCCAGGCTTTCGAGATTTTCGGCCGTCCACTTCAATATTTCTGAGGTCTCCTGGCTGTATACATCAAACTCTGAATATACATCAGCACCACCAGCACCGGCTTCGCGCTCGTCATATGGAATCTCTTCCATGCCCAATACCGACCGGTACATCTCATTATCGGCTTTGGCAAGTTGCTCTACCTCCTGATCCAGATCCTGTATTTTGGTTTTTGTTTGTTCCAGCTGATTGATTAATTCCTGATTTTCAGCTTTTAGCGCAATTTCTGCAGGAGTGCCTACCGAAAAAGAAAGAATAGAAATGCCAATCCCCGAAAGTACGACACCACATAAAATCCATATGCAAGCCGTATAAATAATACGTTCCAAACTGTTGTACTCGACGGGCACAAACTCACAGGTCTGCTCGTCGTAGTAGAAATAGTTATTCAAAGCCATAGATGATTTTTTATTTCATACTGATCTATATACAAGATGTTGTAACCGCCGTTTGTTACAAAAAGATCACAAAGTAGTGATAAAAATAAAATATCAAAAACGAACAGCGTGTTACTCGATATCGCCTTCAAAGTATTCAATTGCCCGGCGGGGCATAGGGTCCGCTGCTTTTGCTTTATCGGCGATATGTGTCTTAACTTTATCTTGAAATGCTTCGGCCGCATCATAGCCGTAATGACGCAGCAAGTAATTCATAGCAATAACCTCGGCAATTACGGTGATATTTTTACCCGGTGTAATAGGTAGGTTGATGAGTGGAATATCAACCCCTAATACGGAAGTTACATCCCTGTTTAAGCCCGTGCGTTCTATATCTTTAGATTCATCCCAAAGCGAAAGTTCTAAGACCACCTCCAGCCGCTTTTGATAGCGGATAGCCCGAATGCCGAACATCGACATAATGTCGATAATGCCCAGTCCCCGAATTTCCATAAAATGTTTATTCATTTCGGTGGCAGAGGTCATCAGTACGTTGTTTTTCTTTGTCAGGATGACCACGTCATCAGCCACAAGACGGTGCCCACGTTCTACTAAATCGAGGGCTACCTCACTTTTGCCGATCCCCGATTTTCCGGCGATCAGAATGCCAATACCATACACATCAACCATTGAACCGTGTACCATAGTCTGTAGCGCAAACTGATCTTCGAGAAAGTCGCGCGTTAAGTGCATAAATTGCGTGGTTTCAAGGGGGGTCCCGTACACGGGAATGCCAGCTTCTTCGGCAAGATCTAAAAGGTAGTTGGGTAACTGGTTTTCGTGGGTAAGTATTAAAACAGGAATATCATATTGGGTCAGCTTTTTAAAAGCTTTAATCTGTTCTTCTTTAGAAAGATCTTGGATATAATTGCTTTCGGTATTTCCAATAATCTGGATGCGCTGATGAGTAAACAATTTAACAAATCCGGCCAGCGCCAGCCCGGGGCGGTGTAGATCCGCCTCGGTAACATAGCGCTGATCGGCATTGCCTTCGGCCACAAAGTTTTCCAGATCTATTTGAACGCGTTCTTGTAAACGTTCTACCAGATAGGAAACCGAGATTTTTTCTTTTTTTGGTATTGATTCGTGATCACCGAAAGGCATAATATACTATCGTTTGTGTAGCGTTTTGCTTTTGTACTTTTTGAGCTGACGTGTGACGTTTTCAATCACCATATTGATAGCCTGCTCGTAAGAGGAGGCTTGCTCTTTGGCATTAATAAGTTTTTGAGGCACTTTTACATTCAATTCGGCTTGCTGTGGATTTTCATCATCAGGTACGGGTTGTAAAACAATATCACAGGTTAATATTCGGTCATAAAACTGGTCTAATTTCTGCACCGCATCTTCGGCGTATTGATGGAGTTCTTTATTTGCATCGAAGTGTCTTGCCGTGAATGTGGTTTTCATAAGTATTACCTCCTAAATTAGCTTTAGTTTTTAGCTCTTGGATGAGCTATTTCATAAACGTTTTTTAGTCGTTCAACTGAAGTATGCGTGTAAACTTGAGTAGCGGCTAAATTGGCATGGCCCAGTAATTCTTTAATGACTCTGATGTCGGCACCTTGATCCAACAGGTGGGTAGCAAAACTGTGTCGCAAAACATGTGGACTTTTCTGTGTCACCTCGCTGGCCCGTTGCAAAAAGTCTTTTACAATGCGCTGTACCGCCCGCGGATACAATCGTTGACCGCTGGCTGCAATAAAAACAGCTTTTCGCGCATCTGCATCTGTCCGTTCGCCGTAGAGTTCTGGTTTTGTTTCAAGATGATTTTTTAGTGCTTTTCCTGCTTGCTTGCCAAAGGGAACGATTCGCTGTTTGGCTCCCTTACCGAGCACCTTAATTTGGTTGAGCGTAAAATTGATGTCTTCCTCATTTAAATTCACCAGTTCGCTCAGTCGAATTCCGGTGCCATATAACGTTTCTAAAATAGCTCTATTCTGTGTCGAATCAGCTGAATTTCCCTCGGCCAGTTCCATCATCCGGTTTAAATCTTCGGCATTGGCGGTTTTAGGCAATGGTTTATCTTTCTTGGGTACAATGAGTAAGTGAGCAGGATTTTGTTCTACAATGCCTCGTTTAAAGCAGTACTTAAAAAACGAACGTACAGCGGCTACTTTTCTTGCGATCGAACTTTTGGCCAAGCCGTGTTCCGACAACTCTCCCAGCCAAAGACGAATGGTGAGTCTTTCAATGCCGACAATATCCAATTCGTCTTCATCAACATTAAACTGGACACTGCAAAAGTTTAGGAATTGTGTAAGGTCATTTTTGTACGAAGTAATGGTGTGTTCCGAGGCATTGCGCTCGACCTTTAAATAGCGTAGATATTTTTCAATCGCTTTCTTCATCTGTCAGCAATATGGATACTTTACAGATAAAAATAAACAGCAACTTTCAGCTTAGATGGCTTTTAATTGCAAGATTAAAGATCCCTGTTTTTCCATTGTGCTGATACTCCCTTGTAATAATCCCCAAGTACTTGCAGGCCAAGCAGCTGGAACCATCCTACGCCTAATGGATGTAGAAGTCCATATCGAGATTCCCACCTAAACCAGCGGTCAAGCACAAAACGTTGCCCATACATTAACACAATAGCAGAACAGGCCAAAAGCAAGAGTTTCGCAGATCCCCAAAGCAGAAGAAAGGGGAGGCTTACGATAGGCAAAATAAAGGTGATAATATGCAGCAAACCCATCCCAATAAAGAGCGTGGTATTCTGGCCGAATCCTGCAAAAAAGTTTTTTCGAAATCCCTCCCGAAGTTCATTGCCCGACTCATACATCCGGCAGCTAACGGCTCTTCGACCATGATACATGTTCATCCTAAAACCGGCCTTTTTGATATTCTTTGCTAACTCCACATCTTCAACCACTTGTTGTTTTACAGATTGATGTCCGCCAATAGCTTTATACGCTTTCTTTTTAAAAGCCATAAACTGTCCGTTGGCAGCAGCAAAAAGAGGATTCATTTTCTCTTTCAAGAAATGTGGCAACCATTTTGGATCTCGGTACACATAACGGGTTGGAAGTAGTGTGAGCAAGGCAAAATAGACCAGCGGGATAACTGTTTTTTCCCAGAATGATCCCAGTTTTTGTATCGGCCACAGAGTGATAAAGTCGACAACGTCACTACCCATCGTGCGCACTACTTTTGATGTTGCTTCGGGTTCGAGCCAGGTATCAGCATCAATAAAAATGAGGATGTCGCCATAAGCGTGCTCCGAAAGCTGGTGACAGGCCCAGGATTTTCCCAACCAGTTATCGGGCTTGGGATTTCCTTCGTACACGGTAAGCTGTTCAGAGTATTGATGTTCCAGCGAATCTAAAATTTCTGACGTTCCGTCGGTGGATTCATCATCAAGTACCAAGATGTGGTAGTTGGGATATTGTTGATCAATGGCGGAACGCACGCACCGTTCAATCGAGTTTGCTTCATTGCGGGCGGGAATACAGATTGTTACGTGCGGAGCTTGTTCATCAAAATAATGGCGGGGGGTAGGTGACAAAGGTCGGAAATCCCTTCTGTTGAGGTACAGAATTCCGCTCGTAACCAATAGATAGCCCAGTGCTATGTAGAGTAAGATCGTCATCACTAAAAGGTAGTAGTGTAAGAAGTAACATCAAACAATTTGCAGGCAAACAGATACATCTATTTGCAGCTGATCGTTCAAACTATTTAATTAGCCGTTTATGAATATCCTATCCGATTTTTCGAAAGATGTACGTAGCTCTTCGCACTATTCCGGTGGTTATGAATGGTGGTACTTCGATGGTATTTCTTCGGATGATCGATTCAGTTTTGTGGTTATTCTATATGAGGGAAATCCGTTTTCTACGCGGTATAACAGGGCGCTTTTGGCGGATAAAAATCCTTCTCCCGTCGACCATCCGGCTATAAGCATTTCGATTTATGAACACGGAGAACCGATCTATTACAGTTTTACTGAGTTTGATAAGTCAGATTGTCATTTCGACGAAGAAAAGCCGCTGGTGAGGGTTGGAGATCACCAAATGGAAGGGCAGTTAACCGATGGTGAATTAAGTTATGAACTTAAGCTGAACGAGCAGTTGCCGAATGGAGATCAGCTACAGGGGACCTTCACTTTTAGAAGTGATGAAAAGAATTATTTTCTGGAAGAATCTGATCAGAGCAACATAGGGCATACTTGGAATTTAGTGCAACCTTGGGCTGAAATTACTGTCGATTTAGATCTGCAAATCAAAGAAGAACAGCGAAACGTGACATTTACTGGAAACGGTTACCACGATCACAATACTGGGCAAGAGCCCATGCGTGATGAGTTTGATGATTGGTACTGGGGACGTTTTCATTTTGGGGATACTACCTTGGTATACTACGTGATGAATCGCCGGGACGAGCAGCAGCACCGGGCTTGGTTATTTGATAATGAAACCTTTGAGGTGATAGAACATTTTAACGAGATATCGCTGGTTGATAAAGGGTTGTCGTTGTTTGGGCTAAATACGGCTCATAAGCTGGGTTTTAAATCTGGTGGCATCGAGATTCAAATTCAGCAGTCGCAGCTACTCGATAACGGCCCTTTTTATCAACGTTACCAGAGTGATGCATTTTTGAAAATAACAGAGAACCATAGGGTAGAAGTTGCACAGGGGATTAGCGAATATATTTGTCCTGATCGTATTTATGCCAAATTATTTTGGCCGTTTGTGAATATGCGGATTTGGTATAAGCCGGAAGGTTCGCACTGGGTGCAGCGTTCAAAGCAGCTTTATCGGTGGACGTGGTGATTCGTTTATTTTAGACTCCAGAGTTGTACTCTCGAACAAAATTGGGCTTAAAATTCTTGATATGAAAATTGAATATAGTTACACGGAGTGTCTCTTTTGTCTTGACACAAAAGGGACAAAAAGGTCAAGACTTTGGATTCTGACGACACGACGTTTTGCGGGTGGGATAATTTTGATGGTCCATCACGTCTGGAAGTAAATTCTGAAATTAGAACCAGTACAGAATTATCCCCTTCACCCGCTTTCACTCTGCTCAGAATCCAAGGCCGATTCCTAAAACCTTGAAGTTGGTACGAACAAGTGATCCTTTGTGGTGTCTGGTTATATAGGGTAGATAGAAAGTAGAATTTTTTATTTAGATCCCTCGGGAATCTGTATTAACAAGAAGACCTATTCAATTATTTGGATGATTAATCTTACAAGAAGTGAATAAAACACTGAGGATTTATTACAAAAACTGTTCAAACTCTCGGTCATCAAATCCGGCTTTTTTTCGGAGTTCGTTTAGCATCGTATTTAGCACATTTTCAAATTGTGCTGTTTTTTGATCTTTTGGCAAATCATCATTCAATCGAACCGGCGGCCCCACATGCAGATGAAGCTCTGGTTTATCGTGACGAATGGTATGCATGTAAATTCCTATAGGCACAAAATCTACATTATCCAGTTTTTCGTGCAGCCAAGCCAAACCTCCTTCAAAGTTCATAGCACTGCCGGCTGGTGTAATGGTTCCCTCGGGATAGATGAAAAGGCTGGCATGGTCACGTTCAAATGATTTTACGGCATAACGTAACGAGCTGATGGCTTTACGAGGATTATCCCTATCAATAGAAAAAGCCCCAATTTTTTGAAAAAGAGAATAAGTTTTCATCTGTTTATCCTCCATGAGGGCTCGGGCCTGTTGTTGGAAACGATATTCGTTAAGCATTAGCGGAATTAATCCATCCCACCAAGAGTGATGGTTCAGAAAATACACCGTTTTGCATTGCGAGCATGGCTCATATTCCTGTTTCAGCCATACCTTTTTAAATCTCCGTTTGAAAAGGAGTTTGGTGTACAGTCGAAAGACTTTAATAAAAATGGGCGATTCGTTGGCGGGAATAAAATCCACGGCGAAAATATTTGTTGAGTGTTGCTGACCTGAATATCTTTAGGCTTAACAAGAGTTTCCAGTAATAAAAAAGAATATTTCTATGGATCGTAAGGCGTTGCAGTCGTATGCCGAAGATTATACTACAGATGATTCTAAAATGGTTAAAGAACTTGTCGCTGCTTCGGATGAAGATCTGGAGCATATTGATATGTTGAGTGGCCGGGTAGTAGGGCGTTTGCTGTCGATATTGATCAAAATATCGGGGGCGAAACGAGTCTTGGAGATAGGGACTTTTACGGGGTATTCGGCACTGACGATGGCAGAGGCTTTGCCTGAAGATGGAGCCTTGTTTACGTGCGAATATAATGAGCGTTACGAAAATATTGCTCGTACATTCTTTAATAACAGTGAGTATGGTTCAAAAATTACACTCGTGATGGGGAAGGCATTGGAAACCATCCCTAAAATACCAGGTACCTTCGATTTTGTGTTTTTAGATGCCGATAAGATTAACTACCCGAATTATTACAAGCTTATTTTACCACGTTTGGAGCAGGATGGTATACTCGTTGTTGATAATGTGTTATGGGGCGGGGAGGTATTAGATCCCAAGACAGATAAGGCGGAAGCTATAGATCAGCTTAGTAGAATGATTAGGGACGACGACTTGGTAGAGCAAGTAATGTTGCCGGTGCGGGATGGGGTAACAATTGTTCGGAAGAAATAAAAAAGCCTGAATCCGAATGAATCAGATTCAGGCCTTAAATCAGTAGTGAGCGTTGAAATAATTATTCAACAATTTCAATAAGCTCAATATCGAACGTTAAGTCTTTACCAGCTAACGGATGGTTAGCATCGAGCTTAACGAATTCATCTTCAACAGCGGTAATTTGAACTGGAATGGCTTGGCCATTTTCTTGCTGTTGCATCTGTAGCTGCATGCCTACCTGCGGGTCGATATTTTCGGGCAGGTCAGACTTTGAAACTTCCAGCTCGAGATCTTCACGGCGTTGGCCGTACGCATCACCAGACTCAATATCCACGGTGGTTTCGTCGCCTTCTTCCATGCCAATAACCGCTTGTTCAAAACCGGGAATCAATTGTCCTTCTCCCAGTGTAAACTCAAGAGGTTCTCGGCCTTCGGAACTATCAAATTCAGTTCCTTCTTCTGTTAACGTTCCTGTGTAGTGCACTTTTACGGTGTCACCGTCTTTAACTTTTGACAAAATACTTTTGGTTTGTTTCCAATTGTCGTGAATGTCTCTAAATATAAGGGTTTTTAGGGAAAATTAAGACCGGCAAAATTATTGAAATACTACGGTCGATAATTGGGATTTATCGAAGGTAGAATCGCTTGTGACGGTAAAGTCAATGCGCCCTAAAACTAATCCTTCTTCTGTAGTAACGTTAACTCTCCATTTTCCATCCCATATATTTTCTTTGTATGTATATCCCCTAAAACCACCTCTACGGCCTCCAACCACTTCATATGTGATTGTATCGGTAGTATGCCACTGTTGGGATTTGGGACGATAATTTTGCCACTGGTGATTCACATTTTTAGATAAATCGGTAGGGGCAAAAACGGAAGTGTAGATAAATACAGTATCCCGTGGAGTATAATTGAATGTTTTGTCATACGATTCCCACAATTTTAGCGAGGAGGTTTGTTCGTAAGAAACGCTAAACTTATCCTCCTGTTTATCTACGTTATAGGCCACAATTCCGTTTTGCATCGACAGTGGTACGGGCGGAATTAAATTGAAGTAATAAAAAATATTGATGCCAGCATATATGGTAAAAATGATGGTGGCCATTTTGAACCAGGAAATATCATTCCGGGTAGAGGGACTTTTATGATAGATATAACTGATAAATATCAGGGAAAAGAAGAAGCTGATTAAACCTGAAATGATGAATAAAAAGGTATTCATTATTCCAAAAATGATGGGGGTAAAGAAGGTGAAAAAGGTAAAGGTGACAAAAAAATAGGCTCCAAACTGCAGATATTTGTTGGATATACGATCGCGCAGCAGCTCGTTTGATAACAGGAGGATCACCAGAATTACAAAGAATACCATGGTGCGGGTAAAGGTGACACTTTGGAAAAAGAAGATAACGTAGGCGCTGGAAAGGCCTCCCAGGAAAAACTGAACCGCCAATGGTGCATATTGTTGATAAGGTTCTAAAAAAGTGTTTTTCCAATGGTCATCGTCGGCAAGATTATAAATGTAAAGGCAAGCCGTTAAACTAATCAGGTACGTAAATAAAATGGTATTGCTGTACCAACCGTCGATACGTCCCAGGGTGAGGCTGTCCCAGATAAATCCCCCGATAAAGAACAGTACGGGTAGATATTTTTTGTGCTTGTTCAAAAATTGTTTCGTGTTTGATATCATCCCGGAATTGTTCTTAAAAAATGAAGCGCAAAATATATTATTATGATCAATGTTTCAGACTCTAATGATTATATTTGTTCATTAATTTCAAAGGCTTAATATAAGTAACGCAATGAAGGATATACTTGACAATTTAAAGACGGTGGCAATAATTGGGAGTTCGGCGAATAAATTTCGGACAAGCTATCATATTGCAAATTATTTAAAAGAAAATGGTATTCGTATTCTTCCAATTAATCCCAATTACGAGGAAGTGTTGGGGGTTAAATGTCGCGCGAGTTTAGATGAAGTTCCCAAGGATATAACCATAGATGTGGTAGATATATTTCGCAATTCGGACTATACCGCCGATATGGTTCGGGATATTATTTCTTGGTCGGAAAAAACGGGACAAAAGCCTGTGATATGGACCCAGTTAGACGTTTCTACCGATGAGGCTAAGTCATTGGCTGAAGAGGCGGGGTTTAAATATGTAGAAAATGAATGTCTTATGGTACAGCACGAAAGGTTAGCGGGCTAAAGTTCGTCTTCTGATTTGGTCATCGTCTCTTTACGATCTTGATGATACTCTTTTAGTTTTTTAGCCAGTAAGCGCTCTATCACTAATTCATCTTCCGGTGGAATATAGGTTGTAAAGTCAGTGAGTTTATCATTTTGGGTATAATACTCTATCAGTAACACATGTTCTGATTTCCAGCGATAGGCTACCACTTTTTTCCAGTAAACGCACTGATCTAAAATTAAAATGCCGTCGTCTCGAAATTCCGGGACAATCTTCACCGTAAGTCCCCAGAATCCGAAGCCCAGTAGTGATAATCCCGAGGTAATGCCAATGCCTGTGTAAGGACCTAAATGTAGAATTCCGGTACGGTAGATTCCAAAAACAATAATCAGTATCGCAATAATATTGGGAGCGGCATCGGTCCAAAACGAGCGAAAGACGTATTCAATTTCACCCACTTTCTGTTTAAGGAATACCATCTTAAAAGCAAATCCCAAAAAGAATCCTGCAACCAGAGAATACAAAAACATGGTGAAATGAGCGGCAATATCCTGGGAGATAATATCCATCCACTGTCCGGCAGAAAGCAGGGTGAGGATTATCATAATCCCCAAAAATCCATTTACTACCCGATGTTGATTTAAATGTTGCAGCCGTAGCATACGACGGTATCCCATCCAAAAGGAAAGCAAAAATGAAAGTCCTAAAAATGTGATTATGAGATACATTCCCGTATTTATTTTAAATGATTAAAGTGTTGGAATCCATGAGAGGAACGCCTTACCTTTCGACATAATATAATAAAAGAAGACTATGCAAAGCGATATTATACCTACTGGAATTGAAGTTTCTAACAGCGACCAGATTCTGGAAATAGACTGGTCTGACGGACACCATTCAGAGTACGCTCTTTTTGGATTGCGAAAAAACTGTCCCTGTGTAATGTGTCGGGGCGGACATGGAAATATGAATACTTTTGACCGCTCACTTTTTTTTGTAGAGCCAACCCAGCATTTTGAGATTGAGGATATCAAACAGATTGGCAATCATGCTATTAAAATTTTCTGGAATGACGGCCATAACAACGGCATGTACCAGTGGGAAACGCTGCGTGATATGTGCCCGTGTGAAGAATGCTATCCAGAGCAGGATTGATGAGGTTTTTCCATCTGATCCCTGGGTTTGTGATCGGATGGAAATTTAAGAAAGAATTAATAACGCAAACGGATGTTGGATGAGATAAGGGGATATGCTAATTCTCTGAAAGAATTTCTTCAAGCTCAACATTGGTTTGCCAAATCGTAGCATCCGAACTGAATACTGAATAGGGGGCAGGAATAATGTGATTCGGTCGCGCCTGATAGTTTTCAATGGATTCTGTGGGAAGATTAGAATCGACAAAAGTAAATTGCAACGAAGGGGCTCTCTGAGTTTTGAGATACCTGATGCTTAGCTCTACCGGCTCGGAAAAATCAGTGAAATAGTAGAGATATTGTCCCATTTCTTTGGCATCAAAAATGGCCTTTCCTTCAATTTTAATTTGTGATGTCGAAGTATTTCTCCAATCCATCTTCATAGCAATACCTTGCCCCGCATTCATCCGTAGAGTCAAATGTCGTTGAGAATTAAAACTGCTGTCACTAATGATTTCAAACTCAGGCCGGGGAATATTTGCAGTAGCTGTTTTTTGATAAAGAACCTCATCACCAAATGGTAACGAGATACCTGGGAGGGTTCCGGTTTGATAATTATCTGATAAAAATTGCTGTGTCCATTCATCGACATGGGGATCGCGACTCACCCAATAGGCTGTTTCTGAATCCAGATTCTGAACAAAATTAACGCTGTTTTGTTTTTTATGGGAATTGTCAAAGCCAGAGGTGAAAGAAGCAGCAACGAAACAGGTAAGGGCTATAGCGGTAAGTCCACCGCTCCATTTGAATTCATGGTTTTTGATGATTTGAGTAATAAGCGGCCATGTTAATCCGATAAGCAGTCCCAATAAAATCATACTAATGAAGAGCATTTCAGTAGTAAGCATAATTTGTACCAGCCTGATGTAGGGCGAAATGATAAATAATCCCCAGAAGAATGCGACGGCTAAAATAAGGCTGGATTTCCAAGAAAAGGTCGTCAGATCATCCCCCAAAATTATCCATCCGACAAGTGCCATCAGCACCGGCCATGTAAAAATGTAGGAAGCTGTGGGCAGGTACCAGGCTGTGATGAGGGAGAGGAGGATCCAGATGGTAAACGGGCCGCTAATGAGTGGTTGAATGGTGAGTTTAGTTTGAATCCAGCTATAAATCCCGACAAAAATAGCGCTGACCAAAAGCGAAAATGCCCAGAAGTACCAGGTGTGATTATAGACTTCGCCCTGGATAATCCATTCGTAACTGGGATGTAGCGCTTTGATTACCTGCCAGCCGTAAAAGGTGAAGAGGCCACTGATTGTAATCGTTATCAGGAATAGAATCAGGCTCCCCAAATATGTTCCAACAGTGATTCTCTCAGTACGAAAAAGAAAGATAAGGTAAGCAATAAACAGCAGGGCTGTAATGACGGCCAACGGTAAAGACCACCCCGAAGGATAGTAAAGCAGTCCGCCGGTGAGGTTGTTGAAATAGACAAACTCAGTGTTGCTTTGTTGTTGGAAATCGGTGTTTCCAAAATAGCGGACATTCCCCAAGAGATTAGAACCGTGGTGTTGCATAGAAGCCAGTGAGAGGTTCTCGGGGGTATCGAGCATGGTGTGGTAATGAAGAAAGTCTTTGGTAAAAGCGAAATTAAGTCCGTTAAGTCCTGCTCGCTTAGTTACCGACATATCGGTATCGTTCGGCAAGATCTTGTACACAGTATACATGAGGGAATTAGCTACGGGATAGGGCGTGGCTTGGGCAAAATGGGGGATAAGGTGACCGTTGTTTTCACTGGTTTCGAACATCATCGATGGACCGCTGGAACCACGTGACTCAAAGTTGAGAACCAAGTCGATTTCCTGTAGCTGTTCGTATTCATCCGCAAAAAGTTCAGCACCCAACAAACCACGCTCCTCACCATCGGTTAAAAGAATCCATACATCATTTTGCAGGGGCTGTTTTTGGGATTTCAGAGCTCGCAAGGATTCCAAGATAGTAGCTATGCCCGAGGCATCATCACCGGCCCCATAGGTGTTGGGTTTGGAATCGTAATGGGCCATCAGCAGAATTGTCCTCTGTGGGTCAGAGCCTTCCATTTTGGCAATGATGTTATTCGTGTTACCCACCAGTCCGCGATCAAAACTGGAACCAATGCCGATACCGGATTGTACTGTTGGTTCTACGCCCAGTTGACGAAGTTTATCCATAATATAGCTTCGGGAACTGTCATTAGCTGCAGTACCCAGTGGATGAGGAGTCTGTGCCAGTGCTTTTATATGTTCAAAAGCGCGTTCGGCTGAAAATTCAGTCTCAGGATTCGATTCAGGTTTGGGCTCCGGCGGTTGGATGAGGTAAAAGCTGAACCATACCGAAAATACCAATATAACTCCTAAGACAAGCCGATGTTTTATTGTCTGCATAAGGGGATAAAGTTAGGGGATGCTGTTATGCATCCCCGTTATAAATATTATTGTGGATTCGTTGCCCACACGCTGGTTTCAGTAATAAAACCGCGGTCATGTAGCGACAGCATGTTACAAATTGCCTTGGCAATATCATCAGCAATCAATTTTGTGGGGTTGAAATCACGTCCACCGCGCCCTGCTTTGTCAAAGAATTCTGTCTGTACCTCACTCGGATTGATTTGCATCACGCGAATGTTGTGGGGACGTAATTCGGCTCTCCAACACTCAGTCATACCGCTGAGTGCAAACTTGCTGGCACAGTAAGCTGTTCCGCCTTCGAACCCACGCTTGCCTGCAGAAGAGGAGACATTAATAATATTTCCATAATCTTGATCTGCAAAGTGTTTGGCACATTCGCGGCCCACCATCATAGCACCAACCGTATTCACCTGTAGTACACTTTTTAAGGCTTTTTCGGATAAGTCGGTTAGCTTTGAAAATTGCCCATAGCCCGCATTATTGATGAGTACATTGAAGCCATCAAGCTCATCGATTGTCGACTCAACCATATTAATAACTTGATCTTCTTCGCGAACATCACATTGTACAGGAATCGCCCCGATTTCTTTGGCTGTAGCTTTTAACTTATCCATTCCACGAGCTGCAATAACCGCTTCTCCACCCGCTTCGATAATGGCTTTTGCCGTTGCCTTTCCAATGCCCGAGCTTCCACCCGTTACCAATGCCTTGATATTAGATAATTCCATAGCTGAACAGTTATAAGATTAGATACTAAAATTTTGATGTAATATTTGCAGTAAATCGTTTAGATACAAATTGAGGTTATCACACAACATTACCGTGAGGGATCAGGATTTACACAAAATGATAATACTCTGTGTCATCCTGCATATATTTCAGGATCGTCACATTATTTATTTTTAGTCAATACCAGATGCTGAAACAAGTTCAGCATGACATGCTGTTGGTATTAATAATGGAATTAATATTCAAAGTATAACTTTGTGATTCTTTGAGTCTCTTTCGTGTAACTTTGCGCTATAATTAATTACGCAATTAAGGATTGAGCTAAATTTTGTATCAGTTTCCACGCCTCATCCACATGACGTTCTTCTAAGTTTGTGTTACCCAGTACGATGCGAATCGTATATTTGCCATTAAGCTTTGTATGGGTTAAAAACAGCTTCCCGCTGTCCTGAATTTGGTTAAGCAGTTTTTCATTTAGTTCGTTTAATTTTTCCTCATCATCAATGTAATTCGGATGAAAACGGAAGCAAATTGCGTTAAGTGGAACGGGAGCTAATAGTTCAAAATGTTGGTGCTGCTCGATTTGGTCTTTGAGATTCTGAGCCAGCGAAATATGTTGACGAATTTTATTTTGTAATCCCTCAATACCAAAACTTCGCAGTACAAACCATAGCTTGAGTGCTCGGAATCGACGTCCCAGTGGAATCCCCCAGTCGCGATAGTTTTTGACGCGCTGATCTTCAGGGGTCTTCAAATATTCCGGCATAATCTCAAACGTGCGGACGAGCAGTGCCTCATCCTGTACATAAAACGCCGAGCAATCAAAGTTGGTAAACATCCACTTATGGGGATTAAAAACGAATGAGTCAGCCAACTCAATTCCTTCATTCATCCACCGCTTTTTGGGAAGCAGCAGGGCCGTACCGGCATAGGCGGCATCCACGTGGAGAAAAATATCATATCTTGAACAAATTTCGCCGATTTCTTTTAGTGGATCAATGGCGGTCGAGCCAGTTGTGCCAATGGTAGCAACCACGGCTGTGGGGGTAAACCCATTTTCTAAATCTTTGCGGATTGCCTTTTCCAGTGCATCCGGCTTCATCGCGTAGTTTTCATCCACTTGAATCTTGCGGAGGTTTTGACGCCCAAATCCTGCAATTTTCACATCCTTTTCGATGGATGAGTGTGTTTCTGATGAACAATAAATCCTAAATGTCTCACCTTTTGGAAATCCTGATTCGTTGACTGTAAAGTCAGTAATCTTTTCGCGGGCCATTAGTAAGGCGCAAAGGGTGGAGGTTGAGGCCGTACTTTGAATGGCTCCTGTAAATACTTTTGGTAGCCCGATGGCTTTCCGAAGCCACTCCATTACTTGTTCTTCAAGCTCGGTGGCGGCGGGGGAGGTTAGCCAACTCATGCACTGAGCACCAAGGGTAGCAGTCAGCATTTCGGCCAGTACTGATGGAAAACTGGTATTGGCGGGAAAATAGCCCATAAAATTGGGACTCTGCCAGTGGGTCATGCCGGGCATGATGATGTTTTGAAAATCATTAAACTGCTTTTCGAAAGATTCGGCTTCTTGGGGAGCCTCCCCGGGAAGTTGTTCTAAGATATTACCTGGATCTACATCTGGCTTTACAGGATAGTTCTCGACTTCTTCGAAATAGTCAGCCATCCAGTCGACGAGTTGGTGGGCATTTTCGCGGAATTCATTGTTATCCATTGGGTCTGCTAATTTCCTGAGTTAGTATCTAAATTTTATTATGTGCTTATAATACTGTTCATTTTTCAATGACGAAAAGATGAACTAAAAAAGCCAAAGACTACACGCTATTTTACGGCAGTTATATTTTTACACGAAGCAAAATTTTGATAGTCTTATTCTATCTGAGGCGATAACTGTTTTTAATTGGTATTAAAGTATTTTTTGTGTCTCAATCCAACTTGTTTAGCATTGATCCTGAGGCTAAGTAATAGAAAATATTTATTATGGAATTTAGTTTATGAACCGTTTAGAGCATTATAAAACTATTGATCCTGCAGAGGCGAAGCGCCTGCAAAAAGAGTTACGTCAGCAAATAGTATTAGAGCCGCTGGCGGAGCCGCCGAAATACATAGCCGGTGCGGATATTTCCTTTAATCGCAATTCAGATGTGATGCATGCTGCTATCGTTATATTGGAGTTATCCACGCTACAACCAGTGGCTCTGTCATTAATTTCTGATGAAACTACCTTTCCATATATCCCGGGATTGTTAGCGTTTCGAGAGATACCGGTACTTTTGAAGGCGTGGAGTCAACTTCGGCTTAAACCGGATGTATTGATCTTAGATGGACACGGTATCGCACATCCCCGCCGGATGGGCATTGCTACTCATTTTGGCATTGAGATTGATCATCCAACCATAGGCTGTGCAAAGAATATATTGACTGGCACGCATAGTGATATAGGAGTTGAGAAGGGAGATAAAGCCAATATTTTGGATGGCAATGATAAAATTGGAATAGCATTGCGGAGCCGGACAAATGTAAATCCAATTTATGTATCGCCGGGACATATGTGTTCTTTTGGAGATACCTACGAAATTGTGATGCAATCATTGACGAAATACAAGCTTCCTAAAACTACCCGATTGGCGCATCAATGGGCGAATAAATTACGGAAAGGGGAGGCCGAAGAAGGATATATAGAGGTCTAAGGAGTAGGTAGCAGTTTTGTATGTTAAATTTTTATGCTGAGAGAAGAATTTAAAGATTTGAAAATAATTAAAAGGCCACTGACTAATAACTGCGTACGGCCTACTGTCATCTGTTATATCCGTCTCAATACCGATTCTGCCGCGTGATAACCGCACATGCCGTGGACTCCGCCACCTGGGGGAGTGGATGAGGAAGCGATATACATATTGGTTTTGGGGATGTAATACGGATCAAAAAGTCCGGTCGGACGCGTAAATAATTGCGTAATATCTGCACGCCCACCATTGATGTCACCACCTATATAATTGGGATTATAGGACTGCATCGCTTTCGTATTCATAGAATGCATATCGATAATACAATCTCGAAATCCCGGGGCAAAACGCTCTATCTGTTGAATAATAGGCTTGGTCATATTTTTGGTTGATCCATTGGGTACGTGACAGTATGCCCATCCGGTGTGATTGTCCGAAGGTGCTCGGCTGTTATCTCCCAAACTTTGTTGTGCAACTAAGACATATGGTTTTTCGGGATGTTTCCCATTGGCTGATTGTTTCTCTGATATGGCAATTTCTGCGAGCGTACCACCTACATGTACAGTACCTGCTTTTCGGCAGAGTTCATCTTTCCAGGGAATGGGATCACTGAGAGCAAAATCCAATTTAAAAACGCCTTGCCCATATTTATAACGTTGCAATTTTTGGGCGTAGGATTGCGGAAGATGTTTGCCAGCAATATCCAAAATTTGCTTGGGCGTATTATTAAAAAGAATGGTTTGGGATTCAGGCAGTTCATCAACAGAAGTTATTTCAACGCCGGTTTCGATTTCTCCGCCCAGCGATTGAAAATGTTGAGCCATTGCATTGGTAATGGCTTGTGATCCGCCTTTAGGATATGGCCAACCAACGGTGTGGGCAGCTGTGCCCAGCACCAACCCAATAGCAGCCGTAGCAATATCATCAAATGGCATAATGCCATGAGCAGCGATGCCAGCAAAAACGGCCCGTGCTTTTTTTGTTTGATATCGTTTTGCAAACCCATTAGCAGATCGTAAGGCTTTTAAGCCGAAACGAGCCATCAATATGGGATTATTGGGAATGGGTGAAAAGGGGGCTAAAATGTCAGTGAGGAGTTCATCCCAGGAATCAATAAAAGGAGTAATCCACTTTTGATAGGTTTTGCCATCTTGGCCAAGGTGATCTATCGTTTTATCCAGTGAACGAAACAGGGCTCCGGCAGGCTGGTTATCTAAAGGGTGGGCCACTGGCACCTCAGGTTGAATCCATTCGAGTCCGTACTCTTCGAGTGGAAGACTTTTTAAGAATGGTGAAGCCTTAGCCAACGGATGGATAGCTGAACACACATCGTTATAGAAGCCGGGTTGGATCAGCTCTTGAGTACGTGTGCCGCCTCCAATGGTATCAGATTTTTCAAAAATTTTAACCGAAAGTCCTTTCTGTGCAAGATGAATTCCTGCGGCCAAACCGTTGGGACCGGAACCTATGATAATAGCGTCGTAGCTCATTGACTTTTTTCCCGATTATAATTGAAGTGCTAAAAAATTATATCCAAAACTAATCATATTTAAGAATGAAAGATAACTAAAACCATTTTTGTGATATTCTAAAACCTATTCTTACATTCCGAACGAAATCATTGAGAGTAAGTCCAGTAATAGAGTATCTTTTGTAAATTATTATAATGACTGTAATAGTCGATATATAAGTAATAGTTCTTATGATAGTTGACCTGTTAAAACCGGAATTTGAAGAGCTAATCAAAGAGAAAGACTGGGTAGCTCTTAAAGATATTCTGAATGACGTACCAGCTGTTGATGTAGCCGAATTATTGGAGGAGCTGGATGCCGAGATCGCTATCGTTATTTTTCGGTTGCTTAAAAAGCAGAAGGCAGCGGATGTTTTTACCTACCTGAGTTCGGGGAAAGGATTGGAACTTCTCAATATGTTTACTGCACAGCAACTCAGTGAGGTAATGTCGAATTTGGAGCCCGACGAGCGTGTATCGCTGATGGAGGAGCTGCCCGGGCATCTTACACAGCGGGTAATGAATTCACTGAACGTAGAAGATCGAAAGCAGTCGCAAAAGCTGCTCGGATATCCCGAAGAAAGCGTGGGGCGACTGATGACGCCACGTTATGTAAAGGTCAAAAAAGATTGGGCCATCCAACGGGCGATGGAGCATATACGGAAATTTGGCCATAGTGTTGAGACCGTAAATGTTATTTATGTCGTGGATGCCGATGAGCACCTGATTGACGACCTCCGGTTGAATCAGCTCATTCTGGCCGATCCGGAAGCACCCATTTCGTCGCTGATGGATGAAAGTTTTGAAGCTTTAAGCGCATTTGACGATCAGGAGGATGCGGTAAAGATGCTGAGTAAGTACGATCGCGTAGCAATGCCGGTAGTCGATTCGGATGGGATACTCGTGGGCATTGTTACTGTTGATGATGTTATTGATGTTGCCGAGGAGGAAACGACCGAGGATATGCAGTTGATGGCTGGGATGAGCGCGCTGGATGATTACTATTCTGAAACATCCGTTTTTCATATGGTGAAGAAACGGGTGGGATGGCTGATTATGCTTTTTATGGGACAGATGCTCACTGTTACGACTATGGCTAATTATGAAGAGGCACTGGCTGCCGCAGCAATGCTTTCGTTTTTTATCCCCATGATTATTTCGAGTGGTGGTAACTCGGGATCCCAGGCGGCTACGTTGATTATCCGTGCGATCTCAACTGATGATATTAAGCTTAGCGATTGGGGGATGGTGCTTAAAAGAGAATTATTATCTGGATTTATGTTGGGATCTTTTTTGGGAGTTTTGGGATCAATTGTCATTGCAACTTGGATGGTGATGCGAGGTGATCCGCTTTCATATGGGCTAATTTTACAGGCATTAACGGTTGGAACCAGTTTGGTAGGGGTTGTTGTATTTGGGAATCTAAGTGGATCGATGTTACCTTTTATTATGTCGCATTTTGGGTTAGATCCGGCGGTAACGTCAGCTCCTTTTGTGGCAACGCTGGTTGACGTAACGGGTATCATTATCTACTTTTCAGTTGCATTATTATTACTGCAGGGAGTGGTTTTATAACTTTAAAATAATAGGGTATATGAAAGCATATTTAGATCTTGTCCAAAGTGTATTGGAAAATGGTGTTAAAAAAGAAAATCGTACTGGCATCGATACTATTTCCAATTTTTCAGAGTTTTATAAAGTCGATTTATCAGAGGGATTTCCGCTGCTGACGACCAAGAAAGTATATTTTCGGTCGGTTATCTTGGAATTGTTGTGGTATCTGCGTGGCGAAGATCATATTCGGTGGCTGCGCGATGAAAATGATTGTCATATTTGGGATGATTGGGCAGACGAAGACGGCCACGTTGGACCTATTTATCCGGTGATGTGGCGGCGGTTTCCTTATCATGAAGAAGAGGAAATTCATTTTGAAGGAGATGCATCTCACATCTGTAAAACAGTGTTGATCAAAAAGGAGTTTGATCAAGTGCAGCGGGCGATTAAGATGCTTAAAGAAAATCCCAACAGCCGACGCATTGTGGTGAGTGCATGGCACCCGGGATTGCTTGACCAGATGGCCCTGCCACCGTGCCATGTAATGTATATTTTTAATGTTACCGATGGAAAATTAAATTGTCATCTGACCCAGCGATCTGGAGATATAGCCCTTGGTATTCCGTTTAACCTGGCTTGTTATTCCGCGCTTACGATGGCGATAGCCAATGAGGTTGGGCTCGAATACGGTGAATTTGCACACACTATTGTAGATGCGCATATCTACGAAAATCATGTTGATGGATTGAAAGAACAGCTCACTCGTGAACCACGTCCATTGCCAACTTTGGAAATTGCCGATAAACCGGTTGATGATCTCGAATTTGATGATTTTGAGCTCAAGGATTACAATCCACATGATTCTATCAAATTTGAGGTGGCTGTATGACGCTGGCAGCCATTGTAGCACATGATCCCAATTTAGTGATTGGCCAAGACGGCGACTTGCCGTGGCACTATTCCGAGGACCTGAAATATTTTAAACGCACGACTATAGGGCATCCGCTTATTATGGGACGCGTGGTGTTTGAAGAGCTGGGAGAGAAACCGCTGCCGGGGCGTGAAAATATTGTACTCAGTCGCTCCCGTACTTATGATCATGTGCCCAGTTTTTCCTCTTTCGATGATGCGTTAGAATATGTTCAAGAGGAAGAACTCGTTTTTTTGATTGGGGGTGGTGAAATTTATAAGCAGTTCCTCGATCAGTGCGACAAACTATTTGTGACAGAAATCCACGAAGAATATGATGGAGATACCTATTTTCCCGAGTACCGTGATCAGATTGGGGTAACTTGGAAAGAGATTAAAAGAGATGATAGGGATGAGCTTTCTTTTGTGGTATACAAGCGGATGGATTAAAAGTTGGATGCTGAACAGTTGTAGTTAGAACTTGCAACCCGCAACCTTTACCTCGGGATACTATCACTGTACACTGGTAACTGTTATCCTATATCTCAATATCTTTTAGGTGTACTACATACGGCTTTACGACTGGCTCGGTTAAAGCAATAATATTTTTGGTATCTGCTGCTTTTGAAAACTCCACTGCATTATCTTTTTCCTCTAAAATCCAGATCCCTTCCTTTTCATATTGGTAAGCCTCGCTGTAGCTTTCATCAAAAGAATAATAGTAGCCAGCTGCTTCTTCATCATAAGGGAGGCCACGGGCTTTAAGGACTTTTTGTGTTTTTGTAAGAATCTTTTTGCTGATCTTCTTTGAAGGTTTCTTATCCAAAAAAGTTGTACGGAATAGTTTGCGAGACTGAAATCGCTTACAGAGATTTGCCAAGATGGGGTCAGAAGAATATTGCCAATATTTTATGCTTTGAAAAACATCATTATCGTCAAGTTGGAGATACTTTTGCATTACTTCGCTTTTGATGCCTTTCTTGGCGCTGGGCTTATTTTCCAGAAAGTATTGGAGTGCGGGTGAAGCATGGTATAGCTTCTTTCCATCGTTGATTAGTTTGCGAACTCGGTTAAAAATTTGTCGTACTAATTTATCAGCACTGAGAACCGTTTTATGCAAGTAAACCTGCATATACATTAGTCGGCGCGCCAAAATATAGTTTTCGATGGCATAGATCCCTTTCTTTTCAATCACAATATTGCCTTTAAGTACGCGCATCGTTTTGAGGATGCGTTCAATCCCCACCGAGCCTTCATAAACATTGGTAAAGGCACTATCTCGTTTCAGATAATCCAGTCGATCAATATCCAGTTGTGAAGAAATAAGCTGGTTTAGAAACGGCTTTTTGGGATACTGATCCGTAAAGATTTTGATAGCCAAATCGAGCTTACCATCGGTTTCTCTGTTGAGGTGACGCATTACGGCCAGCGTCATTTTTTCGTGATGGAAATCCTCAATGAGATCAAATTCCAGGGTGTGGGAAAGGGGGCCATGTCCTACGTCATGGAGTAATACCGCAATTAGGGTAGCCTCATATTCGGCGGGACTAATGGTTGTATCTTTTTCACGTAAATTATTGAGCGTACGCTGGGCCAACTCCATAGCACCTAAGGCATGCGAAAAACGTGAATGCTCCGCTGCTGGAAAAACCAAATAGCCTAATCCCATCTGTTTGATGCGTCGCAAGCGCTGCACATAGGGATGGTCGACAAGATCCAGAACTAATCCTTTAGGTACAGTAATAAACCCGTGAATAGGATCATTAAATATTTTGTATTGGGTGCTTTTATCCATGATGTGTGACCGAATAAATTAAGGCTACAAAAGTAATGAGTTACGGAATTATTTAAAAAGAGAATTGGGAAGCATGTATTTGTCCGTATCCGGGATATCCGGAATTCTTGCTGGACGTTGTTTATCCAAATTGAACCAAACACCATGGGCTTCGGCTGTAGATGCAAGTGTTTTACCATCATCAATATAGATGGCCTGGAAACTGGTTATGCTTGAATTGCCGAGCGATTTTATTCCTGTTCCAATTAAAATATCGTTAGGGAACTCAACGGGGCGAATAAATTCAATTTCGATATTGGCCAATACAAAACTGAATCCATTTTTTAGCTGACTGGCCAAGTTATTGACTTCTTGAATAAATTCAATACGAGCCTCTTCGTAATAGGTGCTAAAAATAGCATTGTTTACGTGGTTGAGGGGATCTAAATCTCTGAAACGAATGGGCAGGGTTGTCCAGTGAGGAAAGAGCTTTGCATTATATTCCGGTCGAATCATAATGGAAATATTTGTAATAAATTGAGCTGCAAAAAAGATAGGCCTAAAATAATCATCTTAGCGTTGAATATCTTATTGTAATCTAAAAATGAGTTTAGCGGTAGAGTTGTGAATTCTTATATTCAGAATTGAGTGAATTACTCTATTTGTTTCGAAATAAAATCTAAGGTGTCATCCTGAATTTATTTCAGGATCTATTACAACTTGCAATGATTGTTAGATTCTGAAACGAGTTCAGAATGACATGTGAATTAAATTTTTAGTGAACAATGTTTGACGAGACAGAAAAGGAATTTTTAGAAGAGTTATTGGTTACCCCGAGTCCAACGGGGTTTGAATCGGCAGGCCAACAAGTATGGACCGAGTATATGAAGGATATAGCCGATGAGGTTCAATCGGATGCTTATGGATCTGCTTTTGCCAAGCTCAATACCAGCTATGATGTGGCTACTATAATGCTGGAGGCACATTGCGATGAAATTGGCATGATCGTGCAACACATTACCGATGATGGATATATCTATGTTAATAAATTAGGCGGGAGTGATTCGACCATTGCTCGGGCTAAAAGGGTTAATATTCATGCTCGTAAAGGAATTGTATCCGGTGTTACAGGCAATACAGCCATCCATTTGCAGGATAAAAAGAATGGCGGAGGAGAGCAGCCAAAGTGGAAAGACATTTATATCGATATTGGAGCTACCAGTCGTGATGAAGCTTTGGAACTTGTCCAGGTAGGTGATCCGGTAACCTATGCGGATGATTACGATTACCTTTCGGACGAAATTATATCAGGTCGTGCACTTGATAACCGGATTGGCGGATTTATGATTGCCCAGGTTCTTAAACGGCTGAAAGATCGGCGCGATGAATTGAAAGTGAATGTGGTAGCATTGAACTCCGTTCAAGAAGAGATTGGAGGATACGGCGCCCGGATGATGAGTTATCGTATTGATCCTGATGCGGCGTTGGTAACTGATGTAACACATGCAACAGATACCCCTGGGATTGATCACAAAGAACACGGAAAAGTTACATTGGGAAATGGACCTTCTATTCAACACGGTGGAGCTAATCATCCCAAGATCGTAGAGTTCATTGAAGACGTGTCTGCGAAAAATGAGATAGCACTTCAGCACGAGGCTACGAGTGTCCGGACTGGTACTGATACTGACAGCATCTTTTATCAGAAAACCGGAATACCAAGCGCGCTAATTTCACTGCCGCTGCGTTATATGCATTCCCCGGTAGAAACAGCTTCGTTTAAAGATATCGAAGCACTTATTGATCTGATGACCAAATCGGTATTAAATATGGCACCCGATCAGACCTTCCATGTTCTCAAATAATAATGAAAGTTATCCAATAGCTTTTGAGATACGATTTTGGAGGGCTTGCACTATGGGATTGTCGTACTGGTCATCAGAAAAGGGTTCAATGGCAATAGCCGTATAACCTAAGTGATCGGCTTGGCGGAATCGATCATAAAGTTCATGAGCCATCTTATTAAAATTTCCCTCATACTGGATCATATTTTTACCGTCGGAAATAGTACGGCTATGAAGCAAATAGAGTGTGTTATCAGCTATGTGTGGATTCTCTTTTAGCCACTGTACACTGGCATCGGGCGTGTAGTGCGTATATTTTGTTCCGGGACTTTTAGCAGTTGTCTCTTGGGATTTTGTACTCTTGTATTCAACGTTTTTATGGATAATATTCGCAATTTCCTGCGCGCTAATCGCCCCGGGACGATAGATTGTGTACGGCTCAGAAGATATGTCGAGTACTGTTGATTCCAGACCGATAGCTGTTTCTCCGGCTTCGACAACGGGAAAATCTTTCCCAAAATCTTCTTTAACATGTTCGGCCTTGGTGGGGCTCGGTTTGCCCGAAGAATTAGCACTGGGGGCAACCAAGGGGCCAGCCAATGCAATAAGTTCCTGCGAAAGAGGATGTTTGGGCCACCGCAATGCTACTGTATCTAAGCCTGCGGTAATAAGATCTAACACTTCTGGCTTCTTTTTAAAGATTAAAGTTAGTGGACCAGGCCAAAAGGTATCCATCAGTTTCCGGGCATCTTCAGAAATATTTGTAGCAAATTGCTTCACTTGTTTTTGGTCCGATACATGTACGATCAGTGGATTATCGGACGGACGGCCCTTGGTCTCAAACACCTTTTTAATAGCATCGGGATTTTGCGCATCGGCCCCAAGACCATACACCGTTTCAGTGGGAAAGGCCACCACTTCCCCTTTTTTAAGCAATGTAATAAACCGATCAAGCAAGACTAACCTCCCGTTTCTTTGTTGATGAGGGGGACAATTCCCGTAGAAACTCAGCAGCTCCTTCCAAGCTTGGAATTTCTTTAATCACAAAGCGTACGCGGTCATCTTTTTGGATGACTTCAAAACGTCCTTCTGCTTTTTTCTGCAACATCTTAAGCACATGTTGGAAACGATCGCCATAGAATTCTTTTCCAAGATCGGAATCATGTTTAGGGCATTCAAGCCACATGCGGTTCGATCGAATACGTACTTTCGTTACAAATAATTGTGATGCATAGAGCTTTATAACCGAAGCCGTAATAAGATTTTGGGTAGCATCGGGGATCGGACCAAATCGATCCTTCACCTCTTCTTTCCATTCTTTGATGGTTTCGAGATCTTCGGCCCCCGCTAATTTACGATATAGGTTAAGTCGTTCTACGTTGTCCGATACATAATCACTTTCTAATAGGGCAGGGAGATCAAACTCTACCTGTGTTTCGGGAAGCTCGATTTCGGTTTCGACATCACTGAAAACGTCGCTAAACTCTTCTTCTTTAAGCTCTTTTACTGCATCATTTAATATTTTTTGATACAGATCGAAGCCAAGGTCATTAATGAAGCCACTTTGTTCGGCACCTAAAATATCACCGGCCCCGCGGATATCAAGATCGCGCATGGCAATATTGAATCCAGAACCTAAGTCAGAAAATTCTTCGAGTGCAAGTAAGCGTTTACGCGCATCATCAGTTAGCGATTTGATATCTTTGGTAATCAGGTAGCAAAATGCCTTGCGGTGGGAGCGTCCCACCCGTCCGCGCAATTGGTGTAGTTCAGCTAAGCCAAACATATCTGCGCGATTGATGATCATCGTGTTAGCATTAGAAATATCGATACCGTTTTCTACAATATTAGTAGAGACCAAGACATCAAATTTATGCGCATAGAAATCCTCAATAATATTTTCCAATTTCTTGGAGTTCATCTGTCCGTGTGCAAATCGGACTCGGACATCTGGCATCAGGTCACGAACCATGTTGGCAATGGCTTCAATATTTTTAACGCGATTATGGATAAAGAAAACCTGTCCACCCCTCGAAACTTCCTGAGTAATGGCATCTTGGATAAGTTCTTTGTCAAAGCTGTGAATTTCGGTTTCAACTGGTTGACGATTGGGCGGCGGGGTGTTGATGATACTGAGATCACGAGCGCCCATCAGCGAAAATTGGAGCGTGCGTGGAATTGGGGTAGCTGTGAGTGTGAGTACATCAATAGTCGCGCGATATTCTTTCAATTTTTCTTTGGCTTTTACTCCAAATCGTTGCTCTTCATCTACAACTAATAATCCCAGCTCATCGAATTCCACATCTTTAGAGGTTAGCCGATGCGTGCCAACAACAATATCAACTTTGCCCTCTTTAAGCTTTTTGAGCGTTTCCCTTTGCTCTTTGCGCGTACGGAATCGCGAAAGTACTTCAACTGTAACGGGGAAGTCTTTCATTCGTTCGGCAAATGTTTTGTAATGCTGATCGGCCAAAATAGTAGTTGGTACCAAGACTGCTACCTGCTTGTGATCCATGACAGCTTTAAACGCTGCTCGTACGGCAACCTCGGTCTTTCCAAAGCCCACATCGCCACAGACCAGACGATCCATCGGGGTATTTGATTCCATATCTTCCTTTACGGCTTCAATGGCATCACGTTGATCAGGGGTCTCTTCAAATTCAAAGCGGGCTTCCATTTCGGTTTGCCAAGAAGTATCCGAAGAAAAAGCATGCGCATCCTGAGATTTTCGCTTGGCGTATAGCTCAATCAGATCGCGTGCTATGTCTTTAACCTTTTCTTTGGTCTGTGCCTTTTTGCGTGCCCAGCGTCCAGAACCAAGTTTATCAATCCGGGGTTGTGTGCCTTCTTTACCGGAATATTTTTGAATTTTGTGCAGGCTTGTGACGTTAACATACAGTACAGAGTTTTCTTTGTACCGAAGCACCACCGATTCCTGTTCAACGCCACGGACCTGGATCTTTTTAAAGCCAGCGAACTTTCCAATCCCGTAATCCACGTGAACAACATAATCGCCAATGTTGAGATCGCGTAGTTCTTTAAGGGATATATTACTGGTCTGGCGTTTTCGCTTGACTTTGGGACGATGGTAACGATTAAAAACTTGATGATCTGTGTAGACCGCTAATCCCTGTCCGTTGAGTACAAATCCCTCGTGGATAGATTCTACCGATAGATGATAACGTAAATCTTTGGAGGGTTCGCCCAACAGTTCTTCAAAGCGATCGCGCTGTCCCTCGTTATCACAAAGAATATAAGTGTCGAAGCTCTTTCTGCTTAGCTGGTGAATATTTTCCCGCAGCAACTTAATAGTCCCGTTGAAATCCGGTTGAGGACTGGCATCCAGGCGATAGGTAAAATGAGGTTCACTCTTTTCCGAAAAGCCGCCTAAATGCAGCCGCGCATGGTTTTTGTATGATGTTCGAAGTACTTCCAGGTCTACAAAAAGTTCTTCGGGAGGTAATGCGTCATCGTTATCTTCGAGTTCTGCATAAGTTGCGGTTGCCTGTTCAAAACGCTCCTCTATATCTGATTCAATCAGCGACTGGTTGATGAGCACAAAAACCGTATCCTCATCGAAATAGGAAAGTACGCACTGTTTTTGTCCTGAGCTCAAGTTTGAAGCATCGGGCACAAATCGTGCAGCATTCAGAAAAGAGATCGAGCGTTGCGAATCGGGATCGAATTCCCGAATAGAATCTACCTCATCACCAAAAAATTCAAGCCGAATGGGATATTCACCGGAATAGGGAAAGACATCTAAAATGCCGCCTCGATGTGCAAATTCTCCGGGCTGATTTACAAATTTTACCGATTCGTATTGTTGATCGAGGAGTTGCTCTTTGAGATTATCAATTTCGACGGTATCGCCATTCTGAATCGCAACGGCAGCATCGGTGAAGACTTCGGGCGCAACTATTTTTTCGAAAATAGCCGGCGCTGAGGTAACTAAAACTGATTGGGAATTGGTCGTAATCTGTTCCAGTACTTCCGACCGCTGGACAATTAGCGAGCTGTCTGTTATCTGTTGATCATCGTAGGGTTTATGGCCTGTTGAGGGGAAAAACCGCGCTTGTTCTACCTCAAGTGCTTCAAGATCGCCCTGTAGAAAGGTAGCTGACTCGGGATCGCCGTGAATAACTGCAATCTTATCATATTTCTCGGCCAACTTAGCGATCAGAAAAGCCGGGGTGGAGCCTACAAAGTGATTGAGCTGGATGACATTTCGATCTTTGATATGGGGAGTAAGATCGCTCCAGGGAATTTGGGCTGAAAATGTTTTTAATGCGGATTGTAACGCCATTTATAATCTAATTGAACACAAATGTTACCATTTAAAAAAGCCCAACAAAATAAGCATTAATTAGGTTCTTCGGGAATAATGAAGGACGGGAAAACCTGCTTTTGTGTTGCTCTGTTTAACGAGCTGATTACTCGGTAGCTTTTCTAAAGATAAATTGTTCGGATATTATGCTTAGCATCAATAGTAGAATAGCGGGCAAGATAAATCGTGGATACAGATCCTGGATATCGGTGTAAATGACTTCCTCGATTTCAGTCTTTTCGAGCTCATCAATTTGTGTATAAATATCTTCAAGTTTTTCGGTATCAGTAGCTCGAAAGTAGGATCCGTCGGTCATATTAGCAATCTGAGTGAGCATTTCTTCATCAATATTGACCTCAACATTTTGGTAGCGATCTCCAAAAATAGGATCTTGAACAGGGTAGGGAGCTGTACCTCGGGTTCCGGCACCAATAGTATAAATTTTGATACCATAAGAAACAGCTAAATCAGCTGCCGTAACGGGGTCAATTTCTCCGGCATTATTTTGTCCATCAGTAAGCAGAATGATAACTTTACTTTCAGCATTACTCTCTTTTAGTCGATTTACGGCGGTGGCAATTCCCATACCGATGGCGGTGCCATCTTCTACTACTCCCATTTCAACATCACCCAACAATTGTTTTAACATATCGTAGTCAAGCGTGGGAGGGACCATCGTAAAGCTTTTCCGGGCAAAGAGAACCAAACCAATACGATCAGAAATCCGCTTATTAATAAAATCTTCGGCAACGTTTTTAGCGGCTTCAAGACGATTGGGTTTTAAGTCTTCTGCTTTCATCGAGGTAGAGATATCCAAGGTTAATACGATATCAATACCTTCTGCATTTCGCTCAACGGTGGTGTTTTTATACTGGGGACGAGCAAGGGCAATAACAATTAAGGTAAAGGCAAGAACTTGTAAAACAGGGGCTGCCCAAACGCCATACGAACGCCAGTTGCCATCTAAGCTGGCAAGGTTAGAGGTATCAGAAAAAAGTAAACTGGGGTTCTTTTTGTTATAGAATTTCCAAACCTGATAACCGATCACTGGTATCAGAAGTAATAGTAGCCATAAGAAATGTGGATTTGCCCAGCTCATGCTTCAACCTCCGATTCTTTTTGGTGTTGCTGATAAAACTCCTCGCGTTTAGCCTCCATTTTTGTTTGATGCTTCCGGCGCATATGATCAATGCGAGGTCCGTCAATTTCTTTGGCACGATCCAAGAAGTTATATGCTTTCTTAAGAGCGCGTTCGGCCTGTTTATCGGTGGGGTTAAATTTAGCAAACTTCACCATATCTGCTTCTTGCAAGACCGCGCGGGTATCGTCGATAAGGCTTTGGTCGATAGCACCATTACGAAGCATATTTAAAAGTTCTCGGCTGGTAGACTCTAAAGCCGGTAAATTATATAACGATTCGTAATATTGACGAATCGCATCCCCAAGCTTGCTGTAAAATATTTTAAAGTCTTCCTGGGAGTTAAGCTCTTGTTGTTCAAGTTCTTGAATAGATTGCCTAAATTCTTTGAGTGGGTTGGTAAAGGGGGTTGGACTAAACTCTGGTATTTCTTGCGCAACCTCTTCTTTTTTGCGGTGCTGTAAATAATATTTGTATCCGTAATACCCACCGACGATTAATAACACTAACGCCAGAAGGTAGGGCCACCAGGTACGGGCAAATTCAAAAATTGGTTTTAAAGGTCGAAAGGAGTCCTCATTCTCAGCAAGTACACTGTGAAAGCCAACGGGTACGGGCTTAGTATAGATGGTTGTAGTGTCTTGTCCTTCTACCAACTGAATGGGTAATTTTGGAATTAGTGTATCAGCGGTACCGAAAAATTGTAATTGGTAATGGATGCTGTCTTTGTACGATGTGACTTTAAATTGCTGACGGCTCCTTATTTCAAAGGTCGGTTCAAAGTGACTGCTATCGGGGAAGGAGATGTCATCATATTCGGTTTCCCGGCTAAGAGTAATGGCAAAATCAAACGTATCGCCTACTTGTAAAGAATCAACAGTCGTAAATTCATTTAAAATTTGAGCCTGTGTTGTATGCCACAGAGGAAATATGAATAGCAGACATGCTATAATAAGACTTTTTATAACTGTTGTTCTGTTCACCTATATAAATATATATTTGGGTTGGATAATGAATTTTGGCAACAAAAATAGAAAAATCAGTGCATTCGAAAAAAATCAATTTAAAGAAGATGCAATAATAAGAGTGCAATAAAGTTTTGAAAATGCTAACTTTATCAAACTATTTATAACAATATTTTAGTAATGCGAAATAGCTTTCTTTTAGGGGTAACTTTTTTACTATTTATCTGGGGATGCCATTCAGAGCAATCAGATTTTGAGAAAATCGAGGACAATTCACTCGATTTACAAACGGTCACATTAGATAGTTCGCTCATTGAGCCAACGTATGATGAGTATGGTATACCGATTGATAGTGTAAACGTTGACGATCACCAAATTCAACGCAACGAAAGCCTTTATCTTATACTCGACAAATATGGTTTTTCGCCCCAGGAAATTTATCGAATAACTGATCAAGCACAAGGATTAATCGATTTTAGTTCCTTTAAGCCGGGACAGCGTTATCGCGTATATACCCAACAAGATAGCACGAATAGTCTTTCACATCTATTGTGGCGTGTAAATTCACTGGAATATGTTGTTTTTGATTGGGCAAAAGATTCTTTGGATATATATAAGGTTGCAAGACCTCTTAAGCGAGACTTAGCTGCAACATCAGGAACAATAGAAAACTCATTATATCAAACTGTAAGCGCACAAGGGAAAAGCCAACTGTTGGCAAATAGATTGGCGAATATATTTGCCTGGCAGATTAATTTTTTTGGATTACGGTCTGGAGATTCTTTCAAAGCATTATATGAGCAGCAATTTATTGATGATCAGTTTTTAGGTATTGGAGATGTAAAAGCTGCGGAATTCACACACCGTGGGGAGACTTACCGGGCCTATAAATTTTCGCATGATGATATTAACGGTTTTTATACTGAGGAAGGTAAAAGTGTGCAAAAAGCATTATTACAAGCTCCTTTTAAATTTAGTCAGCGTGTGAGTTCAAACTTTTCGCGCAGTCGGTATCACCCCATTCTAAAGAAACGGGTACCTCATTATGGCGTTGATTATGCTGCGCCACCGGGAACGCCGGTGCTTGCGGTTGGAGATGGTAGAGTTACAGAGGCACGCTATCGAGGAGCAAATGGTAATATTGTGAAGATCACCCATAATTCGACCTATCGTACAGCTTACTTGCACTTGCAAGGCTTTGCAAGGGGAGTGTCTCGAGGAGTACGAGTTGAGCAGGGACAGGTGATTGGCTACGTAGGAAGTACGGGACGGGCTACCGGACCACACCTGCACTATTCGCTCTATAAAAATGATCAGCCCGTAAACTCTCGTACGGTAGATTTGCCTTCTTCAGAATCGGTACCTGATAGTTTGATGGATGTTTTTACACAACACCGCGATCGGTTAGATCGTGAGTTAAAAGAACGACTTAATGAACAAACAGATAGCCCTGTTATCACACAGGTGAATACAAAATAAGTGTTAATAACGGTGCATTCGTCGGCGAAAGAAGGTCATGAGTGGACGAATGTAAGAGGTGTTTGTCTCGAGTTCAATCATGTCGATTTTCATCCGCAAAAATTGATCACGAAGTTTATCTTTGGCTATTTTCCTCTTTTTCTGAAACTGCTGCCGAACTTTTTCACTTGAGGTATCAACCAGAACTTCCTGTCCGGTTTCTGCATCTCGGAGGGGCACCAATCCAAGGTCGGGAAGCTCATCCTCAAGCTTGTCGTTTATAAAAATGTTTACCAAGTCGTGTTTACGATTGGTAATTTTGAGTTGCTGGTCGTAATCAGCATCCTGAAAGTCGCTGGCTAAAATAATAATAGCTCGTCTATTTAAAAGACGATTGACGTAAGCAAGGGCTTCGCTGATGTCAGTCCCCGAACCTTGAGGCTCTGCGGTGAGCATTTCACGGATAAGCCGTAATACGTGCAAACGACCTTTCTTGGGAGGTATGACTTTTTCGATCTCATCCGTAAATAGAATGAGCCCCACTTTATCCCCATTTTTGATTGCACTAAAAGCTAAAACGGCACAGATTTCAATCGAAAGTTCTCGTTTACTTTGTCCCTTACTGCCAAAAGTTCCGCTTGGTGAGATATCCACGCACAGCATCAGCGTCTGTTCGCGCTCTTCTTCAAACTGTTTTATGAAGGGATCTCCGGTGCGAGCGGTAACATTCCAGTCAATTTGTCGAATGTCATCTCCGTAATGATATTCCCGTACTTCCGAAAATTCCATACCTCGTCCCTTGAAAGCAGACTGATATTCACCACCAAAAAGACTATTAACCTTTCCTTTGGTACGGATTTCAATTTTACGGACTTTCTGAAGTATTTCTTTCGAGATCATAAAAACACTGAATTGATTTAAGCCTAAGGATAGTAGAATTATTGTTTAGATAAAAGACGGATACGGAAATCGTTCTGTCAATCATAACAATTTAGTAACAGTTCCATAACGTTTTAGTTAGATAAAAGTATTGTATTTGATTGTCAGATTGGATTATAGAATAGGTTGGAATATGATCATTGGAAACGATTTTAGTAAAAAGTACGAAGCACTTTTAAAACAAGTAGGGGCATTATCTGAGGAAGATATTTCGCACCATATTTCAGTCAAAAAGTTATGCGAAGTTACCCAGTTGGATCGGACTGAAATAAAAAATGTGATAGAGTATCTTGATGAGCTGAACTTTATAGATATTCAGACGATTGGTGGCCCATTATTATACGGACATATAACAATTACAGAGGAAGGATTGGAGAAGTATTATCAGCTCAAAAACAACGCCTGACGCTCTTTCCTAAAAAAGAAATACTTAGGGTTAAAATTTTGCAAAAAATTACCTACCTTTGCCACGGATTTTATCCCTTATAGCATAGTATTAACAAAAAATTTGTATCCATGATAATAGGCGTACCCAAAGAAATTAAAACACACGAGAACCGGGTTGCATTATTACCTGGTGGCGTTACTCGATTAAAAAGAAATGGTCACGATGTATTCATCCAGAAAGGAGCAGGTAAGGGTAGTGGCTTCCCTGATGAGCAATACGAAGAGGCTGGGGCAAAAATTATTGATGACGTTGAAGCCTTGTGGGATAAGGCTGAAATGATCATGAAAGTAAAAGAGCCTATCGAAGAAGAGTATGGCCGAATGAAAGAGGGCCAAATAATTTTTACTTACTTTCACTTTGCTGCAAGTGAGAAGCTAACAGAAGCGGTGCAGGAATCTGGTGCCGTTGCCATTGCCTATGAGACGGTTGAAAAAGAGGACGGTTCATTGCCGTTGCTTATCCCCATGAGTGAAGTAGCAGGACGTATGGCATCCCAAGAAGGAGCTAAGTATCTGGAAAAGCCGGAAGGCGGACTGGGGATTCTTTTAGGAGGAATTCCTGGCGTAAAACCTGCTAATGTATTAGTAATTGGCGGAGGTATTGTTGGGGTTAATGCTGCAAAAATTGCTGCCGGGATGGGAGCGAATACCACAATAATGGATATCGATATGTCTCGATTGCGATATCTGGATGATATTATGCCTCGTAATATCGATACCATGTTCTCCTCAGAAGCAAATATTCGAAAGATGCTTCCCGATGTTGATATGGTTATCGGTGCAGTTCTGATACCTGGGGCGAAAGCACCAAGTTTGATTACCCGAGATATGTTGTCAGACATGCAGAAGGGATCGGTGCTGGTAGACGTTGCTATTGATCAGGGAGGATGTTTTGAAACTTCAAAGGCTACCACGCATGATGAACCTATATATGAAGTTGACGGTGTAGTACACTATTGTGTAGCTAATATGCCAGGGGCGGTACCACGTACCTCAACAATTGGTTTAACCAATGTTACGCTTCCTTATGCGGTAGATATTGCGAATAAAGGTTGGAAAGAGGCGCTAAAAGATGACGATGAGCTGCTTAAAGGTCTCAATGTGGTAGATGGAGATATCGTTTACAAAGAGGTTGCAGAAGCGTTTGATATGGAATACACGCCACTTGAAGAGGTATTGTAAATTCTGTAAAAAATCATTGTTTGATCAGCCGAATATCTGTAACCGGATATTCGGCTTTTTTATTACAAATTTTGTTGTTTATTAAGAGTGTGTGAAACTATTTGTGGAACATTTAAAATATTTTATTAACTAATCAGTTGTAAGTTATTGCTATGCAAGTAAGTAATAATGTTGATAGATTGGTGAACAATTTGTTAATAAGTATTTTTGTTTACGAAAAGTCATCCCATTATATTTTTGAATCATTATATAAATAAATAGTTGTCACAGATTAATTTCATGGGCAAAATAATATCTATAGCGAACCAAAAAGGCGGAGTAGGGAAAACGACCACAGCTATTAACTTAGCTGCCAGCCTCGCTGCTATTGAACACACAACGCTAATCATTGATATCGATCCCCAGAGTAATACAACCAGTGGGTTAGGCATCGAAGCCAAAACGGTATCCCATTCGGTCTATGAAGTAATGGTAGGAGGGGTTGAGGCCTCGGAAGCTGTTCGGGAGACCGAGTTGCCTTTTCTGGAGTTAATTCCATCCCATATAAATCTGGTAGGCGCTGAAATTGAAATGATCGACCGAGATCAGCGAGAACGGATTCTCGAAAAAGCTATTTCGGGACTTAAAGACCAATATGATTTTATCATTATCGATTGTCCGCCTTCGTTAGGGTTGTTAACTATTAACGCTTTAACAGCTTCAGATGCGGTATTAATTCCTGTTCAGTGCGAATATTTTGCCCTTGAAGGTCTTGGTCAGCTATTAAATACTATTAAAATTGTACGTCAGCACTTGAATACAGAACTTGAAATTGAGGGTGTGCTATTAACGATGTATGATACTCGTACTCGATTATCTGATCAGGTTGCAGATGAAGTTCGAAAGTATTTCGATGATCGAGTATTTGAGTCGATTATTAAGCGTAATGTGCGTCTTGCGGAGGCCCCCAGTTTTGGTAAGCCTGCCGTGTTATATGATTCCACAAGTACGGGTGCTAAGAATTATCTTGCATTGGCACGAGAAATAATCCATCGCAATAAAGAGCTTTTTAAGGATAGTCCGGTATTTGCGAGCAGTTAAAAGGTGATGAATTATGGCATCAAAAAAGGTTTTAGGTCGAGGATTAGGAGCATTCTTTCCAGAGTATGATGAAGAGGGTGAAGGAAAGGAAAATAAGTCAGCTGAAAAGAATGAAGGAGAAGGTTCGCCATATGTAGAGCCTCAAAAGCGAGTCAACATTGTCTTACAGGTTCCGGTCGAAAATATACGTCCGAATCCCCATCAGCCCCGAAAAGAGTTTAATGAAGATCGTCTTGGTGAGCTTTCTGATTCTATTGCCAAGCATGGATTGATCCAGCCGATAACGGTGCGTTATATCGGTGAAAAGCGTTTTGAGCTGATTAGCGGGGAACGTCGATTGCGGGCGGCAAAACTGGCTGGTCTGGAAGAGATCCCTGCCTATATTCGGGAGGTTAATGATGAAGATATTATTTCGTATGCTCTTATTGAAAACATCCAGCGTGAGGATCTAAATCCTATTGAGGTTGCGCTTGGCTATCAGCGACTTATTGAGGAGGCCGGATATACCCAAGCGGAGGTGGCAGAACGTGTTGGTAAAAATCGCTCTACGGTTACTAATATGCTTCGGTTGTTAAACTTGCCTGCATTTATTCAGGCGGGGCTTCGCGATCAAAAAATTTCGATGGGCCACGCCCGCGCCTTGCTTTCTATTGAGGATGAAGAGGTTCAGGAAAAAATTTATAAGAATATTCTTGATAAAGGCTATTCGGTGCGAAAAACAGAGAAAGTTATCCGAAAGCTAAAAGAAGACAGGGACAAAAAGTCCAAGAAAAAGGAAAATAGCGGCGAAAGTGCTTTTTTAAAGGAAATATCGAACCGCCTACGAAGTACGTTAAGCACGAAAGTGAATATAAAATCGAAAAAGAATGGTGGTGAAATACGTATTGAATATTATTCGGATGAGGAGCTGGATCGCCTGCTCGATCTTTTTGAGTCTATTTCTTAGCGCGGCCATTCTTATTTGTGCTCCTGCAACAGCTTATCCACAATCTGTACATAGAACCTTTAGCCATAACACAGATTATAACTTAGCTAATGGAATAAGCTATCATCAACCATTTGTTGCACTTAATGATACGCTGGGACAAGGTGTTAATACGGATCTACCCGATCCCTCGAGTGTATTATACAAGTCGATGATTATTCCGGGGTGGGGACAGATTGTAAATAAACAAGCTTGGAAGGTACCTATTGTATATGGCATATTAGGAGGATTGGGATATTTTAGTGTTCATTTGACGAAAAAATATCATGACTACAGAGCTGCGTATTATAATTTAAATCCGCGACCGCCATCAAATGAACCCCCAACTGATCAACGTTTCGGTCCAACACCTTCGTATATTCCAGAGAATGCCAGTTTGGAACAAATTCGAAATCTCAGAAATGAGTATCGGAATAATCGCGATCTTGTTTATGTAGGAATTGTTCTGGCTTATGGGCTAAATATTATAGATGCTTATGTGTTTGCACATATGCGTTCGTTTGATGTATCAGAAGATTTGAGTATGCGCCCTACAATTAGTCCCGGTATTATGGCACAATCAAATGCGCCTGGTATAACACTTTCAATTGATTTAATTACTAAATAGATCATTATGAGTAGTAACGATATTACGAAGCTGACAGTACCCGATAACTTTGGAGATAGCCATGACAGTGATGTATGGAGTATCTTCAAAATTATGGGAGAATTCGTGGAAGGGTATGACAAGCTGTTTAAAATAGGTCCTTGCGTTTCGGTGTTTGGGTCAGCGCGTACTAAAGAGGGAAATCCTTACTATGAGATGGCACGCCAAACGGCGAAAAAGATTACGGAACAGGGGTTTGGTGTTATTACGGGTGGGGGACCCGGTATTATGGAAGCGGCCAACAAAGGAGCACAAGAAGGAGGCGGTAAATCAGTAGGCCTGGGTATTTCACTGCCTCACGAGCAGGGGGTTAACAGTTTTGTTGATCAAGAATACATTATTGATTTCCATTACTTTTTTGCCCGAAAAGTGATGTTTGTGAAATATGCGCAGGGCTTTGTGGTGTTTCCCGGGGGATTTGGTACTTTAGATGAGTTTTTTGAGGCTTTAACGTTGATTCAAACTCGTAAGGTCAATGCTTTTCCTATTGTATTAATCGGATCCGAATATTGGGAGGGCTTAATTGACTGGATTACCAATACGATGGTTTCTAATGGGACTATTGCTGAGGAGGATGTCGATCTTTTCCACTTAACGGATGATGAGGATGAAGCTGTAGAGATTATTTGTGATTTTTATCAGAAACATACACTAAGTCCCAATTTTTAGGAGTTTATATTTAGAAAAAAAATGCTTATAAAACGAAACAAATTTAGGTTTTTGCAATACATAACCCATAATTAATGATTGTGGTGGTTTATTGCATTCATCACAGTAAACAATAAAATACGCATGAATTAGTTTTACTTTTGTAAAATTCGTTTTATACATTTGCGTATTTGAAAACTTAATCCCAAAAAGAACGAACAAATGAAATTGTTTAAATCAGGTATATCGATATTACTTCTTGGCTTATTTATGTTAGGATTAGGCCAAACGGCAGACGCGCAGGATCGCAGAGAGGCTGTTCAAACATATAACAATGCTCGAGAATTAGTGAATTCTGGTGAATATGAGCAGGCCATTGTGCAGTTCCAAAATGCTATAGAAGTGGCGAAGCAAATTGGTACAGAGGGGCAAGACATTGTGGAGCGAGCAGAGAAGAAATTACCGGAAGTATATCGTCAAATTGCTCTTGATAAGTATCGTACGTTTAAAAATGACCAAACGATTTCTAACCTTGATGCTACGATTGATGCCTTTGATGAGACCAAGGATGTAGCAGAAGAGTATGATAATTCTCCAATTGCAGATCAGGCTGATGGCGTTATTAATCAGTTGTTGTATAGCAAGTCTATTGTTCAGTACAAGCAGCAAAACTTCAAAGATGCACTTGCTACGCTTGATCAACTTATAGAGCGAGATCCAAATTATGCTAAGGCATACTATCAAAAAGGTATTGTACTCAAGAAAATTGAGGGCACCGAATTAGAGCGGTCTATGGAGCTTTTTGATAAAGCTATTGAGGTTGGGCAAAAAACTAATGACTCACAGATTGTATCCCGAGCAACAACAGCAGCTCATGATGAGCTTGTTTATCGCGGTGCTTCTGCAACTGAAGATAAAAACTATTCTCGTGCTAAAGAATTGTTAAATCGTGCCTTAGAGTATAATTCTAACTCAGCTGATGCACATTATCGTTTGGCTGAAGCGTATAATAAAACCCAGGATTGGCAACAGGCCGTAGATCATTCTAAAGAAGCGCTTGGCTTTGAAACTGGTGGACGTACTGATAAAGCTAAGATTTATTTTGAGCTTGCAACGGCTTATCAAGGATTAGGACAAAAAGAAAATGCATGCGGTGCTTTTGGTAATGCTGCTTATGGTTCATTCAAATCCCCAGCTGAGCACCAAATGGAATATGAACTTGAATGTGAAAGTGCTACTGACTAATTAAGTTTTCAATAATTTACTAACCTTCAAAAGGCCTCCCAGCGGAGGCCTTTTTTATTTAAAGGATCTTCTCTTTTAAGTAAGCTATGCATTGACTATTTTCAGCATCTAATTTTTGCCTTCAAACAAAACCATACTTTATTAATGAGCTCAAAAAAATCCTCACTTGACGAGCTATGTGTAAACACGATTAGAACACTCTCGATTGATGCCGTGCAAGCAGCAGAATCAGGCCATCCGGGTATGCCCATGGGGATGGCTGATGCAGCCTATGTACTGTGGACAAAGTTTTTAAAGCATGATCCTGCTAATCCACGTTGGTATAATCGCGATCGGTTTATTCTTTCGGCGGGACATGGTTCTATGTTATTATATAGTTTATTGCATTTAACAGGTTACGATCTTTCCCTTCAAGAACTTAAAGACTTTCGTCAGTGGGGAAGTTTAACGCCTGGTCACCCAGAATATGGACTTACACCTGGTGTAGAAACAACAACTGGCCCGCTTGGGCAGGGGTTTGCTACCGGTGTTGGAATGGCTATGGCTGAACGACACCTGGCCGCGAAATATAATAAAGATGGATTCCCTATCACCGACCATTATACCTACGGTATCGTAAGTGATGGAGATTTAATGGAAGGTATTTCGCAAGAAGCTGCTTCGTTGGCAGGCCATCTCGAACTCGGAAAGCTCATTTATTTGTATGATGATAATGAGATTTCCATAGACGGAAGCACTGATCTTGCCTTCACCGAAGATGTTGAACAACGTTTTGATGCTGCCAAATGGCATACTATCAAGATTGATGGTCACAATCACGCAGAAATTACTCGTGCCACTGAAGAAGCCCAACAAGAAACAGAACGACCATCATTGATCATATGCCGTACTCATATTGGATATGGTAGTCCCAATAAGCAAGATAGTGCAGCGTCTCATGGGGCACCGTTGGGCGAAGATGAAGTGCGTAAAACAAAAGAAAATCTAAATTGGGTTTCGGAAGAGAAGTTTCATATTCCCGATAAAGCGTTATCACATTTCCGTACTGCTATTGAAGATGGAGCAGAAGCATATCAACAATGGCAAGACCTCTTGGCATCTTATGAAGAAGAGTATCCCGACAATGCTAATGGTTTGAGAGATGCGATCAATCGGGAACTACCAGATAATTTTGAGGAATTCTTGCCGGAATTTGAGGCTGATGAAAAGGGAATGGCAACAAGGGCTTCGTCAGGAAAAGTATTACAAACACTTACCGAAAATGTACCTCAATTGGTAGGTGGCTCTGCTGATTTAACCGGAAGTAATAAAACCTGGATTGATGATGCGGGTATCTTTTCTGCATCTGATTACAGTGGTCGAAATATCCACTTTGGTGTGCGTGAGCATGCTATGGGAGCCGCATTAAACGGGATGGCACTTCACGAGGGGATCATACCTTATGGTGGTACCTTCCTTATATTTTCCGATTATTGTCGTCCGGCTATTCGAATCGCTGCGTTATCACATATTCCTTCAATATTTGTAATGACGCATGATAGTATTGGGTTGGGCGAAGATGGTCCTACCCATCAACCGATCGAACATTTGGCTTCGCTGCGCGCTATGCCGTATACGTTGGTACTTCGTCCCGCTGATGCGAATGAGGTAGCTTGGTGCTGGAAATCTGCGTTGACATATACCGAGGGTCCATCGGTGATGGTGTTAACGCGTCAAAATGTGCCGACTTTCGAACGTACTGAAGCTAATAAGTCACAAAATGTTACCAGGGGTGGATATATCCTTGCCAATTCTGAGAAAGATCAGCCCGATGCGATTCTTATGGGCAGTGGATCTGAGGTGTATCGGGCCATGGAAGCAAAAGAAAAACTTGCTGAAAAGGATATCGATGTGCGTGTGGTGAGTATGCCTGCTTGGGAGCTGTTTCGCAAGCAAGACGAAGACTATCGTCAGTCAGTGCTGCCTGATGAAGTAACTGCGCGCGTTTCAATTGAAGCGGCGGCTACTTTTGGATGGAAAGAGTGGGTTGGTACCAAAGGGACTGCTATGGGGGTTGATCGCTTTGGAGCATCAGCACCTTATGAAGATATCTTTGAAAACTTTGGATTAACCAGCGATGATATGGTAGAGGAAGTCATCAAGTTGGTTGAGTAACCTTCTAAAATAATTACCTAAGTATAAGGCGGATCTCATTATTGGGATTCGCCTTTTTTATTTTCGTTCAATGTGATGCACGCACGTAAAAGTGACATCATCTACAGGTTCTTCACTGCCAATAAAATTTTCAAGTGACGATTGTATCTTGTGAATGATAGATTTAGCATGAAGCGAGCCATAAACACTTATAAGACCATCCAATCGTTCATCACCATATTCTTCCCCCCATTCGTTGCGCGATTCAGTGAGTCCATCAGTATAAAAGATGATGCTGTCGTTGGGTTTAAAATGAAATTTCTTTTCCTGCAGGTGTTGCTCCATATTTTGGGAGGTCGTCATCCCAAGGGCAAAACCATCCGAGCGTAAATCGAAGGTCGCATCGCGTTCGTTACTAAATAGTATAGGGGCATTATGCCCGGCGCGGGCAAAGATAAAGTGGTCTTCTCCTTTTGGGAAAAAGGCGGCACAGGCTGTTACAAAGGTTTTATCCTTAATATCAGATTTAACATAGTTGTTCAGTTCCAAAAATAGCTCTTTAGGGGAGGGGGAACTTTTTTCTATAATTAGATGGACTAATGCTTGCATTCGTACCATATACAAGGCAGCGGAAAGTCCTTTGCCCGAAACATCCGCAATGACAATATAGGTTCCTTCATCACTCTCGATAACATCCACATAATCGCCGCCAACTTCTTTGGCCGTATTGGCAAAAGAGGCAATTTCAAGGTTATCACGGTAGTGTTCAGTGTTGGGCAGCAGGCTAAGCTGAATTTCTCGTGCGAGGTCGATTTCTCGTTTCACATCCGATTTTTCAAGGAGCTCAACAAGCAGTAGCACAGCCATTGTGAGAAAGGCAAAGGGGAGCAAAAAGTCATAAAAAATGATAATTCCCGTAAGTTGTAAAAACCCGAATAGATAATGAGCTATAAACGAGATAACGGATAACCCGAAGACCAATCGACGGGTTGGGTTGAGCCGCTGCGTAAGAGCTGAAAACAGGCGCATAATTTTTAGATGACCGGGAATCGTCTTATCCTCAGATTTTTGCACATCTTCGCCAACGGCTTCGGCGTAGAGCTGTTTTAGCCGATCAGTATCTTTGTAAAACTCTTTACCCATCCGTTCCCGGGTCATACCGGATACGTATTCCTTGTAAAAGCTTTTGGTATTCTGGAATGCTGACTGTGCTTCGTTTTTTAAACCCATGAAAAAGTCTGGTCGATTATTTATATGAAGTTGTTATTCGAAAACGAGGCGAAAAAGTTTTACCTTTTACCGGTTAAATTAATGATCAAATAGAAAGAATTTTAACGTTCTAAGAAAAAATGTAAAGCATGTCGAAAAGCCTCCTGTTTTTATTGGATGGTATGGCGTTGGCCTATCGTTCGCACTTCGCTTTTATCAGCAGTAATTTAAAGAATTCTGAGGGTATTCCCACCGGACCTATTTTGGGTTTTGCCAACACGCTTGAAAAGTTGTTGGAAGAACATAAGCCCACACACATTGCTGTTGCCTGGGATACGCAGGCACCCACATTTCGTCACGAAATGGATGAGGATTACAAGGCGAATCGACCACCTCAGCCCGAAGAACTTACCATTGGTATTCCGCTGATTAAGGAAATGATTGAGGGCTACGGTATCGAAAATATTGAACAGGATGGGTACGAGGCTGATGATATTATTGGCACCGTTGCAGATCGAGCGAATGCCGAAGATGTGGAGGTATTTTTGGTGACTCCGGATAAAGATTTTATGCAGTTGGTTCACGACCATATCACCATGTACAAACCGGATAACCAAAATGGTGGCTTTAACCTGATTGATCGAGAAGGGGTAAAAGATTATTTCGGCGTATATCCTGAAAAGGTGGTTGATGTACTTGCCATATTGGGGGATAAATCAGACAATATTCCCGGGGTCAAGGGGATTGGGAAAAAGGGTGCTCCTAAGCTTATTAATAAATATGGGACATTAGAAGCAGCTATTGAGGATGCGCCCAACATGAGTTCTAAGCGTCATCGCGAGGGCTTGCAAGAATATAAGGAAGAGGCTTTGCATGCGAAGGAGATGGTTAAAATTAAAACAGATGTTCCTGATACGATCGATTGGGAAGATTTGGATTGGCACGGTGCTGATGATGAAAAGTTAGGGGCTTTTTTTAAGCGTATGGAATTCCGCACCCTTACCGAAAAGTATTTGGGGGAAAAGATTCAGCGCTCTATTGATAAGAAATCTGATCCTGCAGACGAAAATCAGCAGGATCTATTTATTGCTGAAGATGAAACAGAAGAAGAATCCCCGTTGGAAAGTTACGATGAAGATATCGTGACCTATGAACTGGTGGATACCGAGCAAAAACTTAAAGAGCTGGTCAAAAAACTTGAAGGGGAAAAAGTATTTTGTTTTGATACGGAGACGGATGGGGTTGATCCTATGAAAAATAAACTGGTGGGATTATCAATCTCGGCAACACCGGGTGTGGCGTATTATATTCCCATCAACGGAGAGCAGGGATTTGAGGAGCAAGAAGCCTTGGATATTTTGAGCCCGCTTTTTACCAATCCGCAAACGACAAAAGTGGCCCACAACTTTAAGTTCGATTATATGATGTTGCGCAGGGCAGGCCTGGAGGTGAAGGGCGAAGCATTTGATACAATGATTGCTGCCTATCTGCTTGATGCAGATCAAAAGCTAAAGATGGATACGTTGGCGGAGACCTATCTGAATTATCAGCCTATCCCTATTACAGATCTGATTGGCAGTGGACGGAAACAAAAGTCGATGGACGAGTTTGAGCCTGAAGAGGTGCGTATTTATGCCTGTGAGGATGCAGATATTACCTTGAGGCTTTACGAAATACTTCGTGATAAGCTGGAAGGCGATGAGCTTACTGATATTGCCGAACAGCTCGAGTTTCCATTGATGGAGGTTTTAGCAAAGATGGAGATGAATGGGATTCTGTTAGACCAAGCAATGCTTGAAGAATTGTCACAGGATTTACGTGATGAAATAATAGAACTTGAGCAAGAAATTTATGAGAAGGCGGGCACAGAGTTCAATATCAATTCTCCTAAACAGTTGGGCGAAGTAATGTTTGATAAGATGGGCTTGCCGGCTGGAAAAAAGACCAAAACCGGGCAATATTCTACGGCGGAGTCGGTCCTCAAGAAGTTGGCAAAAGATTACGAAATGCCGGATTTGATATTGGAGTACCGAGGCCTGAGTAAGTTGAAGTCTACGTATGTAGATGCTCTGCCAAAGCTTATTAATGAAGAGACTGGACGCATTCATACCGATTTTAATCAGCATATTGCAGCTACGGGACGTCTTTCTTCGTCGAATCCCAATTTGCAAAATATTCCCATCCGTACGGAACGGGGACGCGAAATTCGCAAGGCTTTTGTTGCTGATGATGGTTTTCAGTTACTTTCAGCTGATTATTCTCAGGTTGAGCTTCGGGTAATTGCCTCGATGTCTGGTGATGAAAATATGATTGAGGCCTTCCAAAATGACGAAGATATACACTCCCGGACAGCAAAAGAAATTTTTGATTTGGATTCAATTGATGACGTGACGTCTGATCATCGACGTAAGGCCAAAGAGGTAAACTTTGGAATTCCCTATGGTGTAAGTGCTTATGGTTTAGCCAATAGACTGGGAATTAGTAATGATGAAGGGAAAGAGATGATTGATCAATATTTTGAACGTTTTCCTGGAATTCAGGAATACATCAACGAAACTAAAGCTTTTGCCAAGGAGTATGGATACGTCAAAACGCTGATGGGGCGGCGGCGTTATATTTCGGATATTAATGCCAGTAATTGGAATCGACGTTCATTTGCAGAACGCACGGCTATCAATATGCCCATACAAGGGACTGCAGCGGATATCATTAAGCAGGCGATGATTGACATCCAGCATTATCTTGAAGAGGAGCAGCTAAGGACGCGTATGCTTCTGCAGGTTCATGATGAACTTATTTTTGAGGTTCCTGAAGAAGAGGTTGATATGATCCCCGAAAATCTAAAAGGGTTAATGGAGAATGCCTACGAGCTGGACTGTCCGCTAAAAGTAGATATGGGCTTGGCCGATAATTGGTTGAAAGCTCACTAATTTTCAGTGACAACGAAATTTTTTGTGGCAAGCACATTACCATTTGCTCCTACGACCATAACACGCCAAGGCCCGGTCCAACTTTCAAGGATGGTTTTAGAACTCCATGTCCGCCAGTTATCGGAGGCAACAGTGAGGTCGATCCGCGCCTTTTCCTCATCCTTATAGTACCACTCGTGGGTAATTTGTGTGGTATCAGTGATGCCGTCGATGCGGGTAAAACAGTATACAGTGCCTACTGTTGATGCAAATGTCGAATCGATACCAACGGGGCCTCTGTTTTCGATGGCGGTAGCGAAATCAAGCTGAGAAACGGTAATTTCTTGTGCTTGAACGTTCACCGCGGATAGGATGATTATTACACAGAATGCTATTATTGACGTTTTCATAAGCCACCTATGCTCTGTTTTATTTATGTAACCATGTTAACGTAGTTTCAATTTTATTCCCTTAATTTAAATCGTGGCAAGTGAAGATTCCACTGAATTGCTGCTAATCGTAATCCGATTACAACTAACATACCTAAGATAATTGTAAGTGTAGAATCTAATCTTGGAACCTGTAACAATAGATAGATAGTTGCACCGACCAGGGCGGCAGTGGCATAGATATCCCGACGAAGGATAAGCGGTATTTCACCGCTTAAAATATCACGAATCAGTCCGCCGACTGTTCCCGTAATGGCGGCCATAATGACGATAATTACGCCATTTGATACAACTTCTTGTGTTATTTGAGCTCCAAGGATGGTAAACACTGCCAAGCCTAAAGCATCCGCCAATAGTAATGCTTTTTCCGGAGGATTCTGGTATTGGGTATACCAAATGGTTAGGAGGGCAGCTACTAAGATGACCAACAGGTAAATGGGATCAGCAATCCAGAAAATAGGATGGCGGTCGAGAAGCAGGTCCCGAGTGGTACCTCCGCCAACAGCTGTGACTACGGCAATGATGACTACGCCTAACAGATCAAGGCTTTTGCGTCCAGCGGTAAGAGCCCCCGATATTGCAAAGACGGCTACCCCAAAAAGATCCAGCAGGTAAAGTATATCAACAGATTCTAACATGTGTTTAGATATTGGAAATAAAAAAGGGGAGCTCATATGAACTCCCCTAAACCATTACGTTTGAAGTGAGGATTATCTAAAACTAATGCCAACGCCCAGATTATAACTTGAGTAATTAGATAAGGTATATGATCCTGAGATATGGAAGATGGCTGCACGGAACCGAAAACCAGCCAGGGCTCGGAATCCATTATCTCCATCGATAGATACGTCAATAGGTTCGTCGACAGCGTCAACGATTAGTGGTTCATTATTTTGGGGATCACTCTCATAATCTTCGTTGGGAATGACTGTAGGGTAGGAGCCTGCCGTTTTTACATTGAACGAAGATGCCTCGTAGCCTACTCCGGCATAAACAGAAATAATGGGTAGGCTTTTACCAACCAGTGCATTAATTGTCCAGGCATCAGTATTAAGCGCGACTGCCTGACCATCCCATTGTGAAGCATTGTAAGGATTTTCGGTTCTGCTGGGTTCTTCGATTACATCTTCAGCCGACAGGTCCAAGTCGGAACCCACTTCCATATCGGTATAACCAAACATCACAGAGAGGTTAACCGGTAGCATCTTTCCACCGGGTAACCATTGATTAATGCCGTGTTTTGCTCCAACACCAAACAGATTAAAAGAGCCAAAATCACCAATTTCAGTTTCCGGGGTGTAACGCACCATCAGCTCCGTATCTTTAATCAGCCCAACACCGGCTTTTATCATGGGAGCAGGCACATATCCAAAACCGGAGCCTTCAGGCATGTTGAATTCCAGTATCTTCTCGCGATTATTATTAATTTCTTCATAGTAAGCAAGAGAAGCACCTGTTTCATCGACACCATTAATAGTTGGAGAAACAGGATCGCTACCTTCAAGCTCTAATTTTTTGAGCCCTAAATCATTTACATTAAACGATTTGGCAGCGTCTGGTACAATAGCTAATCCAGAACTTACAGTAAGATCAAACCCAAATTTGCTGTGTGGGCTGGCGGTATTAGTCCAGCCGGTATTGAGTGATGCCCCAAATCCTGATCCAAAAGGTTCAAGATAGGCGCGTGCCAATGTATTGGCATCCTCTCTTCCTGATTGTAAAATATCACCAATATCTCCTACCTGAGCCTGTGCCGGCATCGAGGTAAGAGCAAAAAGTCCACTTAAAAAGACAATAGTGAGTAAACGGTATCTTAATTTCATATCCCTAACATTGATTTGCGGTTAATAGCCATCCAAGACTATTGCAATACTAAAAAATTTGAAGGTAACTCTCTAATTATTAATTACTCGTCCAATGATTCGAGAATATTCAGGTAGGAGTCATACCGGTCAGGATCTACTTTTCCTTCTTGAAACGCCTCAATGACGCCGCATCCGGGTTCGTGGGCATGTGTACAGTTATTAAATTTACAATTTCGGCGGGGCTCCAACATCTCTGGAAAGAAAAGAGAAAGTTCCCACGGTTCAATATTTACCAACCCAAACTCTTTAATGCCGGGGGTATCCACAATATAGCCGCCTGTTTGCAGGGGAAGAAGTTTGGCAAAAGTTGTGGTATGCTTTCCCTTTTCATTGAAATCAGATACAACCCCAACTTTACGATCGATATTGGGGTCGATGTGATTTAAAATACTGGTTTTTCCTACACCCGAAGGGCCAATTAACACCGAGGTGCTATTGTTCAATCGTTTTTTGAGTTCATCTAAAGAAGAATCGGTTTTAATGCTGGTTTGTAGAACAGGATAACCGATGGATTCATAGAGATCCGTCAGCGAATTTACATAAGTGTTGGCATGCTCGTCAGCCAAATCCATTTTGTTAAAAATGATAGTAGCCGGAATTTGATAGGCTTCACATGTAACCAGAAATCGATCTATAAACCCTTGTTTAATATTAGGTCTCCTGACTGATTGAACCACATAGGCACAATCAATATTTGAGGCCAATATTTGATGTTCTTCTTGATGATGAGTGGACTGCCGGATTAAATAATTTTCACGATCTTTAATTTCCTCAATACTCCCTGAGCCATCATCATTCATTTCGAAATCCACATAATCACCAACAGCAATAGGATTGGTAAGAGCATGATCTTTCAGCCGAAACCGCCCGGGCAACCGACAGTTGATCGTTTGCATTCCGTCCTCTTCATTATAGGCGACCTTGTACCAATGGCCGGTGGATTCTACAACGCGTCCTTTTTGGGGCAATGCTATATGATTGAGTTATTATTGATGAATAGAAAATAAAAAAGTCGCCCCGATTAATCGAGACGACTTTTCAATTTCAATAATGGATAATTATTCCATCACAATGGTTTCTTCAGTAGAGTCCGCAGATTCTGAGTTTTCCCCCGTCTTCTTTTTGTAGGACTCACTAACTTTAAATCGTTCTTGAGGATCTTTTACAGGATCGTCCTCAAGAACAATATCAAGCAGGGGATCCATGCGTTCAAGATACTCTACCTCGAGATCTCCAAGTACATCTTCCTCAATTTCAGCCACATCTTTTTCGTTCTTCTGCGGAAGCAGAACCTTTTCAATACCGGCTCGTTTGGCGGCCAGTACTTTTTCTTTGATTCCACCCACTGGAAGAACAAGTCCACGGAGTGTGATTTCACCGGTCATAGCCAGCGTTCCTTTCACTTTACGCTGGGTAAATATGGATGCTACGGCCGAAAATATAGATACCCCGGCTGAGGGTCCATCTTTTGGAACAGCACCTTTAGGCACGTGAATATGGAGATCCCAGTATTTAAATGCTTCTTCGGGGATATTCAACTCATCGGAGTGCGCCTTAAGGTACGACATTGCCAGCATGGCCGATTCTTTCATCACATCGCCCAGCTGACCGGTTATATGGAGTTTACCACTTCCCTTGGATACACTGGCCTCAATAAAGAGAATATCACCTCCATAAGGCGTCCAGGCCAAACCGGTAGCAACACCAGGAACTTTAGTTCGTTCTGCTACTTCCGAGAAGTATTTACGTTTGCCTAAAAAGTCCTCCAGATCATCGGCATCCACCGTATGGGGACCCTCTTCACCTTTGGCAATTTTGGCAGCTACTCCTCGACAGACTGATCCAATTTCACGTTCCAGGGAGCGTACACCCGATTCTCGTGTGTATTGTTCAATAATTTTTTCAATGGCCTCATCAGTAATGGTAATCTGATCTTCATTGAGTCCATTCTCTTCAATCTGTTTATCCATCAGATGCTTCTTCGCAATTTGAGTCTTCTCTTCAAGCGTATATCCACTGATGTTGATAATTTCCATACGATCACGCAGTGGAGCAGGAATCGTATCGAGGGAGTTCGCTGTAGCAATGAAGAGAACGTTAGAAAGATCGTACTCCAACTCGAGATAATTGTCGGCAAAACTGTCGTTTTGTTCCGGATCAAGAACTTCAAGCAGGGCAGAGGTGGGATCACCACGATAATCAGATCCTACCTTGTCAATTTCATCCAGCATCATTACCGGGTTGCTGGTTTCTGCTTTTTTCATCGCGCGAATAATGCGTCCCGGCAGGGCACCGATATATGTACGGCGATGACCGCGGATTTCAGCTTCATCGTGGATGCCGCCCAAACTAAAACGTTCAAATTTACGATTTAGCGCACGAGCAATAGATTTACCGAGCGAGGTTTTACCAACGCCGGGAGGGCCATAGAAACAAAGGATAGGCGCTTTCATATCCTTTTTGAGTTTCAATACTGCCAAGTATTCGATAATACGCTTCTTGACCTTGTCTAACCCGTAGTGGTCATCGTCCAATACGTCTTGGGCATTTTCCAGATCTAAATTATCATCAGAGTATTTATCCCACGGGAGATCTAAAATCCATTCGATATAGTTGTGGATGACGCCGTAATTGGGCGAAGAATTAGGCGTTCTGTCAAGCCGGGTGAGTTCTTTATCTACCGTTTCTTGTGCTTCTTCAGGCAGATTTTTTTCCTTCGCACGCTTGCGTAGCGATTCTATTTCTTGATGTTCACCATCTTCCCCAAGTGCTTCCTGTATGGCTTTCATCTGTTGTCGCAGGTAAAAGTCACGTTGTTGTTCGTCGATATCCGACTTCACTTTTGTACGGATTTCCTCACTTAAATTCAGAACCTGCAGTTCTTTATTGAGGAATTCCATCACACGTTCCATGCGCTGAGAAAACTTCCGTATTTCCAGAACCTCCTGCTTATCAGAGGTGGAAACGTTTAGGTTCGAGGAAATAAAATTCAACAGAAAGTTTGGGCTGCTGATATTGTTGATAGCAACAGAGGCCTCTGAAGGGATGTTAGGCGACAGATTTACAATTTTTGTTGCCGTCTCTTTTACCGATCGTATTGAAGCATCCAGCTCAACACCTTCAATATCCATCTCTTGGCGATAGGTATCAACATTGGCCTTGAAGTAGGGATCTTTCTGGAGAAATTCTTCAACTTTGAAAGTGGTTTTTCCCTGAATGACAATACTTTTGCTGCCATCCGGCATTTTGATCAGCTTCAGAATTTGGGCAACGGTTCCAACCTCATAAAGATCCTCTTTATCGGGATCTTCGTCGTCTTCGTTTTTTTGGCTAACTACCCCAATTGTTTTATCTGATTCGTAGGCCTCCTTTACGAGTTTAAGTGATCGATCTCGTCCTACGGTAATAGGCACTACAACACCAGGGAAGAGCACAGTATTTTTCAAAGGCAAAATAGGGAGCTCATCGGGTACCTCAGACTGTGTTAGCTCCTTTTCCTCCTCCTCAGACATCAGGGGAATAGCCTGTTCAAAATCGTCAAACTGATCTTGAATATCCTCAAAATTGGCTATGTTTTCGAAGATGTTCTTCATAAATAAATAATTTAGGTAGATATTTTTTTAGTTGTTGATTTAAAGGTGTTGCAAATAAAGAGCCAACTTTTAATGAACTACCAATTAGTCAGGATTTATGGCAAAATAGCAACATGAGCTCTGTATTAGAAATGAGCTTGACAGCTTGGCAGAAAAGCATGTATCACAAGTGGAATTGGAGTCCTGCGAAGGCCCCGCCAACCACTTCAGTTGTAAAGGTATGAGAGCGAAATATAATTTGTGTACCCACATTGAAATCCCAATAACGGGATTCATACCCAGTACCAAATCCTACATATGTTGGTACGCCTGCTGCCAGCCGGGTACCTACGCGTAGTGGTATTCTGTGGATTGGTCGTGCTTCAAGCCCTAAATGCATGGTCAGTTTTGTATTTGTGAAGCTACTATTATTCAACCCGATTGTTAAATCTCCCATAAATTTTAGCCGATTAAGATCTAACATAATACCGCTATTGAGTGTGGCCGGGGTAGGGGCGGAAAAGCTGTTATCATTTGGGTTTTGATTATGGCTAAAGGGATTGGTGATTTCCGAAGCGTCATCAAAATATGTGAGGTACTGTCCGCCCGAACCAATAAACATTTCATTTCGGGGAGGTTCTGTGCCAATTTGTACCGTGTCTTGTGAAGCCGTTATATCTATGGGCTGCTGGGTATAACGAATGATCCCAATATCATTAAAAGAGACCGAGATACGAAGAGATTTTTGGACTACTGATTTTTCAAGATCATCCTCAAGGAGATTCAAGTCGCTGCCAATGGGAATAAGGTACGTCAGTCCAAAATCAATAGCAGCACCATAGCCGGTGGGATCAAAATTAATTTTTTTGTTTAAATTGTTATTTATAGCAGCTCGACTATTACCCGAAGATAAATAGTCAATGGTCATGTTGGAATACTCACCGGTAGCTCGGTAGGAAAAATCGGAAACGTATCGGCCGGGATCATTTTCATCCGTTCGCTGTTGTTGACCAGTATAGGTAGCGTTAAAATGGGGACCAGCAATAATAAATTTTGGAGAAAATCCTACATAAAGTTTGTTTAAACGGGGAAAGAGTCCTTCTAAAAACGAAAATTCACGAGCGTATCCCAGTGCTATTTCCAAATTTTGATTGATATGCTGATTTAAGGTAAAATCGCGAATTTGTTGATCTCCCCGATCTACAAACTCTGTGGAATACCAACCTCTGCCCACTTCAATTCGGGATGAATAACGGGCCCGGGCTGCTATTGAAAAAGTTTCATTCCTTTTTTGCCAAGAAAGGGCTCCCAACAAAACATCAGATCGGCTCTGGTGTTCAGATACCAGTCGACGACGAGGGTAATTTTCATCTATAATGGTCAGTCGCTGATCGGGTGTAATTTGAACAGCATCAGCCGAATAGGGGAAATAGCTATCGGTAAAACTGTTGAATTGGTCGTCTGCTACATTGGATGAAAGAACAGGAGAGTACAATATACCGCCATGACCGACATTAATATGAATTGTTCCATACCGATCATTAATAGCAAGGTTAGCAGGATTCCAGAATATGGCTTCATTTCCTGAGAGATAAGCCGTACCGCCCCCACCCAGCGCTGTATTTTGAGCCCCAAGCACGGGTTGCGCGCTAAGGGGAGATGTAAATCCAAATAGCAACGCCAAAGCTGCAATAATTGCTACCAAAGCAAATCGAAATTGCAAAGCGTTAGATTGTGATTTTTTCATTTGCTGATCCTATAAGCCGGCGTTAAATAATATTAGCCGATAACCTGCATTTTAGCTGCCCGAAGCATCAATGTTTTTCGTCCGCGTTCCTTAAAAAATACAACAACTTTTGTTCGTTCGCCCTGGCCACTTCTGCTGATAATCTTTCCCTGTCCAAATACATTATGCACCACTTTTGCCCCAACTTGAAACGGATCTTCATCGGGATTATCGTAGTGAATCTGGGTATTTGATGAACGATTGTTTTTATTGTACAGCGGTTTTTTCCAGTCGTATTCTACTTGCGTGCCGTTATTATTAGATTTATCGCTTTTTTTATTGTCCGAAAACCGGTTTTTATTTTGATCAATAGAAGCCCCAGTCTCGGTCCGTACTACATCAGAACTTACCTCATCCAAAAACCGCGATCGTGTTTTACGTTGTTCCTCACCATATTTGTAACGACTGCGACAATGACTAAAAAACAGCTCTTGTTCAGCGCGAGTGATAGCTACATAAAATAAGCGCCGTTCTTCCTCAATATTGACATCTTCATTATTACGGCTACCTACGGGAAAGAGTTCTTCTTCCAATCCCACGATAAACACTACGGGAAATTCGAGTCCTTTGGCTGCGTGCACCGTCATCATAGTAACGGCAGGCTTGTCCTCATCGTATTTGTCGGTGTCCGTAATCAGGCTAATTTCTTGAAGGAAAGAGGAGAGGGTAGGATTGTTATTATTTTTCTCAAAGTAGGAGATCGCGTTTTGAAGTTCCAGGATATTTTCGCGGCGTGTCATCGACTTCGGAGAATTTTCTTCCACCAACGACTTCATGTAGCCAGATTCATCCAACAGTTGCTTGGTAACTTCTGTCAAACTTGTTCCATTGTTAAGCTGCTGTTTCAATCCATTGATCATGCGCACAAAATCTTTAACGCTGTTTTCAGCCGGTTTATACAGGTCAGCCGCTTCCACATTTTCAAGGATACGCCACAGAGATTGCCCGGTTTCGCGGGTACGCTGCATCAAATCGGAGAGCGATTTTTGTCCAATGCCCCGCGATGGCTCGTTGATAATACGCATTAGGTTGGTATCATCATCGGGATTGACCAACAGTGTTAGGTATGCCAGCACATCTTTAATTTCTTTACGCTGATAGAAGGAAAGTCCACCTACCAGTTGATAGGTTACTCCTTTGCGACGAAAGGTTTCCTCAAAAACGCGACTCTGATAATTTGTACGATACAGAATGGCAAAATCGCTGTAATCATAACCCTTGCGCATCTTTAAATCCTGGATATAATTGGCTACGCGATTGGCCTCGTCACGCTCGTCATAATTGTCGAGCACGGTAATCGTATCCCCCATATCATTGTCGGTCCAAAGCGTCTTATCCAACTGCTCACTATTCTTTTTGATGATGGAATCAGCAGCTTTCAAAATGGCTTTAGTTGAGCGATAATTTTGCTCCAGTGGAATTTCGACAGCATCTTCGTAATCGCTTTTAAAATCCAGGATATTTTGAATATCAGCCCCGCGAAACGAGTAGATAGACTGTGCATCATCGCCAACGACACAAAGATTTTCGTATTTGTCAGCCAGCATGTTTGTTACTGTATACTGGGCATGATTGGTATCCTGGTACTCATCAATCATAATATATTTGAAACGATCCTGGTATTTTTCCAAGACGTCCTCATGTTCACTAAACAGCTCAATAGGTTTGATGAGCAAGTCATCAAAATCCATGGCATTATTGTGCTTTAACCGCTCTACATAAATTTTGTAGATGCGGGCCGTAATATCATCGAGTGTACTATGGACAAACTTTTGGTTGTAATGGTCGGGATTGATAAGCTCGTTTTTAGCATCACTGATTCGTCGCTGCAGAATACGTGGCTTAATTTCTTTAGGATCGTAGTTATTCTCCCGCAGAATCTGCTTAATTGCATTCTTCGAATCTTCGGTATCATAGATGGAATAGTCGGAATTAAATCCGATTTTTTCAGCTTCAAACCGAAGAATTTTTGAAAAAACGGAGTGAAATGTTCCCATCCACAGACGTTTAGCTTCGTCGCCGATGAGCTGCCCGATACGTTGCTGCATCTCTTTGGCCGCCTTGTTGGTAAAAGTAAGCGCCAAAATTTCATTGGGCGCTGCCATATTTTGGTGAATAAGGTACGCAATGCGATAAGTAAGCACGCGTGTTTTTCCACTGCCGGCCCCGGCCACAATCAAAAGGGGGCCCTCACCGTGACGTACAGCACGCTTCTGCTGTTCATTTAAATCATGTATAAAATCCGGCTCCTTCGGCATAAATAAATCTATGTTTTGTAGAACGCTGATAACGCAAAATAAACGAATTTACGCGGGTAAAATAATTTGGAGATCAGCGCAAACCTGCGTTATTGGTGTTCTATTAATTCAATTCGCTTAAAATTTCGCGAAGTTTTTTAAGATTCGTTTCAGTGTCTTCCTTTTTATCTCGCTCTTTTTGCACTACATCCTCGGGGGCATTATTAACGAATCCATCGTTATTTAACTTGCCTTCAATAGATTTCAAGAATCCCTCAAGGCGATCAATTTCTTTTTGGATACGTTCACGCTCTTTATCGAGATCGATGAGTCCTTCCAGTGGAACGAATAGTTCGGTACCTTCAATAACGGCTGAAGCTGAAGTTTCAGGTTTTTCCAGATCTGCTTCTACCTTAAACGTATCAATGGATTGAAGCTTGCGGAAGATCCACTCGTTGTCATTTAATGCGTCGGCCGTTTCTTTGTCTTTGGCCTTAATTATCAGATCAATTTCATCATTGGGACTCAACTTAAATTCCGCTCGAATATTACGGATAGATGAGATCATCTTTTGAATAGATTCAAAAAGCTGGCGATCATTTTTGGAAACAGAATTTTCATCAAATTCCGGCCAGGAAGCTACAATCATCGCTTCGTCGGTATCGCGGTTGCGGATAAGCTGCCAAATTTCCTCGGTGATAAAAGGCATAAATGGATGCAGCAGCTTCATTAGCTGTTCAAAGAAATTAAATCCGCGAGAGAGGCGATCTTCAGGGATACTGGCACCCGGCTCATCAGCCTTGATCAACTCGATGTACCAATCGCAGAAATCATCCCAGATCAGTGAGTAAATCTTATGTAATGCTTCGTTGATACGGAAGTTCTCCATATCCTTGTTGATGGCGTTAATGGTCTCATGTATACGAGAGAGCATCCACCGGTCAACGAGATTATCCTCATCAATTTCAAGTTCATTGGTCAGCGTCGTTTCCTCAGTTCTATTCATCGAGAGAAAGCGGAACGCATTCCAGATCTTATTGGCAAAATTTCGTCCCTGTTCACAAAGCTGTTCTTCAAAAAGGAGGTCATTACCGGCAGGAGAGGAGAACAGCATGCCCACGCGAACACCGTCGGTTCCATACTCTTCCATGAGTTTCAATGGATCGGGAGAGTTCCCCAGCGATTTTGACATCTTTCGGCGCTGGCTGTCACGGACGATGCCCGTGTAATAGACATTGCTGAAGGGCTGTTCATCCATAAATTCATAGCCGGATATAATCATCCGTGCTACCCAGAAGAACATGATTTCGGGAGCCGTAACCAAGTCCTGTGTAGGATAGTAGTACTCCAGTTCTTCATTAGCTTCTCCCGTACGAATATACTCCGGATCAAAAACGGTAATGGGCCACAACCAAGACGAAAACCATGTATCGAGGACGTCCTCATCTTGATTTACATCACCAGTGGTTAATTTAGCATTGCCAGACTTTTCGCGTGCTTTTTCAACGGCTTCTTCTTCCGTTTTCGCTACAACGTAATCATCCTTGCCATCGCCGTAATACCAAGCGGGAATGCGCTGTCCCCACCAAAGTTGACGCGAGATACACCAATCGCGAATATTTTCCATCCAGTGGTTGTAGGAGTTCTTAAATTTGTCAGGATGGAACTGAATGTTATCATTCATTACATTTTCGTGGGCCGGTTTGGCCAGCTCATCCATCTTGCAAAACCACTGCAGCGACAGACGTGGTTCAATAATCGCGTCCGTCCGCTCAGAATAGCCAATCTTATTCTGCATTTCTTCAATCTCAACCAGCTGATCATTCTTTTGTAGATCTTCGATGATCAACGCTCTGGCATCAAAGCGATCTTCGCCGATATAATGCTCAGCGGCCTCGTTTAACGTCCCATCGGGATTAAGCATATCGATAATTTCCAGATCATGCTTCTGTCCAATTTCGTAGTCATTCTCATCGTGGGCCGGGGTAATCTTGAGGCAGCCGGTTCCGTATTCCATATCCACATATTCGTCGGCAATAATGGGAACTTCGCGTTCTGCAACAGGAATAATAGCTGTTTTGCCAATAAGGTCTTGATAGCGTTCGTCGTCCGGATGCACACAAACAGCGGTATCTGCTAAGATAGTCTCGGGACGTGTGGTCGCAATGGTAACCCACTCGTCGCTGTCTTTGATTTTATAGCGAACGTGATAGAGCTTAGACGTTTCCTCGCGGTGAATGACCTCCTCATCAGAGAGCGCCGTTTGGGCTTCTGGATCCCAGTTAATCATCCGCTTGCCGCGATAGATATAGCCGCGTTCATAGAGTTCGATAAAGCAATCAACGACGGCTTCGTATAGGTCATCTTCGAGCGTAAAACGCGTGCGCTCCCAGTCGCAGGAGGCTCCGAGTTTTCGCAGCTGCTGCAGGATGATTCCTCCGTGCTCGTCAGTCCAGTCCCAGGCGTGTTCCAGAAATTCTTCGCGCGTTAAATCCGCTTTGGTGATACCTTCGTTGCGAAGCTTTTGAACAACTTTAGCCTCGGTAGCAATAGAGGCGTGGTCGGTACCGGGTACCCAACAGGCATTTTTACCCTGCATACGGGCACGGCGCACCAACACATCTTGTATGGTGTTATTGAGCATATGCCCCATGTGCAGCACACCTGTAACATTGGGTGGAGGAATGACGACCGTGTACGATTCGCGGTCGTCAGGCTCGGAGTGAAAAAAGCCGTTATCTTCCCAGAAGCTATACCATTTATCTTCAATGCTGCCGGGATCAAAATGTTTTGGGATGTCTTGAGAAGCCGTGGATTTATCCAAAATTATGAAAGCTCGTTTTGCAAGTTTCGGTTTTCGCTATTTTAGTCGCAAAGATACGAAAAAGGAAAGAAGATGTAGAGTGGGATTTAGGGCTGGTTTTTATCCCCTCCTAAAACCATATTAAATAAAAAGCTTTCGCAGCATAACTCATCCGTGTTAAGAGTTCGGTAAGGGGCTACGAAAGCAAAATGTTACAGATCTTGAAACAAGTTTAGGATCACGTGCTGTTTTATTAATTGGTTCGCTTTAATAGCACACCAAAGTGACCGTCACAGCCGTGTTTGTGAGGGAAGGTTTGATAAGCTAATCCACCGTGGACTATGACTTCATCAGGTACATATCCCTCAACAGATTGCATCTCAAAGTTTTCGTTGCGATCTAAGAAATTCATAACTTGTTCCATATTTTCTTCTTCCTCTAAAGAACAAGTACTGTAAACCATTCGTCCACCTTTCTTGACCATTTTTGCGGCGGAATCTAACAATTTGGCTTGAAGCTCAACGGCATTCTTAAGGCCCTCTTTATCGCGGCGCCAACGCAGGTCAGCTCGCTTACTGAGTACGCCTGTTCCTGTACAGGGAGCATCTAAGAGCACTGCATCTGTTTCATCAAGTTCTACTTCCGTAGCATCGGCTCGGCGTACCCGTATATTTTCAGCATGATAGGAGAGGGCGCTTTCGGCCAGTTTATCAAGTCGCTCTGAAGAAATGTCAACAGCTAAAATATCTCCTTCACCATTCATCAAGTCAGACATCAAAACACTTTTCGTGCCAGGAGCTGCACAGAGATCATAAACAGATTCACCGGGTTCGGGATCTAACAGGTAAGGGGCAAACCCAGCTGCAATATCTTGAACTTGGCAAAATCCTTTATCGAGCCATCCTTTAGAAATAAAAGGTGCTACACTATCCACTTGGAAATAACCCGGTAGCCAGTCACTTTCCTGAAACTCAATACCGTGTTTGGTCATACGCAATTTAAAGTTCTCGGTCTTGGTGCGCAGGTTATTGGCCCGGACAAAGTAGTTTGGTCGCTTGTTATTGGCTTGCATTAACTGAAAAGCTTCTCGTTCGCCCAATCGATCAGTCCATCGTTTTACCAACCATTCGGGATGCGAAAAAGTTGTTGCTACCAACTTGGTGCGATCTTCAAAATCTGGTTTGGGAAGGTTATCAATATCACGCTGAAGGTTCCGCAAAATAGCATTGGTAAGATCACCAGTACGAGATCCGAGACTATACTTGGCTATTTCTACTGATTCATTAATAGCAGCATAGTCAGGGGTGCTATCCATGAAAACCATGTCATAGATTCCAAGACGAAGAATATTCTTTAAGCTCGATTTCATCTCATTGATCTTAACATTTGAGAAATGATCAATAAGAAAATCGAGGTAGGAGCGTCGTCTTAAAATATTTTGCACATACTCGCGTACTTCAGCACGGTCGCGGCTTTCCAGTTTGTTGGCTTTTGAATAGTCAAGAACGCCATTTTCATCAAAATCAATTAGTATTTCTACGCTGATAGAACGAGCAGTTGCTTCAGTATCCAATGCAATATCTGTTTAAAGTTAAATTTCCGGTGACAACAATCCCAAGTGGAGAAAATCACTAATTTCTTGCCGGTCAAGAATAAAAAAAGTGGTTTCTTAGGTTGCCAAAAATACGAGATTAGCACGGGAGTTGCTAATGGAGAATGGATTAATTCTGTTAACTATACGACTCGTTGTTAGATTTATTTCGTGCCCAGTAATAGACTGGGAGTCCGATAAGTAAAAATATAATCCCTACCATAGCTCCCCATCCGGTAAACATTATGCTTGAATACAGGAGATACATGCAGGATAAGATAAATAGTAGGGGAGTGAGTGGATAAAGTGGGACTTCAAAATTATCCTCGGTGTGTTCTTCGCGATTTCGAAAAACGAATAGGGAGATGGTAGTTAAGAGGATGAAGAACCAGAAAACAGGTGCGGTATAGTCGACCATCGTGGATACAGCTTCTTTGGTAAAAGCTCCCAAGAAAATTAATGCTAAACTGATACCACCTTGTACAAGCAGGGCATTAATGGGGGAGTTATATTGAGTGTTCCATTTTCCAATCCATTTTAGTGCTTTGAAATCACGTCCTAATGCATAGTTAGTGCGGGCACCGGTAATAATAGTTGCATTGGCTGTAGAAAGGGCAGAGATGATGACAATAACTGCCATGATAAAAGCACCTTCTGTTCCAAAAATATTGTTTGTTAAATCGACCCCAATTGTTTCTGAGGTACGGAGTTGTTCAAGGCCAAGAACTTGTAGATATGCACTGTTTATTAGGATATATAAGATCGTGATTACTGAGAGACCGATGATGAGTACGCGCGACATATTTTTGCGGACGTTCTTCAATTCGGCTGAAAGGTAGACTCCTTCGTTCCAGCCCCCATAGGTGAGCAATACGAAAATCATGGCTGCTCCGGCCGAACTGTTAGTCAGGTCGCCCGTATATTCTTGGGAGGTGACTTCGCCTCCTGTAAAAAAACCGACCAGTCCACAAATTACTAAAATACTGACGATTAGGGTGGTCATGCCGTTTTGAACATTTTTTGAAGGATGGGTACCCCAAATATTGAGACCTGTAAGTCCAGTAACTGTTATACCTGCATATAATGATGAGCTGTAGGGGCCCAGGTCATAGATGGTAGAAGCATAATCCCCCAAAATGAAAGCCGCAAGGGCTATTGATCCAGTTTGTATCACAGTCATACGTCCCCACGAAAACAGAAAACCTACGGTTGAACCATAGGCTTCTGTTAAAAAATAATATTCACCGCCGGCATCTGGCTTTTTGGTAGCCAGTTCGGCATAGCAGAGCGCACCTATTATTGAGATAAGTCCCCCGACCAGCCAAAAGCTAATGTAATGCCATTCAGAGCTGGTATTCTGGGCAACAATAGAGGGAAGTCTGAAGATACCAATGCCTACCACAATACCAACGATGACAGCGATAGCACTTAAAGAGGAAAAAATTTTAGCTGGAGATCCCGAATCAGTATTGCTCATTTAAGTAGCGTAAAGAGTTGAGGGTTAACTACTTAGCATATTATTTGCGGGATGCTGACCATTGGTAAAACTTTTTTTCTTCTCCGCTGTGATGTTGCATAACGCCGTAAATTTGGTCGCCTTCTATACGTCCGCTAAAAATAAAGTTTTGATCTCCATTGGACGCACGTATGGTAATTCGTTTACCTTTTAATTCCGTTTTGTGGATATCAAAAAACGAATTACTACCATCAGTTAGCTTTGCTGAAATTTCTTGGAAACGCTGATTTACAGTTAACGTAAATTGCTTATCATTAAACGACCAGTTCCAGTTTCCTTCAGCTTTTGCGGGAATAATCCAGTAATAAATGTCGTGGCTTCGCCCATCTTTCTTCACTACAACTTCTTTATCGGCTTGCCAGCTTCCCATATCAAAACTGTGCGAAACAACTTCAGTACCTGGTTGGAGGTCGTTTAATAATTTAGGGCGTAACTTCTTATTTACTGATGGCAAAAGGTACATCGTAATGACAGAGGCTTCACTGAATTCGGTATCAAAAATATCTTCTTCCATAAACATGATACGATCATCTACGCCTTGCTTTGATGCATTTTCCCGGGCTTCAGCAATGCGTTCCGGATCGAGATCAATGCCATGGCCATTAGCTCCACGGCTTGCAGCAGCAATAACGATACGTCCGTCGCCGGACCCTAAATCAATAACGTAATCACTGGATTCTACCTCCGCCAGATCGAGCATGCGTTCGACCACGTTTTGAGGGGTGGGTACATAGGGGACATCCAAATCTTGGGCAAAAGATTGTGATGTAAATAATAAAATAAATCCTAAAAAAAGAAGTAGGGCAAGAGGTGAGCGTAATAAAGACGTTGCCAATGATTGCTTTTTCATGACGAGACCTAAGTTTATTTAAAAAATAAATTTAGCAAAACGCAGGTTATATATAACCAATATTCGCTACTGTTCTAAATCAACTAACTTTTTTATAACCGTGTTCCGGATACACTTAGAAATTACATTTTTTAATGGTTATAGAAAGGTTTTTAGATAGCAGCGGTGAGAAAGGGAATAGGTATTAGGAATTTGGGAAGGCAAGCCGGAACATGGTACCCTGACCTTTTTCACTTTCAATAGAAAGGTCGGCTTTTAGTTGTTTGGCAAACTTTTTTATCAATGTCATACCCAGCGACTTTTTACCCATTTCGTTGATATCTTTTGGCAGCCCAACCCCATTATCGCGGACAGAAATTGTAATCATTTCATTATCAACGGTACTTTCCAATTCAATGCGTGCATTGTCCTGCCCATTGAAAGCGTGTTTATGGGCATTTATCAGTATTTCATTGATAACTAAGCCCAAAGGAATAGATTTTGACATTTCAATGCTCACATCTTCGAGATCAAATGTTAAGTCGATATCCTTATTCTTGTAAGAGAACGATCGGTGAGTGAGTTCACTAATGCGTTTCAGGTAATCTTTCATACTTATACTCGAAAACGATTTATTTTGGTAGAGTACCTCGTGGGCTAATGCCATTGATTTTATTCGTGCACGGGCCGTTTTAAAGAGAGCTTTGTTATTACCGGTCTCTGATGTTTGTTCCTGAAGTTCAAGCAGGGCACTAACAAGAGCCATATTATTTTTGACCCGATGGTGGATCTCTTCGAGCAGCATCTTTTTTTCGTCAAGAGATACCTGAAGCTTTTCTTGACTTTCTTGCAGTTGCTGGGTACGATTTTTTACCTCTGTGGATAGTTGTTGGTTCCAGCCGCCAATAAGTTTAAAGGCACCATATCCCGTAACAAGGATGATACCAATGGATATCCACGAAATAATCTCAAATGACTCAAGGGCGTTTATTACATCAACAACTGTCGCAGTTTGGCTTTCTGCCATCACCTCCTGAACCCGTAACTTGCCCAGGTACTTACCCGAAAAGATAAAAAGTGCCAAAGCAGCAGTAATTGAAGTAACAGCTCCGGAAACCCATTTTAGGGAGAGTTTCCCCCGCTCAGGCAATTGAAACCACTTTCGTTTGAACTTTTCAATTGCAGGGGTAAATATCCACAATATGGGACCTGTAAAAACAACCGCTTGAATAAATGATCCGCTCCACCAACTTTTCCAGATCATCAGTGTTTCGGAAGCAGAAAGTTGATGAGTAAAGCTCCAAATAAATGAACCAAGGGAGCTGGCTATAGAAGCGATAAACATAATGGATATAAAGAAAGCAATGCTCTTAAAACTTTTTAAATCATAGGGGATACTAAATCCCTGATAAGCCATGGCACAAATAGCTATCCCCAAAACAAAAGCCCCGGCAAATACGAGTGCCCAGCCCCAGGGCATACTTGAGTGGAAAGCTATAACAAAGGAGCAGAGGAATATGGGAATGAATCCCCATTCAAAACCAAACCAGAAAAATAACAGTAATCCCAAAATGAGAGCCGGGTTAAAAAGAAAGAAATTCATAACATCGGCCCGGCTGTTAGAGAGTGACATCCACTCGTTGGGTAGTAGGTAGATTGTTGAATAAAGGGCAAAAAAGATGCATAAAATCCAGACCGCAAGAACGCTCCATACACGTTTGTTTAGTATGGAGTAGCGTGACAGTAGTACATCAAAGGTAAGAGGTTGCCAGAACGCATTATTTTTCTCGCTTTTAATGCTCATCCCGAAGTATTCCCAAATTCTACTTTTTTACGCACGTCGATTTTTAATAAAAGTAATAAACTCATTAAAAATTAAAAATTCTTAATGTTTTCCCGGTAGTATATTTAAATTGTTTTGGGAGACAAAGAATGAGGACCACTGGGGTAGGATAAACTTCGATCGGGGTAGCGGCCAAGGTTGTTATCCAAGAGGAGGTAAAAATAAATCCCAAAAGTAAAAATAATTGGCGGAAATTTACGGAAAAGGATGAGATAATGATGATATTTGTACTTTCATTTGCTTGGAAAAAGTCCTAACTTTTGCCGCTTCTTATGTGGTGGAAGAATTATACTTCTTTCCGACAAGAAATTATCAAAAATTAACTCATTACAATTATATAGATAATGAATAAAGGAACCGTTGCCCAAGTGATTGGTCCGGTTGTGGATGTTGACTTTGATCAAGGTGAGATCCCCCCGGTACTGAATGCACTTTATATCGAAAGAGAAGATAATACTAAACTTTATCTTGAGGTAGCTCAGCACTTAGGTGAAAACCGAGTGCGTACCATTGCGATGGACTCTACCGATGGATTGGTTCGACAAATGGAAGTTGTTGATACTGGTGGACCAATATCAATGCCGGTTGGCGAAGACATCCGTGGACGGGTATTTAACGTGGTGGGGGAACCTATTGACGGAATTGAAGCTCCCAAAGGTGATCGTAAATATCCTATTCACCGTTCTGCTCCTGATTTTGAGGATCTTGCAACGTCAACGGAAATGTTAGAAACCGGTATTAAAGTTATTGATTTACTTTGTCCTTATGCCAAAGGTGGTAAAACAGGACTTTTCGGTGGTGCCGGTGTAGGAAAGACAGTTCTTATTCAGGAGTTAATTAACAATATCGCAAAAGGTCACGGTGGTCTATCGGTATTTGCCGGTGTAGGTGAACGTACTCGTGAGGGTAACGACCTTATCCGCGAGATGCTTGAAGCTGATATTATTAATTACGGCGAAGAGTTTAAAGAAGCTTTTGAGGATGGGAAATGGGACCTTGAAAAAGTTGACAAAGAAGCTCTTAAAGAATCGAAGGCATCATTTGTCTTTGGTCAGATGAATGAACCGCCAGGGGCACGTGCTCGAGTAGCGCTTTCAGGATTGACGCTTGCTGAATACTTTCGTGAAGAGGTTTCTCGAGATATCCTGCTCTTTATTGATAACATTTTCCGATTTACACAGGCTGGTTCTGAGGTATCAGCTCTGCTTGGACGTATGCCTTCTGCGGTAGGGTATCAGCCAACGCTTGCTACTGAAATGGGAGATTTGCAGGAGCGAATTACTTCTACTAAGGGTGGATCTATTACTTCGGTTCAGGCTGTTTATGTACCTGCCGATGACTTGACTGACCCTGCTCCGGCAACGACCTTTGCTCACTTGGATGCAACGACGGTATTAAGTCGTGCGTTGACGCAAATCGGTATTTATCCGGCTGTAGATCCGCTTGATTCTTCTTCTCGTATTCTCGATCCGCATGTTGTTGGTGAAGAGCACTACGAAACTGCTCAGAGCGTAATAGAGATTCTTCAGAAATACAAAGATCTGCAAGATATTATTGCTATTCTGGGTATGGATGAGCTTTCTGATGAAGATAAAACCGTTGTTGCTCGTGCACGACGAATTCAGCGATTCTTAAGTCAACCATTCTTCGTAGCGGAACAGTTTACGGGTCAGCCCGGTAAGTTTGTTAATGTTGAAGATACGGTTAAAGGCTTCAAGAAGATTCTTGATGGTGAGCTTGATCACTTGCCAGAAAAGGCATTCTATATGGTAGGTACCATTGAGGAAGCCGAAGAAAAAGGTGAGAAACTATTGGCCGAAGAAGAAGCTGAAGCCGCAGAATAATTTAATTAGTTAACAAATGAATACTTTCAGTGCACAAATTCTAACCCCGGAAGGCTCTGTCTTTGATGACGAGGTTGTAGGGGTTCGTGTCCCAGGAGAGATGGGAAGCTTTGAAGTTAAGACCCTTCACGCGAATATTATTTCATCGCTTGATATTGGAGAAATTCTTGTTCGCAAAGCAGCCGGCGGTGAAGAACACTTTGCCGTTACCGGTGGTTTTGTAGAAGTGGTTGATAATACGTTAACCCTGTTGGCTGAGGCTGCTGAACCTGTTGAAGAGATTGATGTTGAACGGGCAAAGCAAGCTAAACAGCGAGCAGAAGAACGTCTTAACGCTGATGATAAGAGCATTGATAAGAAGCGGGCAAAGAAGGCCTTAAAACGTGCCGAAAATAGAATAAAATTGTCGGCTGACGTAGGGGTTTCTACCCAATAACTTTCTTTTGATAATTTCTTTTAAAGGTGATTCCATTTTGGAGTCACCTTTTTTTATTTGGGTAGAGAAAGTATCGGATAAGAGGTTGTAGAAGAATTGGCAACAGACTGGTGTTGGCATTATAATTAGGATTTGCTATCCAATTGGCATAAATAAAAGCATCCGCAGCAGAATTGCGGATGCTTTTCTCGTTTTATATATGATATGACTTTGGATTACCAGCCGATACGACCTGTTCCCGTATCATTGTCTTCTGTACTGTCAGGATCTTCCGGCATCACAAACCCCGGTGGCGATTGGAAAGGTTCGTAGCTCCAGGGGGCTTCCGGATCAGCCGTAGCTAAATTAATAAATTCTCCTACGATAGGCAGTGCTGATCGAGCTCCCTGACCAATGTACGTATCTTGGGGAAAACGAATCATACGATTTTCACCACCAACCCAGGCACCCATGGTGATATGGGGCATCATCGAAATAAACCAGTTATCAGCACTATTTTGGGTTGTTCCTGTTTTGCCTGCTACATCCTGACGAACTCCGTAAATATTACGCAGCCGTACACCAGTACCGTGGTAGCCATCTCCACCTCGAATAACGCCCCGCATCATATCAACCATCATATAGGCTGTTTCGGGACTAATTACTTCTTGCTGATATTCGGGATGGTATTCTTTGATTACATTTCCTTCTTTATCCTCAATACGAGTGACTGCTATAGGGTCGATATGGACGCCCTGATTTGCATAGGTTGTATAGGCGCTAACCATATCGAGGAGTGATACTTCAGCGGTACCCAAAGCAATGGATGGGTAGGCAGACGTATTGGACATATCAATTCCCAGGTTAGAAGCCATTTGTTTAATCTTGCGTGCTGCAGGTTCCAGTTCTTCCAAGTTATTTGTCCCTGGTGCACCGGCTAATTCCGGGAGTAGGCGAATGGTAACATTATTTAAACTTCGCGCTAAGGCTTGTCGCAAAGGTACCATCTCAGGCCCCGAAGGAACCTGTGGATCCTTTGGTTTCCAGGCTTTTCCTGAACGATCATAGAAGACGCTGGGATATTTAGAAAACTTATGATACGGTTTATAGCCGTTGTCGATGGCTACAGTATATACAAAGGGTTTAAATGTTGATCCGGCCTGACGTGTTGATTGGTATACATGGTCAAATTGAACATCCCCATAATTTGATCCACCTACCCACGATAAGATGTTGCCATTATTGGGATTAATGCCTACAAAGCCGGCTTCGAGACGTGTTTTTGCTCTTTTAACAGAATCAACATAGGCAGAATCTGTAAAGAGTGAGTCAAACACTACAGACTCTTGATCGGTATTGTATTTAGAAAAAGCGTTTTTATAACGATCGGTATCACGCATAAACTCACGCAAAAAAGTGGGATGTTTTTTCCATAAACGGGCCATATAATCTCCATTTTCAATGGCCTTGTTACATTTGGTGAGCGAAGCTTCAGGATTCCACTGGCTCCATCCTGTGGTCCATTCACATTCATAAATAGTTTGCAGGGAATCTAATTTACTACGAAGCGCTTGTTCGGCGTAGCGCTGTAGTCGCGAATCGATAGTCGTATAAATTGTTAATCCATCAGTATTTAAGTCATACCCATTTTCTTTTAACCAAGGGTTAACCTGTTTGCGAACATAATGACCAAAATATCGATTTTCTTGTCCAGCTTTAGAAGGCGGCTGGTAATCTAAGACAATAGGCTCTTGCCGCAACTTATCGTAAACAGCATCATTGATAAAGCCCCGTTTATTGAGCAGGAAGAGTACAGTATTACGACGGTTCTTGGTATTCTCGGGATAAATACGGGGATTATACAGGTACACCATTTGCAGCGAACCTACCAATGTAGCAGCTTCTGAAACGGTAAGATCACTGGCTGGTTTTCCGTAGTGTGTTTGCGCAGCTGATTCTATACCAAAAGCGCTATTAGGAAATTCTACAGTGTTGAGATACATCTCAATAATTTCGCGCTTGGTATAGTTATGCTCTATCTGAACGGCCGTGATCATTTCCCGCAGTTTACGAATAACCGAAAACTCTCGACCAATTTTTTTGTATAGATTTCGGGCTAACTGTTGGGTTACTGTTGATCCACCTTGAACTCGTCCGTTGATAAGATGCCAGGGGATTGCAAGCGTTCTTATCATATCGATCCCCCAGTGATTATAAAAGCGGTGATCTTCGGTGGCAATGAGCGCATCTACAACATGGGTAGAGATCTGCTCGATAGGTACATACGTCCGATTTTCGGTATAGTAACGATCTAATACAACACCGTCTCTGCTTTTTAATTCGGATGCTACCGCTGTTTGGGGATTTTCAAGTTCTTCAATGGAAGGTAAGCCCTGGAACAGGTAGAGCGTAAAGCCAGTTGTTGCAAAAATTATTATCCCAATAGCTGCGGCCGACCATTTTTTTAGTTGGTTAAATCCGGGGCTGCTATTTTTGGAAGAATTCTCAGCTGAATCTCCATTTTGTTTTTGGGCTTTTTGCCGACGATAATCTGGATCATTAAAATAGCGATCCATGTCGTTTTCGTAATCCGAGTTACTCATTAATGCCTGTCGTTTTTAAATTGCTTTAGCGTCTGTGAGTTGACCTCCCAACAAACGAGATTTATTTCATTTTTATTGTAATAAACCATGGATCTATGCTCGTAAAAGGTACCCAAATTTATATAGGTTCCGAAAGGAAATTGTTTCTTTCGAGGGATATGATCATGTCCGCATAGAATAACATCATGGTTATTGCTTTTTAATTGGGTTTTAGCCCAATTGTTCAACTTCTTTTCTTTCTGCGGATCCCAATCCATTTTCCTGGTAATACGGGAAAAATGTTTCATGATGGCGATTCCTATATTGGGAGGAAATAGGGATTGAAAGAATTTTACAAAAGAGGGAGCTCTAAGAAAACGATGCATAAGCGGCCGCTCTAATTTGTAGGCCGGATCTGCCAATCCATCGCCATGTAGTGTTAAAAACTGTTTGTCATCTAAATGAAATACATAATCTTCATGAACAAGATAAAATCCGCGGTTTGAAAGATGATCTCGGGTCCAGTTGTCGTGATTCCCTGTAATAAAAAGGGTAGGGCCCATTTGTTTATTAAAGGTCTCAAACCGATCAAGCAGTGATTTTCCAAGTTTCGGTATAGTGTTGGGATACTCCATCCAGTAATCAAATAGGTCCCCCAGGATGGCAATACGGATATCGTTTCGCTGACAATAGTTTATAAGTTGAATAAGTTCGGATTGTATGCGTGCATTTCGTGATTTAGAAAATCCTCCCAAATGAACATCCGAAATAAATAACAGAGGTGGATTTAATGCAGGACCATCCATTAACAGTTGAGGCTATTTTTTACGCTCGATAATAAAAGTAATAAGCTCCTCAAAAGATTTCCGTTCAGGGGTTGATGGGAGCGTAGAAAGTTCGTCAAGGGCTTTATCAGCGTAGTCATGCATAATGGATCGGGCATATTTAATGCCTCCTTTCTCGTGAACAAAATGCACAATCTTATCGATATCTTTGGACTTCTTTTTACGTTTTCGCATCAAATGGCGCATGCGGATAGTTTCTAAAAACGATGCATTTTCCAATGCCTTAATGAACGGAAGGGTAACCTTACGTTCCTGGATATCGTTGCGTTTAGGTTTGCCGATATCATCCACACCATAATCAAAAAGGTCATCACGGATCTGAAAAGCAATACCTGTATTCATTCCAATGTCATGCATTTTTTGGTGCATGTTGGGGTCGTCTGAAGTGGAAATGGCACCACATTCGCAGCAAGCGGCAATGAGACTGGCTGTCTTTTCGGATATCACTTTGAAGTAATACTCCTCATCCATATTAAAAAGCCGGGCTGCTTTAAATTGACGAAGCTCACCTTCACTCATCTTTTTAACAGCATCAGAAAGCACTTTAAGCAGCTTGAACTCTTCATAATCTAAAGCCGTTAACAATCCTTTTGAAAGCAAAAAGTCTCCCAGTAATACGCCGGCTTTGTTTTTCCATACTTTGTTAATACTTAAAAATCCTCGCCGTACCTCTGCATCATCTACAACGTCATCGTGGATGAGCGTGGCAGTATGAAGAAGTTCAATCATCGTGGCAGCTACGTAGCTACGTTCGGTTACATCCCCAAAGAGTTTAGCGGACATAAATACCAGTGTGGGACGAATCTCCTTTCCTTTTTGACGTAGTAAATATTGAACAATTTTATCAAGTAGAAATACATCCGTGCACAGGGCATCTTTATAAAAGACACGGAATTCGGATAAACTATTGGAAACAGGACTGGTAATTTCTTTCAGCGTCTTTTTATCCTTACGCTTAAATTTTGTTGCTTCTTTTAGTTCAGTATCAATCATTGCCGTTTAAGAAGACTTGATAAGTTGGAGAACGCGCCAGTTTAAGTTTAAAATAAAGGAGGCTCAATATAGGCTTCTCGAATGAGCTTCTCCACTATCTGAAAGTCCGCTGATATTAAATCGATTTTTTCCTTGTGTCAAAAAAAAGTCGTGGGTTTATAAAAGTGGCTTCAGATTTTAAAGCTTAAAATATGAAATAATAATTTGAATTTTAGCAATTAATCAGGTTTTATATTCCCTCAAATTTTTTAGCTTATTCAGCTACTTTGATTGGTACCGAATTATCGAATTAAATTGTCATTACGCATGATTAAAACAGATGTGACCCAGGCCAGGAAGTTTCTGGCAGGAGATGAGTTTACTGCTGCTTTTGAAAAAGCGAGCACAGCTTTTGAAAAAATTAAAAATCGAAGTGGAAAAGGTGCGGAATGGCTGGGGTGGCGCGACATGTTGGCTGATCCCAATGACGCCATTCTTGAAGAGATTGACAGTTTGGCTAATAAAATACGTGGAAAGGCTGACGTATTTATTGTATGTGGCATTGGAGGTTCGCATTTAGGGGCTCGTGCAGTGGTAGAAGCATTAGGATCATTTTTTGGATGCGAAGGTCCTGAAATTATATATGCTGGACACCAGATGAGTGGAAAGTACCTAAAAGAACTGGTTAGTTATTTAGAACAGTCAAAAGCCGATGGTGAGCCTAAAAGCGTATATTTAAATGTGATATCAAAATCGGGCACAACTTTAGAAACAGCTCTTGCTTTCCGTGTGTTGCGTAAGTGGATGAATAATCGATTTCCTGATGATATTTCTGATCGGATTATCTGTACGACCAGCAAAGAGGGCGGGGCATTAAATGAGCTTATTGTTGAACACGGTTACAAAAAGTTTATTATTCCCGATGATGTGGGCGGACGTTTTTCAGTTCTTACTCCAGTGGGATTACTTCCCATTGCGGTATCGGGGGTTGATGTGAAGACGCTTTTCTATGAAGCAGTGTCAACCTATGAAAAATTGGAAGACGACCCTCAGGAAGTTCTTGAATATGCAGCTACGAAATATGCGCTGTATCAGAGGGGAAAAAGTTTGGATGTGTTGACAACGTTTGATCCCCAGCTTAAAGCACTAACGGGATGGCTACAGCAACTGCTGGGAGAGAGTGAGGGGAAAGAAGAAAAAGGAATGTTTCCAGCAACAGCCTCATTTTCAACCGACCTGCACAGCATTGGACAGTTTATACAGCAGGGCACTCGTAACATGATGGAAACATTTATTACTGTTAGGTCTGCCAGGAAAAGTATTACTATAGAAGAACTACCTGGCAATCATGATGGGTTGAATTATTTGTCGGGACAATCATTTCACGAAATCAATACCCAAGCTTTTTATGGCACGCTTAAAGCACATATAAATGGGGATGTGCCTTGTGTAGTGGTATCTATAGATAAGTTGAATGCACAACATATTGGGGCTTTTATCTACTTTTTTGAGCTGATGACAGCTATTTACTGCTATTGTCTCGAAGTAAATCCCTTTAATCAGCCAGGCGTTGAGGACTATAAAGAAGAAATGTATCAATTATTGGGAAAAAGATAGGGAAATGTCAGACGATATTAACGAGCAAATAGAGGAAACCGAAAAAGATAATCTTAAATTTATTTCTATTGCCGGAAATATAGGGGCGGGCAAGTCGTCGCTTACTGGTTTACTGGCCAAACATTTTGGATGGCAACCATTTTACGAATCGGTTGATGATAATCCGTATCTCTCTGATTTTTATGATGATATGCGGCGCTGGAGTTTTAATCTGCAGATTTATTTTCTGTCCAGTCGCTTTCGTCATCAAAAGAAGATGCTTGAACAGGAGGGCCGGTTTGTGCAAGATCGAACTATTTATGAGGATGTCGAGATCTTTGCGAAAAATTTGCATGAGATGGGATTAATGAGTGATCGAGACTTTGAAAATTATAAAGCCTTGTTTACAGAGATGACCAGCTACCTGCAAGAGCCCAGTTTGTTGATTTATATTCGTGCGCAGGTTCCAACGCTTGTAAATCAAATTCAGCAGCGCGGCCGTGACTACGAAAACACGATTCGCATTGAATATCTCGAGCGACTTAATCGATTATATGAAGATTGGATTGACCGTTATCCGCATGAGAAGCTGATTATCGATACTGATGACCTGGATTTTGTAAATAATAATGAAGATTTAGGGCGAATAATTGAACTTGTTGAGCAGCGGTTATTTGGGTTGTTTAATTGATTGCAGATAAAACCAAATATTCATATTTTTGGGAACTGTAATAGTTATGTCAAAACTTGAATTTAACATAGTAGAAATACCCGAAGGCGAAAGCCGACGCACAGTAGAGCTTGTGGAAGATGATCTTGATTTGTCTCCCCATACGTTTATGGGCGGAGCTATAGATCTTAAATTTTACCGCACGCTTCATTTTATCCGGGTAAGTTTTCATGTGGATTCGGATGTAGAAATGGTATGCGATCGTTCGCTTGAACCCTACATCCAACCCATCGAATCGGACTATGAAGTAGTATTCAAGGTTGATGTACAGGAAGAAACAGAAGATGAAAACGGCGCGGTGCGGCGATTTAATTTTTCGAGCAACACATTAAGTGTTGAGAATGAAGTCCGCGACACGATATTTTTAAATATTCCGATTAAAAAAATTCATCCAAAGTTTCTGGACGAGGAGGGGAGACCCGAAAACTTTGAAACAAAATCGTTTGGAGACACTAAAGAAGATACAGATGCTGAGGCCATTGATCCTCGGTGGGAAAAACTAAAAGAACTTAAGAATTAACTGAAATATCATTATTAACTAATGGCACATCCAAAACGACAACATTCAAAATCCCGACAGGGTAAACGTCGCTCACATCACAAAATCGGTGAGCCAACGCTCGCTGAATGCGATAACTGCGGGGCATTTCACCGATATCATCATATTTGTCAGGAATGCGGTTACTATCGCGGTCGACAAATCATCGACGTGAACAAATAATTTTATCCTAACCTTTTATTCATGATCATTGCTGTAGATGCCGCAGGGGGGGATCATTATCCCACAAGCCCGGTTGAAGGATCAATTCAGGCCATTAATGAGAATTCCAGCCTTACGGTTGTTCTTGTTGGACCTGAAGATATGATCAACGCCGAGCTTGACGGCCATGAATACAACGAAGAACGGCTACTTGTTCAGCATGCTCCCGAAATAGTTGGAATGAATGAATCGCCTGCTCAGGCTGTAAAAACGAAGCAAAATTCCTCTATTGTTTCTGGGATTGGTATGCATAAGGCTGGTAAATGTGATGCCTTTGTAAGTGCTGGTAATACAGGGGCTTTATTGGCTGCTTCTACCTTCCTGTTGGGAAAGTTGGAAGGTGTTAGTCGTCCAACAATCGCGGCAATGTACCCCACAGTCAACGGTGTTCGTCTGGTGATGGATGCCGGAGCTAATCTCGAAGTGCGTCCCTCTATGTATGTCGAATTTGCAGAGATGGGACGGGTCTTTGTTAAGGAGATTATGGGTGTAGATGATCCCAAAGTGGGTCTGCTCAATGTGGGTGAGGAGGAAGAAAAAGGCACTGATAACTTAAAACAGGCATTTAAGGAGCTGTCTGCCCTTCCAAATTTTGTGGGCAATGTCGAAGGGAGTGATATTTTTAAAGCTAAAGCCGACGTTTTTCTTTGCGACGGTTTAGTTGGAAATATTGTACTTAAATTTGGTGAATCAATCCCGGGAGCTCTTGAAATGTTTGTAAAGAAAGGAATAAAGGATTTAGGGCTTGGAGCTGACAAAGCAAAATTGGTTAGTAAGGTTTTAAAAACATCACTTGCAGAATTTGACCCCGATCAGGTAGGTGGTGTGCCTTTCTTAGGTGTCGATGGATTAACAATGGTAGGACACGGAAGTAGTTCTCCATTAGCGATTAAAAATATGATATTGAGTGCTGCAAAATGTGTAGAGCACAATATCAACGAAAAAATTATAGCATCTCTTAAATAAATACTCCCCCATACATGGCGGAACGAAAACGAGCAGCGATAACAGCAGTAGGACATTATTTGCCTGAGAATCGGTTGACAAATGCCGATCTCGAAGAAATGGTTGAAACAAATGACGAATGGATACGAACCCGAACAGGTATTGAAGAGCGTCGCATCCTGAAAGATGATGATAAAGCCTCAGCTTTTATGGGCTCAGAGGCAGCTAAGGAGGTCTTGGAGCAACGAGGCCTCTCTGGAGAAGATATTGATGTCATTGTTTTTGCTACGGTTACTCCAGATTATCTTTTTCCGGCTACAGCTTGCTTAGTTCAGAAAGAAATAGGAGCAAGCAATGCTTATGCCTTTGATCTTTCGGCTGCTTGTTCCGGCTTTTTATTTGCACTTACAACAGGTGCTAATTTTATCGAGTCGGGACGGGCTCAGAAAGTGTTGGTCATCGGAGCAGACAAGATGAGCTCTATTATTGATTATACTGATCGATCAACATGCATTCTATTTGGTGATGGTGCTGGCGCTGTTCTGCTGGAACCTTCAGGGAATGAAAACGGAATTATCGATTATATCCATCGGTCGGAAGGTGATACGAACTTGTCATTATATCAGCCGGCAGGAGGGAGTTTAAACCCGGCAAGTGAACAAACTGTTGCTGATCGGTTGCATTATGCCAAGCAAGATGGTCGCACAGTATTCAAAAAAGCGACTGTTGGTATGGCGGATGTATCGGCAGAAATTTTGAAGGATAATGATCTTACGGCCGATGATGTTGATTGGTTGGTACCGCATCAAGCGAATCTGAGAATTATTGATGCAACAGCAAATCGCATGGGATTAGATAACGAAAAGGTCATGGTTAATATTGATAAATATGGAAATACTACGGCCGCAACGATTCCACTTTGTTTGTATGATTGGAAAGACAAATTAGACGAAGGTGACAATTTGATCCTTGCTGCTTTTGGCGGCGGTTATACTTGGGGATCAATTTATGTAAAATGGGGAGGTAAGTAATTTATGAGTACAGCATATTTATTTCCGGGACAAGGTTCACAATCAGTTGGAATGGGGCAAACTCATTATGAGGATAATGATACATTTGCTTCGTTAGTAGATCAGGCTAATGATATTCTGGGTTTTGATCTCAAGAAAATTATGTTCGAGGGGCCTGAAGAAAAACTGAAGCAAACAGAATTTACACAGCCGGCTATTTTTCTGCATTCTGTTGCTCTTTATAATACGCTGGATGCGACTCCAGATATGGTAGCCGGGCACAGCCTTGGAGAGTTTTCAGCATTGGTAGCATGTGAAGCTGTTGCTTTTAAGGATGCGCTTAAGATTGTACGACGACGCGGAGAGTTAATGCAACAGGCCGGTGAAAATAATCCGGGTACGATGGCGGCCGTTATTGGGATGGATGATGAAGTGGTTGAACGTATTTGCAAGAAGGCTTCTGAAACAGTTGGCAAAGAAGTGATTACAGCCAATTATAACTGCCCAGGTCAGGTTGTTATTTCCGGGGATGAAGAAGCGATTGACAAAGCAGTTGAGTTATTGAAAGAAGAAGGTTGCCGTTTGGCTAAAAAGCTACCCGTCAGTGGCGCTTTTCACTCTTCGTTAATGCAGCCGGCATATGATGGACTTAGGGAAAGTTTGGAAGCCCTTGATGTTAATACGCCAAGTTGCCCAATTTATAGTAACTTTACGGCAGAGCCTACAACTGATCCCCACGAAATTCGTTCCAATGTGTTAAAGCAGTTGCTGAATCCTGTACGATGGACCCAGACGCTTCAAAATATGCATAACAATGGGGCTGATAGTTTTATTGAAGTAGGGCCTGGCAATGTTTTGCAGGGACTGGTGAAGCGAACCTTGAATGATGTTGAAATAAACGGTTATCAATAAAATTATTATATCATGAGTTTATCATTAGAAGGAAAAACAGCATTGGTTACCGGCGGTAGCCGTGGAATTGGACGAGCCATTGCTTTAACACTGGCTGATTATGGGGCCGATGTGGCAATTACGTATCGAAGCTCAACCGATGCTGCTAACAGCGTAAAAGAAGAAATTGAAGCAAAAGGTTGTAAGGGAAAGGCTATCCAAGCTGATGCTGTTAAGTTTGAACAGGCTGAGAAAGTAATTAGCGAATTAACCGAGGATTGGGAGAAATTGGATATCTTGGTTAATAATGCAGGAATTACGAAGGATAATTTGATCCTGCGGATGAGTGAAGAGCAATGGGATCAAGTTATAGATACCAATTTGAAGAGCATCTTTAACTACAGCAAAGCGGTTGCAAAGCCCATGATGAGAAATCGAGGCGGATCAATTATCAATATAAGTTCCGTTGTGGGACTTTCAGGTAATGCCGGTCAAAGCAATTATGCAGCCTCAAAAGCGGGTATTATTGGATTTACTAAATCATATGCCAAAGAGTTAGCATCTCGGAACATTAGAGCGAATGTAGTAGCTCCCGGATATATTACGACTGAAATGACTGATGAGCTGGATGAGGATGTTTTAGAAGCTATTAAAGAAGATACCCCGTTGTCTCGGGCCGGTGATGCTGAAGAAGTGGCGCAGACCGTTGCATTTTTAGCTTCAGACCTGAGTTCTTACATTACCGGAGAAACAATCCGCGTTGATGGCGGAATGGCGATGTAAGTAATTCTCGGGCGAATTCATTTCGTCCCAAACGAAAGTGTATTTTACAAATTTATATTGTATTTTCAGCCCATGCTTAGCGAAAGTGGGCAGTTTTCATTAAAATTAACCCAAACATAAGTTAAACTACTGTTATGTCTCAAGACGTAGAATCAAAAGTAAAATCAATCATCGTTGATAAATTAGGTGTTGATGAATCAGAAGTTACTCATGAAGCAAACTTCACTAACGATTTAGGTGCTGATTCATTGGATACTGTTGAACTCATTATGGAGTTTGAAAAAGAATTTGATATCAGCATTCCCGATGAAGATGCTGAAAATATCGCAACAGTAGGTAACGCTGTTGATTATCTTCAAGAGAAAGTAAGCTAACATTCTCAAGCGCTAATTATTTTAGCATGTCAAATCGCAGAGTTGTTATTACTGGAATCGGTGCCCTTACCCCTGTAGGTAAGACGGCACCCGATTTCTGGAACGGATTAGTATCTGGGAAAAGTGGAGCTCAACCTATTGAGCATTTTGATACCTCTGACTTCCCAACTAAGTTTGCCGCACAAATCGAAGGTTACGACGAACAAGATTATTTCGATCGTAAAGAAGCACGCCGGCTGGATAAGGTTTGTCAGTACGCATTAATTGCTACTGATGAAGCAATTCAGGATACGGGGCTTGATCTCGATGAGGTCAATAAAGATGATGTGGCTGTTATCGTTGGAACAGGAATTGGAGGCATGAATACGTTTTATGAGCAGTCGATCTCATTTCATGAGCATGGACCTCGTGGCGTATCTCCATTTTTTATTCCCAAGCTAATACCCGATATGGTAGCGGGACAAATATCCATTAAATATGGGTTTAAAGGTCCTAATTTTTGTGCTGTTTCAGCATGTGCTACCGGTTCTCACAACATTGCTCTGGCTTATGACTCAATTAAGAATGGTCAGTGCGACATGGCCGTATCAGGAGGTTCTGAAGCACCGGTATCTCGTATTGGTGTAGCAGGATTTAATTCTATGAAAGCTATGTCCACCCGTAATGACGATCCTAAAACGGCATCACGTCCGTTTGATAAAAACAGGGATGGTTTTGTCCTTGGAGAAGGATCAGGCATTCTCTTTTTAGAGGAATATGAACATGCTAAAGAACGTGGTGCGCAAATTTATGGAGAAATTGTTGGTTATGGTTTTTCTGCCGATGCGCATCATATCACTGCTCCCGATCCTGAAGGAGAAGGGGTTATTCTTGCTCTTAACAGAGCACTTGATTCAGCCGGTATTTCGACTGAAGAGGTAGATCACATTAATATGCATGGTACTTCTACGCCTCTTGGCGATATCGCTGAAACAAATTCTATTAAAAAAGTATTTGGCGACCATGCGTATGAGATTAATCACAATTCTACCAAGTCGATGACAGGTCACGCTCTTGGTGCAGCAGGTGCTATTGAAGCATTAGCTACGCTATTGTCAACGTATCATGGAATGGTGCCGCCTACCATCAACTTCGAAACCCCCGATCCGGAATGTGATCTCAACTACACCTTTAACGAAGCGGAAGTTCGAGATGTGAAATATGCACTAAATAATGCTTTTGGATTTGGTGGGCATAATACGACGCTCGTTTTTAAAAAATTTGAAGAGTAAGGGATGTTCGAAAGACTCAGGTCTTACTTCCAATCTGATGAAGAGTTGCCACCTGAGCAAAAAGAGCGCATACAAAAACTTGAAGGGATTATAGATACTAAAGTCGATAATCCTTTTATGTACATTCGTGCACTCAGGCATCGTTCGATGTTGGCGGATGATAATTTTTCATCAGTTGACTCTTATGAACGTCTTGAATTTTTAGGAGATGCCGTTCTTGATCTAATTGTTACGGAAATCATTTTTGATCTATTTCCCCAGAAGAATGAAGGTTTCCTGACAAAACTACGTGCTAAGCTTGTTAAAGGGGGTTCGTTGGCGATGTATGCCAAAGAGCTTGAATTGAATTCGCTTATGCTACTCGGTGAACGGGTAAGGGGACAAGGCATAGAGCAGTCCAAAAGCGTATTATCTGATCTTTTTGAAGCACTTGTTGGGGCATTATATCTTGATCAGGGGTATGAGCCTACTTCTAAGTTTGTGAGACAGGTCATTGAAAAATATGTCAACTTTGATGAGATCATTAACTCTCTCGATAATTATAAAAGTTTGCTACTTGAGTACGCGCAAGCTAAGCAGATGGAAATTCCTACCTACAGCGTAATATCCGAAGAGGGGCCCGGCCACGATAAAACTTTTGGTGTAGAAGTATTTGTTGATAAAAAACCTATGGCAAGGGGAAAAGGGAAAAGTAAAAAATCTGCAGAACAAGAAGCAGCCCGAAAGGCTTTGGATAAGTTAGAAAATTAGGCTGGGCGATAATTTATTTGTCAGCGCAAGTATTTTCTCAAATCTTTTTTACACCGTATTAATAAATATTAAAGATAAAGGAGTTTTAAAGCTGATAATTGCTCTAAATGCAATAAAATCAAGGTTTCCCCCACAAAAGAATTAGGAAAATTTAACTGGGCTTTAAGCTAATTTATTATAGCTTTCTAAACCAGATGAATTGAAAATTTGCTTTAGAGGGTAAATAATTACCCAATAAAAGTGCTTAGGAGGATAAAAATTTAAATCATCATTTATAACTCAGCAATTTATTATTAGGGGATACGAATTGCTGATGGTAATAAATAAAAAGTTGATATGGGTTAAAACTAATTTAATAACATAGAGAGGGGTTACTATTATGGCAAGTAGTTATTCAGTAAAGAAGAACAAAAGTAAAGGACAGTCTAAAAAGCCTATTCTTATAACGCAGAATCCTATCATGGAGGAGCTGATAGCTAAGGTGAAATTAGTTGCTAAAACATCAGCTACACTTCTAATTACGGGAGAGAATGGTACAGGAAAAGAGGTTTTGGCTCAACTGGTTCATTACTACAGTGATAGAAGAGACAATGAATTAGTGGCTATTAACTGTGGAGCCATCCCAACGGATCTGGTCGAAAGCGAACTTTTTGGCCATGAGAAAGGAGCTTTTACCGGCGCTCATGCTCAGAAAAAAGGTTGTTTTGAGCTTGCTCACCAAAGCACGTTATTTTTGGATGAAATTGGGGAGATGCCTAAATCAATCCAAGTTAAATTATTACGTGCTGTCGAGTTAGGTTCATTTAGAAGGGTTGGGGGCCAGGAAGAGATTGAAGTAGATGTAACACTCATATCTGCTACCAATAAAGTTCTTTTTGATCAGGTTCAATCCGGGAGTTTTAGAGAAGATTTATTTTACCGATTGAATGTTATTGAACTTTATGTACCTCCATTACGTCATCGTAAAGAAGATATCCCTTTGTTGGTTGAGTTCTACAAGAATCATTTTGTAGAATCTTACAACATGGGAGACATTGAATTCAATGACCAGATTATGGATATGTTTTTATCCTATGATTGGCCTGGTAACGTACGTGAGCTCAAGAATGTAGTTGAGCGTAGCATAGTTCTTTCAGAGGGTGCTGAAGTAGATATGGACGTAATACCTTCGCGCATTCACCGCGGCGAAAATATTTATCCGGTGTGCAGTAGTAATCCCTACGATAAAATAATTCAAATCCCAATTGGTACAAGTTTAGAAGAAATAGAACGTCGTGTTATTGATCAAACGCTCTATTCGGTTGATAATAATAAGACTGAAGCTGCTAAAATTTTGGGATTTACCCGCAAGACGTTACACAATAAGCTAAGCAAGTACGCATCAGAAGAGAAAGAAACCAATGATTAAAACAAGAATGTTGGGACTTTAAGGGTTGGCTAATTTATACTTTTATAGTGGAGCCGAAGGTAAATAAAGGCTATTGGGAAGAGAATAGTTGTTGGATTTTGAAAAACTTACCCTCTTAATCATTAAGCAAGCTACAAGTTAGGAATAACAGGTTATCCTTTTATACCTTTCGGATCGTCAATCTTATAGGGCAAATTCCAGTTTATAGTAAATGGGAGATGTTCTGACTTTATAGTTTGCCCAAAAGATAGTATTGCCCCCTGTAAAATAGCATTTTTCAGCTGACGTATATTGCCCGGCCAACTGTAATTGAAACAGTTAGATAGAGCTTGCGATGATATTCCAAGGTCTTTAAAGTCGGCATTTGCTTTTTTTATCTCTTCCAAGAAATGATCGATTAGTACGGGTATATCTTCTTTACGTTCGCGAAGGGGAGGTAACATAATCACCATGGGATCCAGTTTATCTAAAAGAACCTTCCATACATCGGTATTGATGATATCACGGTACGACTCCTGATTAAAGGAAAGAATGATCCGTGGCTTTAGTTTATTATTCTGATTATTGCGATACAGTTGATGAAATCCTTTATGGATCGAATCAATGATTTGATCCATGTATTTTGGTGATAGTTCGGAAAATTGATCCAGATATAGTACTCCGCTTTCGGCCTTTTCCAGGGCATCATACCTTAGGGTAAGTTGATTCTCTTCAAAATTTAGCTGCCCCCAAAAGGCGTCCTTATAATCAGTTTCGTTAATATCTACGCAATAAAATGAGACGAAAGGTTTTGATAATCGATTGCTATTTTTGTGGATAGTTTCAGCAATAATCTTTTTTCCAGAACCAATCTCTCCAACAATTACAACATTGGATTCTAATTTAGCTATTTGTAAAACTTTATGGAAAATGTCCTGCATTAAAAAACTTACAAATGAAGTTTCTAAATCAGAAAGAAGTACTGTTTTTGTTTCTGTATTTTTTTGTTCGGTAAGCATAATATAAACAGTAAGTTAAGCAAGTATATTTCAATCACTCTCACGAGATAAATAGTAATACAATAAATGTGCCAATAAATTCTGACTATAGGCAAAAGGGATACAGATTTGTTTAAATACCAGATTTAAAACGAAGAGATGAAAATCTGTGAATAAATTTCATAGATAGGTTTGAGTTAAGTGTAATATTGATTCGGAAGGTTAAAAGAGGGGTAGGCGATGAATTTTTTATTCTTAAAGACACATAGGGCATTGTTTAGGTTATCAAAAGAAAAATCGGGGATTATGACTCATGAGATTATAATTTGACGCAAAACATATAGTGGCTTAAATGATAGTTGGCTCCCAGATTATTCTTGGCGCGTTTGTTGCTTAATAAGTTTTAGTAGTATTAAAGTGGTATCGTTAAATATGAATGTAGTGAGTGACTAATTTTGGAATATAGGTTCCGACTTAATGGGTATATGAATGATTATAATTGAGGGATTAAATATTTTATTACTGGCAGTAACCGTTTTGTTTATCGGCTACTATGTTTTGCTGGGGGTTTTGGCCTTTACAAATAAAAGAGAGATAGACTACTCTACGGAAAAGGTCCGCAAATATGCCATAGTGTTGCTTGCCCAAAATGAGGGAAATACGTTCTCACGATCACTGTATAGTTTATCTGGATTAGTATATCCCAAAAATAAATATGACTTATTTGTTATAGCGAATAATTTGTCTGATCAAGTAATTAAAGAGGCTGAGAGTTTGGGAGCAATTGCGTTAATGTTGTCTGAGGAAGAAAACGCTGCTAACAAAGATATAATTTTAGCACGTGCTTTTGATCATATCATGCAACGAACAAAGCAATATGATGCTCTTATAGTATTTAGTTCAGATTGCTTGGTTTCCGGTAATTATTTGAAAGTAATGAACCATTATTTGGAACAAGGAAGTGAAGTTGTACAGAGTTGTCATCAAGTTTTGCCTCAGACAAGGAATTGGGTTCAAAAAGTTTTGAAAATTGAATTTCTCATAAATAACAAAATAAAGTCTCTGGGTCGGAGATTTCTCGGCTCAAGTATGCTATTACGGGATACTGGAACCTGTTTTGCAGTTCCTTTACTACGTGAAATTAGATGGGATATCAATGAGCAAAAGAACATCATTGAATACGGTTTGGAACTGCAGCTAAAGGGAATTGAAATTGATTTTGCCCCGGAAGCAATATTCTTTTCAGAGATTGTTGATCAGCAAAATATCCCATCATACAAAAAGACATTGCTCGAAAAGTATAATATTATTAGAAAGTATGGTCCACGTTTTTTAAAGCTGTTTATTCAAACGAAATCTTTCCAATATTTAGATCGATATATTGATTTGGTTTTACCCAAATTTTCAACAGCTATCAACTTAATAATGGGGGCTATTCTTTTTAATGGTATTGGATGGAGTATAGGTTTGATTCCGATGATCTATACTATCATGTGGTTGGAAATTATGATAGCCGGATGGCTTTGCGTTTTTATGCTATTAGTTGTTTTGGAAGAAAAAGATAAGTTGGTAAAATCGACTGTTTACTTACCTATTATATTTTTTATAAATATAAGCCCTTTTTGGAGGTGGTTTTCGCTTTCTGAGAATAAGAAAGGTATTAAAATGGATAAAGTAGACAGAGATCGAGAGCCGTTAATTTTTTCTGATGATAATCACTCTATGTAATAGGGTATCGTTCTTAGGTATTAATAGAGAGGTGAAAGCTAAAGAGGTTAGGTTGTTCGACTTGACTTAGATCAGAAAGGGGCTTGATCATCTCCGCCCGGACTGTGTCCCATAGGAGGCGAACCGCCATCATCAGATCCATTATTGTTTGGTTCTCCATAAGGTCCAGTATCGGCAGTAGTCAGATTTTCAAATCGAGCATAATCCTCAACAAAATACAACGGTATACTACCTGTGGGACCGTTACGCTGTTTTCCAATAATGATTTCTGCAAGTCCTGTCGTTGATTGTCCCTCTGGTGTTGTTTTGATACCGTAATATTCTGGACGATACAGAAAACAAACAACATCAGCATCCTGTTCAATAGATCCCGATTCCCGCAAGTCACTAAGTTGTGGACGTTTATCACCGCCCCGTTGTTCTACTGCTCGACTAAGCTGTGACAGGGCAATAACAGGTACATCTAATTCTTTAGCCAAAGCTTTGAGGCCTCGGGATATTGAAGCAATTTCTTGCTCACGAGTACCGTGATCACCACTTGCAGTCATAAGTTGCAGATAGTCAACTACAATTAAACCAACATCATGTTCGCTTTTGAGGCGCCGGGCTTTAGTTCGCAATTCCATGATACTAAGTCCCGGAGTATCATCAACAAAAATATTGGCTGTAAAAAGTCGGCCCGCGGCATCGATGAGTCGTTTAAAATCCTCATCTTCTAACTGCCCAGATCGGGCACTTTGTGCATTGATACGTCCCTCCATCGTAAGCAAGCGTTGGACAAGAGACTGATTAGACATCTCTAAACTAAAGATTGCTACTTTCGTACGCAGTTTTTCGTTTTGATGTAGTGCTGCATTTCGCGCGGTGGTTAGTACATAAGCTGTTTTACCCATTGAGGGACGGGCGGCAATAATGACGAGATCTCCATCTTGCCATCCAGCCGTCATCTTATCAACGTCGGTGCCAGTAGGTACGCCGGTGATACCTGCTGATTTACCTCGAATGTCTTCGAGGTAAGAGAGAGTGTCTTTTAATACATCACCAATAGCTTGAGATTGCGAACGTTGCTTAGAATTTGCTAAATCAAAAATACGCTGTTCGGCATAATCCAACACATCAATGGTGTCGCTGGAACTGTCATAGGCTTGCTTGATAATATCGGTACAGCCCAGGATTAAATTCCGCTTTGTTGCTTTTTCCGAAATTATTTGGGCATGATAATCAATATTGGCTGCAGAACTTACTGAACGGGTTAGCTCAGAAAGATATCCGGCACCGCCACAGGTATCTAGTAACCCCTTATCACGTAGCTCATTTTCTACCGTTAAAAGATCAAGGGGGTTATCACGTTCATAAAGATCGTGAAGTACTTCAAAAATATGCTGATGAGCAGGTTTATAGAAATCCTTAGCGGATAGCATTTGCAGGGCAATAGTCGCGGCTTCGTGTTCAATAAGCATAGCACCAAGTACGGCCTCCTCAACCTCAACTGCTTGTGGAGGAACACGACCTTCCTGATCTAATATGCCTGAATCGCTTTTATTATAGTTTGATCCTTTGTTTGATGCCATCCGAGAGCGTATCTAAAATTGTAGCAAATTCACATGAACTGATTGCGATGATAACAAGAATCGCTTCTTGCTGACGCATTCACAAGTATAATAAAACAGTAACTCTTACCGAAGCAAAAGGGGGCAGAAATTTTGTAAAAGTTTAGGGTTGGCCGCCTAACTCATTGTATCGTTTACGGAGCAGCTGTACATCTTCCCAAGTGGGGCGTTTCCATTTAGGATGACGAAGTAATGCAGCGGGATGATAGGTTGCTAACAGCTGATACTTTCCTCTGAAATCGTGAAACTGTCCACGCATTTTTGTTAAAGAAAGATTTTTATCAAGCAATGTTTGAGCAGCTACTTTACCGACTGCTAAAATTAATTTAGGGTCAATAAGATCAATTTGTCTGAGCAAGAACGGCAAGCTGCGTTCGCGTTCTTCAGGCTTGGGATTGCGGTTGTTGGGCGGACGATGTTTGAGGATATTAGCTATATATACATCCTCACGTTTAAAATTAATGGCGTCTAAAATATTATTTAATAACTGTCCTGCTTTCCCAACAAATGGCTCCCCTTGTTTATCTTCTTCAGCCCCGGGCGCTTCACCAATAATCATTAAATCAGCATTGGGATTCCCCACGCCAAACACCAATTGTGTCTCCTTTAAATCAGTGCGTAACACATCGGCCTTCTGGCATAATGCTTCCAGCTCTTCAAGCGAATTACACTTGTCGATATGATAGTAGACATCGTTAGATTCGTCTTTGTTGAAGAGTCCTTCCTGGGGATCGAGCCCTTTGGAAGATGAAGCGTTAGCGTTGTTAGAAGATTGCTGCAGGCTGGGTTCTGTTACGACATTATCGTTTGAATTTGAAGTAGCGTCATTTTTATTGGTTGCAGACTGTTCTGCTCCACTACTTTTTTTCGAAGCTTCTATGGAAAAATCTCCATATAGCTCACGTTCTTTTTCGATAAATGAGATAGCATCAGCAATAATTTGGTGGGGATCTTGAGTAGAATCAGCCATAATAAACGTTATCCGACAAGTTCTGCGATTACTTTTTGTTCCTTTTTTGCTTCTGGGGTAAGTTCACCGATCAAGTACCCTTCTTTGGTTCGTTCTCCCAGCCGAACAGGCAAAATTTTGTTTTCATATTGAGGATTATAAGGGATTCCCACACGCACGTAATTATCCGTCCACCCAAGCATGGCCCCATTGTGCTCGGCACCCTCAAATAATACCGGTCGAATATCCTCTGCAAATGAGGTATCAAATTCGAAACGTTTTTTCTTGGACAGGCGTCGTAATTTGTGAGTACGATCTTTTCGAACGCTGTCTTGTACCTGAGGTTCAATATTTAAAGCATGGGTATTCGGTCGTTCAGAATAGGTAAACACATGCAAGTAAGAGACTGGTAAGTTGTCGATAAAGTCGTATGATTCCTGGAACAGTTCTGCAGTTTCGCCCGGGTGACCAGTTATAACATCAACGCCAACAGCTGCATCGGGCATTAACTCTTTAATGAGTTCCACGCGTTGGCGATATAAGTCAGACTGATACCGTCGCCGCATAAGCCCCAGCATTTTATCACTTCCGCTTTGCAGGGGCATATGAAAGTGTGGCTGAATTTTATCTGACTCAGCCGTAAAGTGGATAATTTTCTCATGCATAAGATTGGGTTCCACCGATGAAAACCGGATGCGTTCAAGTCCGCCAACGGTATCAAGTTCCTGGAGTAGCATAAAGAAATTTTCATCCGTACCGCGACCAAAGTCCCCGGCATTAACACCAGTAACAACAACCTCTTTAAACCCTTCGTCTACCAAGAGCTTAGCATTTTCAATTACGGCCTCAATGTTGGGGCTTCGACTTTCGCCGCGAGCCATCGGAATCGTACAAAACGAACAGTTATAGCTGCAGCCGTCTTGTACTTTAAGAAAAGCACGTGTCCGGTCATCCGCCGAAAACGCATTGTGAAAATCAACCGCTTTATTTACATCTGAATTATAGACAATAGGCTCAGATCGTTTTTCAAAATCGTCGAAAAGTTCAAGCAGTTTAAATTTGTTTTTGGCCCCAAGTACGGCATCCACACCATCAATTTCTGCAATCTCTTCAGGTTCAAGTTGGGCATAACAGCCAATAACCGCTACAAAAGCTTCTGGATTTCTGCGAAGGGCACGTCGCACTTGTCGGCGGCACGTACTGTTTGCACTTTGGGTAACCGAGCAGGTATTAACCACATATATATCTGCTTGCTCATCAAAATCTGTTATATCATAGCCCTCGTTTTCAAAATCGCGCTGGATAGCCATTGTTTCAGAATAGTTCAGCTTACAGCCAAGGGTTTTAAAAGCAACTTTTTTCATGTATTGCAGATGGTGGATTTGAAATTCACTTACTAAGCCATCAAAAATACGAAATGCCTATAAAAATATCGATGCTGATCGTATTTCTAACATTGAGATTCACTTACCTAATGATGTAACAAAATTGCCCAAATAGGAAGGAGGCATATAATAATTACTCGTTAATTTTTAATCGGTGAATGGATGATCGTTTTTTGTGGGGTAATAGCAATGAGTAGGCTGTTCTTCAAAAATGGTACAGTTGTTGTAATTAATGTCATTTCTGGGGGTAACTGTATAAAAAAGATGAAAATGACAGAGAGAAAAATATATATAGCGGGGCATCGTGGGATGGTGGGTTCGGCGGTGCTACAACTGCTGGAAAATAAAGGATATTCGAACCTGATAACCCGATCCAGTGATGAATTGGATCTCCGAAATCAACAGGCCGTCGATAAATTTATGCGCGAGCATCAACCGGATGTCGTTGTGCTGGCTGCAGCGAGGGTAGGGGGCATTTTAGCGAATGATCGTAATCCCTACCCATTTTTGTATGAGAATCTAATGATTGAAAGTAATGTAATAAATGCGGCTCATCAGTGTGATGTTGACCAACTTGTTTTTTTAGGCAGCTCTTGTATCTATCCCAAACATGCTGATCAACCTATTAAAGAAGAGTATCTGCTTACTGGATCACTGGAACCAACAAACCAGTGGTATGCGATAGCTAAAATTGCAGGTATAAAGCTTTGTGAGGCGTTAAACAGACAGTACAACCGCAATTATGTTTCTTTGATGCCGACCAACTTATATGGCCCGCGTGATAATTTTGATTTGAAAACGTCTCATGTAGTACCGGCAATGATTCGAAAGTTTTATGAAGCAAAAGTCCATGGAAATGAGGTGGTCGGTCTTTGGGGTACTGGAAATCCCAAAAGAGAATTTTTGCATGTCAGTGACATGGCGAAAGCTATCGTGTTTTCGATAGAGGAACGCATCGAGGGTGATCTCTACAATGTGGGAATCGGTCAAGATATCTCGATTAGAGAGTTAGCGTATTTAATTCAAAAAATTGTGGGTCACCGGGGCGAAATCATTTGGGATACAACCAAGCCCGATGGTACACCGCGAAAGTTATTGGATGTCTCGAAGATTCATTCCAAGGGATGGGAACATGAGTGTGAATTAGAAGAGGGCATTCGTAATACCTATGGATGGTATCTGGAGAATATTGATGATTTGAAAGAAGTCAAGATTTAGCGTAATCAGTTTAATTTAAAAGTGAGGATGATTTGAAGAACAAGAGAAAAGTTGCACTAATAACCGGCGTAACGGGTCAGGATGGGTCATATCTTGCGGAATTTTTGCTTAAAAAGGGATATGAAGTGCATGGCATTAAACGGCGCTCCAGCTCGTTTAATACCGGACGCATTGATCACATTTATCAAGATCCGCATGCTGATGATTTGCCATTTTATCTGCATTACGGCGATCTAACAGATTCCACCAATTTAATTCGCATTATTCAGGATACACAGCCCGATGAGATTTATAATTTAGGAGCCCAAAGTCATGTGCAGGTTTCGTTTGAGGCGCCAGAGTATACAGCTCAAAGTGATGCGTTGGGAACACTACGGATTTTAGAGGCGATTCGAATTCTGGGATTAACGCATAAGACAAAATTTTATCAAGCGTCAACGAGTGAGTTGTATGGAAAGGTGCAGGAAGTCCCTCAGCGGGAAACTACACCATTTTATCCGCGTTCGCCATATGGTGTTGCTAAGCTTTATGCCTACTGGATCACTGTAAATTATCGCGAAGCCTATGGGATGTATGCGGTGAATGGGATTCTGTTCAATCATGAATCACCGGTGCGTGGAGAAACCTTTGTAACACGAAAAATTACTCGTGCTGCCGTACGCATTGCAGCTGGACTGCAGCAAAAAACGTATCTCGGTAACCTGGAAGCAAAGCGCGATTGGGGACATGCTAAAGATTATATCGAGGGCATGTACCTTATGCTCCAGCAGGATACTCCCGAAGATTTAGTGTTGGCAACGGGCAAAACGCACAGCGTTCGAGAGTTGTGTGAGCTTGCTTTTCAGCATGCAGGGGTTCCACTTCAATGGATTGGAGAGGGCATAGATGAGAAGGGAATTAATGTGGAAACAGGAGATGTAATTGTAGAAATCGATCCTCGCTATTTTCGTCCCGCTGAAGTGGATTTGCTTATTGGAGATGCCACTAAGGCTCGTGAAAAATTGGGATGGGAGCCGAAGTATACATTTGAAGAACTTATTGAAGAAATGGTCCGTGAAGACCAAGAAAAGATTAACCTTATAATTAATAATAAAGATGAAGACTATTCCAAGCTTTCCAACTATATCCAGTAATGGCGATTATATTCAGGAACCACGTATTCGTGAACTGAAAAGCCGGCTTACTCAGCGTATCGAAAACAGAACCGCAAACATTGGGATTATCGGTCTTGGTTATGTAGGACTACCACTGTTGTGGACGTTTCATGAAGAAGGGTTTCCGGTTGTTGGTTTTGACGTAGATGCTCAAAAAGTGGAAAATATTGGGAGTGGCACTCCCTACATCAAGCATTTGGGCTATTCAATGATGGAGCAGCTGGCACAATCTGAGAAGTGTTCTGCTACGCTCGATTTCGCAGGACTTACGGATATGGATGCTATTATTATGTGTGTTCCAACACCTTTGAATGCTTATCGTGAGCCGGATATGCAGTATGTTGAGCAAACCACAAAAACTATTGGCCGGCATTTGCAAAAAGGTCAGCTCGTAGTGTTGGAATCGACGTCATACCCAGGCACAACAGATGAATTAGTTATTCCAATATTAGAAAAAATGTCTGGATTAAAATCAGCCAAAGATTTCTTTGTGGCTTATAGTCCCGAGCGCGAAGATCCGGGCAACCCGAATTTTAATACCGCCAAAATTCCAAAAGTGGTTGGGGGCGACGGTCCTGAAGCATTGGCGGTTGCGACCGAGCTATATGATACTGTGATTGTAAAAACGGTACCGGTTTCTGATAACAAAACAGCCGAGGCTGTAAAGCTTACGGAGAATATTTTCCGATCAGTCAATATTGCATTGGTTAATGAGCTTAAAGTTGTTTTCCAAGAGATGGGCATCGATATCCACGAGGTATTGGATGCTGCAGAAACTAAGCCGTTTGGCTTTATGAAGTTTACTCCCGGTCCTGGTTTAGGTGGACATTGTATCCCTATCGATCCCTTTTATTTGACGTGGAAGGCTCGTGAGTATGAACAGCATACACGATTTATTGAGTTAGCGGGTGAAATAAACACCAGTATGCCACGCTATGTGATCGACCGAACCATCAAGGCTCTCAATGCTCATCACAAAGCGATTAATGGCAGTGATGTTTTGATTATTGGCCTTGCTTATAAGCCGGATGTTGATGATTTGCGAGAATCACCCACATTTAAGCTTATGGATCATCTTAAAAAATATGGGGCGAATGTTCACTATTATGATCATTACATCCCAGAAATTTGGGAGACCCGAGAGCATAAAGAGTGGGCTGGACTGAAAACAGTGGCATGGAATGAGGAAACAATCGCTGATTTTGATGCCGTTATTATTTCGACGAATCACTCGGATATTAATTACCAGGAGTTGGCCGATTGGAATGATGTGATCATTGATACGCGGAATGCAATGAAGCATGTAAAACCGCGAACCAGCACACAGATCTGGAAAGCGTAGTTTATAGTGGTATAAATCAATTTATTAGCGATGAAGAACGTATTAATTGTGGTAGGTACGCGGCCTAACTTTATTAAAGTTACGCAGTTCAAGCGGGTGGCAGAGCAGGATTTTCCAGGTGTTTTTGATATTAAAATTGTACATACTGGTCAGCATTATGATGATAAGATGGCGGATGTCTTTTTCGAGCAGTTTGAGCTCAAGCCAGACTATTTTCTTGAAATTCCTCCTTCCTCTCCAAACAACCAGATGGCCGAGGTTATGTTGCGCCTTGAGCCTGTCGTTAAGGAGGTGAAGCCTGATATCTTGTTGGTGACGGGAGATGTTAATTCAACTTTTGCAGCTTCCCTAACCGCTAACAAAATGGATATTCCATTAGCCCATGTTGAGAGTGGGTTGCGAAGTGGGGATAGGGATATGCCGGAAGAGATTAATAGAGTATTGACGGACGAAATATCGGACCTTCTGTTTATTACCGAAGAGAGCGGAATGAGAAATCTGTGTGGAAATGGTAAAACAGATGATCAGCTTCATTTTGTGGGCAATACTATGATCGATACAATGGTAGCTTTTGAGGATAAGATCAAAGCATCACCTATTCTGGAAAAGCTGGGCTTGGAGAGGCGACGATTCGTTCTGATGACGATGCATCGTCCCGCGACTGTGGATTATCGAGATGAACTGTTAAAACTTATTTCGCTTATTGAAGAGATTACCAAAACCGATAAGTTGGTTTTTCCAATCCATCCGCGTACGGTAAATAAGCTTAAAGCGTTTGAGCTTTATTATCGACTGTCTCAAAACAGTAATGTAATTATGACTGAACCCATGGATTACTTTTCGTTCCAAAAGCTCATTGCAAATTGTAAGTTCATCCTTACTGACAGTGGAGGCATACAGGAAGAGTCAACGTTTCGACGGGTGCCATGTTTGACACTGAGACCGAATACCGAGCGTCCATCAACCATCCAGATTGGAACTAATACCCTTGTACCTTTTGATTTGAATGAGATTAACAGAGCAATCTGTGCTATTAAAGAGGGGCGATATAAAAAAGGCTCAATCCCACCCATGTGGGATGGAAAGGCAACACACCGCATCTTGCAAATACTTAAGGATAAACTTGTAGAGTAAGAGTAGGTAGGTTGCCCATCACTCCGGAAGGTAAAAAAAGGGAGTCCGACGTTTCGTTGGGCTCCCTTTTTAATTTAAATCATATTTGAAGTCAAAACTATGCTATTCTTCAGTACTGAATCCATTTACAACAGCATGGGCAATAAAATAGATATCTCCCGAAAGTCCCTCAACTTCATAGCTGTACTCGGTGATATTTTCATGGGTGTTTTGATTACCGTATTGACCCGGAGCAGCTGTGTATTGACCATTCACTAACTGTGGATACGGTACAGTTCCTACATGCAAATGAGTTTCGGTAAGGGTATAAGGCGTGTTGCCGAAAGTCGAGGTCTCGGTCATAGTATATGTTATCGCTAAGGTACCATTTGAATAGGTTGCTGTTAATTGACCTACCAATATTCCTTTGCTGAGATCACATTGGCCTGCCCCGGCATAGATGTCATAGACTAATTCACCACTGTTTTCAGCAATGGGCCCATTGGTCCAGCCCCAGTTGTTGAAGGAGACATTGGGAATAATTTCCTCGTCAAAACAGGTAGAGTAATTGTCGTTGACTGCTTTTTGGCCATTTTTACTATTTGTTTTGACGGCAAAGGCCGTTTCATCCCCAAGCATAATTGTTTGTCCATCATTTTCGATGAGTGTTACACCAGGTAGATTGAGGGATGATTTATTTTGGACCGATCCAACAGTATGTTCTACTTGGGCAACAATACTTTTTACCTTCTGGATATCAAAGTGAGTGTTACCGTTGCTGTAAATGTTGGATGGAATGTTGTCGTAGGTAGCAATATTGTCAACATTGAAAGCTGGATTATCTATAAGCGACCAGATAATCACTTGGATTTCACGAAATGTTAAATTTGGATCATTGGCTTTTAACTGATCTTTAATGCTCATAAAGTAATTCAAGGTTTCCCACTGCGGATGGCCTTTGGTGGAATACATGTTAACGTCATCTTGGTCTCCCTTTATATATTCGTCGTTCCACTCTATACACCAACCTTCGCGCATTGATCCATCAGCCAGGGTAACTACGAAAAAGCTGTCATATTTGTCGCCTGTTTGTAAGTTCATCGATGTACTTTGTGCTCCTTGTACCGGTGTTACCGTTTTTACGTATTCAAAACTTTCTTCTATCGACGTGTTTGTACTTGGTTCACAGCTTGTAAATAGCCAGGCAAGGCTAATTGTGGCCACAATAATTGAATGAAATTTTATCGTCTTCATTTATACTCCCTCATTTTAAGTGAATGTAATTGTTTTTTTAACGCTATTGCTTTCTGCAATAGAAGCGTGAATAATGCCTTGTGCATAGTTCTGTTATTGGATTTATCGGATGTGTAATCTTAACAGGTTTGGATGAGTGAAGTATTAAAATATTCCCCTGATCCATAGTAACTTTTCCGTTCCAAACACCGAAAAGCCAAGTTTTATTATTCAACTTCTATGGTACAACATTTGTGCCATTTTCAGGGATAGTTATTTTATCCTTTCCAAGAAGAAAAAAGTATAGGAGACTTTAACATGATGTTAGACATAGAGTAATATTTACATCAGCGGTTGGGTAATTTTTAATCAGGCATTTCTTTTTTCAGAAGTTTAAAGTGGACCAGATCAAAAATAAGTGGTTAGAAGTACTTTTATAGCCTTGAGTGTCCCAATGGTATTATTGGCACGTTTATTGAATTTCTATAACTAAGCAGGTCTCATAAAAAGAGAACGATCATTACAAATAATAAGAGTTGTCATAAAATTTTGGGCAAAACACTGAAGTTAATGGCATCAAAAATGAAATCATCATGAATGTATTAGTAACGGGTACAGATGGGTATATTGGTTCCGTATTGGGACCATATTTAATTAAAAAAGGACATCAGGTTACAGGATTGGATACCGGTTTCTATCGGGCGGGTTGGTTATTCAACAATGGAAACACGGTTTATCCCTCCTATATCCATAAGGACCTGCGAGATGTTACCTTGGACGATTTGGATGGGTTTGATGCGGTTGTTCATCTTGCAGAGTTGTCCAATGATCCGCTGGGGAAATTGAATCCTGAAATCACCTTTAAAATTAATCATGAAGGGAGTGTTCGATTAGCAACGTTGTGCAAACAAGCGGGAATCAAACGATTTATATATGCTTCATCATGCAGTGTATACGGCGAGGGAGACGATAGCTACAAAACTGAAGAGTCGGAGGTGAATCCTCAGACGGCCTATGCAGAATGTAAAACCCGCGTAGAACGAGATTTAAGCAAATTGGCTGATGATCACTTTTCGCCTACATTTTTGAGAAATGCCACTGCTTATGGCGCTTCCCCCCGAATGCGTTTTGATATTGTGCTGAATAATTTAGCCGGTCTGGCATGGACAACAGGTATTATCGAAATGATAAGTGACGGAATGCCATGGCGTCCGTTGGTACATGTGAAGGATATAAGTAAAGCATTTGCTTGTACGTTGGAGGCTCCTTTAGATACCGTTCACAAAGAAATTTTTAATGTGGGAGATACTCGAGAGAATTTTAGAGTCAGAGAGATTGCAGAGATTGTGGGTGCAACCTTTCCGGGATGCAAAACAACCTTTGGCGACAATGGAGGCGATAACAGGAGCTATCGGGTATCATTCGATAAGATTAACCGTCAACTTCCTGGCTTCAAGTGTGAATACACGGCTCAGGATGGGGCAGAGGAACTTTATAAGTTGTTTAAAAAGATCAATTTAGATCCGGAAGTATTTAATTCCAATCCTTATACAAGACTCAAACAATTAAAATATTTATTAGGTACAAATCAGGTAACCAAAGATCTGTACTGGGTTTAAGCTGGATTTATTGAGTAATTATTTCAAGGATTATCAAAAAAATAAACAATTCATGTCCATGTAGCAACTTATGTTTGACCTGGTTTAAACCGGCATACAGAATAGGAGAAAAGCTAAATTGGTACGGCAATTGTAGCAGGTAAAGGTGTATAATAAGACGCAGGGAGTATAAAAATGAAAAAACCAAGAGTGAGAATTATGGAAAAATTAACATGTTTGAATTGTGGAAACCGATTAGAGCATACTTTTGCTGATCTGGGGACATCGCCGTTGTGTAATGAGATTTTGACGCCGGAGCAGGTGAACGACGGACAAATGAGTTATCCGTTGCATACCTATGTATGTGATGAATGCTTTTTAGTACAAGTTGGGAAATGTGTAAGTCCCGAAAAAATCTATAAAGACTATAGTTATTTTTCGTCTTATTCCAATTTCTGGCTACGCCATGCCGAGCAGTATGTTGATTTTATGATAGAGAATTATGATATCGATCGAGAAAGTTTTGTGGTAGAAATTGCCAGCAATGATGGCTATTTGTTGCAGTATTTCAATCAAAAAAACATTCCTTTATTAGGTATTGAACCATCACATACAGTTGCTAAGGCCGCCTTGAACAAGGGAATACCCACTGAGATGAAATTTTTTGGCACTAATACAGCTAAAGAGCTCAAAAATAAATACCAGCCAGCGGATTTGATTTTAGGCAATAATGTATTGGCTCACGTTCCATCGATCAATGACTTTATAGAAGGTTTGGGGATTATGCTAAGTGAGAAGGGGATCATGACGTTTGAGTTTCCACATTTGATGCAGTTGGTAGAAAACAACCAGTTTGATACCATTTACCACGAGCATTTTTTCTATTATTCTTTACATAGTGTGCAAGCTCTGTTCAAAAAACATGGATTCAAAGTTTTTGATGTACAAGAATTGGATACGCATGGAGGATCTATCCGAATTTTTGTGAGTCGGGAGGCAAACCGGGAATATCAGGTTTCCAGAAATGTTGAGCATATGCTTACCGAAGAGAAACAGAAAGGATATCTGAATGTTGAGCTGTATAAATCGTTTGAAAAATATGTGCGACAGACAAAACGAGATATTTTGCGGCTGCTTCTCAATTTAAAAAATCAGGGCAAATCTATTGTAGGATATGGCGCACCCGGTAAGGGAAATACGCTTCTCAACTATTGTGGAATAGGAACTGATTTTATCGACTATACAGTAGATCGGAGTCCTCATAAACAGGGGCACTATTTGCCGGGATCATTGATACCAATATTATCGCCGGATAAGATAAAGGATACTGAGCCAGATTATATTTTTATCTTGCCATGGAATTTGAAAGATGAAATTATACAACAATTACGTTACGTGTCGGATTGGGGAGCGCAATTTATTGTCCCGATACCGCAACCGATGGTTATTAATTCAAAACCAATGGAAATTGAACTGCCGGTGTTAACCAGTGGTTTATAACGACAAAATTGTGGTAGCTGATAAAGTTACCACAGTTAAGAAAAGGAGCAGGATTAACAATCCTGCTATCCTGCTAAAAAATTGATGTGGACACGTGACCACTTGTGTTGGTGTTAACATCCGTATATAATAGCGATAAATTTCTTCGGGAGAGAAATTACTATAGCCGACTTGTTAAATAAAGGTTACTATTTAGGTCTCCCTCATCGTTATTAATTTGGTCAGAATTGATTCGAAAGCGTGATAATATGTGAGATTACACTTGGGAGAGTGACTTGTTAAAAGAATCTGACTTTGGATTTGTCACATAATGTGAGTTAGTGAAAATTGATATCACCCCAAAATTTCGAAGTGGGAAGTCCCGCGACCTGATCTTGTGTTAGGAATGGACCGATGGGGCAATTATTTCGGACCAAAGGAGAGGGCACATTGTTTAGCTATTGTACAGAATTAGGAAACCGAAATTTCTTGCCATCTAAATGTTATATCAGCGCAATAGAATAAACTATTTACCAAAAGAACGGAGAATAAAAAAGGAGACATTTAGGACTTTCGTCCTTTTAGCATTCCAGAGGAGGACACAAAACAAGTTTTCCAGTAGGTACTAAAATATCATATTAAGGGTGAGCTTTATATTTCAGGAATAAAGCAGAGGTATGAAAACGAGAATATTATCCCCCCATAGTCATTTTGCCGATGCCCCCGTCTATTTCAAGAGAGTTGGTTGTGTAATTGCCGGTCAAGCTATTAAAAAAAGCTTTAAATTATTACAATTACAGTGATGATTACCATTTTCCATTTCAAAGAAGCTTTGTATAAGCTTCGTGAATACCCCGACTTTTGTTAGTACTTACCAATCTAATTTGGAGACCTTTTGCTAAGGACTTCTAACAAATTGATAAGTTCTTCCAGAGTAGTATTATCACTGATGCCGGGGTTCGGCATTGTTGTTCCTGGAGCAAAACCTTGCGGATCTTTTATAAATTCCTTGAGGTTATCGTGTGTCCAGTTCCCTGTTTTATCTTGAAGGGCCTCTGAATAGTATTGGTAATTGGTCGAACCTATTTCTGAGCCGAAGATAGACGCCAAGCTGGGCGCGTTTATATGGTCAGACGGTTCTATTGAATGACATTGCCTGCATCCATCAATAGTTGTTTTGATATTATTACGCACCTTTTCATTACCAATTGATTCTACCAAATAATCTTTAACAAAATTATCGGTATATGGCTGACCGGTGAGGAATATGAGCTTTTTGCTGTCCGTCCATATAACCAGACGCCCATCGGTATGCTGATGGACATAGCGTAGTCGCTCACCAATTTTAATTTCTTCTGAAAAGAGCACACGATTGTCTTTTATACGAGTGTGAAAAAGGCTCATGGTTTTAAGGGATCCCATTAAAAGGTCTCCATCCCAGCTTTCATGAAAACCTTGTATAGAAGTTAGACTGGAGATAGCAACAGAAGGTAACCATGCAAAGATGGGTTCTTTAAATGTATCATGGCGTCCGTAAACCAAAATATTTGGAACGGGAAGCTTAGAGTATTGAGTTCCCAAGGTTTCTACGGGCCAACCATAATTGTTGCCTTCTTCTATATGATTTAACTCGTCACCTCCACGCAAACCATGTTCGACCGTCCAGAGTGTTCCTGTATTATCCACGGTAACCCCTTGGGGATTTCGAATTCCGGTAGCTACGATTCGTGAACTTCTTGAATCCAAGTCGATACCTATAATTTTCCCGTATTCATATATCGGATCTTGTGCAATGGCCTTTGGGGCATACATACCATCCCAGTGATAGTCTCCGCTACCGAGAAATATCGTAGAAGGAGTTTGAAACGCAATTCTTCCTCCTGCAAGTCCTCCTTCCAGCGCATTGTTAATGCTTTTGAGTTCAAGACAAGGTTGTGTACGGTAAATGATTTCCCAATCGTCACTTTGTACTGATAACTGTTCAATAGATCGTATACCCCCATCGACAGGTAATGTTGCTACGGCATTACGGTAGCAATTTTCTGTACTATCAAATTCGGTATAAGATACAGCCAGCCCCCGGTGCCTTTCTGATTCGTAAAATAGAATATCGTTGTACCTGTATAGACCAAAATTGTGCTTTAGATCTTTGAACTCATCAAGCTCTGCAGCTTTTTGGTAAGCCGAAAATCCATTTTCAGGGACCGTTATGTCTGTATTTCTTATATCGTCAGCAGAATAGGCTGCAAATATTTGTCCATCGTGAGCTAATAATACTACGGCATCTCCAAATGAAGTTAATCCTCCTCCTCTTCCTTCACGATTAATACGATCGCTAATATCGATTTGGTTGCTATATAACCGAAGAAAAATAGAGTCGTAATATTCAGGATTTTCGGTAGTCTTTATTTTTTCAAAAGTACGACCAAATACATGCAACTCCACTCTGCGAAGAAACCAGTAAGGGGGAAGTTCGTGGATGCCAGCTAAATAGCCACCAAATAAAATAATAGAAAATCCCCCTCCCAAAAAAAAGAAAGCAAGAATATACTTATTCCATCTACTCATAATTATTTTGTTATTAATTATTTGATCAGATTCTCTTGGTTTAACTCGAATGAGGTTAGAAACGTACCATCAAGTATGGCAACAATAGTTGTGCCAATCTCTTACAACAGGTAATTGTATCGGTAAGAAATTAGGTATGGCTTATTAAATTCTTTTTTGACTGCTACCAATTTCAAAAAAGATAAAGAGCTGGCAGTAACGGTAATTTTTACTACATCATCCGCGTAAAAACTACTCATTTCTTTTTTTCTAACTGGTTGGGAAACTTAGGAGAAGCTAAAAATGAATATAATCTATATATATCCGGTACATAGAGATAGGGTTAGTTGTAATTATAAACTGGCACACTTATTGAAGTATTAGTCATAAAACTTGGCCAATAAGTACAGTAGAGAGAACTGAAGTTATACTTAATATCTGTTCTTGTAGTTACAGCAGATTTAAGTAATAAAAGGCTATTTAAATATGTAAGTAGTTATACTGGCTATCGGAACAGGTATTTAAATCGAAGAACCATAAAAGTCTAAGAATTTGTCCAATTCATGGAAAAAATAATTGTAACTGGCGCAACGGGATTTATCGGCAGACATGCCATCAAGATGTTACAAAATAAAGGCTTTGATGTTCATGCCATCACATCTAAAGATATACCAAAATGTTTGGATAATGATATTAAATGGCACTCTGTAGATCTTTTTGATTATGCTAAAGTAACTACTTTTTGCGGGCAAGTAGCAGCCAATAATTTGTTACATCTGGCCTGGTATGATGATCATAAACTTCGAATGACTTCTCCAGTCAATATTGACTGGGTAGAGGCTTCTTTACATCTCGTCCGTAGATTTGCAGAAAATGGAGGACAGAGAATAGTTTTGGCGGGTAGTTGTGCCGAGTATAACTGGCAATACGGGTATTGCAATGAGGCACTCACGCCAACAGGCAACAGCTCAATATATGGAGTATGCAAAGCATCTTTGAATAAAGTTGTTGAAAAGTATTGCCAGGAGAAAGGGATTCAATATTCCTGTGGAAGATTTTTTTCTATGTATGGGCCTTATGAATCTGAGGATCGATTAATACCCTATGTAATAAAAAATTTGTTAAGAGGGCAGCAAGCCAGGCTAAAACATGCTAATCAAATTAGGGATTATCTATATATAACTGATGTGGCAGATGCATTGGTAACATTGCTTAAAAGTGAAGCTAAAGGTTCAGTAAATATTGGATCGGGTCAGCCCAAAAAATTGCGCGAAATTGTAGCGATGGTCGGCAAAAAGCTCAACAGGGAAGAGCTGATTATATACCAGAATAAAAATAGTACCCAGAGTCAATATTCAGTAGTATTTGCTGACATATCTCTACTTCGTGATAAACTTGGGTGGATGCCTAAATATGATTTGGAAACTGGAATTGACAAAACAATTGATTGGTGGAAAGCCCAATTAAAAATGAAAACTAAGCAATTTTAAATAATGAATATTCGGATATTAGGAACAGGGATGGCCGGCTTTGGCGCAGCATATCGACTACGACAAGAAGGGGTTAAAAGTGATCTATACATGTATGATAAAAATGCATACATCGGGGGACATACAGCTACTTTCGAAACAAATGATGGTTTTATTTTTGATGATGGCCCTCACATTTCGTTTACAGACGATAAAAGAATTCAGGACCTGTTGGCCGACAATATTGACCACGAGTATGAAACACTAAAGGCAACAGTAAATAATTATTGGAAGGGCTACTGGATTAAGCATCCCGCCCAATGTAATTTGCATGGATTGCCATCAGATTTAATCGTAGATGTTATTAGTGATTTTGTTGAGGCGAAACACAAAACCAACGGCCATATAGTAAACTATAAAGAGTGGCTCTATGCGAAATTCGGTAAAACTTTTGCCGAGACGTTTCCTATGGTTTATGGAAAAAAATATCACACGGTGGATGCAGAAAATATGGATATTGATTGGCTGGGGCCAAGACTCTATCAGCCTGACTTGCAAGAGGTTTTGAAAGGGGCTCTTGAGCCATCCACTCCTGATGTTCATTATGTTGACAAGTTTAGATATCCAACTAATCATGGGTTTGCCCATTACCTGGATAAATTTACCTCACTGGCTCAGATAAAACTGAATCATAAAGTAACGGGGATAGACGCAAAAGAACGGCTCATCCATTTCAACAATGGTACGACTACTGACTATGATGAACTGATTTCATCTATACCACTGCCAGAACTTGTTACCAATATCATTAATGATGTGCCAGAGAATATTGTGGAAGCCGGCAAAAAACTGGCCTGCACGAGTTGTATTATTGTAAACATCGGGATTGACAGGAATGATTTTACAGAAGCAGTGTGGAGCTACTTTTATGATACGGATATCATATTTACAAGACTGAGTTTTCCTCATTTAATGTCACCGAATACTGTGCCGGACGGGTGTGGAAGCATACAGGCCGAAATTTATTTTTCCGATAAATATCGCCCGGTAGATCGAAACCCGGAAGAATGTATTAAGCCGGTAATTCAGGATTTAAAGAAGTGTGGGTTACTGACTGAAGATGATAACATTCTGCATACGAGTACTTTATTTATCAAATATGCGAATGTGATTTTTGATCTTGACCGGCAAGAAGCATTGAAAATAGTCCATGATTACTTAGATGACATTGGGATACGATACTGTGGCCGGTATGGAGATTGGGGATACCTGTGGACTGATGAAGCTTTTAAGAGTGGAGAGAATGCTGCACAACAAGTTTTAGATAACAAACTATCAACGAGAGAAATATGAACAAGGAAACTAAAAAAGAGCCATTTGTAAGCGTTTTGACGCCGGTTTATAATGGCGCGAAATACTTAGAAGAATGTATTCAGAGCGTGCTTAATCAGACCTACAGTAATTGGGAGTACGTAATTGTTGACAACCAAAGTACGGATGGCAGTCTTGATATCATCAAAAAGTATGTAGAGCAAGATAGTCGTATTAGGGTTCATTCTAATGAGGAATTCTTGCCACAGATGGAAAACCTGAACCATGCATTTCGGCAAATCTCCCCCAAGAGTAAATATTGTAAGGTGGTCCATGCCGATGATTGGCTGTTTCCCGAGTGTATTGCCAAAATGGTTGAACTGGGCGAAGCACATCCATCCGTGGGGATTGTTAGTGCCTATCGGTTAGATGAAACCGTCGTAAATTTAGATGGTTTGCCATATCCAAGTCACGTTAATGAGGGCAAAGAAGTTGCCCGGAGATACCTGAAGCATGGGACCTCACAATTTGGCTCTCCGTCTTCTTTGTTACTTCGGTCGGATCTTATCCGGAAACGGGATAAGGTGTATGAGGATTCCCTTTTGGCAACAGATACTACTGCTTGTATCGATCTATTACAAGAGTCCGACTTTGGATTTGTTCATGAGGTACTCACGTTTACACGTCGCCATGATATGAGCATATCAAATACTGAGGCCAAAGAGAATAATGCGTTTATTCATGCAAGGTTGTTTTGCCTGTTAACCTATGGACCCATTTTTCTAAGTGAGGAGGAGTACAAAAAAAGCTTCACATTTCAGGTAAATAAGTATTACATCTTGCTTGCACGCAATTTATTTGAGACTAAGTCCATAGAAGAATTTAACCGTCAACGCGAAATACTTGATCATTTAGAGTTAGAGTTCGAGACTGGTCGTTTTCTCAAAAACGTTATGAGAGAAATGGTTCTGCAACTCTTTAGTATTTTTGGATTGAAATTAGAAAAGGCCTGAGATGAAATTTTCCGTAATCATACCTACTTATAACGATTGGCAAAGGTTGCAACAGTGTGTTATAGCCTTAGAAGATCAAACATTGTCTCACGATCAGTATGAAGTTATCGTGGTAGATAATAGTGAAAATGGAGAGATTCCAGAAGAGGTAAATTTGCCAAGCAGTGTTCAACTTGTCCACGAACCCAAACCTGGTTCTTATGCCGCTCGAAATAGAGGGGCCAAGATAGCTACAGGTGAAATATTGGCTTTTACAGACTCAGATTGTATTCCCGGTAGAAACTGGCTAAAAAATGCTCAAAAACATTTTGATCAAACGACAGATCTGGTTGGGGGAAAGGTGGAAATTTTCCAACCAGACGGGGGGAGTAAATATGGCTATTTGTATGAACGAGTAACGGCATTTCCACAGCATAACAATGTGCCTATGGGAAGAGGGGTGACAGCCAACTTATTTGTAAAAAAAGAAGTGTTTGAAAAGATGAGAGGATTTAATACAACAATTAAATCAGGAGGTGATTGGGAATTTACACTCAGATGTACCGAAGCTGGCCACCACATGGCTTATGCTGATGATGTAAAAGTAAAACATCCGGCGCGGAATTTGCACACTATTTTTAGAAAGCATTACCGCTTAACGTGTGGAGGAGCTTTAAACATAAAGAGAGAATATGGGCATAGCCAGTTGCGAATGTTGGGGAGTCATCTAAAAAGCGGATTCACAGGCAGAAAAAAGAGGTCAAAAGTAGAATTAAGTATGAATGAGCGTTTCATCGTTTATTCTATTGACCTGATGAAGTTTATGTATCGCGTAATTATTTATGTCGGAGTCATATTTCGATTGATAAATCCCGATAAAGTGAGAGAGTAATGGCAGCATCATGCAAAAAAGAGTGTTACCTAAGATAAATTGAAAGTTAAATGAAAAATATTCTCATAGTATCCGGTTCGTTTTTTCCTGTTAATTCTCCTCGTTCTTTTAGGACGACGGAGCTTGTTAAGGAGTTTGCACGTCAGGGACATAAGGTGACATTGTTAACCGTAAAAAATGATGAGTATCATATTCCATTCGAGAATGAATTTGGAGTAACTATAAAAGATTTAGGCCCATTAAATCTACCTGATATCAATTTAAATAAAGGGGCACGAGTCCAGAAACTGGGAAAAAGGATTATTCGCAGGGCATTATATCAGCTTTTTGAGTATCCGGATATAGAGCTGATGTACCGGGTAAAAAAGGCATTAGCCTTTGAAAAAGGGTACGATCTGTTGATTTCAATAGCCGTACCACATCCTATTCATTGGGGGGTAGCTTGGGCTTGGAGAGAAGAAAATCCTATTGCAAAAACCTGGGTAGCTGATTGCGGAGATCCCTACATGGGGCAAACGCTCGATTCGTTTAGCAAAATGTTTTATTTCAAATATTTCGAAAAGAATTTCTGTTTTAAAGCTGATTATATAACTGTTCCTATCAAGGAGGCCAAGAAAGCATATTATCCTGAATTTCGTGACAAAATTAGAGTAATTCCTCAGGGGTTTAAGTTTGATGATATAGAAATTGATCCTGCTGATCATCAAAAAAATCCAGTTCCTACTTTTGCTTATGCCGGTGGATTTATTCCAGGAGGAAGAGATCCGCGAGCGTTCCTGGAGTATTTAACTTCGATTGAATGGGACTTTAAATTTATCATATTCACCAAAAATAAAAACATGGTTCAGCCTTATTTAGAAAGGGCAAATGGTAACATTGAAATACGGGATTACCTACCTCGAAAAGAATTACTTCAATTTTTATCAGGCATGGATTTTTTAATCAACTTTGAAAATAAAACTTCGTTACAGCTGCCGAGCAAGTTGATTGATTATTATTTAACGGCTCGGCCAGTGCTTTCGGTATCAAGTTTTGAAATTGATGAGACTGTAATCAAAGAGTTTTTATTTGGCAACTACGAGAACCAATATAAATTTGAAAATATGGATCGTTATAAAATCGAAAATGTTTGCGATCAGTTTTTGAATTTATGTTACATGAATGAGAATCAATGCAAAGTGTAAATGATAAATCCGGATATTACGCGGTTATTTTATTTCTTATTTGGCCGCTGTTAGCAGTTATATCTGCCTTGAGAAACTACTCTTCAGGATGGGGTAAAAATATCTTATGGGCATTTGTGGCTTTTTATGGATTTGCTTTTGCCATAGGCACCGAAAGTCAAAACAGTGATATCGTTCGTTATGTTACTGAGCTTGAATACCTGGCAGGGATAAAAATGACTTTTTCAGGGGCTATTCAATATTACATGGAGAGTGGAGAGATAGATGTTTTAAGAACTTTTCTTGCTGTTTTGGTTTCCAGATTCACCAGTGAATCAGCAGTGCTCACACTTATATATGGGATTATTTTTGGATATTTCTTTTCAAGAAATATGTGGTTTGTTCTTGAGCGGTTGAAAGGGAAAATTCAGCCGATAGTTCTTATTCTTGTAGCGTGTTTATTTCTAATTATTCCTATCTGGCAAATAAATGGATTTCGATTTTGGACCGCTGCACACATATTTATTTATGGGTTATTACTTTTTCTTTTTGATCAGAAAAAAGGGGGCATTGTAGTTTCACTACTTTCCTTATTGGTACATTTCGCCTTTATAGTGCCGATTGGCATTCTTTTGGGATATTTGATTGCAGGAAATCGACCCATTATTTATTTCTGCTTTTTCTTTGCAACAATTTTTGTATCAGAGATTGATGTAACGGCTTTAAACAATATAATTGAATCTTATGCACCTGAAATTATCCAAGATCGTTCTTCAGGATATAGGGGGGAAGAAAAAGTTGAAGCATATAGAGAAGAGACAAATACAGACACCGTATGGTATGCTGTATGGTACGGTCGGCTTTTAAAATGGTCGATAATGGGATTTTTAGTAATATTATTTATTAAAGGACGCGACTTTTTTAGAAATAATCTAAGTTGGGGTAATCTATTTTCTTTTACGCTGCTGTTTTATGGTGTGGCGAATCTATTTAGCTCATTGCCTTCAGGCGGACGCTATTCGAGTATCGCTAATGTGATAGCATTAGTATTAATCATTTTATACATACAGAATAAAGAACAGGAAACAGTAATGGAGCGTTTTGTTTGGTTCGCTACACCTGCGCTACTATTGTTTATTCTCGTAGCTTTTCGGATAGGATTGTACTCCATGAGTGCAACTGCGGTGCTCGGTAATCCTGTCATCGCCATATTGTTTATGGGAGAGCATATTTCCCTTAATGATGTAATGAAAATGATATTATAGGAGGTGAAATATGTTGAAGAATCTAAAACAATCCGTAAAAAGAAATTTAGTAAACATTCCCGGTTGGCGAACGGATCGAAAAATAGTCGTTATTGAAAGTGATGATTGGGGGAGTATAAGGATGCCTTCAAAAGAAGTGTATGAAAAGTGTTTGAAAGCTGGTTATGGAGTAGATCACATTATATATGAAAGGGTAGATAGTTTAGCAAGTGAAGATGATTTAGAACTGTTGTTTAATCTATTGAGTTCTATAAAAGACCATAAGGGTAATTCACCGGTGATAACAGCTAATGTTTTAATGGCCAATCCAGATTTTGAAAAAATTAAGGAAGCCCATTTTCAGAAATATTTTTATGAATTGATAACTGAAACTTTTAAAAAGTATCCGAATCATCATAACTGTTTTGAGCTTTGGAAAGAAGGAAAAAGAAACAGGCTGTTTTATCCACAATCTCATGGTAGAGAACATCTGAATGTGTCATTATTTATGAATGCTCTTCAACAAGGAGATGAAGATGTTCATTTTGGTTTTAAAAATGGTTTGCCAGGTTGTATATCAAAAAACAATGGAATGAAGGGTAACAAATATGTAGAATCGTTACGATTTAACAATGAAATAGATAAAAAGTATAAGCTTGATATTGTTCTTGAAGGGTTAGATTTATTTGAAAATTTGATGGGATATCACTCAGAGTCTTTTATTCCCCCAAACTATATATGGAGCCCTGACTTTGATGAAAAAGTATCTAAGAGAGGAGTACGATATTATCAGGGCTGCAGGAAAATGAAAGAACCTCGTTTTGATGGTAGCTTTAGATTTAATACTCACATTTTGGGAAAGGAAAATACATTTGGACAAAAGTATTTGGTTCGAAATGCAATTTTTGAACCTGCTATGAATAACTCTCGTAGTGATACGGTGGAAAAATGTTTAAAGGATATCAATTCATCTTTTCGATTTAATAAACCTGCAATTATTTGTTCTCACCGTTTAAATTATGTAGGACATATTAATGAACAAAATAGAGACAAAAACCTTAAGCTATTAGAAAGATTATTAACAGAAATCGTTAAAAAATGGCCTGATGTTGAGTTTATGAACTCAGTACAATTAGGAAAAATGATGGAATGAAAACTATGATAGGTCAAATACAAAAAAATATTTTAGGGTCCCATAGACTGAGCAACAAAAATAAAGTAAAGAACTTACTTTATTACGAAGCTCGTAAAAGAGGAGCAGAGCGGTCATGGAAAAATCGTCATCAAAAGGTATTTGAAGTTAATAGCTCATATGCTAAGTCATCTCCAAGAAATATTGAGGCCGAACACAAAAAAATATGGGCTCCTTTTAGAGATAATGTTAACGTGAGTACACTTAATCTTTGCCAGAACATTTCAGGAATAGCAGATCCAAGATTTATTCCGGAAGATATTTTTGTATCTGATATTGAGCCTACATTGCTAATAGAAGAGTCTGTTCATTTCTTAAGTCATAAAAGTTTTTATAACCAGTGGTTTGATGAAGGAGTATTTCCAAAAGATATTTTGCATCGAATTGATGGAGAATATTTGGATCAAAATTTTAAACGAGTTGAAAGGAAGCAAATTCAAAGTTGCTTGGCTGATATTTCTTATCCGGTGGTAATGAAGCCCAATAAGGATTCCTATGGTGGAAAGAATATTCACTTCGTAAGAAGCAAAGAAGAATTAGTTAGGTTGGTAGAGAATGAAGATAACTTTGTAGTACAGGAACAAATTTCACAACATGATTTCTTTTCGAAGTTTAATCCTGTAGGGCTAAATACAATTAGGGTTTACGTATATCGATCAGTTGTAGATCATCAACTTCATATTTTAAGTACTACTCTTAGAATGGGTAAAGGGGGATCTCTCGATAATGAAACGGATGGTGGAATTCATTGTCTAATAAAACCAAGTGGTCATCTTAATGGATATGCTGTTGATAAGTTTTGCAGGAAGTATAGTAAGCATCCCGATACCAATTATCCATTTGAAGGAATTATCCCTAATTATGATGGATTAAAAGAACTTACCTTAAAAATAGCTGGCAAGGTATTTTTCTCACATATTATAGGATTGGATATTTGTTTGGATACAAGTAATCAATGGAGAGTAATAGAATTAAATACTAAAGGTCATACTATTCGTTTTTCTCAATATGGGGGAAGTCCATTTTTGGGAAAATTCACAAGTGAGGTAATTGAATTTTGTAAAAATAATCATTGGTCATTGAGGTGATCGCTTATGAAAATTGCTATTCATCAAAAAAAGAATGATTTCAGCTCTAAATGGATAGAGTATTGTCAAAATAATGGTATAGATTATAAGATTGTTAACTGTTATAGCAATAATATTATTGAGGAATTGCAGGAGTGTAATGCCTTAATGTGGCATTTTAATCAAGCTATCCCAGCTGATTATTTATTTGCTAAACAGCTTATTTTTGCATTAGAGGCTTCAGGAAAAAAAGTATTTCCAGATTTTTGTACCTCTTGGCATTTTGATGATAAAGTGGCTCAAAAATATCTATTAGAAGCTATAGGAGCCCCTTTGGTTCCTACCTATGTTTTTTATGATAAGACAGAAGCACTAAGTTGGGTTGAGCAAACCACCTTTCCTAAGGTTTTTAAATTACGTCATGGAGCAGGATCGGCACACGTAAAATTGATAGAAAGTAGTAAGGATGCGAGAAAAATAATTCATAGAGCATTTAGCCGGGGTTTTAGTCAATATGATAAAATAGCGAGTATTAAAGATCGTTTGTATAAGTTTAGAAATGGAAAGAACAGTTGGTGGAATGTAATTAAAGGAGTATTACGTTTGGCTAAAACTACTCAATTCGCCAAAATCGCAGGTAATGAAAGAGGATATGTATATTTTCAAGACTTTATACCTCAAAATGACTATGATATCCGTGTAATAGTGATTGCAGGTAAGGCTTTTGCTATCAAGCGACTGACTCGAGAAGGGGACTTTCGAGCTTCAGGAAGTGGACATGTTTTATACGAGAAAAAACATTTTGACGAAGAATTAATACAACAATCTTTTGAAATTGCTGATCAGTTAAAAAGTCAATGTTTAGCTATAGATTATGTATATGATGGGGCAAAGCCGATGGTTGTTGAAATTAGTTATGGATTTATTAAAGAAGTTTATTATTCCTGTGAAGGTTATTGGGATAGAAATTTAAATTGGAATCCTGGATCTTTTGATGCCCAGGGATGGATGGTTGAAAGTCTTTTAGAAAAAGTCGTAAAATAAAAACATTGATAAAGTATCCACTCATCATATTAATATTTGGGGTTTGTCTTTCATTTTTAGTCGAAATAAAAACCTTTGAAGACTCCATAGAAGGAGATCGTCAGGCGCTGATGGACTTATATGAAGCGACGGGCGGCACAGGCTGGCACAACGACAGTGGTTGGGGTAGTGGAAATCCCGACAACAGCTGGCACGGTATTGAGGTTGACGGCCAGGGACGAGTTGTGGAAGTCAACTTGCGTAGCAATGGTCTGCAGGGGGAGCTCCCGGAAAGCCTTGGAAACCTTACAAAGGTTACTTATTTCAATGTAAAGCAGAACCGGTTGTCAGGAACGCTTCCGTGGAATGGAATTGGGAATATGACCAGTCTGCAATATTTGCTATTAAATGGTCGAACGGTTGATCCAAGGCCTAATGAGGCTTATCACCATCCTGGGAAAGATCTGAGTGGAAGTTATTCTGACGAGAGAACGAATGATTTTACTGGATCAATGGGAGCCCAGGTTGGAAACTTGTCAAATTTGATCCATTTAGAATTGATGGGAGTGAATTCTGATCATACGGGATTAACAGGTCCTATTCCAAAGGAGATAGGGAAACTAACTAAACTTGAAGGGCTATTTTTGAGTTACAATAGTTTTGATTCTCTACCCACGTCAATGAGTAATCTGACTAATTTATATCAATTTGGCATTATCGAAAGTAAGTTAACTGGAGAGTTGCCTTCTTGGATAGCAAATTGGACAAAGTTGAAATATTTACTAATTGAAGACAACGGTTTCTCTGGTTCAATTCCTGATCTAAGCAATTTATCTGATTTGCAAGCCTTTATTGCTAAAAAGAATGCATTTACCGGTGAAATCCCCAGGTATTTTTTCGATGGTACGATGCCAAAAATTAACATGGTTGACTTAGGTTTTAACGAACTGACAGGAACTCTGCCAGAATTTGGGACGCCCAATAATCTAAAGGCTTTACAGTTAGATGGTAATCAGTTAACGGGCAAGGTGCCAGAGTCGGTAAAAAATATAGATAGTATCAAGAACTTTGGATTGGGATGGAATAATTTAGAAGGGCAGATTCCTGACTTATCCAATCTACACCAGCTTCGGTATCTGCGAGCCAATGACAACAATTTTACTGGGGCTCCCCCGATGGTGGATACATCAAATGGAGATTTACAGTTTATTCATCTGCAAGAGAATAACTTATCTGGAGAAGTGCCTAAAGATTTGTCTAAACTTGCCTACCTGCCAAAGTTTAAAGAAATAGACCTAAGAAATAACAATTTTTCCGATTCTGATGTCGAGCTATTGATGGAAGAGCTAACCAAAATGGGGAAGACTGATCTGCTTAGATATTAAGGATCGCTCACACGTTGATACAGCATATCCCTACATTTTTTTAATTGTTTAGCGTATTTATCTTTTCCATTCTACCTGTAGAAATAAAGCAAGGGCTATGTTTCCATCTTTTTTTTACGAACAGAATTTACCATTTCCTGATATTTTTTTTGTAGTATCTTTCTCGAGTAGGCTTTTTCCCTTTCTTAATTTCTTGTGAGCCAACCTATTATCCTCATCAAAGATTATATTAATAAAAATTAATATAACTGGAACAATGGTTGTAGGTTTGGGTATCAACTTCTTGTAATGGTTACCCCTAAATTATTGTAATCATTATGTTTAAATGTCATCTATAGACGGCTTTCCAGAAGGTTACCCCACCTTCTGGGCCCTCTCTACAAACCCCAAAAAGACTCATATTTACCATGAGATCAAAGATTCTATATCTCATAACGAGTATATTTTTGCTTGTTACTTTAACTCAATGCGAAGATTCTTTAACAATAACTGCAAATCAAAATCAAGACAACAATTTAGCCGAAGTTAGTTTAGCTTCCCCTGAAGATGGGTCCGATCAAAGTACTGCTGTATCTTTTGATTGGAGTCAACTCGAAGAAGCCGATTCTTATGAATTCCAGCTCTCGGGAAATTCAGAATTCTCTTCTATAATAATAGATAGTTTAACAGAAGAAAATAGTTTCCAAGTTAAGGGACTCCCTTCTGATACCATATTGTATTGGCAGGTTCGTCCTGTTATTGATGGTGAAGAAGGACCCTGGTCAGCAACATGGCAGTTTTTCACTCAGTCAACCTCAGAAGATTCTGAACCTTTGGCAACGGATTTAACCTCACCAAGTGACGGAGCATCTAAAAGTCCTTACTCAGTTAAATTTTCGTGGACTGCAATAGCGAGTGCTTCCGCCTATAACGTACAGGTAGCATCTGACCAAGAGTTTAGCTCTTTGATTATAGATAAAGAGGTGACGTCAAGTTCCTATGAAACTACTGATTTATCTGCAGAGCAGACCTTCTATTGGAAGGTTGAACCCGTTGTTTCTGGCAAAGAAACCCAATGGTCCGATGTATTTCAATTTTCTACACTTGCCGAGGGTGAAATTCCAGCTCCTGCACAACTATCTCCGAATGACGGAGCTACTGATGTTGCATTGCAACCTACTTTCGAATGGGAAGAAGTGGATGGTGCCGATTATTATATCCTGCATGCCAACAGTATAGATCCTACAGAAATGGTGGTAGAAACGGAAGTGGAAGGAACAACCTTTACTCCAGAAAGTGATTTAGCTACACAAACAGATCACGACTGGAGAGTTCGAGCCGTTATCGGTGATACGCAGGGCGAATGGTCAGAAATTCACAGCTTTACTACTGGATCAGGAGGAAGCGATGATTCCAATGATTCATCTGTTTCATTGAATTCCCCATCTGATGGTTCCAGCTATCAATCTACCAACTTGACATTAGATTGGGAAACAGTATCAGGGGCAAATGAGTACCAAGTACAGGTTGCACAAGATAATTCATTTTCTTCTCCTGAAGTTGATACATACGTTAGTGAATCCTCTTACTCGGCATCTGGGCTGAATTATAATCAGACGTATTATTGGAGAGTTCAAGTGGATGGAGATGGCGATTCCCAAAATTGGTCTGCCATATATAGCTTTACAACTGAATCCGAATCCAGTAATAATGATAGCGGAGACTATGCAAATTCTGTAGAAGGAGATCGCCAGGCGCTGATGGACTTATATGAAGCGACGGGCGGCACAGGCTGGCACAACGACAGTGGTTGGGGTAGTGGAAATCCCGACAACAGCTGGCACGGTATTGAGGTTGACGGCCAGGGACGAGTTGTGGAAGTCAACTTGCGTAGCAATGGTCTGCAGGGGGAGCTCCCGGAAAGCCTTGGAAACCTTACAAAGGTTACTTATTTCAATGTAAAGCAGAACCGGTTGTCAGGAACGCTTCCGTGGAATGGAATTGGGAATATGACCAGTCTGCAATATTTGCTATTAAATGGTCGAACGGTTGATCCAAGGCCTAATGAGGCTTATCACCATCCTGGGAAAGATCTGAGTGGAAGTTATTCTGACGAGAGAACGAATGATTTTACTGGATCAATGGGAGCCCAGGTTGGAAACTTGTCAAATTTGATCCATTTAGAATTGATGGGAGTGAATTCTGATCATACGGGATTAACAGGTCCTATTCCAAAGGAGATAGGGAAACTAACTAAACTTGAAGGGCTATTTTTGAGTTACAATAGTTTTGATTCTCTACCCACGTCAATGAGTAATCTGACTAATTTATATCAATTTGGCATTATCGAAAGTAAGTTAACTGGAGAGTTGCCTTCTTGGATAGCAAATTGGACAAAGTTGAAATATTTACTAATTGAAGACAACGGTTTCTCTGGTTCAATTCCTGATCTAAGCAATTTATCTGATTTGCAAGCCTTTATTGCTAAAAAGAATGCATTTACCGGTGAAATCCCCAGGTATTTTTTCGATGGTACGATGCCAAAAATTAACATGGTTGACTTAGGTTTTAACGAACTGACAGGAACTCTGCCAGAATTTGGGACGCCCAATAATCTAAAGGCTTTACAGTTAGATGGTAATCAGTTAACGGGCAAGGTGCCAGAGTCGGTAAAAAATATAGATAGTATCAAGAACTTTGGATTGGGATGGAATAATTTAGAAGGGCAGATTCCTGACTTATCCAATCTACACCAGCTTCGGTATCTGCGAGCCAATGACAACAATTTTACTGGGGCTCCCCCGATGGTGGATACATCAAATGGAGATTTACAGTTCTTAGATTTTCGTGGCAACGAGTTGTCTGATCAGGTTGATGCTGATTTGGCCGAAGTTGGTAATCTACCAAAGTTCCGAGACTTGGATTTGAGAGCAAATTCATTATCAGATTCTGATTTAGATCCACTTATAAATGCACTTGAGGCGGATGGCAATCTGAATGTGCTAAGTTATTAATTTTAATTACATATACTTTTAAAGTAGAGGAAGCACTTTTGGGTGCTTCCTCTTTTTATTTTAGACCATTTCTTACAATTCTTTTCGAGGGCTTCAGTGTAACTTTTACACATACTCGTCGGATTAGAAAAAATGAGCAATTATTTTAAGGACTAAAGAGTAAGTGGCAACTAACCACATTCATATATTTTAGTAGCTAATAAGAACTCTGCCCACCTTTATTCTTTTTTGTTGCAGTATAACTAAGTCTCCAAGTTATTTGGCACAACTATTGTATCACGTAATAGTAACTCATGGTATCTATCTTGCAGAAGCTATTTATCAATGTTTGAATATGATCATTAACTAAAAGAGGGCAAAAATGAGTACAAATAAAAAGTTGGTTGTGATTTGGTGTTTGGTTGCATCGATCATGTTTATGGCTTGTGAAAATCCTTTAACGGGCAACAAAGATGACAGAAAACCTGATCTGGGTGAATCCCTTACTCCAATTGAAGAAATGAGTTTGATTGAAGGGGCAGAGAGTGCAACGTTGACTATCAATATAAATGGGGCAAAGAAGGCTTATTTTAATATCGAATTCTCCAATATTGGATCTAATAAAATTATTGATAATGAGTTAAAAGATGGTTGGTGTATTGATGTTTGGAAATCTATAGACAGCAATGATGGAGTATATACGAATATCAAGTTGTACTCTACTCATCTTGTTGAACAATGGAAACCGGTAAACTATTTGCTTAATGTCCAGCAGGCGTTAAGAAATAATGATCCCCAAATAACATGGCTGGAAATCCAACTGGTTATTTGGTCATTACGGGCCTATCCCGAATTTGATCTGGAAACTACCTCTATAGAAAACTTGCCCGGACAGTTTCGGAAAGATGGGAAAGCTTTATTCAGTTATGAGAAGGTATATGAAATCCTGGATTTTGTTGAAGCAAATTATAAGAGCTTCAACTTTGATCAAAATGGGGCAAAGTTTGCCGTGGTAGCTGAAATGCCGATTGATGTTCAAACTGTTATTACTATCGCCGAAAAATAATCAGCATGCAGAAAATATGTCTTGTTATCCATTCGCTGGGTATCGGGGGGATGGAAAGGGTTATGGCTGAGCTTGCAAATAATTTTTCAGCACGAGAAGATGTTCAGGTTCATATTATTTTGATAGGTAGAAAACGCGAGGTAGCTTATCAGATTTCAGAATTGGTTACCATTCATAAACCAAATTTTAGATTTCAGAATAAGCGGCGTCATCTTGATACCCTTCGTACGATTGTTTTTTTACGGACAACGGTTAAACGAATTAATCCTGATACGGTGCTAAGTTTTGGGGAACTGTGGAATAATTTGGTTCTCATTGCCTTGAAGGGATTGGATGTTCCTATTTATATATCTGATCGAAGTCAGCCCGATAAAAATCTTGGTCAATTACATAATTATCTTCGCCGACAATTGTATCCAAAAGCGGAGGGATATATTGCACAGACCGAAAAGGCCCGAGAAATTTGTTTAACAAATGGATGGAATACGAATGTTGAAGTGATCGGGAATCCGATAAGAAGTATTAAGAGAGAGCATGCAATTCAAAAAGACAATATTGTTCTGTCTGTCGGCCGGTTAATTGACACTAAACATTTCGATCAGCTTATAAAAATATTTGTAGAGGTTGCTCCCCCAGGTTGGAGATTAATGATTGTAGGTGGAGATGCGAAGAAGCAGAATATATCCAGCCAGCTTTACAGCTTGGTTAAAGAATTAAATGCTGACGGACAAGTACAGCTCGAAGGAGAACAATCTGATATTCACCGATATTATAACAGGAGTAAAATATTTGCTTTTACTTCCAGTTCAGAGGGGTTCCCCAATGTCATAGGAGAAGCGCTCTCGGCTGGCCTGCCGGTTGTTGCTTATGACTGTATAGCAGGACCTTCAGAAATGATAGTAGATAATAAAAATGGATTTCTTGTTCCCCTCTTTGATCAGGAAAAATTTAAACGAAAGCTAAAACAGTTGATGAATGATGAGCAACTAAGAAATCAAATGAGTGAAAAATGTGCTGAATCTATAAGTCATTTAAATTCGAGTGATACTGCTGATCGTTTTTTCAGCTTTATCACGATAAATAATCATCATTACACTCCTGTGAGGGTGGGTATATGAAAATTCTCATAAATACTGCCAGCACGTATAAGGGAGGAGGCGTACAGGTTGCCCAATCATTTTTAGAAGAGTGTCAACAGTTCAGGGATCATGAATACCATGTCGTTTTAGGAGAGATGATTGCTGAACTTATCGATACAAATCGTTACCCATCGAATTTCTTTTTTTATAAGATAGGTTACCGGCCCGCAACACGGGTTTTGGGATTCAAATCGCAAAGTGAGTTCTTCGAAAAGTTAGAACAAAAAGTTAATCCTGATGTGGTATTTACCACCTCGGGACCGGCTTATTGGCGTCCTCATGCACCGCATGTTGTAGGATATAATTTGCCGCATTATGTGTATAAAGATTCTCCCTTTTTTAATCAGATATCATTTTGGAAGAAAAAAAAGTGGGCCTTGAAGGGAGCAATCGTCACACATTTCTTTAAAAAAGAAGCTGATGCATATGTCGTTCAGACTGATGACGTTAATGAACGATTACAGCCCATTGTAAAAAGTCATCGGGTGTATACAGTATCAAACACCTATAATCAGCACTATGAGCATCCCCGAAAATTTGGCGATAAGCTTCATCGCCAGAGTGACCAAGAATTTCGCTTTTTGATTTTATCAGCATGGCATGCCCATAAAAATCTGGAAATAATTCCCACCGTAATTAAAGCCTTACCTGAAGCGGTGAGAGAGCGTGTTCGATTTGTGGTGACCCTTCCAGAGGAGGATTTTAAAAGGAGTTTTTCTGATAAGTTAGGAGAACATATTATCAATGTTGGACCTATCCGGCCCGAGGAGGGGCCATCGCTGTATAAAGAGTGTGATGCGCTATTTCTACCAACATTGCTCGAATGTTTTTCTGCAACCTATGCTGAGGCGATGAAGATGGGAAAGCCAATCATAACGTCTGACTTAGGCTTTGCGCATACCGTTTGTGGTGATGCTGCCTTATATGCTGATCCGGTAAATCCCAATGAATGGGCAGCCCGAATTATACAGTTGATAAATGATTCCGATCTCAGACAAACATTAATACAGAATGGTAGAGAAGAACAAAAGAAGTTTTTGTCTGCCAGACAGCGGGCTGAACGGTATCTCGATATTTGCCGAAAGGTTGTCAAAGCTGATCGGAATAAGGACCGAAAAATTGTAGTTGTTAATCAGGCCGTCAACTATTTGACGGTAGGTTTGTGTAACGCTTTTACCGAGGAGTTTGGGCAGGTAGATTTGATAACGGGTAGCATTCATGAGCAAGGGGAATCACTAAAAAAATCTGTTAGGGTTACGAAGATGAATACATGGGTAGATCGTCCCAGCTGGAAAAAGATGCTTTCTTATGTATGGGGATGCTTGAGGATCTATACGTTATTACTTACGCGGTACCGAAAACACGATGTGTTTTTCATGTCGTTGCCACCAATGGCCTACCTGTTATCCATAGTTCTTCCTAACCGCTGCAGTATGCTTATTTGGGATGTTTATCCCGATGTATTTAAGATTACAGGGATGACAGAGACTAACCTTTTATATAAAACGTGGGCTAAGCTGAACAAGATAGCGTTCAAGAAGGCCCACCGGGTGTATACTATTGGTGTTAAAATGGCCGAATTGTTAGCTAATTATGTGGATCGAGAGAAAATTCAAATTACGCCTATTTGGTCCATTTTTCAGTCTAATGGGAAGGTTGAAAAAGAAAATAATCCCTTTGTTTTGGCTCAACAGCTGCAAGATAAGTTTGTTGTACAGTACTCCGGAAATATTGGGTTGACCCATAATGTGGAAACGATGATAGCGTTGGCCGAAAAGATGAAAGATCATGATGATATTTTGTTTCAGATTATTGGTCGGGGGACGCGCGTACCTCATTTAAAAGCATTAGTAAAAGAGAAAAATTTACTCAACTGCCAGTTTTTGCCCTTCCAGTCTGATGAAATGTTTCCATATTCTCTTTCGGCAGCTGACATTGGTGTTGTTATCCTTGATGAAGCCACTTCAAAGGGCAGTGTGCCCAGCAAGTCGTATAACCTTATGAGCTATGGTATCCCAGCGTTATATATCGCAGGGGAAGATTCTGAGCTCTATGACTACGCCGTGAAGTATCAGCATGCAAAATGTGTGAGTAGTTCAAACTTGCAAGAGGCTGCCAATTTTATTCTTTCGCTTAAATCAGACTGTAATTTAAGGGAGAAATATGCCCAAAATGCGGTCAAAGCGTCTCAAAATTATCGTCGCTCTAACGCTGATAAAATTGTCGAATACTATTTGGCATGAAATTAGCTATTAGTAATAAGGTTGATTGATCAGACCATGAGGATATATCTAAATCTAAAACAATGACTATTCAAGCTCTAAAAACATACTCAATCCTAAATGCCAAAAACGTAGTTGGGTGGCGTACAGATAGAAAGATCGTCGTTTTTTCAGTGGATGATTATGGGAATGTACGGGTTGATTCGAAGGCTGCTCGTCAACGGATGAACCAACATGGGTTAAAGGTTTATAATCGTTTTGATGCTTACGATACGCTTGAAACCAGAGAAGATATTGAGGTTTTATTTGAAACGCTGATGAGTGTAACAGATTCCAATGGTCGTAACGCTGTATTTACTCCTTTTGCAGTGCCATGTAATATCAATTTCGAAAAAATGGCAGCAAACGGGTATCAAAAATATGAGTATGAATTGCTTCCTCAGACTTTTAGTAAATTGTCATCCCAACAACCAGAGGCGTATGATGGGGCGTGGGAATTAATTCAAGAAGGAATCACAGAAAAAATATTTCTTCCGCAATTTCATGGAAGAGAGCATTTGAACCTGAAGATCTTTGAAGAGAAATTAGCTTCTAACGACAATGAGATTCTTACTGCACTTAAAAATCGTTCGTACACCAGTATTTCTGCAAAAAACTACGAGACAATTACACCATCTGCAGCATTTGAATTTTGGGATGTAAAGGAAAATGATCGATTTAAGGATGTGATTTGTGATGGTTTGCGAGCATTTAAGGATGTTTTTGGTTATCCGGCTGTGCATTTTAATCCGCCGGGTGGACGAGAGCATCCCGTTATACATAAAGCCTTGTACGATAATGGGATTAAATATCTTGATACGCCTCTGCTAAAGAACGAGCATCAAGGAAAGGGGGATTACAGGACGGTTTTTAACTATACCGGAAAGCAAAATACGTGGGGACAAATTTACTTGGTTAGGAATGTTGTTTTTGAGCCCACTGATGATCGAGGTTTGGATTGGGTCGGATATGCGATGAAACAGATAGAGACAGCATTTCGGTGGAATCGTCCGGCCATAATAAGCTCACATCGCGTAAATTTTTGTGGTCACATCGATGAACAAAATAGGGCTATAGGTATTACAGCATTACAAGAATTGCTTGATCGTATTATTGCAAGATGGCCAGAGGTAGAGTTTTTATCAGCGAATGAACTTGGGGAAACTATTGAAGTTACATAACAAGAGGAGGATAACATGAATTGGAGAAAGCCATTATTTTGGGGTTTGGATTATTTAAGAGGGGGAGAAGTACACAAGCACTATCTGGATGTTAAGGAGATGCTTGAAAAAGGGCATGGACATCATACGAATAAAAATGATTACCTGAAGCGAGTATTAACCCATGCTGTAAATACAACTCCATTTTATAGTCGGTTTAGTTATACAGATCGTATTACAGACTTTCCAGTGATAAATAAAAATACCGTGCTGGATCATTTTGAAGATTTCAAGTCCCGAAAATTTAAAGGGGAAAATCTTAAAAAAATAAGCACCAGTGGATCGACAGGAGTACCACTAAAACTATATCACGACAAGGGTAAACAAAATCGGCAGCATGCCGAAAATATCTATTTTAATGAGTTAGGAGGATTTGAGGTTGGGGATCGACTATACTATCTCAGGGTTTGGAATGAAACAAATGCACTTCATCCCGTAGAATTATTTTTGAAAAATATTGTGCCCGTTGATGTTTCAGACTTATCGGAAGAGCAAACCAAGGACCTTATAGGTCAACTATCAAAAGATCATAGCAAAAAGGCTATTTTGGTGTACCCATCTACATTAAAAGCCATAAATCAGAATTTAGATAGTTTGGGTATCACGAAGGTAGATTCTGATATAACATGTATTTTTACCATGGCCGAAGCATTAGACCCGCAAACAAGAAAAGAAGTAGAAGAAAAGTTTGGGTGTCAAATCTTATCCCGATACTCGAATTCTGAAAATGGATTTTTAGGGCACCAGGTTGCATCATATCGTCCTGAGTATTTGGTGAATGTAGCCAGTTATCATATCGAAATATTAGATTTTGAAAAGGATAAACCAGTCGATTTTGGCAAATCCGGACGAATAGTAGTTACAGATTTATTTAATTATGCAATGCCACTCATCAGATATGATACCGGAGATATTGGGGTAATCACAAAGGTTCAAGAACCGGGCAAAGAACAATTATTATTCTTCCAAAGAATTGAAGGAAGAAAACTGGATTTTATTCACTCTACCAATGGGAAACGCTTATCCCCGCATTTCATTGATTATGCATTAAGAAAATATGACAGCATCAACCAGTTCCAGTTAGTTCAAACCGGGAAAACAAGCTATACCTTAAAGTTGAATACATTTAATACTACTGAGTCATTTTGTAGGGATATAAAATCAGCCTTGAAAAAATATGTGGGTGATGATGCCTCAATAAGCATTAAATTTGTGCATGAAATACCATTGTTGTCCTCTGGGAAAAGACAGTTTGTGGTTAATGAATTAAATTTAAATTGAGGATGAATAAATGTATCTAATTGTTAAACGAATAATAGATATTGTTTTTTCAATGGTTATTCTGGCATTGCTGAGTCCTCTTGTGATATTGATTTCGATACTTCTTTTTATCCAAAATAGGGGACACCTCTTTTTTTACCAGCAACGTATTGGCTATCAGGAAAAACCGTTTTGGATCATAAAATTTAAAACAATGTCGGATAAGAAAGATGCCGAGGGACACCTGATGCCCGATACCGAACGAATTACAAAAGTCGGAGAGTGGGTGCGCCAGCTTTCTTTGGATGAACTTCCTCAACTTATCAATGTATTGAAGGGAGAGATGAGTTTAGTGGGGCCGCGTCCGCTGTTACCCAAGTATGTGCCTCTATATTCTGAACGACAACATCACCGGCATGATGTAAAGCCCGGTATAACTGGTTGGGCCCAGGTAAATGGACGGAATTCTATCAGTTGGACCCAAAAATTTGAGCATGATCTATATTACGTTACGCACCAGTCGCTGTATTTAGATCTGAAAATATTATGGCTAACGTTTATAAAAGTATTGCAGCGTGAGGGGGTAAATCAATCTGAAATGCGTCCCATGCAACCATTTGATGGAACAAATTAACTATTAGTAGACAAAATGATGAAAAATATTCTAATAACCGGAGTGGGTGGGCCAACACCACGATCTTTTGTACGAGCGGTAAAATTGATAGATCATACCCCAGAAAATCAGTATCGATTTATTGGAGTAGATTGTAATCCACTGGCATATGGTTTGTATGACAAGTCGCTTTTTGATCAAAGCTATGTGATTCCACGTGCTGATGATGAGGCTTATTGGTCTGTGATTAATAATATCATATCAAAAGAGCACATTGATGCAGCCATCATTTTGCCAGAAGAAGAAGTACTGGAGTGGGCTAAAAATCGTTCGAGGTTAGACCAGAGAATTCATACCCATCTTCCTGATTACCAATTGGCCCGCGCTCTTGTAAATAAACACGCCATGCATAAGCAGCTGGCAGGTTCTTCTTTAATTCCCAAATTTATAAAAATAAGCCCAACCTCTTTTAATTATCAGCTAATTGTTGACAAAATAGGTGAGCCATTTTGGATTCGTAGTACCAAAGGTTCCAGTGGATTGGGTTCGCTTAAAATTGAGTCTGAAGGAGCGCTTCGTCAGTGGATTTCCATCAATCCTAAAGTAAATGAGTTTATTGCAACGGAGTACTTGCCAGGACGCAATATGGCGTGCAAGATGCTCTATTTTGATGGAGAGCTCAAACGAACAGCTTGTGCTGAGCGTATCAACTATATTATGGCTAAAGTAGCCCCGTCAGGAGTCACCGGAAATACATCGTTTGGAAGGCTTATAAATGAGCCTAAGCTTGTGGAATTATCTGAACAAGCTCTGCAAATGATATCTTCTGCAACAGGTGCTAATCTGCATGGTATATTCACCGTCGATTACAAAGAGGATAGATCAGGAACTCCCAATATAACTGAAATTAATGTGCGGCATGTTGCTTTTACATCCAGTATTGCAGCGGGGGGAGCCAATCTGCCAGCTGATACATTGTTGGCTTTGTTTGATGAGAATATCAATGGGATGGAGCGAATCGATTACACATACAGCGAACCGTTCATCTTTTTACGGGATGTTGATGCAGAGCCGATCATTATGAGTGAAGAAAACTTGCTCAAAGAATACAACATAGGATCCCATGTTGCTTATCAGCCCTAAGGGTATATACGGGCAAAGTCTAAGAGTGAGTGTCTGCTGTTGTTGATATTTTCTGTGATAAAATCCTGAATATGATTCAATTCGACATCTGACTGTGTATCAGTGAGGTTGAGTTCATATGTAGGAATTCCCAACCTTTTTAGAAATGTAAGGTTCTCCTCAGCTACTTGGTGCGTGTACAAAACCAGCGTTTCCAGCTGTTCGTCATTTAATTGATTATGGATGGTACTTACAGAGCCTGTTGCTGTTGCACGGGTCTGAATCCGTTTGATATTATCTTTAGCACTTAGCGTACAGTAAATGATGGCTCTGGGCAAAGTATCAGCTGTGACTTTATGTTCTTGGATATATTTTAGCCCATGGTGTGTTTTACACGGACCTTCAGCAAAGATAACAGTGGGCATGTAGCCGAAGGCTTCCATGATAAACAGTTTATTCAGGGATTTGATATGCCAGCTAAGGAAACTACTTTTATTTATTGCAGATATACGTAAGGGCATTTTATTAAGGGCTTCGAATTCTGCATCAACGAAATATTCATATTTTTTCTTTATCGAGTTAGCTATTTGCGAAGCTTCATACTGAACGATGGTGTTAGCGAGGCCAAGCTCCTTATATTTGCTTACGTTAATTTTGTTGAGTACGTACAGGAGCTGGCTCTTGGAGCTGCCTAATTGCTTCCATTTCAATGTGTTGGCAATATTGATTATAGCTTCCTGATAGGTTTTCCACCTCTCATTCTTTCTTCTGTTGACAAGGGCTTTTAAAAGTGTTGATTTACCAACGCCGGGAGGGCCAATAATTTCTATATAATTCATCTGTTTAGACCATAATCAGATAGCAGGGGAGAAGCCTTTTAACGGTAATGAGTGAAGCTTCATTTATAACGTATATACCTATAGTCTCCAGAAAAGTTCTTCTGCTTAATTTGTAAGAGAGAAACCCACAGTGGAATAAGCGGAACGATGGGTTTTATATAGAATAGGCCTAAAAGGTTAAACTCTCAGGAAGATGACGTTAATCATACTTATTTATCATCTTCCCTTGTTTTTAAAACAAAACATACAACGAGAATGTTAATGCGATGTTTTGAGGTCGAAAGAAAAATAGTTTTTCGCTACCAGAATCAATGATTGAAAACTGAGCTCTTGTTTCAAATCCAACCTTATTGTAATGACCGCGTTCAAGTCCCAATCCAAGCATAGGACCTACATCATAATTAGAATATTGAGGCGTTACATCATTAGAAAATCCCCCTTCGAATTCAATGCCGATAGGAGCGCCTCTATTTGTTCCTTCAAATCGGGCATCCAATAAATATCCACCAAAGAGTCCCCCCGAAATATGATAGGTGGTAATAGAACGCTTACGACCATATACGTTATATTGATTTTCAGCTGTGGAGAGTTGGAGCAACAAAGGAAGCTGAATATAGGTTAATTCTGTTCGACTATCTGTTTCAAATTCGACTCCTCTTAACGTAAAAGAGTCATCGTATTTGGCACCTAAAAGTATTATGGATGGCTCTAACTGAATACGAAGAGTAGAACTGATATTTGCCCGTCCTATCAGACCAAGTTGATAACCTACCGCAACATCAGGATTTAATCGGATGCGGATATCATCTTCGATAAACCAAAATTTGTTGAGGTGAGAACTAACCGTGAGCCCCGCCGTAGGTCCCCAGTCTATATTTTGTGCTTTCGCATTGTTAGTAAATCCTGAAATAATAATGAGGATAATGATGAATGTCGTTAATAAAATCGCTCGAATGCTGCTCATCGTACGTTTTAATTTTATAGGTCTGTTGATATTCTTGTTTTCAGTATCACGAACGTTGATTGTTCTATGTCTCAAATTTAAAGCCCAATCCGCCACTGATGTAAGTGTTTCGTTACTCTTACTTATGCAAGAATAGGTCCAAATTGCTTCGAGAAATTTAAATTTCCTATGATGAACATCATTTTTTATAGAATAAGAAATCGACAGCTTTTCGTATAGATAGCTATCATAATTTTTATCAACGGCGGCAGCTTTTTAGTGAGTATGAAGTAATATACTCAGTAATTTCGTAGCTGCACTTAACGATACGATTTTAAAAAAAATACGTAATAATTACTCACACCACTTGTAAAGGTGACGGTTAAAGAAACAACAAGCGGTATAATTATGCGGTTCTGAACGTTATACCAGCATAAAATATGTTTTGGCACCTGTTGGCATAGCTATTGTATCTACTTAAGCAAAACTGCGGTAAGCGGACAACAGTAACAAAAGATTTTGTAACAATAGCGATATGAAAAAAGCCGGTGCTCGTATTTACTTATCCTCACCGCATATGGGCGGTAATGAGATTAACTATATAAATGATGCTTTTGAGAAAAACTGGATTGCTCCATTGGGAGAAAATGTGGACGGTTTTGAACGAGATCTACAAAATTACACAGGTCGAGCACATGCTGCAGTCGTAACTTCGGGAACTGCTGCTATTCACTTGGCTTTAATGCTATGTGGGGTGGAGGCCGGGGACGAAGTTATCTGTCAATCATTAACATTTGCAGCATCGGCTAATCCTATTTTGTACCAAGGGGCAAAACCCGTATTTGTGGATTCGGAGACTACGACCTGGAATATGGATCCCGATTTGTTGGAAAAAGCTATTCAGGATCGTATCCGTAAAAAAGGGACTCCCAAAGCTATCATTGTAGTGCACTTGTATGGAATGCCCGCCCCAATGGATCGAATTATAGAAGTCGCAAGTAAATATAATATTCCAGTAATAGAAGATGCTGCAGAAGCGCTGGGATCTACATTGGGGGATAAAAAATGTGGGGCTTTGGGTCAATTTTCAGTGCTTTCTTTTAACGGAAATAAAATTATTACAACATCGGGAGGTGGTGCATTACTTGCCGATGATGGAGAAGTAATTAATAAAGCCCGGTTTATTGCTACACAGGCACGAGATGATGCTCCTCATTACCAGCATTCCAAGCTGGGTTATAATTATCGGATGAGTAATATTGTGGCAGGCATTGGCCGGGGACAGATGGAAGTGTTGGATGAACGGGTACGCGTTCGTCGAAAAAATCATCAAGATTATTTCGATTTCCTCAATGGAAGTTGGCTCGATTCTAATCCTGAAAATAACTCTGTAGGATTTACCGGATATTCTGATACGGGACTTTACTTTTTAAAGGAGCCGGAGCGTTATGTTAGCAATCGTTGGTTAACAACGCTGTTGGTACATCCCGATGAGACAGGAGGTATTACTAATAACGATATTCGTTTGGCTTTGGAGGCTCAAAACATTGAGTCGCGCTTGCTTTGGAAACCCATGCATCAACAACCGCTTTATGAGAAGTATCCTTATTACGGAGCAGGAGTGTCGGATCAACTCTTTGAATATGGATTATGTTTGCCTTCGGGCAGCAACCTTACTGATGATCAAAGGGAAGAGGTTTGTTCAGCAATAAAGGCTGTTCTCTCAACAAAACGAGTGGTCGTATAATCGGCCGAACATCCAAGATGATCTTAGATAATAATAGAGAACAAAGGTCGCGTAATATTTACTCGTGACGATGATAAAAATAACACGTTAACTATCCATGATAGCAAGACCTGCAATGTACGCCATTTCGTTTTTTTCAGTTGGGATCGATTATCAGAATCCCTGAGGTCTATAAAATGACGCTTTTGAATAAAGTTATAGGTTGTTGATTCACACTTAACGTTTTGGCATAACTATTGTAACAGGTAATAGGGAAAGAACATCATGGAGAAAAAGGGGAGGAATTTTATGAGTAGTGTAACATTTGAAACAAAGCCTAAATACTTGAATAAATATACGAGAGGGATATTTCTACTGGTGGGAGATACGGCTTCACTCTTTTTGTCAGCAGTGATTGTTTATGGATTGTTAATTCCATTTGGAGCATCACAAAAAGCATTTCCAATAGCTCATACCCTTATTATAGTCGGATCTGTATTGTTTGGATTAATTGTATTTCGGATGTATATGGTCAACTGGCGTTATACCAGTTTAAATGATCTGGGCCGGATTATTCTTGGCATTACGTTGGGCGGAGGTATTGCTTTAGGAGTGGCTCAATTTGCTGTTGGGATGGATAGCTATGAAGCAACCTTTGTAACACTGGTTTTATCTAATGCTGTTCTTACAGTTGGGGGATTTCGTATAAGCAAGCGAATGTATTACGGATTAATAAAATCTCAGAATAAAGAAAATAAACACGCCATAATATTTGGTGGTGAAAGTGAAGGTGAACAGATTTTGCGGGATATTTTGACGAATGAACAGTGGAAGGTATCAGTTTATGGTATTTTCGATGACCGCGTGATGCCAGGGTTATTATTACATGGTGTGCGTATTTTAGGAGGTAAAGAGAGTATGTTTGAATACATTAAAGTACATCCGGTAGATCAGCTTATCGTAGCATACCCACAGTATCCAAAGAAAGATTTGAAAGAGATTATTGATCAAGTAAAGACCATCCGACCCGAAATTGATATCAAAGTATTGCCCTCATTCCACTCGTTAACGGATGATCCGGTTGGCTTTGAGCATGTACGAGAGATCAGTATTGAAGACGTATTAGGACGTGAACCGGTAGAAATTGATTTGCACTCAATTAAAGAAAGCATCAGTGATAAAATAGTGTTGGTAACAGGGGGCGGGGGCTCTATTGGTAGTGAGCTGGTTAGGCAGTGTGCAAATTTAAAGCCTGCCAAGTTAATAGCGCTCGATATTGATGAAACAGAGTTATTCTATATTGAAAACGAGTTTAAAAACAAAGAAACAAGAGTTATCCCCTGTGTAGCAAGTATTACGGACAGTAGAAAAATTGATAAAGTGTTGGCATTGTATAAACCGGATATCATTTTTCATGCAGCAGCATATAAGCATGTTCCCATGATGGAAAGCTTTCCGGGAGAGGCAATTAAGGTTAATGTTGGTGGAACCCGTTTGTTGGCCTCGCTTGCTTGTAAGCATGATGTAGAACGATTTATTATGGTTTCTACAGATAAGGCCGTGAACCCGACCAATGTTATGGGAGCAACAAAACGAGTTGCCGAAGAAATCTGTATGTCTTATAACGGTACGTGCGGTACAAAATTTATGTCAGTACGTTTTGGAAATGTTTTGGGGTCTCGGGGATCTGTGGTACCACTTTTTATTAATCAGATAAAAAATGGTGGACCGGTAACGATTACTGATCCTAAGATGATGCGATATTTTATGACGATACCCGAAGCTGTATTGCTTGTGATGCAGGCTGGTGCTATTGGTAATGGGGGAGAGGTTTTTGTGCTTGACATGGGCGAACCAGTTAAGATACTCGATATGGCAAAAGAACTTATTCGCTTGCACGGACTTGAACCATATCGGGATATACAAATTCAAATTACGGGATTACGCCCCGGGGAAAAGTTGTTTGAAGAACTCTTAAATGCAGAAGAAGGAGTGATAGAAACACAGCATAAAGAAATATTTAAAGCCATATGTAGCCGGAAGCTTTCGGCTACAATGTTGGAGACCCGCATAGATCAACTTTTTGGAGCCCTTGAAAATCAAGATTCATCTTCAATACGGGCGTTACTAAAATCATTAGTGCCAACCTATTCCTTCAAAGAAAAAGAAGGAAAAAGGCCAAGTGAAAACCTCAAGAAGGCAGATGAACCATTATTGATAGGATAATTTTTTAAATAGCTATTCTCATAGCTCTAAACAATGTAATTCAGGAAACGGCAATGTCAGATTCAATTCAAAAATATAATAACAGTTCAAATAGCTTATCCAAGTTTGAGTACGTCCCCCATTTCACACCATCAGGTACTGAAAGCAATGGACTGGATCCCAAGCAAATTATCGCTTTGTTAATGCGATATAAATGGCTGGTAATCTTTTTTCTAATTGCAGGCGGCACCGGCGCGTGGTTCTATGCTGATACCATTGAACCAGTGTACGAAAGCAGGGGACTATTGATGATTAGCTCTAATGGGGAGGCACGTAATGATGAGCTTTCTCAAATAATTTCTCAAGCGACAGGCTATGGAACAAGTTCTACGCTCGAGAATGAATTACAGGTATTGCAATCGAGAACTTTTTCAGAGCAAGTAGCAAATCGCCTTACCGAAAATGAACCAGATCAGTTATATGAGCTGCCCATTTTTTGGGTTACAGATGAAAATGGAGAAAGCTATCGGGCTAGTGAAGCTGTAGTGACTTCTCGTATAAAGAATAATCTCACTTTTATCTTACCTGAAGAGAAGTCAGATGTTGTTCAAGTCGCCTTTAGTAGTACCTCACCACGAGAGGCTACAGAAATTGTAAATCTTGCGATGAAGATATATGTAGAAAATTCTACGCGTCAAAATCGACAGGCTGCAACATCTACGGCCGAATTCTTGGAAAAAGAAAAAGCAGAAGTGAAGCAAAAGCTGGATGAATCGGAAAGACGTCTGCGTAACTATATGGATAATACGGGTATTGTACAGGTTAATGAGCAGACAACGGGCATGGTTCAACAGCAGGCTGATACTGAGCTTGAGCTTCGACGGTTGAGGCTGGATTTACAAACTGTCGAAGAAACTATCGGAAATTATGAGGAGCAGCTTAACCAGGTGAAGCCGGGGCTTAATGAGCAATTTACGAATGCAGTGGGCCCTAAAATAAGAAATGCGCAAGAAGACCTAGCCCGTTATGAGCGGGAGCGAACGCTCATTATTTCAAAGAACCCTGGAGTTTTAGACCGAAATCCTTTGCCGGCAAGGTTACAGTATTTGGATAAACAGATTGCACGTCTCAAAGATGAGATCCAAATGCTTTCAGATCAGCTCTTTACAGAAAATGATGAATACCTGGGTATGGATAGTGAGGATCGGGCACAAATCGTTTCAAATTTGCAGGCACGACTTGTGGAGCTGCGTATTGAGCAAAACCAATTGGCCTCACAAATAGAAGCACTTGAGCAATACCGAGATGAGATGAACACGGATATTAATTCGTTACCTGATGATATAGTGGAGTTGGCGAAGCTACAGCGTGATGTACGAATTAATGAAGAACTTTATGTAAATATCTCCCGCCAGTTTGCTGATATGTCAGTCTGGAAACAATCACAATTTGGTTTTGGCCGCATTATCGATCCTGGTCAAGTCCCTTCCAATCCGGTAAGTCCCAATAAAAAGATACTACTTTTATTGGGGGTAATGCTTGGTGGGTTGGTTTCGGCTGGATTCATTTTTATTAAAGAGTTCCGTGATAATAGTGTGAATGATGTGGGTGAGTTGAAAACAATGTATCTGCCATCAGTTACGGTGGTACCCTCATTTGACAAAATATCTCGCCGCAAGCGAAAGTCGTTTAAAGTAGGGCAAGGAAAAGTTCCTGCCGAATTGGTACTTATGCAAAATCGAGACAGCATATCTGCTGAAGCCATACGAAGATTGAAAAATAATATTATCTATCAATATGGAGATGTACCTCCGAAATCAATTGCGATTACAAGTCCCGAAAAAGGAGATGGAAAATCTACTATCGCGGCTAATCTTGGAATTGCCTTTGCTGAAGAAGGGTTTAAGACAGTGCTTATCGGAGCAGATTTTCGCCGACCGCAAGTCGGTAAATACTTTGGTCTTACGACTAAAAAGGGATTATCTGATTATTTGGAAGGTAATTTGGCTTTTGAAAAATTGATTCAGGAGACTGATCAAAAAAATGTTCACGTTATTGAAGCAGGCCAAAATTCCCATAATCCGGAAGTATTGGGTAGCAGCCTGTTGTTCCGTCAGTTGATGAAAAAGATGGAAGAAACCTATGATGTCATCATTCTCGATACCCCACCATTTGGTATTATCAGTGATTCTACTGCTATTCTGAAAAATGCTGAAGCTACTGTCGTCGTTGCAAAATACAGAAAAACAAATAAGGGCATGTTGCGACGTACTTTAGAAGAGCTTGGGCAGATACAAGCAAATGTAATTGGGGTAGTCTTAAATGATTTTGACTATCGCAAAGAAACGAGCAATTACTATGGCTCGGGCTATTACCACTCGTTGTATACCAATTACGAGACTTATGTTAAATAAAAAAGTTCTATTACCTGATACTATTATTATCCTATTAAGAAAAACAACCATGAGAAGAAAAATTATTTATCTGTTTGTACCGGTTTTTGCCCTGCTTATTCAATGGCCTATGGGGGCAATGGCTCAACAAGTGGCCGAGGGAATGGGGGATCGGTATATACGTGTGGCCGAAATTGGAGAGCTGGCCGATTCAGTAAATGTTTGGGGAGATGTGGGAAGTTCAGGGCGATATATCGTGCCTGAGGGCACTAATATCCCTGAATTGCTTTCATTTAGTTTTGGCTATACCCAACTACGGGGAAATGAGTCAAATATTGACTGGTCTAAAACACAGATCGAAGTAAAAGTATCCCGCTACAATAAGCAAAGAAAATTAGTAGAAGTGGCTATGTTTCGATATCGATACCATGATCCGGAACCTGTTAGAATGTTTGAGTTCGATTTACAAAACAACGACATCGTAAGTGTACAGGTCCGCCGTAAGCCATCATTTACCGATTATGTGGGGGTTGTAGCGCCAGTGGTGGGAGTTATCGCTACCTCATTTTTATTGATAGAAAATTTACGCGGCAACAATTAACAGCTATATATAGCTAATAAATATTTAATCCTTGGTGCGATAACGTGATAACAACCATTCGAAAGTTCATTTATATACTATCTAAAAGAGATGTTATTAAGCTCTTTATTCTATTTTTACTCATGCTTGTGGCCGCGGCGCTTGAAGTGGCAGGTATTGGGATGATTCCTGCTTTTGTAGCCATAGTTGCTGATCCTGGACGCGTACTCAATGCAGAATGGTTGCAACCGCTGATAGGCTTTTTAGATATCACGAATGCTCAAGATCTGCTTATATGGGGATCAGCACTGCTATTGGGTATTTTTATCATCAAGGGAGGCTATATCATAATATTTAACTATTTCGAAGCACGCTTTATTTTCAATCGCCGTTATCAGATTAGTTTTGAGCTAATGCGCTCCTATATGCAAGCTCCGTATGTATTTCATTTGAAAAGAAATACCGCTGAACTACTTCGAAATATCAGCCAGGAAATAAACGTGCTTATTAATAGTGTTATAACCAATATACTGATGATGGGTCGAGAGGGGGTGGTAACATTGGCTATTTTGGCTTTTCTGTTTACCGTAGAACCACTTATTACGCTCCTTGTTATCGCTTTATCGGGATTTGGTGCGGGTACGTTTATCTTGTTAAACAAACGAAAAATGAAAGAGTATGGGGAAGAGGAACAGGTGAGACGTGCAGAAATGATTAAGGCCGTAAATCAAGGCTTAGGTGGTATAAAAGAAGCGCGGGTATTGAACCGAGAGGATGATTTTATTGAAAAATTTCGGCGGGAGGCCTATTACAGCACGCGTCTTATGGCTTATTTGCGATTTATCCAACAGATACCACGTCCCGTTGTTGAAACTACCGCGGTTTTGGGGATGCTGCTTATTGCCGTATTGTTGGTATGGCAGGATCGTCCAATGGGAGCTATCATTCCTATATTAACTCTTTTTGCGATGGCCACTGTACGGTTGATGCCCTCCATCCAGCAATTGGCGACAATGTATACTCGGCTCCGGTATAATATGGTATCGCTGGATCCTATTTACAATGATTTGAAAGAGTTAGAATCTGCTACTAAGGCATTTGTTAAAGATCGGAAAAAAGATATACAGCTATCACTGCGCCATAGTATTGAGATCCAAAATGTAAGTTATTGTTATCCCGATAGTGAAGTGCATGCTTTACAAAATATTTCACTAACGATTCCCAAGGGGCGGGCGGTTGGGTTTGTTGGATCCTCAGGGGCTGGAAAAACAACAATAGTAGATTTAATTCTGGGACTCCTTGAACCCGATGAGGGTGCAATTGCTGTTGATGGAGTGGATATCAGGCAGAATATATCAGCGTGGCAAAAAAACATCGGGTATATCCCACAAAGCATTTACTTGGCAGATGAGACCCTGCGTTCAAATATAGCTTTTGGTATTCCAAAAGAAGAAATCAATAATCAACAAGTGCTAAAAGCTGTAGAGCTTGCACAACTCAACTCATTGGTTGAGCAATTGCCGGAGGGATTAGATACTATTATTGGTGAACATGGCACAAGACTTTCAGGGGGGCAACGGCAGCGAGTAGGGATTGCCCGTGCTCTTTACCATGAGCCTGAAGTATTGGTTATGGATGAAGCGACCTCGGCACTGGATAATATTACAGAACGACAGATCACCCAGGCTATAGAGTCATTAAAAGGAGAGCGGACATTAATTATGATTGCACACCGGCTTACTACGGTCAAGAATTGTGATACGCTTTATTTTATGGAAGGGGGTAAGATCGTAGAAGAAGGGGCTTACGAAGATCTGGTTCGGTCGAATATTCTATTTAAAGAAATGGCTCTTGAGCAGTAGAAGAGTGGGTAAAAAGCTGGGAGAGGGTGAAATATTTACTCGGTAATGATTTCGGGGAAAGAGAGAAATAGCCTTAGAACTCCTAATTGTTAAACAATTAGATATTTATGTACTACTGGCACATTATTTGAATTCCTATTGGTAGTTGAGAGTGTTAAAACAAGATGAATAAAAAAAACGGGGGTTTCCAATGAAGGCAGTAATTCTTGCAGGGGGATTTGGTACACGGTTAAGTGAAGAGACGAGCGTTCGTCCTAAGCCGATGGTGGAGATAGGAGGAAAGCCGATATTGTGGCATATCATGAAAATATATTCCCATTATGGAGTGAATGATTTTATCATTTGTTGTGGATATAAAGGGTATGTGATTAAAGAATATTTTTCCAATTACTTTCTGCATCGCTCCGATATCTCTTTTGATTTACGGAAGAATGAGATGACAGTTTTGCAAAATGATGTTGAGCCGTGGCGGGTTACGCTAATTGATACTGGCAATGGTACAATGACTGGCGGGCGATTAAAAAGAGTAAGAGAATATATAGGTAACGAAACGTTTTGTCTTACATATGGAGATGGAGTTAGTGATGTCAATATCACGAACTTAATTGAATTTCATAATAGCCATAAAAACATTGCTACGGTTACGGCCGTACAGCCAACAGGACGATTTGGAGCATTTCGGTTAAGTTCAGGAGAATATAAAATTAACTCATTTCGAGAAAAGCCAAAACAGGATGATGCCTGGATCAATGGTGGCTTTTTTGTCTTAGAGCCGACCATATTTGATTATATAGCAGGAGATGCAACTGTATTTGAGCGTGAACCGATGGAACAGTTGGCTAAAAAAGGAGAACTCTGTGCCTTCCGACACGATTCGTTCTGGGAGTGTATGGATACGTTGCGGGATAAAAATGTCTTAGAAGATTTGTGGAGTTCCGGTCAATGTCCATGGAAAATTTGGGAACAACCGAAAGAGCAAATATATGTATAATTTTATCATTGTTGGGGGCGGCATCGTTGGGCTGTCTACGGCTTATGCTATCAAAAAAAGGAATCCGGCATCGGCTATTCTGATATTGGAGAAGGAGTCTCACCCGGCTGCCCATCAAACCGGTAGAAATAGTGGAGTTATACATTCAGGGATATACTATAAACCGGGTAGCAAAAAAGCCGAACTTGCGACCCGTGGAAGTGTACGGATGATTCAATTCTGCAAAGACCATGGTATTAAGTATGAGCAATGTGGAAAAGTTATTGTTGCTACCAATAAGGATGAGCTTCCTTATTTAGATATCCTACAAGAGCGAGGAATACAGAATGGGCTTAATGTTCGCAAGATTACAGAAGAAGAGCTTGCCGAGCGGGAGCCGCATGTAACGGGAAAGGCAGCTTTGTATGTGCCAGAAGCTGGGATTGTCAGTTATAAAAACGTTGCCGAAGTGCTTGTTGATCGGTTAAAAGATTATGGCGTTGAGATCGGTTTCAATCAATATGTTAAGGGAATCAAATGTGGTGAAACAAGTTGTGAGGTTAGAACTCAAAATTGTCGTTTCAAGGGAAGATATATTATCAATTGCGGGGGCTTACAGAGCGATCGGATAGCAAATGAGACGGGAGCAAATGTCCAGCATCGCATTGTTCCATTTCGGGGCGAATACTACGAAATTGTTGACGAACGCCGACATCTTGTGAATAACCTGATCTATCCAGTACCTAATCCAAGCTTTCCATTTCTGGGAGTTCACTTTACGCGAATGATTGATGGTAGTATCCATGCCGGTCCCAACGCTGTGCTTAGTTTAAAAAGGGAGGGCTACTCGAAGTATTCTTTTGACTTTGTAGATGCCTGGAGTGCATTAACATATCCCGGTTTTTGGAAACTCGCTGGTAAACATTGGCGGGAGGGATTTCGAGAATTGCACCGGTCGCTGTCAAAGTCTCAATTTGTGAAAAGTCTCCAAAAGTTAATTCCCGAAATACGAGAAGAAGATCTGGTTCCATCCAACTCTGGTGTACGGGCACAGGCGTTGAATAGGGATGGAAGCTTGGTAGATGACTTCTTGATCAAATATCATGGCAGAACCATCCACGTATGCAATGCACCTTCACCGGCTGCAACGGCATCACTCGAAATCGGAGACCAAATAGCCGACTATGTAATGAAACATCAATCTACGGGAGTAGCAGTTTAAATATCTTCTTATAGAAGTAATGGTTTAACGTTTTAGCTTGTGAGTACATCTATGATTATTACGGATAAAAAGTTGGAAATGCTTGAAAAAGCTGATACTCCTATTAAGGTAGGTATTGTTGGGGCTGGTTTTTTTGCTCGTGGGGTTGCTTTGCAGTTTGTGTCTGCAGCTGTTGGAATGCGTTTGGTTGCTATTGCAAATCGAACACCAGAAAATGCAATTCGGCTTTGTGATGAAGTGGGTATCGATGATGTGGTAGAAGTAGAATCACAGATAGTGTTGGATGCAGCTATACAGCATGGCAAAACCTGTGTGACGAACAACCCATTTTTGTTATGTAAGTCTGATAGAATTGATGTAATCATCGAGGCAACGGGAAATATATCTTTTGGGGCTCAGGTTGTTCTTTCTGCTATTGAGCATCGAAAACATGTGATTGTAAATGCGGAACTTGACGGTACGGTGGGTCCCATTTTAAAAATATATGCCGATAAAGCTGGCGTTATTTTTACTGATATTGATGGCGATCAACCGGGGGTAATTATGAATCTCTATCGGTTCATCAAAGGAGTGGGGATTAAACCAGTGCTGTGTGGGAACATTAAGGGGTTGCATGATCCGTACCGAAATCCACAAACGCAAAAAGAGTTTGCAAATAAATGGGGACAAAATGCAGCTATGGTCACGTCCTTTGCTGATGGCAGTAAAATTTCATTTGAACAGGCGGTGATTGCTAATGCTACGGAAATGAAAGTGGCAAAAAGGGGTATGTATGGGCCAACTGTTGATGCCGGTACTGCTATAACAGAAGCTATAAAATCGTACCCTGATGAAGCGTTTACTTTCGAAGCCGGAATTGTTGACTATATAGTAGGCGCCGAGCCAGGGCCAGGCATTTTCATCGTAGGAACTTGCGATCACCCTTTGCAGCAGCATTATTTAAAGCTTTATAAGCTGGGCGATGGTCCGTTTTACTGTTTTTATACTCCTTTTCACTTATGTCATTTCGAAGTACCCAATACTGTTGCCCGGGCAATGTTATTTAACGATGCCACCATTGCACCTGTATCTGCTCCACAGGTAGAAGTAGTGGCAGTGGCTAAGAGAGATCTAAAAGCTGGCCAAAAGATTGATGGAATTGGATTCTATATGACTTATGGGATGTGTGAAAACTCGGAAGTTGTTACCGAAGAGCAGTTATTGCCATTAGGGGCTGCCGAAGATTGCATATTGAAACGGGATGTTAATAAAGACGAGGTGTTGTGTTATCAAGACGTGGAGCTGCCTGAAGGTCGGTTAATAGATCAGTTGTTAGCGGAACAGCGATCCTTTTTTTCTAAGAACATGGCAATTGAATAACTATGTGTGCATCATTGCCTGTAGTCGGGTTGATTCCAGCAGCCGGATTTGCCCGGCGTATTTCATCACAAATTTCAGTAAGCAAAGAGGTATTCCCGGTAATGTTAGCGGATGGATACCGTAAACCGGTAGCCTCATTTTTGATTGACAGTTTTCAAAAAGCTGGCACTGATAAAGCTTATGTGATATTAAGAGAGGGTAAATGGGATATTCCTGAGACGTTAGCAAATGATAAAGCTATTGAACTACCATTAGCTTATATTGTCACTGGATCTACGAGTGGAGTGCCCTTTACCCTGGATAAAAGTTATGGATTTATAAAAGATAGCATAGTATTCCTGGGTTTTCCTGATATTATATTTAGGCCTGTTGATGCATTTCAACAATTACTCCAAAAGCAGGAGAGAACCGATGCTGACCTGGTTTTGGGACTCTTCAAAACCCAGAAGCCACACAAGGCAGACATGGTTTCGTTGGATGGCAAAAATGAGTTGCAGGATATTGTCATTAAACCTGAACAAACATCCCTTTCTTATACATGGATCATTGCACTTTGGACGCCTGCCTTTACGGAATTTCTCCATGATTTTCTTTCCGCAAATGTGTCCCCTAAAGGTCAACAAGAGTTACATATTGGAGAAGTTGTAAGAGCAGCTATTCATTCAAAAATGAAGACCTCATATGTAACATTTGATTCTGGATCTTTCCTTGATATTGGAACACCTGAAGAGCTTAGTACTATACGAGATCAAAGCTGGATGGATGTTTTTTAGGGGTTGGTTGCCAAGAAGAAATAAGGTATTTCTTTATCCGTATAAGTGATTGCTTTTAAGGTGATTAGAGAATAGTTCGAGTAATTATTACTCAAAAGAAAGTAAATAAAACCCTATAGCATTCATGAAGTCATTTCTGATATAAGGAAGTTTCAAAAAGAAAAATGTTAGCAGGAGAAAACAGTACACAAAGTATATATAATGCATCTTGAATTCTCCTCTATAAGTACTACAAGTTGTATTAGAGTTGGCATGACAATTGTATATAAGAAAAGAGGAAGGTTTCAGATTATGAGGCAGTTCCATTTAATGATCAGGTAAATTACGAGAGTCATTTATGCTGAGTGGTTTATTGGGGTAATACGTTGGTTTTAATTTGATAAAAAGAGGGATCTCTATGAAAAAGTTATTGATATATGGATGCGGTTATCCGTCTATTACAAGTTTGGTTAAATATTTAAATATGAGAGGAGAAGAGTGGCAAATAGCGGGGTATCTGGATGACAGCCTTTTTGGAGAAGAGGTTAGTTATCATGGTTATCCCATTATTGGTGATGAGACTTCGATTTCCGCTTTTGTTGAACAGGGATATTATTTTTTCAATAACGTGGCTTCATCGACTGATAAAATGGAAGCGGTGGCTAAAAAAATTGATCGTCATAATGCTAAAATTTGCACGCTTATCTTTCCTGAACCACCGGATATCGATTTGGATACCATTACTGTTGGAGCCGGTTCTATCATTTCTCCACAAGTTATTGTCGGAGCCGGCGTCCATTTCGGAAAAAATGTAATTGTCCGTCAGCAATCAATTGTTAGTCACAACTGCGACATCGGGGATTACTGTTTTATAGGTCCTAATGTTGGAATTATGGGCAATGTAAATATTGGGGATAAGACATTTATTGGCGCAAAAGCGCTGATCAGAAATAATGTTAGCATCGGGAAAAATTGTGTGGTGGGAATGGGAGCTGTTGTAACTAAAGATGTGCCAGATAATACGACTGTTATTGGCAATCCGGCTAAGCCCATTAATCACCTCAATGGAAATGGTAAAAAGCATTCTAAAGATGTGGTCGAGAATGTATCGAAAACGTTATTTATCACCAACAGCTAATACCAGTGAGCAAAACAATAGCTATATCGCAATCCAATTATATTCCCTGGAAAGGTTATTTCGATTTCATTGCAGAGGTCGATGAGTTTGTTCTCTACGACGAAGTGCAGTATACCACTCGGGATTGGCGGAATCGGAATCGTATTAAAACTCCTCAGGGGCCAAAATGGCTTACTATACCGGTCCACGGAAGTCAAAGTGATAGTATTGATGAAGTTGACATTGCTGATAATGACTGGAATGAAAAGCATTGGCAAATACTTCGGCATATATACAATCAAGCTCCATTTTTTAGTTATTGGGAACGGGACATTTTACGACTGTATGAGCAGGCGACATTCAGTCGGTTAAGTGAGATCAATCGTCATTTCCTTGTTGGTATTACTAAGCTATTAGGGATTAAAACTTCTTTTAGCTGGAGTACGGATTATAATGCAAGAGGTGATAGAACTGAACGATTGATATCAATTTGTAAACAGGCGAATGCTGATGTTTATGTTTCGGGTCCGGCAGCCAAAGCATATTTAGATGTAGGATTATTCAACAAAGAGGGCATTACCGTACAATGGATGAATTATGAGGACTATAAAGAGTATCCTCAATTGTATGGGGAGTTTGACCATACCGTTTCAATACTTGATTTATTGTTCAATACTGGTCCCCAAGCGCTTGATTACCTAAAAACAGCTATACAAGTAGAAATATGAGCAACGGTGAGATACTGCATATTACCAAGGACGAAAAATTCATCGACGGTGCGTACTACTTATTTGAGAAAGCATTTCCCAACCGAAATCGATTTGTTGTGCTTAAGCCACCGGCCGATCCGCCGATTCGCTATCTAAATAAAAAATTAGTTGCTAAAGCAGAATTTAAGATTATATCGCGATCTACTATTAAGCAGCTTGCTGACCGGAGTTCAGAATACTCAGTTACGGTATTACATGGACTTAATAATGAACATGCTCTTATCTACTCTTCGGCTGTTTTTAAAGATCGTTTTATGGGGATTATCCACGGAGGAGAGATCTATAACAGTGGTTTGATGGATATAGTGTTAATGGGAGATGAGACAAAAAAATTGTATCAAAACACCTCTCAAACAACGTTTATTGAACGAGCAAAGAATCTTCTTCGAAAAATTAAATACCGTAATCATAAATATCCCAAGCAGGTTGATTTATTACACATTTTGTATCAAATGCAGGTGTTTGGGTCGTTGCCAGGGATATCATATCAGAAATACATTAACGAAAAAATATATAACCCATTTGTACAGCATATTCCTTTCAGCTACTATCCCATTGATTTTATTATCAGTGACAAAGATTTAAGGGTACAGGGAAAAGACATCCTGCTGGGAAATTCAGCTTCTGCAACGAATAATCATTTGGAAGCTTTTGAACTTCTGTCATCAATTAATCTGGGGGATAGAAAAATTATTACCCCTTTAAGCTATGGGTCTGAAAAATATGCCAAAGCTATTGTGGATGAAGGACAAAAACTGTTTGGTGATCAGTTTGTGCCTCTAAATAAGTTTCTTCCGATTGATGAATATAATCGGGTGATAAGTCATTGTGGTATTGTGATAATGAACCATTATCGTCCACAGGCGATGGGAAATATTATTGCTGCACTGTATATGGGCGCAAAGGTTTTCTTAAACACTACTAATGTATACGAATATTTTAAGGGATTAGGGTGCCATATCTTTTTAATTGATGAAGATTTAACATCCCAAAAGAAACCATTCGAACTCCTATCAAGTAATCAGGTGATGCATAATCGAGCTGTATTAGAGGAGTTGTTAAGTACAGCTGTTTTAGTGGAAGAAATGCGAAAAGCGTTTAAAGATATTTTTGATTATAACAATACGTTAAACCAGCAAGAGGTGGCATTATGAAGAAAATGATGAGGGGGGTAAGCAAGGGCATTATTTTAGCAGGGGGCTCAGGTACTCGTTTATATCCGGTCACAAAGGGAATATCAAAGCAGTTAATGCCTATTTATGACAAGCCGATGATCTATTACCCGCTGTCTGTACTGATGCTGGCTGGAATTCGAGATATTTTAATTATAACGACGCCCGAAGATAAAGCCAGTTTTGAGCGATTGCTCGGGGATGGTTATGAATGGGGCATCCATATTCGATACGAAGTTCAACCGCGTCCCGAAGGATTGGCTCAGGCGTTCCTTATTGGTGAAGAATTTATCGGCAATAGCAACGTATGTTTAATATTGGGAGATAACATCTTTTATGGTCACGGATTTCGTCCGCTGCTCGAAGATGTAGTGGATGATTTTTCGGGTGCACGGATTTTTGGCTATCGCGTTAGTGATCCGCAACGGTTTGGTGTTGTAGAAGTGGATAAGTTTGACCGCATACTCAGTATCGAAGAGAAGCCGAAGGTTCCCAAAAGTAATATTGCGATAACAGGACTTTACTTTTATGACCATCAGGTGGTGGATTTTGCGAAGCAGGTGAGGCCATCGGAGCGGGGAGAGCTTGAAATAACATCCATCAATAAAATGTATTTAGAGCAAGGTGAGTTGCGTGCTGAAGTATTGGGACGGGGTTTTGCCTGGCTTGATACTGGAACACATACAGCTATGCAGGAAGCCTCACAATTTGTTGAGATTATTGAAAAACGACAGGGATTGAAAATATCATGTCCCGAAGAAATAGCATGGCGCAGAAAGTGGATTAATGATAGTGATTTACTGGGATTAGCCAGTGATATGTGTAAGAATGGGTACGGAGAGTATCTGAAGTCGTTATTGATTAATGATGACAGAAATAAATGGCAACAAAATGAAGCGTATCCAGCTGTAGAAATGGTATAGGGTTAGCAAGACAAAAGAATAAAGGGAGAATAGCTATGATTCCATTTAATAAGCCATATTTGACAGGCAAAGAGATGCATTATATGTACCAAGCGGTATATTCGGGCAAGATTTCGGGTAATGGAATTTATACCAAGAAATGTCAGAGCTTTTTTGAAGATCGCTATGATCTTAAAAAGGCTTTGTTGACTACCTCATGTACAGATGCATTGGAAATGTGTGCTTTGCTAATTGGTATAAAGCCTGGTGATGAAATTATAGTACCGTCTTATACTTTTGTATCAACGGCACTGGCATTTGTTCGACAGGGAGCCAAAATTGTTTTTGCTGATAGTAGAGGTGACCATCCCGGGATAGCTGAGGAATGTTTGGAATCGCTTATCACATCAAAAACAAAAGCTATTGTACCCGTCCATTATGCTGGGGTGGCCTGTGATATGGATAAAATAATGGATCTGGCCGATCAATATAATCTAATCGTGATAGAAGATGCCGCACAGGCTATAGAATCGACTTATAAAGAGAAGCCATTAGGTAGTATAGGGCATTTGGCGGCCTTTTCATTTCATGAGACTAAAAATATTATCTCGGGCGAAGGAGGGTTGCTGGCAATAAATGATGAACGCTTTGTTGGGAGAGCAGAGATTATTTGGGAGAAGGGGACAAACAGAGCTGAATTTTTCAGGGGAGAAGTAAATAAGTATGAATGGAAAGATACAGGTTCTTCATTTTTGCCATCAGATATGACGGCAGCATTCTTGTGGGCTCAGTTAGAGAATATCGAAGATATCCAAAAGCGGAGAAGATCAGTATGGCTTCGTTATCATAAGGAACTACGTTCATGGGCAGACTATAATAATATCCGCCAACCAATTGTTCCATTTTATGCCAGCAATAATGCTCACATGTACTATTTGTGTTTCCAGAGGGAGGCTGATAGGCAGCTTGTTATTGACCGCTTGAAATTACTGGAGATACACACAGTGTCTCACTATTTGAGCCTCTATAACAGTACCTATTGCAAGCAGCAGGGATATGATACTGATCAGGAACTGCCTATGAGCGATTATTATTCGGATTGTTTGCTACGATTACCGTTATACTTCGAGCTTGAGGATACTGAACAAGAGAAGGTTATAAAGGCATTAACAGCTATCAACCTTAAGAAAGAGACAATCATAACGGATAGAAAACATCAGAAGTTAGTAGCTAAGTCGACATAGATAGGGGGAGTAAAATTTACTCATGCCTGCATTGTGTTTGTAATTAATGCCTATACAACCAGTTGTAGCTCCCTATGAAAAGCTCTAATTGGAGTATTAATGATCAAATAAGAAGCTGGCACGTTTTTTGAGATCTCTGTACATGGTGAAATAAATAACTTTAGTTAGAGAGAAATACATTATGAAAATATTAGTCACTGGGGTAGCGGGGTTCATTGGGTTTCACACAGTAAGAAGTTTAATTAAAGAAAACCATGAGGTTGTAGGGTTAGATAATATCAATAATTACTACTCAACTTCATTAAAGTATGATCGCTTAAATGAATTAGGAATCATCAAGGGGACTGTTGAAGAAAATATTCTTATTGAAAGTTCAACAATCGGTAACTTTCGATTTATTAAAGCGGATCTTGAAAATAAGGATGTTATTAACGAACTCTTCCATCAAGAGGGGTTTGATGTGGTAATAAATCTGGCTGCCCAAGCTGGTGTTCGGCACAGTTTAAAGGATCCCTATCAATATATTGATAGCAATATTTCAGGTTTTCTGAATATCTTGGAGGCCGCTCGTCATTATTCTTTGCGGCACTTAATTTATGCTTCATCGAGCTCGGTATATGGAGCAAATACAAGTATGCCGTTTTCGACCAAGGACAATGTAGATCATCCTATGAGCTTATATGCAGCTACCAAAAAGGCTAATGAGTTAATGGCGCATACCTATTCTAATCTGTATGGCATTCCCACTACCGGATTACGTTTTTTTACGGTCTATGGTCCGTGGGGACGTCCCGATATGGCTTTGTTTCTTTTTACTAAAGCCATAATTGAAGATAAGCCCATCGATGTATTCAATTATGGGGATATGGAACGAGATTTTACGTATATCGATGATATTGTAGAGGGGATTAAACGTTTGGTTCCAAAGCCACCGACCCCCAATAAATCATGGACGGGGCTTGCACCTGACCCATCAACAAGTTTTGCTCCCTACCGTATCTTTAATATTGGCAATAGTCGTCCGGTTAAGCTCATGGATTTTATTGATGAGCTTGAGCATCAGCTTGGTTTTAGAGCCGAGAAAAATTTACTTCCCTTACAACCTGGAGATGTCCCCAAAACGTGGGCTGATGTGGATGATCTTTTTGAGTATATCAATTTCCATCCACAGGTGGGATATAAGAAGGGAATTGAACAGTTTGTGAAGTGGTATAAAGAATATTATTTGATCCCACAAAGTAAAGAGAGAGTACCGGTAGATGATGAGAAGGCAGCTCTAATTAACGGCTAATGAAAAAGGGGAAGAAATTAATTTTTCTTCCCCTTTTTACTTTGGTATCTAATCCCTACTACAATTTTTGTCTATGCTATGTAATGATGCCATGCATAAATAATGATCGCTAATCCAATGAAGTTAAGGATACTGATCGGGAGCATGCGTTTCCAACCTAATTTCATCACCTGGTTATACTTAAATCGTGGAATGGTCCATCGCACCCAGATGTAGACAAAAGCCCAAAAGAGCGTTTTAACTGTAAATACCGAGACATCTAAAATTGATTTTGCCATCGGACTCATTTCTGGCAACCAGTAACCTGCAAAGGGGAGGTGGTAACCGCCAAAGAAGAAAGTAGTAATTAACATACTGCCAATAACAACGTGCATATATTCGGCAAGAAAAAACATTCCAAACTTCATACTACTGTATTCAGTATGGAATCCACCAACGAGTTCTTGTTCGGCCTCAACCAGATCGAAGGGGGTTCGGTTTGCTTCGGCAAAGGCAGCTACAATAAAAATTACAGCTCCAATGGGATTACGGAAAATATTCCACCAAACTTCTTGCGAATTGACAACATCAATCATACTTAACGATCCTGTAAACAAAATACAGGAAGCAATAGCCATACCCATGGGCAATTCATAGCTAATCATTTGGGCGGCAGCGCGTAATCCCCCCAATAGAGAGTATTTACTGTTTGATGCCCATCCTCCAAGTGTAACTCCATAAACGCCTAATGAGTTGACAGCAAGTAAATAAAGAACTGCAGCATTGATATCTGTGGCATAAAGCCCATCCCCAAAAGGGATAACTGCTACCGTCATTAATGCGGTAATGACCGGAATCATAGGGGCAATGGCATGGACAGTCTTAAATCCACGAGCCGGGGTTACATCTTCTTTTAAAAGTAGCTTAACTACGTCAGCCAGGGGCTGTAAAATTCCGTATGGTCCAACTCGGTTAGGCCCCAAACGATTTTGGATCGCTGCCGAAATACGTCTTTCGGCGTAAACGGCAATAGCTGCTGAGTTCAACAGCATAAAGAGGGCAACTCCTAAAACGATATATGAGGTTGTTGTTACTGGTTCCATTAAAATTTTATTTATGCTTTAACTTCTTTCTGTTTGATGGGCAGTTGAACGCCTTTCTCTTCATCCATGCGATCATAAGACACATTACTGAGAACATCTAACGAGTTACTCAGTTCAGTGAAAATTTCGCGAGAGTGATTATACTCAAACTCCAATCCCAAGCGGTCTGCCAGTTTGTTCAAAAACTCCCAAAGGGGCAGGCAATCCACCTTGTTTTCTTCGCTTACCCAGTTGTCAAAGTTTGTACCAAAACGATCTAAACGACCTTCCGACATTTCTAAATTGAGTCGGCGGTTTGTATACTTCGTTTCTTTGGCAGGATAGGAGCGCTGAATGCGTCCATCCACGTTTACATAGCTTGCAGCATGTTCTGCGACACAAGTGATCGGGATAACCAAGTCGGAAGCTTTTGTAGTGTCACTAATATTGGTTGCGAGCGAGATAGTGTATGGGGATTCTAAATCTGATGAAGTGAGAACATCACGTCCTATTAAATCATCAGACAATATAATAACCACTTTTGCATCCGAAACCACCGATTGGATAGCTCCATCATCGGTTTCATCAAGATTAATAACACGGCAACCATTTGTATTAGGTGCCTGGTCATCAGTGATTAAGAATCCATCCCCAGATCCCGGAATTACATGGGGGGTGAATTTCGCATTGGAGACGCCCAGCAGGTTGAAAAATTTGTTAAACACATAATTTTCCTCAACTGAAGCATGGGGGCTTCCAACAATTGTTATGTCGCTCGGATCATTAGCTTCTATTACCTCTGCAAAAGTTTCAATTGCATTATTCCAAGAAGTATTAGACTGATTATTCTCATCGAGGGTAATAGACGGGCGATCAACGCGGTTTTCATTGAATAATTTATACGCATCACGACCGGCATCAGGCATCCAGTAATCATTGACGTCCTCATTTTGTCGAGGTGTGATGCGTAGAACCTCATTATCGCGGGTCCAAAGGTCAATATTGCAGCCTTTCCCATTTGTGATATCAATGCTTGGCGTTTGATTCATTTCCCAAACGCGAGCTTTAAATCGAAAATCGGTAGAAGTTAACGCGCCAACCGGACAGATATCCACCGTATTCATTGAATAGGGATCATCAAAGGTTTCTCCCGGTGCCGTCGTTGGATAGTTGCTATCCCCACGGTCAACAATTGTAAGCTGATTCGTTTCGCTAATTTCCTCAGTAAAACGTACACAGCGCGTACAATTAATGCATCGTTCAGCATCCAATGTAACACGAGGTCCTAAGTCAACATGCTTCGGTTTGTGAACTTTTTTAACCTCAAATCGACTGCCTTCCGGTCCGTATTTGTACGTCTGTATTTGCAGCGGACATTCACCGGCTTGGTCGCAAATAGGGCAATCCAGCGGGTGATTAATAAGAATAAATTCAAGATTATCCTTTTGAGCGCGTGCAATCTCTTCGGAAGTCTCCTGCGTATGTACAACCATGCCATCTTGCAGAGGGGTAGAACAGGAAGTTTGTGGCTTAGGAAACCAACGGATCTTACGATCTCCATTTTCATCCAGTTCAAATTCTCCCGTTTCACGATCTTTAACAGGAGTTCCCACTTTAACCATACATTGCCGGCAGTTTGCCGGAATCGACATGGATGGATGATAACAGAAAAATGGAACTTCCAATCCCTGATCCAGAATAAACTGGAGCAACATTGGTTGTCCTTCATATTCGTAACGCTTACCGTCTATAAATACTTCTGGCATAATGTTGAATAAATTTCAATTCACAAAGCAATTGCGATAGCCAACTAATTGACTATCACAATTTGTAATCTGTGATTTGTTATTTAGATCACGCTACAGCGTGAACAGATTTCTTACAACGTGCTTCAAATTCATCTCTAAAACGGTTGATAGTATGACGCACAGGCCATACCGCGGCATCAGCAAGAGCACAAATAGTACGGCCCTCCATCTGATTACCTACATCAAGAAGGAGATCAAGATCCTTCATTTCTCCTTCTCCGTCTTTAATCTTCTTCAATACCTTTTCTAACCAACCGGTACCTTCGCGGCAGGGCGTACATTGTCCGCATGATTCGTGATGATAAAAGTGAGCAATACGCCACAATACGTCAACCATGTCGGTATCTTCATCCATGACCACCATACCAGCTGTTCCCATCATGGATCCGGCATCTTTAAGTGAATCAGAATTCATCGTAACACCTTCAAGCTGATCGGCCCGGAGAACGGGAGTTGAAGATCCACCTGGAATTAAAGCTTTCAAATCTTTTCCACCGCGAATACCACCGGCTACATCATTAATCAAATCCATTACCGAAACCCCCGTTGGGTATTCATAAACTCCCGGGCGATTTACATGGCCAGATATGCCATAAAGTACAGGTCCAGGGTGTTCTTCGGCTCCAATATCTCCATACCAGTCAGCCCCGTTATTGATCACCAACGGTACATTAGCTAACGTCTCAATATTGTTGATGGTGGTAGGACGTCCCCATAATCCATTTTGAGCAGGGAAGGGAGGCTTTGTTCGTGGATAACCGCGTTTTCCTTCAAGCGATTCAAGCATAGCAGTTTCTTCACCACAGATATAAGCTCCGGCACCATACGTAACCTCCAAATCAATTGAGATGTCAGTGCCTAAAATATTTTCACCTAAATATCCTTTTTCATAGGCATCATTAACGGCCTCCTGGAACATCTCAACCCAAGAAATGTACTCTCCTCGGATATATACATAGATAGTGTCAATCGTCATCGCATAGGCTGCAATCAAAGCCCCTTCAATAAAAAGGTGCGGGTTGTACTCAAAAATCTTGCGATCTTTAAACGTACCCGGTTCTGATTCATCACCATTACAGGCCAAGTAGCGGGGGCCTCCGTCGGGATCGGGCATAAAGCTCCACTTTAGACCGGCGTTGAACCCAGCGCCGCCACGGCCGCGAATGTTAGCTTGTTTAACTTCTTCAACAACACTTTTACGCGACCAGGTATTTTGGTCATTAAAAATTTTCTTTAAAGCGTCATAGCCACCGTTTTCCTCATATACATCAATCTTTTGGAGATTGGGAATATCAGGAATAAGTAGTGGTTCGAATGATTTCCAGTCTTGAGCCATTATTCTGAGGCAGCTTGATTTCGTTTTTCTAATTCCGGCATTGCCTTGGATTCAAACTCAGGCATATTGCCGTTCTTAAGATTTTCTAAAAGAGTATCAACTTTCTCTTTTGTTAAATTATTGACGTATACGCCATTTGTGACCTGAAGCATAGGAGCATATCCACAGGCACCGAGGCATTCTACTTCATTAACAGTGAACATGCCATCATCGGTGGTTTCACCAGCTTGAATACCCAGCTCGTCTTCTAAGTGATGTAAAATATCATAGCCACCACAAAGTTGGCAACTAAGACAGGTACAAACATCAAGAACAAATTTCCCTTTTTCTTCTTTGTAATACTGTGTATAAAAGCGAGCAACTCCATGAACATGGGCTTTAGGTACATCAAGTGCTTCAGCCACCAAGTTTTGCACTTCGTCTTTTACGTGCCCGTATTTATTCTGGGCCAACCATAAAACACGTAACGTAGCCGCTTTTGCCGTAGGAAACTTGTCCTTGAGGCGTTCTATTTCGTCAAGTTCTTCTTGTGTAAATGACAATTCAGCCATTGAATTCTACTATCTTATATTTCGAAAAGTTGAGCTTGTTTAGCTCAAAATCTCACAATTAGTTCTATTTATCTGCTTCGCCCATTACTGGGTCAACACCACCGATAATAACTACGGTATCGGCAACGCTTTCTCCATCCAGCATATCTTCAAGTGCTTGTAAGTTCTTAAATGATGGAGAGTTGATTTTTAACCGCCACGGATGGCCGGTACCGTCACTTTGGATATAGTAACCAAGTTCCCCTTTGGGACCTTCAACAGCATGGTACGTTTCGGCACCTTCCGGGGGACAAATTCCGGTGTCAGTCATCATAAAGTCATGAATCATTCCTTCCATCGAGTAATAAACTTCATCTTTGGAAGGGTAGGCCTGCTTGGCGTTATCGGTTCTAACCGGTCCTTTTGGCAGTTTATCAAGACATTGTCGGATGATGCGAATACTTTCGTGCATTTCTTCCATCCGCACGTAATATCGGGCAAGGTTATCACCTTCCAGTCGTGTTGGTACTTCAAAATCCACTTCATCATACCGAGCATAGGGGGCAAAATCGCGAATATCATAAGCATAACCTGAAGCTCGCAAGGTAGGTCCCGTAGCTCCAATATCTAAGGCATCTTCAGTAGATAACACCCCAACCTCACGGTTACGATCAAAGAAAATTTTGTTTCTATCCAGCAGTCCGTGAAAATCTTTCAGCTCTTGTGGAAATTCATTTACAAAATTTTTGATCATGCCAAGCGCATCATCAGTAAGATCATTTGCGACTCCGCCAATACGTGCATGAGAAATAGTAAAACGGTGGCCACCAATATGATCAAAAATATCGTATAATTTTTCTCGTTCTCGGAAGGTCCAAATAAAGAACGAAACAGCACCAGCATCCATCACCATGGTACCCAACCAAAGTAGGTGAGAAGAAATACGTGCAAGTTCGCATCCAATCATCCGGATATAGTGGGCACGTTCGGGTACTTCAACATTGGCAATTTTCTCTACAGCGGTACAAAGAGCAACGTTATTGCTGTAGGGAGAAAGATAGTCCATGCGATCAGTATAAGGCATGAACTCTTGATAGGTTTTATTCTCGGCTATTTTTTCAACACCTCGATGCAGATAGCCGATGTCAATTTTGGCTTTTTCAATAAGTTCCCCATTGAGTTGAAGTATTAGTCGTAATACTCCGTGGGTAGCCGGGTGCTGTGGACCCATATTGAGTACCATTTTTGTACTCAGTGGATCCTCGTCGTCAAGCATTTCTACAGTTGTATGCTTGTCTTCAAGAGCCTGGTACAGTTTGTTCTGGTGCTCTTCAAAAAACTTTGAATCTAATTGATCAGTAATTTTAGTCTTATCCATAATAAAAACTACTCAGTGTCAGGTGTTGTGTTTGGCAGTTCAATAGAGCCGGGAACACCCAACAGTGGAAATTCTTTACGCATGGGATAAAAGTCGTAATCCTCCGGCATATAAATACGACGAAAATCGGGATGGTTATTAAATTTGATACCGAACATGTCATAGACTTCCCGTTCCATCCATGAAGCAGATTTCCAGATATCGGTTACTGAATCAAGTACGGGTTCTTCTTCGGGAAGCTGAACTTTGAGGAAGAGTACTTCGCGATTTCGCAAAGAGACCAGGTTATATACGACCTCAAAGCGATTTTCGGATGCAAATCGGTCAATCCCAAAGATATCGCTCAAGTAAATATAATGCAGTTTATTTTTAAGATAGCTGCATATGTCTACAATATTTTGGGGTTCTACCCGAATGAAAGTGTCACCGGTCGATTGGTAGACCTCAATAAAATCATCCGAAAATTCTTCGGTTAATTTATCTACCGTATGTTGTAGTGTGTCAGATAATTCTAATTCCATATTAAGTATCGAGCATTACGGAGTGTTCGGTACGAATCTTGTCTTGAATTTTCATCAAGGCATGTAAGAGGGCATCGGGCCGAGGAGGGCATCCAGAAATATATGCGTCAACAGGGAGGAAGTTGTCACATCCCTGAACGACTCCATAACAACGGTGCATGCCGCCGGTAGAAGCACAAGCTCCCATGGCAATACACCATTTAGGGTCTGGCATCTGATCCCAGATACGACGAATAGCATGAGCCATTTTATAATTGACCCAGCCGGCTACAATCATAACATCACTTTGCCGAGGAGAAAAACGCATTACCTCTGAACCAAAGCGAGCAGCGTCATATTTAGGTCCGGCAAAAGCCATCATCTCAATGGCGCAGCAAGCCAGTCCCATTGGCATTGGCCAAGCCGCATTAGATCGTGCCCAATTTGTAAGTGCATCAATTTTAGTGGTGAGAAAACCGTCACCAAGTGAACTTTCAATACCCATAAATGTATAGGCTAACTATGATTAATTAAACATTCCTTTCTTCATATCCCAGTCGAGCGTACCTACTTTAACGGTATAGAGTAGGCCAACAAAAAGAATCAGTATAAATACAACCATTGCTACAATTGTTCCTACTCCATACTCAAGAAAGTTGACCGCCCAGGGATAGATAAAAACAACTTCCAAGTCAAAAACGATAAATTCCATTGCTACTAAGTAGAAAGCGATAGAATAACGATCAGCTGCATCGCCAACAGGATCCATTCCGCTTTCGTATGGATCCAGCTTGTTTTTGTTCGGGCGATAAGGCCCCAGTAAACGGGATAAACTCATTAAAAGGATAGCCAGAACAACAGCAATACCGGCTAAAATTACAATAGGTAAATAATTCTCAAACATCGCTTAATAATATTGATTTTGGTCAGTCGGAAATTAGTAGCAATGGCTCGTAATGTCAATGAAAATAAGGCAAAGAATATATGACATCTGACTTTGAAAAGATATAAATTTTCGGACCCAATCTTATTTAAAATGAGTATATATAGCTGGCAAAAAAGTCTTTTCAACAGGTAGAATGAATCAGTGCACCCGTCGGATTCTCTTTTCGGATGTCATTATATTTTTCAGCAGCCTTACCAGTCTCTAATATATGAAATGTTATCTCATTTTCTTTGAGAAAATCGACTGTTTCATCACAAACTTGTAGCCGTTTATGAAAACCTTTTGAGAGTATAATTACTTGTGCGTTCTTATCAACCAGTTCTTCAACATCGGCCGGTTGTATTCCCGGTTGGTGATGGGTACCCGTTTCGTTCCAATCCCATTCTCGCGATCCTCCGGGAAATAGTTTTGCATCCTTATATATATGGTTGTCACCAACGTTAATCTTTCCCCATTCTATGGAATTAATTTTGGGTGATTCTGTTTTTATATCCATGAGGTGAAAAATCTTATCAGTAATTTTTAACTTACTCTTACTTATAAAATAGCTTTATTAAAGTTGGTTCTAAAGTTTACGGGTACCATAAAAATCAGTAAATTTACTATTCTTTAATAGTAGTAACTATTTCGAACGAAACTTTTATAGCATTGGATAAAATAAAGATGGATATATTAGGACTTTCGACGAGTCCAAGTAGTGGTGGGGCCTATGCGTTAATTTTGAATGAGATTGATGGTAATCGGCGCTTACCCATTATTATAGGAACGTTTGAGGCACAGGCTATTGCCTTGGAACTGGAACATATTAAGCCTCCACGACCTATGACACATGACTTACTAAAAAATATGATCCAGAATTTTGGTGCCAATGTTGATCAGATCTTTATTAACGATTTAAGTGAAGGTACGTTTTTCGCTAAGATTATTTATGAAGATAATGGCCAACAGATGGAACAGGATGCGCGTCCCAGTGATGCCATTGCTCTGGCTGTTCGTTTTGATGCCTCGATCTATGTAGCCAGTGAAATTTTAGAAGAAGCCGGTATTGTGTCGGAAGGGGAATCCAGTGGCGATTTGACTGCTTCCACACAATCACAAGATCAGCCCCAAGAGATGAGTAAGTTGGAACAACTTGAGAGCGAACTGCAAACCGCAATTGATACTGAAAATTACGAGAAGGCCGCCAGGTTGCGGGACAAAATCCAAAAATTAAAAGGTTAAGTGTTGCAGATTACCGATTATTCGTTCGAACACCTTCCATTTTCGGAGCTATTTAAAACATATGTGCAGAGTTTTGATACGTTAAGTGATTTTTTTGAAGTCAACCCCTTTGATGCGGAAGCTGTCCGGAAAAAAGCGCAACAGTTTGAGTTTAAGGGAGACCGAGAGGAAATAGGGGCTTTTCTTCAAGAATTTAATGCTCCGTTTGATGTCCATGAGGCAGCTAAAGAAAATATTGAACGGCTCAAATCAGATGATGCCCTTGCCATAGTAACGGGCCAACAGCTGGGGGTTTTGGGTGGGCCATTATATACAGTATTTAAAACACTTGGTACAATCCATCAGGCCCAAAAATTAGAGCGAGAGTTAGACCGACCGGTTATTCCTGTTTTTTGGTTGGCAGATGAAGATCATGATTATGATGAGGTTCGAAAACTGACTGTTATTGATGATGAAGAGCATAAAACATTTTCATTACCACCTCTTAATGATCATTTGCCAACGGTCGCAGAAATCGCACTTCCCGAAGACATATCTGAGCTCAAAAAAGAATTAAAGCAAGTACTTTATAATACTGATTTCTCAAATGACCTTTGGGGCCTGTTGGATGAAGCCTTTAAGCCGGGCAACACTTTTTTAAAAGCATTTGGCCTATTGATAAGTCGCTTATTTTCCAAACACGGGTTAGTTCTTGCCGGGAGCAATCACCCCAAGGCAAAAATGCTTACGACAGAGTATCTAAAAACTTCTGTAAAAAAGGCTGATCAAATACGAGAAAAGCTGCAAGCTAAAAGTGAGGCTATTGGTCAACGGTATCACCAGCAGGTTACCCTGTATGATTCCAATTTATTTTATTTGGATGAGGAAGCCGGACGGACAAAAATCAGTCGCAATGGACAAGGATGGAAGGCAGATAGCTATAATACGTGGGAGTTAGAGCAACTTACTGATGAAATTGAGTCACATCCCGAACGTTTTTCCCCTAATGTATTTATGCGTCCCATTTTGCAAGATGCTTTGCTTCCTACTATTGGCTATGTAGCGGGACCGGGAGAAACGGCATATTACGGACAGATGAAATCGATGTATGAGTGTTTTGGGCTTTCCATGCCCATCATTTTTCCACGTTTTAGTGCCACGTTGATTGAACCAGCCATTGATCGAATTAGTAATGAGTTGCCATTTGAATTTCATGAGTTTGGCAATCGAATTGAGGATTTAGAATCGGATTACGTTTCAAAAACGGACCAGCATGATATTGAAGGAATTTTTAAGGAATGGATGGAGCCCGTTGAGGAGTTGACGGATCAGAAGAAAAAGGATATAAAGGAAATTGATCCAACGCTGGAAGCAGCGGCCGAAAAGGCAACCTCTATTTATATTAATGAACTCAACAAGTTGAAAGGCAAGGTGTACCGATCGGTTAAAAAACAGGACCAAACGCAACTTAACCGTATCCGAAGGATTAAAGCCAACTTATATCCTGGGGATGGTCTGCAAGAGCGAACGTTAGCTGCCATCTTTTTTATGAATAAGTATGGCGTTGATTTGTGGGATAACCTGTTGGATGCATTTGATGAAAATGAAGACTTTGATCAACATAAATTAGTTTACTTATAGTTGTGGAGACTGCTGAAAACAAAGAAGAACTTCGACAACAGTTATTAGCGCAACGAGAGGCTATTTCAGAGCCGGAGTTTTATGGCGCATCGGCAACGATCATCGAAAAGCTAAAAGAGCAGAAAGAATATCAGCAAGCGCAGACTATACATTGTTATGTGTCAATCAACAAGCGCCGTGAGGTTGAAACGAAGGCACTGATCTGGGAGATGATCCAAAAGGGCAGAGAGGTGGTTGTGCCGGTTACAAATATGGATGATGGAACGCTTACCCACATTCGATTGCAATCTTTTGATGATTTGGAAGAGAACAAATGGGGAGTCTTAGAGCCTGCCACAGGAGTGGAAGTATCTCCCCAAGAATTAGAGTTGGTGATTGTCCCAATGGTAGGTGCTGATCGTAATTGCAATCGAATAGGGTATGGAAAGGGGTTCTATGACCGATTTTTAGAGGAGCTTAATTGTCCAACAGTTGGATTGATTTTTGATCGGAATGTAGTTGAAAGTATTCCCACAGAAAGTTTTGATGTTCCGTTAGAGAAAATCATTACTGAAAAACGTATTTTGAAAAAATAACATTGCTAATTGTAACACCGATATACTCTTTTGCGTATCAGGCGATGTTAATAAATAATCCTTGGGCATTAAAAGTTATGGCTGATCAAACAAAACGACGATCCAGGCAACAGGCAGATTCACTCATGGACTTTGAGGCTCATGAGTTGCAAGCTACCATGCAGGAGTTTTTAAAAGAAGAAAAGAAGTCGAACACCAATATCTGGAACTTTGCTACCATTGCAGGCATAGCCATGTTTTTTGTAGCGATCGTCTATATTTTTCAGATGATCGGTTTGTCAATCGGTCCGGATGTTTCTGGAGTCGTTGGAGTTTTGCCTCTTATTGGTGGTATTATTGTAACCCTTGTTGGTTTTGGGTTCTTCGTGAGAGACCGGAAGAAGAAAAAGAAAAACCAGACTGCTGAAAGTTTTGATTATGACTATGATTACGACTTTGAAGAAAATACGGGCAGTAAAGAAGAAGAGGGTTTTACATTAGAAAATGATTTGGGTTCCAAAGGCAAAAGCAATGATGAGAAAAAGTCATCAACAAAAGAGCGTTTTGATCGGTATGCTTTTTCAAAGAGTAAAAAATTATATCGATCACGAACAGACAAAAAGATTGCGGGTGTTTGTGGTGGATTGGCAAAGTATTTTGGTATTAACGCCGGGGTTATCAGGGCTCTTTTTGTAATTACTCTTTTCGCAGCCGGGGGGACGTCTCTTCTTATATATATAGCTCTTGCTATTGCATTAGATAAAGAGCCGCCGGAAATGATGGATGATTTCAATTTTTAGGCTTTTTCGTAAGCATCTCATTGGAGAACTTGGAGGAAAGGAATTCATTACTGGGAGATGATTGTTATATTCACAGAAATATTTCTTGAATATAAAATATGTGAATGTGTTTATAACCTTTGAAGGGATTGATGGTAGTGGCAAATCAACGCAGATAGCCAATTTAAAAAAACGTTTCGAGCAAAAGGGAACAAAAGTACATGTTTTTCGAGATCCCGGCGGACCTGTGGTTTCGGAAAAGGTTCGAGAGTTATTATTAAATCCCAATTATGATATTGATCCGGTTACCGAATTATTACTGTTTTCTGCATCGCGATCCCAGTTAATGGCAGAAAACGTACTTCCACATTTAGAAGAGGGAGAGGTGGTTATCCTGGATCGTTTTTTCGATTCCACTACGGCCTATCAGGGATATGGCAGAAACTCCGTTTCAATAGATGAAATTCATCATCTCAACAATATAGCGAGCCATCAGCGTGAGCCAGATCTTACTATTTACATGAAGTTATCTCTGGCAGATGCTAAAAAACGGATGGCAAAAAGGAAAGACCGGATGGAGTTGTCGGGAGATGACTTTTATAAAAAAGTTATTGAAGGGTATGATAAGTTGGCAAATCAAGAGAAGCGCTTCTTTACGGTAGATGCTACAAAGCCTGCCTCAAAAGTAGGTGACTGTATTTGGGAGCATGTGCAGCAGTTGTATAAGAATAGAAATCGATAGAAAAATTTTGAAATAGCCCCTAAAGCGTTTGTATAAGTATTATTCAAAAAAAGCCTCTTAATTCTAAGAATGAAATTTATTGCTGAAAACAGATAAAATGCTTATATTTATTGCATTGTGGATTAACCCTATTACAAAATTGAAAATCTGCTTTTGAAATCTTTCAATTTTTAATTTTAACCAACTCTGAAGTATAAATTATGGCGCACGAAAGAATTGACGTTGACCTGCCTTTAGCCAAAGTCTATGAATACTTAAGTGATCCCACTTACTTTCCTCACTTCTTCGAACGTATTGAAAAAGTCAACAAAATAAATTCACAGACATTCGAATTTGCTACTACTCTTGGTAGTGAGAATTTCGAATGGACTACCAACATCATTGATGACCTGCGCAATACACGATTCGCATGGATTACAATCAATGGTAATTTAAATCAAACCGGAACAATTCGTTTTACTCCGCTTGATAATGGTGAGCGAACTCGTGTCGATTTTAGTTTAGATTATCGTACTTTTTATGGAGAGCCGGATGAAGAGTTAGCCAATTTTATTCAAGGGCTTCCTGCTCAAATGAAAAAGGATCTTCAGCGTTTTAAGGAAGAGGCTGAAGATGGTACTTTTAAGCAAAAAGCTGATGATACGCTTGCAGCAATTGAAAAAGAAGAGGCTGAGGCTGAAGAAGAGGCGGCAGCATAACCAATAGATTTAATTGGGAATATTAGGAATGCGCACTTTTTAGTGCGCATTTTTTTTGTCTGATAAAATTATAATGACCCTTTCTGACTTTAAGAAAAGCGACAAAAGCAATACGCCATTTTATGCTTTGTTGGGATATCCAATTGAGCATAGTTGGTCTCCACTGATGCATAACTTGGCACTGAAGTATCATAATATAGAAGCGCAGTATGTTGCCATAGCTGTGCAGAATAATGAGCTTAATGAGTTGGCGGCTTTTTTTAATGAGGAGAATTTTTTAGGAGCTAATATTACGATTCCATATAAAGAGATTCTGATGGATTATTTGGATAGTATTGATCCATCTGCCAAAGCTATTGGCGCTATTAATACTATTGTGAAAAATGATTTTCAGTTAAGGGGTACCAACACTGACTATAAGGGGTTTAAGGCTCCACTTCTGGACTATGAATATGAGCTTGATGGAAGTTCTGCCATTGTGTTTGGTACTGGGGGCGCTTCACGTTCTATTGTTGTTGCACTTCGCGACATGGGATTGTCACGAATTTATTTAGTTTCTCGTTCCCCGGGATCGAATTCATCTTCTTGGATTAATCGCAAAGATGTGGAATTAATCTCTTATAATAACTGGACATCCTTTTTGGATGATACATTTCTTATTGTAAATGCTACACCGTTGGGGATGCATCCCGATGTTAACCAATCCCCGGTTCGTGAGGCAGAAAAATACTTCTTGCAGGATCGTATATGTTACGATATCGTATATAATCCCCTTGAAACAAAATTTCTAAAACAGGCTAAAGAAGTGGGAGCACAAACGATTAATGGGTTGGAGATGTTAATTCAACAGGGGAATAAGTCGTTTGAATTATGGACAGGAAAATCATTTCCGATTGATAAAATTCGTAAAAGACTCCATGAAAGAATTAAAAACTGAGTTTGAATGTATTAGGCCTCAATTACTTGAGGAGGACGAAAGTGTAGGGGCTTGGTTTACCTTAAAAAATGCTGACTATGTCAGTGCTGGGCAATCTATTGCGGGACTTAACCTTGGTTTTAACACCCCCGAAAGCAAAGAAGTAATAGCCCAAAATCGGTTGGCGTTACTTCAAAGTCTTAATATTGATTCGGAATGGACTGCTTATGCTGATCAGGTACATAGTAACCGTATACAAGTTGTTTCGGAGGGAGGAACGTACCCCTCAACAGACGGTTTAGTAACAAAAATCCCCGGGCTGACGCTTGCTATACAGGTTGCCGATTGTGCAGCTGTGTTACTATGGGATTCCTCCAATAATGTCATTGCAGCCTTACATGCCGGGTGGCGTGGCGCTGCCGGTAATATTGTACCTCGGGGAATAGAAGAAGTGGTAAGGCAGGGCGGAGAAACTAAGCATTTAAAAGCTTTTGTAAGTCCATGTATATCACAAACAAACTTTGAGGTAGGAATAGAGGTTGCCGAACAATTTCCTGATCGATTTGTTGATGCTACAAATTTTGAAAAGCCACACATCGATTTAAAGGCTTTTATAAAAGATCAACTGACAAGTGCTGGGATTTCCAAACACAAGATAGAAATACGACCGGAGTGTACTATTGATGATGCTGGTAAGTTCTATTCCTTTCGAAGGGAAGGGAAGAATAGTGGGCGGATGATGGCCTTAATATCAATTCAAAAATAAAGTTACGGTATACTGTGAGAGTCTCTTATGCTCCCGGATATTATGCGCCTATCCCAGAGGATCATATTTTCCCGATGAAGAAGTTTACGGGATTACATCGTTATTTGCTGGAGCAGAATATTCTAAATGCAGCTGATGTAATAGCTCCCTCCATGGTTGATATGGTAAACTTGCAGATGGTACACAGCTCAGCTTATGCCAATGGAATTATGAATGGGGCTTTGGGAGACAAAAAGTTACGGCGGTTGGGCCTTCCATGGTCAAAACGGTTGGCTATTCGTTCGCGTCTGGCAGTACAAGGTACCATTAACGCAGCGATTATGGCTTTAGAAGATGGGATTGCCGGAAACTTAGCGGGAGGAACGCATCATGCCATGCCTGATTTCGGGGAAGGATTTTGTGTGTTTAATGATGTAGCCGTAGCTATCCATGTGTTGCAGCAGTCGATGTGGGCAAAGAAAATTTTAGTGATTGACTGTGATGTCCATCAAGGAAATGGAACGGCAGAAATTTTTAAGGATAACGCGGATGTCTATACGTTTTCGCTGCATGGCGAAAAGAATTATCCATTTAAGAAACCACCTTCTACGCTTGATATTGGGTTGCCGGATGAAACAGGAGATAAAAAATACCTGCAAATCCTTGGCGATGCACTGGATAAAATTTTTCAAGATTTTTCGCCCGATTTGGTATTTTATCTGGGAGGTATTGATCCTCTTGAAACAGACCATTATGGTCGCTTGTCGTTATCACTAAATGGATTAAAACAGCGCGATCGAATCGTAATTGAAAAAGTTGTTGGCGAACATTTACCATTGGTTTTATTACTTTCGGGGGGATATGCTCCAACGCTCAAAGAAACGGTGTTAGCACATGCTTTGATGTATAAAATGGCGAAAGAAGTCGGATATTAGAGCGATCAAAACGACTTCGAAAATCATTCTGAGTTCTATCTCATTTTATCTATCTTCAGAGCTATTTTTGAACTGAATTGCCGCTTTTGAAACAAAAGAATATTGTCATATTGGGTTCCACCGGTTCTATCGGTGAGCAAGCGTTAGATATTGTCAGGGCACATCCTGATCGGTTTCGTGTATTGGCTATCAGTTGCAACAGCAGTTGGGAAAAACTGTTGAGGCAGGCGCAGGAATTTGTCCCAGAATATGCTCTTATCGGATCAGAAAAATATGTAGATAGGTTCAAAGATGAACTGCCTGATGAAACTGAATTACTGGTCGGCAGTGATGCACTGTTACAACTGGCTACCCTTAATGACGCTGATGTGATTTTGAATAGTTTAGTAGGCTACTCGGGATTTGATCCTACGGTTGAGGCTATCAAAGCGGGTAAAAAAGTAGCATTGGCAAATAAAGAATCTCTTGTCGTTGGCGGAGCGTTAATCAACGAATTATTGGGTGATAATCGAGAACAGCTTATCCCGGTGGATTCTGAACATAGTGCCATGTTGCAGTGTTTGGTGGGCGAATCTGTCGATCAAATAGAACAATTAATTATTACCGCCAGTGGCGGTCCGTTTCGTTCATGGACGAAAGAACAGATGAAGGAGATTACAGTTGAGGATGCCCTGGATCATCCCAATTGGTCGATGGGGGCCAAAATTACCATCGATTCGGCCACGATGATGAACAAGGGACTTGAAATTATTGAAGCCCACTGGCTTTTTGATATTCCACTGGAGAAAATTGAGCCGGTTGTTCATCCCCAAAGTATTATTCATTCGGTTATTACTTTTACTGATGGATCCAGTAAAGCACAATTAGGCCCGCCAACAATGAAAGTGCCTATTTTATATGCACTAACATATCCCGATAGAATTACTCTTGATGCCCCACGATTAGATTGGCAATCAGCTTTTGATCTCAATTTTGAACCGGTTGATTATGATCGTTTTCCCTGCTTACGTTTAGCTATTGAGGCCATTAAAGAAGGAGGTTTAGCCCCAGCTATTTTAAATGCGGCTAATGAAGTGGCTGTTGCTCGCTTTCTAAAAGAAGAAATTACGTATATTGAGATTCCTAAGGTTATAGAATCGTGTTTAGAACAATTAAATAATTCTGAATCTGTTACGTTAGAATCACTGAAAAATATAGACCAACGAGCCAGAAAGCTGGCATTAACTATTTAAGTACTTTTTTGCTTCATGGAATGGATTATAAGTTTACTGTCAACGCTGGGAATTTTTGCTGCAGCTCTGTTAATACTGGTATTTTTTCATGAGTTGGGGCACTTTTTAGCGGCGAAACTTTTTTGCATGCGTGTCGAACGGTTTTCTCTTGGCTTTCCACCTCGAATTTGGGGGTTTCAGAAAGGAGAGACCGATTATTGTATTGGTGCTACTCCGTTAGGCGGATACGTTAAAATTTCGGGGATGATCGACGAAAGTATGGACGACGATTATCTTGATGAGGAACCCAAGCCGTGGGAGTATCGGAGTAAACCCGTCTGGCAGCGCATAATTGTTATTACCGCCGGAGTGATCTTTAATATGATTTTAGGCGTGCTTATTTACGCGGGTTTAGCATTTTCTAATGGTGATACGAAAGTTAAGCTGGACAGTGTTGATAGCATCTATGTTACAGAAAACTCAATAGCTGCACAGGCCGGATTTCAAACGGGGGATAAACTTGTGGGGGTGAATGGAGAAGAAGTCCCGTATTTTCAGGATTTATTTGCGCCCAATAAAATGATGGCTTCTTCTCTGAGCTATACGGTTCTTCGCGATGGAAGGCAACAGACGGTTACCGTTGCTGATAGCTTGCTCGATGAAATTGGCCAACAGGGATTAATAACGCTTGTCAACATATTGCCAAGCAAAATAAGCCAAGTGGCTGGCGGAAGTCCCGCAGAAGAGGCTGGGCTACAAGCGGGTGATATGATCACAAAAATAAACGGTCAGTCAGTTTCGCACTGGGCTCATTTGGTAGAGCAAATTTCTACTGCCCAAGATTCAGTTTCATTAGTTATTAATCGTGATGGAGAGCTGTTGGACTTTACCATTCAGCCGGATTCTCAAAACCGATTAGGAATTTATGCCCCCTCAGAAGAAGTATTTGAAGTTGAACAATTTAATTATGGTCTCTTAGCATCGCTGGATGTTGGCGTTGATCGGACGAATGAAACGGTTACGGGTATAATTGGGGGCTTTAGTAAAATGTTTTCCGGTGATATATCGGTTCGTGATAATTTAGGCGGACCTGTAGCCATTGCCAATGTAACCAAAGAAGCTACGGATGCAGGAGGAGCTGTTGGATTTTGGAGAATTACGGCCTTCTTAAGTATTACTTTGGCGATTATGAATATTTTACCAATTCCTGTTTTAGATGGAGGGCATCTTATGTTCTTGATTTATGAGGGGATTACCCGCCGTGAGCCTTCTCCTAAAGTTCGGATGGCACTGCAGCAAATTGGCTTTTTGCTTATCATTGCACTCTTTATTTTTGTTACCTTTAATGACATTCTACGACAGTTCGGCTAATTAAATATATACCTATGTTTGCACGCGACGGATATGCTACAATATTCGTAACTATCATTTTTGCACTTATTGTAAGTGGATTAACAAAATATTTTGTGGGACCCCATTGGTCATCATATGTACTTTATGGTGCCATGGTTTTGCTTGTGGCATTTATACTCTACTTTTTTCGTGATCCTGATAGAGAAATTACAAAGGGCGATAATTACATATTATCTCCGGCTGATGGAAAGGTCGTTCAAATAAAAGAGGTAGAAGAAGAACGATATATAAATGGGCCTGCCACGCAGATAAGTATTTTTCTATCTCCACTAAATGTACACGTAAATCGTATACCTATAAGTGGTACGTTGGAATATCTGGAATATGAACCCGGCATATTCTTGGCGGCCTATGATCATCGGGCCTCAGAGCTCAACGAGCGTGCTGATTTTGGTGTAAAACATCCTTCAGAGACAAAAATATTTTTTAGACAAATCACCGGTCTTTTAGCTCGACGTATTGTATATCATATTGAGAAAGGAGATCAGCTGGAAGCCGGAAAACGGTTTGGGATGATGAAGTTCGGTTCCAGAATGGATATACTTGTTCCGCCAGAAGTTGAAATTAATGTATCCGAAGGGGAAAAAGCTGTGGCTGGAAAAACAATTTTAGCGACTATTAACGCATAAAGATGAAATACCCAATTCAAAAATGGAAGAAGTTTCGCCGCCGTAGAAAACGCAAAAAAAAGAATAGGGATAACCGTCGACAAATTCCACGAACTGTAATCCCCAGCTTTTTTACGCTGATGAATCTCTTTTGTGGATTTCTGGCGATCATTAGTATTGCTGAAGGACGCCTTTTCTTTGGAGCCTGGCTTATCGTTTTTGCGGGATTATTTGATGCGCTGGATGGATTTATGGCACGCCTTTCCAATGCCACCAGTCAATTTGGTATCGAGCTCGATTCTATTAGCGATGTCGTCTCATTTGGTGTAGCCCCGGGTTTTCTGCTGTATTCATTTGGGTTAGAAGAACTTCCTTTTGTTGGGATCATTTTAAGTGCCTTGCCGCCACTTTGTGGAGCTGTTCGTCTTGCCCGCTATAATGTTGATGTGCAGGAAAGCAGGGAGGATTTCTTTAAAGGGCTGCCCATTCCCGGCCAAGCCATTATGATAGCGGCATTTTATTTGACCTTCTATAACCAACTTGAACTCTTCGGAGGTTTCGAATATGGAATCAATACTATATTAATACCCTTAATTGTCTTACTGTCCTTTTTAATGGTAAGCACTATTCCATTCGACAAGATGCCCAGTTTCGATAAGCAATCAATCCGAAGATATAAAGGGAAGCTGTCACTTTTTATCGTGTATGGAATACTGATTCTTTTATTTCAGGAGGTAGGGCTAATGATCGTCTTTTCTGTGTTTATTCTGAAAGGCATTTTCTTTGGAGCGTACTTTTTTTGGAAAGAAGCTTTTGGAGATGACTCTTATTTGGAAGAAGGAGCAAATTAGGATTAAACTAATCATGGTTGATGTTTAATCAACCAAATAAACTTGTTGATTTTCGCCTTGTCGGATACTATCTTCACTCCGTTATGAAAAAATCAGCTCATAAAAATATCAATTGGTGCTGGCCTGTGAAGCAACATACACAGGCAGTGGCATTTTTATAAGCTGAATTGATCCAAAGAATTATTGAGAGCCCACTGCAGGAAACTGGAGTGGGCTTTTTTGTTTTAAAATAGTTATTGAAGATATAATGTCATCCTGAACTTGTTTCAGGATCTTAAACGACGGTAAATGGATTTAGAAGACTTTAAAAAATTAACAAAGAATTATACGGCAGTACCGGTGTATCGTCGGCTCATGGCCGATGTTTTAACTCCGGTTTCATTGTTTCTGTCACTCCGAAAAGAAGCTCGTTATCCTTTTTTGCTGGAATCAGTGGAAGGGGGAGAACAGGTGGCCCGGTATTCTTTTCTGGGTCGTAATCCATATCAAGTGCTACAATATGATGGAGAAGCAGTAACGCTGGAATCAGAAGGAAGGACACAGAATCTTGAAGAATCTTATTTCGATGCACTGAAACGGTTGACGACGCAGCACAGTGAGCCTGAAATTCCCAATTTGCCGCGGTTGACGGGTGGAGCTGTTGGGTTTTCTTCTTATGATACCGTTCGGGAAGTGGAGCAACTGGAGGATGCTCCGGAAGATGATCTTAATATCCCGGAGGCTATTTGGGCGTTTTATGATGAAGTGTATGCCTTTGATCATGTGAAACAGCAGGTAATCATCATCAAAACAGTGTTTACGGATAACAATTCCTCACCTGCAAAGCTTTTTGATGAGGCTCAGCAACGATTGGACGACATGGAAGAGTTGGTATATCGGCCGGAACGATCGACTGATTCATTTTCTATTGAGCCGGATAAGTTGTCCAGCAATATTGACCAGCCTGAGTTTGAGGCAATGGTCCAAAAAGCAAAGGAGTATATTTACGAGGGTGATATTTTCCAGGTGGTCTTATCGCAGCGATTTGAAACAGATTTCAGCGGAGATCGTTTTATGTTATACCGTGCCTTGCGGATGGTTAATCCGTCGCCGTATTTATTTTTTCTTGATTTCGATGATTTTGGGCTCGTTGGTTCGTCTCCGGAAGTGTTGGTACGTGCTCAGGATGAAACGGCACAATTACTACCCATTGCGGGGACTCGTCCCCGTGGGGAAACTCCGGAAGAGGATTTGGAGCTGGAAGAGGATCTTAAAAATGATCCCAAGGAGATTGCTGAGCACGTGATGCTGGTTGATTTGGGTCGTAATGATTTGTCGCGTGTCTGTAAGCCAGCCACAGTTAAGCCTGTTCGCGAGCAGGTGATTGAACGGTATTCGCATGTAATGCACATCGTCTCGGACGTAAAAGGAAAACTGGCTGAGGATAAAACAGCAGTAGATGCACTCAAATATTGTTTTCCGGCAGGAACGGTCAGCGGGGCGCCTAAAATTCGTGCCATGGAAATTATTGATGAGTTGGAACCAACCAAGCGTGGTCCATATGCAGGGGCTGTTGGCTACTTCGATTTTTCTGGCAATATGGATACCTGCATTGTGATTCGCACGATGCTTGTCACGGATTCAAAAGTGTATATTCAGGCTGGGGCCGGCATTGTGGCCGACAGTGATCCAGAAAAAGAATATGTAGAAACACAAAACAAGGCCGGTGCGCTGGTTGAAGCACTTAGCGTAGCGCTGTCGATAACGGATGATAATTGAATACAAAAAATATTGATGTTTTAAGTTCAATCCTCCTGACCTCCTTTTCCAAGGAGAAACTCTAAGGATTAACGTTTTGAAATCCCTTTTGGAGAAGAGGGATTTAGGGAGATTGATTATATAGATAAGAGTAAAGAAAAAAGGCAGTGTCATGCTGAACTTATTTTAGTACATCAAAGAATAAAGTTGATAGATCCTGAAATGAATTCAAGATGACACGGAATCTTAAATTGATTAATAATTGAATTAGAACAACTTGAACCAATGAAAACAATATTATCAGGCATACAATCGTCAGGAAAACTTCATCTGGGTAACTATTTTGGAGCTTTGCGTCAGCATATCCAGATGCAGGAGGAAGGCGACGCTTTTTACTTTATAGCGAACTACCACTCATTAACTTCTATTAACGACGGTGAAGAAATTTACCAGAATACTATTGATGTAGCGCTCGATTACCTGGCACTGGGGTTAGATCCCAATAAAGCCACGTTTTTTGCCCAGAGTGATGTGCCCCAACACGCGGAATTAGCTTGGATTTTAGGCACGTTTTGTCCTGTAAGTTTGATGGAGAAGGGCGTGGCGTATAAGGATAAAGTTGCCCAGGGATTGAATCCCAATATAGGGTTGTTTACTTATCCGATTTTGCAGGCCGCTGATATCCTGATGTATAATGCCGATTTGGTTCCCGTAGGGCAGGATCAGAAACAGAATATTGAAATTTGTCGCGATTTAGCTGGCAAATTTAATCATAATTATGGGGATGAATACCTAAAGTTACCTGAACCACATATTTTGGAATCGGTGGCGGTTGTGCCTGGGGTCGACGGACAGAAGATGAGCAAGTCCTATGGAAATACTATTGGCATTTTTGATGAAGGGAAAGAGTTGAAGAAGAAGGTAATGTCAATCCAGACCGATTCTACACCGTTGGATGAACCTAAAGATCCGGAAAGTTGTAATGTATTTGCATTGATTAAACTTTTTGCGGATGAAGAGAAGAAGAATGAGATCGCCGAGAAGTATCGGGCGGGTGGATACGGTTATGGGCATGCAAAGAATGAGTTATTGGGTATGATTGAAGAGTATTTTGCGGAAGCCAGAGAACGGCGAAAAGAGCTGTCGCAGGACTTGGATACTGTTCGTGACATCCTTAGAGAAGGAGGGAAGAAAGCCCGCGAACGTGCCGAGGAAGTGATGGAGCCGGTACGTGAGGCCACTGGCTTATTTAAAACATATGATTTTACGAGTTAACTATTATAACACAAAGAATCACAGAGTATCTCAAAGATTTACAAGGAGACCCTTTGTGAATCTTCGTGTTTTCTTTGCGTAACTCTGTGCAACAATTGAATTAGCCATGATTTTAATAATCGACAATTACGATTCTTTTACTTATAACTTGGTACATATTGTTGCGGAGTTTACTGATGACTATAAAGTAGTCCGCAATGATGAGCTCACGGTGGATGAGGTGAAGGAATTAGGTCCCGATAAAATACTTATATCGCCAGGTCCAGGCCGTCCCGTTGACGCCGGCATTACTGAGCCGGTCATTAAAGAGTTGGGGGCCTACACACCTATTTTAGGCGTATGCCTTGGTCATCAGGCCATCGGTGAAGTATTTGGTGGAAAAATAATTCATGCCCCAAAATTGATGCATGGAAAAACATCTCTGATTAAACACGATGGGAAATCAGTATTTCAAAACATCCCCGATGATTTTATTGCTACGCGATATCATTCGTTGATTTTGGATCCTGACCACATACCTAATGAATTAGAGGTTTCTGCGCGCAGTGATGACAATGTGATTATGGGATTACGGCATCGTAAATATCCCCTTGAAGGTATTCAATTTCATCCCGAAAGTATTCTCACAAAAGAGGGACCAAATCTTGTAAAAAATTGGCTTGAATTGGAATACAAAATAGCTGAATAGTGTAAAACTGTACTTAAGGTAAAATTTATAAATATTTGTAATGCATAAGGTTATAGAATTTAGTTCAATATTAGATAAGTTAGTTCGTCGGGAAGACCTCAATGGAAATGAGGCGGAAAGTGCACTGCAGAGAATCATTAGTGGAGAAGTGCCCAACGAGCAAGTTGCTGCTTTTCTTACGGCTATGCGAACGAAAGGTGAAACCACAGCAGAACTTACTGCGTTTGTTCGTGTGATGCGTGATGCTGCCGTAAAACCAGAAGTTGATGTGGATGGAGCTGTCGACCTCTGTGGTACCGGGGGAGATAGCTCGGGAACGTTCAATATTTCAACGGCTTCAATGTTTGTGGTAGCCGGTGCAGAGGTGCCCGTTCTTAAGCACGGCAACCGAAGTGTATCCAGTAAGAGTGGTAGTGCTGATGTTCTGGAAGAGTTAGGGGCAGTGATAGATCTAGATAAAAGACAGGTAGAGCGGGTTTTTGAAGAAGCGGGACTTGTTTTCATGTTTGCACCTAATTTTCATCCGGCTATGAAGCACGTAATGCCGGCTCGACGTACGATGGGCATTCGAACCTTTTTTAATATCCTTGGACCGTTGTTAAATCCAGCCGGGGTGAAGCGTCAGATGATTGGTGCTTACAGCAGGGCTGTGGCCAGAGAAATTGCTCATATCCTTGCGAATTTAGATACAGAGTTTGCTTACACGGTAAATGCTCATGATGGGTTGGATGAGGTGAGTCTGGCTGCTCAATCGGAGATATATGAGCTTAATCACAACATGGTGAAGGAATCGACAACTTTCGATCCCAGGTCGTTGGATTTTGAATGGACAGATTTAGAATCACTACAGGGGGGAGATGCTAAATACAATGCGAATATTATTCGTTCTATTCTGGATAATAACTCCACGCAAGCCCAGCGGGATGTCATTTTGTTAAATGCTACGTTCGGTATTCATGCCTCGGGCAAAGTTGACCATTTGACTGAAGCACGCAAGTTGGCGGTAGAAAGCCTGAAATCTGGCAAAGCGAAAGAAGCGCTGAACAAGTATGTTGAAGCTTCAAATGATATTGCAAAATAAGGAAGTACGATGCCAAATATTTTAGATGAAATAGTTGAACAGACAAAAATTGATCTTAAAAAGCGAAAGCGTAAAGTGAGCTTTAAAGATCTGGAAGATATGGAGCTGTTTGAGCAGACTCCACGAGATTTTTCCGAAGCATTGCAGCTTGATAGTGATGTAGCTGTAATAGCAGAAATTAAAAAAGCTTCTCCTTCGAAAGGATTGATTCGTCCTGATTTTGATCCCCGGAAAATAGCAGGGCAATACGAAGAAGGCGGTGCTTCAGCTATTTCGGTATTGACGGATGAGCCGGCATTCAAAGGGAGTCTTGATTATTTAGAAATAGCCTCTAAAGAAGTTTCTATTCCCTTGTTGCGCAAGGATTTTATTGTTGATCCTTACCAGGTAAAAGAGGCTAAGGCATATGGTGCCGATGCGGTGTTGTTGATTGCTACAATTACGGAGGGGAGTCAGCTTAATGAACTATTGCACGCAACAAAGGAGTTTGGTTTGCAGGCGCTTGTGGAATGTTATTCGGAAGAGGATATTGAATACATTACCTTTGAACATATTGATATTCTGGGGGTAAATAATCGGGATTTACGATCATTCGAAGTTGATTTGCACCGTGGTATTGAGTTGTTGCATAAAGCTCCTGAAGATACGGTGCTTGTTTCCGAAAGTGGGCTGAGTAGCTCCGATGATTTGAAGCTGCTTTTTGATGAAGGAATTCATGCAGCCCTGATCGGGGAGCACTTCATGTGCCAGTCTGATCCTGGTAAAGCAGTTAAGAATATGAAAATGGAATTACAGAAATTAATTAAAGAAGAAATAGCTGAATAAATGTTTGCAGATCCGGAAGAACGTACCAAAGTAAAAATTTGTGGAATTACTTCGCTGGAAGATGCCCGATTTGTATCGGGAGCCTTAGCGCATTATATGGGATTTGTCTTTTATGAAGATAGTCCCCGTTATGTAACCCCGGCTAAGGCGGGAGCAATGATTAACTGGCTACATGGACCGGATTGTGTAGGTGTTTTCGTAAATCAGCCTCTTGATGATGTGAATATGATTGCTCGTCAGACGGGCATAGACTTTGTACAGCTGCATGGTGATGAAAATCCTGATTACTGTTCGCTGGTGGAGAAGCCAGTAATTAAAGCTATCCACGTTGAGGAGGAAGACACTGCCTCAGATCTGAACAAGCGAATCGAACCGTTCCTGAATCATGTTGAATACTTGCTTTTTGATACGAAAGTAGATGGGAAATGGGGCGGTACCGGACAATCTTTTGATTGGTCTATGTTAGATAAAGTGGCACAGGGTGTACCATATTTTCTGGCGGGTGGACTAAATGTTGATAATATCCGGCAGGCCTGTAGGCAAGTACATCCGTATGCAGTGGATATTTCCAGTGGGTTGGAGTCATATCCTGGAGTAAAAGATTTCGATAAGGTGGATGCGTTTATGGAAGAGATGCGCGATATCTGGGAAAAGCAAGAGGTTGGTGATTTGTAGTAATGAGTATTTAGTGAGATTAGAAATTTAACACCAAGTGTCATCCTGAACTTGTTTCAGGATCTATTAGACAAAATTTGATTATGAAATACGATTTACCGACAAAGGAAGGATATTACGGCGAATTTGGGGGCAAATTTGTCCCGGAGATTTTAATTCCCGTTTTAGAAGAGCTGGAAGAAGCCTATGAGCAAGCTTGGAATGACGTGAGTTTCCAGAAGGAGTATCGCCAGCTGCTCAATGAATATGTGGGACGTCCTACAAAGCTTACGTACGCTAATCGGCTTACCGATCATTATGGAAAGGCCAAGATTTACCTTAAGCGTGAGGATTTGTGCCATACTGGAGCGCACAAGATAAATAACGCTATTGGACAGATTTTGCTGGCCCAGCGTATGGGTAAGAATCGCATTATTGCAGAGACAGGGGCCGGACAGCATGGGGTAGCCACGGCAACAGCTTGTGCAAAGTTTGGCGTTGATTGTATTGTGTATATGGGCGCTGAAGATATGGAGCGCCAGAAGCTGAACGTTGAACGCATGCGTTTGTTGGGTACGGAAGTACGTCCCGTTACCAGTGGCTCACAAACTTTGAAGGATGCTACCAACGAAGCAATTCGCGATTGGGTGACCAATGTTGAGGATACCTTTTATATTATCGGTTCGGTTGTGGGGCCGCATCCCTATCCCAAGATGGTGCGTAATTTTCATCGTGTGATAGGTGATGAAACACGTAGTCAGTTAGCCGAAGCCGAGGGACGAGAAATTCCCGATTATTTGTTGGCTTGTGTGGGGGGCGGTTCCAACGCCATTGGGATTTTCTATCCTTTTATTGAAGATGAGTCGGTACAAATGTATGGACTCGAAGCCGCTGGATTAGGTGCTAATACTGATCAAACAGCAGCAACGCTTACCATAGGTCAACCCGGTGTGCTGCATGGATCTATGAGCTATTTACTACATAATTCCGAGGGGCAAATCCAGCTGGCACACTCTATCTCTGCCGGACTTGATTATCCGGGCATTGGTCCCGAGCACTCGTATCTTCATAAAACAAAGCGAGTGAACTACAAAGCAATTACCGATGGTCAAGCGATGGAAGGAGTGAAGCTTCTTTCCGAAACCGAAGGCATTATTCCTGCACTCGAAACGGCTCATGCAGTTGCGTATTTAGATGAGCTGATGCCCAAAACATCGAAAGATGAGATTGTTGTGCTTAATTGCTCCGGTCGCGGAGACAAAGATATGACCACTATTTCAAAAAATCTTTAGAACATCGATAACGTGATTATTGTGGATGACTACTGATATAATGTTAAATCTGCGAAAATCAGTAGAATCCATATAATTCGCGTTCTATTAAATCAAGGACTCAATGATTCAGACAGAAAATAGAGTAACGCAACTTTTTGAACGTCATGATGGCTCCGAAAAGATCATGAGCCTGTTTTTAACGGCTGGCTATCCTGATCTTGAAGCAACAGTTGATCTTATTTTAGGCTTCGAAGAAAATGGAGTAGATATGGTCGAGTTGGGGATGCCGTTTAGCGATCCATTGGCGGATGGACCAACCATTCAATACTCCAGCAATGTAGCTATCGAGCAGGGTATTACGATGAAGAAAATCCTGCACATTGTAGAGCAGGTGCGGGAAAAGTCTCAGATTCCCATTATTTTGATGGGCTACATTAACCCGGTGTTGCGGTATGGCGCAAAAGCATTTTGTGAAGATGCAGCTGAAGCCGGAGTTGATGGACTGATTATTCCGGATATCCCCATAGAAGAATCAGGAATTCTGAAAGAAGAAGCGGCTAACAATGGGTTGCCAATTATTTATCTGGTGGCTCCGAATACGTCTGATAAACGAATGCGCAAGATTGATGAGGAATCACAGGGTTTTGTATACTGCGTGTCGGTTACGGGCGTTACAGGTGCTCGTGAAGGAGATGAAGTGGCAAAGTCAGTAGAACGCTTTATTAATCGCGTACAAAAAAATGTGACCCGTAACCCCAAAATGGTTGGGTTTGGCATTAAATCCTATGAAGATGCACAGCGTATAGCAGCAGATATGGATGGCTTTATTGTGGGAAGTGCACTTATTGATACCATCCGAAGTCATTACCCTGAGAAGGGATGGAAAGATGAGGTGTTTGCATTTGTTAGAAGGTTGAAGTATGGTAAAGAGTAATATTTAATATCATTATTGAGGCTATGAAATCAGTATTTAAAATATCTGTATTTATCCTGCTAATAGGCGTTTGGGTTGGTTGTGAGGGCGATTATCGTCAAGAAGCCCGGGGAAGCTTTGGAGAAGTGGTGGTGTTGATGGACTCTACGCAGTTTGAGAGTGAAACAGCGGAAGCTCTTCGGGAAACATTTGGTGGGTGGATTCAAACGATACCCGGAAAACCCCCGCGTTTTGACCTTCGATTCCAGGATTTTACGACTAATGAACAGTTGGAGCATTATAAACGATATCGAAATCTTATTGTCGCTGCTCCAATAAATGACAGTACTAATACAGGGGAACTGGTACGTGCGCTCCTTAATGATGAAATTGAACAGCAAGTTCGGGAGGGTGAAGCGTTTGCCTTTCCGTTGAAGGATCACTGGTACCGCAATCAGTGGGTTATGCTTTTATCGGGACAATCCGATTCCACATTAGCTCAGCAAATACGAAATTCCGAAGAAACGCTGACGGATAATTTAATTAACAAGGAGTTGAACCGCTATACCGAAGAAATCTATGATCGAGGTGAACAGGTGGCCTTGGCGGATAGTATTTGGCAGGAAGAGGGTTGGAAAATTCGTATTCAGCATGACTGGATTAAAAATATTGATACAACGTACTCAGAAAATGGAGAAGAACAGCATTTTATGACGATGCGTCGTCCGCTGCCTGAAAACGACCGTTGGTTTTGGATGTGGTGGAAAAAAGTAGATGATGCAAGCCAGATTGACGAGGATTGGATTAATGCTAAAAGAGATTCGTTAACCAAGCAGTGGATCCGGGGATCGCGCGACAGTTCTTATGTTACTACAGCTCATAATCGTCCCCATGAAACCGAACAGTTTATGTTTAATGATAAGCTTGCTTTTGAAACGTTAGGCATTTGGACGATGACCAATGATGCGATGGCTGGTCCATTTGTAAATTTCACGGTGTATGATGATAAAACGAATCGTCTTTTTATGCTTGAATTTGCTCAGTTCGCACCTAAATATGATAAACGTCGTTTTGTACGACAATTCCGATCGATGCTTCGCACTTTTGAGACTGATTCTACATGGCAGACTCCGGTAGGTGAAATGGCAGCAGAAGAATAATTTGAATAAAGTTTTGTTACAGAAGTTTTTTTGATGAGTGAACAGGATATTGTTGAGTGGAGTAGTATCAAAGAACATATTGCTCAATCTTTTGGTCAAGATACATTGTTTTATGATGAACATGCTGAAGTTCAGCGCGAAGTAGCGGATCGTCTTATTGCTTCGTTACAACCGTGGAGAGATATCATTCCATCAGGTCCTATCGCAGAGTTGGGAGTGGGTACTGGGTTTGTAACTGAGGGCATTGCGGAATTGTATCCGGATAGAAAAATTGAGGCCTATGACTTATCGCTGGAAATGATTGATTTCTGTAAGGATACCTTTTCTGGCAATGAAAACCTATCATTTTCGGTCTCAGATGTCGAGGAGGTGCCCGAATTTGAGGATCCCCATTATGCTATGACGGTGAGTGGATTTGCTGCACATTGGTTTAAAGATCCAGCGCAAACGTTGGCAAAGTGGTTGGAGATTATTAAACCAGGCGGATTGCTGTTGGCCTCTTTCCCTGGAAATGAAAGTTTTCCCCAGTGGAAAAAGCATTGTCAGGAATTAGGGTTGCCATTTACGGGTAACGAGTTGCCTGATGTGGAGGAGATGGTCATTAAAATGTCGGTAGGACCGGCCCAGGTGGATTATTACGAGGATACCATTACCCAGACGTATGAAAGCGCGGACGATTTTTTTGAGGAACTCAAACAATTGGGGATGGGGACCCAGATAAAGGGTCGACACCTAACCTCGGATGAGCGACAACTCTTAGTGGATCACTGGGATAATTCGACGGAAGGTGATATAACCGTTAACTACCATGTCGTGTTTTTAGCGGTAAAACGGGATTTTGACTCCTAATTAATATCCCTCCGGATTTTTCGATTGCCAGTTCCAGGAATCGCGACACATATCTTCGAGATCAAATTCGGCTTTCCAGCCTAATTCGTTTTCAGCTTTCGAAGGATCGGCGAAGTTAATAGCGATATCGCCAGCCCGACGATCTGTGATTTCGTAAGGGATGTCTCTGCCGGATGCCTTTTCAAATGCTTTTACAACATCGAGGACGCTGTAGCCCGTGCCCGTCCCCAGATTATAGGTAACCACACCGGGATTTTCTTCGAGCTTTTTCAATGCACTCAGATGCCCTTTGGCCAAATCCACAACGTGAATATAATCTCTGACTCCGGTTCCGTCTGGGGTGGGATAATCATCCCCGAAAACTGAAAGCTTTTCTAATTTACCTACGGCTACTTGCGTAATGTAGGGCATTAGGTTGTTAGGAATGTCGTTGGGATCTTCGCCAATTTTACCGCTGGGATGGGCTCCTACAGGATTAAAGTAGCGGAGCAGGCTCACATTCCAGGAGTCATCAGCCGTGTTGAGATCGCGCAAAATTTCTTCAATAAACAGTTTGGTACGTCCGTATGGATTGGTGGCAGAAACGGGAAAGTGTTCTTTGACCGGAACCTCATCGGGGTCGCCATATACGGTGGAAGAAGAGCTGAATACGATGTTTTTGACGCCGTGCTTCTGCATTACTTCACAGAGATAAATAGTGCCGGTTATGTTATTGTGATAGTACATCAGAGGCTTTTCAACCGATTCCCCAACGGCTTTATAACCGGCAAAATGGATCACTGAATCAACATCATGTTTGCTAAAAATTTCATCTAACCCATCTTTGTTAATAAGATCTGTCTTATAAAAAGTGAGCGACTTATTTGTTATTTCTTCAACACGATTTAAGGCCTCCTTTTTGCTATTGCTAAGGTTGTCAACAACGATAACCTCTTGGTCATCTTCCAGTAATTCTACAACCGTATGGCTGCCGATAAATCCGGCTCCGCCCGTAACTAAAATGCTCACTATGCTAAATGTTTGATGAAAATTCGTTTATAAGATACAAATGCTGATATTAATTTTGATTATCAGCAAGCTTTGTTAATTCCTCTTTGATGGTTGAGCAAATTCCCTCCATTTTGTCAACGGAGGCTTCCAGCTGACCTTCTTCAGCGTTATTATTCAATAATGTCTTGGCGTGTTCATATTCATCTACTACTTCATCTGCACCCATCATTTGAGCACCAGGCTTAATTTTGTGACCGGCTTTACGGAGTTCTTCCATATTACGACCAAGCAGATGAAGGCGATAATTTTCAATAAATTCATTAAATGAGGTAACCCCGGCTTCGCAAAATTCGATAACGTATTGTGAATCATCGAAAAGCATCTCTGTTATCTTCTTGGGGTTAATAAATTGGTAGTTCATGATATTTGTAAGACTTATATGATTTTTTTACCAGGTTCTGCAAGTATGTTCTGTAGAATTTTATCAAAGGTCATAAAACGAATGGGAATAAACGGAAATATGATGAGATTCTCATATTCTGTTTTTTATTCGTTTTGCGGTTCAGTAACGCCGTGGGGGGTTGGTTTGCCATCAACCATGTGAACAAATACAATTTTATCAATTTTAATAATGGTTTCTTTGGTGAACTTCTGGCGTACTACACAACGAACTGTAATAGAAGTAGTCCCAAATTTGACTGTTTCCATGCCAATTTCAATGATGTCTCCAAGTCCCGCCGAGCTTACAAAGTCGATTTCGGACATATATTTAGTCACAATATTTCCCTTGTCGAGTTGACAGGTGACAAAAATAGCTGATTCTTCATCTACCCAGCTCAGTACGGATCCCCCGAATAGGGTGCCATGGGCGTTGAGATCTTCTGGCTTAATTAATTTTCGGCTAAAAAATTGCATAACAGTACCTGTTGATTTGTAAAAATAGGACGATAACTAAAGTTGATTAAGATAAGGGTATGCAAGCGTTTTATAAATAGTTTTAATAGGAAAAATGATCATTTTCTATCCATTGGATAAGTTCTTGCCAGAGGGTGTTTTTGAACTCTTGTTTTAGAAAATTAAAATGTCCGATATGTTTTTGTCCATAATCTTCAGGGGTGCAAATATGCAAAAGTTGTTGGGTTGCGGGATAGTATTCAAGTAGTTTCTTTACCGCTTTGGGTGGACCAAAATAACGATCATCGCTAAACCCCAATGCAAACAACGGGAAGCTCAGTTTTCTATATCGTTGTCGATCTTTTTTGGCAATAAAATCCCATAAATAATTTTCAGACTTTCCCCATCGTGCCCACTGTTTAGCCACGCCTGCGGGAATATTGGTAGAGGAAAGACCCAGTGCCCGGGCAGGGAAGTCATTGCCCCAATTTGCTATAAGCGGGATTATTTGCCACACGCACCAAACACCGATGTTTTGAGGGAACGCCCAGAGTTTCCAGAAGCCAGATTGAGAGGCTACAAAAATAGCTTTATCAATTTTAGGAGCATGATTTGCTAACCCAAGTAGTTGTCCGCCGCAGCTGTGACCCAGATATATCAGTTCATCCGGATGCCAATGACCTAATGACCATTGCAGGGCGGCATCAATATCAAAGGATCCCCAGTCATCCATTTGAATATCAGAGCCTGAAATGTTTTGGCTTTGAGATTCATAAATGCCGCGATAGTCAAAGGTAAGAACGTTGTAACCACTATTAGCCAGAAAGGTGGCCAGTTTGAAGTAGATGTAACGGGGTACGCCGAGGGCCGAGGCTATGACGATCGTTTTGTCAGCGTTTTTATTTTTGGCAAAAAATATTGTTGCTGACAAGGGAAAGCCATCATTAGCTGTAATAGTGATATGTTGTTCGTTAACCGAGGTAATACCCTGAGCTTCTTTAGTTATACCTAATAAAGCCTGTGTTATTGATCATCAGCTGGCTCCCAAAGCTCAACTTTATTTCCTTCGGGATCGATAATCCAGCCAAAGAGCCCAAATTCGGTATCTTCAATTTCACCGGATATTTGGACGTGCTCTGATTTTAGTTGGTTTATTAACGCCCTTAAATCATCCACAATAAAGTTAAACATGAAATCTTTTTCACTCGGTTCGATATAATCAGTATCGTTGGGAAAGGGGCTCCAAATAGAATATCCTTTTGATGGGCGCTGATTATCATCTTTCCAGTCGAACGTATAGCCGCCGTAACTTTCATCAATGGGCAGGCCAAGATGCTTTTTATACCAGGCCGCAAGTTCTGAGGGGTTCTCTGATTTGAAAAAGATACCGCCGATGCCAATAACTTTTTCCATAGTGATGAGTTACATGATGGTTGGAGTGTGTAGTCTTATTCTATGCTAAAATTTGATGTATCTCAAATAAAAAAGCCGTCCTATGCTGGACGGCTTTGAGGAAAAACGTTAGGATTGCTTAAAAATAATAGGTACCCATAACAGCGGCTCCTGTACCGAATCGGTCATTCCCATTATCGTTAATCAAGAAGTTGAGTTGTACTTCAACACCCAAACTAAAATGTTCACCTAAGAAATATTCACCGCCGCCTGTGGCGCCCAGCAAAAAGTCGGAATCTTCGGCCCCCACTTCAGGAGAAGTGCGTTGAATAATGCCCCGGGCTCCGAGATACGTAGCGAAGTCCGATCCAACATCCTGATAAAACCGGGGTGCAACTCCTAAATTTATAGAGGTAAAATTATTTTGTTGGTGATTAATCCCAAAAACGGGCGCAATAGTGACATTATCATTAAGCCAAATGGGTACTTGCAGATTCGTTTGATTACCCTGTATAGAAGCAGTTAACCCAAATGTACTTTGTGTAGGTCGGTTTTGGGCAAAAGCTGTTGAAGAGATCAAAAAGATGGCAAAACACAGCGAAAATAGTTTGATAACACTTTTCATAATAATGTCTGTTTTAGTTTAAAATGACGTTATCATTATAGCGCTATGTCGATAAATTGTTCCAGCTCAGGAGTTTTGGAGGGCTTGCCTACAGGCTTCTAAGTCTTTTTGTGCGGGCTCATAATCTGGTTTTATTTCCAGGCACTGCTCGTAATAAGAAATCGCTTCTTCGTATTGTTCTAAATGCTTGAGCATAAAGCCAATATTATTGTATGCTTCATAAAAGTCAGGATCGAGCTCGATGGCTTTTTTATAACATCGGCCAGCTTCTATGGTATTATCATTTCTCAAATGATGATTACCGAGATTGAAATATCCAAGCGGGTCATCGGGATTTATTTCAGTGATATGCTCGAAAAGTTCCCGGGCCTTTTCCTGATCGTCGGCCAGTTCATAAATATCGGCCAGATTATTTAACGCTGGTACATAGTCTGGTTTTATATCTAATGCATTTAGATAATAATTAACGGCTTTGTCGATGTTTTTTTGTTCGTAAAAAGTGTTGGCCAAGTTAAAATGGAACTTGAAATTTTTGGGCTCCTCGCTGATAGCTTTTTGATAATATTCCACCGCCTGATTGTATTCTCCCAGCATGTGGTAGCCAATACCCAGCTCATTTAACAAGTCGGGGTTGTCGGGTGATTCGCTAAGTTCTTTTTTTATGTCAGAAATCTGTTCTTCAATTTTTTTCATAGGCGGATAAAGATACAAAATGCAATCCTTGAACTCATCATCAATCAAAGGTAAATGTTACACTTTTCTGCCCAGAAATTGATAGTAGGTCCAGAGTCCAAAGTATGCCGGTTTTGTTTGTGATTTGATGGGACTAAAAGAAGAGCTAAGGTAGGGTAGCGTATCGGCGGAAAACCGGACGTGATTCAGGTGCATCCAGTGCTTAAATCCTGAAAACGGGGTTGCATTAAAGTCAACAACTGCAATAACACCGTCGCCCGTTAGATTATGGGTAAGCTGATCAATAATTGTTTGGGGATGGGGCTCCATCATCGTCAGTGAATAGGAAAGTAAGATAAGGTCATAGTTTTCTCTGACTATATTATCAGGACCATATTTATGTTCTTTCAATGAGATATTATGGATCTCTGATACATTCTTTTGTGCAACAGCAAGCATATTTGGAGATATATCAATCCCAGTAATTTTTGCTGATGAAAATTGTTGGTGCAGATGTCGCAGCATATAACCTGTACCGCAACCAATTTCGAGAATGTTGGAAGGGGCTATCGACTTTGGAATCATATCTACGAGCGAAGCGCGTCCAAATAAAAAGCTCCACCGGGTATTATCGTAGATATGGGCATGCAGTCGATAGTAGTTTTGCATGCGCTCTTGTTGTGAGAGGCTACCTTTGATATTAAAGATGTTCATTCTACAATAGCCAGATGTGTCGATTCGTATGTGCCTACGCGATCTTGTTGATGGAGCTTTTGGGTACGTTTGGTTTTGAAAGAGATTTGGTTCCAAACGAAGTTAGGTAAAAAGTCGAGATTACTACCGGCCGACCGGAATAGAATACGTGCTCCGGACTGGGCATGACTGAGAATTTGCCGCCATTCTTGCGCCAGTTTTTGAGGTTGAACATAAGCCATCCAATCCTGATGATCTAACAGTACAAAGTGAGAGTAATTTGTTGATTTGTGGCGAAGAAACTGTAAAAGCGAAGAGGTATGCGTAGTAATTTTATTAATACTGTTGCTAAGCTGGTTAAAATTTGATTCCCGCAGATAGTTGGGACAACAGTCGGGCGAATAAGACCCTGTTAGATAAATCCGCCAAAAATAGTTATCAGAAATGGGTAGTTGGGTAAATACATGGGTTAATGATTGACGGATAAATTCTTCCATCCCGCGTTGGTATTTTTGCTCGATCATTTTACGCTGCGTTGCCGGTACGCCCAACATCGACATTGAAGTATGTCGGCGGACGAGCCACTTGGAAAAGGGGGTCCATAGCTGAGGTTCGATTTCATCGAAATAATATGATTGCTCATTTAGTGATTGGGATTGCAGTAACTTTTCGATGGATTCGGAGAGTCCTTTCTGCTTTATACGCCAATTAATAAGTTGAGCTACTTTTCCTGCTGTGCCACTGAAATAAAATCCACTATTGTTATGCTGGTGTGCAAATTTATGTATATGGGCATCCCAGTATTTTTGGGCAGCAGGTGGTAAATAAGGTCGAAGGGTTTTAGTGTAGGTTTTCTTAGGATTGTAGGTTTGGCCGTTACCTAAAAAATCCCAAAGCAAAGAATAACTACCGTTTGTATAAAATGCTTTTTTGAGTTCTAAAAGGGCATTTTGGGCGGGGTTGATATCCACGGCGTCAATCTGTTGAACATCATCCAAAAGATAATCCAACGCGTTACAACCGGCCCCGGTGAGCATTAGTACTTTGCTATTAGCATTTAGCTCCAGCAGCTGACGGTCAATACGTGGATCTTCCCAGCTTGTATTATACACCAAGTTATTTTGGGTAATAGCCCTAAAGAGGTGATGCTGTATATTTTTAGAAATTTTTGATAAGAATTCCATAACACGAAAATATCGGCTAAATATGTATACGCTGTGAATTTAACGATTCCTCAACTTGTTATTTTTTGCACTGCGTTTGGAGATAGAATTTGTATCTTTATGTAAACTTCAAACAAGCGATCGTATTATGGCTAAGAACAAAGAATCCCAAAAGCAAAGTGAAGCATCAACAGAAGAGAAAAAGCGTGTTAAAATTAAAGGCTACGAAAAGCTCATAGAACGACTCAAAGAAGAGCGGACTGAGTTCCAGAACGAATTAAATCGAGATTATAAAGAAGCACGTCGTTATGTGAGATCGCATCCCGAAGAAGGTATGCTATTCGCTTTTGTAGGTGGGGTGGCTTTGGGATATGTACTTGGGAAGTTAGGTCGAAAATAGGATTTGTAATAACAATTTTGAACAAAAAATTATAGAGCTGTGGATACGACAACGATTAATACCGATCATATAAATGAATTATTTGAGCGCGTGGATGCGCTCAGGGGGTATCTTTGACTATGAGCAGCGAAAAGTAAATATCATAGAGCTGCAGGAGCAGACCCAGAACCCGAACTTTTGGGACGACCCCGATGAAGCGCGTCGCATTATGAAAAAGTTGGACCATGAAAAGAACATGGTGAAGCGGTGGGATTGGCTTGACGAGCTCCGAGATAGTATCAAGGTATACCAGGAATTTTTAGAAGAAGGTGAAGAAGTCGGTGATGAATTGAAGCAGGAGATTGAGAAGCTTGAGAAGGGCGTAGAAGATCTTGAGCTCAAAAATATGCTGCAGGGTGAAGATGATCATCGCGATGCTATTCTTACCTTTAATCCCGGTGCCGGTGGAACGGAAAGCCAGGATTGGGCCGAAATGTTATATCGGATGTATACCCGTTGGGCAAGTAAACATGATTATGAGGTGTCAGTTATTGAATACCAGGATGGGGATGTTGCAGGCTTAAAAAGTGCAACAATCCAGGTAGAAGGGGAGTATGCGTACGGATATTTGAAAGCCGAAAGTGGAGTGCACCGACTGGTACGTATTTCACCGTTCGATAGTAACTCCCGACGTCATACGTCCTTTTGTTCGATGTTTGTATCGCCTGTGGTAGATGATACCATTGAGGTCGATATTGATGAGAGTAAAGTGGAGCTTCAGCGCTTTCGGGCAAGTGGTGCAGGCGGTCAGCACGTCAATAAAACAGAGACGGCAGTCCGCCTGATCTGGGAAGGTGAGCTTTCTGACGGTACCGAGCAGCGAGTTGTTTCGGAATGTCAGCAGGAACGGTCTCAGAAGCAGAATCGCGATAAGGCGATGACGTTGCTAAAATCAAAGATATATGAGCTTGAAAAGCAGATTAAAGAGCGCAATAAGCAAAAGCTGGAGGATTCCAAGAAAGATATTGAGTGGGGATCTCAAATCCGTTCGTACGTTTTTCATCCATATAATATGGTTAAAGATCATCGGACTGATTATGAAACCTCAAATACCGATGCGGTGATGGATGGTGAGCTCGATGAGTTTATCAATGAGTACCTGCTGTCTATATCAGCAAACAACAATAATAATGACGAAGAATAATGGTTACGGTCGGAGTTACGGGAGGCATTGGTAGCGGGAAATCTACCGTCTGCAGGAGATGGTCTGAGTTAGGTGCTTACGTACTTAATGCAGATGAGCTGGCCAAGCAGGTGATGGTAACCGATCCGGAAGTAAAAAAGGCATTGATTGATACTTTTGGCGAAGCCTCATTCAACGGGGATGGATCTCTCAATACCGAGTACCTTGCCGAACAGGCATTTGAAAAGGGAAGGGTAAAAGCACTAAATGCCATCGTCCACCCTAAAATGCCGGCAGCAGCAGCCCGGGAAATTAAGAAGGCTGCCGAACAAGGATACGATATTTTTGTCTATGAAGCCGCTCTTTTACTGGAAAATCTGGAACCGGGTTCGTTAGACTATATCGTATTGGTTTTGGCTGATGAGGATAAACGAATTAATCGTGTTCAGAAGCGCGATAGTAGTAGTTTTGAGGAGATAAAACAGCGTATTAGTAAGCAGCGCGACTTCGAAAAAGCGACTGAAAAAGTCGACCATGTTATCCGTAACAATGGCACACTTGAGGAACTCAAGAAGAAAGCCGAAATTATATATCAAAGTTTTAAACGGGATGAATAGAAATATTAATTTCACATATCGGATTTTTTACAGAGGGAAGCTATGGTAGATCGCAAAACAAATCGCGTAATTACGCTGGAAGAGTATATTATCCAGGGACAAAATAAATTTCCCGGTGCAACAGGAGAGCTTTCCCAGTTACTTCGGGATATTGGGTTGGCCGCAAAAATTATTTCAAGAGAAGTCAACAAGGCTGGGATAACAAATATATTGGGTGAAGATGGTACTACTAATGTGCATGGTGAATCGGTTAAGAAGCTGGATTTATTTGCCGACAAGCAGCTTATTTCTGCTCTAAGCCGATCAGAGATTACGTGCATGGTTATATCTGAAGAAAATGACGGTATTGTTGAGCTTGATAATGAGGGGGGGAAATATATTGTGTATTTGGACCCACTGGATGGATCTTCAAATATTGATGTTAATGTTTCCATCGGGAGTATTTTTTCTATTTACATGCGTGAAAATCCCGATTCTGAACAGCTTAGTGAAGAGGATGCTCTGCAGGCTGGGACCAAACAGGTTGCTGCCGGATATGTGCTGTATGGATCCAGTACACTGCTGGCTTACACGACGGGTTTAGGTGTATCGGTGTTTACATTGGACCCCAGTATTGGAGAGTTTATACTTTCGGATGATGATGTAAGGATTCCCGATCACGGAACAATATACAGCGTAAATGAGGGAAGTTATCATTCTTGGGAAGAAGGACTTAAACAGTATGTAAAGTATTGCCAGGTTGAAGATCCCGAAACTAACAGGCCATACAAGGCGCGTTATATCGGATCCATGGTGGCTGATGTGCATCGAACATTAATTACTGGTGGCATTTTTATTTATCCCAATAGCAGTCAATACCCTAATGGTAAATTGCGTTTGATGTATGAATGTAATCCGCTAAGTTTCGTGATTGAGCAGGCTGGCGGCATGGCAATTGATGGTAAAGGACGCATCTTAGAGATTACTCCCGAATCCATCCATCAACGTACGCCCATTTTTATTGGGTCAAAAGGAAATGTACTTAAAGTGAAACAGTTTTTAGCTGAACATCGAAACGAAACAGTGAATGCTTAAAAATTGACTTTCATGCCTTCTTGGATATCGTGTGAGATACAAAATCCACCATTGGTTTCGATGACGTATTTTGCGGGTTGTCCGGATTCGAAGTTCTTTTCAGAATAGGGTTGGGCGCTGTGATGTATGCGAACGATTTCGTAGTTGTTGTTAACGAAGATAATATCCAGCGAAAGGGGAGTGTTGGCCATCCAGAAACTACGGGGTTGATTCTCTTCAAAGATGAAAAGCATTCCCTTGTCGGAAGGCATATCTCGAACATCCATTAGGCCTTGGCTACGTTCTTTATCATCATCAGCAATAGCTGCTTCAATGGCGGTCAGGGAATCTCCATCAGCGGTATGAAAAGTAACGGATCGTTCATACGATAATGTGCGTCCATTATTCTGCTGTTGCTTTGATTTCTCTTCTTGCGAACAGTTTATTAATAGAAATGCTGTAAAAAGAACTACGAATAGATTTAAAAATTTAGTCATGATCAAGAAAATTATAAGATAATTTTGTGTTCAAGTATAGCAAAGTTGGATTAACTGTAATAAACAAATTTACTGTTTCTTTTATTACATCGGGATGAGCGTCCAAAAGACTTTGGTAATCAGTTGTTTTTTAGAGGTATTAACGATATCTTCAATTGCTTAAAAGTGAGCGCCGAGAGGTCCTCACTTTTTTTTGTATCAAAAATTTAGAAAAACGTGCCGAACGAAGTAATAAATAAAATTTCTGAGCTCGCAGAGTCAGTATTAACAACAACTGATTTCTTCTTAGTTGATGTTGAGATTAAAGGTGGCGACACACCCGAGATTTGGGTATCTGTCGATGCCGAAGATCGCGGCGTAAATATGGATGAATGTGCCGAAATTAGCAATGAGCTCGGTTTTTTAATGGATGCGCATGATGTGTTTTCAGGTCGTTACCGGATTAATGTTTCATCGCCTGGATTGGATAGACCGTTGGTAGATCGCCGCCAATATCCGAAAAATGTAGGTCGAAAGGCAAAGTTTAAGTTTGAGACTGATGGTGAATATACCACAGTAGAAGGCACTTTGGCAGAGGTTAAAGATGACCATATTATTATTGAAAAAGATGAAGAATCACCTCTGAAAGTGTTATTTAACGACCTCGTCGAGACAAAAATAATTCCTTCATTTAAATAATATTAAGCAGACAGGAGCTAACTGATGTCAAACGATATTTCAAAACAGATTATTCAATCTTTCGCCGAGATTGCTAAAGATAAAGACATTAACAAGGATTTGTTGCTATCGATTCTTGAAGATGTTTTTCGAACCATGATTCGGAAAAAGTATGGTTCTGATGATGCCTTTGAAGTTATTTTGAATGCTGATCGTGGTGAAGTACAGATTCTCCATATTCGGGAGGTTGTACCTGAAGAAGAGCTTACAGATGAAGTACAGGAGATTACGCTCGAAGATGCCCAAGAGCAAGATCCGGATCTGGAACTTTATGATGAGTTTGCGCAAGAGTTGGATATTCGTGATTTCGGCCGACGTGCGGTTATGATGGCGCGTCAGCAGTTGGCTCAGCGTATTCGCGAAATTGAAAAGGATAATGTGTTTGAGGAGTATTCTGATCGAGTGGGCGAAATTGTGTTGGGTGATGTTTATCAAATCCGTAATCACGAGATGCTGGTAAATCACAACGGGGTTGAGCTGATTCTGCCCAAAGATGAACAGATTTATAAAGATCGTTATCGCAAAGGGGATACCATCCGCGCGGTTGTTAAAGAAGTGAAACGTTATCATGGGAATCCATCGGTAATTATTTCGCGTACTTCTCCGTTGTTTTTGGAGCGGTTGTTTGAAAACGAAATCCCCGAAGTGTTTGATGGTATTATTGACTTGGTTCGAATTGCCCGAGAACCTGGTGATCGATCAAAAGTGGCGGTAATTTCGCACGATGAGCGTGTAGATCCTGTTGGGGCATGTGTAGGTATGAAAGGTGTACGTATTCATGCCATTGTGCGGGAGCTGCAAAACGAAAATATTGATGTCATCAATTATACCGATGATAAGCACGAATTTATTAAACGAGCATTACAGCCAGCTAAGGTTCTAAGTGTTGAGCTAAGCGAAGATGGAGGTCATGCAAAAGTACTTGTGCCTGCGGATGAGGTGTCCAAAGCCATTGGTAAAGGGGGCGTAAATATTCGGTTGGCCTCGAAGCTTGCTGACTGTGAGATTGATGTCTATCGCGAAGTTGAAGAAGAGGACGACATTGATCTGGGAGAATTTGAGATTGATTTTGGTCCCGAAGTTATTGAGTTGCTCCACGATATTGGCTGTGATACCGCTCGACAGGTGCTTGATTTGGATGAGGAGGAGATTGTACGACGTACTGATGGTCAAATCACTGAAGATCAAGCAGAACGCATCATCGATATCATTGCTTATGAGTTTGAAGATGAAGAATAACTGAACTTCGATTTCCAAGAATTCTGATTTACCTTATACTAAGGTCTTAAACAGCGTAACAGAAATACCGAACGTACTTTTTCAGAAATAGATATATATGTCCAAGAAGACAAGAAGATTATTCAAAGTTGCATCCGAATTTAACGTCTCTACATCCTCAATTGTAGATTCGTTGTCGGACGAAGGCTTTGATATTGACAATAAGCCAAATTCCAAGATTACGCCCGAAATGTACGAGGCGCTGGAAGGGGTTTATGGTGTTGATAAAGAAAAAAGTAAGCAGCACGCGAAAGCAAAAGAGGAATACGAGAATCGTCGTAATCAAATACGTGCCAGCCGAAACGAAAGTGTATCTGTAGAGGATTATCTCGAGCCGCTTGAGGATGATGATCTTCCGTTAGAACCCGAAGAGGATGAAGATATTGAGGGACTTGAACCTCAAGATGAGGAAGATTCTGAAGAAGTTGAAGAGAAGGACGAAGAAACTGTTACGCCGGAAGAGGATCAAGGAGATGAAGAACAAGAAGAAATTCAAGAAGCCGATGAGGAACAGCAAGAGGTAGAAGTTGAGGATGATCAGGAATCAGAAGAAAAGGTTAAGGCATCTGAGGAAGCTGAGACTACTACTGAAGAAGAGCCTGAAGACAAAGAAGATACTGAAGAAATTGAGGAACCTTCAGATGATGAAGAATTGGATGATGAAGAGGAAGATGAGGGTGAAGATGAAACAGATGAGTTAGAAGAGGATGACGAATCTGAAGAAGATGATGAAACAGATGATACTTCGGATGAAGAGGAAGATGAGGATTTGGATGAAGATGAATCTGAAGACTCCGAAGAAGAGGACGACGAGGATGAGGAGGAAGAAGAGGATGACGATGAAAGGGAACAGGGAGTAATTCGTGGACATGCCGGCCGACTGAAAGGAACCAAGGTTGTCGGTAAGGTTAAGATTGATGAGAGTAAGCCCAAACGGCGTAAGAAAAGAAAGCGTAAAAAAGACCGTCAGCAGGCCGAAGAGGACGGGGAAAACACAAAGTCATCAAAACGAGAGAAAAAGAAAAGTAAGAAGAAGGATAAGAAAAAGCGCCGGAAACGTCGCGGCAGTCGTGTTGATGAGGAAGATGTAGAACAAAAAATGAAAGAGACACTGCGTAAGATGCAGTCGTCCGAGACGGTTGGTAGTAAACGACAGAAACGTCGTCGCCAACGTAAAGAAGAGCGTGAGGAAGAAGAACAGCTACAGCAGGAGCTTGAAGAGCTGGAAGAAAATATTATTGAAGCTACCGAATTTATTACGGTAAGTGATTTGGCTGAGCTGATGGATGTAAAAGCCAATGATGTTATTACTACCTGTATGAATTTGGGTATGATGGTGTCGATTAATCAACGGTTGGATGCAAGCACGATTGAGCTTGTAGCTGAAGAGTATAACTATGAGGTTGAGTTTGTTGATGCTGATGATGCCATTGAAGAAATTGAACTTGAGGAGGACGATCCGGAAGATCTGGAACCTCGTGCTCCAATTATTACCGTAATGGGTCACGTTGACCATGGTAAAACGTCGCTGTTGGATTACATTCGAAAGTCCCAAGTTGCTGAAGGTGAGGCTGGTGGAATTACGCAGCACGTAGGTGCTTACGAGGTTACTACTGATGATGGTCGACCCATTACCTTCCTTGATACGCCCGGCCACGAAGCTTTTACGGCTATGCGTTCTCGAGGAGCTCAGGCTACCGATATTGTTATTCTTGTTGTTGCTGCTGATGACGCAGTACAGCCGCAGACTATTGAGGCGATTAACCACGCGAAAGCAGCTGGAGTATCCATTATTGTTGCCATTAACAAAATGGACTTACCTGATGCAAAACCCGATAAAATTAAACAGCAGCTTGCTGAGCATGATGTTATCGTTGAGGAATACGGTGGTACCAATCAGGTCGCTGAAGTATCGGCTAAGACGGGTAAAGGTATTTCTGACTTGTTGGAGAAAGTTCTTATTGAAGCGGAATTGATGGAGTTGAAAGCGAACCCGGATCGAAACGCTGATGGTGTTGTCTTGGAAGCTCGTGTTGATAAAGGAAAGGGTATTGTTTCAAATATTCTTGTGCAAAATGGAACACTCCGAGTGGGGGATGCTTTTGTGGCTGGCCCTTGCTTTGGTCGTGTTCGTGCCATGGAAAATGAGCTCGGTGAACGTATTGAAGAGGCCGGCCCATCAACACCGCTGCAGTTAACTGGGTTTGATGATATTCCTAAAGCTGGAGATAAGTTGGTTGCGCTCGATGATGAGAAAAAAGCCAAGGAAATTGCCAATCAACGACAACAGATTAAGCGAGAACAAGAGCTGCGACAATCCAAGCATATGAGTTTGGATGACCTTTCTCGACGTCTTGCACTTGGTGAGATTGAGGATCTAAATCTTATTGTTAAGGCTGATGTGGATGGTTCGATTGAAGCACTTTCAGGTGCTCTGCAGAAGCTGAGTAATGAAGAAGTTTCCGTTAATATTATTCATACCGGTGCCGGAGCTATTACAGAATCTGATGTACTTCTTGCCTCCGCATCCGAAGCAATTATTATCGGTTTCCAGGTGCGGCCTACCAGCAATGCTCGTCAGGTTGCTGAGGAAGAGGAAATTGATATCCGGTTGTTTAGTGTTATTTATGATGCGGTTGAAGAGGTTAAAGATGCGATGGAGGGTATGCTTTCTCCTGAAATTAGTGAGCGTCTTTATGGAAATGCTGAGGTCCGTGAAATCTTTAAGGTGTCAAGTGTAGGAACGATTGCCGGTTGTTATGTGACTGATGGTAAGGTCAATCGTAATAACCCAGTTCGGATCGTGCGTGATGGTGTGGTGATCTATGATGGGGAAATTGATGCTCTTAAGCGTTTTAAGGATGATGTTAAAGAGGTTAAGAGCGGGTACGAATGTGGTATCAGTATTGTAAATTATAATGATATCAAGGTTGGCGACGTTATCGAAAACTACGAAGTTGTTGAAGAGCGTAGAAGTCTCGAAGACGTTAAAAGTGACGACAGCTAATCCGGTAATATTTAAAATTGCTTAGTATGAGTATTCGCCCTGAACGTTTAGGATCTGTAATTAAGCGAGATCTTGGCAAGATCATCCAAAAAAAATACCAGCGAAGTGGATCATTTATTACAGTCACAAAAGTTGATGTGACTCCCGATTTGCTCATCGCAAAAATATTGCTGAGCGTTTATGCTCCCGGCAAGGATGAAGATGCTATTTTTGCTTATCTGGAAGAACAAAATGCGGCGATCCGTAAAGAGTTAGCCGATAAAATTCGTCATCAGGTTCGACGAATTCCGGAGCTTCACTTCATCAATGATAAAACGGCAGAGCACGTAGAGAAGATGGAGAAACTTTTCCAAAAGATTCGAAAGGAACGTCGGCAACGAGACTCAAATACCGGTGACGAGGAGTAGAACTGCACATGGCAAAGGCTATTCCGCTTGAGGAGTTACCGATCTTTTCAAAAAAAAATCTTCCTCATCCCGACATAGATTATAAAAAAGGGGCGGCTTTTCTTATTGATAAGCCCAAGGGATGGAGCAGCTTTCAAGTTGTTAAGTTTTTACGCAAATGTACTGATATTCGAAAAATAGGTCATGCTGGTACGCTTGATCCTATGGCAACCGGTTTGCTAATTCTCTGCGTAGGGAAGGGGACGCGTACCGTTTCTGCTTTCCAGGATGCCGACAAAGAATACAAGGCCGAAATTGTTTTTGGATCATCGACTCCCAGTTTAGATGCCGAGACTATTCCAAATCGGCGTGCCTCTTTTAATCACCTGACACAGAAAAAAATTGAGGAAACATTAGAGGAGCATTTTTCCGGACTAATTGTACAAATTCCGCCTATGTATTCGGCATTAAAGCATAAAGGACAGCCCCTTTACGAGCTGGCGCGAAAAGGTAAAGAGGTGAAACGAAAGCCCAGGCAGGTAATTATAGAGCAAACAAAAATATTGGAATGCAACTTTCCTCATCTCGAGTTATATGTTAAGTGCAGTAAGGGAACGTACATTCGTACACTTGCTGATGATTTAGCTATTGAATTGGAAACGGCCGGACATTTAGTTGGGCTTAAACGTACAGCAATTGGCGATTTTAAGAATTCAGATGCATTGAGGGTTCCAGAGTTAGAAAATATTTTTTCGATCAATAATTATGCTTCACAAATAGAGACACTTTAATAAGTGGTCATTAAAAATTAATGTCTTATGGCTGAACTTGTATTCTTAAAAGATGTTCAACGTGAGGAAAATACGGTATTGACAGTTGGTACTTTTGATGGGGTTCATGCAGGTCATCGGGCTATTGTCGATACAGTTGTCGAAAAAGCCAATGAGCGGAATGCCCGTAGTGTGCTTGTGACTTTTGATCCACATCCGAGAAATATTATTAATCCGGGTGATGATGGAATAAAACTGTTGACAACCCTTCAAGAACGCTGCGAAATTCTTGAAGAGCTTGGTATTGACCGGATGATTGTAATTCCTTTTGATCGGGATTTTTCCTTACTAACCTCCGATGAGTTTATTCGTGATATCATCCACAAGAAAATAGGGGTAAGTGAGTTTGTTATCGGATACGATCATCACTTTGGACGTAACAGAGAAGGGACTATTGAAACGATTGAAAAGCTTGGCCAAGAGCTTGGTTTCGATTCCTATGTCGTATCCAAACGGGAGGTGGGTACGCAAACGGTAAGTAGTACTGCTATCAGGAATGCAATAAGCGAAAAAGGGAATGTAGAACAGGCTGCAGAGTTTTTACAGCGTCCATATCGTTTAAATGGCACAGTTGTACATGGTGATAAGCGCGGTAAAGAAATCGGATTTCCTACAGCAAATATTAAACCCGAACATGTTAATAAGATTATCCCCAGAGAGGGGGTGTATGCGGTGAAGCTCCGTACCAATGGTGATTGGTTTGATGGGATGATGAATATTGGTACACGTCCAACTTTTGATGGCCGAGATCAAACCTTAGAAGTTAACCTGTTTGATTTTGATAGAGAGATCTATGGAAAGGAAGTGCAGATACGGTTTTACAGCAGGATCAGGGATGAAAAAAAATTCGATGGAAAAGAAGAGTTGATCGAACAATTAAAACAAGACCAAAATCAAGCGAAGCAAATTTTATCAAGGGATTAAAATATTGCAAAATACGGCGTGAACGCTTATCTTTGCTTGCTATTATACAAACATTTACATAGTTGTAGAAAAGACAAAAAGAATTTAATTATCACATGGCGATAACAAAAGAGCGAAAAGAAGAACTCGTTGAACAATATGGTGGATCTAAAGAAAATACAGGGTCTACCGAAGCTCAGATAGCAATTTTGACTGAGCGTATTAATGACCTTACCGATCACATTCAGGAAAACACGCAAGATCACCATTCACGAAGAGGTTTGTTGAAGCTGGTTGGGAAAAGAAGAAAACTTCTCGATTATCTTAAAGACAACGATATTGAAACCTATCGTGAGCTTATTGATGATTTAGGAATTCGTAAGTAATTCTTAAAAGGCACGTTTTTTGAGCGTGCCTTTTTATATATCTGCATTTGCGCAACATTTCCTTCCTGAAAGTCATTTTTACAAAGTTAATGATTTGATTGCTGATAACTTTGTAGCTTATTTTAAATTCGAAAAAGAAGATTAGACAATAATGAAAGAAGATTTTAAAAGTGTAGAATTTGCACCGGGTAAAACGTTATCTATAGAGACAGGACGTATTGCTAAGCAGGCCGACGGTGCAGTGGTGGTTCGCATGGGCGATACTATGGTATTATGTACTGCAGTAAGTTCAAAAGAACCAAGCGACAAACCATTTTTCCCCTTAACCGTAGATTTGCGCGAAAGTTTTTCTGCTGGTGGTAAATTTCCTGGGGGCTTTATTAAGCGTGAAGGTCGTCCAAATGACAAAGAGGTGCTTTCCAGTCGGTTGATTGACCGTTGCCTTCGGCCTTTATTTCCGGATGGTTACACAAACGAAACCCAAATAATTTGCTCGGTACTTTCATCCGATGGTGAGCATGATGGTGATGTATTGGGTGCTGTAGGAGCATCTGCTGCACTACATATTTCAGATGTTCCATTTGCAGGACCTATTGCAGAAGTTCGCGTGGGACGTATTGAAGGAGAATTTGTTGTTAATCCTACCATTAGTCAGATGGAAAGCAGTGATATCGATATGATTATTGGTGGAACTGCAGAGAGTGTTTCTATGATGGAAGGTGAAATGGATGAGATTTCTGAGGAGGAAATGCTTGAGGCTATTAAAGTGGGTCATGAAGCCATCCAAAAGCTGTGTGCATTTCAGGAAGAACTTCGCGAAGAGTTCGGAAAAGAAAAGCGTGAGCACACGCCTGAACCGGTGGATGAAGATCTTAAAGAAAAAGTTCATGAGCTTGCCGAAGAACGTATTCGTGAGCATGTAAATGTTGGGCTCGACAAAGAGAAATACAGCGAAGGCCTTCAGGAAATTAAAGACAGTGTTGTTGAAGAGCTGACGGAAACCGAAGAATACGCTGAAGAAGGCGGTACAATTAAGGATATCCTCAGCGATATTGAGAAGAAAGAACTTCGCAATATGATTCTTGAGAAAAAGAAACGTATTGACGGACGTTCTCCGGAAGATATCCGCGATATCTGGACGCAGGTTGGATATCTTGCTCGTACACATGGTTCTGCAATCTTTACCCGTGGAGAAACGCAGGCACTTGTTTCTGTTACACTGGGTACCCAAAAAGATGCCCAGGCTGTTGATACACTACTGACCGAAGAAGACAAGAAGTTTTTCCTCCACTATAACTTCCCAAATTACAGTGTAGGAGAAGCTGGCTTTATGCGCGGTCCCGGCCGACGTGAAATTGGTCACGGACATTTGGCCGAGCGTTCGATTAGTAAATTGATGCCATCTTTTGATGAGTTCGGATATGTTATTCGTGTGATTTCTGATATTACAGAATCAAACGGTTCATCTTCTATGGCGTCTGTTTGTGGTGGTTCAATGGCACTGATGGATGCTGGTGTCCCCCTTAAAAAACCTGTTGCCGGAATTGCAATGGGAATGATTGTTGGCGATGATAAGGAAGTGGTCCTTTCTGATATTCGAGGCGAAGAAGACTTTATGGGAGATATGGACTTCAAAACAGCTGGTAGCCGCGATGGTATTACAGCTTGCCAGATGGATATGAAAGTAAGTGGCATCTCTTTTGAAAAGCTTGAAGAAGCACTTGAACAAGCTCGAAAGGGAAGACTTCACATTCTTGACAAGATGGCTGAAACCATCTCTGAACCCCGAGAACAGATCTCTGAATATGCTCCCCAATTTGTTAAAATGGAGATTGAAGCGGATGATATTGGATCTGTAATTGGACCGGGTGGAAAAGTTATCCAAACCCTTCAGAAAGAAACCAATACCGAGATTTGGGTTGAGGAAGATGAAGAGCGCGGTAAAGGTAAAATTACTATTAGCGCTGATAGGTTAGATAATGCCGAGGAGGCAAAGAAACGTATCCAGGGCATTGTAGGTCATCTCGAAGAAGGTGCTACCTATCAAGGTACGGTGAAAGCGATCAAGGATTACGGCGCTTTTGTTGAGATTGTACCTGGAAAAGATGGATTGCTTCACGTCTCAGAAATTAACCATTCGCATGTTGACAATGTACGTGATGTACTGTCAGTGGGGGATGAGCTTGAAGTGAAGTTGCTCAAAGTTGAGCATGGTGGAAAACTTCGTCTTTCACGAAAGGCATTGATTCCTGAAGATGGAGATAACAACTAAGCTTATCAGATCTTTACAAATAAGTTATATTTTTGCGCCATCTCGATTTTCGGGATGGCGTTTTATTTTAGTTGATAATTCGTAGTGTCAACTACCGTTTTCTCTGGTTCCAATGTTCTGCTTCGGAACCTTAGATTGGTTGCGATACGCAGTAAAGCTACGGATCGAGAATTGTAAACTATCATGGGATGAGCACGGTGCTCGAACTATTTTATAAAAAGAATTTTATATATGAGCTCAATACAAAATATGAATGAAATTGATTTTGTAAATAAAACAACCTTAGATAACGGACTTAAGATTGTTACTGAGCATGTCGACAGTGTGAAAAGTGTGGCTGTTGGCATCTGGGCGAAGACGGGAAGCCGTAACGAGACAAATAAGATGGCAGGTGTGACACATTTTCTTGAGCACATGCTTTTTAAGGGAACCGATAGCCGCTCTTCGCTCGATATTGCTATGAGTATGGAATCTGTTGGTGGATATCTGAATGCATTTACATCATCAGAATATACATGCTACTACTCACGATGCTTAAATACACAGCTCGAACGGGCGCTGGATGTCCTTTCGGATATGGTTCTGCATCCATCATTTCCTGAGGATGAGATCGAGAAGGAAAAGAAGGTAGTCATTGAAGAAATGAAGATGTATCGGGATAGTCCCAATGATTACCTTTTTGAACAATTTAGCGAACAGGTCTTTAAGGGACATCCATTGGGAAATTCAACGCTTGGTTTTGAAGATACTGTCTCTGCATTTGAGCGTCAGGATCTATATGACTATATGGATGATCGATATCAGCCTGGAAACTTATTGGTGTCTGTCGCTGGGAATGTGGATCACGAGAAGGTAGTTAAGTTGGTAAGCGAATATTTTAGCGAAGTTGAACCGCAAGAAACAGTAGATCAAAATCCATCACTGCCGGATTATGAAGTCAGTGATGTAGAACTGACAAAGCCTATTGAACAAACGCATCTTATTGCCGGGCGACGTGGCTTGCACTACAATCATAATGATAAGTACCGGTTGTTGCTTTCCAATACAGTGTTAGGGGGTGGAATGAGCTCTCGGTTGCACCAGAATGTCCGTGAAAAGTACGGGTATTGTTATACGATTACGTCCTTTAATCAGTCTTACAGTGATACCGGTTTGTATGGTATTTATGTAGGTACAGATAAAGATTATGTTGGGCACGTCAGAGAGCTTATTGAAGCTGAGATCGATAAGCTAAAGCAGGATCCTATCCCTGAGAAAGAGTTATCTGAGGCGAAGGCCCAGCTTAAAGGCAAGCTGATGCTATCGGTCGAAAGCATGAGTAACCGTATGTCGCGGTTGGCAAAGAGTGAAATCTATTTTGATCGCTTTGTTACACTTGATGAGTTGCAAGAAAAGATTGATGCGGTAGAAGCCGATCAGGTCCAGGATTTTGCGCAGGAATTTTTCGATAACGATCAGTTTTCAGAGGCTTTATTGCTCCCTGAAGCATAGGAATTATCGTTTCGAGTCTGATCAGAAATGATTAGTTTCGATGTCAATATTTGATCTAAAAGTATTAACAAAATTATTCGTTGAAGCATGGTTTATATCAGCAATTTGTCTGATCACGTTGATGAAGAAGTAACGCTCAAAGGATGGGTATATAATTATCGAAGCAGTGGGAGCCTCTATTTTGTTGAATTACGCGATGGTTCTGGTATTTGCCAGTGTGTTGTGGCACAAGATGCTGTAAGTGAAGAGGCGTGGGAGCAGACAGAAGCACTCCGCCAGGAAACCTCTCTTGAGATAACTGGAAAAGTGGTTGAGGATGAACGAAGTATTGGGGGACATGAGCTACAGGTTACCGACCTAAACATTTACCAGGTTGCCGAAGATTACCCCATCACGCCCAAAGAGCACGGCGTTGAATTCCTGATGGAAAACCGTCACCTGTGGTTGCGTAGTCAAAAGCAGTGGGCGGCTATGCGTGTGCGCAACGAAATTATCTATGCAATACATACCTTTTTCCAAGAGCGCGGTTTTGTACAGATGGATGCGCCTATCTTTACTGGGAATGCGGCCGAGGGCACGACCAATCTTTTTGAAACCGAATATTTCGAAGATCAGGCATACCTAACGCAATCCGGTCAGTTGTATGGGGAAGCCATGGCCATGGCACATGGGTTGATTTATACCTTTGGACCAACTTTCCGTGCCGAAAAAAGTAAAACGCGTCGTCACTTGACCGAGTTTTGGATGATTGAGCCGGAGATGGCTTTTTACGACTTGAATATGAATATGGATCTGGCCGAAGATTTTATCTGTTTTATTGTAAAACGAGTATTGGATCGTCGTCCTAAAGAGCTTGAAATATTGGAGCGCGATACGTCTAAGCTCCGCAAGACCGTGGAAGAGGACTTCCCCCGCATTTCATATACTGAGGCCGTTGAGCAGCTTAAGAGCGACGAGATGGCGGAAATGTTGGATCAGATGGTAGAAGATCGCAAGCAGGAGGCTGAAGATCTGAAAGAGGAGCGTGAAGAGATTGAGAAGGAGCGTGGACAAGCCAAAAAATGGCGCAAGGCCCAGATTGATGAACGGGTTATAGAAATTGGTAAACGACTTGATGAGATTGAAGAGGATTTGCGCAATATTCCCGATTGGAGAGAATCCGCCCTTAATTTTGAATGGGGAGAAGATTTCGGTGGTAGTGATGAAACGTTGCTGACGATGAAATATGATACTCCAATTTTGGTACATCGTTTTCCCGCAGCTATCAAAGCATTTTATATGAAGCGTGATCCCGAAGACGAAAAATTGGCGATGGCGGTAGATATGTTAGCTCCCGAGGGATATGGGGAAATTATCGGTGGAAGTGAACGTGAAGAGGATTTAGAAACGCTGAAAAAACGTATTGCTGAGCACGGACTTTCTGAAGAGGTATTCCAGTGGTACTTGGATCTCCGTCAATATGGATCGGTACCACACTCCGGTTTTGGACTGGGCTTAGAACGAACGGTGGCATGGCTTTGTGGTTTGGATCACGTTCGTGAAACCATTCCTTTCCCCCGTATGATGGGACGATTGACACCTTAATAACTTTCAGCGATCAGCACTCTTGTTAACTGAATGCTGAAAGATAATAATCCACAGCTCTGAAATGGCTAAAAAGACCAGCATAGAACTCTATTCCGAGATTCTGAATGAGCTTCGTTCAGATAATCGGGAGCCCGTATACTTTTTCTATGGGGAAGAGGAGTTTTTTCTGGATAAGCTGCAGGAAGTGGTTGAGGGAATAATTCCTGAGGATCAAAAGGATTTTAACTTTGATCTACTTTACGGTCGGGATGTCACACCCGAGAAAGTACTCTCAATTATTCGCAGTTATCCGATGATGGCTGAACAGCGTATAGTTATTTTGCGAGATTTTAAAGAGCTGAGTGGTTATGGTGCTCAGGCCGAAGGCTACGAGGGTAAGGTCAATGATCTCATTCCATATTTGGAACAACCTAACCCTACTACGCTGTTTGTCTGTATTGATACCAAGAAGCCATCGGGACGATCTAAAATTGGCAAAGCATTTAAGAAGCACGCAGGATTCTACGAATTTGAAGAAGTGCCCGACTACCGCCTACCTGATTGGATTATAAGTTGGGCTAAAAAACACCATAATAAGAAGATAGAGCCGCCGGCGGCCCAGATGCTGGCGCAATATGTAGGCAACAGCTTGCAGTTACTGTCCACAGAAATAGATAAAGTGTGCACTTTTGTAGACACTTCTGATACCATCACAGAGAGCGAAATAAAAGAAATAATCGGTCTTTATCGCGAATATTCGGTGTTTGAGCTAAAAGACGCCCTTTTTGACCGTAATCTTGATGAGGCCCTGTTCATAGCGGAACAGATGTTGCAACACTCTAAAGCGAACACGGGAGAAATTATTCGTTCCGTGGGGTTCTTTTACAATGTGTTTTCAAACATCTGGCAAATACGCCGGTTAGCTGGACAGGGTAATTCCAAAAAACAAGTTCAAAATACCTTAGGTATCAATAACAATTGGTACTTCAACAAGCTTTGGAAAGATGCTTCAGCTTTTCAACTGGTCGAGATGCCCAGAATTTTTGAAGCACTCTTAGATGCCGACAGAGCATCCAAAGGTTTTACCAAGATGGACCCCTCCACGATACTTCTCCTGATGATCAAACGGATCATCGGTTAGTACAAATATTATTATTTCTCTTAGCGGAACACTGATGATCCCCGCAATTATTAACTGCAATCAAAATAGGGGTCATTATGCAAGCTGTTTCAAGAGCCAAATTACATAAAATGTCAGATGAAGATCTGATGGAAAAGTTTCAATCAGGGTACGAAGAAGCTTTTAACCTGTTGGTGGAGCGTTATCAAGATCGGTTGCACAACTTTTTATATCGTTATACGCATGATCATCAGGATTGTGAGGATCTGGTTCAGGAAACTTTTTTTCGAGTATTTCGCAGCCGTCATTCTTATGAACGGATTGCCAAATTTTCTACGTGGATGTATACCATTGCCATTAACTTGGCCAAGAGTTTGTATAAAAAGAAAAAACGTATGACAAAGGTAACCATCCATAAAGATCCAGATGACTCTGAAGATCGTCCTATGAAATTAGAGGATTCGGGAATATTACCTGATGATTCGCTGCACGAAAAGATGTGTATGGATCAACTTGAAAAGGCGTTAGAAGAGCTTAGTGATGATTTCCGTGAGGTGGTAATTCTTCGTGATATCCAGCAATTGTCGTATGAAGAAATTTCTGAAATTGCGGATCTGCCGATGGGTACGGTTAAGTCGCGAATTAATCGCGGAAGAGCCCAATTACAGGAATTATTAGAAAGTTACGTGTATCCCGAAACAATTTCGGCATAGTATAGTTAGAGGGTAGTAGATAAGGTACTTGAACTTGTAATATAATCTATTACCCTCTTTACTATGAAACCTACAGCATTTGACAGTGACGGCGTACTCACTGATTTTTTAACGGATTACCTTGATGGTAATTTAAATAGGGCAGAGAAACAGTCTTTCGAAGATTATCTGTCCCAAAATGAGGATGAACGAGTATTTGCTCGTAAGGCAATGAAAGGGAAAAAAGCCTTAGCTCGTTTTGCAGAAAAACTTAATGTACCCTCAGTGACAGCGTAGCCTCGGAAGGCATTTTTACGAGCTAAAAATGACCCATACGTAAAAGTAACGTGTTATCTTGAACTCACTTTAGGATCCTTGATCAGTATCGATCAAAAATTTCCTTAAGCTCCTTGTTAAAGGAATTCATATTGATGGGAGTGGGGGTAAATGTTTGACCTGTAAGCTTTTCGTACAGTTCTGTATAGCGATTGTATATTTTAATACGAAATTCATTCGGCAGGTCGGGTAAGGTTTGTCCTTCTTTTCCCTGAAAGCCGTGTTCCATCAGCCATTCTCGTAAAAATTCCTTGGAAAGTTGTTTCTGCGGTTCACCCTTTTCGAGTCGTTCTTCGTATCCATCCGCATAAAAATAGCGCGAAGAATCGGCCGTGTGGACTTCATCAATAAGGGTAACTTCTCCATTATATAACCCAAACTCATACTTGGTATCCACAAGGATGAGTCCCTGTTTGTTGGCAATTTGCTGTCCACGCTCAAAAACCTTGAACGCTTTTTCTCTGATTTCCTGCCAGATATCTTCATCAACAATACCTTGATGTAAGATTTCTTTTTCGGAAATATCCTCATCGTGTCCTTCTTCAGCTTTTGTAGCAGGTGTCAAAATTGGTTCATCAAATTTTTCATTTTCGACCATTCCATCAGGCAGTACCACACCGCAGAGCGTTCGTTTGCCCGATTTATAAACGCGGGCGGCATGTCCGGTTAGGCAAGCTCTAATGACCACTTCAATGGGAATGGGATCACATTTTTTGGCAATAGTTACGTTGGGATGAGGCACATCAATGATGTGGGTATCTACAATATCATCTACTTTATCAAAAGCAAAAGCGGCCAACGAATTTAAAACTTGTCCCTTGTAAGGAATAGCCTGCTTCATAATGTGGTCGAAAGCAGAAATACGATCACTGGCTACAATGCCAAGTTTATCATTCCCAAGTTCATATACATCGCGGACCTTGCCATGGTAAGGAGCGGGATAACCTGAGACATCGGTTTTGGTAATGCAGTTTTGAAGGGCATTGGAATCGAGTGCTGATGAGTTCACAAGATGTTGGATTTATTAAAGTGTTTGACTCGGTTGAAAATCATAAAAACTTATCAAGAATAGAAATGGAATCATTAAATCATTTTAATTTCATGAGTTTATAAAATTCTGCGGGAACTATTTGGTTCGGTATCAGCATTTGGTACTATGAAAACGGAATGTACAAGAGCAATATGACAGATCTTTTTCGTATACCATATTCTTTCTTAAAGCCACTTTACCAGCGGACATCTCTGCATCGTTCGGTAATTGAAGAATTAGATGATGAGCGTTTAAAAAAGGCTTATAGCCAATGCCGTGCGATTACTCGTCATCATGCAAAAACCTTTTATATGGCTACCCGCTTTTTGCCTAACCACAAGCAACGGGGCATCTTTGCCATCTATAGTCTTTGTCGATATATCGATGATTTGGTTGATGAGGCTGAGGATCTGTTAGAGAGAGAAGAACTCACAGAGAGTGATATACGACAAAAGCTTGATCAGTTAAAGCAAGAATTGCATGATGCTTATAATGGATGTGATCAGGAAAGTGACATCTTGATTGCTTTTGCTGATGTGCTCAAGCGTTATCATATCCCCATCGAAATGCCTTTTGAACTTATAGAAGGGGTTTGTATGGATTTATTTAAGAATCGCTATGAAACGTTTGATGAACTTTACGATTATTCTTTTAAAGTGGCTTCGATTGTAGGACTGATGACGAGCCAGGTATTTGGGTATGAATCCAAAGAGGCGTTGGGCTATGCAGTGGATCTGGGCATTGCGATGCAATTGACAAATATTTTACGTGATGTAGGGGAAGATTTGCGTCGCGATCGAATCTATATACCCAAGGAAGAATTAGATCGATTTGAGGTCACCGAACAGCAATTATTTGATTATCAACGTACGGAAAATGTTGTGAATCTATTGCAATATCAGATTAAACGAACACGCCGTTATTATGAGAGATCAGAACAGGGCATAAGGTTGTTAAGCAGTGATAGCAGGTTACCGGTATATTTGGCTCGACAGAATTATAGTAGAATACTCGACAAGATTGAAGAGAATGATTACAATGTATTTACTAAGCGGGCATATCTTAATACCATGGAGAAGTTTTATGTGCTTCCCCAGGCCTACTATCAATTGAAATTGGGATAATCTTAAGACTTTTTAAGATCAAGGGATCAGCGTTTACACTAATCATTCTGAACTGTTATATTCCATTCAAATTTTTACAGCAGATCTAAATAAAATGGAGACGAATGGAAGCGAAAATTGAGAAATGGCGGAGTCCCAGTCTTGGAAAAGAAATGGAGCTTACTGTTTACGGAGAGTCAGGAACTCCAGTGATAGGAATTCCAACGAGGGGAGCTACTTGTGGTCAATGGGAAGAATTTGGGATGACGAATGCGATCTCATACCAACTTAAAAACGGCTTTAATCAGCTCTTTGTATTACCATCCATCGATAATGAAGCTATACTAAATGAAAATGCGTCTCCAGCACAACGATTGATTCGTCAGCAGCAGTATGAGTCATATATTGTTGAGGAAGTGGTGCCTTTTATTAAAGAGCAAAATCATATTGAATTTATTATTATTGCCGGTATCGATTTTGGAGGATATCAGGCTGTCACAACAGCATTAAAACACCCCGAACATTTTGGAAAAGCAATTGGAATAAGTGGAATATATGACATCAGGCCGTACATGGATGGCTATTATGATGACGATGTATATTACGCTAATCCGATGGATTTTGTCCCAAACCTGAATAAGAAAACATTACTCAATAAAGTTCAGGATATTGATTTCAGGTTAGTTAGCTTTGATGGGGATAAACGAAAAAATGATGCAGTGCGTATGGACAATGTAATGCGCATGAAGTTTTTAGATGCTGATCTTGATATATGGTCTGATAATTCTGATGAATGGGATTTATGGCCGCAAATGTTAAAAACACACATTATTTAAATTAAGTTATGCCAGAGATTAATAAGATTTTGGTCGCCAATCGTGGCGAAATTGCATTACGTGTAATTCGGACTTGTAAGGAGATGGGCAAAAAAACGGTTGCGGTGTATTCTACACCGGATGCCGATGCGCCTCATGTATTGCAAGCTGATGAATCGGTACATATTGGTCCAGCCGCTTCATCTGAAAGTTATCTCGTTATTGACAAGATAATTAAGGTTGCTAAAGAGACCGGTGCTGATGCTATTCACCCGGGGTATGGTTTTTTAAGTGAGAACGGAGATTTCTCTGAGCGGTGTGAGGAAGAGGGAATTATTTTTATTGGCCCAAAAGCGAAAGCTATTCGTTTAATGGGAGATAAGACCGCTGCTCGTGAAATTATGGGAAAAGCCAATGTACCGTTCCCACCTGGGACTAAGAAAGAGCTTAAAGATGTTGAAGAAGCCGAGAAAGTAGCGGATGATATTGGATACCCCGTATTAGTAAAAGCAGCAGCTGGAGGGGGCGGAAAAGGAATGCGCATTGTAGAAAATAAAGACGAGTTTCGATCTGGCATTAAAGCGGCAAAATCGGAGGCGCGCAATGCCTTTGGGGACGACCGTGTTTATATTGAAAAGTACTTGGTGGAGCCACGCCACGTTGAATTTCAAATTATGGCCGATGAACACGGTAATACGCTGCATATTTTTGATCGTGAGTGCTCTATTCAGCGGCGCCATCAAAAAGTGATTGAGGAAGCCCCCTGCTCAATATTAACTGATGAGCTACGCCAGGAAATGGCAGAAGCGGCTATTGCTGCTGCCGAGGCAGTTGATTACATAGGAGCTGGAACCATCGAATTTTTGGTGGATGCGGAGCGTAATTTCTACTTCCTGGAGATGAATACCCGCCTGCAGGTTGAGCATCCTGTAACAGAATTAATTACCGGACTTGATTTGGTTGAGCTACAAATTTTAGTGGCAGAAGGCAAAGAGTTGCCTATTAGCCAAGATGATGTACAGATGAATGGTCATGCTGTTGAGTGCCGTATTTATGCTGAAGATCCACGTGATAACTTTTTGCCCAGTACAGGAACGCTAACGAAGCATCGCATTCCGTCTGGAAATGGCATTAGGGTAGATTCTGGAGTAGAAGAGGGGCAAGCGGTAACGATTAATTACGATCCAATGATATCGAAGCTTTGTACCTATGGAAATGATCGAGGCCATGCAATTAAACGGATGCTTCGTGCATTGGATGAATATGAGATTGCGGGTTGTCGGACAACAATCCCGTTTTGTAAGTACGTACTCAAGCATGAGTCGTTTACATCGGGCAATTATGATACGCACTTTGTTCCCGATCATTTTAGCAAGGAAAAAATTGATGCAGAGATGACCAATGACGAGAAAGTGAAAGCATTGGCTGCAGCTTTACTCAAGATGGAAGATAGCGGGGAAGAGAATTCCCAAAAGCCAAAAGCGAGAGCTACCAATGGAAGATCTTCTGACTGGTGGAAGAACCGTAACAAAAAACACTAATGAAAAATCTTATTAAGACAGAAGAGCTGGCGATGTTCTTGTTCGCCGGCTTTTTATTTTGGAATACTAATTTCGATTGGTGGTGGTTCCCAGCGTTATTATTGGTACCGGATGTTAGTATGATCGGGTATTTGATAGATCCCAAAATTGGAGCCTATCTTTATAATTTCGTTCATCACAAAGGGTTGGCATTGCTCGTTTACGGGCTTGGATTTTTCCTCGAATCTCCGGTAATAGAGCTGGCCGGAATTATTTTGTTTGCTCATTCCTCAATGGATCGTCTTTTTGGCTATGGATTAAAGTACAATGATTCATTTTATAATACGCATCTGGGTAAAATAGGAAAAGGTGTTTAGTGGATTTTGATTTGGAAGGGCTTCCTACGTAATGGATTTCTCTTTTTGTTATTATTATTTCAACGTACCTTAAGTGGTCTTAAAAAACGTAATACAATAACATTTTTTTGTGAATACAGATAAAGAACAGCTATTTCGTCAGCTTAAAAAACTTGATACCGAGCAGCGTAATCCCAATAGTATGGAGATCGATGTTGCTGATTCATTAGAAATTGCACGAATCATCAATCAGGAAGATAAAAAGGTTGCAGATGAAGTAGAAAAGAAGTTACCCCAGGTTGCGAAAGCTATTGATGCTGCCAAGGAAGCCTTTGATAATGATGGGCGTTTAATTTATATGGGGGCGGGAACCAGTGGAAGATTGGGAATATTGGATGCATCCGAATGTCCGCCTACCTTTGGATCTGATCCCGAGCAGGTTGTGGGGCTAATAGCTGGTGGAAAAGAAGCCGTGTTCCAAGCCAAGGAGGGGGCCGAAGATTTTGAGGAAAATGGGCAAGATGCGCTGGAAGAAATAGACGTGGCGCCTAATGACGTTGTTTGCGGCTTGGCGGCAAGTGGACGCACGCCGTATGTAGTTGGGGGATTAAAATTTGCTCGACAGATTGGCTGCACAACTGTTCTTGTGACAACAGTGCCGGCGCAACAAATTAGTGTTGACGTCGATATTTTGATTGATGTTCCGGTTGGTCCCGAAGTTGTAATGGGTAGTACGAGAATGAAAAGTGCTACGGCTCAAAAGATGGTGCTTAATATGATTACAACGGGAGCTAATATCCGTCGAGGAAAAGTATATGAAAATGTAATGGTAGACCTGCAGCTTTCTAACGAAAAGTTGCATGAACGCTCCAAACGTATCATTATGATGTTTACTGATTTAGATTATGAGCAGGCCGACCAACTGTTAGAGAAATCGGATGGGCACGTTAAAACGGCTTTAGTGATGCATCTTGGAGAAGTATCTAAGAAGAAGGCTGAGGAGCAATTAAAAAAACATAATGGATTTATCAGAAAAGCCTTGGCGAATATATAAGCTCCAAAATTTGAGATCCTTAATTACGAAAGGATTGAGACTCTATTCAAAAAGAGAAAACGTTAGTTGATGACACTAACGGCCTAACAGATTTTGTATCAGATGAATTAAAACTACATGTTTACTCGTTGATTGAATAAGACTTATACAGGAAGAGGTCCATATCAATTTTGGAGACTCAAAAGTATTTTAAATCAGACGGCAAACATGAGTATCGGATTCGTATATTATCATCTATTGTGATAGTTGAAATAATTGCTATTCTATTATTTCAATTTTGGCCGGCCCCCCAAGAATCTGACTCACCACGGCAAATCGATTTTTCTGAAGATGCTATTGCATTGGAAGATATCGTACAAACAGAACAACAAAACAGGCCACCGTCGCCTCCAAAGCCCCAGGTTCCGATTCCAGAACCGACTGATGAAATTATTGAAGAGGATATCATTGAACTCGACAATTTAAACATTAGTGAATATTCCGATTCACTTTCTGTTGCGGTGGTTGGAAGTGACGGTGATGAGGATGAACCTGTATCAAGCCCACAAGTTCGACCTCAAGTTGTTCATATTGTTGAACCTACCGTTCCGGACGCAGCCCAAAAAGCAAATATAAAAGCCGAGATTTGGGTGACCTTGTTAGTTGACACTAATGGGAGGGTAGAAGAGGCTACCATCAATGAAATTATATTGTACGATCAGCAGTCAGGAGAAAAAAGGACCGTACAGGGCATTAATTATGGACTTACGGAATCGACCATTAATGCTGCACTACAATGGCAGTTCCGTCCTGCCCGTAATAATGGTGATCCCGTCAAGGCGTATTCCAGGCAGGTGTTTACATATGGATTTTAACATTGATATGGGTTTTAAATAAGCCTATATTTGCGTTCTTCTTTGGAGAGGTGGCCGAGCGGTCGAAGGCGCACGCTTGGAAAGCGTGTGTGCGCTTCGCGCGTACCGAGGGTTCGAATCCCTCCCTCTCCGCTCAACTACGCGCAAGGCTTCGTTGAACAGGCTCGGTAGGGTTTGCTCGACGAAGCCTTTTTTATTTAAAAATGAACTCTTCAATATTTATTGACCTTGCAGTGGAATATAACTTTATATCTGAATATGCAGTATTAAAATCATTTTTTGAGTTTTATACATAAAATTTCTTCATTGAGCCCTAATCAAGAGTGAGATCATCAAAAGAGTGTCATAACTTTAGGTTATTGTTATCGTATTTGGGATACGTCGTTGGTTGAAAGAAATATATCTCACATTCTAAAGTGTGGCTTGCCTTAATATTTTTAATAAGATGGCGATAATAACTTTTTACCGTTAAACAGAGGGTTAGGAAAATGAAAAAACAACTTCCCATTTTTGCAGTATTTTTACTTGGAATTTCGATTTGGTCATGTGAACGGCCTAAATCTCCGGACTTTCAGGTTAATCAACAGTTCGAAATTCCATTAACTGTAGATAAAACTTATCAGTTTTTAGGAGCTGATGACGCCTTGCTCGATACAACTTCTGAGGACTTTGAAAACCTATTTGAAACTTCTGAAGAAGGGTTGGTAAGTGTTGTTAAAGAACAAAAATTTAACTTTGGTGATCTGAATAGTGCAATTCCAGAAGTTTATGTGCCATCAATAGAGATTGTTGATTTAACGGTTCCCCCTACTAATGGGGCTTATACCGTTACGGCTAATGGGAGTTCGTCTATTGACAATAGCACTTTTGAATTTCAAGATTCCGACCATTTTGTTGGAATGGATGCGGGAGTATTAACCTTAGCTATAACCAATGGTACAGATGTTTCTATCGACTTGGAAATTGCTTTTCCCGAAGTTCAAACTCCTAACCAATCCTCTTTAGTTATTACCATTGATGATGTTTCACCTAATGAAAACATTTCGAATTCTTTTAGTTTAGCCGACCATCGGATCTATGCAGGGGAAGATAACGAGATTGATTTTGAAATTACTGTTTCAACCAGTAGTTCTTCAGTGCTAGGTGGTGATATTACAACTGAAGTCGGATTTGAAAATTTAGGTATCAGTAGAGCTGAAGGGTATATTTTACCCAAAAATGTATTGCTTAATGGAGATGCTACCAGCGACGGTGAGTTGGATATATTTAATGACAATGAAGCGGAAATTACTAATATTGATGGGATAAGTGATATTTCTGAGCACATTTCTGATATCACTTTTTCTAATCCCATTTTAGGGACGTTGTACAATTCAAATCTGGGAGTAAATACAACAATTTATGCTGTAATTGCAGGGACTAAATCGAATGATGCCCCCGTTTATTTAACGGGAGATGAAGGTTCAGTGAACCACGTAACTGCTTCAGAGATTCCAGATGCACTTACGGTTAATGGGGAGCAGGCAACCGAAGAGGAGGTGATAAAATTTTCTCTCGATGCAGTAGATAACCCAAGTCCTAATCAGGGAGAAGAAGGATCAAATGAATTTAATGCCGACAATGCCAATACTCCGACCTTCTTTAGTAATCTTCCTACTTCTATTCGATTTATTGGTGTAGCACGTATCAACGCTGATGAAGACCCAGATAAAACGCATAAAATAGTCAATCCAGTTATCTTCGATCCTTCACTTGGGGTAGAAATCCCATTTAGTTTATCAGCAGATAATGCATCCTATAAAGATACCGTAGATGCTGATTTGGGAGATTTACCCGGTAAAGATGATGACAGTCGTATTAGCGAGGCCTCGGTAAAGGTCAACTATACCAATGGGCTACCCCTTGTACTTGGTCTTGATTTGATCATGCTTGACGCTAAAGGTAATGAAGTGCTACGCAAATCTGATATTGCAATAAACGCAGCAACAATTGATGAGAATGGTTTTGCATCTGCTGGGGCGGAAAGTGATCACCAGATAAGCTTTACTAAGGATGAGCTAAATATTTTAAACGAGACCAGATCTATGGTTTTAGATGTTCGTTTAAGTACCCCCGAGCAGCAGTCGGTAAGCGTTAAAGAAAGTGACGCAGTGACATTTAGGGTGCAGGTGAAAGCGGGAATAACCTCAACAGTAAATTAAAGGGATTAGGGAGTTATTGTTATGAATAGGTTCAAACAAATAGTAGCAGGTTTAGGAATAGTTGCTTTAATAGTAGGTTGGGGAATGAAAGCCGCGGCACAATCGGGGCACTATTCTGCAAAAAGTTTAGGTATGGGAGGCACTGGTACTGCCTTTATCGACAGTTACCATGCAAATTTTATAAATCCGGCAAACTTAATGCTCAATGCTGATACGAAACCGTCCGTTTCAGTAGGACTCTTGGGCGGAGTTTCGGCGATGGCCGGTGGTCCGTTGATGAACATTTCGGTATATAACCAGCATTTTACTACGGGTAACGTGGTAGGATCTGAAGCTCTTGATGAGTGGTTTGGAACAGCAATGGGTAATAGTCGTGGTTTTGGGTTAGAGCTTGATATTATACCCATTGCAGGGTCTTGGCGGGGAGAAAATATGGCTATTAGCTTAGCATTAAGAAATCGTTCACTTTTTAATGGTTCCACCAACAGAGGGTTTTCAGAAGTGCTACTTACTGGAATTAGCCAAGAGCGTTTTTCTGAACCGCAACCGGTGAACTTCAGCAGTGGTGCTGTGGCATTTAGTGAGCTATCCGTTGGTTTTTCCTACAAGCTATTAGAACTTCCGAGCCTGTTAGGTATCGGGAAAAATGTTAAGGTTTTTGTTGGTGGAGCCCCTAAATATCTAATCCCGCACTATACTTCGAGTATTGATTTTAACTCAACACTTCAGGTTACTGATAGTGAAATTATTCACGATTTTGCCTATACATTTAACACTATTGGGGAGCTGACCACGCAATTTGAAGATTATTACCAAGCTCGTCAGGATCCTAATTTTGATGGAGAAATTGGAGATTTTGTTGACCCGGATGGCTCCGGTTTTTCGCAGACAAATGGGGCAGGCTTTGGAGTTGATTTAGGGGGGACTGTTGAAATGGATCTTGCCGGAGTGCTCCGAGGGGCTTTCTCATGGATTGGGGGAGATAAAAAGTTACAGGTTGGACTTTCGGTTACGGATATTGGGAGTATTACTTATGATAATAACGCGGGTTCATTTACGGCCGATGAAACGTTCACCTGGGATGGAATTGATTTGAGTGATGGACTGTCGGATAATTTTGCAGATAGTGTTCAGAAAGAGATTTATCAGAATTATGAACCTTCTGAGGAAAAAGAAATTACCGAGAGTTTACCGACTAAAGTTAATCTTGGAGCCCAGTTACAACTTGGAAAGCTCGGTTTCGCTTTTGATGTACAAAAGGGATTATATGAAACTGGGATGAACAGCTCACGTTTAGCATTGGGACTGGGAGCGGAATATAAACTTTTCAATGTGATACCTTTAAGAGCAGGGTATAGAACAGGAGGGTTGACTTCTTCAAGTATAACATTTGGAACAGGAATAGAGATACGAAATTTAGAATTTACTGTTGCCGGATTAACAGTGCCTAATTCAGAAAATAGGGGATCAGGAATAGGTGGCGCCTGGAGTGGGTTGGTTCTTCGATTCTAATATCGAGGTCAACTTGCTTTAGGCAAACCTATTTATATCTATTTCGGGATACAGTGAAGTGCCGTTGATAAGGTGATCAGCATAGTGTTCAGCAAGAAACTTTCCGAAAAGCAATCCCTTGGAACCAAGGCCAGAAAATAAATGAAGGTTATTATAGGCCGGATGTTTACCCAAAATGGGTTTGTAATTTGGGGTTGATGTTCGAACGCCGGCCCATTGGTCAATAATCGTAGATTCTTCTTCCAGTTGAGGAAGCGTCCGCTTCATGCGTTTTCGAAGATAGGCTTCCCCTTGATCATCAGGTTGTACATCGGTAAAGTCGTGTTCATAGGTGCTGCCCTGTATAAACGTGTTTTCGTCATCTGATCGAGCAATATATCCAAGGCTGGATATGGAATGGGAAAAGGAGAGAGGGCTACTTTCTTTTTGAAATTTGGCTACCTGACCTTTGATAAGGTTAACGGGCAACCAATCCCAGAAGGGAGAGGTGGCAATAGTATGGCCGGTAGCAAAAACTAAGTGGTCGGCTTTAACAGTGATTTCTTCGAGTTCAATAATCCAGCAGTCATCCCCTGATATAGGATAGGGTCTTTCGCCACAAAATATATTGATACCCAGATCTTCTAAAAAGTGACCATACGCTTGCATATAAGCTCCAACATCAACAGTGATACCGATGGGTAACCATAACCCACCATTAACACAATTGATGCCGGGATGAATCTCTTGTATCTCATTCTTAGTTTTCCATTGGCACCATCCGTCAGGCCAAGTGGTTTCTTCATATTGCTCTTTCATTTTATGAGCCATTTTTTCGAGCAAAGCAGGGCGCAACAGCCCATTGTTATGGTAAAAAGGTTGGTCAGAAAATGCCTGGATTTTTTCTAAGTTTGATGCAATGGCCTCATAACAATGTTCAGCCTTCCAGGTTTTTTTTGCTCTTCTTCCTGTGGCTGGATTAACGAGTCCCCCCGGAGTTCCAGAAGCCCCGGACCCAATCTCGTTTTGCTCAATAACGATGGATTCTATGTCATGCTCGTGCAAGGCATCGGCCAGTGAAAGGCCGGCAATGCCACCACCTAAAATGCAGAAATCAGTCTTTAGGGCCATTTATCAATCTAAAAGTTCTGATGATGAAACTTTTGTTGCTCCTTGGTCAAGCATTTCTTGCCAGGCTTGATCTACAGATCCTTCTATATCGATACCCTTCACAGCATCTTCTACTACATGCAGATCAAAGCCCTCTTTAATGCCGTCAACCACCGACCATTTGACGCAAAAATCGGTTGCCAGGCCAACGGCATATAAGGTATCAATATCTCGGGCTTTGAGATATCCAGTCAGCCCAGTAGTTGTTTCTCCATCATTTTCATAGAAAGCAGAATAGGAATCAATCTGTTTTCGAAAGCCCTTACGTACAATAAGTTGCGAATTTTTAGTATTTAAATCGGGATGGAATTGTGCCCCTTCGCTACCTTGTACGCAATGGTCAGGCCAAAGTACTTGCTGGCCGTACGGCATGTTGATGGTTTCAAAAGGAGCTTGATTATCATGAGTAGATGCAAATGAAGTGTGTTCCTGGGGATGCCAGTCCTGGGTTTGGACGACAATATCAAACTGTTCTGAAAGCTGATTAATAATAGGGATAATTTTATCTCCCTTGGGTACTTCAAGAGCGCCACCAGGGCAAAAATCAATTTGAACATCAACAATTAACAGTGCTTCCATAATAGGTTACTTCTTTTAGGTTTTCATTTTATCCATTAGTTCGTCGCGAAGATCCATCAATTTTTTACTTATGCCCACTTTATAAATGTGAGGATTATCAAACCTTTTGTGCTCAGGGCTTAAATGTTGCAATCGATTTTTGGCATAACGAGCACTTTTTTTCGGTGCAGGAATTTCGATTGTCAGGGTGCCATTATCCATGACTTTATGTAATAATGACTCGGTCTGAAATGTTGTAACGGTAGCATGTTTTGCGGGATAATAAGGATGATAAATTGTTTTAACTTCTTGTTCTTCTTTTAGTACAATACCATCCCCATAAAAAGTGCCATCATCACCACTATAGCGTATTACTTCTTTAGAACCTGGCAGTGTAATTTTCTCAATGTTTTCAGATATTTTAAGCTTCGGTTCATTATTAACTGATGATAGTTTATAAACGCCATCCAGGGCGGGACTATCTTGCCCGGTTACCAGGCGTGTACCAATACCAAAAACGTCAATCGGGGCTTTTTGGCTAATCAAACTCTTAATCAGACGTTCATCAAGTTGGTTAGAAGCCGCTATTTTTACGTATTCCAAACCGGCCTCATCAAGTTGCTTGCGAGCTTGGCGTGAAAAGTAGGCCAAGTCACCGCTATCAAGTCGAATCCCTTGAAGACGATGACCGCGCTCTTCGAGCTCTTTAGCAACAGTAATTGCATTGGGGACGCCGATATTTAACGTGTCATAGGTATCCACCAGTAGGATACAATCATCGGGATAGTATTCTGCGTACTTTCGAAAGGCCGAAAGTTCATCATCAAAAGATTGTATCCATGAGTGAGCCATCGTCCCGCTGGCGGGGATATCATCCTTAAATGAACTATATACATTCGAAGTAGCTTCAATGCCCCCAATATAAGCAGCTTTACTGGCCTGAATTCCTCCCAGACCTTGGGCACGTCGCAGCCCAAAATCAAGAACCTTACGATCTCCGGCCGCATATTTCATTCTTGATGCTTTCGTAGCAATAAGGGATTCAAAATTGAGAATATTTAGCAAGAGAGTTTCCAGCAGTTGGGTTTCAATAATATTTCCTTCAATGCGTACAATGGGTTCGCGCGGAAAAACAATTTCTCCCTCTTTTGCGGCATAAATCGTTCCCTTGAACTCAAAGTTGCGCAAGTAGGTTAAAAACTCTTGCCGAAAACCTTGGTTGGCCAAATACGCGATTTCATCATCATGAAAACGGAAATTTTGTAATGTTTTTAACAAATCTGAAAGACCTGCAAAAATAACATATCCACCATCAAACGGAATATCACGAAAAAAGTAATCAAAACTTGCCTGTTCATTTTGTCGGCCTGATAAAAAATATCCCTGGGCCATAGTCAGCTCATAAAAGTCGGTATACAGGGCAGGACGGTTAAGTAACGTTATTTCCTTAGATGCTATTGAAGCCATAATGTAATAGTAATTTGAAATTACAGACCAACAGAAGATAAAGAATTGACTATAGAAGCTGTAACATTTTTGATTCTTTGAAAGGGAACAAGATTTGTATCTTAAGCTGACATTTGTTGGTGTAAAAACACTTATTTAAGTTAATGGAGTTTTATCAGCTACAGGTTACTACAATAGGTAATAAAATTTGTATCTTAGCGCGGAATTTTTTTGTGAATTGAATTATGAGTTTACGTGAAGAATAATAGCAATTTGATTGTAGCTATATTGCTTTTTGTGGGTTTGGTAATATACAGTTGTGCAACACCAACGACTCCCACAGGAGGGCCACCCGACGAGAAAGGTCCCAATATTGTAGGTACGAATCCCGAAACGGGGACTACGAATTTTAGCGGACGCAGTATCTCTCTGCATTTTTCTGAATTTGTTGAACGCTCTTCACTTCGCGAAGCTATTACCGTTGAGCCTGATATAGGTCTTTCCTACGAGATCGATTGGGGGCGTAAGTCGGCAGCTATCGAATTTGATCAGTCTATTCCCGATTCAACTACACTCATTGTAACCATTGGCACCGAGCTGACTGACACCCGCAATAATGGGATGTCGTCGCCGCAAAAAGTGGCTGTATCTACCGGTGATGAAATTGATGATGGAGAAATATCGGGCACGATCTTAAATGCTAAGACCGGACAAGGATCAGAAGGGCATAGAGTGTTGCTATATCGCGAACCATATGATATTACCCAAAGGGCTGATTACACGGCATCTACTGATACCTCGGGACAGTTTAAGTTTGCCTACTTACCAGAAGGTAAATTTAAACTTTTTTGGGTTGATGATCGCAACAGGAATAAGATTTGGGATACCAAGCAAGAACGCGCTCAGCCATTCAGAAAGGAATTTATAACCCTTGATAAGGGGGATGCCGATACTCTCGGAACCTTATATGCTACCTCTGTTGATACTACCCAACCAGTGTTACAGGGGGTAGGACTGTTCTCATCCCAGCGTATGCGTATGCGCTTCAGTGAAGATATTAGGCTTGCCGATGATGCCAGAATTACCATTACTGATTCGTTAGGAAATGATTACAGCGAAGCTTTTCCATTATACATCCCATCCAGTGAACCGTACATTTTATTTGCTCATAGCGAGGACTCCTTACATCCAGAATCCAGTTATAGCCTACAAACAGTAGGGATAACGGATCAATCCGATAATCCTATAGAAGAATATTCAGATACTTTTACGGGATCAGCTCAGGAGGATACTACCCAACAACGCATTATTAAGCGAAATACAACAACCGGCTACTATCCATCTGAACCATTTGAAATCACCTATGCAAAACCTATCACCGAAAATGTGATTAGCGACTCACTAAAAATTGTTGAAGGGGATACCTTGATTGAAGATTGGTCGGAGATCGAAATTCAGCAAAATATTTTTCGTATTCAGCCACAGAAACAGTGGAAAGACGGGGTGGAGTATGAAGTTCGTGTTTGGGATCCCCGTATTGATGATTATCGTAAGTTTGACCCTCAGATTTGGCACGAATCTCAATTTGGAGGGTTAAATATGATGACAGAAGATTCTACGCTCAGTAATGTGCATTTGCGTGTAGAGAATGAAGAGTCAAACTTTGTACGAGATACGGTTTTTGCAGAACAGGTAGAAATCAATAACTTGCCGCCCTTAAATTATAAGCTCACCATATATCATGATACAAATGAGAATGGACGTTGGGATCATGGACAGGTTGAGCCATATGTGAGGCCTGAACCTTATTATATCAGAAAACGGATAACGGTACAGAAAGGTCTTACTGGAGACTTAACTATAGAATTTCCTAAATAGTAGCATAGAAGCAGGATCTCTATTTTAATGAAGAAAATAATTAAAAAGTTAACTCCTTTTATTAGCATCATCTTTTTTGCCTTTGCGCTGTGGTTTCTCCACGAAGAACTGCAGCAATACAACATGGCAGAAGTGATGACGCAACTGGCGGATATCCCCAATCACTATATTTTATTTTCGTTGATACTGTCAGCGCTGAGCTACCTGCTGCTCACCGGTTATGACGCCCTGGCCGTGCGGTATATTGGTGAAAAGTTGGAGCCAGGTAAGATAATTCGTGCGGGTTTTGTAGGCTACGCTTTTAGCCATAATATCGGTCTGGCTTTGATTACTGGTGGCTCAATTCGGTATCGTATCTATTCTGTATGGGGATTTTCGGGTCTGCAGGTTACCCAGATCATGGCCTTTAGCTCCTTTACATTATGGATTGGATTTTGTGCTATAGGAGGCTTAGCGCTCATTTTTGCCACTCCGAACTTGCCAAATGATGTAATGATTCCCTTTGTATCGTTACGCATTTTGGGGGTAATATTGCTGCTGATGGTGATTGCTTATATTTGGGCAAGTTACAAGTTTAAAAAAGAGATTAATTATAAAAGCTGGTCTTTCGAATTTCCCGATTCTAAATTAGCATTACGGCAGGTAGCGATTGCCTCTGTTGATTGGTTGTTAATGGCATCGGTGCTGTATGTATTATTGCCGGATGTGGGAGTCAGTTTTTTTAGTTTTGTAGGAGCTTTTTTACTGGCACAAATTGCGGGATTGTTTAGTCAGGTTCCCGGTGGGTTAGGTGTTTTTGAATCCATCATGTTGATGTATTTGACGAATTTTATGCCCGGCTCTCAAGTGCTGAGTATTTTGGTGGTATATCGCATTATTTATTACATATTACCGTTATTGGGGGCACTGGTGGTATTGGGATATCAAGAGTACATTGTAAACCGCCGGAAGATGAAAGTGCTCCAGCGGAAAGCTGCAAGCTGGGTCCCCCGAGTGGTTCCCCAAGTAATGAGTTTCTCCATATTTGTTGGTGGTACCATTTTACTATTTTCGGGAGCCTTGCCCTCCGATGTGCCCCGAATGGAGTGGCTTCAGCACTTTATTCCGTTGCCAGTTATTGAAATGTCGCACTTTTTTGCCAGCTTGGTAGGGGCTGCGCTCCTGGTTCTTGCCAGTGGGCTTCAACGCCGTAGTGATGGGGCTTACCACTTGACTATTGGGCTCCTCGTTTTTGGTATTCTCTTCTCACTGCTCAAGGGAGCGGATTACGAAGAAGCCTCTATTCTTTCGGTAATGCTGGTGGCTCTTCTTCCATGCCGCGACGAATTTCATCGTAAAGCTTCCCTATTTGATCAGCTATTCTCGGCACGTTGGTTTACCCTTATAGTGATGGTATTAGCCAGTGCTATTTGGTTGGGCACTTTTTCGTATGGGCATGTTGAGTACCAAAAGGATCTATGGTGGCAATTTTCTCTGATGGGCGATGCGCCCCGTTATATGCGTGCAATGGTGGCCGTTTTAGGTTTTTCGTTAATAGCAGGACTTATAAAATTACTGCGTCCCAAACACCAGGAAACGGTGGAGCCGGGAGAACAGGAGCTAATTATTGCCAAAGAAATTATTCGAAAATCACAGGAAGCTTTATCTAATCTTGTATTGTTAGGGGATAAAGAACTGCTTATAAGTGAAGACCGAAATTCATTTATTATGTTTGGACGTGAGTCTCAAAACTGGATTGCCCTTGGCGATCCCGTGGGAGACCAAGATGAAGCTGAAGATTTAATCTGGGAGTTTTATGACCAATGTACCAGTGAGGGATTCAGTCCCATATTTTACCAGACAGGTGAACAGTATTTAGATCACTATGTAGATTTAGGTCTCACCCTCTACAAGTTGGGGGAAGAAGCACATATTCCGCTAAAAGATTTTGATCCGCAAGAGACAATAAACTCTAACATATGGTCTGGCCATAAGCAATTAAAAGAGCGGGGATATACATTTGAAATATTATCCCCCAATGCCTTTGGCAGATATTTGCCTGAACTCCAATCAATTTCAGAAGAAAGTCTTGCAGCACGCAATAAAAAAGAGCGGGGGTTTTCGGTGGGATATTTTGATGAGGCTTACTTGAGCAACTTTCCTATTGCAGTAGTCAAAAAAGAAGGACAGATGCTGGCTTTTTCAAATATTTTGACGGGTTCAGAAAAGCATGAATTAACAACGGATTTATTGCGATATCGGCCGGAATCTCCTGTGGGTATTATCGATTTTATGCTTATTGAGACGATGCTTTGGGGACATAAGCAGGAATATTCATTCTTCAATTTGGGTATGGCTCCACTGTCGGGGATGGAAGAGCATGATTTTTCTCCGGGATGGAGTAAGTTGGCTAACTTTGTGTATACGTATGGCGAAAATATTTATGGATTTAAAAAGGTACGTATGTATAAGCGGCAATTTAATCCCGAATGGCACCCCAAATTTTTAGTTGGACCTGGCGGATGGGCGCTTCCACGGGTATTGTCAAGCCTTACAAATATTGTATCCGGTGGATTTGAAAGCATTATGAGTAAGCGGTAGGTCGTTTTTGAATGACTTTGAAATAAAAAAAGTCATTCAAATTTCTTACATTCCCACTCTAACCGAACCACCCGAAATTCAAGCAATATATTTATGTCAAAAGACACAATGACAGCTGATCAGGAGCCGCAAACTGACGGTAAGGAACATTCGGCCAGTAAAAAAGATAGTCGCCCGGAAGTTTATAATGCAGAGCATAATATTCGTTTTGTAACGGCTGCAAGCCTTTTTGACGGACATGATGCCAGCATAAATATTATGCGCCGCATTTTGCAGAGTAGCGGAGCAGAGGTTATTCACCTGGGACATAATCGGTCGGTTCAGGAGATTGTTGACTGTGCTATTCAAGAAGATGTGCAGGGAATTGCTGTAAGTTCCTACCAGGGTGGACACATGGAATATTTTAAGTATATGGTGGACCTGCTTGAAGAACGAGGGGCATCTCACATCAACGTATTTGGTGGGGGCGGTGGTGTCATTGTAGGTGACGAAATTGAAGAGCTTCACGAAGCAGGTGTTTGTCGCATTTTTTCTGTGGAGGACGGTAGCGAAATGGGCTTGCAGGGGATGATCAATTATATGCTCGAAAAATGTGATTTTGACACTGCAGACATCGAAGAAGTAAGTGCTCAGGATATTTTGAAGCGAGATACCAAAGCATTGGCTCGATGTATTTCAGCTTTGGAAAATGAGCACGAAAACATTATAAAATTTGAAGATGATAAGCTTTTTGATGGGGATGGAAATATAATTCCGGCGCAAAAAAATGGAAAACCTATTCCATTGGTAGGAATTACTGGTACAGGCGGAGCCGGAAAAAGCTCCCTTACCGACGAACTAATTCGACGTTTCTTGACAGAATTTGAAGATATCAATATTGCAGTCATTTCTATTGATCCTTCTAAAGTCCGGACCGGTGGAGCACTGCTTGGTGATCGGATCCGTATGAACAGCCTTGATCCAGAACGCGTTTATATGCGGAGTTTGGCAACACGAGCAAGTAACCGGGCAACAAGTCAGTCGGTGAAAGGTGCTATTGAGATTTGTAAGACGGCCGGATTTGACTTGGTGATTGTTGAAACCAGTGGTATTGGTCAGAGTGATACGGAAATTGTTAATATCTCTGATATTCCCCTGTATGTGATGACCAGCGAATATGGAGCAGCTACACAGCTCGAAAAGATTAATATGCTTGATTTAGCGGAGCTGGTGGTGCTCAATAAGTTTGAAAAGAAAGGCTCGCTCGATGCACTGCGCGATGTACGGAAGCAGATGAAACGCAACCGAGGAGCGTGGGATTTAGATCCTGAAGCCATGCCTGTGTACCCAACCATTGCCGCGCAGTTTAATGATGAGGGGGTAAACCGGTTGTTCAAAGCGATTGTCGATAAGGTCAATAGTCACTACGGTATTAATTGGGAAACAAAGCTTTATACCAATGCTGAACCAGCCGAGGATATTCAGGCGCAATCGATTATTCCTGGAAAGCGTCAGCGGTATTTGTCTGATATTTCTGATACTATCCGTGATTACCACAGCTGGGTTGAAGAACAGGTTGAGATTGCAAGTAAACTTGAAAATGTAAGCGGTACCATTGAGCAAGTTGACCGTTGGGATCCGGATGAAAAAGATGAGCTTAAAGTGAAACTTAAATCGATGCGAGAGCACTGGCTCAGCAAGTTGGATTCACACTGTAAAAATATTTTAGAAGGCTGGGATGAATTGTACGAAGAGTATCAGCAGGAGTATGTAGAAGTGCAGGTGCGTGATAAAACGTTCAAAAACAAAATGTACCGGAAGTCGCTAAGTGGGCTGGATATTCCACGGGTGGCCTTACCTAAAACAAATCATAAGGGGGAACAGCTAAAGTTTGCGCTAAAAGAGAATTTGCCTGGCTATTATCCCTTTACGGCCGGCGTGTTTGAGTTTAAGCGTGAAGGCGAAGACCCTACGAGAATGTTTGCCGGAGAAGGGACGCCTGAGCGTACAAACAAGCGATTTCACTATCTCAGTGAGGGTATGCCGGCTGCGCGACTTTCAACAGCTTTTGATTCGGTAACGTTGTACGGCGAAGATCCGGACCATCGTCCTGATATTTATGGAAAGGTTGGAAATTCAGGCGTAAGCATTTGTACGCTGGATGATATGAAGAAATTGTATTCCGGTTTTGAGCTTACATCCCGTAAGACATCCGTATCAATGACGATCAATGGACCTGCACCAATGATTCTGGCGATGTTTATGAATACGGCCATTGATCAGGAGGTAGAACGGTATCTGAAAGAAAATGGCAAGTGGGAAGAAGCGCAGCAGAAAATTAAAGAGTATTTTGAAGAGCGGGGCGTTGAGCAACCACAATATAACAATGAGCTTCCGGCTACTAATGATGGATTTGGACTTGGTCTGCTCGGCATCTCTGGTGACCAGTTAGTAGATGAGGAAACCTACGAAGAGATCAAAGAAGAAGCACTATCGGTGGTGCGTGGTACGGTGCAGGCAGATATCCTTAAAGAAGATCAGGCGCAGAATACGTGCATTTTCTCCACTGAATTTGCCCTTAAAATGATGGGAGATATCCAGCAGTATTTTACTGATCACAAAGTTCGTAATTACTACTCAGTTTCGATCTCTGGGTATCACATTGCCGAAGCAGGAGCAAATCCCATCACCCAAGCCGCTTTTACACTGGCCAATGGGTTTACCTATGTAGAATATTACTTATCCCGCGGCATGGATATTGATGATTTTGCCCATAACTTATCCTTCTTTTTTAGTAATGGATTGGATCCCGAATATGCGGTAATTGGCCGCGTAGCGAGACGTATTTGGGCGGTAGCTATGCGCGAAAAGTATGGTGCCAATGAGCGTTCGCAGAAGCTTAAGTATCATATTCAGACAAGTGGTCGTTCGTTGCACGCACAGGAGATTCAATTCAATGACATTCGTACTACGCTTCAGGCACTGATGGCGATTTACGATAATTGCAATTCGTTGCATACCAATGCTTACGACGAGGCAATTACAACTCCCACTGAAGAGTCGGTGCGACGGGCATTGGCTATTCAGCTGATTATCAATAAAGAAATGGGACCTGCTCAAAACGAAAATATCAATCAAGGGTCATATTTCATTGAAGAAATGACAGACCTTGTTGAGGAAGCTATTCTCTCTGAATTTGATCGTCTGACAAACCGTGGCGGAGTGTTAGGTGCCATGGAAAATATGTATCAGCGAGGTAAAATTCAGGATGAGAGTCTGCATTATGAATCAAAAAAACATAGTGGAGAAAAACCTATCATTGGGGTTAATACCTTTTTGAATGAGGATGCCGAACAACCCGAAGAAGAGAAAAAGGTTGATCTTATCCGTTCTTCCAAAGAAGAAAAGGAACAGCAAATCCAAAGTGTAGAAGCCTTCTGGGAGCGTAATGAGAGAGAAGCCGATGAAGCAATTGAACGTCTTAAGGAGGTGGCTCGAAACAATGGTAATATCTTTGAAGAGCTTATGGAAACGGTGAAAGTCGCTTCTCTTGGAGAGATTTCGAACGCTCTGTATGAGGTTGGCGGACAGTATCGTCGGAATATGTAATCTATTTTCTAATTATACATTAGCTAAAATGAAGCGAGTATTATTAACGGTAATATTACTATTTCTATTTTTCGGAACGACAAAGGCTCAGTTAACTGATTTTAAAGCTCAGACTTTTACGGATAGCACAGGACAAGAATTGCAGTATCGCATATTGAAACCTGCAGATTATGATAGCTCCAAAAGCTATCCGTTGGTATTATTTCTGCATGGGGCTGGTGAGCGAGGGGATGATAATTTTAGTCAGCTTAAGTGGGGTGTGTCTCACTTGGCAGAGCCAAAGATGAGGGAAAAGTATCCCGCCTTTATCGTTGCACCACAAATGCCTGAGGGAGCGGTTTGGTCTCAGCTTATTACAAGTCGTGATACTACATCGTATACCGCTTCAATGGGTCAAACTCCAACCAAGCCAATGAGGTTGACGATAGAATTGTTGAAGCAACTCCAGGAAGAGTATCCTGTGGATTCCAATCGTCTTTATGTAACGGGTATTTCGATGGGCGGATTTGGTACCTTTGATCTAATTCAGCGTTTTCCTAATAAATTTGCTGCCGCTGTTCCTGTTTGTGGTGGAGGTGATACAACTACTGCATTTATGCTGACGGACATTCCACTTTGGGTCTTTCATGGAACGAATGATGATGTAGTTCAACCAGAGTTTTCTCGATCGATGATCGAGGCAATACGCATTGCAGGCGGTAGCCCCGGATATACTGAATACCCAGATGAAGGGCATGTAGGGGCCTGGGTACAGGCTTATCGAAATCCGCATCTTTATGAATGGATGTTTAGTAAAGAGTTGAACGCGGGTAACAACTGAGCCTTATTAATTTAAGTGTATCTCTGTTATTACCGGTTGATACTGCAAAGGGGAGGATTGACTTATTATTTGCTTTGCACTTCACTCATCTTATCCGGAAAAATATGCCAATTCCTTTTTATTTGTTCGGTTACCTACAGAATATTTTCAAATATAAATGGAGAACCAGTATTGCTCATCGTATGATGCATTATAAGTACCTTTGATAGCAGGTTTAGTCACTACTATGTTATTGATTCCAGAGGAGGTAAAGGGAACAAACCATATGAATAAAATGATGAGGTTTTGATCTTTCTATTTGTATAAGTGAATAATTTCTTATTGTTTAAATCCAAACTAAACGGATCTAAAATGGACAGAAAGAAATTTCTTCAGTTGGGAAGTTTTGCCGCCGCATCAGTAGGCATACCAGGTATTTTAACAGCAGCAGCCCCACAAGCAAATCCCAAGGATCTCTTTTTTGATATTTCACTTGCACAATGGAGCTTACATCGAGCATTGTTTGATGGGAAAATAGATCATTTGGAATTTCCTCAAACGGCAAAAAATGAGTTTGGAATAACAGCTGTGGAATATGTGAACCAGTTTTTTGCCGATAAAGCGGAAGACAAATCATATCTTGATGAGATGAACAGCCGTTGCGAAGATTTAGGAGTTGACCAAGTGTTAATTATGGTCGATGGAGAGGGTGATTTGGCTATTCAGGATGATAAAAAACGAATTGAAGGGGTAGAAAACCACTACAAATGGGTTGAGGCGGCTCAACATCTGGGATGCCATTCGATCCGGGTAAATCTGTATGGCGATGGAACAGCCGAAGAACAAAAGAGAGCTGCTGTTGATAGCCTGGGACGTTTGGCTGAATTTGCACGGGATTATAATATTAATATTGCCGTAGAAAATCACGGCGGTTATTCGTCTGACGGTCAGTGGCTTGTAGATGTAATGAAGCAAGTGAACATGGATAATTGTGGAACGCTTCCTGATTTTGGTAATTTTTGTGTAAAAAGAGAAAATGATGCCCGATGGGATGGAGCATGCATTGAGAAATATGATCGATATCAAGGAGTAAAAGAGCTAATGTCTTTTGCGAAGGGAGTGAGTGCAAAAAGTTATGCATTTGGTGAAAATGGATTAGAAACAACAATAGATTTTACAAGGATGCTCAACATTATTCATAAAGCTGGATATTCCGGATATATAGGTGTGGAATACGAAGGAGATAAGCACAACGAATATGACGGCATTCAGGCAACTAAGGAGTTATTGATAAAGTTGGGACAAGAATTTTAGCATGAGTGCCATCGGGGATAAACTGTTTGCATAAAATTGAAACTCGAATCAATATTTTTTAAATACTGCCTAATTAAAATTCGAGTCGAGGCAGGAAGCAATACTCAAGATTATACGCAACAATATGGGCACAAATGATGATAGCCAAAAGAAGAAGGGGGTATCCAGACAAGAATTTTTAAAAACATCGGGGATTTTGGCGGCAGGCTTTTCTATTGTACCGAGTTCAGTTGTTGCAGGCCTTGGCAATAAACCACCGAGTGATAAGCTAAATATTGCTGGGATTGGGGTAGGAGGAATGGGAAGGGCTAATTTGCACAATATGAACAGCGAAAATATTGTGGCGCTCTGCGATGTTGATTGGGATTATGCTGCTAAAACATTTAAGGATTATCCCGATGCACAAAAGTTTGAAGACTACCGCCGCATGTTCGATGAGATGGGCGATGAAATTGATGCGGTAGTAATTGCCACGCCCGACCATACCCATTATGTAACAGCTGCTGAAGCTATGAGACGGGGCAAGCATGTATTTCTTCAAAAACCACTAACTCATTCTGTTTATGAATCTCGCAAGCTGACAGAGATAGCCCGGGAAACTGGTGTAGTTACACAAATGGGTAATCAGGGTAATTCTGCGGAAGGTATTCGAAAAATTTGTGAATGGATATGGAATGGGGAGATTGGCGAAGTTAAAGAAGTGCATGCATGGACAAATCGCCCCATTTGGCCGCAGGGATTAGAACAACCATCCGAGACCCCTTCTACACCTCCAACATTAAATTGGGATCTGTTTGTAGGTCCCGCTCCGTGGCGTCCCTATCATCCTTCATATACGCCCTGGAATTGGAGAGCTTGGTGGGATTATGGAACGGGTGCGCTCGGCGACATGGGATGTCATATTATTGATCCGGTATTCAAAGCACTGCAGCTGGGACATCCTGATACCATTGAAGGTAGTTCTACGCAACTCAATACCCAAAGTGCTCCGTTATCAGAGAAGGTGATCTACGAATTTCCCCGCAGACCTAAGAAAGGCAATATTGAGATGCCGCCAGTTAAATTCACTTGGTACGACGGTGGATTGATGCCCGAACGTCCGGAAAGTATTCCCGAAGGGAAAACGATGGGTGATAGTGGTGGAGGGGCTATGTTTGTTGGTTCTAAAGGAACCCTTATCTGTAGCACGTACGCTCTTGACCCCTATATTATTGGCCGAGAAGAAAATCCCCCCGAGGCTCCGGAAGTGTTTCGTCGTATTCCTGATGCTATGAATGGTGGCCACGAAATGGATTGGGTAGAAGCTTGTAAAGAAAATGACCCAGAGAAACCCAGTTCAAATTTTGAGTATGCTGGTCCTTTAAATGAAGTAGTTGTGATGGGAAATCTGGCTGTTCGGTTGCAAGGTCTGAAGCGAACATTACAATGGGATGGCGAAAATATGGAGATTACTAATATCGCTAAGGATGATGAAATTCGTGTCGTAACCAGCGACCGTTTTGAGGTTGTTAATGGAGATCCTCGTTTTGATACTTCATATGAGACTATTAATGCCAAAACAGCCGCTGGCCAATATATTAAAAGGTCATATCGTGACGGCTGGAGCTATAATTAAAAAGTTAATTCGTAATCAATCATTAAAAATTAAATATTATGAAACTGAGTAATACCCTATTAATTATTTTGCTGGGAGCAAGTTTGTTGATAGCAGGCTGCCAGTCTTCAGAGGAAGATGAATCCCAATCTCAAACCAAGGATGAAGTTGCTGTGAATACGTTAACCGAAGCTGAAAAAGAGGAAGGCTGGCAATTACTATTCGATGGAGAAGAGCCCAGTAAAAACTGGCGCGGTTACTGCAGTGAGACTTTTCCTGACAGTGGTTGGGTAGTAGAAGATAACGCGCTCAAAGTTATGGGCTCGGGACAAGGTGAAGCCGGTGGAAGTGGTGGTGACATTATCACTAAAGAAAAGTATGGCAACTTTGAACTCGAGCTGGAATGGAAGGTAGAAGAAGGGGGTAACAGCGGCATTTTTTATCTGGCCGAAGAGCTATGTGATGAAGGTGAACCAATCTGGAAAGCAGCTCCTGAATTTCAGATTCTGGATAATGAAAATCATCCCGATGCAGAGCTTGGTGAGGATGGAAATCGTCAGGCCGCGGCTCTCTACGATATGGTTCCTGCAGATCCACAAAATGCTAATCCGTATGGTGAGTGGAATAAAGCACGCATTTTAGTATACCAGGGGACCGTAGTTCACTTCCAGAACGGGGAAAAAGTACTTGAGTATCATCTTTGGACTGATGATTGGGAAGAAATGGTGGCTAACAGTAAATTCAATGACTTTCCCGGTTTTGCTGATGTAGCCAAAGAAGGATACATCGGCCTACAGGATCACGGAAATGATGTGTGGTTCCGAAATATCAAAATTAGAAAAAGATAGGTCTGAAGCAGCTTATAGTATGGTCTTCTTCCAGCGGGGAGGAGACCATCTTTGGGCCACCACAATTCAGTAGAAGGTTTTGCCAATTAAAAGTTTAAATAGTTAACGTTTTATGCAGATTATAGAAAGCGCAGAAGAATACGATGTATGTATCGTTGGATCGGGAGCTGGTGGCGGGATGGCAGCTCATGAATTAACAAAAGCCGGAGCAAATGTGTTAATGTTGGAGGCAGGCGGCTGGTTCGATTCAGAAGATTTTGCCATGTTTAACTGGCCCTATGAATCCCCGCGGCGTGGCGGTCCTACCCGCCGGCAGCCGTTCGGGGAATTTGATGCCTGCTTTGGCGGATGGGATATAGAAGGGGAGCCTTATACTACTACTGAAGGCACTGAGTTTGATTGGTTTCGGGGACGGATGCTTGGTGGCAGAACTAATCACTGGGGACGTATATCTCTGCGTTTTGGTCCGGATGATTTTCGGGCTCGAAGTAAAGATGGAATGGGGGATGACTGGCCGATAAGCTATCAAGACGTTAAACCATATTATGATCGTTTGGATCGACTGATTGGTATTTTTGGCACGAATGAAGGAATTCCCAATGCACCGGGAGGCATCTATATGGATCCGCCGGAACCTCGATGTTATGAGCATTTAATTAAAGATGCCTGTGACGATATGGATATTCCCTGCATCCCATCCCGTCTATCTATTCTCACGGAACCACACAACGGCCGTGCTGCTTGTCACTATTGTGGTCAGTGTAATCGAAGCTGCTCTACGCATTCCAATTTTTCCAGTCCATCAGTACTACTACCTCCCGCGCTGGAAACGGGTAACCTTGAGATTATCAATAATGCCATGGTTCGGGAAGTTACATACGAAGATGGTAAAGCTACGGGAGTTTCGTATGTGAATAAAGAGAATGGAAAAGAGTATAAGGTGAAGTCCAAGGTAGTGGTATTGGCGGCAAGTGCCTGTGAATCTGCGCGATTGTTATTGAATTCCAAATCGTCAGATTTTCCTAACGGATTGGCGAATAGCAGTGGCGTAGTGGGTAAGTATTTAATGGATTCTACCGGTACGTCTGTTATGGGACTTATTCCTGATTTAATGAATATGCCAGCACATAATGAAGACGGCACTGGCGGCATGCATCTATATATTCCATGGTGGAAGGATAACAGCAATCTTGATTTTGCCCGTGGATATCATGTAGAATTATGGGGTGGACGAGGTATGCCCAGCTATGGGTTTATGGGTGGTATTCAAAACTATAATGATCTTTTTCAGGATGGTCCTAAAAGATCTGGTGGTTATGGTAAAGAATTAAAAGACGATTATCGATGCTATTATGGATCGATGGTTGGATTCTCAGGCCGAGGTGAAAGTATTGCCTATGAAGACAATTACTGCGAAATAGATCCTGATATGGTGGATGAATGGGGAATACCGGTCCTTCGATTTAATTACAACTGGAGTGACCAAGAGTACAAACAGGTTAAACACATGCAGGAAACCTTCCGCAATATTATTGATGAAATGGGAGGTGAGGCAATGGGAGATATGCCTTCTAAAGAAGATGGATATGGTATTACTAACCCTGGCCAAATTATTCATGAAGTAGGGACCACTCGTATGGGGGATGATCCCAAGAAGTCGGTATTAAACGAGTATTGTCAGGCTCATGATGTAGACAACTTGTTTGTAACTGATGGAGGATCGTTTGTTTCGCAGCCGCATAAAAATCCAACGTGGACTATTATGGCTCTTTCAATGCGGGCTTCTGAATATATTGTGGATCAGATGGAAAAAAGAAATCTCTAAATTAATTCAAAAACGATGGACAGACGAGAACTTTTAAAAACATTATCGCTTGGTACGTTGGGGGCAACGTTTGCATTAACAGGTTGTACTACAGCTCCCAAAGAGAAAGCAGAGGAGCATCCTTTTTGGAAACATGTTACTGAAGAAGACCTGGAACACTGGGAGACCCAATTCTTTACCGACCATGAATTTGAAACGGTGCGTCAGTTAGCCAATTTAGTTATCCCGGCTGATGAACGATCTGGCAATGCGGAAGAGGCGGGGGTACCAGAGTTTATTGATTTTATGATGTTAGACCAGCCTGAGAATCAAACGCCCATACGCGGAGGACTCAAATGGTTAGATTTGCAGTGCCAAAAACAGTTTAACAATAGGTTTATCGAATGTTCAAAAAACGAACAAAAAGAGATGCTGGATCAAATTGCTTATCCCGATGAAGCAGAACCGGAAATGAAACCTGGCGTTAACTTCTTTAATCAATTTAGGGATTTGGTTGCCTCAGGATTTTGGTCCAGTAAGATTGGGATTGAAGATATTGGTTATATGGGTAATCAGGCATTTGGTTGGCAGGGCTGTTCGGAGGAAGCATTGGATAAATTGGGTTTGGAGGATAAAATTTGATCATTGCTGGATATGATTAACCTTCCCTTTTTGTTTACAGTCCCTTGCATGTTGTGATACTGCGACTAAAATTACTTATTAAATCAAATATTTGAGTACAAATTTAATTACTGTTTTATGGATTTAAATCGAAAAATCCGTTACGGAATGGTCGGTGGCGGGCCCGGAGCTTTTATTGGAGAAATCCACCGTATGGCCGCTGCGTTAGATGGCAAAATTGAACTGGTTGGTGGAGCGTTTTCTTCCGATCCCCAGAAATCGAGAAAAATAGGTCAAGATCTTAATTTAGCCGAAAATAGGGTATATGGATCTTATAAGAAGATGGCCCAAAAAGAAGCACAGTTGCCTCCCGAAGAGCGCATTGATTTTGTGTCGGTAGTGACCCCAAACCACCTGCATTTCGATGTCTGTAAGACGTTTATAGAAGCGGGTATTCATGTAGTGTGCGACAAGCCTCTGACCAATAAAATAGAGGATGCGGAAGAATTGTGTCGCCTTGTTAAAAATAATGATGTGATTTTCGCATTAACGCATACGTATACCGGCTATCCAATGATAAAAGAAGCCAGGAAACTGGTCCGAAATGGAAAATTAGGCATCCTTCGGAAGGTTGTGGTTGAATATCCGCAGGGATGGTTATCTCAACCTATAGAAAAGGAAGGGAACAAACAGGCTGCATGGCGAACCGATCCACAGAAAGCAGGCGTTTCTTCTGCTGTGGCTGATATTGGTACCCATGCCGAAAATCTTGTTGAATATATTACCGGTCTCAGACTTAAAAAGTTGTATGCTGATGTTACTTCTTTTGTAGAAGGGCGTTCGCTTGAGGATGATGCCAACATGTTGGTGCATTACGAAAGTGATGTTCGAGGAGTGATGTATTGTTCACAAATTTCAGTAGGGGAAGAAAATGATTTAAACATTCGTATTTACGGGGATGAAGCGTCGCTGGAATGGCACCAGGAAAATCCAAACTATTTGAATATTAAGTATCCCGATAAACCGGAAGAAATTTATAAACGAGGAAACACCTATCTCTCTAATGAGGCAAAGGTTGTAAATCGTATTCCACCGGGGCATCCGGAAGGCTTCATTGAAGCTTTTGCAAATATTTATTCAAATGTTGCTGATGCTATTACTGCTCGGATTAAAGGAGAAGAACCCGATCCAAAAGCATTAGACTTTCCCACGGTTTATGATGGTGCTATCGGCGTTCATTTCACTCATAAAGTGATAGAAAGTGGTAAGAAGCAGGCATGGGTTGATATGGATTATAATCCGCCGGGAAGGTAAAATATAGCGTTATTATATAATGTAGCCACTCGACTGCCTACGGTTAATGCGAAGAAACTCAAAATAAAAAAGGCGACCATATTGTATACGGTCGCCTTTAATTCTTTGGCTGCGAATTATTCTGCAACAGCCAGCATACCCAATAGCTGTTCAGCTTGTGTTACCTGATCACTATCATCGTATTCATCAACAATTTTTTGAGCATACTCTTGTGCTCTTTCTTTGTCCGAAGCATCGTGATAGGCATTAGCTGCTTCTAAATAATTATATGGTGTGGTAGACTCATTAACATCCCATTCGGCTGCTTTAACATAGAGTTCCGCAGCTTGGGCATGGTTACCTAATTCGGTATGTATAGCCGCATGAAAGGAGAGGGGACCAACGCCCATAATTCCTTCAGGAACCTCATAATTTTGAATATACTGTAAGGCCTCTTGAGAATTTCCAAGCTTAAAAGCACTTACCGAAGCGTAATATTGGGCAAGATTAGCAGCTTCTGTCATGCTATAATTATTTATAATTTGCTCAAATCCAACAGTAAAATCAGCATCTGAGCCATTCAGAGCTTCCTCATAATTACCTTGCAGGTACGCTTGGGTAGCTTGACCCATTAATTGCTGAGCTTCAGATTCTTGAGCCTCAGAATAGTAATAGTATCCTACCGAACCACCGATTAAGATGACAAGGGCAATGGCTGCACCTATAACGCTGTTTTTGTTTTGATCGTAAAAGCTTTGCGCTTTAGAAAATGTTTCTAATAGAACGTCTTGTTCTAATTCTTCTTTTACTTGTTTCTTACTCATGGTTTAAGCTTGTTATCGTTAAATTCAGACGTAGCTGAAAATATAATTGTTTTAAATGATAGTAAAATTAAAGAGCTTCTAATTTTCCTTTAGACAGCTGGTATACATTATCGGATCGCTGGGCAATGCCCTTTTCGTGAGTGATCAATAGTATACTCACATTTTCTATATCTCTAAGGTTATACAGGTAGTCAAGGATAATGTCAGTATTTTCTTCATCCAAATTACCTGTGGGTTCATCGGCCAAAATTAGATCGGGACTGTTCATTAGGGCACGTGCCATGGCTACACGTTGCTGTTCGCCGCCAGAAAGTTGTGTAGGGCGGTGTTCTGCCCGGTCAGGGATCCCAAACTCGTTCAACAGATACTTAGCTCTTTCACCAGCCTTTTCAGAAGAATCTCCGTTAATCAAAGCCGGCATCATAATATTTTCAAGAGCTGTAAATTCTGGCAAAAGGTGATGAAATTGGAAAACAAAACCTAAATTGGTGTTTCGAAAATGTGCCAATGATTGACGATCCATATCATAAATGGAGTTGTCTCTCCAAAGCACCGTTCCAGAATTGGGATGATCTAATCCTCCAAGGATATGCAAAAGTGTACTTTTTCCACTACCGCTAACGCCAACGACCGTAGACACCGAGCCTTCTTCAATACTGATGGAGGTATTATCCAATACGGTAAGTGTACCATCGCCAGACTCCGTTTTATATTGTTTGGTAATATGTTGGCCTTCCAGAATTACGGACATATCTTATTACCCCTCAATATTACTCGAATTAAATTCCGGATAAATGATGGGTTCTATATGCTCACATTTAGATGTTTCTGGATCTACTTTAGCAAGAATAGCACAAAGGTGATTATTCCCATTTGCTAATTTATAACGATGAGGGGTACCTAATTTAAAACGATTCATTGATACATTTTTATCCATACCCAGCACAGAATCAAACGAGCCAGTCATCCCCACATCGCTGATATACCCGGTACCATGTGGGAAAATCCGTGCATCATTTGTTGGGATATGTGTGTGAGTTCCAACCATTACAGAAATATCACCGTCTAAATCCCATGCCAATGCAAGCTTTTCGGCTGTTGCCTCGGCATGAAAATCAAGAAAAATAAAATCTGTTTCTTCTTTAATACGATCAATAACCCAGTCGGCAGTATTAAAGGGACAATCAATATCCTGCATAAAAGTACGTCCCTGTAAATTAATAACACCGATTTTAAAATCGGTATTGGGAATGTCGTAGGTCCCAAACCCATAACCAGGATTTCCACGGGGATAATTCATAGGACGCAAAATATTGCCGTCCTCTTTCATGTAGTCAAAAACTTTCCACTTTGCAAAGGAGTGATTTCCCCCCGTAATAACATGTACGCCAAGATCATAAAGACGTTTTATGATGGATCGGTTAATCCCTTTTCCTTTATGTGAATTTTCGCCGTTAGCAATAACAAAATCAGCCTCATGTTTATCAATGAGACTTGGTAAAATGGTTTCAAGAAGGCTAAGGCCGGGCTCACCGACAATATCACCTACAAAAAGTATATTGACTAAATTCTTAGACATGTTCGAATGTTGAATCCCAAAATAGCTTTGAAAATGAAGCTGTTAAAGTAAGGAAAATAACGCCCTTATCAGAATTGGATTAAGCACCTATTCTCGGATTTCTTCGAGAAAACTCTCAAGAGATTTATTAACGTTTTGGAGAACTTTATCTTCCTGTTGATTGAGTTCCCGATTGCGTTTACGCTCTTCAAAAAGTTCTTCAGCGATACTGAGGGCAGCAAGGGTCATAATAGTGGTATCCGGCTGTTTGTTAAGCTCCTTTTTATATTGACGAAATTTATCATCAACATATCCGGCAATCCGCTTCATGGCTTCCTCTTCGGAATCCTCAACTTTAAGCGGAAACTCTTTGCCAAGTATTGTGACTTTGATTGATTTCATTCGTTATCCTCCAAATGATTATCAATTTTAGATATGAGCCCCAATACCTGGTGCCGCAGCGAAAGACGCTCCGATTCCGAAATGGCCGAATAAATGTCGGTTTGCCCATCTTGGATTTCTTTGAGCTTGGAACGCAAATCACTGTTTTCTTTTTTAAGCTCCTTGATTTCATCATTCAGAGATTGAATCTCTTCACGAATCTCGTCGAGCAGCTCATGAAATTGCTCTTGGTATGGACTTTCGTTTGATAACACGATCCGGAATTATTGTCGAAGTTTAGCTGAATATGTTTTTTCCAGCTCCTTTAGAACTTTATTAATAATAGGTTCTACATCCTTGATAGTCAAAGTCTTTTCTTTATCAAGGAAAGAAAGTCTAAAGGCAATACTCTTTTTATTTTCTCCCAACGATTCGCCCTCAAAAACGTCGAATACATCAAGCTCTTGAAGAGACGATCCGGCTGTTTCCCGGATCGTTTTGAGCAGGTCACCTGCTTTAATATGACTGTCTACAACGACGCCAAAGTCAAAGTCGAAAGCTGGAAATTTTGAAACCGGTTCGTACTTGCCGGTTCCAACCTGGGTGCGAACGTTGTGAATATTTGTAAGTGAGAGTTCGGCTGCAAAAGCAGGAAGCTCGATATCATAGTGATCTCGTAATGCTTTGGGGATCTCAAAAATTCGTCCCACTTTTTTATCCTCAAAAGTATAGATGAGTTCGTTCTCATCATTCGATTGTTGCGTAAGAGCATCCAGCACATCCAGCTGATCGAGAAAACTTTCGACGGAAGCTTTAAGATCAAAAACGTCAAAATGTTTGGGATCCGTTTTCCAGTGTTCAATAGTTCTAAATCCGGCTAATCCAAAAAGAATATTGGTTTGTTCCTTTATATTTGGATGGTAGGTGCCTTCATCAGCCTTTTCAAAAACATTACCAATTTCAAAAAATCGAACTTGCGTGGCTTTGCGGTTAAAGTTATAGGCCACCGATGACAAGAAACCGTATAGCAGGGAAGGGCGGAGCGTGGTCATATCTGTAGATATGGGATTGAGCGTATGAATCATGTCATCGAGATCCCCCAACAACGCTGCATCATCTTCCGGCATCAGCGAGTTCGAATAAATTTCACGGAATCGCATCCCCTTAGCTGTTTCTTTTGCCTTGTTTTTTAGTTGTTCCCATTCTGTTAGCGGTTCCGGTGATGTAAATTTGCCGTGTTTAGGCGTGGGGATGTTGTTGTAATCAAAAAGCCGACCCACTTCTTCAATGAGATCTACCTCACGTTCCAAATCGGGACGGAAGGTTGGAATAGCATAAGAAAGGGTTTCTTCATCCTTATCCAGTAATGTGAACTCTAATCCCGATAGAATGTCTTCAATTTTATCGATAGAAAAGTCGGTACCTAACAAACGGTTGACGTACGATTTCCGAAGCGTTAGTTCCTTTTGTTCCGTTTGGGTAGGATGTACATCAGTGCAGGCATCTACAATAGTTCCATCGGCAATATCAGCAATAAGTTTAGCTGTTCGCTCAGCTGCAATGCGCTGGAGCTGGGGATCTACGCCACGCTCAAATCGATATGAGGCATCCGATTGCAATACTTGTTCTTTGGCTGTTTTTCGGATGGTAGCGGGATCAAAATAGGCGCTCTCAATGAGAACATTTGTTGTATTTTTACTGACTTCTGAGTCTACACCGCCCATGATACCCGCCATAGCTACAGGTTCTTCCCCGTCACAGATAAAAAGTGTTCCAGCTGAGCAGGTTCGTTGTATATGGTCAAGAGTTTCAAATTCGATTTCCTCATCGAAATCTTTGACCACAATTTTATCACCTTTAATTGTGTTGGCATCAAAACCATGAAGTGGTTGCCCCAATTCGAACATGACATAATTTGTGATATCAACGACATTATTTACGGGGCGTACGTCAATGGCTTTTAATCGATTTTTAAGCCAGTTAGGAGATTCTTCAACTGTAACACCTTTTACCATTTTACCGACATAGCGGTGGCACTTTTTAGGTGCTTCAATCGTAATATCGATATCATCCAGTGTCTTTGTCTTATCAAATTCGGTATCAAAAGGTTTGTTTAGTTTAAGATCAAGCGCAGCGGCCAAGTCGCGAGCTACCCCAAGGTGACAGGTAGCATCAGGACGATTAGGGGTAATTTCGATCTCAATAATATAATCTTGATATAAGTCAATAGCTTCATGGAGCGGTGTGCCAGGTGTAAGTGTGTTATCTAAAACCATAATACCGCTGTGATCGTCGCCCAGTCCAAGCTCATCTTCAGCGCAGATCATGCCGTTTGATTTTTCTCCACGCAGTTTTGCCTTACGAATGATGAAGGGTTCTCCATTGTCAGTTTCTATAGGAAGGGTAGTGCCAACAGTTGCCACGGGCACTTTCTGTCCGGCAGCCACATTATCGGCCCCGCAAATGATCTGGTTCTGTTCCGACCCAATATCAACCTGACAGATACGCAGGCGGTCTGCATTGGGGTGGTCGTTAACATCGAGCACCTCTCCAACGACAACGCCCTCGAGCTTACTTCCAAACTGCGTTACTTCTTCTACCTCTAAGCCAATAAGCGTCAGCTTCTCGGCCGTTTCTTCCGGTGAGAGATCGAGATCAATAAATTCATTGAGCCAGTTGTAAGAAATCTTCATGTAGCTACAAATAATTTTTAGTAGAACGCGGATGATGCAGATAAGGCGGCTATCTACAGATGTAACAATGCATACCTTGCTTTGATCCGCGTTATCCGTGTTCTATTTAATGAAATTGTTCCAAAAATCGAACGTCATTGTTATAAAATATACGTATGTCATCAATTTGATGACGAAGCATGGCAATACGTTCAACACCCATACCCCAGGCAAAGCCGGTATATTCTTCAGGATCTATATTTACTGCTTTTAGCACGTTGGGATCAACCATGCCCGAACCTAAAATTTCGAGCCATTTTCCATCATCATTTGGATTATTGGTTTCCCACCAAACATCCATCTCTAAACTGGGTTCAGTAAAAGGGAAATATCCGGGACGTAGTCGGTATTTTACATCAGAGCCAAACATGAGCTTGGCAAAACTAATGAGTGTTTCTTTGAGTTCGGCAATGCTTACGTCAGTATCGATATAAAGAGCTTCAACCTGATGAAAGAGGAAGTAAGATTTTGGAGAAACTGCCTCATTGCGATAAACACGTCCAGGCATAATAGAACGAATGGGCGGTTCCTGCTCCTGCATCAACCGAATTTGAACAGGAGAGGTGTGTGTACGCATCACCAAATCTTGATCGTTCTCATTTTTTTCGACAAAAAAGGTATCCTGCTCATCGCGGGCTGGATGATTGGGTGGAAAATTTAATGCCGTAAAATTATGGAAGTCGTCTTCAATCTCCGGGCCGTCAGCGATGGAAAATCCCAAACGGTAAAAAATATTTTTCATCTCCTCCATGGTCTGTGTAAGAGGATGGTATGAGCCCAGCGAATAGGGCGCTGCGGGAAGGGTAATATCATCGGTCGCATCAAGATCAGCCGCTTCTTCGCGTTCTAAACGAGCCTTAGCCTCATCAAACGTTTGCTGAGCCAGGTTTTTAACCTCGTTCATTGCCCGCCCGACTTCCGCCTTTTTTTCATTAGGTATTTCACTCATCCGCGAAAACATATCCTGCACTTTGCCATTTCGCGACAGAAATTCCAGACGGAAAGATTCTAACTCGTCTTTGTTGGCAATGCTATAATTTGTTACTTCTTCTTTTAAAGATGCAATATCGTCGAGCATGATAATATTTCGAAAATGATTTCAGCTAAATTTGAAATAGGCAACACGCTTTATAATTACGGTTGGCGTATTGGGATAGAAATAGTTGAATCTATCTAATTCGAGCAAGCCCATCAATGGGAAATAAAAAAACCGATCCTCCCGAAGATACGAGGGGACCGGCTTTTAAAATCATTACACGCTATTAGCTTTGTGCTTCTTCAACAATAGCGGTGAATGTCTCCGGATCATTGACGGCAAGATCAGCCAAGACCTTGCGATTGATCTGAATATCTTTCTGTCCTAAGGCTCCCATCAGTCGCGAGTAGGTAGTACCGTTTTGACGGGCAGCAGCATTAATGCGTGTGATCCAGAGTTTCCTGAATTCACGTTTGCGAACTTTGCGGTCGCGATACTGATACAGCATCCCTTTTTCAACCGTATTTTTCGCAAACTTATAAACATTTTTACGCTTGCCCCAGTAACCTTTCGCCTGCTTTAAAATTTTGCGGCGACGGCGACGGGAAGCCACCTTATTTCTTGATCGTGGCATTTTGTCTAATGTTTAAGAGTTAGTATTGATTTTATTAGCTATATGGAAGCATCTGTTCGACATTGTCTTTCTGAGTGTCATTAACCTCAGTTACCTTGCCGAGTTTGCGCTTCTTTCTACTTGTTTTCTTTGTGAGGATATGAGCCTTTCCAGCTTTTTTGCGCATATACTTACCGGAAGCGGTTTTCTTAAAACGCTTTTTTGCCCCACTATGTGTTTTCATTTTTGGCATAACGAAATACCCTTTTAAGAATTTCTTGGAATTATGGCTTCGAAGATAAGCAATTACCAATACAGATTAAACAATTAAATCAATGAAAAATCTATATTCGTGTTAAATCAAAAAGGATACTATCGCTTGAAGCGATAGTATCCTAAAGTAAGCTTATAAAATTTGAAAGTATTTTAAAACACTATGAACCGCCTTTACCGGTAGGTGCCAACATCATAATCATTCGGCGACCTTCCATATTTGGTTTGGATTCAATCTCGCTAACATCATCTAATTTTTCAGCCAAATCCTGAAGTAGTTCTTCTCCCTTTTCGGTGTAGAGCATGTCACGGCCTCGGAATTGAACCGTAGCCTTAACTTTATCTCCACCTTCGAGAAATTCACGAGCATGACGTGTTTTAAATTCCAAGTCATGGTCGTCAGTATTAGGACGGAACCGAAGCTCTTTAACCTGAACAGTATGCTGCTTCTTTTTGGCTTCTTTCTCCTGCTTCTTCTTTTTATACATAAACTTGCCAAAATCAAGCACCTTGCATACCGGGGGTTTGGCATTCGGAGCTACCTCAACAAGGTCAAGTCCGTATGATTCGGCAATTTCAAGAGCCCGATCAATAGGAACAATCTCGTGCTCTTTTTCTACATCTTCGGGATGTACTACCCGTACTTTGGATGCTCGAATTTCCTCATTGGAGTTAGGGCGATCGTCGTTGCCCCGTGGACGTCGTCGTCTTCTTTTTGCGATAAGTTACCTCTATTTGTTTTTATTAGAATTTAAGACTAATGATTTGGTACTTCTTTGTTATCAATCTCGGTAGTGAGATTAGAAAGAAATTTAGAAAAATCAAAAGTTCCAATATCACCTTCTTTATGGCGACGAACCGATACGGTACCGTCGGATTCTTCATCACCACCTACTATTAACATATATGGAATCTTGCTCGTTTCAGCATCGCGAATTTTTCCACCAATAGGTTCGCTTCGAGTATCAACTTCAACACGAACATCATGTTCTTTTAGTTTTGATGCACACTTAAAAGCGTACTCATTAAAATCATCCGATACAGGAATAACCTGCACCTGCTGTGGTGCCAACCATACCGGAAAATCACCGGCAAAATGCTCAATAAGAATGCTTGTAAATCGTTCCATAGAGCCGAAGGGAGCCCGGTGAATAATGACCGGACGATGTTTCTCATTATCAGAACCGACATATGTTAAGTCAAAGCGCTCTGGCATCACATAATCAACCTGTATAGTGCCCAGTTGCCACTTTCGGCCAATGGCATCGCGAATAATAAAGTCGATTTTGGGGCCGTAAAAACTGGCTTCGCCCCGGCCAATGGTATAGTCAAGATCCATCTCATCAGCGACCTCTTTAATTTCACGTTCAGCGCGATCCCAATATTCCGTAGCACCACCATATTTGTCATCGTTATCATCTCGGTAGGAAAGACGAATATCAACCGGCATCTCAAAAGTACCAAATACAAGCTCGGTTAGTTCAATGACGTTGATGATCTCGTCTTTGAGCTGGTCGTGTGTACAGTAGATATGAGCATCATCCTGGGTAAATCCTCGAACGCGTGAAAGCCCGTTTAGCTCTCCGGATTGTTCGTACCGATATACACTACCGAATTCTGCTAACCGCAAGGGGAGATCCCGATAGCTGCGCAGCTCGTTCGAGTAAATGCGGTGATGGTGTGGGCAGTTCATTGGCTTTAACAGATATCCTTCGTCCTCATCATTCATTTGGATAGGATTATACTGAGACTCCCGATAGTAGGGAAAGTGCCCGGAGGTACGATATAATTCTAAGTTTCCAATATGTGGTGTGATAACTTCTTTATAGCCACGCTTCTTTTGTTCTTCGCGTAGAAATGATTCCAGCGTTCTACGGAGCACCGTTCCATTGGGCAGCCATACGGGTAAGCCTTGACCAACCATCTGATCAATCATATAAATACCGAGCTCTTTGCCAAGCTTCTTGTGGTCGCGCTTTTTGGCTTCCTCAACTCGTTCAATGTATTGATTGAGCAACTTCTGTTTGGGGAAAGATATTCCATAAATACGAGTGAGCTGCTCGTTATTTTCATCACCGCGCCAGTAAGCACCGGCAAGGCTTGTAAGTTTTACAGCTTTGATACGTCCCGTATCAGGGATATGCGGTCCTTGGCAAAGGTCTGTGAAATCACCTTGCTCATAAAATGTGATATCGCCGTCCTGAAGATCTTCAATGAGTTCAACCTTATATTCATTTCCGATATCCTTATAGAACTCCAACGCATCCTCTTTAGAAATAGGCTTACGAGAAAATTCATTTTTCTCCCGGGCCAGTTCAATTATTTTTTCTTCAATCTCTTCGAGATCGTCCTGACCAATGGTTTGATCCCCGAAATCGATATCATAATAAAAGCCATTTTCTACGGGGGGGCCAATGGCAAACTTTGCGTTGGGATACAGTTCTTGAATGGCCTCTGCCAAAACGTGTGCCGAGGAGTGCCAGAAGGTGTACTTCCCGTCTTCGCTATCCCACGTATTAATAGTAATGGTACCGTCACGATTAATAGGATGATCTAAATCCATGATTTCATCGTCCAGCGTAATACTAAGCGCCTCGCGAGCTAAACCTTTTGAAATAGATTCAGCAACTTCGTATCCGGTTACACCCTTTGGAAATTTCTTTTCGCTCCCATCAGGAAATGTAATAGTTATTTGTTCAGCCATTCAATAATTAAACTGCGTTTAGAAAAAATTATTACTATAATTTGAGCTTCTAAAGATATAAAAATTAAAAAAGAGGCACAGGAAGATTTTGGGTATTTTTGAAATTCAAAAAATGGTAGTTTTATTTATTGATTAAGAATTATAGATTATGAACCGATAATCGGCGGTGGCTTAGCTAAATAAGGACAGTTTTAGTTTCTATATAAAATGGATAATCCCCAATCCTCATTTTTTGATGATCAACCTATCTTTATTCTTGATCATCAAACTCTTGAAATCGTAGACATAAATAGGGCAGCAGTCGAATTTTATGGCTACAGCAGGGATGAATTTCTTGCGATGTCGGTATATGACCTGGGAGAAAAATACAAGCGTACTGAACTAATTGATGGTCTCCCTGATAATAAAAAGAGTGTCGATAAAATTTGGGTTCAGCATAAGAAAAATGGCGAAAAAGTTTATGTGCAGTATACTTATCACACTTTTTATCATAAAAACAAACCGGCAAAAATTGCCATTGCCCATGATGTGAGTAGATTAGTTGAAGAAAATAAAGAGCGTAGAATAGAATATCCTAAGTTTGTTACGCATGAATCAAATTTTCCTTTAGCAAGAATCGAGTGGGGAGCTGACAGGCGTATTAAAAATTGGTCTGAAAAAGCAGAAGAGCTTTTTGGGTGGCGAGAAGATGAGGTTGTTGGATGGGAAGATTTTCTGGAAAAATTGATACCGGCTGATGAGCTTGAGGAAGCCCGTCAGAATTTGGCTAATGCCATAGAAGAGCATAAAACTCACTATTCAGTAGAAGGGAAGTCGCTCACCAAAGAGGGGGAAACAATTATTTGTGAGTGGTACAATTCCTTGGTTTTTGATGAAAATGATGACCTTCATTCTGTTCATTCGCTGGTTACGGATATTACAGAACGAAAAGAGTCGCAACAGTTATTTCGTAAACTTTCTGAAAAATCATTGGTGGGTGTGTTCTTAATTCAGGGTGGGAGGTTTAAATATGTGAATCCTCGCTTTGCAGAAATATTTGGATATGATCAACAAGAGATTGTTGATAAGTTTAAACCACAAGAACTGGTTCATCCTGATGACCAGGGGCTGATACTTGCCAATATAGAAGACCGCTTAAGTGGGAATCCCGAAGCGGAAGAAGAATATGAAATTAAGGGCATAACCAAAGGGGGACGAGTTATCGACGCCAGCCTTTATGGGTCGAAGACGATGTATCAGGGAAAACCCGCTATTGTAGGTACATTGGTTGATATTACTAAGGATAAAGAGATCTTCCGGAAGTATAGGTCCAGTGTCGAAACCTTCCAGAACCTGTTCGATTCTATTAGTGATGCGGTATACATCCAAGATGGAGATGGGCGTTTTTTGGAAGTTAATTCCGGTGCGGTAGATATGTATGGTTATGATCAATCATTCTTTATCGGTAAAAAGCCAAAAGCATTGGCTGCGCCCGGTAAGGTGAAGTTGGATGAAATGCAACGACGTATTAAAGGGGCTATGAATGGGGAAGCTCAAAGTTTTGAATGGTGGGGAAAGCGTAAAAACGGAGAGGTTTTTCCACAAGAAGTTGTGATTAGTAGTGGTAATTATTTTGGTGATGAGGTAGTGATTACTATTGCCCGTGATATTAGTGAACGCTATGATGCTGAGGAACAGCTTCGCAAAAATGAAGAAATGTTCCGTCAGTTATTCCAAAATTCCCCGATTCCCATTACACTTCTGGATAAGCGTCAGGAGATTCGCCAAGTTAATGAGGCTTTTAGTGATACCTTTGGTTATCAGACCGAAGAGATTGAGGGATTGGATCTCGATCAACTTATTGTTCCCGAAGAGGAAAAAGAGGAGGCCCATAGTATATCAAATGCAATTTTTGACGGTAAAACCACATTTAATTCTGGAAAGCGTCTGGCTAAAGATGGCAGTTATGTGGATGTGCTTATCTATGGGGTGCCGGTTATTGTCCATGGTAAAACAGTCGCCATTTTTGGAACCTATGTTGATATCACAGAACGTAAACAGGCCGAGGAAAAGGTTAAAAAATCGCTAAAAGAAAAAGAGGTTTTGTTAGCAGAGATCCATCACCGTGTAAAAAATAATCTTGCTGTAATAACAGGATTATTGGAGCTTCAGGCTTTAAATACAAGCTCTGATGAGGCCAAGGATGTGCTCGAAATAAGCCAGATGCGTGTTAACTCTATTGCTTTGATTCATGAAAAGCTCTATCAAAACGAGAATCTATCGGAGATTTGCCTGGAGCAGTACTTACAAGAATTGACGGATGTGATTCTTGCCTCTATGAAACCGCAGGAGTCAGATATTGAGGTAAATCTAACTATTGATCCGGTTGAACTGACCATTAATCAAGCGATTCCGTGTGGACTCATTTTGAATGAAATTATCACCAATTCATTTAAACACGCCTATCCCGAAAAAGATGAAGGAACGATCAATATCGATGTAGATAGGAGGGATGAGGACATCTATTTATCAATTGTTGATGATGGTATTGGCATTCCCCAAGAGATTGATCTCGAAAATCCTCAATCACTGGGAATAAAGCTGATTCGAACCCTTTCGAAGCAATTAAATGCTGAGGCGGAGTTTAGTAATGCCAATCCGGGTACAAAATTTGCGCTGCACTTTACACTTGAAAAGTAATTGGGTAATCAGCTACAATGGTTAAGGCCCGCTGAACGGCGGCTGGTTACCGCCGTTTAACGAGTCCTCATTTTTACTTACTAATTTATCCGATCTTCAATTTCTTTCATTTTTCGACCGAATTCCTCCCAGTTTCCATCTTTCAACGCTTGATGGGCCTCGTTCCACAAGTTTCGAAGTTCAGAATAATCTTGCGTAGCTTGGGGTTGTTCCGGTAGTGTTGTTGTAGTATCAACACCTGTAGTTGCAATACGCTCATCACGTTTTCCATACAGCGCTTCAATTGATTGCCAGAGCGTTGGCTGCATGGCTATTTTTTCACCTGTGGTAGCAATAACCCGCTGTAGCTGTGGAATATCGACCCCTTCTGCAATCAGGAAGACCGGTTCCACATATATAAATGAATCTTCTATGGGGATAACCATTAGGTTACCGCGAATCACGCGCGATCCCCGTTGATCCCAGAGGGCAAGCTGACGTGATATTTCGGTATCCTGATCGATACGAGCCTCAATCTGGGCTGGTCCCAGGATGAGACGATCTTTGGGCAATTGATAAACCGATACCTCTCCATAGTTCGGGTAATCTGAATTCGCTGCCATCCACCCAATCATATTGTCACGGTTATTGGGAGTGAGCGGACTAATCAATAAATATTGCAACTCTTCTTGCCCCGGCAGCTTTGTCAGTACATAGTAGGGCTCCATTTTAATGGATTGTCCACCATATTTCTCATTGGGACGAGTCCACAGGTCTTCATTATTATAAAACACCTGGGGATCAGTCATATGGTACTTGTTATACTTGTCTAACTGAGCTTTAAAATAGTAGATTGGGTATCGGACGTGCTGTTTCAACGTACCCGGCATGTTATCAATAGGTTTAAACATATTCGGAAAAATATCCTCGTACATACTTAAAATAGGGTCGTTCTCATCGGAGGTATAAAAATCTACTGAGCCGTTATATGCATCGACCACCACTTTAACTGAGTTGCGAAGATAGTTAAATGAGTTATTGAACGGGTCAGAGTAAGGGTAATTGGATGAGGTGGTATATGCATCTTGTATCCAATATAGCTTGCCATTATCAAGTACTAAATAAGGATCGTCTTCAAGACGAAGGAATGGAGCAATATTTTTGACCCGATCTTGAATGCGTTTCCAGAAAATGATTTTGCTATCGTCATGGATATAATCCGTAAGGAGGATGTTCATATCCCCAAAATTCCATGCAAAAAGCAGGCGTGTAAAAATATTCCCAATAGGGACACCACTGCTGCCTTGATAGTTGGTATAGACATTCTCATCTCCCTGCGGATAATCAAGCTCACGAACATTCGTATTAACGATCTTGTAATCGTTATTGTGTTCTCCGTAGTAAATAGCTGGTTGATTAACCTCAAAATCCATGTCACTTACCGGGGGAATATCCTTGATGGTAAGGCGTGGATCACCCTGTGATCCCTCTTGTGCTACGGGACTCATTACAAGTCCATAGCCATGAGTATATTGTAATCGACGGTTTACCCAGGTGTCTGACCCTTCGGGCATTTGTTCCGAAAGTTCGCGGGCTGCTACCATCATTTGTAGATATCCTTCGTTGGAGTGGTAGCGGTCGACATCAACATTGTAAAACTGGTAATAGAGCCTGATTTCCTGCAGTTGACGATAGGTTTGAATTAGTAGGCGCGGATCCCACAGTCGGATATTCTCAACTGTCTCCTCATTGCGATCAATGGCATTCCATCCCATTTCTTCAGCTGGCTGGGCACTGTAAGGCTGTGTTTTCATTTCATCCAGCGCATACGCATTGCGGGTCTGCTCTATACTATTTTCGATGTATTGCTCTTCGAGTTGTAGCTCACTGGGCTGTACAACAAATTGTTGGATCATTCCCGGCAGAAAACCATTGCCCACCACTCCTATGATAATGGTAGCGGCTCCTGTATAAATGATCCATTTCAAGCGATCTTTATACACTTGGAAAAATGAAAGCAGACTCATGATAAAAGTTAGTCCGCATAAGATCCAGATGACGGGCAACTTTACGTTCATATCCACATAGGAGGCGCCGTACAATGCCCCCGAACTGTTATAAAGCAGATTATAACGTTCCAGATAGTAACCCCAGGAAAGCAATAGTAGCCAAACGCCTAAATTGATAAAGATGTGTTTCTTTATACCCTTTGGTGCATTTATGCTACGAATAGATTTAAGTGAAAGTGCACCTGAGTAGATGTACAGAATAATAGTACCAACAGTGATGAAAAACACCAGAGAGGTAAGGCTGTTCTGGATGAGCTCAATAAACGGGAGGCGAAATATATAGAAGCCAATATCATGACCAAAGATAGGATCAACTTCGCCGAACATCTCACTCCAGTGGAACCGGAAGTACGTATCCCAACGCATAAAAAACGCCAGTGAAAAGAATACACTTATGGCGGCGCCAGCTCCAAGGAAAGCCGTTTTTATTTTCTTAGGGTCTATCTCGTGCAACTTTAGTTGCGCCAGCGGCGATTGCCCAAAATGCATGGTACTAAACTTCTTACCCAGTTGACTCATATTGGGTAGCACATAGAGTAATGCTACACCCAATGCCGATATCAGTAGCAAGGCTTGCGTTACTTTAATAGTCCAGAAGACCTGATCGTACCCCAGGTTGTCAAGCCACATCCATTCAATGATCCAGTCAGAAAATGCCCCTACCAAGAGAACAAATAGAAATAGGGGGATAACGATTTTGAATAATTTTGACGATCCTAACGACTTGCTCATGGTATATTTCTGATTAATTGATTTGCCACCGTGTTATTTTAAGCGACCTTAAAATAGTAACCATTTGGTAGAAAATAGAATTTAAACAATCCTTATACACGAAAATATATTACCCGTTCATATAACCCATATAGTTTAAAAACTATTTATTAAACCATAATAGTTAAATATTGATATTTTAAACCAAAATGGTTATATAAAAAGAAAAAGTTATGGAAAAGGTATTAGTGTTAATAGGGGATGTGGAAGATTCTCAATCCATTCCCCCAAAAGACAGAGAAGTACTACAGCAAAATCTTGCTGATGTATTAGAAGGTATCAATGATGCAATGTCAGATTGTATTACATCGCCATATACCATAACACTGGGGGATGAATTTCAGGCTGTTTTTAGTGATGCAATGCCTGTTTTTGAGCATATAATAACGATTATGGCACGCCTTCACCCCGTTCAGGTACGATTTTCTCTGGGGGTTGGACCTCTTGATACACCGATTAATAAGGAACAAGCCATAGGGATGGATGGGCCGGCCTTTCATGTAGCCCGAAAAGGAATTGATTATCTAAAGGAGAACGAAGAGCTTTTTCATATCTCAATAGTCGATGATAATTCTACTGAGCTGAAGATTATAAATAGCAGCTTGCAGCTTATATCGGGACAAATGCGAAGCTGGAACAAAAGACGCTTAACGATCTTAGAGATGATTAAGCAGGGCTATGATTACAAAGAAATTTCCGAGGCTGTAGGCATTTCAAAGCCAGCTTTTTATAAGAATAAAGAAGCTGGCATGTTGGATGTTATTGATGATATGAGTGATAATATCGCTTCATTTTTAAATCAATATATAACAAAATGAATTATTCAATATTTTTAGGAGTTTTAACCCTTATTCTTATAGCTCGACTGCGGCTTATTTCAAAAGATAGGGGAATAACCCAGAGGGATATTTGGATTATATCAGCTATTCCTTTAGTAAGCCTGTTGTTTTTACAATTTAGTTTGGGATGGTATTTATTGGCTATCTACCTAATCAGCCATCCTGCGTTATTATGGCTTTCGGAGCAAAATACAGGGAGGTTTAATCAAAATAGGCTTTTATTGTTTTTGCTCCACTTTTTAACCGTTGGTATCTTATGCAGCCCACTCTTTCAACTGTCAGCAAATAGCCTGGCGACCAGTATTCTTAGCGGTATCGATCAGATGATATTTTTGAATTCATCTTTAACACCAGCTGCGGTAACTACGGTACAACTTTTTCTTTTTGGTTTGCTGCTGATATTAAATGAGGCCAATATCTTTTTGCGGTACTTGCTAAAACTTATGGGATTAAAATCACTGGGGAGGAGTACCGAAGTAGATCAGAAGGAATATAACACCGGTCGCATTATCGGGTTGCTTGAACGTATATTTGTATTTCTGTTTGTACTACTAAATCAATATACGGCCATAGGCTTTATTCTTGCAGCAAAAGGGGTAACGCGTTTCAAAGACTTTGAGAGCCGAACATTTGCCGAATATGTATTAGTTGGAACATTGTTATCTGCGTTGTTAGCGATGAGCGTCGGTTATTTGGTAAAGTGGGGGATGGGTATTTAGTGGGGAGGAAAGGATGGATGTAATGAGAGATCTTACAGCGGATGGGGTGTTTCTTGATAGACTATATTGTATTGATGAATGTAAATTATGATTAGAAAAGGGATAAGAACTATCCCCGAGACCTATGCTGATACCATGGCGGTATAAGGTTAGGTTGAATCATTAATGAGCAATACTATGGATCCCAAAACCGGAAAAAAGGCTAAAAAATCCCAGCCCAAACGTTCTCAAAAAGCTGCTGATACCAAGCGTGAAGAGCCCAAAAGAACAACGAAAAAATAATTGAATTTGATGTACCATTGTAGGTGATACGTCAATACATAAAAAGAGCATTTTCCCTAAGGAAAACGTACCTGCATAAGGTATATGAAAGAAGGGGAGATGCTCTTTTTAGTTTTAATTTTACCTATAAATACGGGTAAAAGTGAAATTTACTTTAAGTTGTTGATAATACTTACCTTATGATTAAGTATGGGCCGACAGTCTGTTGGAGAAAATTATTAGATGATCCTTGCAAAACACTTGTATTCAATGTTTTAGAGCGATATATCTATAAAAATTGTAGATACAGTATTAGCCGAATTATTAATCGCATTTTTGGGATGAAAGCTTATTCGATTCAGTTTTTTATGATCGGAGTTGAGAGATCAATCCTAAGAAGAAAAGTCCGAAAACCAGTGTTACAATACCTTCGATAGTCATAAGATGAGCAATAATAAAATCAATCCCTATAGCAACATACACTTCCATTTTGTTTATGAATTCATCGATCATAGTTTGGCCAATTAGTTACGGTGATAATTAGCCGTTTATATGATCGAGAGTAGAGAATGTTCCTTTTGAAATGAAAGAAATGATTTAGATGCCGGTACCTTGACAGGTATTATTTAACAAGGTAAATACCGTCATCCTCAATACGAATAATCTCTTTTTTATAAAGTTGACCAATTGCTTTCTTAAAGGTCTTCTTACTCATTTCAAGTCGATTGTGAATTTCTTCCGGATCACTTTTGTCATGCAGGTCCATGTACCCACCCAGTTGCTTGAGTCGTTGTAGAATAAATTCGGCATTGGGAGTGACTTTTTCGTATCCAATGGGACGCAGAGTGACATCTATTTTGTTATCATCTCTAATCTGTTTGATATAGCCCTTGGTTTGATCCCCGGTATCAATATCATGGTAAAACTCATCGTGGTAGACCAGTCCTTCGTGTTTGTCATTGATGATAACTTTGTAGCCTAAATCAGTCTTTGCCCATATCCACAGATTAACTTCATCGCCTTCTTCTACGGTGATGGTTTCGTTATCCAAAAACTTATCCAACTTAGCACTGGCAGCGAGACGATCTGTTTTTTTATCGAGATACATGCATACCAGGTGAGATTCGCCCTCACGCATGGAGCCAATTTGCTCGCGGTGGGGAACAAAGAGATCTTTGTCTAACCCCCAGTCGAGATACGCCCCGTGCTGTGGAGCAGCCTTAACAGTGAGGTAGGCAAAGTTGTTTAGCGTAATCTTCGGCTCCTGCATAGTGGCCGTTAGCCGTTCTTCTCCATCTTTATAAAGAAAAACACGCACATTTTCTCCTTTCTTGAGATCACGAAAAGCCAGCTTATTGGGAAGCAAAACTACGTCATCACTTTTGCTTGATGTATTTTGAAGAAAATAACCGTGATCGGTAATTCGAGCTACATTTAGCGTTTGATATGTGCCGAGATTAAACATGGGAATTGGTAAGCTGAAAGGTGAAAATGAATCAGGTAAGATAAGGGCATCTACACGGATTCCCCAATGATTATTTTATGGATTTTCTTTTCCCAGTATCATATTGAGATACGTACTTCTAAGTGAAGATGTTGATTCACGAAATGTCTTGAATGGTAGGTGTTTATCAGGATTAGTTGAATCAATTTTTATACCCCATAGTGGACTCATCCGAGTTGGGAGCATGGCATAGCGTCCATCCCCAATAACATTTTTTTCATGGGGATGTTTGATCAGGAATCCCTCCGACAATTTATCAAATCGTTTAATATCCTGGTAAAGAGTTGTACCCCGAAAGGGGGCGTATTGCCGTTTCCAGTTTAGGAGAGGAGCAGATTCACCATCATAAATTTGTGAATTTCCAGATAGCCCCAACTGAACACCGTGTGCATACAAAGTATCCTGATGAATATACCGGATGCTCCATAAAAGCTGGTTGCCAAGTGTAGGTTTTACAACTAATCTATCGATCGTATGACCTTGTTGCTGGGCAATAGATTGGGCTACCTGTTTTGCGCGTTGCTGCTGTATAATAGCCATAGATAAATACAGCGCTATCCATCCCCAGACAAGCCAGCTTATCCTGGGATTTTTTTTATAAAGGGTGATGGCCACGCAAGCGAATATACCTGCTGAAAAAAGTGGATCAAAAACCGACATCAGGTTCCAGGCAAATCGATCATCTACAAAGGGCCAATAGAGCTTGGTGCCATAACTGGTTAAGGTGTCAGTAAGGCCGGCGGTAGCGTATCCCAAAAGGCTAAAGCCATATATCTGTCTGAACGTTAATTTGTGCCTAAGGAAATACCACAAAAGAACAGTAGCAATGAGGGCTCCAATGGGAATAAAAATAAGAGAGTGCGAGAATTGTCGATGCAGCTCGATGTTGAGAAGGGGATCAGAAGCAGAAGTAATAAATACATCTAAATCAGCCAGCATGGCCGAAACTAACCCAATAAGGGAGGCCGGCCAAAGCTGATCGTTGGTACTTGCTGATTGTGATGCCGAAGCACCGATTAATCCGTGGGTAACGGGATCCATTCTAATTTATTGAAGATGCACGAAAGTGACGTTCAAAATACGAATCTGAATATTACGATCGAAATGGGTTGGCTATTCCTCTTCGTCACTTTTATTCACAAATAAAATGGTGATAAGCAGGATCGAATCACGAATAGCACTTAATGAATGCGCCTGATTGCGACTCAGGTATAACCAGTCGCCGCTGGTTAATACGTGTTTCTCTCCTTCAACATAAAATTCCGTTTTCCCTTCCAGGCATTGCACCGATATTTGTCCGTCTACGCTGTGCTCGGTAACATCTTTTTCTTTGGGTAAAATCATCCGTATGACCTCCATATCCTGCGTTTTCATCAGGGCAAGGGTAGCATCGTCGGGCAGGTCGCTGGGTAGTGAATAAAGATTAACAACCTCTGCAGGTTTTATTTTACGTTGGGCCATAGCGAATACTTTTTAGTTAATTTTGTAGCGCATTGGTAATGTACAATGCGAAAGAATAACTGCAAAGGTAAGTGACTAATTAAGATCGATTTCAAAAAGGGAAGTTGGGCCCTCAAAATCATCCAAATAAACCTCTTTTTGGAAAGTAAATCCAATTTTTTCAAGCACTCGAATCGATCCTTTATTTTCTGGATGGGTGATGGCGGCGATTCGATCAATATTTAAATGCTGTTTGGTATAGTTAACGACCGCAGAGCCTGCTTCGGTGGCATACCCATGACCCCAACTGCTACTTAAAAATGCATATCCTAAATCAGGGATGTCAAGAGCTGCCCGGTTTTTGAGCCCACAGATTCCGACAGATACCCCTGAGGTCTTTTCTGTAACATGATAAAGTCCGTAGCCAAAATTGGTATAATTGGCAATGGGACCATTATTGAGATAATTTAAGGCATCTGTTTCTGTTCGTACTCCTTTGTCACCAATATATTTATGGAAAGCGGGTTCATTCAGTAGTTCTAAAATAAAAGAGGTGTCATTTGGGGTAAGGGGCCGAATTATTAGTCGTTTTGTTTTGATGATATCCATTAAACGTTAATTACACTGTTGTTGAAGGGCAGTAATGTCCTCATCGGTAAGCTGAAGGTTCCCCATATTTTGTTCAGCCATCATTTTGTGCATAATGGATTTCGGGTTCGACACATGCTTCAAACCAAGAGCATGGCCTACCTCGTGGGCCAATACGGTCTTAAGCTGAGCCCGATTTCTAAATTGGTAAATATTAATTTCTTCCTGTGTTCCTTGTTTAACAAATCGTCCCTGGTCAAAACGTCGAGGTTCACTATATCGCTCGTTATATTCATCAATCAACTGATTGTATTCGTTAACCAAGCGATTAAGTTGTTCGGTCTTGTTATTTGCTTGCTGGTGAAGTTGTTGCAGATTTTTCTTTTTATGCTTTAAATCAGCTTCAAGATTTTTTATCTGCTGTTCCAGCTTTTTAAATTTGGCTATAATTTCTGATGTAGCTTCTTTCCCTTTCCATTTTTGGGCTAATTCATTATAGGTTGAAGCAGTCTCATTGTACGTTTCAAGTGTTTGTTGGACGTCCTGCTTTTTTTGTTCATACCGCTTAGATAGTCGGTCAAACTCACGACGTGCCACCTCTTCTTCCTGTTCTTTAGCTTTAATTCGATTTGAAAACTGCCGCTCAGCATCGGTACGCTGCTGTTCCTCACTGTAAATCAAGTGGACTAACACTGTTCCTGATTCAGAAAAGTCTACAACATCTCTTCCAAGGGCAGAACTCCATAGGGCTTCTACTTCTTCAAGTACTTCAATGAGCTCGTGCTCTGAAATATCAAATCGGGAATCGATATCTCCAAGCTGGTAGGTGAGAGGTTGTTGACAGGGGACTGATTTCGAGTTTTCGGTGTTTGTGAACGTAAATCCCTCATCTAATACAACCCATCCACCAATGAGGATTACAAGTAAGAGAGTGGAGTATAATTTTGCGTTCACAATATCAGAGATTTAGTTAGCTACATATCATCAGATCAGCTAACAACGATGTATATATAATAAAGCCCCAGACTTGGATTTATAGTCGAGCCTGTTTGGCAAGGTCCAGAACGGCCTGTGTATATAAGCTACTGGGATTATATCGCAAGACGGCTGTTTCGATGTCTCCAGTGCGCTTCTTGAAGTATGCTAAGTAGTTTGCCACCGACATGATGTTGTTGGTCATGTCAAAAATATCATCGCCAACAAACCATTTATTAAGCGAATAGGGAATAAACTGAGCGTAGGCCATAGCTCCGGCGTAACTGGACTTTAGCTCAAATACATCAATATTATGGCGTTCTGTAAATTCAAGAAGCTCTACAATCTGTGCCTTGGCAAACTCTTGTCGATATTCGTTAGCATACATCGATACATAGGCATTAAAAGGATTATAGGAGCCAATATTTCTACCAAAATCAGATTCAATACCAATGATTGCGGCAATGACCGAAGCAGAAATCCCGTACTGCTGTTCTGCTTTATTAAGTTGTTCTGAATGTTCTTCAATAAACTGATCTAATTGACGGGCCTTACTATCAAATCCGAGTATTCTTTTATATGAGTCGAGCGTGTGCGATTTCTTTTCGGCGGATTTTTTAAATCGCTCTGCAATATCTTCATAAATTTCAAACCGGGAATCCTCTAACAGAGGATTAATATCAAATCCCTTTTCTTGCATATAGTTGACAAGCGTGGGCAACTTATTGGGCTTAGAAGTGCCAAAAGCAAGGAGAGGAGTCGTTATCAGTGTGAGCAAAGCGTACACCAACAGTGCTTTAAGTCGTGATCCAGTCATAATTCCGTCTGTAAGTTATTAGCCAAGTCTGTTTTTAATTATAACAAATCTGATCCAAAAAGGAAGTCATTTTAAATTTTTTTGCGAATAATGACTTCTGAATGCATCGCAATGTGTTAACGTAATTTATACAGACAAAAGTATGTTCATTATTCCTGAGGATCTTCTTGGAGCTGTGCATTCCACGACTGTTTAAGAGCTTTCAAGAATACTTCCGTTTCCCGAGCTCCAGAAACAGCAAACTTTTGATTAAAGAGAAAGAAAGGCACGCCTGTAATGTTAATATTTTTGGCAAGTTGGATGTCGTGTTTTACGGCATTGGCATATGAATTATTCTCTAAAATACTCTTTGCCTCTGTCGGATCGATGCCAATATTTTCGGCAAGTTCAATCAGGGTTGCATGCTCGGCCGTATTTTTGCCATCTGTAAAATAGGCCTTAAATAATGCTTCTTCCATTTCGCTTCCTTTGCCGCGATCTTTAGCAAATTGCACAAGTTGATGGGCATCAAATGAATTTGCTACAACTGCTTGCTCCATATTGTATTCCAGTCCCTCTTCGGCCGCCATATTGGTAACTCGTTTATTCATCTGTCGAGCTTGCTCCAACGACCACCCCTTCGCTTCAGCGAGGTATTCATTAATATTTGCTTCGGGATCAGTTTCCATATCGGGATTCAGTTGAAAACTCCGCCAAATGATTTCTACCTCATCTGAATATTCGAAACTCTCCATCGCCTTTTCGAAGCGGCGCTTACCGATATAGCAAAAGGGGCACATGACATCAGACCAAATTTCTACTTTCATAGGAAATAATTTTTTTGACGTTGAATTTCACCTAATAAACAAAATGAGAGCAAAAAGGTTCATTCTTGATTGGGCAGTTGCCAGATGTCTACTCGGTTGAGGGCAATATATGGGACTGCTACCCGGTTCCGTTTGGTATCAACGCCTATATCGGCAGGTTTGCCGGGGACGTTCACGAAAATTTGCCCCGATCCATTCTTGATCAGCTGCAGCGTTGAATCGGCTTGACTGGTAACGATAAAACTATTTTTACTAATCGGTTCGATGCCGTCATAATTACCGCCGAGGCCGGTGCCGGCACTGTCGAGTGTGTTGCTGCTTGGTTGCCACGTTAAAAATGTTTTTCCGTCCTCCCAGGCAGCCATCACCAGCCGCTGGTTGGCCTCATCAAGCATGATTCCGTTGTTGACATGAGAAAGGGAATCAACGGCGATTGAAACAGTTTTGCCTGATATTTGATAGAGCTGGGGTTTGCGACTGTCCGTAACATACAGTTGACCTTGCGGACCGAGGGCAATGTCGTTCAGAAAACCAGGCTCAAAATCCGTAAAATCGATAAAGGAGATATGGGTACCGGAATGACGATTGAAGCCGTGAATGCCTTTTTGGTCGGCAACGAAAAGCGTATCGCCTTTAATCGTCATTCCACGCGGGCCATGCAGGGGATGGGCGGTGGTGCCGGTTATAAATTTCAGCGAATCGATAGTGCCATCCGGTTGTGCCCGGCTGATAAATCCATTGGAATCGGCCGCTGCATCTCCGTTAAAATTCGAGATGAAAAACAGGTCTTGTTCCGAATCGTACTGCACCGATTCGGGGCCTTTGAGTCCGCCCTGAATAGTGAGAACCCGATCTGTGCTGTCTTGCACAGTATTCCAGGTTGGGCTTTTATCTGGGGATTTATCGCCGGAATGACATCCCACAGACAAGAAAACGATAACAATGGATGCAAATAAAAGCCGAAATGGAGGTCGTAAATTCATATCAATATATTGGTTAGAAGATTATGAGCACCGATAAATAAACTATTTTGTGAGAAGGACCCCAAATTTAATGATGCAGTAAAAAGCGTTGATCAAAGTTGTCAAAGAGTTGGTCGCGTTGGTGTGAAAGAGAATCTTATGTGAGTTCGGCCAGCAGATCTTGGACATCCAGTGGTTGTTAGTTACCGAAAAAGTCCAGAACATTTTCCAGGGTACTGGAAGCCGTTTTATACATCTCCGTGTAATGGCACTGCGAACAGGTAATGGTGGTAAACTTCTGATTCTGGATATTAAAAAACTTCGAAAAGAATCCACCGGTTCCGGAGACCTGTCCGGTTTTAAAGTTGCGGTTACTACACTTTGGGCATTTCCAGTTGCGATGTTGCATGTCTTTATTTTTGCTTTAAAATTAAAATTTGAGTGACCTAAGGATGATCGTACGAACGAAAGTCACTATGGTTATGTCACAGATTTTTCACTCATTAATGATTCTATCTCGACATTGGTTTTTACGGAATTGGCAATAAAACACTGTTTGCCTGCTTGTTCATGAATGTTCTGATTCTCTTCAGGACTTGGAGCATGACCATTTTTATAGGTAACATGCGGGAAGAGGGTTACTTGAGTGATAGCTTGTTTGCCAAGATCATCTTCCGATAGGATGCCTGTTGCTTTATCTACGTACTGCTCAACAACAAAACCGGCTTTGGCAGCGATAGATAAAAACCAGAGCATATGGCAACTGGAAAGCGCCGCCACAAAAGCTTCTTCGGGATCAACGGCAGAGGGATCCGCATAGGGTGTGGGAACTACATTGGGAGAGGCGGAAGCGCGAATAACCTGGCCACTGTCAAACTTCCATTTGTGGACTCTTGAGTATTTATTATCTGTGAATGTCTGGCCATCACGCGACCAGTTTGTAGTTGCAGTATATTTTGACATGGTATTTTGAGTTAGATTTCGTCAATAATTAAGTGCCTGGTTCTTAAAATTTTGAACACAAGTTTGAAACTTGTCACAACGGGATGCCAATATGTTGTCAGAGTAACTTTGTAAGTTACTGGAAAGTGGATGCCAGAACTGTGATATTTCCATATCTTCCTGGGTTTCCAATGTCCGACATCCGGCTCTAATATCTAACTTCAATATTTTAACTTCCAACTAACTTTTATGGAATTAATTTCTATTCTCTTACTGATTGTTGGTCTTATCTTAGGCTATGCTATCGCTCATTTTCAGAATAAAAGCAATCAGCTACTGAGCCGGGAGGAGGTCGTAACCTTAGAGCAGGACTACGACCAGGCCATGCAAACCATCTCGCGGCTGGAGGAGCGCAACGAAAATCTATCGGTCCAGCTTGAGGAGGTTCAGAAAGAAGAAAAAGAGGCCGACCGTCGGGCCAATGAAGCAGAGAAACAGCTTGCTGAGCTCAATGCGGATTACCGAAATCTAAAAGAGCGACTGGGTGAACAAAAAGAGGAGATGGAGAATCTCCAGGATCGTTTTAAGGATGAGTTTGAAAACTTGGCGAATAAAATTCTCGAGGAAAAGTCCCAGAAGTTTACTGAGCAGAATAAGGAGAAGTTGGATCAGCTGTTGAAGCCGCTGGGCGAAAAGATGGAGGAGTTCAAAAAGAAAGTGGAGGAGACGCACAAAGAAGATATTGAAGGGCGCAGTTCGCTGAAACAGCATTTGGAGCACCTGAAAGAGATGAATCAACAGATGGCGCAAGAGGCCAAAGATTTAACGAAGGCGCTTAAAGGTGATACCAAAACCCAGGGTAGTTGGGGAGAAGTGATCTTGCAGCGTATCCTTGAGAAGTCGGGGTTGACGAAAGGCCGGGAGTACGAAATCCAGGAAAATCATCGCAGTGAGGATGGGCGTAACCTCTATCCGGATGTAGTCGTTTATTTGCCCGATGACAAGCGGCTTGTGATCGATTCAAAGGTATCACTCAAGGCATATGAACAGTTTAGTTCCGCCGAGGAGGAGCAGGAACGACAGCAATATTTGAAGCAGCATATTAATTCGCTGCGGAGTCATGTTAAAGGATTGAGCAGCAAAAATTACGAACAGCTGTACGGTGGCAATAGTCCCGATTTTGTACTCATGTTCGTACCCATTGAATCTGCTTTTGGCGTAGCGCTGCAGCATGATTCAAGCCTTTATTATGATGCTTTCGACAAAAATATTGTAATCGTAAGCCCATCAACATTGCTGGCTACGTTAGCAACAATCGACAGTGTATGGAAGCAAGAATATCAGACAAAAAATGCCCAGAAAATTGCTGAACGTGGTGGAAAACTATATGACAAATTTGTGCTTTTTGTAGAGAGCCTGGAGGAGATTGGTATGCGCATTCGTCAATCACAGGAGAGTTACGATCAGGCAATGAATCGCTTGAAAACAGGTCGGGGGGATCTTATTGGTCAGGCCGATAAGCTGCGAAAGTTGGGGGCAAATAACAGTAAAAAGCTTTCAAGCGATCTTATAGAGAAAGATACTATTACTGATTCGGTTGATCAGAATGGTTCTGATGAGGATTCGTAACGAATCTTTTCTTTTTTGGCAAAGCATTTTCATATTCTGCTCTTATGAAAAGAACAATTTTATTACTGCTATTACTATTTGGCTTCTCACTACTTGTACAAGCACAAAGCGAAGTTGGCATCAACCGTCCCTTTGCCGGTGATGGACAAAAAAGCGTTTCGAAGGCAAGGAGTATTGCCCTAACAAATACTGTTTTGTCTATTGGCACGGGCATATCGGCGGTGGCTCTTTTTGATAATGATAATATTCAAAAGGTTGGGGCGTACCTCACCATCTATGGCATTGTGGCGGGGGCATCTACTGGTAACTTTTATGCTGAAGACTATCCCCGCGGTGTTATTGGGATGGGAGCACGAGCTGTTGGTTCTATTTTGATGATTGACGCTACCAGCGAAATATTTGGCCATCGTTTTGAAAGAACTTTAAATATCGATGATAAAAAAGTATCGCTGACCGACACCAAAATGCTCATCGGAGAAGCATTTATCTTGGGAGGCTTTATCTATAATTTAATTAGTTTGAAAAGTTCAGTTGAGGAGTATAATTCGGGAGGCAGGCAGTTTTCAGTGAACGTAAATTCTGCTGTTGTTAATAATCAGGTGGCCCCGGTACTTACGGCTCAAATCAACTTTTAATCATCGATTAGTATATCCAAGCGGTTTTACGAGAGAAGCCAGTGTATTACCATCATGATTGGAGATGGCGGTATACCAAATGTCATTCCACTTCCAGGAAACAACATGCTTGCCATTAACATTACGGACATGAAAATCTTGAGATTTGGTACAAGTATTTACCGCCTCTTCATTGCGTACCAGTTTGCCAAACTCTTCCATCTTATCAAGCCTAAAGGCAAAAATATAGATATATTGATCTTCTTCCGATAAGTGATATTCCAGCAATGGAGCACTGTAGCCAGGTACAAATTCATCATAAACCACTCCTTTAAACTCCGCTTTTTCTAATTCAGGAATGGTCATGGGCATATCATAATCTTGTGCCAATTGAATTTCTGCAAATCCCAAACTTGCTGTTGATATGGTAGGAGAAACGAGTCTGCCGTCATGTTTTGTAAAGTGCTGGTAGGCATATTCTTCAAGATTATAGACCGAAGAATTTGCTGTGGAGTTAAAATAACTCATGGATCCCCAAAGCAAAGCGGTAATTAATACGACTGCCGCAGTAGCAAAATACCACCAATTTGAGAAGTCATGGTCATCACCGGGTTGTTCCGGGTTGTTATGAGAACTTACTGTCTGCTTACATGGAACATCGTAGATGGGAGGGGCTTCAGCTTCTGATAATTCAGAACTACATAACGATGACAAGAATTTTTTGAGACTATCGGGAGCTTTGGCGCTCGGACATCGAGAACGAACTACAGATTTCAAGGCTTTCATGGCTTGATACTCCTGTCTTACTTCGTCGTCGTGGGCAATATATGCCATGAAAGCCTCCCGTTCTTCGGCACTTGCCTCATTATCAATAACAGGCGTTATCAGCTCCAGAGCCTCAGATTTCGTAAGTTTGCCATTCATAATGCTACCGGCTCGTATTGCAACGTTTTAGATTTGAGAAATGCTATATCCTCAACACAGTAGTAAAATAATGTGTTCCAATTACCCGCTAATTTTTTATGAATCTAAGTAACCTGTTGCAATTGGCGGGCAACTAATACATAAAATCCCTTTAAAACCGATAGAGAAGTTCCCGTGTGCAACTGCAATTCTGATGAAACAGAAGCCCGATCATATTGTTTCTCAATGTTAAAATCGTGTTCGCTAAGCAAATTTCGAAAAGCGTCGATTGATTTATGCAGTTGCAGCTGTTCACCGACGGATTTAACTCCTATTTCAAATGTCCACCGGTGATGTGCAGGAAGCTCATCCAAGGCAAAGTGCGTTGTAATTAGCAGGGGAGCGGGCTCAAAATATTGATTAATTTGAGAGAGAATTTGTTTTGTCAGATCAGTCGTTACATAATCAAAAAAACCCTCGGCAACGATAATTGTTTTTTTATGGGGATCAATTGCCGATTCTTTAAAGGGCAAATGAGGATTACTATTGGTAAGATAGCAACCCAAAACATCAGGTATTTTATTAGTAGAATAACATCTGTTTAGAAAATCTCGTTTGTAGTCGGCCATTTTGGGAACATCAATTTCAAAACAATCCCAGCCTTTTTGAGCAAAACTGTAGGAAAGATCATCGAATCCAGCTCCTAAGACAATAATCTGTTCATATCCTTCTTTTTTATGGGATGCTATTTGCTGTCGGATATACCACTTGCGGGCAATAACATGCAGCAGATCGCCTGGTAGTAGTAACTCTTCTGACCAAAGGTATAGTTTGCGAATCCAGCTGAACTTGAGCCAATAATGATAATAACACAACGGTGCCGGTAAATGTGCTACCATCCGATCGTAAAAGGTAATTACTGAATCATCGAAAAGATTTCGAAAGGCGGGGATACGCGTGAGTCCATAAAACTTGATGGCAAGAAAGGCGGCCGTTTTGCTAATTTGATCAGATTTCATGCCGTCATTTATGAGCTATTGCAAATTGGGTCCACGGGTGTTGGGATGGAGGGGCCAACTCAAATCGAATTTCCTGGTTGGTTTTCGGATGGTTGAAAACCAACTCCACAGCTCGTAGCGCCATTTTTCGTCCATCGGGTTGATCCTTGCCGTATTTATAATCGCCCCAGATAGGATACCCTTCATGCGCCAGCTGCACGCGAATTTGGTGTGGGCGTCCGGTTTGAAGATGTACTGACAGGAGATTCAACTCATCATTTTGCTCCAACTTTGCAAACGACAGAATAGCTTCCTTTGCCTTCCGTTGGCCGGCTTGAACGACTTCCACAATATTAGTATCACGATCTTTAGAAAGATGATGGGTTAACACGCCGTTTTGTGGCGGACTCCCTGAAGTTATGGTCCAGTAGGTTTTTTGTAGCGTACGATCCCGAATTTGTTGCGATAGGCTATCAGCAGCAGAACGATTTTTTGCAAGCAGCATCAATCCACTGACGGGGCGATCGAGCCGATGGACCAGCCCCAAGTAGGGAGTGTTATTTGCAGAGCGGCTCAAATACTGTTTACACAAACTGAGCACATCAGCATCCCCGGTATGATCTTCTTGCGAAAGTACCCCGGCTGGTTTATCAATAATAAGCAGGTGGTCGTCCTCGTAAATAATAGTGATATTCGGTTGTGTTTGAGTTTGAAGCATCTATGGGATCAATTTACAATACTTGTTAGATTATCACCGAGAAACTAATGATTTTGGATGTGCGTTCGAAAGGATTGGAGAATAAATTTTTATTTTAAAAAATCTGTTCTGGTTACATTCCAGCATTAGGATCAATATGTTTAGCAGTCGTTAAAACAGCGTTGAAATTTCATCTTTTTATGAGCACAGAAGAAAAATCTACGGTAGATGTTAAAGAGAAGGTCGATAATCTTCCCCTTGTACCGGGAGTCTATATGTTTAAGGATAAAAAAGATCGTTTGTTATATGTAGGTAAGGCCAAACGTCTGCGGCATCGGGTGCGGTCATATTTTCAAGACTCCAGCGATCACGATGGACGTATTCGCGTGATGATTCGCAAGATTGATGACCTGGAAGTAATTGTTACGGACTCGGAGGCTGAGGCGCTTATCCTCGAAAATAATCTCATCAAAAAACATCATCCGCGGTATAATATTTTATATAGGGATGATAAAACCTATCCCTATATCTGTGTGACAAATGATGAGCGTCCACGGGTTTATCCCACAAGAACGGTTATTAACGATGGTAGCAAATATTATGGTCCGTATGACAGCGTTACCCACATGAAGCGCATGCTCGATACTATCCGTAAGGCATTTGATTTATGTACCTGTGCGGTGTCTCGTAAGAATGTGAATCGCGAAAAGGGGGCGCCGAAGTGGCATTCCTGTTTTGATGATTACCTTGAGAGCTGTTCTGGTGATTGGGATCTGGAAGAATATCAGTCGACTATTGATAAAGTTGAGCGCATGCTTAACGGGCGCACTGATGCGCTTATTCGGGATTTAAAAGAAGAGATGTCGATAGCATCTGATGCGCTTGCCTTTGAAAAAGCAGCTCGTATTCGCGATAGCTATGAAGCGGTCAAAAAATATAGCAAAAAAATGAAAATGGTGGCCGATAAAAAGGTGGATCGTGATCTTTTTGCTGTTAAAGTAGATGAAGAGATCAACGAAGCCTGCGGCGTGTTATTTAAAGTGCGGGAAGGAAAACTCATTAGTAAATTTCATCGATTTTTGAAAAACATTAAGCATCTTGAAAAAGGAGAGATGTTGCAATCGTTTGTAGAGGATTATTACACGGGACAACATGCTGGTGGAATTCCCGATGAAGTGTATGTAAGTGATGAATTAGTCAATGAAGAGCCCCTGGCACAATATCTTTGGGAAGAACGGGGCAAGAAAGTTCGAATTCATCGTCCACAACGCGGGGACAAAGCCAAGATGATTCGCATGGCCCTTTCCAACGCTAAATATCTGCTCGGAGAACGGAAGCTTGAAAAAGAGAAGGCTGCTCAAAAGCGTATTCCACATTCTGTTAAAGAGCTTAAAGAACAACTTAACTTGCAGCGGCTGCCTCGTCGTATAGAATGTTTTGATAACTCAAACTTGCAGGGTAGCGATCCGGTAGCCTCAATGGTTTGTTTTGTGGATGCACGTGCCAAGAAAAGTGAGTATAAGCGATTCCATATTAAAACGGTGGAGGGGCCTGATGATTTTGCTTCGATGAAAGAAGTGCTCAGTCGTCGCTATAAAAGAGTGATGGATGAGAAACAACAAATTCCTGATTTAATTGTGGTGGATGGGGGGAAAGGACAGCTCAGCAGCGCAATTGAAGCACTGAAAGAGATCGGTTTTTATGGAGAATGTGAGATTATTGGTTTGGCAAAGCGTCTTGAAGAGGTGTTTGTCCCTGGCAAGTCTAATCCCATTATGATCCCCAAAAAATCGTCGGCACTGAAGTTGTTGCAGCAAGTACGGGATGAAGCGCACCGGTTTGCGGTTTCTTTCCACCGTAAGAAACGTTCTAAAAGGACTATCAAAACAGAGCTCACTCAAATTGAGGGCATCGGACAGAAAAAAGCTCAGCAGCTGCTCAAAGAATTCGGCTCGGTAAAGTCAGTGCGAGAAGCCCCATTAGAGCAGCTCCAACACGAGATAGGGGATAAGACGGGGCAAAAGATTTATGCTTACTTTCATGAGACTGAAGAAGTGTAAAAAATATATACTCGGTTAGGAAAACTGCTCATTATTAGTTTTACTAATGCATTCTGTCAGATATTTGGGTTACGGCATAATAATTGCGATAAAATTACCATGTAACATTAACATGTTATAGATCATCGGCAGGCCAACAATTACCATAGAAATAGCATGGATGAGAAACAGACCTTAACCGATGAGGAACAAACTTTTATTGTAATTGTTAGTACCTACTAACACGAGGACATGAACTCTTATTAATTAAAATTTTGTTCTGATTGATGGATAAGGTCAAAATGCAGGGAGTAGATAAATACTTGTTGCATCGATGACTAATATTTCTTAAATCAGGAACGAGGTTATTATGAAGCTCGAACAGTCAAACCACATAAGTAAGAAATATCAACAGCTGGATGACAAAGATCTTGTTCGTTTTTATCGCCAAAATGGTGATGAACAGGCATTCAGCGAGTTAATGAATCGTCATCAGACGAAGATATATTCCTATATATACAGTATGGTAAAGGATGGCGGGACGGCTGATGATATTTTCCAGGAAACGTTTACGAAAGTCATCACCAAAATGGATGACACGTATAATGAACAGGGCAAATGGATTGCCTGGGTGATGCGTATAGCTCATAATGCAACAATCGATTATTTAAGAAAACAAAAACGGTTTGTAGACGTTAGTTCTAACTACGATAAGGAATCAAACACTGATTTCTATGATCGTTTGCCTGATGAAGATTTGGTCAGCGCACAGGAACAGCTCGAAAAAGATGAGGCAAAAAGCAGTTTAATGCGTCATATTGACGAGCTTCCAAAGGAACAACGTCAAGTAGTTATGTTGCGACATTATTATGAAATGCCGTTTAAAGAAATTGCAGAACTTACAGATGTTTCCATTAATACTGCACTGGGACGTATGCGGTATGCGTTAATAAATCTTCGAAAACTTTTTGATAAAGAAAAAGAACAAGAAGAAAACAGTTATGCGGAACGAGGATAATGATTGTATTCGGTATCTGATGAAGGAGATGGATCCTTCTGAAGAACTACTTATGGAACGGGAGATGATGGAGGATGAGGATCTCCTTATTGAAGTCGAAAGTATGCGTCAGACGCTCAAAAAACTCGACCGGCTGCCCGAGGTCGAGCCTCCATCTCATGTTCAGGAATCTATAATGCAAAAAGCTGCCGAACAGGCGGAAAAGAATCGGAGTAATAACAGCTCTGTAAAACCTATATTTAAGTATGCTGTTGCTGCGACGCTTGCCCTTACTGTTTCGGCGGGTGGTGCTTGGTTGTTTATTGGAGAGGAAAAGGTTGATTCACAGCAGACCACGACCACAATGACAGCTTCATCACCGGCATCTGCTACTACGCCGACATCCACACAAGGCATCAATCAAGTTAGTGCCGGTGCAACAGGAGGATCAGCTAATACTGAAGTTTCTGCCACACAGTTTGCTGGCAGCAATGTAGAAAGACAATCCCCATCAACGTCAGCACCACAGCGTAGTTCTGTTGATCCTTGGATTGATCGCGACGATATTTTGCATTTTGAAGATCAGTTCTCCAATCAGGATTCTCAATTTCAAACAATTCTTCAGCAATCCACACAGAAGTTACAGTTAATTCAGGAATCAACATTCCAAAATAACCGGGTTAATTCTATTCAACTAACGGGATCTGGGAATTAATAAAACTGGTATTCAAGTTATAAAGCTTCTATACTTCTTTATCCAACGTTACGATTATAATGGATAGAGAATGATTACCCATACCGAAGCTATTATATTTAAATCTGTTGATTACCAGGAATCCAGTAAAATTGTTACCGCTTTTACCCATGAACATGGCAAAATAGCCCTGATGGTTCGTGGTGTTAAAAAGCCCAAAAGTAAATTTTCCGGACTTATCGAGATCGGGAATATTCTGGATGTTGTTTATTACTATAAGTCATCAAGGTCGGTTCAAATCCTTTCTGAAGCCAGTTACGCGGTTAAAAACAAAAATCTACGTGCCGATTTTGAGAAAATGGCAACGATGACCTCGGCTATTGAGTTAATTAGTCAGCTATTGCACGACAATGAAATCAATAAACCACTGTTTGATTTTTCTAAAAACCTGTTGTGTTGGTTGGATTCGGCTCAACTACATCCCCCCAAAGTTTTTCCCTACATTCAAATTCGATTGGCCGAGCTTACAGGGATTGGATTACAATTGGAAGTTAATCCCCAGAAGGATGAAACGAACTATTTAAACCTCGAATCGGGTTTAATTACTAACAAACAGGTTTCTTCGCATTCTTATAAGCTGACCCCTAAGCAGTTCAGATTTATAAAAATTGCGTTGATGGCCAAAAGTTCTAAATTATTTGAGATAAATTTTGATACCGGAGAACTAAAACAGCTTATTAATTACCTTGATCGCTATTTAAAGTATCATGTAGAGGGCCTCAAAGCTCGAAAATCGGATGCTATTTTTGAACAAATACTGCAGGAGTGATTATGAAAAAAAGTAATCGTTATTTAACAGGGATTCTGCTAATCCTTATTGGTATTATTATTGGCAGTTTATTTGCAATATTTAGCTTTTATAATCCGGTAGATGATCGAGCCGATGTAGAGGTTACGGAAGTAAAACATAGTTCACAGCCACTATTTACCGATGAAGAACTGGGAAAGTTAGATGCCCGATTTCTTTTTAAACAGGTGGCCGAGCGGGTTACTCCGATGGTTGTTTACATTGAGGCCAGTGTGCCATTTTCAAAGAGCGATATGCCAGATGATGAGTTTCATGATGAGGATAGTTTTTGGGGAGATATTATTCCGCGAAGAGCCCGAACGGTTGGTTCTGGTATCGTCATTAGTACGGATGGTTATATTTTGACCAATAATCATGTTATTGATGGGGCAGAAGCGGATAACATTGAAGTTGTACTTAACGATAAGCGAACATTTCAGGGACGAATTGTAGGACAGGATCCTACGACGGATTTAGCAGTTCTTAAAATAGATGCTCGAGGATTACCAGCTATTACTATTGGAAATTCTGATGAGGTAAGAGTAGGAGAGTGGGTATTAGCTATTGGCAATCCGTTTAGACTCAGATCTACCGTTACTGCGGGTATTGTGAGTGCGCTTAGCCGAGATGTTCAAATTATTAATGATCAAATGCGGGTAGAAAGTTTTATTCAAACGGATGCCGCCATTAATAAGGGAAATAGTGGTGGTGCCTTGGTAAATACAAGCGGAGAGCTCATTGGTGTTAACACGGCTATAGCATCCCAAAGCGGCAATTACCAGGGCTATGGTTTTGCAGTGCCGTCTAACTTGGCCTCGAAAGTGGCCGAGGATATTATCGAATATGGACACGTGCGCCGTGCATTACTGGGGGTTACTATTGTTAGTGTTGATGCTGAAATGGCGGAAATGCTGGATATGGATAGTATACGTGGAGTATATGTATCAGGAGTTGCTACGGGCAGTGCGGCTGCAAAGCATGATATCCGCAGTGATGACGTAATATTGCGGGTGAATGGTGAGACTGTTAATGAATCGAATCAACTTCAGCAGAAAATTGCTGTGTTAAATCCCGGTGCGATTGTTGACTTGGCAATATTACGGGATGGGAAAGAAATGAGTAAGCAGGTAGTACTGGGAATGTTGGAGCGTAATGAAGAGGAGTTGGCCAACAGGTCCGAAAGCCCTCCTAATGATCAAGATTCCGTTAAACCCGAACGACAAAATTTTGAAAAGGATAATAAAAGTAGTCAGGATCGAAAGAAGCTGAATGATGTTTCGTTTGCCGAATTTGATTTAGGTTTTCGGGCCATGGCGATAGGAGAGAAGGATAAGAGTAATAAATATAAGATATTGGTCACGGATGTTGTTGATGGTTCAACAGCGGCTCGAATCGGTATTACAGAGGGACAACAAATATTAAAAGTAAACAATCAAGAAGTTGAAGATCTGGAATCTTTGAAGCATCTTATAGTCCAAAATTCTGAGTCTGAGAATAAATTAACTATTGAAATACAAACTCAGAGCGGAAAAATAAAAACATTACAATTCCAATAGATTAAGTTTTATTCAATGCAACGTATTTTTTATTTCTTAGTCATTTTATCACTATCTGGGTTACTGATTTCGTGTTCTGGGACGGGTGAGGTTTCTCAGCAACAAGAGAATAAGCAACAAGAGGTATCTCAATATCCCAACTGGTATCCTCAGCAAGAATTTGTATCCAATGATACGGAGCTCTTGGCTTATGCTACAGCTATTGATACTGATTCTGCTGCTGCCGTTCAAAAAGCAAAATCTTGGGCGATAAAACAGTTAGAATCGTCAGTATCGGATAAGCTGGAAGAAATACGCTCCGAAGTTGCTGTTGAGGAAGGTAGTGGATCAGGATTAGAAGAAGCACGATTTTTGATGGCTTTACGAAAGGCACCCAGGGCAGTGCAACCGTTGGTTAAAACCAAAAATATTGATACTCAAACGGTCGAAGGATATGAAAGTGTTCGTGGATTTACAGAAATCAGCGTTCCCAAAGATCAGCTTATTGAACGAATCGGCAAACGATTGGGGGGACATGAAAAGGCCTGGAATTTGATGAAAAATTCTAAAGCTTTCGCAAAATTCTAATCTTTTTTTCTAAAGGACCTTGTGTTTTAAGCAAGGTTCTTATTTCTCTTTTCATTTAAGATCGCCTTTCTTTTCTATTTTCTGTAGAAATTTAGAGATTAAATTATTGTTAATTTTATCTCACCTCCCTTATTTTTAAGAGATTTTACATCTCATCATATTTCTTAACTCTAATTAATAGCCTTTACAAATGAAGAAACTTCTACATGTTTTAATGCCGCTTGCTATATGCGGATTGGTGATGTTATCCGTCACTGATAGCGTGCATGCACAGGTTACGACCGCTTCTATTGAGGGAATTGTTGTTGATCAGAATGGCGAACCTTTGCCTGGAGCAAATGTTATCGCCATCCACGAACCTTCGGGTACCGAACGTGGAGTCTCTACTCGGACAAATGGACGGTTCACCCTGAATAACTTACGAGTTGGTGGGCCTTATACTGTAACAGCAAGCTTTGTTGGATTTGAGCCTCAACGACAGGATGAAATAACGTTGACGCTCGGCAAAACCCATAGCGTACGCTTTCAGCTTGTTGAAAATGTTGAAGGACTTGAAGAAGTAGTAGTCACAGCGGGGACCGAAGATATTAATGACAGCCGTACGGGTGCGGCCACAACCATTGATAATGCGGAGCTACAAAATTTGCCTACGATTACACGCTCTGCGCAAGATATCTACCGGTTATCTCCGTCATCGGATGGTAATTCTTTTGCGGGGCGTAATGATCAGTATAATAATTTTTCGTTGGATGGCTCTATCTTTAATAATCCCTTTGGGTTGGATGCCGCTACGCCGGGCGGACAGTCAAACGCTCAGCCCATTTCGCTGGATGCTATCGATCAAATTCAGGTATCGGTTGCTCCTTATGATGTAACACAGTCTGGTTTTACCGGTGCGGCTGTTAATGCCGTAACAAAAAGTGGTACCAACACTTTTAAAGCTTCTGCATTTAGCTATTACCGAAATGAAGATTTTACCGGTGGTACCGTAAGTGGAAATGATATTTTTGTGCCCGATTTAACCCAGTTACAGTCAGGAATAAGCCTGAGTGGACCTATCGTTGAAGACAAACTCTTTTTCTTTGCCAATTTTGAATTGGAACGACGAGGAGACTTAGGCACAAACTTCCTGGCGGCTGACAGTCCAAGTGCAATTGGAACGGGAAATGTCTCACGAGTGCTTGAGAGTGATCTTGAGATGGTGAGCAATCTACTGGAGTCTCGTTATGGTTATCAAACCGGGCCAGCACAACGATACTCGCACGATACCGATAATAACAAAGGAATTTTAAAGTTCGACTGGAATATTAACAAAAAGCATTCCCTTACTGCTACGTATAATTTTTTGGATGCTTTCCGGGAGCAGAATGCCCACCCTTCTGCCATAGGACGCCGGGGGCCGGACGCGACAACACTCCAGTTTTATAACTCCGGTTACCGGATCAACAATGATATTCAGTCAGGTATCGTAGAGCTTCGTTCGCTTTTTGGCAACAAGTATTCCAACAAGCTTCAGGTTGGTTATACCCATTTTGATGACAGCCGCGATCCGTTTAGTGAGCCATTTCCGGTGGTAAATATTTCTAAAGATGGTTCTCGATATATTGTTGCCGGGCATGAGCCATTTTCTATCCACAATCGTCTGGATCAAAAAGTCTTCCAGGCTACCAATAACTTCGATATTTTTGCCAATGACCATACGATAACGATAGGTAGTTCTTTCGAGGCTTTTTTGTTTGATAATTCATTCAACTTAGGTGCCTATTATATTGGTCAACCCGGAGGTACATTTTCAGGAGCTGGAATTCCAATTGAGGATTTCCAAAGTGTAATTAATAATGGAGCCCTCGATCCAGCCGTACAAAATGCTCGCGATGTGTTTGAAACAAATAACGCCAACGACAGCTGGGCCTTAGCTGAAACCAACGTTGGGCAATGGGCTGTTTATGCTCAGGATAAATGGGCGGTAAAAGATAACCTTACCCTTACGTTCGGTTTGCGAATGGATCTGCCTTTATACTTTAATACCAAAGAAAAAATCCGGGAAAATATCGAAAGAGTTGGTGGTTATGCCCCCGACCTTACGTATTACGATGAAGATGGAAACCCCATTCAGTTTGATCATACAAAGCTACCTGATCAGGATCCGTTGTTTTCGCCTCGGTTTGGCTTTAATTGGGATGTCTTTAGTGACCAAACCCTTCAGCTTCGTGGTGGTTCAGGACTGTTTGCAGGACGTCTGCCATTTGTGTGGATTGGAAACCAGGTAGCAAATCCAGGCGCCGGTTTCTACCAGGTAACTTCGCCCGACTTTGATTTCCCACAGGTATGGAGAAGCAACCTGGGTATAGAAAAAACGCTTGAAGGTGGATGGTTACTATCGACCGACATAATCTATACCAAAGATGTTAACGGAGCCATTGTCCGAAATTATGGCTTCCGACCTCCATCAGGAAACCTTAACGGACCAGATAACCGGGCTTATTATTTGCCTTCTGATTATGCTGAAGACCCAGATGGTAATAGGGTAGGAGCCTTTGGGGGGCCGGCTCAAAATGCCTATGTGTTTACAAACACCAACAAAGGCTACAGTTTTAACTGGACGGCCGAGGTAAAGAAACGGTTCGATAATGGACTTTTTGCTTCATTAGCATATAACTATCTGGATTCCAAGGATTTGAGCTCGATTGAGGCTGAAATTTCAAGTGATGCTTTTGACCGTAATCCCGCATTTGGTAATGTAAACAAACCAGAATTGGCACCATCACTATATGGAAATAAACATCGTTTTGTAGGTCAGCTTAACAAAACCTTTAACTACGGCGATGGCATGTGGGCAACTACCGTTTCACTGTTTTTTGAATATAACCAAGGCGGCCGATACAGCTACACCTATTCCGGGGATGCCAACGGCGATGGTTCAGATCTCAATGACCTTATGTATATCCCTACAGAGTCTGAGCTTACCAGCTATAACTTCAGTGGAGATGCTACTCAACAAGAAGCGCAGCGCAGTGCATTCAATGAATATATTGAACAGGATGATTACCTGAGCAGTCACCGGGGTGAGTATATGGAAAAATATGCAATCTTAAGCCCCTGGAACAGCCGGTGGGATCTGCGCGTATTGCAGGCCCTAAATCTTGGAAATAATGCGCTCAAATTTAGCATGGACGTTCTCAACGTGGGTAACCTGATTAACTCAGATTGGGGCGTGCGGCAGGCACCGGTTAACACGCAGCCTGTTGGTATTTCTGTGGATGGAAGTCAAAATCCAACCTATAGTTTTGATACTGACTTACAAAACACCTACACCGATCAGTTTAACCTGGCCTCCAGATGGCAGATTCAGTTCGGATTACGTTACGAGTTTAACTAAAGGTTTACTACCAGATTGATTAAAGCCCGCTGTTCGAAAGAGCAGTGGGCTTTTTTAATATAGCTAAGATAAGTATCCAGTCTATTGAGAGTTACTAAACCTTGACTGTATTCAGTTATTCCTTAGTTATGGCAAGCATTACAAAATAAAAACCCACAAAGTCGGGGGGACCTTGTGGGCTATAAAGAATGAGGGTCAAGAGACTACATATTTTCAATAATCTCATCACCAAACTCTGAACACTTCAGGAGTGTAGCATCATCCATAAGTCGTTCAAAGTCATAAGTTACACGCTTACTTGATATTGCCGCTTCAAGTCCTTTTTCAATAAGGTCAGCAGCTTCGCCCCATCCCAGGTAATTAAGCATAATAACCCCTGAAAGAATGAGTGATCCCGGATTTACCTTATCTTGCCCGGTATACTTTGGTGCGGTGCCGTGTGTTGCTTCAAATACCGCTAATCCGGTGTTGTAATTAATGTTGGCACCGGGAGCGATACCAATACCACCTACACAGGCAGCAAGGGCGTCAGAGACGTAATCACCGTTGAGGTTCATCGTTGCAATCACGTCGTATTCTGCCGGACGTGTTAAAATCTGTTGCAAGAAGGCATCCGCAATGGCATCCTTAACAACAATTCCATTAGGCAACTTACACCACGGACCTTCACCAATCACTTCAGCATCGTATTCTTCACGGGCTACTTCATATCCCCAATCTTTGAAGCTACCTTCGGTAAATTTCATGATATTTCCTTTATGAACGAGCGTCACGCTGTCACGTCCTTCTTCGATAGCATAATCAATAGCAGAACGAACTAATCGCTTCGTTCCTTCCTCAGAAATAGGTTTGATTCCCAGCGAAGTGGTATCGGGGAATCGAATTTGGTCAACCCCCATATCATTTATTAAAAAGTCCTTTAACTTCTTGTTTTCGGGTGTGCCCGTCTGATATTCAATCCCTGCATAAATATCTTCAGTATTTTCACGGAAGATCACCATATCTGTTTTTTCGGGATGCTTTACGGGACTTGGCGTACCATTGTAATACTTAACAGGACGTACACAAGCGAAAAGATCCTTTTCTTGACGAATAGCAACGTTTAACGATCGGATACCTCCGCCAACAGGAGTGGTTAAGGGTCCTTTAATAGCTACCTTATAATCTTCAATGGCATTAAGCGTATCTTGAGGCAACCATTCACCTTCGCCATAGAAATCAACTGCCTTTTCACCGGCATAAACTTCGAACCATTCAATTTTCTTTTGACCGTTGTAGGCTTTTTCCACGGCACTATCTAACACTTTGCGCATGGTTGGGGTAATGTCAATACCAATTCCATCACCCTGTATAAAGGGAATAATAGGATTATCTCCGACTACAAGTGATCCGTCGGATTCCACTTTAATTTTTGTACCGTTCTCGGGAGCTGTGATTTTCTCGTAACTCATGAATACTTAGGGAATAATGTTCGGATTAAATTTGGATTGATAAGTATAGTAAAAAAAATCCCCATCTGCATGCTATCAAACCGAGGTGAAACGGATAAAAATTGAATGAAATTCTGGTTATATTATGTTCTGATAAAACAACGCCAGATAAGAAAAGGTTGCTGTTATGATTAAAGGAATGTTTGGATACCGGCCCAAGAACAAAAAATTCAAGTACCAATACCGGTACTATGATCCTGAAAAAGAGATGAGTCGCCGTGAACGCATCAAAATTCGACGAACTCGAAAAAAATACCATCAGGGTCGATCAGTAATGTTATATGCTTTAGGACTTTGTTTGGTAATCTACATTATGTACCTCTTGTAGGATGCATCGGTAGATCTAAATCATTCTTACATCGAGGCCGATATTTTCGTATCATCACGCCAATCCCAAAATCAATAAAAGAAACGCAGACATTTGAGTCAGCAAACGGAATCTGAACAGTCTATAATACGGCAACTTCCTCCCGAAATCTCCAATAAAATTGCCGCTGGTGAAGTTATTCAACGTCCCAGCTCTGTGGTTAAAGAGTTGTTGGATAACGCTATTGATGCTGGTGCAGACCAGTTAAAGATCGTCATCCAGAATGCGGGACGTACACTCATACAAGTTATTGATAACGGCTGTGGTATGGGAAAGGAGGATATTCGTCTTTGTTTTGAGCAGCATGCCACGTCCAAAATTCAGGATGTAAATGATCTTTTCAGAGTAAGAACACTGGGGTTTCGCGGGGAGGCGATGGCGTCCATTGCTTCGGTGGCCCAGGTTACCCTCAAGACCAAACGCCCCGGCGATGAGATGGGCTATAAATATGAAATTTGGGGTAGCGAAGAAAAATCAATGGAGCCTGCAGCTGTAGAAAATGGGACGTCGGTTGAGGTTCGAAATCTTTTTTTTAATGTCCGTGCCCGGCGACAGTTTTTAAAGACGGATGCTACCGAGTTTCGTCATATCCTCAAAACGGTTCAGCAAGCTGCCCTGGCCAATCCCGATTTAGGATTTACCCTGATTGCCGATACCGATACTATCTACGATCTGCCGAAAGAGCAGAGTATTAAAGATCGTATTACCGAAATGTTTGGCAAGAGCTACAAGGCCAGCCTCATTCACTTTCGGGAGGAGACCAGTTATTTGACTGTTCATGGGGTGCTGGCCGATCCCAAGCTTACCAAACGCAGTCGCGGGGAGCAGTTTTTGTTTGTCAACGGCCGACCTATTCAGCACCGCTACTTAACGCATGTCATCCTCAATATTTATGATGCATGGACAGGAGATAAAGATTATCCCTTTTATGCTATTTTCTTGGATATTGATCCTAAACAGGTGGATGTAAATGTTCATCCTGCCAAGGAGGAAGTTAAATTTGAGGATGAACGCAGTGTGATCAAACTGACGAAATCGGTGGTCAAAAAGGCACTGCACGAAGAATTTATGGTGCCTGATGTGTCGGAGGGAGAAGATCGTGATCGCAGCTTTTCATCTTCAAAAGGTTTTTCTTCTGATTTTAATTTTGGTGGGGCAAAGAATACCCAGCAGAATAAAGGCAAAAAGAAACCGGTAAAATTTCCATCTCGTATTAACTTTGATCGCTCCAAGCCGCAGAAAGGAGATCAAAATAATTTTTCGCAGCAACTCTATGATTTTGAAGAATCATCAAAAGACAGGCAGTCAAAAAGTGATCAAGATGATCGACCCAAACGGATGCGGGACAGGGGGTTTTGGCAGCTTCATGATCGCTATATTTTAACGCAGACGCGCTCGGGATTGTGTATGATAGATCAGCATGCGGCCCACAAACGTATTATTTTTGAGAAAGCATTGAGTGCAACAGAGGCTGCTATTCCCAGTACACAGCAACTGCTTTTTGCTCAAACTCTGGAGTTTTCAGCATCAGAATTTTCGCTTTTAGAAGAGCTGCATCCTATTATTCAGCGTATGGGTTTTAACATTCAGCTGATGAGCGGTAACACAGCAATGATTAGCGGTGTGCCAGCCGATATTGATGTCGGGGATGAACAATCCGTTTTAAAGTCCATGTTGCAGCAATACCGGGAGCTGGATGGAAAATTTGAGTTTGATGAGCGCCGTAAATTAGCAATCGCTTTTGCATCAAAGACGGCTATTCCAAAGGGGAAAAAGCTTACGGATATGGAAATGGAGAATCTACTTGATCAGCTTTTTGCTTGCGATGAGCCCTATAAAGATCCCCTTGGTAAACCGGCACTCGAATACATTCCACTTGAAGATATCGAAGCTCGCTTTCGATAATTATCAAAAGTAACTGTTTATATTTTATTATCGTGTCATCCTGAACTTGTTTCAGGATCTGAATAACTTCATATTAGAACTCAAATAGAAAGTTACTTGAGTTCATAAATTATTTATTCTAATGAATATTCTGGCTGTAGAGCCGTTTTTTAGCGGTTCCCATAAAGCATTTTTAAAGGGATTGGAACAGTATTCTCAGCATAATATTATCCCGGTTAACCTAAGTTATAAGGGACGAAAGTGGCGCATGCACGGTAATTCGGTGGTACTGGCCGGAATGGCACAGGAGATTGAGGAAGAAATTGACCTGCTTTTAGTAAGTAGTATGACGAATTTACCGGCTTTTCTCTCGTTGACGAATCCTCGCTTTGCTAATATTCCCAAGGTGATGTACATGCACGAGAATCAGTTTACTCAGCCCATGCCCGAGGGGGAGGAGCGCGACCAAACCTATTGCTATCTCAATTATTTGAGTATGCTTTCGGCTGATCGGCTTATTTTCTCCTCGAAATTCCATCGGAACGATTTTTTAAAAGCCCTTCCGGATTTTTTAGAGAATTATCCTGACGACAAATATTACTATCCCGTTGATAAGATTGCCGAAAAGAGTGTAGTATTGTATCCCGGGCTTGATTTAAAACGCTTTGATCAAGAGGCCGATAATCGAGAAGAGAATAACAACCCGGTTATCGTGTGGAATCAACGCTGGCAGTTCGATCGCAATCCGGCTATGTTTTTTCGCGTGTTAAATCGATTAAATGACATAGATCTTACTTTTGATCTTATTTTGGCAGGGGATACCCAACACGAAAAGCCCGAAGAATTCGAAAAAGCCTGGCAGCGATACGGCCGCCATATTACGCATTTTGGATATGTCGAGGATCGGGAAAACTACAGTCGATTATTGCACAACGGTGATATCGTTGTCTCTACAGCGACCTATGAATTTTTTTGCGTAGCTATTATGGAAGCCATCTATTGCGGTTGCCATCCGTTGGTGCCCAATCGCTTACATTATCCTGAACTTATTCCTGAAAGCCTCCATAAACCACTATTACACGCTCCGGTGTTATATGATACTGAAGACGATCTTTTTCACTATCTAAAGGATCTTCTTACGGGAGAAAGCAAGCCTCTACCTAAGGAATCCCTCCAAAAAATTAACAGTCATCTGGATTGGTCTAACCGCATCGAAGCCTTTGATTCGATGTTTGAAGAGTGCCGAGAAATTGATATCTCTTCTGCTTTATCGTAGTAGGTGATTACTTTTTCTATAGTGGTCGCATTCGTTATTTATAAGCTCTTCTTTTGTTTGGAGATCGTTTTTTATAGATTATATCACATCATATTGATTAATAAATGATGTTGATGCACTGGTCTTAGGCTATGAGGTTATCACTGTCAAAATCTGTTAAAGCAACTAAAAACGAAAAGGAGAGTTATGGGACAAAAAGCCATATCAATACTGTTTTTATTTTTAATGATAATTTCATTTCAATCGCAGGCTCAAACTGAACGAGATACGGTTTTTTATGAGATTAAACCTGACATGATAGTCCAAACAAGAATAGTAGAGGATGAAGTACAGGTAGATAAGTATCGAGTACTGGTGCGACTCAAAAAAGAATATCATTCTAAATTTGAACAGCTAACAGAGGAAAACATTGATAACTTTTTGGGTGTTAAACAGGATGGGGAAATACTATCCCCAAGTTTTCCAGTAATAAAAGCAAAAATACCCGGTGGTCGGTTTTTACTACTTTTCGACTCTAAGGAAGAAGCCAGAAAAGTTGTTAACCAAATTAAAGGAGAAGACGAATAAGTCATCTTTAAGTATCCACCACTTCCAAAGGGGCAAATACTTCCTTTTTTTAATACTGGATTAGCTGGCTCAAAGTATCTTTCAACCGGTTATCTGCCAAATAATGTTTTTCCAGCTTGGGACTAAAGGGCACAGGCATATCCAGTGATGAACAGCGCATAACCGGAGCATCCAATTCTTCGAAGCATTCTTCGGTAATTAAGGAAGAAATTTCGCTCATAGGTCCCAGTTTAGTCGAGGGCTCTTGCAGAAGCAGTACCTTATTGGTTTTGGCTACTGATCGGCTGATGGTTTCCATATCCAGCGGAGCCAGGCATCGCAAATCAACAATTTCAATATCAACTCCTTGGTCTTGGTATTCATCGACTATCTCCTGCGCCCAGTGTACGCCCATTCCGTAGGTGATAATGGTAGCATCGGTTCCTTTACGGACAATCTTAGCTTTACCGAGTTCTTCTGGGATACAGTGATCAGGTGTAATCTCTCGAATACTGCGATAGAGCTTTTTATGCTCGAAAAACAGCACAGGATTGGGATCGTGTAGTGCGCTATACAATAGGTTTTGAGCATCATCCACTGAAGAAGGAACGACAATTTTTAGTCCCGGATGTTGCATAAACCAGCTTTCGGGTGACTGTGAGTGAAACGGACCTGCGCCAACGCCCGCACCATGAGGCGCCCGGATCGTGATGTTGAGAGGCGGCATCCAACGATACTGTCCCTTGGCTATGTTGTTGATGATCTGATTAAATCCACAGGAGATAAAATCGGCAAACTGCATTTCTACAATTGGTTTAAATCCTTCCATGGCTAATCCCAGCGCAGCCCCGAGAGCGCCCGATTCAATAATAGGAGTGTTGCGGATTCGATCTTTGCCAAACTGCTCAGTAAACCCCTCAGTAATCTTAAAAACGCCGCCATACTCGGCAATATCCTGACCCATAATGAGGAAGTCTTCATTCTCCTCAAATGCTTGGCGCAGCGAAAACTGGATTGCATCCACAAAGCGTTTTTCAGAAGTAGAATCGCTATTAGCTGTTTTATCCGGTAGTTGAACTGGAGTAAAAATTCGTCCGGTTTGTTCTTCTAAATCAAAAGTAGGTTCATCAGCCTCAAGAGCCCGATCTAATTCGGGAAGAAACGATTCATCAACTTCATCCTGGATAGCAGCTAACTCATCATCCCCCGAAACAACCTGTTCTGATGTTAGCCATCTGGCCAAACGGTCGATAGGATCTTTTTCGCCCCAACGTTCAAACTTTTCATCGGGCACGTAAAAAGTCCCGGAGGCTTCTTCGTGTCCGCGCATCCGAAAGGTCTTGGCCTCGATAAATACCGGACCGTTGTTTAAGGCATGATTGCGAGCATCAGCAACTGCATCCATAACTTCAAAAACGTCATTGCCGTCAATTTTTACGCCATGCATGCCGTACCCTTTAGCACGATCTACCAAATCATCACAGGCATATTGTTCGCTGGTGGGCGTTGAGAGCCCATATCCATTATTTTCGATTACAAATATAGCCGGGAGTTCCCACACCGCTGCCAGATTTAAGGCTTCGTGGAAATCGGCCTCGCTGGTCCCACCATCCCCACAAAAGCTGGCGGCTACAAATTCTTCGTTGCGGAGTTTCGAGGCAAGGGCCAATCCATCTGCAACAGGCATGGTGGCTGCGAGATGCGAGATCATTCCCACAATGCGCTTTTCGGGCACACCAAAGTGGAACGAGCGATCACGTCCGCCCGTAAAGCCATCGGCCTTTCCCAAAAGTTGACAAAAAAGTGTATATAGGTCGACACCACGAGTAGTAAAAAGTCCCAGATTACGGTGCATAGGCAACAGGTAATCCTGATCGGAAAGGGCAGAGGTGACGCCTACTGATATAGCCTCTTGTCCCATACCAGAAAACCACTTACTGATTTTATTCTGTCGCAGTAGCTTAAGCATGCGCTCTTCAATACGGCGGGGAAGAAGCAGGTTTTTATAAAGAGTGAGGGCTTGATCGTCGGAAGTTTCCGTTTTCGGCTGAATCATTAACGAACTCTGATACGGTATAGGTTTAAATTTTTAGTAAAGGCAAACATGCAGCAGTTTATTTATAATTGCAACTCATAAGATCAAACTTTTCAGGAATTGTTTAGCATTATTTAATTGTATTCAGAGATTAAAGGACAGAACAAAAGGTAACAATATTAAAAGTGCGGTTGGATTCTTCGTTCAAGAGTGTGTATCCTCTGTGCAACTTTTAAACTGCTGGACAATATCAATAAATCATTGTTTCTATCTAAAAACCGCTTAGCTTATTTCTACGTCTTTTTGGGGGCCGCACTATGGGGTGTTATTGGGCTTTTTATTGATCGTCTTGCACAAGCTGATTTTTCTGCTTTGCAAATCGTAACGCTTCGGGTGGTTAGCGCCTCAGCCATGCTTATGATGTTTGTCGGATTTAAAGATGCGAAACTATTAAAAATAGATCTCAAAGATTCGATGAGCTTTATTGGGACGGGGATTTTCAGCATCGTCTTTTTTAACTGGGCCTATTTTACAGCTATTGAAGAGGTGTCTCTTTCAATAGCCGTTATCTTACTATATACCGGACCTGCTTTTGTGATAATTTTGTCACGTATTTTCTTTGGTGAACCAATGACAGGGCGCAAGGTTGGGGCGCTTGTTTTAACACTATTGGGATGTGTACTGGTTATTAAGGTTTTCCCCATTACGGCAGATCGCCTTTCGTGGTATGGACTGTTAGTAGGGCTGGGGTCAGGTTTTGGCTATGCGTTTTACAGCATTTTTGGCAAACACGCGCTCCAAAAGTATCATCCACTCACCGTCATCACCTATACTTTTGTATTTGCTTCCATAGTGATGTTACCAACGAGTGGAATTACCATAGAAATAAAGCAGCTGGCATCTGTAGATGTTTGGCTGCAAATTTTGGGGTTGGGATTCTTTCCTACAGCACTGGCGTATTATTTATACACTGTGGGACTATCAATGGTTGAAAGCGGCCGGGCTTCCATTGCCGCCACTGTAGAACCCTTGGTGGCAACGTTACTGGGTGTTTGGATCTTTAATGATGTTCTGACCAGCTTCCAGATTATCGGAATGCTTTTCGTATTATCTGCCGTTGTGTTGGTTCAGTTTAGGGGTAGAGTAAAAGCAGATTTAAAACAATATTAACTAATCAATAATAAGTGTATGTATCAGCAATCAACTTCAAAATGGGCGTTGGCAAGTGTTGGATTTAGCATCGCAGCTGCAATAACAATAATACTTGCGGGATATGGATACCAGTGGAATTGGTGGGGACTGGGCACTGCCTTTACGTGGCTGCTGCCCGGTAGTGGAGTATTAGCTCTTATCGGTTTTTCACTGGCAGTGATATTTGGATTTGCCCGCAGGAATGAGCCCAAAATGGGTGGGGCCGGACTTGTGGCACTGGGGGTGATTCTTAGCATTGGGGTAATGGGAACGATCGGCTACTGGTTCACCGAGGCTCAGAAATATCCGCCTATCCATGACATCAGTACGGATATTGAAAATCCCCCTACCTTTAAAGCGATTGTACCATTGCGTGCCGATGCGTCCAACGATACTACCTACGGCGACGCAGAAAAAGCAAACATACAGCGGGAAGCTTATCCTGATATCGAAACGTTATACCTGGATGTTGGATATAATGAGGCCTTTGATCGCGCCCTCACTGCTGCACAGCAGATGCCGTGGGAAGAAATCGTGGCACAGGATCGAGAAGCTGGAATTATTGAAGCATACGATAAGCTGCCGTGGTTTGGTTTTATTGATGATGTGGTTATTCGTGTTGATACTGCACAAACGAATAGTGAAAGTAAAATTGATGTACGTTCAGTATCACGCATTGGCCGTGGTGATATTGGCGTCAATGCCCATCGCATTCGGAATTACCTCCAAGCAGTACGAAATCGATAGTGTAAAACTACTCTTATCTATGAGTTAACTTCATTCCGTAGTTCTTATTGGAATAAAATCTCTATTAGGGCAATATGAGTGCAGGTATAATTAAAGCCTAAGACATTAATTTTTTTATACTTAGAGCAAAATTATATATTCAAAAATAGATTTATATGGTAATGAAGGGTTCTGCCTGTGCTTAAGTCATCTATTCAGATTGTTATCACCCCTCAAATAATAACAATCAAATGAACGAGAGGTTGACTATGAGTGAACTAACATCTGAGAATGACTATCGAAATAGAACGAGAGGGAAATTTTTAATATCTCTGATATTTTCCTGTCTTTTTTTGTTGCTGATATCATGTTCTGACAGTACGGTAAATACTGCTGAAACCGCTTCTCATACTGAAAAACTGGTTTCGTTGAATAAGATAGACCATAACAGTTTCTTGAGTAGTGGGAATTTTAGTGGATTAGCAAGTAAAACAAATAAGTCCCCAGTCAGATCTTCACAAAAGATAAAAAGTGAAGGATTCGTATCTCCGCTGTTTAGCTTGACTACGGCGCCAAACGGAGACATACTGGTTGCAGATGCCGGTGCGGGTATAATAACACTTGATGGTACTGACGATATACCGCTGCCCGGAGTTACTGATATGAGTCCAATCGGACGCGGATCAATGTGGGCTATAAAGGGATTGACTGGAGAGCCAGGTGAGGAAACCGGACAGGCCCTTTACAGGGTTTCACAAGGTAAAAATAGAGTAATCGCTGATCTTTTTGCTTTTGAACAGGAGTATAATCCTGACGGTGCCACACTTATTGATTCCAATCCTTTTGATGTCCATTCTTTCGATGGGCAGACTGCATTGGTAGTAGATGCTGCAGGTAATGATTTGCTCAGGATAGATAATCAGGGTCATATTGAAGTTGTTGCTGTATTTCCAAACGAGCTGGTTTCGACATCCAATGTCAAAAGTCTTGTAGGTTGTCCAATGGGTCCTGCAGGTATTTGTGGATTACCGGATGAAATCTCTGCACAACCTGTTCCAACCAGTATAGCAGTGGGACCTGACGGCTCTTATTATATTGGAGAACTCAAAGGATTCCCCGCTCCAACCGGTGAGTCTAATATCTGGCGGATTTCACCTGATGCTTCGGATGTTATGTGCGGTGCCGGTCCGGATTGTATGAAGGCTTTTGATGGAGGTTTCACTTCTATTATTGATATGTCATTCGACGATCAGGGAAATTTATATGTAGTAGAACTTGATGAGAATAGCTGGTTTGCACTTGAGATAGGATCAGGGATTCTCGCAGGAGGGACAATCAATAAGTGTGATTTAGAAGCAGGAACCTGCGTTGAAGTAGCTTCAGGAATTCCCATACTGACTGCGATCACCTTTGGAAATGACGGCACGCTTTGGGCCACAAGAAATGCCCTTATTCCTGGAGCAGCTGAAGTCTTTATGGTTGAATAATTGTGTGAGCTTGAGATTAAATATACCAACGGGTCGAGCCAATTGCCCCGTTGGTATATTTTAAATGATGAAATTATAAGTTGCTTCAACTTTAAATTTAAAATGAATATTTACTTAGGGAGTTGATACCCCAGCGATTTACCTAATCCTGACAATATTCTCATAACGAACTGTGGTGGTTTTACGGAAATAACCTCTTGTTCGTGGGCTGAAAATAGCATACCCAATAGCAGGAATGACTTAAAATTATTTGGAGGTAAGTTCACGCCCTGTTCGGTAACAAGTTTTTGAAATCTTCGAAAAAAACGTTCGTATTCAAGGGCAGGCTGGTGCACATTTATTAATTCCACAGGTTCTTTGTTTCTAAATGTATGTGGAGTGCCTGGAGATACACTGTGCTTTTCGCCGGTATGTACCTGTTTCCATTCACCTTTAACTTTTACCTCCAATGTGCCAGATAATACTTCATAACTCTCTTCAGCTTTGGGATGGATGTGCACCGGGGGTGAATCTCCAGTTGTTGAATTAATCTCAAAACGCATCTCCAAATACTCACCATCAGTTTCTGCGGTCGAATGGATAATTTCCCATCGACCGGGAAAACCACCAAAGTCTAAAATTCTATTCTGTTCTTCAGATTCCATAATCTGGTTCCTCCCTTACTTTTTACATGCTGTATATAAGTGTTTTATAAAAGTAGATTAACCAATAGATGATAGGAGAGCAAGGAAGGTTTATATATGCTTTTCAAGGGAATCTCCTTCTGCGGAAAATGTATTGATTTGCTGGTTATTTTTAGCCGGTTGGTTTATGGATTTTGAGATTTTTATTGAAGGTAGGTAAAAGGATTTAATAACAGGATAAGATCATAAACAAGGTTACTCTTTTGGGTTTACTTTTGTACGGTTTTTTCGGTTTTTGATAGCACTTTAACCCCTGATATTTTTGGATCAAGCGAGGCTACATGCTCAAATTCTATTACGGAACAGAACTCGAAAAATTGGCCGACAAGCTTTTTAATGAGCTGGATGACCAAAAGCCTCAAAATCCACTTGCCAAAGAGACATTTGTGGTCCAGAATAATGGTATTGGTCAGTGGTTATCACTGCGAATGGCCAGGCAGGAGGGTATTGCAGCGAATCTAACATTTGAATTTCCTTCCGAGCGAATATGGAGTCTCATTCGGCAGTGTAATCCCGACATCCCCGAAGATCTTCCGTCGGATCGTGGTCCCATGACGTGGACGCTGATGAACTTATTGAGCGATCCCGATTTTTTGGATGAATTCGAGAAATTGCACCATTATATCAGATCTGAAGACCCGGAGCAGCAGGCGATGCGATCCTGGAAATTAGCTTCCAAAATTGCGGATGTTTTCGATCAGTATCTAATGTATCGTCCCCAAATGATTTTGGGTTGGGAAGAGGGAAAAGATACGACTCAAAATAGTACGGCCGAAAAATGGCAGGCCCAGTTGTGGTGTCGGTTAATGACCTACTGGGAAAATAATTATGAAGGCGATGCCTTGCATCGGGCACAGCTGTTACAAGAACTTTGGGACAAAATTGATAATGGTAATTTAGGCACTGACAGTATACCCGATCGCATTTCGGTTTTTGGGGTCTCATCAGCATCGCCGGCTTTTATTAAAACGATGGTTAAGCTGTCGAAATGTACCGAAGTCCATTTCTACCATTTAGCTATCAATCCAAAAGCTAAAGCAAGCGAGGATTTTCAAAATCCATTACTACAGTCATTCGGGACAGAGGGCGTACATTTTATGTCGCTGTTTTCGAAATATGTAAAGGCGGAGCAAAAGGTAGCTGATAATAGACAATGGACTCAGGTTGGAAATACCAAAGATTCTACAGATACCTTATTTGAGGTTATACAGAAGGATGTAACTAAGGACCATCCTCCATCAAAAGGAAAGGAGGAACTTGAACATATTGATAGCTCTATTCAGGTACATAACTGCCACAGTCCCATGCGAGAGGTAGAAGTGCTTTACGATCAGCTTCTGGCCTTGCTCGATAAAAATCCATCGCTTGATCCAGAGGATATTCTGATTATGACACCAGATATCGAAAGGTATAGTCCGATGATTGAGGCGGTGTTTGGAACGCCGGATGAGGGACAACCGGAAATTCCTTATGCGATTGCCGATCGCAGCGTGACCCAAAGTGATTCCATTACACAAACGTTCACACAGATTCTAAATGTAGTTGAAAGTCGGTTTAAAGTTACTGACGTTCTCGACTTGTTGGATTCAAATGCGATCCGAACAAAATTTGAACTGACCGAAGATCATTTAAATCGGATTGAGCAGTGGGTTTCTGACAACAAAATACGCTGGGGCATAGATGGTGAGAACAAAAAACAGATAGGGCTGCCTCAGAGCGATCATTTTACCTGGCGCTCGGGATTGCGGCGTGTCTTGCTGGGATATATGATGCGACCCTCAGAGGATCAATTGTATGATAATATTTTTGCCTACAATGAGATTGAGCGTTCGGAAGATGCGGATTTGGCCGGACGCCTGTCTGCTTTTTTGAATCACCTGTTTGAAATAAACGAAACTGTTGATAAACCAAAGACGCCTGATGAGTGGCAAAATATTTTTAACAGAGTATTTGATGATTTGTTGCCGGATTCTCGCGATTTCTTTTGGGAGGTATCGCAAATTAGGGAGACTATAAATGCCCTTGTTGAACATGCCCGGTTAGGCGGACATCAGCAAAAGATATCATTTGCAATTATACGTCGTTGGTTAGATGAACGTCTACAAAAGAAGTCAACCGGAGGAGGACGCATTGGTCAAGGAGTAACGTTTTGCTCGCTGATGCCCATGCGAAGCATCCCATTTAGCGTCATTGGTATGATTGGGATGAATGAAGATGCTTTCCCACGTTCCAGCATCCCCATAGAGTTTGATCTGATGCACTTGGATACGCAAGTCGGAGACCCCGTACAAGCACAGGAAGACCGATATCTTTTTTTAGAAAACCTGCTTTCCGCTCGAACAAACCTCTACTTCAGTTACGTAGGGCAAAGCAATCGTCAGGATGCGGAGTTTCCGCCTTCAGTAGTAATGGAAGAGCTTATCGATATACTGGAGCAGCATTATGGCATTGATCTCAATGATCTTGTGCAAAAGCATCGTTTGCAGGCATTTAGTCCCAAGTATTTTACGGATAAAAACTTTTTTAGCTATTCTGATACCCAGAAAAAAGTAAGTCAACGGTTGGATGATTCTACGGCTGAAGGAACCCCATTTTTTGATGAAAAACTTCCTGAACCAGACGAAGAGTGGAAACGGCTTTCTATCAATAATTTGATCAGTTTCTTTCAGCATCCCGCAAAATTTTTACTACAACATCGGTTGGGAATATATTTGCAAGAAGAAGAGGTGATTACCGATGATCGTGAACCGTTCGTATTATCAGGGCTTGAAAGTTATCAGGTTGGACAGGAATTATTGGATCGTTTTTTTAAGAATAAATCACTGGATGACTATCATAAAAATGTGCAAGCTCGTGACTTATTGCCCGAGGGATGGAGCGGGGAACGAGCTTTTAATAAGCAGGTACATGAGGTAAAAGAGTTTGGCCATAATATCAAAGAAGTGTTAGATCAGCAGCATATCGAAGACCTCGAAGTAGATATAAACGTTGGTGACTTTCATGTCGTTGGAACCTTATCAGATATGTACCAAAAGGCGCGTATCTCATATCGATTTGGAAGCATGCGTCCTAAAGATGTGATTGATTTATGGATACAACATCTCCTGTTGCAAAAAGTAAAACCAGATAGTCATCCGGGCATAAGCCGACTTTTTACTCGGCACAAGCGCAAAAGCTTCGTAGAACACCGCCTGAGACCGGTAGAAAATTCTGAATTAGTATTAGAGCAGCTTCTTGAGCGATATTGGCAAGGACTACAGGATAACTGTTACTTTTTTCCGGATGCTTCTTTTGCGTACGCCGAAAAAGTTTGTTTCAACAATGAGGATAAAGAATCGGGATTATCTAAGGCCTATGGCAAATGGAAGCGCGAATATAGCTCTTATCCCGGAGAAGGGGAAGATCCCTATAATAAATTGCTGTTGGGGGACAAAAATCCACTGGAAACGGAGCAATTTCAAAAAGTGTCGGAATTGTTTTGGGACCCGTTCTTTGAATCAATAATAGGGGAATTGTAGCAAATGAAAGAACTCAAGCCATTCGACATTGCATTTTCTGGTATCAATCTCGTTGAAGCCAGTGCCGGCACGGGGAAAACGTATAACATTACCTCACTTTATATCCGGGCACTTATTGAGCGTGATGTTTCGGTGAGCAATATTTTAGTGGTAACGTACACCGAAGCAGCTACTAAAGAGCTTAAAGATCGGCTGCTCAGTAGAATCCGAGAGTCCATTGCTGTTCTTAAAAAGGGAGAAGTGGATAATGAGAATGATCAATTTTTGCATGAGCTGCTTACACATACCGATGATCATAAACAGGCTATAGCTCGTCTTAACCGGGCTGTGCGGACTTTTGATGAGTCGGCCATTCATACCATTCACGGATTTTGTTATCAGGTACTGCAGGAGCAGGCTTTTGAGAGTCGCGCCATGTACGATGCAGAGATGATTGGAGATGATTCTGAGTTGGTGTTGGAGGCCGTAGATGATTACTGGCGCAATTGGGTCGCAGAGGTCTCCCAAAATCCCGCAAAAAAGCCATTGTATAACTTGCTTTTGAATAAGGGATATAATCCTGAAAAGTTTGCCGTTAAGGTCGGTCAGCATATTGGCAAATCTTATCTTGATATTATTCCCTCCAATGTTCCATCAGTCTCAGAAATACAACATGAGTTAAATGATCTGAGATCGATTTTTGAACAAATGCAAAACAATTGGAAAAGTGATCGTGATGAGATATTGTCACTTCTCCTTTCGGATTGTATGAATGGCCGTAAATACCGCAAGGATTATTTAGCAAACTGGTTTAGCTATATGGATGAGTTTTTAACATCCGATTTTATTGATATTCAACCCTTCGAGCAGTTTACAAATTTCACGCAGTCGGTGCTTGAAGATAACCTTAACAAGGGATATGACCAGATTCCAGCTCATTCCTTTTTTGATCTGGCCGAGGAATATCTTTCCCAATTAGATTCTATACTGCAGTTTGAAATCACCTTTAAAAAGGATCTACTGCATTTTTTACGTAACGAGCTTGACCAGAAAAAAGAGGAGCTGCAAGTACTATCGTATGATGATTTGTTGTTGAGGCTGCGCAATGCTTTGCTGGATGGGGAGCAGGGGATCCATTTAGCAGACCGGTTGAGACAGAAATATCCCATTGCTATGGTTGATGAGTTTCAAGATACCGATCCCAATCAGTACGATATATTTCGCACGGTGTATAAGGATTCGAATGGCGCCTTATTTATGATTGGGGATCCCAAACAGTCGATATACAGCTTTCGCGGGGCAGATGTATTTTCGTATCTCAAAGCAAAACGTGATGCACCAGCGGAAAATACTTTTGATTTGGGACGTAATTTTAGATCCGTGCCTACCCTCATTGAGGGATTGAATACCTTGTGGGGAGAGCATGACAATCCTTTTATTCTTGATCAAATTCCGTACGAATCGGTGAAGCCCGGTAAAAACAGGGAGGATTATCAATCGTTGGTAGAATACGATAACAGGTATCCACCTATTCGATTTCGTAATCTTTCGTTGGAGGATCGGGATCAATTTAACAAAGCAGAAGCGAAAGAGATGGTAGCCGAAGATACAGCTCAAGAAATTGAGCGACTGATTGAGGGCGGGAAATCTAAAGCAATCAAGATTGGGAAGAATAGCGTTGAAGCTAAAGATATAGCCGTGCTGGTGAGAACGCACGATCAGGCCTCAATGATGGCTGAGGCATTGCGCAAAAGGAAGATTAAAAGCGTACAGTACAGCCAGGAAAGTGTGTTCGACAGTGTGGAAGCCGGCTGGGTTGAAATACTTTTGAAAGCAGTTGTTGAACCGGCGAACGAGTCGCGAATTAAAGCGGCACTGGCGTTACCATTAACAACTTTCTCAGCCAAAGAAATTTATGATATCGAAGAAGATGAACAGCGCTGGCTTTCTGTGTTGGAGCAATTTAGGGAATGGCACCAGCTATGGCAGGAGAAGAGTTTTTCGGCTATGTTTCGTTCGCTTATTAATAAGACTAATATCGCTGAACATATCATTCAGCATAGTGAAGGAGAGCGTCGGCTGACAAATTTGCTGCATCTTGGAGAACTGTTGCAGGCCGAGTCTCGTAATCAAAAAAGCGGCATGCGAGGATTATTAAAATGGTTGGCAAAAAAACGTCAAGAGGATAACCGACAGCAGTGGGATGAGGAACAATTGCGACTTGAGAGCGACGAGGAACTGGTCAAAATTGTGACTATGCATCGAAGTAAAGGGCTTGAATATCCCATTGTGTTTTGTCCTTTTCTATGGCATGGTCCAAAGTACAGCGATTATGGCAAACCGTTGGTGTATCACGATCCTGATAATCTCGAGAAAACATATTTGGATTTGCATGGTAAGTCTGATGATGATCGCAATGAAAAACGATTGATCATTGCCAAAGAGGAACTATCCGAAAGTCTACGGTTGGCATATGTGGCGATGACCCGGGCTGAACATTGTTGTTATTTGAGCTGGGCTTATGCCAAGCGATCAGAATTTTCACCGTTAGGATATTTGTTTTTGGAACCTGAAAAGGTACATGACTTACTGGTCGAGACGATCAGTACGTCATATCGCGGGATTGGAAATGAACCTTTTGAAGATAGTCTACAGCAATTATGCGAGGAATATCCTCAATATTTTACTTTGGAAGCTCCCAGTGCCAAGCCTACCATAGATAAGCAGACTAATCTGTTTGATGATAACGGTAAAAACGAGTTTTTGACGAAATCTTTTACAAGACAAACTCCACTCAATACTGGTTACCAGGTTTCCAGTTTTTCATCCCTGAGCAGCTGGATGGAAGAGGACGATCCTGACATGCCAGATTATGATCAATTTATGGATTATAATGATATCCAAGTTGATTCTGGCTACAAGACTGAATTTCGCTCTATATTTACTTTTCCAAAAGGCCCACAACCCGGGACATGCATCCATAATATTTTTGAAAATATCGATTTTGCTAATCCTGAAAAAGAAATTATTGCTGACCACTTGCAGATGCAGGGAATTGATGAACAATGGATGCCAGTGGTTGCTGATATGTTGGAGACAGTTCTTAACAAACCATTACTTCCAACAGATTCTAAACTAACACTTTCAGCTATTGATGAGGAAAAGTTGATTCCCGAAATGGAGTTTTATTATCAAAACAGCGACATCAAAACCAGGAAACTGTTGAGGATTATCCGTAATGAAAACACACCGCAATGGGATAATCGAGGTCGGGCAGAATCGGGATTTTTAAAGGGATTCATTGACTTGACATTTGAGTTTAACGGCAAGTTTTATCTGCTCGATTATAAAACGAATTTTTTGGGTGATTCTATCCAAGATTATAGTCAAGAGTACCTTATTGATGAAATGCAGGAAGCCTCGTATGACCTGCAATATCATATTTATACAGTGGCACTGCACCGGTTTTTGCAGAAACGATTACTGAATTATTCCTACCAGAAACACTTTGGAGGGGCTTTCTATCTTTTCTTGCGGGGAATGAATGACGAGGGTCGGGAAGGGATTTATTTTGACTGCCCCGATGAAGAGGTTATTACTAAATTAGATGAATACATCAGAGGAGGGAAGCATGCGTAAATTGATGCAGAAATTAAAGCTCCTCCGTGATGATGATGTTATTCGTCCTATTGATGTTGAGCTGTGTCGTTTTCTAAGTGATCAACACCCAGGTATTTCAAAGGATGTATTGCTTGCGGCAGTGATGGTCAGCCACTTATACAGGCAAGGGCATGTCTGTTTGCCTATGGAAGATTATGCCGGGCAGTTACTTTTTGAGGAAGCCCATGATGAGATGGCATTACGAGCACCAGAGGTAAAACCATGGCGTCGGTCGTTGCAGGAATCTCCCGTGGTTGGATCACCGGGCGATTATAAGCCTCTTATTGTGGACGATGCCAACCGCATTTACATGCACAAGTTATGGTATTACGAACACACGCTGGCCCAAGGGCTCATCCAAAAAAGTTGCATACAAGTAGACAATGTTGATGTAGAACTTTTGCAACAGGGGCTGGAACGGTTATTTAAGCATAGCACAGAGCAGCCTGATTGGCAAAAAGTGGCTGCGGCAACTTCAGTACGAAATAAATTGTCCATCATTTCTGGTGGACCCGGAACAGGGAAAACATCAACGGTTGTACGCATTTTAGCTCTCATTTTAGAACAGCATCAACAGTCAGAAACTGTCATCGATATAGCGTTGGCTGCCCCAACGGGAAAGGCTGCTGCACGGCTTAAAAATTCAATCATGGAAGCCCGGGAAGGGCTTGCCGTTGCTGATGAGATTCGAGCACTTATTCCCGAAAATGCTCAAACCTTGCACCAGCTACTTGGCGCAAGGCGACACAGTGCCCGTTTTCGGCATGATGCAGAGAATCCTATTCCGTATGATTTAGTAATTGTTGATGAAGTTTCGATGGTTGACCAGGCACTGATGAGTAAACTAATGGAAGCCTTGCTTGATGATGCCCATCTCATTTTATTGGGGGATAAAGATCAGCTCGCTTCCGTTGAAGCTGGTTCTGTGCTCGGGGATATTTGCCAACCTGACGAGAATAAATTCTCTGAGGAGCATCATGACTGGCTTAGTGAGTTATCGATAAGTATTCCCAATAAATATATCGTCGCAAATAGTAACACACTCAGCGACAACATTACCTTGTTAACGAAGAGCTATCGCTTTAACGTCGACAGTGGTATTGCCCAGCTTAGTGAAGCGGTCAACAGTGGAAAAGCTGATAGAGCAGTAAGAGTTCTCCAGGATCAACAGTTTGATGATGTTGTACTTAACGAGATAGAAAGCAGTGAAGCTTTACAAGCGGCTATAGAAAGAAAGCTGCCATCTTATTTTGAGGCGATGATCAATGCCAATGCTCCCAAAGAGTCGTTAGACTATTTTAAGCAGTTCAGAATTTTATCGGCGCACCGGAAAGGGGCAACGGGCGTAGAGAATATAAATATGTTGGCGGCGAAGATTCTCCATGAGAAGAATCTGATCCCCAAGTATGCCAAGTGGTATGTTGGTAAACCAGTAATCATCAATAGTAATGATTACTCATTGAATCTTTATAACGGGGATATTGGTATTTGTTTAGCGGATGAGAATGGAGAGCTCCGCGTATATTTTGAGCATGAAGGTGAAGTGCGTGGGATAGCTCCCAATCGGTTAACAGATTTTAGTACGGCCTATGCACTAACGGTGCATAAAAGTCAGGGGGCAGAATTTGATAAAGTGATGCTGGTATTACCGCGCACAGTTTCAAAAGTGTTGAGCCGAGAACTCATTTATACAGCCCTTACAAGAGCACGCACAGCAATTACTATTCTCGGAAAAGAATCTATTCTTAAAGAGGGTATCAAGAGAAATATTCGCCGTTCATCCGGCTTAACGGATTATATGTGGCATAAATAACTTGGATATCCAGTCCAATATTCAGGAATTGAAGTCGTTATTCTAACTCAATAATTAAGTAAGAAAAATTCGGAACAAAGATGAATTTTCTAAGTACTAATTATTGAACATACTGATCCCTGGTTACTTATCTATTGTAACCATTGATTTGTACCCCGAAAAGCCAACGTACAAAACAGGGCCGATTGATCTCGGCCCTGTTTATTTTTTGAGATATTCCTACCATTTCTTTTCTGTTGATAATTTGTCCCTTCCTTTTCGTGCTATTGGTCAGAAGATCTGACTGGATGCCAATTTTATTTTGATCTTATCTAAAGAGACAATTTTTTGCTATCTTTATCGCATTCACTAAATCAAGATTTTAGTCCAAAAACTATTATGGAACGTTCACAGATACGTCGTTTCTTAAAGCTTACGAAGCTATTTTCAAAACCACATCCCTGGCATGGAATCGACATCGGGGAGGAAAGTCCTGATGTAATTAAGGTTTTTATCGAAATTGTACCCGGTGATACGATGAAATATGAGCTTGACAAAGAGAGTGGGTATTTGAAGGTAGATCGGCCCCAGCGATTTTCAAATATTTGCCCCATACCTTATGGGTTTGTCCCCCAAACATTCTGTGATGAACAGGTGGGAGAGTATTGTATGCAAAAAACGGGGCGCAAAGATATTGAAGGCGACCGAGATCCTTTGGATATATGTGTGATTACCGAACGTAATATTCCGCATGGTAATCTCATTTTAGATGCTATTCCGGTAGGTGGATTTCGCATGATTGATGGGGAAGAGGCTGATGATAAAATTATTGCTGTTATGAGGGGGGATGCTTTATACGGTGATATGAAAGATATCCAAGAAGTGCCGAAGCATATTGTTGAACGTCTGTCTCATTACTTTTTGACATACAAGCAGCGTCCGTTTAGTGAAGAGGAACGTGAGGTAGAAATCACCCATATTTATAACTCCAAAGAAGCCAAAGAAGTGATAAGACGAAGCCGTAAGGATTACAACAAACGCTTCAATATGGATAGAAAAGAGTTGTTTGAGCTCATTAATTCAGGATTGGGAGCATCCTAAAATAAATAAATCTGACAGGAACTAAATCCTGCCAGATTCTTATGCAATAGCAAATCGCTGTTATTCCTCCGGGTTTACCTCGTGAAGCTCGACCTCAAAAATAAGGGTTTCATTTGTTCCAATTGGGCTTCCGGGAGGAGGATTTTGTCCATAGGCAATATCGCCCGGAACAAAGAACTTATATTTTGCTCCCTCTTTCATCAGTTGTAGTCCCTCGGTCCAGCCAGGAATCACACGGTTTAGAGGAAAAGTTGCAGGCTCACCACGTTCATAGGAGCTGTCAAAAACAGTACCGTCAATCAAAGTTCCTTCATAATCCACGCGAACCCGATCTTCTTCGGATGGTGATGCGCCGGAACCTTCCTCAAGTACCTTATACTGTAAGCCACTATCCGTTACTTGAACACCTTCTTTATTTTTATTCTCTTCTAAAAAGGCTTCACCTTCTTTTTGGTTATTTTGCCCTTCTTCCATTTTCTTTTGTTGGGCATTTTGTCGGGCTTTAATCTGAAACTTCTGGATAGCCTGTTTCATCTCAGCATCCGAAAGCTTGGAGTCTTGTTTATTTAAAGCTGCCTGCAGACCGGCTTTTACGACCTCTGGATCAATATCATCCATGCCGCTCTCAGCCATAAATTGACCGTTTTGATAGCCCAGGCTATAACTTAAACTATCGGCTTCGTTGTTAAGGGAAACATCTCCCGAACTGGGGTTACAGCCGCTTAGCAGAACCATTCCGGCCAAGAAAGTGAAAAATGTATAATAAAGTAGTTTCATGGTAGGTGATTAAATACTTTGTTTCATTCTGATTTGGTTATAGGCTTCGAAGTTATCCAAAATTTACCTTTAAAAAAATTGTGATGCGTGTTAAGTGAATTGCTAATAAAATCGTATCTTTGGCACCTTCTTTCGGGAAATCCGCATATCACAGCAATTGTAAATTAATCAGTATAGCATATTGAGTTTCGAAAAGTTTGACCTGAGCGATGAACTTATGATGGGGCTAAGGGATCTGCGTTACAGCGAGCCGACCCCTATCCAAGACGAATGTATTCCCCTTATTTTAGATGGTAAAGACGTAATTGGTGCAGCGCAGACGGGCACAGGTAAGACCGGAGCTTTTGTCATTCCATTGTTGCAGAAGATTACTAAGAATAATTCTGATGATACTCAGGCACTTATTCTATCCCCGACACGGGAGCTTGCCCAGCAAATTGAAGAACAGATTTTTGCATTGGGATATCATACGGGCATTACATCAGCCACAGTAACGGGAGGCAGCGACTATGGCACGCAGGTGAAAGCAATTCGGGCCGGCGTTGATATTATTGTAGCTACTCCCGGGCGATTGATTGATCAGATGAATGTGCTGAATTTGGATTTTAGCGGACTGGAATATCTTGTGTTGGATGAATCTGACCGCATGCTTGACATGGGCTTTTTGCCGGATGTGATGAAGATTGTGGAGCAGCTTCCCAAAGAGCGTCAAACGATGTTATTTTCGGCGACGATGGTTGAGGAAGTCCAAAAAGTTGTTGACCAGGTGATGAAAGATCCGGTTGAGGTAGAATTTGAGGTTTCCAAACCGGCGGATAGCGTAGATCAGCAAATCTATTTTGTACATCCCAAAAAGAAGCTCAACTTGTTTGAACAACTTTTTGATGCCGATAAATACAAAACAGCTATCGTATTTTGTGCTACCAAAAGGGGAACAGATCAGGTGGAACAGATGCTCAAAAAGCGCGGTGTTAATGCGGTGAGCATGCATGGTGATCGTAATCAGGATGAGCGTAATGAGGCTTTACGGCTTTTCAAAAATAAAAGCCACCCTGTGATGGTTGCGACTGATGTTCTCTCCCGAGGCATTGATATTGACGATGTATCGCTTATTGTAAACTTTGATGTCCCCAATAACCCCGAAGATTATATACATCGCATTGGCCGAACAGGACGGTATGACAAAAAGGGTACGGCCATTACTTTTGTAAGTAATAAAGACAAAAAGTATTACCATGCGATCAAAAACGTAGTGGGTGATCAGTTATCAGTAAAAGAGGTGGCTGATGTTGGGGAAGAAGAGAACCAACAGAAAGAAAGGTCTTCAAAAGAACGTCAACCCAAAGAAAGAGCAGAAGCCAAGCAGCACAAAGATTCTGATAAAAAGCCAGTTACGCGTGAAGAAAGTCAATACGCGAAACGGCAAAAGGGGAATAAGCAATCATCAAAGCCAGAAACCAAAGAGAAAGAAAGTAAGGATCAATTAGCCCCGAAAAAGAAATCGCAATCCAAGAAAGATACGCGCGTACCTCGTCCCGAACGCCTTAGAGACACTTCGATTCCAGAACCCAAGGAAGAACCCGAAGAGGAAGAAGATACAAAAGAGAAGGAAGGGCAAAAGGAATCTAAGAAAAAGAACAAAAAGAGTTCTCCTAAGAAAAATAGTTCAGGTCGATCGGGCAAAAAAGCAAGTATTCCTCGGCACATCAGAGAATCTCAGGAAGAGGAAGATATTTTTCAGCCAGAAATAATTGAAAGAGCTGTGGCACGCAATCGTCGATCATTAAAACCGGCGAAAGGAATATGGGGTATAATTAAAAGCATGTTGCCCAAGTTGTGGTAAAAATCCAATCCTTTATACTGCTTATAGCTTTATCACTGTTTCTTTTTGGATGTGCTGAAAAAGATCAGTTGGCTCCGCAATCACTTATCCTGTCATTAAGTGAGGCTGACAGCACGTTAAAAGTGGTCAATCATGAAGTGCGTAACAAGCCTTTTATGAAGTCACAACAGCAGGGCCGTTACCAGGCGCATCTTTTAGCTGACGGGGATATCATTTTAGAACAGATAAACTTCGAGAAAATGGATATCCCTCTTGGAGACAGAGAAAGCAAAAAGATTGATTTCTTTGTATCTTTGCCATGGATATCTGAGGTACAACGTATTGAGATTTACCAGCTTGATGGACGTTCAGGGCATTACCAGCTAAAGACTGATAACCCATTGTTGGATTGGGAAATCCCTCAGGATATCAGGCAACATAGTCAATCTGATGAATAGTCGACATTTCAACTATTGACCCAAAGAGATTTCTATGTCATCAACCGTAAAATCCCTACTTATTTGGATTGGGGTCGTAATCCTCATCTTTATTTGGCTGCCGCTACTTGCTGTTAGTCGATTTTTTGACCGTGATCCCGCTCGTTACAGAACCGGTAAACTATTTCGTAAGCTTGGGAAATATATTTCCAAAATAAATCCCAACTGGCAAATAAAGATTACGGGCTACGAGAATATTGATGATCGAAGGCCGTACGTCATGGTTTGCAACCACCTTTCCCAGGCTGATATTCCACTAATTTCAAACTTACCCTGGGAGATGAAATGGGTAGCCAAGAAAGAGCTTTTTGAAACGCCTGTTGTTGGATGGATGATGACTCTTGCCGGAGATATTTCGGTCGATCGTCGAGCGTCCAATAGGAGAGAGCAAACCTTTAAGCAGGCTACACATTATCTCAATAATAATTGTTCGGTAATGTTTTTCCCAGAGGGAACCCGTTCGCGTGATGGAAACCTTAACCGATTTAAAGCCGGGGCCTTTGACTTGGCTATTAAAGAGCAAAAGCCCATTCTTCCGATGGTTATTGACGGCACCCAGAATACACTACCCAAACGAAGCTGGAAGTTTGGAGTTGCCAAACAGATTAAGTTAAAAATACTTGACCCTATTCCTACCGAAGGACTCGACCGTAGTGATATTCGATCTTTAACCAAAGAGGTGCGTCAAGCTATTTTAGACCAACTCTCAGAATGGCGGAATGAAAACCCCGAACAGATAGATAACTTGGTTAAGAGTTAGATCAATCAAGATTTAACTTTTTTGTTACAATCTTTGTTTGAGCGCTATCAGGATTAGTCCACGCGAAAATTAAATTATTGCCCAACTGCTCCATCTGGGGAAAGCCCGTTTTACGGGACTCATCAAGTGTAGCAATAGTTTGAGTTTTTTCAAGCTTCTCTTGCCCGCTAAAAGTAGAAACTTTTAGCTTCGTTTCAGTATTGTTTTTCTCTATCCACGATACGTAGATACGACCGTCAATAATTTCGGTATCAACCCGACCTAAAGACCTGCCTTTATTTAATTTTATAGGCTTTTCAAAGGTTTGTCCTTTATCAGTGGAATAAGCATACTTAGCAGTGGGGGTACCTTGGGCTGCTGTATGCCATGCTACAGTAACTAATGAATCTTCTGCAGCCAACTTTGGGCCATTTACAGGGCAAGCACCAATTTCCCAGTTATCATTATAGACGGCTTCGGGATTAGACCATTGCTGTCCGTCAAATCGGCTCGTATAAATATCACGAATTTCATTTTCTGTTCGGTTTCGATACGCCACAATAACGGTATCTCCTGATTTTATAAGAGAGGTTTGACAGCAGTCACAAACTGATTCGTCAATGATATAGCGCTCTTCTATCTCGCCATTTTGGTTAATAACCGCTCCACGTAGTGTCATAGCATAATCGAGATTATAATAATCCTCATCCGATCTACCATCTGTCTTACGTCCATCGAGCCAAACGGCTAAAAAGGAATCATCATCCCAGGGAATCATCGAAACAAATCCATGTTCGGTAGGTGTGCCATCGCTATGTGGGGTGATGGCTTTGCTCGAATCCCCTGAATTGCTGTTAAACGCCGCAATGTTTACATCATAGGCATAGGTGCCGCCTTCTTTTTTGTTGAGCCAGTGAGCGGCGACAGGGCCATGTTTATCAGCAATGATGGAGGGGAAGTCCGCCCAGTTTACAAACCAGGTAGAATCAGATGCGATAGTGTTAACAGCTGACCATTGATCATTGCTATAAGATGAAAATTCAAGTGAATAATTACCATCTGCACTTGAGGTAATCCAGCTCATATACAGTTGATCACCTGTATTATAGAGAAAGGGATACATACTATTACCACTCGCTGGATTATCAAATACTTCAGGAGTACTTGGTTGTATAGAACATCCTACGATGAGGATAGCAAGTAATCCCAAACTAAAAGACTTAAGCTTGTTCATGTTGAGGCGATGTATTTTGAGTTTGCAGTCGATAGCCCATATAAATACCAGAAATCGTTAATATAGGAGCCATAATTAAATACCAAAGTGGTTCCGTTTCGACTGTCATAGAATAATTAATGAGTCCTACAGCCACCATGATAAGGATAAATCCCAATATAACTTTGCTCGAATTCTGTGCAATAGTAGTTGCCAATAATCCACCAAATAATCCAAATGCAAATTGCAATATCGTTACACCAACAGTCCATGTGATGGATGGTAAGAATGCAACACCGGTTAGGGTTACCTCTGTTTTGAAATAAATAGAAATAATAAGGTGCACAAAACTATTGAGTGCGGTAATAGAGAAATATCCTGCAGTAATGGCAATGACAGTTCGAAGCATAAAGCGGGAAACGATTTACAGATTAATCTTGTACATTTGAGTGAAAATTCTAAAAGCTAAATAAACAAATTTTTTATGCCAGAAGGACCAGAAATTTGGCGAACGGCCGATTCATTGACAAATGCTCTTAAAGACAAACCCATCCATGAGCTCTTTTTCGCCTTTGATGAATTAAAGGATTACGAGTCAAAGCTTAAAGGACAATCTGTTCTAAATGTAGAAGCTCGAGGAAAAGCCTTGCTTACATTTTTTGATACCGGTAAGGTAATGTATAGCCATAACCAGCTATATGGCAAGTGGATGGTAAGTAATGCTAATGAGGAGCCGGATACGAATCGGTCATTGCGCGTGGCTATTCACAATGGTGAAAAGTCGGCCTATCTGTATTCAGCCTCTGAAATTGAGATGCTGGATAGGGAAGAGGTGGGTGAACATCCTTATATCAAGAAATTGGGTCCAGACGTATTACACCCCGATACGACGTATCAAGATGTTTTGGGACAGTTTACGTCTGATGAGTTCAAGAATCGCAAGTTGACCACTTTACTGCTTGACCAGGGATTTGTGAGTGGTATAGGCAACTATTTACGCAGTGAAATTATGTTTTATGCTAAGGTTGATCCTCGAAAAAAGCTGCGTGAATATTCGGATGAGGAAAAAGAAGCACTTGCTGAAGCTACTTACAAACTTACTACACGATCATACGAAACGGGGGGGATCACCAATGATCAAAAGATTGTGGAAGCACTTAAACGGGAGAATGCATCGTATGATGAATATCGACACTTTGTGTACAAACGTACTGATGATCGCTGTCATAAATGTGGTTCTATCATTGAAGAAGATAAAACAGGCGGACGAAAAATCTATTTTTGTCCCCGTTGCCAATTGGAAGAATAAATACAGTATTCGTGGTCCGGCTGGATTTGTCGTCCCATGAATAATTAATAAGCCTAATACCCCCATCCGATCGCAAGCCCAGCGAGCAGATGGGAATAAAAGGGTAAATTATTTTACTGATTACGGATGAAAAGATCGCCTTAGAATCATACCTTTAGCAACCTTGAAATTCAGAATTTAAATTCCAAAGCAGTACGTTCATGAAAGACAATGATTTTTTAAAGCCGGGAGATACGGTTGCTCATAGCAATAAGCAGCTAATGGAATCCCCCGAAGTAGCGAAAATTGCAGAAACAGTTATTGAGCGAGAAAGTCTTGATTTTGGTCCCGCTTCTATTGGTTACTTTTTGGTATATCCTAATCTGTCCAAATACAAAGCCGCGAAATGCAAAAAAGCCTCAAGAGAAGTTGAATACTATTCCGGGCACAATTACCTGATCGAAATCTCGGGTGAAATGTGGGATATGCTTGATCAGAAAACCCGCGAGATGGTCGTTTTTCATCAGCTTCTGCATGTAGATCCAGTATACAAAGCCAAGAACCAAGAGTGGAAGATGAAGGTTCGCAAACCCGACTTCTCAGACTTTTATGAGATTAACGATAAGTACGGCAATGAATGGTATAAAACCGTGCAGGCAACGGTATCATCACTTTATGACTTGGATCCTAAAAGAGAAAGTAAAGTGAACTTATAGCTACCACACTTTCTATCTATTTGTATAAAGGGATATGGTTCAAACCCCATATCCCTTTTATTGTTTTTAATAGATCCAATTAATTTGCATTGAACGTTTTATTGTTAAATAAAATTACATTGGGTAAAAGTAGGGATAATTAATTTCAAAAAGCTTACTTAACGTCTGTTTTAATGAGCTTACGAAATCAAGATTCTAAAGAGTCATCACAAAGAGAAGGCATTAAAAAGTATTTCGACGTTCATAATCCCGTCTTTTGGCCGTCGGTTGTGCTTATTTTCTCCATGATTGTTACAACCTTAGTCATGGGGGAGCAAGCAGAAACGATGTTCAGTGCCGCCCAAAGTTATATTTCTAATAATTTTGGATGGTTGTTTATCCTGTCGGTAAATACGTTCCTCATTTTTTCCCTGGTTATCGCCTTTAGTCGATTTGGTAATATTCGCTTGGGTGGAGCCGATGCTAAGCCTGAGTTCAGTACCATGGCTTGGTTCGCCATGCTCTTTAGCGCGGGAATGGGTATTGGGATCATGTTTTGGAGCGTTGCTGAGCCGATTTATCATTATTTGAGTCCCCCGATGGCCCCGGAAGAAAGTGTTGAGGCTGCCCGACAGGCTATGAGTTTAACCTACTTGCATTGGGGATTTCACGCTTGGGGTATTTATGCTATTGTTGCCCTCTCGTTAGCTTTTTTTGCCTTTAACAAAGGGTTACCGCTCTCGTTTCGATCTGTATTTCATCCAGTATTGGGTGATCGTATTGAAGGCTGGATAGGAGATGTCATCGATATTCTTGCTGTTTTAGCCACCTTATTTGGACTTGCCACTTCGCTGGGACTGGGGGTAAAACAAGTAAGCGCTGGACTTAATCATTTATTTGCTACACCCGATACGGTGTGGTTGCAAGTAGGGCTTATTGTAGGCATAACCATGGTTGCAACCTTATCGGTGATACTTGGAATTGATAAAGGAGTGCGTGTGCTTAGTGAAGCAAACATTCGCATTGCCGTGCTATTTTTGGTGTTTATGCTGATTGTAGGTCCCACTATTTACATCATGGATTCCTTTGTCCAAAACCTTGGACATTACGCCAATAATATTCTCTCGTATAGTTTCTGGACAGAATCTTACGAAGGTTCAACTTGGCAAAATAGCTGGACCGTCTTTTATTGGGCCTGGTGGGTGTCATGGTCGCCTTATGTAGGGATGTTTATCGCTCGTATATCCAAAGGCCGAACCGTAAAAGAGTTTATTTTAGGGGTGTTAATTGCGCCCAGTATGGTCACCTTTTTATGGTTGGCCGCATTTGGAGGAACTGCCATAAACCTTGAGATGGAGGGAATTGGAAATATTGGGGTTGCTGTGCAAGATAATGTCGCAACAGCATTGTTTGTTTTCTTAGAACAATTTCCGCTTGGCTTTTTTACATCTATTATTGCTATCATTTTGGTAATGAGCTTCTTTGTAACATCATCCGATTCTGGGTCACTCGTTATTGATAGCTTGACCAGCGGGGGCAAATTAGATGCTCCCGTGGGGCAGCGCATATTCTGGGCGCAAACCGAGGGGGCCGTAGCAGCTGTGCTGTTACTTGGAGGAGGATTGAATGCCTTACAAACGGCTTCTATCATCACAGGATTACCATTTTTGTTTATCCTGTTATTGATGTGCTACAGCTTGTATAAAGGACTGAGTGAGGCGCATCAGAAGAAAATACAGCGCAACAAAAAGAAAGAACGCGAATCGTACCGCACATTGATCACTAAGCTTGTTGAAAGAGACAGTTAAATAAGCAACAGAATAAATTATACTTATTCTATTATGACATCATTTAAGCACTGGATGGTTGGTCTCGACTTAACGAATATGGATGAGCTTGTCCTGGGGTATTTGGATTTCTTTTCGGAAATAAAGCAACCGGAGCAAATTACGTTTATCCACGTTGTGGAAGACAGTGGTATTTCTGATGAACTTGCAGAACTATTTCCAGAGGTTGAGACTACGAAATCATTAGAAAGCATAATTCGAGAAGAGTTAAAGAAGAAGGTTCATCAATATTTTGATGCTGACAGTCCACATATAAATATTATTGTCCGCGAAGGGGATACCACAGAGTTACTATTATCTTCTCTTGGAGAATTTGATCCCGATTTGTTGGTTGTCGGAAAGAAAACAGGGTATGAAGGAGAGGGCATTTTAGCGCGAAAGATCACGAAATATGCCCATTGTTCTCTCTTGTTTGTTGCAGAAAATTCACAGTATCAGCTTCAAAATGTGCATGTGCCTATAAAGTTTTCAAAAGCTTCGGCTCGGGCGGTTCGTTTTGCCCAATCATTAGCGCAAAAGGTTGAGGCTAACTTACATATTCAGTATGTGTACCGGTATCCCAAGCAGTTTTTTCCCTATATCCCTTCTGATAAATATTCCGAGCGGATGGACAAGCACCTCCGAGAAAAGTATACCGATTTCAAAGAAAGTTTTAAGTTGCAAGAATTACCTAACTGCACCTTTACAGTTAATGAGGATGGGAAACCTGCAGACAAAATATATAATTTAACGCTACATACCCGGGCCGATATGCTGGTGGTTGGAGCAAAGAGCAAATCCTCTGCCGCTGCACTCATAACCAATGAAATGGCTGATAGTCTGGCCAATTATCATTTTGGAATTCCAGTACTCATTTATAAAGAAAAGGAAGAACACATCGGGCTGCTACGAAGTCTCTTGGAGGGGGATTAACATCCCACACCGTACCAAGAACCTTGTATCTCCATAGCGCTTTGGGTAAATGGATTATGCAGCGTTAGAAGTAGGATTTCATGTTGGATACATAGCCTATTTAAAATATCCCTATAGGGTTAGTCGGATTATTACTTAAGGGATAATTCAATTATTACTATAGGGTTAGTCCAATTATCCCTATAGGGGTAATACAAATATCCCCTAAGGATATTTGTATTAAGGGGTGGGGGTAGGCCTAATTTCTTGTTATAGAGCTCATCTGCCTAAGGTGCAAGGAAAGGAATGTTGCTGGTTGTATCTTGTACCAAAACAGAGATATGATACGACAGATATTTAATAAATTGCTTTATCTGATCGCAAGATAACCTTGGCATGTTTATACGATTCCCATCTCAACGCTAAGCTTGTGATCGGATGGGTTCTGTATAAAATTACAGATTCTGATCTAACAACCGGTAGAAAGGATAAAATGAATAGCTATTACTCTTCCTCTTCTTCAAAGAAACGCATTTCAAGAGCTTCCAGTCGTCGTTCCAACCGCATTAACTTTTGCAGGATAAGTACATGTGTTTTTCCCGCATCAATACCTACCGGACTATCTTCATCCTTAATTTGCTCTAAAATTTCTTCATACTCTTCTTTAGAAATATCCAGACTCATAGAGTACCTCGTAATATTGATAAAACCTTAAATTATTTGACGTTATACCCTTCATCTTGCAAAAAGGATCGGACCTTATCTACATGGTCGCCCTGAATTTCGATTGTTTTTGCATAGCTTGTTCCACCAGCTCCACACTTTTGCTTTAGTTGCTTCTCGAGTTTTTCAATCACCTGTGGATTATGTTGAATATTAGAAATCATCGTAACCGATTTGCCGCGTCGTCCACTGGTATCTAACTTAACTTGAATAGCCATAAATAACCTTACTGCTTATTAATTTTCTTATTGGGATGTTCTTGCTGTTTTTGCCACTCTTTATATTTAGCTAAATGCTCTTCGTAGATTTCATAAATACATTTTGGGCACCCCGACCCACAGCAATCAGTAGGCAGAGGTTTAATCGGTTTACGCATTCGATAGTTCTAAAAGAATTTAACTTGCTTCGCCGTATGCTTCAGGACGAGTAGTCTTGAGTTCAAATCCGTGGGGAGAAAAATTCTTCAAATGCCAAATGGCCCGTTTAAACTTTGATTTTGGTAGTGTAAATGAAACAATAGAGTGAGCAGCCCGACGAAGCGTCTTATCAGCATCAGAAAATTGTTCAATATCCACAATAACAAGTCCGCTAAACGACTTAACCTTCTCGAGAAAATACCGTTCCTGTGGAGTAGCATATTTGACGTGAGAGTGTGAGCTGCTGGTATAAACGCCACAGAGCTTATCCCCATTCTTGAAGTAAAGGATGTCATCTGATTCATGCATATCCGCAAAAAACTGATCAAGCTTTTCATAGGTTTCTGACTCAATGCGTGATACAAGCTCTGCCGTATCAACAATAGTAACCTTTTTATTCAGCTTATCTTCGAGCTGTTTTAATGCTTTTTGCTTGTTGGGTACATAAATCCCCAAAAATAAACTTAGGTGGTGACGATCTTTGGTGACGTCTTCCACTAAATGCTGGAGAAGGTCCTTGTATTCTTGTTCTCCGTAAGAAACATCTTGGAATTTATTTTCAGGGGTTTTGATATCCATCAGATTGCAAAGTTTAAAGAAGTTAACAAAAGCAGTTAAAGTAATTTCGTATGCTGCCGAAATATATGAATCCTACACCTTAGACCGAAGAGCTAAGTTTATAGGTTTGCAGCCTCTTCTATTGAATTTATTTTGATATCCAAGTCGTTGAGCAAGCCGGACTTCAAGTCATAAATAAGTCCGTGAACAGTAAGATCTTGTCCCGCCTCCCAAGCCTGTTTAACAAAAGGAGAGTGGCTCATATTCTTCACTTGTTCCTGGACGTTGAGCTCACAGAAACGATTGAGCTTTTCTTCTTCGGATGCCCGGCCTTCAATTTCATCCTGATGTGTTCGGTATACGTCCTCAATATTAGCCAACCAGTTGTCGATAAGCCCCAGGTTGTCATCCTCATACGCTGCCGTTACGCCGCCACAGCCATAGTGTCCACATATCACAACGTGGCGTACCTTCAGCACGCTTACAGCATATTGTATTACCGATTGACTGTTGATATCGGAGTGAGGAATAACGTTCGCAATGTTACGATGCACGAATAGATCCCCCGGGCCAAGTTCGGTAAGTTGTGCAGGAGGGACGCGACTGTCAGAACATCCGATCCACAAAATGTCGGGGCTTTGCCCTTTGGCCGATTCTTTAAAGAAATCCGGTTGTTGCTGTTTGATGTTATCAGCCCATTGTTGGTTGTTCTCGAAGACTTGTGATAGGTTTTCCATAATTAAGTTAAAATGTATTGACAAATTTTATTAATAAATTAAACTCAAGAATGCTTTAAGGCACTTAATATCAGCGCTTACCGGGATGATCAATGACCTCCGGTGGCCGCTTAAAAACTTTTCCTTCAGCATATATCCGTTCGGGAGGTACGCGTAAATCCCAAACAATTTTAAACCAGGAAAGAACTTTAAGAGTATAGTGTGAGAAATCAAATTCCCACCAATAGAATCCCTGTCGTTCGGATGATGGAAATCGGTGATGGTTATTGTGCCAACCTTCACCAAGCGTTATAAGTGATATAAACCAGTTATTGCGACTGTCATCAGTCGTTTCGAAACGGCGTTTACCAAATACATGAGCAAGAGAATTTACGGTAAAAGTTCCGTGGTAGAGCAGAACAGTGCTAATGATAAATCCATAAACCAATAGTTGAAAACCAGACGTACCCAGCGAAGGAAAATAGTAGTTGAGAAGTTCGCCTGCCACAAACGTTCCAATTGCCAGTTGAATAGGAGGGATCAGGTGATACTTGTTGAGAATTTTAAGTTCAGGTATTTTCTTTAAATCCTTTACCATATCGTAATTGGTATTCTTAAAACGGTTGCTAAGAATCCATCCCACGTGCGACCACCAAAAGCTGCGTTGTACCGGTGAGTGAACATCCTTTTCGGTATCGGCATGTTTATGATGATGCCTGTGATGGGCGGCCCACCATAAGGGACCTTTTTGTGCCGCTGAAGTGCCCAGCCATGCTAAGATAAATTGAAAGGGGCGGCTGGTTTTGAAGGTTCGGTGCGAAAAGTAACGATGAAAACCAGCGGTAATAGCAAACATGCGTACGACATAGGTGATCCCCAACGCTGCTAAGGCTGTCCAGCTAAATCCCGCCCAGTATACCAATCCTACTGCTAAATGCAGTAAAATAAACGGCAGTCCGCTAAGCCAGTTAATGTTATCAAGATCTTTGTCGTACTCTTCGGGAGTATATGGTGCTTCCATTTATTGATTAAACTATTACATAGGTTCAAAAATCAGCCGGAAAATATAATAATTGTTATTGGGTAATGGAAAGATTGATCAAGAAGGAGTATTGATTGCGACAATGGAGCAGAACAGTCCAATTATTGTCCTAAAACAAAAAACCCTGTCAGAGTTCAGAACTCTAACAGGGTTGAAGGTAAAATTGTTAATTAGAATAGTTTAAAAACTTTTTCGACGAGTCCCTGATATCTCAGTATAGGTAGTAGTATTACCAGAGGGAGTTGTTACTGAAATATTTATTGTTAAATCAGCAGGATCATTTGATTCTTCATCGGTATCTCGAATTGAAAAGTTGAATTCTGTAGCGCCTGGTCCCGGGAATAGGTGATTACCAAGTGTGAAATCAGCATCTCCTGTAACTTCCATACCTTCACCAGCCTCAACGGAAATCTGAGTACCCGCTGCCATTGGATTTCCATTCATATCAGTAACGGTATACGAAAACTTTTCTCCGCCGTTGGGATCCAGATCAAATGTAGTAGGAGTAGCACTTATTTGTGCCGCTCTTGTGGAGAAAACGACATTTATTTCTTTAGAAATAGGGTTGTCATTTTCATCAACCGTAGTTGCCGTAACAGTTGAATAGCCGGGACGTCCGCCACTACCAGATATACCGTCATCGGGACGAGGATCTCCGGAAATCATGTCAACGGTGACGATACCGTCCTCATTTGTTTCTCCCGAGCCCTGGATAACTCCACCGGTAGAGTTAAAGTAAACAACCGTGCCTGGTTTTACAGGATTTGAAAATTTATCTCCAACAATAACAGTAACAGGATTCCTTACCCCATTAATATCATAAGCTTCGAAATTGAACTTATCAGGAGAAATACTGAAGTGATCTGGATCTGGAAACCCCCCGTGAATAGCTACAAGAACAGGAGTAGATTTTATTGTTATGCCCAAGTCTTCTCGATCTACACTTGCTTGGACCTTAACAGGTCCGGCTACATTACCACTAAATAGGGAAGTTGTTGCTTCACCATTAGAATTTGTTGTAGCTGTTTTAGGAATAATTTCTTCTTCGCCCCCAGGTCCGGATAAAATTTCAAAATCAACATCTACCGCTCCATTTGCATTTAATGCCCGGCCTGCTGAGTCAACAACTTGGAAAGTGAATGCAGTACTAATATTATCACCAGTTTCTTCTATAAAAATTGCTTGCTCTGATATACTTTCAAGGATAATAGCTGCCGGTCCTTCCGGTTCTCCGCCAACCTCATCGCCTCCACCATCACCACTACCATCTCCAGAACTATCTGTTGATTGTAATTCAATGACTAAATCATCAACATCAGTGTCTGGAGCAAGCTTAAAGTTTGTCGTTTGTGACTGATATCCCTGTTTGTCAATTTCCAACGTTACACTTACAGTTTCACTTCCGGGATCCACATCAAAAGAGAAATTTCCTGCAGAGTCGGTTGTAGCTGTTTGTTGAAGATTTTCGGGTTGGGTTAGTTCGACAATGGCCTTACTAATGGGGTTGCCAGAACTTTCTTCAATAACCTGTCCGGCAATAATAACTGTGTCACTGCCAGCGGTACAGGCCTGTAACATAAATACAATAATGATGGAGAAGAGGAGGTATAGGCGGTTCTGCATTGAACTGAGGGTTTTATAACTAATTAGATGTTTTGCTCTTTATAAAAGAGATATCGTGACCAACGCAATTACTAATATTAAAAAATATTAATACTTTCCTTTCATTTTAAGGTAATAGGACCGTGTTGTCAACAGTATAATTTTCTTGGACCTTGGATACAATTAAAATCGTGGTCGTTGGTAAGACTTAGATATTTTAATATCAGACTCGAACTTCCGTGAGATAATGACTTGTAGTATTTTAACTACTAAAAATCCATACTATCATCGCAAACGAAATGTGGCCTGCCTGTGCGGAGCCTTCTACAACATATTAGTTACCATATTACAAAAGTTTCGGTATAGGCAGGCAATCTCTTTTCAGGAACTTTAACCAGAAGATTGTTTTCAGACTTACAATGGTTAGCTAATTTTTAAGGGGGCCAATGACCTTTATTGTTTGTTCATTTGATCCAAGTTATAAACTCATAACCAATAAAGTTCTAAAAGGTTTATACCCAACAGTTATTTTGAATAAGGCCATAATTTAATTAGCATAAAGCCGAAACTATTTAAAATATTAAAAATTTCTAATATTTAGCTTGCATTTCACTTAAGGTCCTGTAATATTTGAATTAGGAAATTTGAATATGGCTTAAGAAAAATTAACTTGAATGCTCTTTGGTTAAGAGTTAATCTTGTAAGGAATAAAAAAATTGTAACAAACGATTATTCGGGAACTCTTATTGAGTGAACGAAAGGGAAAGTCATTCGGGGATGTTCGGGCGGCTTTTCAACAAAAGATCTAACTAATAAACAATCATCTAACAAATAGGTAATAACTATGGGACAACAACAACTTTTACTCGTAATACTCGTGACGATTATCGTAGGTATCGCTACGGTAGTGGCTATTAACACTTTCTCAAGTGCCAGCGACAGCGCTAATGTAGATGCTGCTCGTCAGGATATACTATCAATGGCATCAACTGCTCAAGGATGGTATATGAAACCAGCCATGATGGGTGGTGGAGGACAGGACTTTACTAATACTAATGGAGATCAAATTGAAATTGACGATATTTGTCAAGGAACTGTTGATGGTACTGATTGTGTAACTGAAAATGGAACCTATTCGATACAATCAAGAAGTACAGATGAATTTGAAATTCAAGGCACCCCATCAACAGCTGGAGGAACTTTAACTGCGTTTATAGTTCCAGATAATATTCTCCAAACCAGTGGCGGGTCTGAAGGTATAGCATATACGGCTGGTTCCTAATAGATCCATATATTTTATATAAAAAGGCTCCAATTTATTTGGAGCCTTTTTTATTTAATATTATCCCTAAGCTTTATTAAATGTATTGATGGTATTTCGCATCGCTTTATTTGCGGTTCTTCTCGTACCTATACTGACGCCGGTCATTTACTTTTCTGACTTAATGTTTCTCTATAATGAGAAACGAATACTACAGTTGACTATACTTATATTTATTGGAGTATTGACAGCTTTTGTATCCAAGGAACAATTGAAGAAAACACTTCGCCAATTACCTAATTACTTTTGGATAATCTTTTTATGCATATTGTTATTGGCGTTTATTTCAACACTATTTTCGTCTTCCCCTTTTTATGGTGCTGTTGAAATAAGTTTATTGTTAATGGTAATTTGGGTTGCTCTAATAACTGCTCATGTAACCCAAAACTACTATTATGGGAAGTATATGGTAGTCTCAGCAGCTTGTATTGTTGTTTTTCTCTATGTGCTTAAATTTAGTATTGGGTATACATTTTTTATGTCTGGCTACGAAAGTTTTCCCCTTTGGCCTGCATCAGGTATTAAAGGAGGTATTACAGGATTTGTAAACATCCGTTTTTTTAACCAAGTGCAAGCCTTCACGCTTCCTTTATTAATTGGAGGAGGTCTGGTAATGATGCCCAAAAAAAGAACTGCTGGAATTTTCTGTTTTTTGCTTACTGTAATTTGGTGGATGCTATTGATACAGTCGGCTGGTCGTGGCATTATGTTAAGCTCTTTATCAGCAGCTTTGGTTTCATTGTTTTTTTTAAAAAAACATATACACCGTTGGATATGGTACTTCTTAGGAACACTTTTGCTAGGATACCTTTTGAAGGTCATCCTATTTGACATTATTCCTATTGATACCAGTTCAGCCAAATCTATGGTCAGAGGGGGCAGTCCCAGATTGACATTATGGCCCCAAACTTTTTTTTCGTCCTTAGAACAGCCAATTTTTGGCCATGGGCCCATGTCATTCGCACAAATACATACCGGCTTTACACCAAGTCATCCCCATAACTCTATACTACAACTATTGTATGAATTGGGATATCCAGCTACAATAGGCGTATTAATAGTAGCCGGTATGGGATTTAAAACGTGGATATTACAAACTAAAAAGAACTTAAAAGTAAAATCAGATATTTTAGATGATACTGCAATTATCAAAGTTTCCTTAACAACATCAGTTTTAGCAGGTTTATGTTATAGCTTAGTTAGTGGGGTAATAGTAATGCCTTTGAGCCAATTATGGCTGGCTTTGGTTTTTGGTACAGTCTTGGGTTTATACAACAAAGGAAAGTCTGAACAAGATATATATATATCTATTAATACCTTTTATGTATATGCTTCAAAGTTATTTATAATTATTGCCGCGATTGTATTAGCATCTGTTTTAATTCGAGATATACCAACTTTGCGAGAAAATGAAAAAAGATTTGTAAAAGAAACGGACAGACACGTTTTTAGGCCTCGCTTTTGGCAACAGGGGAAAATAGGTTTCGAAAAACTTGATACAATAGAACTCAAGCAAACCGAAAAATCCAATTTGTAACAAACCCAAGTTTTACTGATCATTGTTAGAGTAACATCATCTACTATCAAATTATAAGTAACAGGGATTATGCCGGAGTTTAGATTACGAGCTATTTCGCCACAGGGCAAGATGATCAAATCGGAGTTTGAGGCGGGGAGTAAAAAAGAAGCTGAGCAGCGGGTAGAAAAACTGGCTCGAAAAAACGGTTTCAAGGTTAAAGGGATTGACAAAAAAGAAACCTACCAGTACAAAGTACAGAAAGGAACCAAAGATCCGGTTACGGGAGAACAGGAGGCTTATTCTAAAGAGGAGGTTGAAAAAGCATTAGTCAAGTTGGGCTATAAGGTCATCCGCATCAACAAAAAGTGGTTTGACTTTAAGGGAGGAGTCCCCCAAAAAGAAGTAGTGACTTTTATTAGTCTAAGTGCCGATCTCTTAGAGCAGCAGCTGAGCTTTGATGAGATTTTGGAACTACTTCATGAGGATACGACCAACGCGCGTATGAAAGAGACCATAGCTACCATTCAGAAAGATCTAAAAGATGGCAAGGAAGGGGATGAGGTGTATAGCAAGCATGAAGATGTGTTTGGGGAATTTGCTTCCTATATGTTAAGTGTAGCCTCAACCAGTGGTAATATGGCCCAGGTATTTCGAAGCACTGCTAAATTTTTGGAACGCGACGCAGAATTTAAAAGTAATCTGCGTCGATCACTACTTATGCCGGCCATAACCGTTGTAGCCACAATTGGTGTAATCCTTTTTTATGTGGGTTACATCTTTCCCGCTACTGCTGAAGCGTTTGTAGAGATGGATATCCAGCTTCCGCCTATGACAGCTGCAACACTGGAGATGAGTTATTGGTTGCAAGACAACTGGCTTATCTTAACTTTGGCCCATATAATTCCCATTGCAGGGGCGTGGTATTGGCTGACTCAAACCAGGAAGGGACAGCTTTGGAAGGATAAAAACATTATTAAACTTCCAGTTATTGGTGATCTAATACACAAAACCAGTATCGAAATTTTTGCCCGTGTTTTTTATACCCTATATAGTGGATCGGGACAAAATATTGAGGTCATCAAAGTGGCTGCCGAAGCCTGTCGTAATAAGTACATGGAGAAACAGATTAAAGAGGTGGCTATTAAGATGATGTTAAGCGAGGGGGCAGGCCTTATTGAATCGCTGAAAGCTACTGGCGTGTTTACCGATACAGCTATCAGCCGTTTTAAGCTTGGGGCTGAGTCGGGAGCATTAAAACAAAATGCCAAGCAACTTGCTCAATACTACGAAACCCAAACAACCTATAAAATGGATACCATTGTGGATATGATTAGTCTGGGCGTAAATATCTTTATTATGATCGCGTTGATTGCTATTACCATTGTATCCGCTGAGTCTGCATTAATACAACCCAACTCGGGTGGTATGTAGGTGAATAGTAATAGTATATTTACTTGGTGACCGTATAATAGTTTGGTAATGAGGCCTGAAAACTAATAATGAATGCCACAATATTTTACTTACATTTCTTATACGAAAATGTATATTGTGGAACATTCACAATGTTCATAACTGATTTCTGAGTTAACTGTTGGCTTTTAATGGGAAAAGTGAATACACGTAGACATATTGGTAATATTCTGGTGAACCGGGATATTATTACTGAGGATCAGCTTCACGAGGCCATGGCGATATTACGTGAAGAACCTGATTCTTCGAACCGGCGATTAGGACAAATTTTGTATCAGGATTTAGGCATCGATCGCCATCAGGTGATGAGTGAGATTGCCTCAATCTACGCTTTTGAAGAAGTCTTCACAGATCAGGATTCGGTAGATGATGAGGCTATTGAAGAAATTAAGTCTCACATTGATGAACTACCTACCGAGGTTATCGATGAGCTGGTTCATCAAAAGGCAGTGCCACTGCGGCAAAATCAAAATACGTTGACTATCGCAGCTGCGGACCCCTCCGACCCAACGCTTTCCAATATTGTCTCTAAGCTTAATTTCAAACAACATCACATTGTATACTGCCGTTATGAGCTTGTAGAACAAATTTTGACGCAAGTTTATGAGCAGAAAAATGAGTTTTTGGATCTCCTTGAAGAGATTGAATATGAAGAACCAGATCTTCAGGAAGAAGCCGAAGAAATTAACGAAGAAGAAATTGATGCTGAAATTAACCAGAGCATGCTTAACTCTCTGGTTGAAGGGTTTTTGGTTGAGGGGGTTCGGAAAGGGGTCAGTGATATCCACATTGTACCATGCGGACCAACTTCTACCGATATCCGATTTCGGATTGATGGTAAATTACAGCTCTGGCATCAACAGAATAATGTGAAGCCGGAAGCGATATCGGCAGTTGTGAAAGATAAAACCAGGAACGTAGACCGTTTTGAGCGAGATGCTTCGCAAGATGGTTTTATCCAGCGGCAAGTGGATGGTCATAACATTCGGTATCGTGTTTCTATTATGCCAATGGTAGGGGCGCAGTTCGATCGCAAGTTTGAGTCCATCGTTATACGTATTCTTGATGATCGCGAAGTAATTACCGACCTGAATGTGTTGGGCCTCCAGAAAAAGGCAAAAGAAGATTTTGTTAAAGCTATTGAAAAGCCATCAGGTATCGTTATTGTAACAGGACCTACCGGGAGTGGTAAGTCGACGACATTGGTTGCAGCGCTTTACTATGTAATTACGCCTGAAGTAAACGTACTTACGGTAGAGGAACCTGTAGAATATCTTATTGAAGGAGCGAGACAGCTTAAAATAAGCAACCATATGACTTTCGATTTGGCCATGCGGGGAATTTTGCGTCACGATCCGGATATTGTGTTGGTAGGAGAGATTCGAGACCTTAAAACTGCTGAAATTGCTATTAAGCTGGCTAATACCGGTCACTTAACATTTTCAACCCTACACACTAATGATGCACCCAGTGCCATCTCTCGACTCTATAAGATGGGGGTCGAAACATTTTTGATTGCCAATGCGGTTAACTTAATTATGGCGCAGCGTCTTATTCGAACATTGTGTAAGAATTGTAAAGAAGAATATCGTCCACATATTGAAACTGCCAAGGGCATTGGTTTTACCGAAGAAGAGTATGAAGAGACAACTTTTTATAAGGCCGTTGGGTGTGATGAGTGCACAAATGGTTATAAAGGACGAACGGCTATTATGGAAGCGCTCTATTTTGATAAAGAAATAAGAAAAATGATTTTGGAATCTGGTGATGAAATTGATGAAGTAGCTATTAAAGAATATGCCATGAGTCAGGGGATGTTGAGTTTACGAGGTTCTGGCAGGGAGCGTATTAAAAATGGATTAACAACCATTGAAGAAATTGCAGCAATTACAATCGAAGATTAAAAAACTCTTAGACGTTTAGGGTAAAAACAAATAATCCTTAATATTATTGATGTCCGAAAAGGGGTAGTATAAGTTAAATTTGGAGAAAAGTTATGGCAACGGATAATCAGGCAGAAAAAGAAGCGACGCCCGAATACATTCGGCAATTTTTAAAAGAACCGCCTTTATTACTAAGGAACTTCCACTACGAAGATATAATGGAGTTCCTCAATCTTGGCACTGAAGAACGTTTTGTACAAGACGATGTAATAATTAATGAAGCGGAGTACGTGAATTCTGCTTATTTGATTTCACAGGGTAAAGTCTCTATCTGGAAAGACAATATTCAATTAGCAACATTATCGAAAGGTAGTTTTTTAGGAGAAACCTTTCTCTTTAGTAAAAATAACAGGATGGCAAAAGTGGTCTCGGAAGGGGATTCACAACTACTCAAATTTGAGCGATATGAAGCTTTAAACTTTTTCCGGAAGAAACCCGAGAAACTGTTCAATATATTTACCCGGAATATCATAGAGATTCAGCAGCAGAAAATAAGTAACATGAATGTCCAGCTCTTACAACTTAAAAAACGCCTTTTAGACGATAACAGCTGGTAACTGTTTGCCCTGACTTTGTTTTAAACCTTCTTATATATTGAAATCCGTCAATTTATATTTGGAAATATTAGAAAAATTTAATGTTTTGTGAGAGAACCTAATGAATTTCCGTTATTTATTTGGATTAATAAATAGATGTGTGTTCTTTATCGATAAAGTTCGTAACAAATTGTTCTTCAACTGTTCTTTATAACGAGCAGCAGGGTTATTAAACATTTGCAGCAAGTAAAAATTGGACTATAAATGGAAGTAGGGGTACAAAAAAATAAGGTTAAGGAACTTATAGAACCGCTCGCAAATCAACTGCGGGACAGTTCTAAGGGGCTGGAACGGCATAGAGAAATAGGAAAAATTGTGGACAGCCAACCTGAAGAAACACGCCATGAACTTCGGGATGTTATTGAAAAGCTCCTCCAAAAAATGTACAAAAATGAGGCTTCTGATATCGATCTGGGTGGTCCAGGGTGTGGTAATAAGGTGTGGTATCGCATCCATGGAGATAAGTCACCTGATGAAAGTGCTCCTGAGTTTACCCTGACTGAGACAGACTTTTTGTTGCATAACCTTATTATGCCCAGTCAAAGAGAGCACCTGTTGGAGAATCGAAACTTAGACTTCTCTTATTCACTTGCCGGAACAGATTCTATTGCTGGAGCTAAACGCTATCGTGCCGATATGTATTTTGATTTGGAGCATTTGGCCCTGAATATGCGTAAAATTGATAATGAAATACGTCCATTCAAAGGGCTTAACCTTCATCCTGAGGTAGCCAAGGCACTCAGCCTTAAATATTATAAATACGGGATGACCCTGGTAACCGGAATCACAGGTTCGGGTAAGTCGTCAACGCTTGATACCGTTATAGATGCCAATAATAGAACAGTAGATTCTCATATTGTAATTATTGCATCTCCGGTTGAATTGGTTCATGAGCCCAAAAAGTCTGTTGTTCGCCATCGTGAGGTTGGTCGCGATGTAGCTTCGTTTAAAGAAGGGGCTATTCAAGCGTTACGCCAAGACCCTGATATCATCGTTATAGGTGAGCTTCGCGATCCTGAAACGATTATGACTTCTCTTGAGATCACCGACTCTGGCCACAAAACGTTTGGGACTCTTCACACCAGTTCAGCAATGGAAAGTATTGAACGTATTCTGGGAGAGGTGCCCGTAAATGAGCAAAATCGAGTTCGTACCCGTTTAGCGGATGTTTTGACCTGTGTTATTAGTCAAAAGTTAATCCCAAGTCTCGATGGTAAGCGAGTTCTTGCGAAAGAAGTACTGATGGTTACGAGTTCGGTAAAAGCTGCTATCCGAAATAACAACATCAACGAGATCTATCAAATGTTGATGGAGGGTAGTGATCAAGGAATGATGACGATGGAACAAGATCTTAAGCGCCTGTATGATGAAGGCAAGATTTCAAAGGAAGAAGCTATCAATAACGCCAATAATAAGAAAAGGCTTAAGCAGCTAATTTCAGAAACGCAATATTAATCTACGACGGATAAACGTACCGGATGTTTGGAAAAAATGAATATGTGGGTATAGCGGTACAGGATGACCTCATCCGAGTAGCACAACTACGTGTGGAAGGGAACTCGGTTAGAATTGTTAAACTGGACCGATTTTCTCTCGTTGAAAGAATAAAGTCTCAATCACAGTCTCAGAATCGGAATGCTCATGCTGAAGAAGATTCCGTATTTGAAGAAGATGCTGATGCAGATTCTATTTTTGGATTAGAAGAAGATGAAGAAAGCGAAGAAGAAAGCATTGAGGATGAGCTGGATTTATCTGAATTAGAAGAAGATACCAGTAATGAGGAAGTGGGACTTGATATGGTTGAGGAGTCTGAGGCCCCACAATCGAATGAACTTCTTCTGTATAATATTCTTGCTGACATTGATAGCGATAAAGTTAATTTAGGGCTAAATATCCCGGCTGGAGATACTATTTTCCAGGTTATTCGTGATACTGACTTTTCAGAAGTCAAAAAGAAAGATCTTATTGAAGATCTGGAAGCCAAACTGGAGTCGATTTACGGCACTCCAAAATCACCGGATAATTATTCATATGAAATCAGGGAAGATGGATCTTTGTTATTGGGATCTGTCGAAGATGAATCGGTTACTCTTCAGGCAATAAATAGGACCCGTGAGCTTTATACTGGAAAGTTAATAATACAAGATATTATTCCGGATGAAGTTGGGCTTGTGGGTATGGTCCGGGCTAATTATGAGCTGGATCCCGATGAAATGACGGGAATCATTCAGTTCGGTAAAGAATCGTGCCGGGTTGTGTTTATGAAGGGAGAAGAAGTTTGGTTGGTTTCTCCCATCATTAATGAGGGAACGGAGAAAAAATCCTTCATGAACACAGTCTTTAGTAAAATTCTTTTTCAGCTTGATACTGGAGAAGTACCAAGCTTAGATCGTATTATTCTTGCCAACAATACAAAAGGGGCTGAGGCTGTAGATTTCTTTAAACAAAACTTCCCTGATATCCATGTCGAAGATCTACAGGTAAAAGAGGAATATATTGAAAGTGAAAGTGTCGAATCTTCTGCTATTCCGGCATTTACTACAGCAATAGCCACAGCTTTGGCGGCTTCAGGAGCTAAGGCTGACGTTTTTCCTGATATTTCTTTTGTTCCAAAATATGTAGAAGACCGGCAAAAGATATTTAAGCTGCAATGGCATGGGTTGCTCATTCTATTCCTGATATTTCTGACACCTATCACCTTTAATTATTTCTATACTCAAAATGCGCAACAAATTGATTCTTATTCCAGTGAGTTAAATCAGATGAATTCGCAGCTGGAACGCTTAGATCCTATCGTAGAAGAAGTTGGTCAGTTGGAGCAAGATTTATCGGTGCTCAAAGAAAAGCTGACGATGCTCGATACACTTACGCAAGGTAGTAAAGAGTGGTCGGAAAAACTTGATATGCTTAACAAGGGTGTTGATGGAGTAAATAACACGTGGATAACTTCTTTTTCACAGTCGGGTGATGGCACATTTATACAGGGTTATACTCTTTACCGTAACAGAATACCGGAGATTGTAAATATTTTTGATGAAGCAACTTTATTGAGTGTAAATAACGAAACGATCCGCGAAAAACAGGTATATACATTTTCAATTTTGATACAATCATTTGCAGCGTCCGATTCAATTTATTCACCTTCGTCACCTGAAGAGGTAAAAAACTTGATTGGCAAATAATTTAGCAAGCTTAGCAATATGTCCTACGGTGTACGAAATACTCTTATTCTTCTCATTGTCTTAACCATCTTTATTGGTGGCGGATGGAGCTATATCTATTTTTATCAGCAACCAAAATTAGATGAGCTTGAGCAAAATGTAGAGCAGACAAGACAAGAGCTAAATCAACAACAACAACGAGCTGATCAGCTACCAGCACTTCAAAATCAGTTTAAAGAAGCTACTAAGTTTTTTGATAACTATTACAAAGTCCTTTATCCCAATAGCAATGAAGATAATGTCTACGATTTTCTTAACCGGGTAAGTACGGGGTCGGCTTATACCGAATTTACATTCAATTTTTCTGATTCAACCACTTATAACCAGCACGGTGTCATTAACATGCAGGTTACCGGTCAGGGATACTATAGAAATTTCATCAATTTTATTCGCCAGATTGAATTAAGCAGACCGTTAAATAAGGTGAGTCAAGTATCCATTAATCCCATTAATGAGCTCGATTCATATGGCAAGGTCAATTTTCGTTTTTCTCTAAAAAGCTTTTATGATCGCGTAAGATTATTAGATGAATCAGAGCTTGCCATAACTAATAATTTACGAGGATCGGTTTATAATCCATTTTATCCACTTATTAGAGCTGTAAAGGATAATGAGAATAATTTAATTGATGTAGAAAATAGTACCCTTTTGGCGGTAAGCTCAAACAAAGTTTTTCTTTTAGATCAACAAGGAATTATGCAGCGACTCTCTGAGGGAGATGACGTTTATCTCGGACAATTGACATCGATTGATATTGATGAGGGATCTGCTTCTTTTAGACTCAATAAAGGTGGAATTGTTGAACGCGTAACCTTGCAGGTCAATAACGATGAAAATGAAAGTAGTGATTGATATGAATTCTTTTAGATACCATAAGTTTATTCTTTTTGTTGCGGCATTTTTATTTCTGGCTACAAGTAGTGTATTTAGTCAGAATAGAGATAATCTACCTGCAGAGTTCAGAGAATATACCAACCCCGAAGAATTAGTTCGGTTTGACCGAAGCACTTCGTTTACACGGGCTGTGGATGTTATCAATGAGTTTTCTCAACAATTTCGTGGTAAAGCTATTGTGAATCGTGCAGAGGTGGATGGAAATATTGGTATTTCGGTTCCTCCCATGCATTGGATGGATGCTCTCAAGCTGATTTTACGCGTTAATGAACTGCATTTAGTTGACAAACAGGACTTTTTTGAAATTGTTACACGAAAATCGTTAGAAGCTGAAACAGAAGGCCAAACTGCTCCCCAAACAGCGAGAACAGCAGATGGAGAAGGACCGGTGGCTACAACGCAAACCCACGAGGTCCGAATAAATGCGATATTTTTTGAAGGGAATCGCAGAGCCTTGCAAGAAATTGGAGTAGATTGGTCTACAATTTCTGAAAATGTTCCAGAGTCGGCCCTTGGTGGAGGTCAAGGTGGGGGTGGACAACAAGGGGGCGGTCAGGGTCAGCAAGGCTCACAAGTACCAAGCGCAGATTTTGACGGACCTTTTGTACAAGTAAATTCGAAAGGTGCTCAGAGTGTCTCACAAGATGTGTTTAATGCCTTAATTAACGTCGGGGAAATTGGCAACACTGGCATTGATGTCCAAGCTTTATTTAGTGCATTTGAAGCCGATAACCTGGGAGAAATTTTAGCTTCTCCCACGGTAAAAGTTATGGATGGCCAGGAGGGTAAAATACAGGTTGGTCAAGACTTTTCTATTAAACAACGTGATATTGCAGGGAATGTCGTTGAAAACTTCTTCCAGGTAGGTACCATTCTTACGGTAACCCCCCAAGTGATAACCCAGCAAGATACTACTTTTATCCATCTGGATATTGATGCTGAACGTTCATCTGCACAACCTGATCCTGTTAGTACCATTATCAATAAGCAGGAAGCAACGACACAATCATTGTTACTCGATGGAGAAGCAACAGTTATTGCAGGGTTGTACCGAACAGAAAAGGCTGATGTAAGGAGAGGGGTACCCATTTTGAAGGATCTGCCGGCTTGGTTTTTTGGATTACGATATCTCTTTGGCTACGAGTCGCATGACTTCCAGATGAGAGAACTCGTGATTTTGATTCAAGCTTCGTTAGAGCCTACGATCCCCGAACGATATGGTAAAGAGTCTTATGATTCAAAATATGAGATTCTACAGGATGAACGGGATCGCATGCAGCAAGAAATTCGGGACGGAGAAGAGATCATGAATCGAGATCCTATTGAGCAAGATGAGATGGATAATTTTGAGGATTCGGATACGGAGCAGGAACCTCAGGAAGAAGATCAAAGACAACAAGATACTGCTGACTCTGAAGATCTTAAGCAACAAGGTCAGGAAGAAAATACACCTTCCGAAACAGTGGAAAATAATGACGGGGAAGAAGCCTCTGAAACTCTCCAGGATCCTGAGGTTAAAACAGAAAAGGTTGAGCTCAACTTAGGAGGGGGATACGAAGAAGATTCTGTCTCAACAAATGGGGAAGAATCAGCACGAGATTCTGATACCCAAGATTCTGCCAATAATGCTGGGCCTACTAATAACATTTCCACTTACTATGTTGTTGGCGGATCATTTTCAGTGATGGAAAATGCTAATAACTTACAATCGGAATTAGAGGCCAATGGCTATAACTCATCAATTATCAAAATGCAGGGATCTGATATAAACCTTGTCTCATATCAAGGTTTTGATAACTTGGAAAGTGCCCAAAAAGCCCTTAGAGATATCAAGCAGAATCAAAACCCTGATGCCTGGTTGTATAAGGCTCAGTAACACATACAGAAATTATATTCAAAATGGGTATTCAGATATATTTTTGAGTACCCATTTTTATTTCATCATGGAAATTTGCTCTCCACCGATAGTCTGATACCCACTCATCAAATTGGCTGTCAGACATGAATGCACAGGTAACACAGTAACCATATCTCCGATGTCATAGTTTTGAAACAGCTTTGCTGAACATGATACCACACCATGCTCTTGGGATAGTTTTGTGACGTAGGAATAAGGCTCTACAGGTTTCCAGCTATTATCATTCCGTTCAGCAACCAATCCAAAATGAGTAGTGTCATTGGTTTTCATGAACTCTTTTGAAAAGTGAATTGCGCCTCCTTGAATAATCAATTGATTATGACTTTCATACTTGTCCACAATAGGACAAGCCATAGCAACAGCGATATCACCAAATTTACAACTGCCAATTTGCTGCTGCATTAGATCATAAAATACAAAATTACCGGGGCTAATAGCATCCACCGGGCCAAAAGTATCTCCAATCGAGCAACAAGGAGTATCCCCAATACAAACTTCAAAGTCATGATAACTTTGGGATAATTCATCCTTAAGTTGTTTAAATTGTCGTATGACAGCGTGATGGACAGCCTCTATTTGCTGTTTAGATCGGCAGGCATAGGAATGGCCTGGGTGAGAGTAAAGTCCAGCCCAAGTTATATTATTTGATGTGTTTATTACCTCTATAACAGATCTAATTTCCCTAATATCATCCGAGGGTAATCCACTCCGGGCCGATCCGCTATCAATTTCGATATAAGCACTAACAGGGGATTGCAGTTTCTTATCAAGGGCTTTTGCTACATCTGTTTTATTGACTAATATTGTGAGCGAAATATTGGCAGCAAGCTCATTGAGGTCATCAATCTGACGAATGTTGCATGGAAAGGCGATGGTTATATCATTCCATCCATGTCTGGCAAAATATTGAGCCATCTTTACTGAAGAAACTGTTGTAGCCTCTATATCGGCATCTCTAAGCCAATGACCAATCGTGGCCGACTGGTGTGTTTTCATGTGTGGCTTAAAATCCAAATCATGTTCTTTTGCCTTATTTGCCATTGCATGAATATTGATCTTACAAATGTTTTCATCGAGCAAAAGGGTTGGGGATGTGATATTCTTCATAAAGATTAATTTGTATCAAAATAAAAGCCCCGATTACGTATATAATCAGGGCTGATATGTAAAAATTGTATTAGTTTTCGGATTGCATGCTGGCAGCAACTTCATCCACTTTTTGCCACACTCTAAACACATTACCAGACGCTATTTTTTCAATGTCTTCTTCGGTATATCCGCGCTCCAACAGCTCTGCAAATAGATTTGGATAGGTAGATACATCCTTAAGGCCCGTAGGCAGGGTAGGACCAACACCATCGTAATCAGAGCCCAGTCCCACATGGTCAATACCCACAAGATTTACGACATGGTCAATATGATCAGCAACTTTTTCGACTGTACTAAACTGGAAGTTATCTTGGAAATACTGCTCGCTAAACTGATTACCTTCCTCACTTTCAGGATCTAAGCCCTTTTCTTCAAGCAATTGGGTTATTTCTTGTTGAACTTGTTCGCCACTGTTTTGGGACGCACTATCCAAAAATGTAGATCCAAAATTAATCATGATAACCCCATCATTTTCGCCAAGTGTCTTGATCAAGTCATCACCCATATTCCGTTCAAATCCGGGAGTGAAATGACGTGCCGAAGAATGAGAAGCAATAACCGGAGCTTCGGAAGTGCCGATAACATCATAAAAAGCGCTATCAGTAATATGTGATACATCTACCATCATGCCCAGTCGGTTCATTTCATGAACCACCTCTTTGCCATACTCGCTAAGACCATTGTGGGTATTTGCGGTTGTGTCGTAAGAAGAATCACTGATTCTGTTGTCTTTTGCATGAGCCAGGGTAATATAGCGAACCCCACGATCATAGAAATATTCCACATCCGATAACGCCTGAATGGGAGCACCGTTTTCAATGCCCAGCGGTAGTGAAATAATACCTTTCTCAAAATTAGTCTGAATCTCATCACGAGAAGTTGCAATGGCAAACTTATCAGGATTGTCAGAAGCTACGCCCTCAACCATGTCAATAAGGCTATCAGCCACAGCTTTTGCATTCCCAGTCCCTTGGTATTTAACAGGGATATAAATGGACATAAAAGGAGCATCAAGCCCGCCTTCTTTCGCTCGGGGATAATCAAAGTCGCGATCTGGAGCAGATACGGATACATCCACCCAGTTATCCTTCAACCGATAGGGCATATCAATATGTCCATCGACAATTATTACTTTTTGAGCAAGATTTTTCGCTTGCTGTTGATACTGATCCTGCTGCGAACAGCTGGCAAAAATCAATACCACTAATACGATAACACTAAAATTTTTTATGCTATTCATCCTGTTTGTTTTTGATTGTAGATTCCGTTGAATGTTGATCAAAAATTGAACCTTTCCAAATATTAAAAAAACATTTTACAACATTTGGATACTCAAACCTTTATGATTTAGCAAATGACCTTAGGCAACTCTTCCACCTACTATGGCAAAAATTCATCTACATAGATTCAGAACATTTTTTATTGGTCTGCTCATCATTGGTTTTTGGGTGAGCTGCGACAACAATCGGACTCAAAATACCAAAGAAACTAACACCTATGAGAAAAAAATCCAGGATATAAAAGCAGAAATTTCTGCGGACACATTAGAAGCCAATATTCGTGAGCTTACCTCATTCTATACACGTCACACTGCATCTGACACCGCCAGTGACACCACAGGCATAGGCGCGGCCCGCCGGTGGGTCTACGGTCAATTTAAAGATTATCAACAACGCTCTAATGGGCGGCTGCATGTGCAATACAGTTCTTTTACAGCAGATGATCAGCCAAAACTTGAAGCAGAAACGGAAATCGTTAATATATTAGCTTATCTGCCCGGTACACAATTAGAGAGCAAAGATCGTATGTATCTTGTTACGGCCCATTATGATTCTCGTGCCTCTGATCTTATGGATGCAAGAAGTCAGGCTCCGGGAGCCAGTGATAACGCATCCGGAACGGCAGCCGTGCTTGAGTTGGCAAGGGTAATGTCGAATTATGAATTTGATGCTACTATAGTATTTTTGGCTTTAGCCGGAAAAGAGCAGGGGCAACTGGGCGCCAAATATATTGCCGAGCAGGCCTCCTCACAAAATCGTCATATTGCCGGCATTCTTAATAATGATATTATTGGTAACCACCGTGGAATAAAGAAACCAGACACCGTTCGTGTTTTTGCTCCCGGAATTTCTTCTGACGGTAAATTAACTCAATATCAACAAACGTTGTTACATACAGGTGGAGAAAATGATACTCCGAGCCGCCAGTTGGGGCGATTCATGTATCATATTAGTGAAAAATATTTTAATGACGTTTCAGTTGACCTGATCTATCGAAAAGATCGGTATTGGCATAAAGGAGATCATTTGGCCTTTCTCGAGTATGATTATCCATCTGTTAGAATCAGTCAGCTTACCGAGAAACATCGACGTCATGACCAAGATGTACGCACCGAGGATGGAAAACAATACGGCGATCTACCCAAGTTTATCAACTTTGATTATACTGCCAATGTCACGAGGCTAAATGCTATAACATTGGCGACGCTGGCCGATGCACCGGCTCCTCCAACAAGAGTAAAAATTGTTATTGATAAATCGTTTACTGATACTCGATTGAAATGGAAGTCTAATAAAGAACCGGATTTCAAAGGATATAATATTGTTTGGCGCAGGCCATCTCAACCACACTGGCAGCATTCAAAATTTGTTGGAGATACCTTAGAATACCGGCTTAAAGATGTGCCCAGAGATAATTTTATTTTTGGCGTTCGTTCCGTGGATAACTTCGGACACGAGAGTCCGGCCGTATTTCCTACCCCTGCCTTGTAAGTCATCTACATAAAAACAATCATGTCGTGCTAAATTTGCCCTGTCCCAGCCATTCAGGATAACACATATTTTTTCAAAGCTCTCTTCCAACAACTTAAGTGAGAAGAGTTTTAAAAAATTGTTCGACTTTTTCTTGTGATGACTTTTCAAATAGTAGCGGGCGACCACTAAATTCAAACAGGTTTAATTCTCGATCAGTATCGGTAAAACGTATTTTAAACGTTTTAATAGAGGGTTTTAAATTTTGTAGCATTACATTAACTCCTGCTGAAGTAGCAAAAACCTCTTTGACGGTCTCTTTTGCAAACTCCTCTTCTTGTATAATTTCTCCTTTTTTTTGATAGGAAATAATAACTTCACTATCCGTCGTATCCAATAACACACTTATCGGACCATTCATTATTTGCAGGTAACAAAGCACTGTTAGTGCAAAAAAAACAAAAGCCCCCAATCGGGTTATACTTATCCAGAATGGATCTTCTAACATCAGAAATACAATAAATATCACAGTACTTGCAAGGGCAGAGATGATGGTACCGCTTTTCCAAAAATCATAATTAGCTTCGGTCACTGATACGGTAGGCTGCATTGGATACTCTTAATTTAATTACTGATTATGTTAGCTCTGTAGTAGGTGCAAAAATATAAAAATCTTCTTTTTTACCTTGCACCTCATGGAGCTGACTTATAGATTACCTTTAAAATAAGGAAACTGTTCTTGCACATATCACATTAGGGAAAATTGATTATGGCTCAAAAAAAGAAAGAATCTGAAGGGAAAACAATTGCAATTGCAGTAATTTTATTTGCAGCAGGAATTGTTGCACTTATTTATGCGGTCCAATTTATATTTAATTATTTCTTCCCAAATTTTTGAGTATCTAAAAAATAGGGAAATATCTATTTAACCTATTCTCTATTAACAGTTTTTGACTGTTAATCAATCGAAATATTAAATAATTTTAATATTTCTGTAACAAAACACATTGTTGATACTCTATTAAATAAAGGGGCATAGCTCCAATTAATAATTGAGTATTCGGGAATCCTTAAACAGTGTGTTTTATGAAAACGATCGCTTTTACCAACCAAAAAGGAGGAGTAGGGAAAACAACGTCAACTATCAATGTGGGGGCAGGTCTTGCCAAGCATGGTTTTAGTGTACTACTGGTGGATTTGGACCCACAAGCGAACTTAACTTATTCGTTACGGCTTAGTTCAAACCGACTGGACAAAAGTATATACGAAGTTCTCAAAGGAGATATCTCGGCTGATGAAGCTATTATCAGTCATGACGGTTTCGATATTATGCCGTCCTCAATAGACTTGTCAGGGGCAGAAATGGAGTTTGCCAATGAACCGGCCCGGGAGATGATACTAAAAAACAAGCTAAATAGTTTATCCAAAGATTACGACTACATTCTTATCGACTGCCCGCCAAATTTAGGCCTATTAACGCTCAATGCTTTTACAGCCGTTGAAGATTTATTTATTGTAGTGCAATCGGAATATTTGGCGCTTCACGGACTTTCTAAACTTATGGATGTGATCCAAATCGTTAAAGAACGGCTTAATCCCGATATCGAGATTAGTGGTATCATTTGCACGCTTTATGATGGTCGTAAAAATCTGAACAAAGAAGTCGTCGATCACATAAAAGATTACTTTGGCGATAAGGTTTTCAATACTCTTATTCGGGATAATGTAGCCCTTGCCGAAGCGCCCAGTCATCATAAAACAATATTTGAGTATGCTCCTGACAGCCATGGGGCTAAAGATTATGAAGCCTTGTCGAAAGAGATATTAAACGGACAATTGCAGCACGCGTAGAAATTGGAATAGGGATCAGTAAAGCATTATGTCTGATAATAAAAGTTTAGGGAGCAGCCCTTTTGGATTCAATGATAAGAAAAGCACAATGGCTTTTATCCCTGACCGGAATGAGTCAAAGACAAAGGAAAAGCCCAAAAAACCAATTTCTGCTGTTTCTTCCCAAAGTGGCAGTTCTACCGACCAATCACCGGAGCCCAAAAAACGTCAAAAGTCAGAAAAAAAGGTGGTGAGTTACTACCTCGAAGTTGAACTGGTTGACAAAATAAAATCGGTGGCCGACCATAAGGATATCTATTACTCCTCATTAGTGTCTATGGCGTTACGCGAATGGATCGCAAACCACACTTAAAGAGGGGAGTCATTTAAATAAATTTGCAAATTAATAACAGTTTCATAGTTCGATTTCTCCATACAGTTACTTATTCTAAAGGAAAAGTAATAAGTAACTGATAATCTGTGAATTCAACACTTCCCGAAAAACTTCTCTCTACAAGCCGGTACGAACTCCGCCTGGCAAGAACGGAATCCGATATGCGAGCGGCACAATCACTGCGCTATCGCGTGTTTAATGTCGAACTGGGTGAAGGATTAGAAAGATCCCATGAATATGAGCTCGACATTGACCGTTTTGATATGCAGTGCGATCATCTCATTGTTATTGAACAACAATCGGGCCGTGTAATTGGTACCTATCGTTTACAAACATATCAAAAAGCAAAAGAAGGCTACGGCTTATATACAGCAGATGAATTTGATTTATCTGCATTGCCGTCGGATGTCCTTGAAGATGCCGTGGAAGTGGGACGGGCCTGCATCGAAAAAAAGCACCGAAATGGACGTGTTCTATATCTCTTATGGAGGGGGATTGCAAAATATATGGAGATGACTAAATCGCGTTATCTTTTGGGATGTTGTTCAATCAAAAGTATTGATCCCAAAGAAGGCTGGATTGTCTGGGATTACTTGCATCATAACGATTTAATTAACCCTTCACTGCAAGTAACTACTAAAAGTGATTTCGCATGTCCTGAAATGGAGAGAGATACCAACGCGTGGCACCAGGTAACGTTGCCCGAACTGTTTGAGCTTTATATTGATATAGGAGCAACAGTACTTTCAAAACCAGCATTGGATTGTAATTTTAAGACCATCGATTTTTTAATTCTGGTTGATATTGAAAACCTTGACGACCGGTCGCGATCACTCTTTTTTCGTTAAGCTATGGCTTTGAAAGACACTTTTCGGGCATTCCTTCGTATAATAGCATTCTTGACGATCACCGTTACCACGGTTATTACTACCGCAATGGGTGATATACTCTTGGGCTTCATAAGTCAAAGTGGGGTGGTCCGGTGGAAAAACAAGGTAATAAAATGGTGGGCGCGATGGTCCTCAAAAGTGTTGGGATTTAACATAAAAGTTACGGGGAATCCTCCCGAAGCACCATTTTTCCTGGTCTCGAATCACTTAAGTTATGTTGATGTTATTCCACTGTGGTATTATTTGGATGCTACGTTTATTGCCAAGAGTGAAATAAAATCATGGCCATTTTTTGGCTGGGCCACCCAGAAGTTAGGCGTCCTTTTTATTGACCGGCAATTGCGTAGCGATGTCAAGCGAATGAATAAACAAATTGCAGACAGTATAAATGCCGAACAGGGAGTCATCCTTTTTCCCGAGGGAACAAGTTCAAAAGGAAAGAAGGTTTTACCTTTTAAATCCTCTTTGTTAAACTATCCCGCGGAAAAAAATATGCCAGTTCATTACGCTTCTATTTCGTATCGTAGCCTTGATACTGATCGTCCCGCATGGTCACATGTTTGTTGGTGGGGAGACATGAGCTTTTTGCCTCATTTTTGGGAATTATTAAAAATAAAACACATTGAAGTGATTATAGATTTTGGGGAAAGCATTTCAGCAAAGGACCGGAAAGTGTTATCAAGCAAACTGCAAAAAGCGGTATCTAAATCATTTAAACCAGTAATTACTTCTTAATACCATAGCAATTCATAATATTGTTTTAGATGCTTCATAGGTGGAAAAAATATATCCTCATTTACATTGCGCTTCTTGCAGCATCTCATCTTGTATCATTCTTTTTCCAGGCCCCAATTCCAGAAGAAAGCAACACCGATCTATCTGTTGAATTAAAGGTTGTTGCCAACGACCAGACGCTTCAAGAGGAAACCATATCCATAGATTATAAAGACGTTTATACGGGTAAGAATGAGAATCCGCCAATTATCGTATTATTACCCGGTGGACCTGAAGGGCCGGAGGTCTTTCAGGAAATTATACCGAAGTTGTCTTCTGAAATGAGGATCTTAGTCCCTTTTCTACCCGGATATGGTATCGAGAATGATAATCTACCCAGCTATTCTTTTGAAACATCTGCCGTGTATACCTCCCAATTTCTGGATCAGCTTAATGTATCAAACGCGCATATATTTGGTTTTGGATTGGGCGGTGCCAGTGCGATCTACCTCGCTCACAATCACTCCGAGAAGATCTCCTCGCTGGGATTAATGGGAGCGATTGGGGTACAAGAGCTGGAATTATTGGGCAGCTATCGGCTTAATCATGCCGTGCATGGCCTACAGCTTACAGCGGTTTGGCTACTGCATAATGCCATTCCGCATTTTGGACTTTTTGATGCCTTTGACTGGGACGTTTCTTACGCCAAGCGCCAATATGAGTCTGATCAGCGGCCTATTCGATCTCATCTGAAGGAGTATGAAAAGCCCATGCTTATTCTGCACGGAAAGGAAGATCCCCTGGTTCCCCTTGCTGCAGCCCAAGAGCATCATCGCATTGTGCCACAAAGTCAAATTACGTTATTTGATGCGGACCATGATTTATTAGAAACACATAGCGATTCTGTAAGCTCTCGTATCAATAGGTTTATCCAAAGTGTTGAACACGGAAGAGCAAAGACCGCTGCCAATGCATCCAAAGAACGTATTGAAGAGGCTCAGAAATCCTTTTCAAATGTAGAATTCGCCAAATTCGAGGGCCTTTCTCTACTGATTATCATGATTATTATCATATTAGGTACACTTATTAGTGAGGACTTAACATGCATTGGCGCCGGGTTACTGGTGGCTCGCGGATTAATCGGCTTCGGTCCGGCCGTGCTGGCATGTTTCTTAGGTATTTTTATTGGGGATATCGGACTTTATGCAGCCGGACGAATATTGGGGCGCCCGGCCATTAAAAGAGCACCCTTAAAATGGATAATATCAGAAAAAGATCTCGAAAAGAGTGCGCAATGGTTTAAGGTAAAAGGTCCGGCCATCATTATAGCCACCCGTTTTTTACCCGGCAGTAGGCTACCTACCTACTTTAGTGCCGGTGTCATTCGGGCGGGCTTCTGGATGTTTTTATTTTACTTTATCCTTTCAGGATTAGTTTGGACCCCCATTATTGTAGGAATATCTAAACTGCTTGGTAACGAGTTATTGCGATATTTTTCGGTCTATCAAGATTATGCGCTCTGGGTCTTTCTGGGAGCAATTGCTTTTATCATTTTCCTGATTAAAGTGATTGTTCCCGCTTTCAGTTACAAAGGGCGAAGACTATTGCTGTCTCGCTATCGCAAGTTGACCCGCTGGCAATACTGGTCGCCTCTCATTCTGTACATACCTGTTGGACTTTATATCATTTCTCTGGGGATTAAATACCGATGCTTAACCTTATTTACGGCTGCAAACCCGGCAATCCCTGATGGAGGAATCATTGGTGAGTCTAAAAGTGCTATTTTAGATCTTTTTGATGATCAATCACATATAGCTCGGTACACCAAGATCACCGCCAGTAATACTTTTGAGCAACGGTTATCCCAAGCCGATATATTTATGGAGAAGCGTGATTTAAGATATCCTATTGTAGCAAAACCAGATGTGGGAGAACGAGGAAAAGGGGTCTCCATCGTAAAAGATCGGTATGAACTGCAGGATTACCTTTCCAAGGCAGAAGCTGACGTAATTATCCAAGAGTATATAATAGGGAAGGAGGTTGGTGTTTTTTATTACCGGATGCCAGATGAAGATCAAGGTCATATCTATTCAATTACCAAAAAAGAACTACCCAAGGTCATAGGGGATGGAGAGCGTACGTTACAGGAGCTTATCCTGGCAAATAATCAGATGGTAAATATGGCTAAGGTATACCTGCAAGCGAATGATCACCGTTTATATGAAATTCCCGATCAAGGAGAAGAAATAACCTTGGTCGAACTGGGTACTCATGCACGGGGAGCTGTATTCTATGACGGGGAAGAGCTTATAACCAATGCACTGCAAAATAAGATGAATGAGATCGCAAAATCAGCAGATGGGTTTTATTTTGGGAGATTTGATATCAAGGTACCCACTTATGAGGATTTACAAAAAGGGCAAGATTTAAAAGTGGTTGAGGTAAATGGCGTAAGTTCTGAGTCAGTTAATATTTATGATGAACAGTATTCTTTCTTTGAGGGGCAACAAGTGCTAATGGGGCAGTGGCAAATAGCTTTTCAAATAGGGCAGCAAGTAGTTGCCAAAGGGGAAGAGGCTACCAACGTTTACCCATTTTTAAAGCGGGTCTTTAAAGCTTCTGTTAGGACCCCTGAAAGATAGAATTTAAAACAGATTCGGGATTAGAAATCGTCCAACCCCCAATAAAACACTGAGTTTAATCCATAAGATAGGTCAATCCGTTGCTAAATATAGGGAAGTTGAATTGTTTGAAGAGCACCCACTGCAAATCTCTCTTAGAGAAGAGGAATTGAATGCCTTGTTCGTGTGGCGGCTGAACTTGCCATCCTATGGATATTAGAAGCACCTGCTACCCATCCAAGAGTAAACCCAGTGCTTTGATGAAAGCAGTGGCATTCAATCTCGTCCTAAAAATACTTTTCAAGCATCTCTTTCGCTTTTGTGTGATCAAGCTCAACAGCCCGCCGAAAATCCTTTTCTGCCTCGTCCATTTTTTCTGAGATCATAAAGCTGCAACCCCTGTTAAATAACAATTCAGCATTGTCAGCATTTATGTCGATCGCTTTGGTGAAATATTTTATAGCCCGGTCATGTTCACCCAAAATATGAGCAAAAATCATCGCTGCCCCTTGTAAAGCAGACAAATTTTCCCCATTTAAATCAATTGCGTTTTTAAACTGTGCAAGCGCTTTTTGAGGTTTGCCGTTGTTGTGATACAGGGTGCCAAGCAGTTGATATAGTTGATCATCCTCTGGCTGCTGTTTTGTAGCAAAAAGAAGAAATTCTTCTGCTTCCTCGGAATCACCATTCAACACCTTTAAAAGTCCTTTATTACGAAGGGCTTGCTTGTGAGAAGGTTCTCTGTTTAAAACTTGATTAAACAAGCGCAGGGCATGCTCATGATTTTCATTTTCTAAATTCTCTTTTGCCCGCTCAAATATTTTCTCAGTTTTTTGACCCATGATATCGCTATGCGAATTAAAACGTTAGCTTAAGATAAGAATTAAATAATTTTTGTGGTGATATTATTTTTGCCCAACACTTTCTCGGAATCGATCGATTGTCCTCATATTATCAACGGCATCTTTAATAGGGATTGGCACAGGATCATCCGCAATAACAGCCTTAGCAAAGGCCTGAGCCTGTAAAGTATATTGATTAACAGCAGGGAAAGAGATCTCTTTACGGTTGCCCTCCTTATATAACCACAATCGTGTTGCTTTATCGGGTGGAGCATTAAAAGGAATATCAATCACTATTCGTCCATGTGTGCCTAATATTTCAACCTGTTGATGCGGAGTGGATTGCGTTGAGCAAGAGAATGTTGCCGTACCGCCAGCGAACTGAAGTGTACCGGAGGATAGGTAATCTGTTTCAAAGTCGGGATCTATCTTCCAATATCCCGATATATTTGTAGGTTCCTCACCAAACAAGTAGCGAGACAGCGAAATACAATAACACCCGATATCCATAAGTCCGCCACCACCCATATCCGCCTTATTGCGAATGTTCGCCGGATCATCATTATAGTAGGCAAAAACAGAATGAACGGTTTGCAGCCTACCGATTTTACCATTAGCGATAAGTGATTTCGCCTTTTGCCATTGGGGATGAAACCGGTACATAAACGCTTCCATCACTTTTAAATTGGGATACTTGCGACTTACTGCTAAAAGCTTCTGTGCTTCTTCACCATCCAATGCGATAGGTTTCTCACAGAGCACATGCTTGCCGGCTTTCAGCGCTGCTACTGTCTTGGGGACATGCAAGTGGTTGGGCAGGGGGTTGTATACAGCATCAATGGATGAATCTGCTAACAGTTTTTCATACGATCCGTACGAATGGGAGATACCAAGCTTTTGAGCAGCTGTTTGGGCGTTATCGGCAGAGCGTGACGCAATCGCCTTGACCTCACAATTATCGGCTTGCTGTATAGCCGGAATAACCTTTTCAATCCCAATTTTGGCTGTGCTTATAATGCCCCAGCGAATGGTTCTCATATTAATAATGGCTGATGATTTTTATGATGCGAAGTATCCCAAAATATTAGCTGGCCAACAAATATAAGACGGCAAAGCGGGCATTTTCTTTGATGTTACAGCCTGGCTCTGGCGTAGTAAAATTGAAGGTAATCTCATTTGCCGTCTCATCAAGTGAAACATAAGTGGCGTTCCCAATAATACCAGCTGATTGCGCATGTTCGTGCAATCCTAAGAGAGCTACTGTGTCTTCCACTTCCTTAATTTGCTCATTCATTTTTGCTTGGTAATGGCCCGCCGGTAAATTCCACCAACCATAGTCATCGCCCTGATCTTTTTTTGGTTCCACAAGGGACGTCTCGGCTTTTTTATATTCGCTACCTCCAAAATCAAGGGCGCCGGCCTTGGTAAAGGTGTAAATCTTATCCACGGTTAAATCAAAATGGGTGGCGTGCTGTTGGGTTTCCTGGTGAATGATAGTATCAATATGATCGCGTAATTCATCTGACTTTAGAAAAAACATTGGCTAATAATTATTTTTTGTTGGGATTCTATTTTCTTAAGAAAATAGCTTATTCAAAGATGATTTCTGATCAATAAAGGTGCGATAAATCTTGTAGTGATGTCGGTGATATATACATCCGTTCGAATGATCGGTTCCACCGCTTGCCTGTTTCCTTATATTCTTGAGAAGACGTAAATTCATATTTTAAAAGTCGTGCTCGTATATAGTTGGGAGAATGGTCATTAAAAGGATTATTTGATAATAGTCTTAATGTTTTATTATCACCCAGCAGTAGTTTTTGTATAAAGATAATCAGCCATGGATTTCTTCGGATCGAGGTCATTGCTGCAAACCACATCTGCCAATCCAGACGTAGATGATAGGGCGCCCATTGCCGCGGTATTTTATGGGGATTACCGGGCTTACCCTTGAATTCATAGGCTTTCCAGTCGGTGTTGTCATTAATAACCTCATCCGTAGTGCCTTCAATAATAATTTCGTGCCGCGTACGAGTTACCGAGCCAAATGCCCCGTAGGTATTTACTAAATGAAGGGGATTAAAGCTGGCATTCATCCGCTGTTGTGGGGAGATCATATTCTTAATGGGATCAATACTTAAATAGGCGACGACTACCCCTATAACAACGGTAATGATACCAAGTATGGGGTCGGCAGCAAGGGTAGCAGGAGCTTCAATGGGGATCATAAACTGAATATATGAGTCGCTAATACCGCTAAAGGCCAATAGCAGGGTTAACCAGTTGAGCCATGCATAATTTCCACTGATAATAAGATAACACTGGGATAGAATGATAAGTCCCGCGCCAATGGTGGCCAACGGCTGCGGAAGAAAGAGCAGCCAAACAGCTCCAAGCTGTACAACATGGTTCGAAAGCGTTTCGACCTTATGAACTGATGAGGGCAGGTTATGAAATAGTCGGCTTGACGGGTTGGCAGGGGCTGCGTTTCGTGGTGATAATTCAGGCACGTCAAATTACGCCAGCACTCATCCCCCCGCATCTTTATAAGTCCGGCCCCGAATTCGACCCGAAATACCAACCAGCACAATAAAAAAACAATGATGATGGGAGCCTGGTAATGGATGGGGCCCAGAAAAATAGCGTAAAAACCGGCTTCGAGCAGTAACGATTCCCATCCGAAACCGTAAAAAAGTTGACCTACATTAACTATAGAGAGGTACAGGAGCCATAGCAGAAACCATATCAGCATAGAAAGCCAAAGGGGACCCACATCAGAAAGCCCAGATGCAGCTATTATAGACAATACCAATCCCGTCCATGCAATAAAAGCAAAGAAATGATCGGAATAATACCAGTGAAAGATGCTGGGAGATTGCCTAAATGACACTCGCTCTAAAAATCGAGGTACAGGCATTAACCCGTTTTCACCCAGCAGGGGACGAAACTGGTTGATTGCGACCAAAAAAGCGATGGCATAAATAGCTCCTATTCCTCGCTGAATGATGAAGGTACTTACCCAATAATCCGAATGATAAATCCCCTCAATCATAGAAATATTTATCGCAAGTTTAAAGACTGTAACAGCTGCTACAAAGTGCTTTCAGTCCATAAAATCAGCATTGGAGCGATCTATATCAATTCGTTAGCTCCTTTTCAATAATGAAGGTGGTTTCAATTTTACCATTAAGCAATACCTGTTGTTTTTGGACGGTACTAAACCCAACTTTGAAATAAAACGCCCGGTCTTGTGCATTGGTCTCGGTATGGATAGTACCAATACTTTTGCCTTTGGCATAGTCTTCAAGCGCTAAATAGAGCTGTTTGCCAAGTCCACGTCCCCGGTAATCGGGGTGACAGTAAAAGCAGCTGATGTGGCCTCGATAATCTATTTGTGCAATACCAACAATTCGGCCGTTACTTTCGGCAACCACCGTAAAGTTCGTTAAGCATGTTTCTTCCCAATCCTTAAAGTGGATGCTGTCGGGGGCAAAGGTATGAATTTCTGTTTCAGTGTATCCTTCAGCATTTAAAATGCTAACAGTATCGCCAAGCAAATGTGCAATCTGTTCGATATCGCCTTTTTTGTATAATCGTATTTCCATAGAAATAAGGGTAATAACCCTGATTTGACCTATAAGTAGTTAGTTTGAGATATGGCACAAATATGTAAAAGCCGTAATAAATGAGCTTTAAGTATAATGAAATTAACTACTTATGTTCCAAGAAAATTCCGATTTATTTGCCCGAATATAGAAGTCTCTCTATCATACTGCACCCGATGGGCTTGAAATAAAAAAAGCTGCTCACTATTACAGTAAGCAGCTTTACAAGTGCTTGATAATTCAATTAATATGAATTACTTCGTGTGTAACTTGTGCAATTTCCGTTTTCTTTTCCGTCTTTCTTCGCTTCTTCTTTGTCTTCAAAACTACCGTCGGAGTAGGCTTCAATATCGCCGTTTTTGGCTGTTTGCCTCCATCTCCATCCGCCTTTGGCATCCTGGTATAATTCACATCGTGGCATAACGTGTTTCTTTCTTTATTTGTTTAAACTTAATGTTACGTCTTATATAAATAATAATTATGAGTACGATTTACAAGCTTTTAAGCCCATTTTTTGTAGTAGCAGGCTTAATTGGTATCGTTGGAAATTATCATGCTATCAGCTGCCGTTAATCTTTATATGGTAAGCAACATCGGAAGAAAAAATGACTTCAAAACCATTTACGTGACTTACGATAGCAAGCATCAGAAATAAAAGTCCGGAGATAATAAGGAGCAAGTTTCCTCCCTGCAGCAAGTAAAAATATAATCGGGATGATTGGTCACCCGTTATCTTCATTCGGAATTTCTTCCGGTTATTGATATAAGCCCGAAAGCTGAAAAAGATGATAAGTAGGGCACCACAGCCAATCCAAAACATACAACCTTTTTTAGGTCTTATATTCAGGATCGGCCAAAGTGTTCCATCCCTGTGATATTAGGGCAGGAGTTTAAAATCGTAGTCTACGTTATCTTTAATTTCCAGGTTAGGTAGGTCAATAGGTACGTCGTGCTCCTCAGCTTCTTTTTCTAATTTGGTATAGAAGGTTCTTGAAACAAGCAACCTCCGGTATTCTACGCCATTCTCTTGAATGTAATCGGTAATAGCATCACGCAGGCGATCCATAAGTTCCATAAACGAAATAGTCCTTAGATAAAATTAGTTAGCTGCTTCAAACATAACATAAAATTTGCAGACCAGTAAGGTGAATGTATAAAGAGACGACCCGGGGATTGGGGGATCCAGTGATTAAGTAACCGGCAATAAAACTTTTTAACGTAGGGAAGGTTAGAAAAATAACAGCCTTGCAGGACAGCCCAAAGGATTTCTTTCTCGTTTCGTAAGAGATTGAAGATGTGCGTTTAAAAATTCCTGACGGTATAGATATTCATGCAGATGGAGAGGTTATAAAAAGTGATACAGATGAATATGCTATCCGATTAGATCCCAATAGCTTAAGAGCAATTTGAAGGCTTGAGTAATTATTCAATAACCCCATTAATAATATGAATTACGCCGTTGTTAGCTTTAATATTAGGTGAGGTGATCTGATTATTTTCAACAGCCAACCCAGAACCGCTACTTTGAACTGAAATCCTTTTTCCACTTAAACAAGAAATATCAGACATCACTCGTAAGCTGCGTACGGTAGCCATTCCTGTTAAAATGTGGTTTAGTAATAAGTTAGAATCGGATTGTTGACCCGTACTTAAGTTTGAAAACGTTTGGTTTGTAGGTGCAAAAACAGTGTATGGTCCGGGTTGAGAAAGCCTATCGCCAATACCAGCATTTTCCAACGCCCGAGCAAACTGGGTAGTTTGACTATTAGATTTCAGTTTTTCAATGACTGACTGCGCCTGGACTGTTGTGACACATAAAAATAGAGTCATGATGCAGGCAAAGCGAAGAATCTTTTGGAAGACTTTCATAGCTCAGTTGCTTTAAGGTTTTTGTTACAATCCTGATGAATATCTATCGCTATTATAGTGTGTTTTTTGTGAGATACAAATTATTAATCTCTAAATAGAAAATCAGTGCTTTAAAGTGATACTCACTCTAATAAAAACTGTTTCATATGATAAATTAGGCTAAAAATTGCCAAATAGTGATTTTAGACATACTAAACCATTCGAATTTAATTTAAACCTCTTAAAATCAAAATTTAAATAATATCACCGCTTAAACACTATAAAGGGCATTATTTTGGTATATTAGTGAAATAAGTTAACCAAAATGTAGCTAATAAAGGGTTCAGATATTTTTTTGCTATATCAAGAAGTCGTTTGGAATGATTATAAAATTACAGACCAACCAATAAATGCTAAAAAAGGTAGGGTCTTTAATTAGCACTTTAATTAGCACTTTTTTAAAAACAGAGATTAGTATTTATGTAGAAATCTCAGAAATATTTAGTCATAGTTATAAAACAAATAGCAAGACGAAGTTAATCTTAGTCATCAGATATATTAATGATATAAAACCAATTTACGATAATGCTTAAAATAATTTTGTAGCATGGAGAATATGATCCCTTAAATAATAAGATATTTATATGATAGTCTATATTTGTCGTATAACTTATATTATGTAAAGTAATGTTGGTTTAATATAATTGGTGGTATTGCCTACCAAACCCTTCACTATTATTATTATCGAGAGACAACCGCTTTAATATTTAGGGACAACCAAAATAAAATAATTTAACCTTTGCTCCTGTATGGCAACCGGTTCTCTTAAGTCGTTATTTTCCCTGGGGTATTTATCTGCACGTTCTACATATTCATATTAAGATTGATGTTTTGAGTCATTAATATAGACTGAGTGATACATCTTCCTGCCTCCCTATCGGCCAGTAGACCTTTTGCAATATTCTATCAGGTAAATTTACTAAAGGCACTCTACTTCGTTAAAAAAACTGCTTGATATATCCTTAATATTGTAAGAATAGTTGTAAAATTTGTGAAGATTGATAAATTTCAGTTATGGAAAAAGCATCAGCTGGAGATAATAACCTAAAGCAGGCCCAGGTCGTTTTGTTTCCCCCATTAGTGGGGTTAACACTTGCGGTGACAAGTATTTTCTTACATATATTTTTTCCACTTAATATAACTTCTGCAACAATTGTGATAATTGCCGGTATTATTATTTTGGGAAGCGGAATTGTTCTTCAAGTAATTTGTTTGCAGGTTTTTAAGAAAGCCAAGACAACACCCTTATTCCAGAAACCCACTACCAATATTTTAGAATCCGGACCCTATGCCCGATCGCGTAATCCGATATACATCGCTGTTTTTCTTCAATTTATAGGACTATCCTTTTTGATCAATACTTGGTGGCTTATCGCTGCCTTACCTATCCTATATGTATACCTACGTTATGGCGTAATAGCTCGTGAAGAGCAGTATCTTGAACAAAAGTTCGGAGAAGAATATCGTAGATACCGGTCCAACGTACCACGCTGGTTCTAATCTAATAGATAAGAATTGTTGCCTATACGACCAGCTGGCGCATTGACTTGGACATGCCTCTTCTATGCTGTCGCTTTTAAGTCTCTCAATTTCTATTGGGATACTTGTTTGTATGGAGAACCTCCCCTTACGAATAAATTTCTCAAAAACCCCTCCAACTATAAGTAGAAACTATATTTCGGTTAATATCTCTTGTATCCTTTTAAAATCGGGAAGCTGGCTGGAATCTTCTAATATCTCATTATGTCTTATAGTACCCTGTTCGTCAATCACAAAAGATGCTCGTTTAGAAACTCCCTTCATTCCAAAATAATCATCATATAAAACCCCATACTTTTGGGATACCTCTTTATTGAAATCACTTAGAAGTGTAAAATTCAAATTCTCAGCTTTTTTATATGCTTTTAATGTAAAAAAACTATCAACACTAATCCCTAATACCTTGGCATCTAAGGAATTATAGACTTTCATATTGTCTCTAATCGTACAGAGTTCCTCGGTACAGGTACTGGAAAATGCAAGCGGAAAAAAGAGTAATACTATGTTTGACTCTCCTTTAAAATCAGAAAGGCTTATCTGATCCCCGTCCGTATTTTGGAGTGTAAAGTCAGGGGCTTTGGTATTAACAGTTGCTTTCATAGCTAAAAATTAAACTGTTTCTGTAGCTGGAATTTGTTGTTCTGTATCTTCATACCCATATATGCTAACAACCATAGCTATAATAATCATTATTTTCCATGTCCAAGCATATGATTCGCTTATCAATGGAACATGCCAGAAAAGGATATATGAAATTAAAAAAAGTATCACCCCTCCTAATATTAAACGGTATTCACTTCTGCGATACGTATAAACGGAATACATTAACAGGCCCACAAGTATAGCTCCTCCCTGGTATATAGCTAAAAGCCAAGTTTTGAGTGCATAGGTATCTTGAACCAATAAATAGGATATGATAATAAGTAATGGAAGTGCCGTATAAACCATGGGGAATTGTGCAAAGACAGGCTTAGATTCCCTAATGAAAATTGCCAACGAGCTTAGTATAAATGCCAAGCTTGTAATATGGCCCCATTCAAAAATAAATTCCGCAGCAGTGGTCACTTCTGAACCTGAAGAAAGATTGTCTATAAATAAAGCAAGGTGCATTATGGTAAATAATACAGATGCAACAGTGAGTCCCAGGTATTTTAATCGTCCTTTTTTATTTGTAAGACTGAAAAATTTAGCAGCAACAAATGCTCCTGCCAATACCATTAACAATGTGACCCAAACCATAAATACAATGCAGTTTAAAGGGGTTAATTATCTGAGGTAGGTTGACCCTCTCGTTGCGATCTGCGTTGTTCAATATCGCGTTTTCGCTGTTTATCTTGATTATAGACACGAACTTGGTCTGCGATATCTTTTAAAATTCCACGTTCAAAGCGGATCATCTCTTCCATTACATCAAAAAGAAGAAGCTGAGATTCGTTTTTATAGACAACGGTTTCCCAGTCGATTAATGGTACGTTCTTGATCGCATTTACAAGTCCAGCCCGGTGCTTCGCTATTTTCTTAAGGATCTTGTGGACATCCTGAAGCTTTTCTTCATCCGGCTCAAAACTTTCTCTGAAGTGCGTAAATTTATCGAGATGGGTCGGCCTTGGATTGTCAATAGCTTCTTCTAAGATAGGACGATAATAAGAAAGTTGAGCATGATCGATAAGTAACAACATTTCAGCTATTGAACGTCCCTCTGGTGGTGTTTCATCGTACGGAACCGTATCAATAACATATTGCATGGCTTCGGCCTCATCCTGTAGATAGGAAGCATCATCAACCAGCCGATCCAGTTCGTCCTGCGAGATTTCTCGATCAGTCATGATAAGATTATCTCACCCACTCAGATTCGGGCTCTACATTATCATTGTGCTTCTGTTGTTCGAGCATTTCAACAAGAGAAAGACCAGAATTAAACTCCCGATCGCGGTCACGGACAGAGTGAATATTATTTTCTTCCTGAAAATCCCAAAATTGACCAAATTGACGGTTTTTGTATTCTCGTAGAAACTCCAAACGTTCTTCTAAGTCTTCTTTAGGTACTAACAAGCGCTGTTTATCGTAAATAGCCTCTTCCCTGGATTCAAAAACAATGTCATAATCCTTACTCATGACAATTGCTTCTTCAGGGCAAACCTCTTCACAGTATCCGCAATAAATACAGCGGAGCATATTAATTTCAAAGAAATCCGGATACCGTTCTTTGGGGTCATCGGAATCTTCGTTCGCCTGCATACTAATAGCCAACGGTGGACATGCTCGAGCACATAACCCACAAGCTACACAACGTTCTTTGCCATTATCTTCGACAAGTACTGGCCGACCGCGAAATATAGAAGGCGGATCCCATTTTTCTTCGGGATATTGAAGGGTTACACTGGGTTGAAACATTTGCTTCAGGGTGTACCATAGGGCTTTAAAAACCTCAGGTAGGTATAAATTTTCCAGAAATGAAAAAGAACGCTCACGTTCATACTGTTCGTTGAGCGCGTTAGCTCTGGGTTGCTCTAAATTTTGTTGTGTTGGCATGAGTATGCAATTAAAAATTGGTTGTTACTCAACGTAATATCGCTGGAAAAATAACTGATTCAGCGATTCACTTCAAAAGGAATATTAATTATTTCTGAACAAATCTCATTGTTATAGGAACGCCGGTAAATTTAAATTCCTCACGGATTTTATTTTCAATATAACGACGATAACTGGCTGGTAACTCTGATGGTTTGTTCATAAAAAATTTAAAAACGGGTGGGTTGGATTTTACCTGTGTCCCATATTTTATTTTCAACGGTACTCCCCTCCGCACTGGCAGTTGTTTTTCCTTTAGGATACGTTCAATAAAATCATTCAAATCAGATGTTTTGATCGTTTTCTTCCGTTCCTCCAATACTTTGTCTGCAACATCAATAACTTTATGAATGCGTTTACGGTGCAGTGCCGATATTGATACAATGGGGATCCATTTCATCATAGGAACACGGCTATATACGTATTCTTCGAACTCTTTATGAATATTTGTGTCCTTGTCAGGTACCAAGTCCCATTTATTCAGCAATATTACTATACCCTTATTATACTTTGCAGCATTACGTAAAATACGTTTATCCTGTTCTTCAAAACCCCGCATGGCATCAAGCATCAGCAACGCTACATCACACTCTTTAAGGGCACGGTCTGTCCGTACTGTGCTATAGAACTCTACATTCTCTTTTACTTTGGCCTTCTTGCGGAGCCCGGCTGTATCAATCAGAATGTATTCGTTTTCATTATAGATCAGTTTGCTGTTAATCGAATCGCGCGTAGTACCTGGAATATCTGTTACAATACAGCGTTCGTCATCTAAAAGAGCATTTATAAAACTACTTTTACCCACATTTGGTCGCCCTACAACGGTTAATTTTGGGATAGATGATTCGGGCTCATCTTTTTCTTCCGGAAGTAATTCGGTAAGCTTATCGAGCAGATCGCCTGTTCCACGCCCGCTTAATGCAGAAATAGGATGTAACTCTTCAAAACCCAATCCATAGAATTCGGTGGCATTGAGCTCACGTTCCTCATTATCGGCTTTGTTTGCAACCAGCAGTACAGGTTTTTCTTCCTGACGTAACATTTGGGCAACAGACTGATCCAAACTGGTAATACCAGCCTCGGTATCAACGACAAAAAGAATGACATCGGATTCTTCAATAGCAATATGAACCTGTTCCCGAATGCCCTGAATCATAATATCCGTTTCATCGGGTAAATATCCGCCGGTATCAATTACATTAAATTCACGCCCGTTCCAGAACGATTCACCATAATGTCGATCACGTGTTACACCGTATTGGTCGTCAACAATTGCTTTACGGCTGCCAATAAGCCGATTAAAAATAGTAGATTTGCCTACATTGGGCCGCCCTACGATAGAAACTACAGGGAGCATGTGGTATTTATTATTTATATTTTATTTTCAATGACAAGCCACAAAAATAACGAATTTAACGATCAAAGTAGAGTATAAACTCAATGCTTGAAACCTTTTATAATAACTTCGGCTTTTTAGGATCTATAACGGTAGCATTTTTAATTTTTATCGCTTTTATATTTTGGATGGCCGGTATAGCAGGCATTTCTCAGATGAAAAAATCAAAAAGTAAAACTCTCAAACTTATTTCTTCTATCCTGTTCCCTCCCTATCCTATTATATGGGTCTTTGTTGATATGTATCGGCAAAGCCAGCTAATGAAAGAGAAAGAAATTAAATAAGCAATGGCTTCAAAAGCTTCAGGAAAGCCTTTCTCACGACGAAGGCAAACCGATATTTTTTTGGGATCACTGAAGGGGGAAAAACGAACGATACCTATCGATTTCAACAAACTTCGGTTAGCCGCGAAAGAACATCTTTCCGATGAAGCCTATGCCTATATTGCCGGTTCGGCGGGGCGTGAATCAACAAAACGAGCAAATCGGGACGGTTTTAGCCAGTGGAAGATTGTGCCTCGGATGTTAAACGATGTATCACAATGTGATACCGAAATTACACTCTTTGGAAATCGCTACCCTGCCCCATTTCTACTTGCACCCATTGGAGTGTTAGATATGGCGCATCCCGGTGCCGACTTGGCTGTTGCGAAAGCGGCTGCTTCCGAAGATATTCCATTTATTTTTTCAAGCCAGGCTTCGGTTGATATGGAGACTTGTAGCTCCGCTATGGGTAATTCGCCGCGCTGGTTTCAATTATACTGGAGTACTTCGAACGAGCTGGTGGAAAGTTTTGTACGTCGCGCTGAATCCTGTGGATGCGAAGCGATCGTTTTAACGCTCGACACCACGATGCTGGGTTGGCGACCACGTGACCTGGATTTAGATTATCTTCCTTTTTTGCGCGGACGAGGAATTGCTCAGTACAGCAGCGATCCGGTGTTCCAAAGGTTGATGCAAACGGAACTCGGAGATGCAGACGAGCCACCTAAATTAACGTGGAGTTCAATAAAAGCACTGATTCAAATGGCTAAGAATTATCCCGGTGGCTTTTGGAATAATCTACTATCTAAAGACCCGCGCAGAGCGGTAAAAACATTTATTGAATGTTATTCGCGCCCCTCTTTAACGTGGGATGATCTTTCATTTCTGCGATCGCTCACTGATTTGCCCATTCTCTTAAAAGGCATTCTCAATCCTAATGATGCGAAAAAAGCCATCGAGCATGATATGGATGGCATCATTGTATCAAATCATGGGGGGCGCCAGGTTGATGGAGCTATTAGTGCCATTGAGGCACTGCCTAACATCATAAAAGAAGTTAATGGCGATATACCAGTACTAATGGATAGTGGTATTCGATCGGGCAGCGATATGTATAAAGCAATCGCTTTGGGAGCTGATGCCGTATTGTTAGGGCGACCATATACGTATGGCTTGGGTATTTCGGGTGAGCAAGGCGTTCGAGAAGTCTTGAAAAACTATCGTGCAGATTTCGAATTAACGATGGCCTTATCAGGATGTAGAACCGTTTCTGAAATCTCGGAAGAGCACTTGGAATCGGTATAACATCAAATAGAATTCGTCTTTTTATTTTTACCCTTACAAAGATATATTCCATGCTTTACTCAGGGTATTCAGAATTATCTCATAAAAGAAATATATGCTTAACGAACCGTCATTTGTACCACAGAAAGTTGGTTGGATTGAAGTTATTTGTGGGGGGATGTTTAGCGGAAAAACAGAAGAACTTATTCGCAGAGCTAAACGTGCTCATATTGCGGGACAGAAGGTTGTAGTAGTAAAACCAAAGGTTGATAATCGGTATGATGATGAGAACGTTGTTTCTCATAACCAAAATTCGCTACCTGGTTTGGTAGTAGATACGGCCGATCAAATTGTTTTGCTCACTGGCGAAGCCGAGGTCGTCTGTATCGATGAGGCCCAATTTTTCGACAAGCAGCTTATGAACGTAGCTAATACGTTGGCCAATGACGGGAAAAGAGTTATTGTAGCTGGGCTGGATATGGATTTTGAAGGTCGTCCATTTGAACCAATGCCCCAAATGCTTGCTATTGCAGAATATGTAACTAAATTACATGCCGTATGTGCCGAAAGTGGAACTATGGCACACTATTCTCAGCGTGTGGTAGAAAATAAAGAACGGGTTTTAGTAGGTGAAACAGATGCCTATGAACCTCGAGCACGGCATTGTTATCGCCCTCCTGTTGACAAACGACGAGGAAAACCTATTACGCCCATCAAGAAACAAGATAATATAAATGAAGAAAACGGATCATGATTGATATTCTGCGTGGTATGATCGGAATGGTGGCTATTATCGGTATTTCGATGCTATTCAGTACGAACAGAAAAGCTATTAATTGGCGATTGGTTGGCACTGGACTCGGTATTCAGTTTGTGTTGGCCATCTTTATTCTTAAAGGTCGCCAGATGGCAGAATATTGGTCTCCCTTGGGATGGCCGAAAGACTTTTTTAGCTGGGTATCTTCTTTTTTCGTTATTGTGTTGGATTTTACCACGGAGGGAGCAAAATTTATTTTTGGCGATCTGGCTAAAAGTCCGGGTATGGATGGCAGTATGGGTAACTTTTTTGCTTTCCAGGTTCTTCCAACGATTATTTTCTTTGCCTCGCTCACGGCCATTCTTTACCACTACGGTATTTTACAACGCATTGTAAAGTATATGGCAAAGGGCATGCAGAAAATTATGGGTACTTCCGGTGCCGAGTCATTATCGGTAATTTCAAATATTTTTGTCGGTCAAACCGAGGCCCCTCTTGTTATTGAGCCGTACATTGAAAAAATGACGCGCTCCGAACTTTTAGCAGTTATGACCGGTGGTATGGCCACAATCGCGGGTGGTGTTATGGCAGCCTATGTACAGATGTTAGGCAATTCGTATGCACAGGCCCATGATGTAGCCCTTGATGTGGGACGATTAATGTTTGCCGAGCAGTTGTTAGGTGCAAGTTTAATGGCGGCCCCGGCTGCACTTGTTATTGCCAAAATTATGTATCCCGAAGATGATGAGCCGGTAACGAAAGGAGAAGTCGATATGAAAATTGAACAGACGGATGCCAACGGTATTGATGCAGCGGCGACGGGAGCTGGGACAGGATTAAAATTAGCTGCTAATGTTGGAGCTATGCTATTGGCATTCATCGCGTTACTTGCAATGGGAAACTACTTTCTGGAAAGTATTGGCAGTTTTACGGGCATTAATTCGCTCATTACTGATGGTAAACTAACTATTGAAAGAGTACTGGGCTGGGTTATCGCTCCTATTGCCTTTATTGTAGGGGTTCCTTGGGCAGATGCTATTAATATGGGATCTTTGCTGGGGACGAAGGTGGTACTTAATGAGTTTGTGGCTTATTTGCAGTTGTCTGAGATGGTCAGTGCCTCCGCCATTAGCGAAAAAACGGTACGAATGGCAACGTTTGCCTTGTGCGGATTTGCAAACTTTTCTTCTATTGCGATCCAGATTGGAGGCATTGGTGGCTTGGCCCCAAGTCGTAAATCAGAATTAGCAGAATTTGGTCTTAAAGCGGTACTGGCCGGTACCCTTGCCAATTTAATGACTGCCACTATTGCTGGAATATTATTTTAAAAAGATATGTTTATCGATATTCGTCGAATACCAATTTTCCTATTTTTGTTCGCATTAGGTTATCTGTTAACCACTTGCGATCAGTCTATGCAGGGGAACACCGAAAACTCGCTTGCACGAGTGGGTAACGAATACCTAACCATTGATCAAGCGGTGGATGATATTCCTGATCATGTATTAGCGGAAGACAGTGTAAATGCCCTTATGCAGTATCGGGACAGCTGGGTTCGCCAACAATTATTGCTGCAGGAAGCGAAAAGGTTGGGATTGCATCAAAAGCAAGAAATACAGAAAAAAATAGAGCAAGCCCGAGACGAGGTTTTGCGTCAGGCCCTGAAAGATTATGTATTGACTAATGCAGAGAAAGAACTAACAGCTACCGATGAGCAGGCACGTTCGTATTATCAGAAAAATAAGGATCAGTTTGTACTTGAAGAAGATTTTGTTCAATATCGGCATATGAGAACGAAAACGCTGGCTGAAGCACGTAATGCACGTCAGGATTTGTTAGGAGGCGTTCCCTGGGCTGAGGTAGCCCAAGAGTATGCTATTGATCCCTCCAGGGCTCTTAGTGAAGCTGAGCAATATTGGCCGATATCAATGGCAGCACAAGGTATTGATATTATGAACAGATACCTCAATGTCATTGGGCAGAGCGAAATATCCCCCATTCAACGTGTTAATGGTGTTTACCATTTTGTTCAATTGATGGATACTAAAGCCGAAGGCAATCATCCCGATTTAAATTGGTTAACTGAACAGATAAAGGATTGGTTAACCTTAAACAACCGGCAGCGAAATTTAAGTTCGTTCATAAAGAATCTTTATCTTAAGGCAGAATCGAATAATGAAGTCGAGACTTTTAACGTTTTATCATCTAAATCTAATCAAAACACAACGGTTCAAGACACACTTGAAAATACCTTATCGAATGAATAAAGTTTATTTACTGCTCTTTTTTGTTGTTTCATTAACATTAACCCCCTTCTTGACACACGCACAAAATAAGTCTTCTGAAAAGAAACTTGACCAAATAGTTGCTGTTGTTAATGATCATATTGTTTTAAAATCTGATGTTGATCAGGAAGTTCAACAGTATCTGATGCAGCTCCAGCAGCAGCAAAACCAACGGGTTTCGTTTAGTGATGATATTTGGTACACCGTACTGGAAAATATCATCGATCGCTATGTGATGCTGGACCAGGCTAAACGCGATTCTATTGTTGTTAGTGATGAAATGGTTGATCAGCAAATTAATCAGAGAATTAATTCATTTATTGATCAAGTTGGAAGTGAGCAAGCACTTGAAGAACAAATGGGTCAAAGTATTGTGCAAATAAGGGCCGACCTGCGGGACAATTATCGTGAACAAATGGTGGTACAGCAATTCCAACAACAAAAGCGAAATAAGGTTTCTATTACCCGTCCAGAAGTAGAAGAGTACTTTAACAAGATTCCTCAGGATTCTTTACCCCAAATTCCTGAGCAGGTAGCAGTATCACAAATTGTAGCCGTCCCCCCACCCTTGCAAGATGCACGAACTCAGGCTCGTGAACTGGCGAAACAGCTTCGCGACTCGGTGTTAAATCACGATAAAACCATCGAGGAGATGGCACGAAAGTACAGTGACGGTCCATCTGCATCATCGGATGGAAAATTACCAATGATGTCGCTCGATGACTTTGTTGCTGAGTATTCTGCGGCAGCTTCTGCACTTGAGCCCGGGGAAATATCTCAGGTTGTTGAAACCAGTTTTGGATTTCATGTCATCCGTTTGAATAAACGCCAAGGTGACCAGATCGATACCAATCACATTCTTATCGAGGTTGGTGGTGAAAGCTATGACGACCAGGCAGCGATTGATAAGCTGGAACAGATCCGAGATTCTGTATTGACCAATGATGATATTACGTTTGCAGAGATGGCTCGCAAGCACTCTGAGGATCCCAATACAGCACCACAAGGTGGTCGCGTGTTGAATCCGCAAACCGGTGAACGATTAATTGCACTCGAACAGTTAGACCCTGCTTTATACCGCATTGTCTTATTACTTGCTGAGGTTGGTGATATTTCTGAGCCAAAATCGTTTACGATGGGCGAAGAAAATGAATCGCAACGAGCGTTTCGTATTGTTCGTCTTGACCGACGTATTGAGGAGCACCGAGCAAATCTAAAACAGGATTATAACCGTATTAAACAAGCCGCTTTGCAAGAAAAGCAAGTGGAGCATATGAGTAAACTACTCTCTAAATTGCGGAATAAAATGTATGTAGAATACAAAATATCTGTTCCTAATAATGTGAGTACTGATACTGAGCAGATGCTTCCTAATGAGTCGAATGCCAATAATACAGGAACTGAGGCCGAGGTAAACTAATAATATGAGTTCTATCCCCGAGGAGTCAGTTGAGGCAGTCGACTTTTTTCAAGATTCTTTTCAGCAGATACGAAAAGAGGTTGGGAAAGTCATTATTGGGCAGGAAGAAATTTTAGATCAGCTACTGCTGTGTCTTTTTTCTCGGGGGCATTGTTTACTTATTGGGGTGCCCGGGCTTGCAAAAACATTGCTGATCCAGACGGTATCACAAACACTGAATTTAGACTTCAGTCGGATCCAATTTACGCCCGACTTGATGCCTGGTGATATTACCGGAACCGAAGTGATTGAGGATAATCGTGAAACGGGCAAGAAGAGTTTTAAATTCGTCAAAGGCCCTATTTTTGCGAATATCATTTTGGCGGATGAGATTAACCGTACCCCTCCTAAAACGCAAGCGGCTTTATTAGAAGGAATGCAGGAATTTCATATTACTGCTGCGGGACATACTTATCCCCTTGAACTGCCGTTCTTTGTTTTGGCTACACAAAATCCTATTGAACAGGAAGGAACGTATCCCCTGCCCGAGGCACAGCTCGATCGTTTTATGTTTAACCTGTGGCTCGACTATCCATCGCTCCAGGAAGAGCAGGATATTGTAAGTCAGACAACATCGTTGGGGGAAGCTGAAATCAATCCCGTTTTAAATGCAGAGCAAATTATTGAGCTGCAAGACCTTGTCAGGGAAGTACCTGTGCCCGAAGGCGTTCTGCAGTCGGCTGTAGAACTGGTTACAAAAACACGTCCACAATCGGATATTGCCCCAGAGTTCATAAAAAAATACATGAGTTGGGGAGCTGGGCCAAGAGCATCGCAATATTTAATCTTGGGAAGCAAAGCACGGGCTCTTTCACGTGGACGTTATAATGTTTCGGAAGAAGATATTCGAGCTTTGGCCAAACCGGTACTTCGTCATCGCATTGTAAATAATTATGCGGCCGAAGCCGAGGGATTAACCGTAGACAAGCTGATTGGAATGTTGCTCGAGGAAATGTAAAGACAACCGCTGTGGACTTCATTTTTCAAGGATTTCAAGCCTCTCTGCCCCTTTGGGTATATATCCTGATTTTTATCAGTACTACAGTCTTATCGTGGTGGTCATATTCAACTATTCAGAGTGTTCCAAAAAAGTTTCGCTATACCCTGATTACGTTGCGTGCATTGGTTTTTGGAATTCTCTTGCTGGTACTGATTAATCCGTTCATAAAGACAGAAACATCCTACTTAGAACCAGCTAATATTTTAGTATTACTGGATAATTCAGCGAGCACTAATATTCAAAAAGCTGATTATCAAGGCCGTGACAGTTATAACGAAGTCCTAAACACATTACGTTTTCCAGAGTCTGATGCGGTTAATCTAAATCCTTTATCTTTTGGGAATCGCGTAAACCCCACTTCCTTTGATAGCTTAACATTTAATGACGACCAGACAGACCTTTCTGCCGCAGTAGAAGCCATCCAAGGTCAAGAAAATGATATTAATGCAGCTATTTTGGTTAGTGATGGTATTTATACAATGGGCAGAAATCCTATTTATGAGACATCTGACTTGGAGATACCTGTTTTTACGATCGGAGTGGGTGATACGACCATTCAGGAGGATGTGTTGGTTTCTTCAATATCAACAAACTCGAGTGGTTACCTGAATACTACACAATCTGTTACTGTAACAATTAATAGTCAGGGGTTTCAGGGAGCTTCAATACCGGTTGAGCTTAGAAAGGGGGACGAAATTTTATCAACGAAGACCGTTGTACCAGAAATAGAGAATAGTAGCTCAGAAATAAATTTTGAGCTTTTGCTTAATCAGGAAGGATTACAGCAGTACGAAATTCATATCCCTACCCTGGAAGGAGAATGGACTGCCGAAAATAATACGCAACGGTTTAGTATTGATGTCCAGGATACTAAGCAGCGTATTTTATCTTTGGCTCTCGAAGTTCATCCTGATGTTCGATTTGTACGATCACTATTGCTTTCGGATGAAAATACCAGCCTCACAAACCGAACATGGTTGCAAGGTAATCGTTTTATTGAAGGAGATTTTGATGTTGATCCCGATTCGCTTGACTTAGTAATTATTCATGGATATCCCCAAACAGGATTATCTGCCGATATAGAAACGAGGCTAAAGTTAATAATCGAAGAAGTGCCCTATATTGTGGCAGCTACTCCGCAATTTGGGGCCGGACGATTTGAAGAAGAGATTGCACAGCTGCCGGTTAATGCAGGTGATCTCAGGAATTATTCACCTGTAACGTTACATTTAAACATCGAGAATACTGACCATCCTATTCTTGAGTTAACCCCTGTAACTTTTAATCGGCTCCCGCCTTTGGCATTTCCAACTGATAATATAATGCCCGTAACGGGGACACAGGTATTATTTCAAAGTGTACATCAGGGAGAACCCACTGGGCAACCTGTAATTACGGTTCAAGAGCTTGGTAATAGACGTCAAGCGATGATAGCTGCTTTTAACTGGTATCGATATCAACAAAATCCGAATGCCGAGGTTCAGCAATTTGTACGACAGCTATGGCAAAATATAATTAGCTGGACTGCTACTGATCCTGATAATGAATTGCTCGATATGCAGCCACAGAAATCATCGTTTTCAGGATCTGAAAATGTGATGTTTAATGCCAGCTTGGTGAATGAGCGCGGTGAAAGTGAGCCGGATGCAAACATTATGGTTACCATTCAGTCGGACTCAATGGAGAGCCGTACCTATTCGATGGAGCATGTCAATAACGGAAATTATCGACTGAATCTTACGCCGTTGCCGGAAGGTTTGTATTCATTCGAGGGTTCGGCACAAAAGGGAGATCGGGTTTTAGATACCCAAAAAGGTAAGTTTTCAGTGAGTGCTTCGAATGCTGAGTTTATTAATACAACCAGGAATGATCAGCTGCTACGTCAGCTTGCCCAGCGTACCGATGGAGAATATATTCCTTTTGATTCACTGGCCAATTTTTGGGATCGTTTGAATGGCCGTGAACTGTTGAATTCACAGGAGAAAACAGAAACCGATTTCTTTTATTTACATCAACATTTGGGGTGGTTTCTTCTTATGATTCTCCTATTGTGTGCAGAATGGATTATCCGAAAGTATCTCTCCCTACCCTGATTTATAATACAGCTGATTCTCCAATTGATATTGTTCCCTTACCAGCATCTATTGAAGCTTGTAAACCAACGGGAAGAGTTGTCATGTTTTCGATATGCCCTATTAACGCTCCCGAAAATGCCGGGATACCAAGGGGCTTAATATGGTCATTTAGTACGTCATGTAATGATTGACTGTATGAATTTGAGGGATCACAGCTGTTACATTGTCCTAATACAAAGCCTGATATTTGGTCGAGTACGCCATTTAACTTAAGCTGTGTTAACATGCGATCAATGCGATATACGGCTTCACCCACATCTTCAATAAACAGGATATTGTCTTGCCATTGGGGCAAGTAATCTGATCCCATCATGGCTGATAGTACGGTTAAATTCCCGCCTAAAAGACGTCCCGAAACTTGGCCGGGGGTAATCACCGATAATGAATTGCAGTCGTCACACAACTTGCCTTCAGGTATTTCAGCTATATAATCGTTGGTTCCATGTAATACATCTCGGAAATGCTGGACAGTAAAATCTGTCCAATCCGATTTTCCTACGGGACCATGAAAAGTAATTAATCCGGTTTTAGCATAAATTGCCAGTAGCAATGTAGTAATGTCACTGAATCCCACAATTATTTTGGGATTATTTTGAATCAGATCAAAATCAATAAGTGGCAACAGGCGATTACAGCCCCAGCCGCCTCTAAAAGGCAAGATGGCACCTACTGAATCATCAGCAAACATGGCATGCAGGTCAGCGACTCGCTCTTTATCAGTTCCGGCCAGATAGCCGTTGGTGTTACGCGCATTGGGGCCTTCTTTAACGGTATAACCCAGTTTTTGTATTTGATCTACAATCTTATCGTACTGCTTGCGCTCAGGTAAGATAAACCCCGGACTTATGAGTCCAATCGTATCGCCTTTTTTTAGTGCTGTAGGCTTGATCGTTGGGTTTTTAGTGCCGTTAGAATGTATACTTGACCCAAATAGCGATCCTAATCCACCAGCAGATATCAGTCGTAGAAATCCTTTGCGATCCATCATTAATCAATAGAGTTATATAGGTTATTTGTTTCAATGATTTGTTCAACCTCTTTCGGAACCAGGTTGGAAATATCGTTGCCGGTTCGTACCAACTCTCTAACTTCGGTTGAAGAGACAGCTATGGGATGGTGATTGATGAAATAAGTATTTTTCAGGATAGAGTCATCCATGTTTTTTGTATTGGTTCCCGGCCGTTTGGCTACCAGAAGGTTACAGTGTGCAAGAATTTGTTGCCAATCTTTCCAGCTTTTAAAATCCTGAAAAGAGTCTCCTCCAATACAAAGAAAGAACTTGTGCTGCGGATAGGTTTCGTATAAGTATTTAAGGGTTTGAATAGTATATGAAGGTTGAGAGAGCTTATTCTCAAGGTCGCTAACGTTAACTCCTTCAATATCTCCAAATGCCGCTTGCAGCATTTTTAACCGATAACGATAGTCAGCAAGCGAAGTTTCTGTTTTATGAGGTGGGTCGGGGGTTAAAAGAACCCATAACTCATCAATATAATCAGATTCCAGAAATGATTTTGCAATAGAAATATGCCCCTTGTGTACAGGGTCAAAACTCCCCCCTAATATTCCTATGCTCTTCCCGGGGGGTGACATTAATTTGTATTTGTTGTTTGTGTATTCTGTTCAGCTTGCTGGACCTCCTCCTCCTCTTCTTCTTCAACAACAGGAATATCATCAGGGAGCTCAGCTATTGCTGATCGTGCTTCATCAACAAGCTCTTCAGCCTCTTCGCGATGTTCCCCATTTGGGAATAACTGAATAAACGTTTCGTAAGATTCTATTGCCTTTTGATAACGTTCTTTTTGCCGTGGAAGAATACTACGACTTGCATACGTATTATAGGTTTCTATTTCATCCACTAAAGCACGTTGCGCCCATTTGGTCTCGGGATATTTGTCAATCGTTAAATCGTAATAAATGATAGCTGCTTCATAGCGATCAGTCCGCATATACATATTTGCTGAATGATACAGCTTCTTAGCCAGCTTAGATCGCATTTCGGATATATATATTCCTACCTCATCAGCCCGTTCCGAGTTTGGGAAACGAGAAGTGTAAAGCTGAAATTTTTCAATGGCCGTACGGGTATATTTTTGATCTAATCTATACCGTGGGCTGAGTTTGTAATAACAATATGCTTCTTTGAATTGAACTTCTTGCCGACGTTCTTCTCGGGGGAACAGGGAAATAAACCGTTCATATTCCGAAGCCGCCAACAAATAGCGACCGTCATTATAATATGATTCAGCAAGATAGAATTGAGCATCTTGTCCATATTCAGTACCGCGGGCAATTTGTACTACCGTTTCAAAAGCCTCGGCAGCCTCAGTGTAATCCTCTTTTTCATAAAAGGCCATTGCCTTGTCATAAGCAACCTCCAAAGAGTCTCCCCTTTGAATAAGGGCATCATTTTTACAGGATATAAAAACGAATGCTAATAGTAAGAGACAAGAAAACTTATGGGTTAGGGTAGAAATCTTATACATTATTTTTTGTGATTTAATATTCACGAGAGATCAAACGATTAAAAAAACTAAAAATTTCTGTTTTGTATGCTGAATCTTCAAATGCTTCAAGATGAGTTAAAGCTTCTTGGTAATGGTATTGCACCGCCTTTTTAGTGTCTTGGATAATATCCAAATCCTCATAAATGCCAATAACACGATTTATCTGTTCAATTTCAGATTCAGGATCACCTAATATAGCCTTCAGTTCGGCTTCTTGTTTTGTATTACAGCGATCAAGCGCAAGCAGGGTGAGATATGTCTTTTTACCTTCAATGATATCCCCTCCCTTTTTCTTGCCAAACTTATCGGGGTCAGCGGTCGCATCCAATAAATCATCTTGAATTTGAAATGCAATACCTGCTTTTTTTCCGACATATTGTAACTCTTCGAGAACATCAGATGAAACGCCTGCAACAGCCCCACCCATGGCAAGAGCACCGCTTATTAAGGCCGCGGTTTTTCCTTCAATCATCCGAATATATTCCTCAATGCTAACATCAGGCTGATTTTCAAACATCAAATCAAAAGCCTGCCCTTCACACACCGTTTCGGCACTGTCCAGGAAAAGGTCTAAGATCGTTTTATACTGATTTTTTGAATATGAATCTTCTTCCCCATAATATTGAAGCTGCTTAAAGGCTTTGGCATACATGGCATCACCAGATAAAATCGCGGTGTTAGAGTTCCACTTTTTAAATACACTGGGTTCCCCGCGACGAGTCTCAGCTCGGTCCATAATGTCGTCATGCAAGAGGGTGAAATTATGAAGCAACTCAATAGATATTGCTGCAGGAAGTGCTTCTTCAAGATCTCCACCACACATACCACAGCCGATGAGCGTTAAATAAGGACGCACACGCTTGCCAGACAATGATAGTGTATATCGAACCGGGTCATAGAGTAACGACGGCTCTTCTGGCAAATCTAATGCTTCCAGTTGCTCTTCAATTTGTTCAGATATTTGCTGCTGTTGATCTGTTATTTCCAAGTTCTTGTAGCTGAGTTTACAAAAGGCCAAATATAAGTAATTTACAACAACATTTTGGAGATGTTATTGCTTCAGTTTTAGGTGGTTGGGATTTAATTCTGAAGGCGACTCGCACCCCAAAAGTGTAAGAATAGTAATCAACTGTTTTTTCCATTTTAGAAATAACCCTTCAAGTCCTTCGTAGCCATTATCTACAATCGCTTTAATAATAGGTTGTGCAGAAGCAGCAAAATCAGCACCCAAACAAAGCGATTTTGCAATATCATGACTTGATCGGATACCCCCTGAGGCAATGAGTTCAAAGTTATGGGTCGACTTCAGTTTTGTAAGCTGTGTAACACATTCTAACGTAGGAATCCCCCAGTTATTGAAATCAGTATCAGGATTTTTATTTGAAGCTCGTTCATTCTCCACTTTGGCCCAGCTGGTCCCTCCTGCACCGGCGACATCAATGATGTTCACACCAGCTTCCAATAATCGCTGACCAACGGATCCGGAAATTCCAGCTCCCGTTTCTTTAACAATGACAGGCAAATTAGTATCTGAACAAAGCTGTTGGATTCCTTCTTCAATGCCTTTGAAGTTACGATCTCCTTCAGGCTGCATCAGTTCTTGGAGGGGATTCAAATGTACGATAACGGCATCAGCTTCTATAGATTCTATCAAAAGTTGCAGGCCATCCGGAGATAAGCCTCCTACCAGCTGTGCACCACCAATATTGGCAGCAATAAATGCATCGGGGGCTTTTTCTCTCACCACAGAAAATGAAGCTTCAGCATCATTATCTTCAAGCATAATGCGTTGACTACCAACCCCAAACGGTAGATTATAATCAGCGCAAAATTCGGCAATAATAGCATTAACAGCACCAGCATCGGTATACCCGCCGGTCATTGATGAAATGAACAGTGGAAATGAAAATGAGCGTCCCAATAAAGTTGTCTGCGTGGATACATCATCAATATTAATTTCCGGCAGTGCGTTATGAGCAAAATAGTACTGTTCAAATCCGGTAGGAACTTGATAGCTCATATCTCCCGCCGCTGTTAAATCAACATGATCTTTTTTGCGGTCTTTAATACTCATAATTAAATCATGTAGCTTCCACCGTTAATATGGAACGTCGATCCTGTCATGTGTGGCACTTTTCCGCTTGCAAGAAATGCCACAAGTTCGCCTACTTCATCGGGAGAAGTGATCTCATCAAAAGCCATGCCTTGGGTCAAATATTCTTCGCCGTATACATCGATAGAATCCATTGCCATATCTGTTTTGATAAAGCCTGGCGCTATAGAATAGGCCGAAATACCCTGTTCTCCGAAATCGCGGGCCACGCTTTTAGTAAAAGCGACTAATCCGCCCTTAGAGGCCGCATAAGCTGAATACTCTTGCGTATCACCGCGATAAGCAGCTCGAGACGATACGTTAATCAGATATCCCTCCCCTTCTTTGGTCCATCGATTTAAGGCCCATTTTGATATAAGTGCTGGAGCACGAAGATTTACTTGCATTGTTTGATCCCACTGCTCCAGCCAAAATTCATCACCTTTATCAAAGCCAGATTCCTTGAAAATTCCAGCATTATTGATGAGCACATTTGGAGCTTCTTCCCTTTCAAATATCGGCTTGATCTTTTTTTCTACAGCGATCGGGTCGGACAGATCTACATATAGAGATTGAAAACGATTGTTCTGAGTAAACTCATTAGGGAATTCAGAAGATCGGGCCGTACCTATTATCCGAAAGTCATCTCTTAGTAATGCTTTTGTAATGCTCTTTCCAATGCCGCGGGATGCTCCGGTGACTAATGCGTACACAGTTAATAGATTGGTTAAAATTTGTCCTGCTTGAAAGTAAGAATCGGACGGTGGGCATCCAAGTAAATGATAAAGCTGTTAATCGCGATACACCGGAACGTTCGAGCAAGCTTCTCCATACATTAACTTTTTTACGTACGGCACGAGCTTTTGAGTAGCATGTAAATATACGCTCTCGGGCACGGGCTTTTCCTTGCTTGAACATCCTTTGAGGATTACAAACTTATCTTCGTATGCTGACCAATCGAGACCTTCCAGATTACGGCGATATAATTCGAAAAGCATATCCTCTTTTTGCCCCTTGAAAATATCTTTTGCATGACCTGCAAGATGCTGTCCCACAAGCATATATGCCCATTTAGATATAATAGCATCAGTAGAACAAAATACGCCCACATACTGCCCATCATATTGACTCCAATCGTGTTCTTCAAGCGAATCGCGGAATTCCTGCTCCTTGAGAATCATCCCTTTAAAAAGAAATTGTTTTAGATCTAACTCAGTTCTGGGGGTCTCATCGAAATACTTTTGTAGATCGATGGTAATCAGTTTATCAGACTGTTTGACCTTATTGACAATTTCTCCTTGTGTATCTGTAGCCATAGCTTAGATCGAAAATGATTCTCCGCACGAGCATGTGCGATTGGCATTCGGATTATGAAAGTGAAACCCTTCACCATTTAATCCATCGGTGTAGTCGAGCTTTGTACCAGAGAGATACAGAAAGCTGCGCATATCTACGATGAGCCTAATCCCCTTGTCCTCAAACTGCTGCTCTTCCTCATCAGGATTTTCTTTGGTATCAAATTCAAGATCATAGGTAAGCCCTGAGCAACCTCCACTGACGACGCCAACACGAAGGAGTGCATCTTCACCGATTTGCTGCTCTTCTCGAATCTGCTTGATACGTTCCGCAGCGCGTTCTGTAATAGAAATTGACATAAAATACCCCTTCCTGTTTAATTAAACAGAGACAACCTGTATCTCGGGATCAATGCGTTTAACCATGCTCTCGATAGCATAAAGTGTTCCGCTGGTAGCCGTTGGGCAAGTCCCACAGGCTCCCTGGTAGTGGACTTTCAAACGGTTGCCGTCAAGACCCAAGATCTTAAGCCCACCTCCATCAGCAAGCAAATATGGTCGAACCTGCTCATCAAGTAGCTGGTTAATTTCTTGAAGTCGAGGATCATCCGTTTCCTGAACCTCTTTCGTAGCATGTACTTCCTCATCTTCCTCGGCATCTGTTTGCTGCTTCGCCTCACGAATGGGGGGAGCGAGTTGACGAAGAAGCTCTGACCAAACCGCATCACCGTCTTGGGTTACCGTCACATATTTATCAACGTAATACACATTAATTACGTGATCGATATCGAAAAGTGCTGACGCCAATTCATCATGTTCGGCGTCTGAAGCATCTTCAAATGATTTTGTAACTCCATTGGTCAGGGGATCTCCCAATACAAAACGCATGGCATCGGGATTTGGGGTGCGTTCAATTTCTTTGATCTTTGGCATAGTAAGTTTGGTCTAATAGCTTTTAAAATTTCACTATTTAGAACGAATATAAATATAAAATAGTTCAATTCACAGCTTCGACTTAAGCTGGAATTATGAGTCGTTAAAAATAGATATCGCTTTTTTAATTCCTTCGATTAAACGGTCGATATCATCCTTAGTGTTATAGAATGAGAGTGACGCTCGTGCTGTAGCGGGTACATTAAATCGACGCATCGTCGGTTGTGCACAATGGTGGCCAGTACGAATGGCTATGCCCTGCTGATCTAAAATTGTACCAATGTCAGCGGCATGAATATTATTATGTACAAAAGAAAGCACAGAGGCTTTTTCTTGAGATGTACCGATGATACGAATACCATCTATCGACTGTAGCTGCTTTGTACCATATGAAAGTAACTGGTGTTCTTTGTCAGCAATATTTTGCATCCCAACTTCTTCCAAGAATGAGATCGTTTCACCAAAGCCAATGCCCGCTGCAATGGGCGGCGTGCCTGCCTCAAATTTATGAGGGGTAATATTATACGTAGTTTCTTCAAACGAAACTTTGTCAATCATATCTCCTCCACCGCGATATGGAGGCATCTTATCAAGATATTGCTTCTTGCCATAGAGAATGCCAAAGCCGGTAGGACCACACATCTTATGCGCTGAAAAAGCGTAAAAGTCGGCGCTCAAATCTTGAACATCGACAGGCGTATGTGGTACGGCTTGGGCTCCATCCACCAATACGGGGATCTCATATTCATGAGCTTTGGCAATCATCTTTTTAACGGGATGAACGGTGCCTAAAGCATTTGAAACGTGTCCGACAGCGACAATTGCAGTTTTTTCATTAAGTAGATTCACATACTCATCCCAGATGATATCACCATCATCGTTAACAGGGATAACTTGTACCTTGGCTCCCTTTCGTTCGGCAACCATCTGCCAGGGAACAATATTTGCGTGATGCTCAATTTCTGAGATTAAAATCTCGTCCCCTTCATCAATAAACCGGTCACCAAAACTATGGGCTACCAAATTTATTGAATCGGTTGTCCCAGTGGTATAGATGATTTCCTCTTGGTGCTCAGCATTGATGAACTGCTGCACCTTTTTACGAGTCTCCTCATAAGCATCAGTCGCTTTTTGGCTGAGCGTATGAATACCACGGTGTACATTTGCATGCTCGTTGCGATGATAGGCATCGATACGATCTGCTACCCGCGTAGGCATCTGGCTTGAAGCTGCATTATCAAGGTATACCAAGGGCTGTCCCTTGACCTCTTGCGAAAGGACAGGAAACTGTTCTCGAATGCGAGAAAAATCTACATTTTGCTTGGTTTTTGTTGCAGCTTCAGCCATTGCTAACCTTTATTATACTGTAAGTTTAGAATCGAGTTGATTCTCAGTGAATTTGTGGACTTCATCTACCAGTAGTTCTTGCACAGAGTCGACTGTAATATTTTCGATGGTTTCGAGTGCGAAAGCGTAAATAAGCATTTCGCGTGCCTGCTGGTCATTCAACCCGCGGCTTTTAAGGTAGAATAGCTCATCTTCTTCAAGCTGTCCTACAGTAGCACCGTGTGTACAGACTACATCATCAGCAAAAATCTCAAGTTGAGGTTTGGTGTTGACCAATCCCTTGCGAGAAAGCAACAGGTTCCGGTTCTCTTGGAAAGAATCGATCTTTTGCGCGTCTTTACGGACAAAAATCTTTCCATTAAATACGGAGTGTGCCTTACCCGTGATCACACATTTGTGCAACTGGTGACTTTCGCAGTGCGAGAAACGGTGATCCATCACGGAGTGCGTATCAGAAACCTGGTCGCCATCAATAAGTACAAGTCCATCTACCGTAAACTCAACTTCTTCATCACGTTGCGAAATACGAGGCTCGTTACGTGAAAGCTTGGCACCTCGTGTAATTGTATATGACTCGTAATCAGCATGATGATGTACAAAAGCAGCCGTTCGTGCAATGTGGATAGCCTCCTTGCTATCGCGCTGAATCTTAGTGTGTTTCACATATGACTCTTCTTCAGCATTAACTTCTACAACAGGCAAATTGAAATACTTGTTGTCGCCAAGTCCGATATGATCTTCAACAATTGTTACTTCTGATTCTTTATCGGCAACAACGACACTGCGTGACGTTGTAAAGTACTTCTCATCGGCATCCGTTTGAACAAAAAGCATGTGCAACGGTACATCAACCGTAAGTCCTTCAGGGACATAGACAAACACACCGTCAGTTAAAAAGGCCTTATTAAATGAAGAGAAAATATCTTCCTCAAAATTATTCTCAAGATATTTGTTGAGGTGTCCTTTGAGAAGCTCGTTATCCTCTTCGGCCAGTTTAGCGATATTTCCTATAACGACCTCATCGGGAATATCATCCGTAGAAGAATGCTCCGCAGAAAATGTTCCATTGACGAATACCATGCGTGCGCCTTCACTTTCCGGCAGGTAATGCTCGCTGATATCTGGGAGTTCAACATCCACGTCCGAGGCCAAAGTATATGAATCTTTATATAGATCTCGGAGACTGATAAACTTCCATTCTTCAATCTTCTTTGTAGGAAATGGAATATTGCGAACTTCCTCTGCCCCTTTGAGGCGTACTTCGTCTAAGAATTTAGACTTGCCATTCAGTGAACCCTGAAAGTTAAGTAAGTCTTGTAAAAACGTTCGTTCTTGTTTTTTCACGTTACCCATGTTAATTATTGCTGTTCACCATTTACAGATACTGCGTCAGTTATCCAATCATAGCCTTGCTCTTCAAGCTTAATGGCCAGATCTTTATCGCCGGACTTGGCAATCTTGCCGTCGATCATTACGTGCACGTGATCGGGCGTTACGTAATCCAAAATGCGCTGGTAGTGTGTTACTAGAACAACGGCGTTATCTTCACTTGAGATCTGATTAATGCCATTGGCAACAATCTTCAGGGCATCAATATCCAATCCAGAGTCCGTTTCATCGAGGAACGAGAGCTTGGGATTGAGTACTGCCATCTGGAAAATCTCATTACGTTTCTTCTCACCACCACTGAATCCGGCATTGACACTACGATCCAAAAATGCGGGATCCATGTCAACGAGTTCCAGCTTCTCATGGGCATAATCCTCAAACTGAAGGGGATCCAGCTCTTCACGTCCCTGTTCTTGAGCAATGGTATTGTATGCCTGGCGAAGCAAATTCTTATTTGTTACGCCGGGCACTTCAACAGGATATTGGAAAGCGAGAAAAATACCTAAATGAGCACGTTCATCAGCCTCAAGTTCTAAAATACTTTCTCCGTTATACAGGATATCGCCTTGTGTAACTTCGTAGGCCTCATGTCCTGCTACAACTTTAGAAAGAGTACTTTTACCACTCCCATTGGGACCCATAATTGCATGGATCTCACCGTCATTAATAGTCAAGTTAACTCCTTTAAGGATCTCTTCTGATGGATCCTCTTCAACACAAACATGTAAATCTTTGATTTCTAACACGTTACCTTATTCCTCTAATATTTTTGATTAAAAAGTTTTCTGATCTATATAAGATTAACCTACACTGCCTTCGAGCTTAATACCGAGCAATTTGTCAGCTTCAACGGCAAACTCCATCGGCAGTTCTTGTAATACTTCTTTAGCAAAACCATTAACGATAAGCGAAATTGCATCATCTTCATCCATACCACGTTGTTGCAGATAAAAGATCTGATCTTCACCTACGCGGCTGGTCGATGCCTCATGTTCTACTTTTGCTGTCGGGTTAGCCGATTCGATATATGGGAAGGTATGCGCCCCACAAGTCTGCCCAATAAGCATTGAGTCACAAACCGAGTAATTCTGTGCTCCCTCAGCTCGAGGACTGATTTTAACAAGTCCGCGGTAGCTGTTATGAGATTTACCCGCAGAAATGCCCTTCGAAATGATAGTGCTCTTCGTGTTTTTACCGACGTGAATCATCTTCGTGCCGGTATCTGCCTGCTGACGATTATTTGTTACCGCCACAGAATAAAACTCACCAACAGAGTTATCTCCCTGCATAATTACGCTTGGATACTTCCACGTAATGGCAGATCCTGTTTCTACCTGCGTCCAGGAAATCTTGGAATTGTCTCCACGGCAATGTCCTCGCTTCGTCACAAAGTTAAAGATTCCGCCCTGCCCTTCTTCATCACCGGAATACCAGTTCTGAATGGTTGAGTATTTAATCTCAGCATCTTCAAGGGCAACTAATTCAACAACAGCTGCGTGCAACTGGTTTTGTTGGTATTGCGGTGCCGTACACCCTTCGAGGTAACTTACGTGACTATTATCCTCACAGATAATAAGTGTACGCTCAAACTGTCCCGATTGCATGTTATTAATACGGAAATACGTAGAAAGCTCCATTGGACAAACCGTATCTTCGGGAACGTATACAAATGATCCATCTGAAAATACAGCCGAGTTCAATGCGGCATAAAAGTTATCACCCTTGGGAACAACCGATCCCATATATTCTTTCACCAGCTCGGGGTGGTCCTGAATAGCTTCAGAGATAGAGCAGAAAATAACGCCCGCATCAGCAAGCTTTTCCTTAAAAGTGGTAAAAATAGACTCACTGTCGAAAACAGCATCAACAGCGATACCTTGCAGCTGCTTCTGCTCTTCAAGGGGAATCCCTAACTTTTCATAGGTCTCCAAAATTTGCGGATCAACATCATCCAGACTATCCGGATTCTTCTTGCCATCCTTCTTTTTTGTTGAAGAATAATACTGGATGTTATCAAAGTCCGGCTTCTCGTACTCTACATTCGGCCAGTCGGGCTCTTCCATCTGCTTCCATTTTTCAAAAGCTTCCAGACGGAATTCAAGTACCCATTCCGGCTCATCTTTGCGACGAGAAATTTCGCGGATGATATCCTCATTGATACCCTTGGGAAAATCTTCATATTCCACATCGGTGGTAAAACCATACTTATACTCACCACCAACCATGGATTCTAACGCTTCAGTTTCACTCATAAGAAATTATTGCGGTAAATTTTACGATTTCGTCAATTTAATTCTAAAACAGTAATTAATGCTGCGACGTTCGAGACTGGATTTGGATTAATTCTAATTAGACCCAATCGAACTATTGATAGAACTCGCTTTCACAGAGCCTCAAATATAAGGATTATTGGCTGTAACTTAAACTTAATTCAGACGGAAATATTACCTCCCTTCAATACTTCATTTTAGTGTGTAAAGATCGGATAGCATCTTCCCGATTACTAATCGAAAAATGCTATTATGGAGATAGGTAGTATTTATGGGCGGACATTTTTGTACTATTCTCCCATTAAAATAGCAACGCAGGCAGCGTTAACAATATCTTGCCAGTGGCAACCCCGTGAAAGATCCATCATAGGTTTAGCCAGCCCCTGCAGAATAGGGCCCGTTGCCGATGCCCCGGCCAACCGTTCGGTAATTTTATAAGCGATGTTACCAGCATCTAAGTTAGGAAAAACAAACACGTTACCCTGCCCTTTTATAGGAGAGCCAGGTGCTTTGCGCTGAGCGATTTCGGGGACAAAAGCAGCATCAAACTGTAGTTCACCATCAACAGTTAGCTGTGGGGCTTTTTGTTGGATACGTTTTGTAGCTTTTACTACAAGCTCTGTTCGTTCGTGTTGAGCACTGCCTTTGGTCGAAAAGGAAAGCATTGCCACCTTGGATTCTTCTCGGGTCAACAATTTATGAGTACGGGCCGATTCAATAGCAATATCGGCCAGCTGTTCGACATCCGGATATGGTACTACTCCACAATCGGCGTATGTTAGTGGCGGCTGTCCTTCGAGAGCCATCAAAAAAGTACTGGAAACCGTATTATTTCCTTGCCGAAGCCCAATGCTGTGAATGGCTGCACGGATAACGTCTCCAGTCGTGGCCATCGATCCAGCCACACAACCATCCGCCCTGTTGGTAGCCACCAGCGTCGCCCCCAAATACAATGGGTCGTTAAGTGCTTGCATAGCCTCATCTTTCGTAACCCCTTTATGCTTCCGCCGTTGATACAGGTAATCGATTAGCTCATCTTTGTCTTGCACAGTATTAGAGTTCAAATAACTGATTTCATCAGGAAGCACTACTCCTGACCGATGTGCTATATCGGCTATCTCCCTGTTGCTTCCGATGAGTTGGACATTACAAATCTGGTTCTGAATTAAAAAAACAGTGGCTTGTAATACTCGTGAATCACTCGACTCGGGGAATACAATGGTCTTGTTTTGTTTGGAAGCCCGTTCTCTGATCTGTTGAATAATATTAGTATTGGCACTCATAATAATAGCGTTATGGCTATGATGGCAGCTCCGATGCCGGCCCATTGTTTCCTTGTTACGGTATCATCCCAAATAAATAAGCCGAGCAGTGTGCCACCTAAAACATTTAAAATATTTACGACAGGATAAGCAACCGATCCGCTGATACCTCCCAATGCATAAATTAAAAAAATAGAACTATACAAATTGGGGATTCCTATAGCTGTCCCTAAAATGGCTTCTTGCCTGGTGATAAGTTTTCCTTTTTGGAAAAGACTGATCACCAATCCAATTACAAAAGCAGCCGTAAAAACTAAGCCCATAAACGTGAGTTCATTGAGGTTCGTACTAAACTCCTCCTCATAGATTTTTAGCGAAGCATCGGCAAAACCGGTAAGTACAAAAATACCAACCAATAACCACGAGGCACTTATAGATCCTATTTTGATATTATTTTTCTTGGGGATGAGTAATATCATGGCACCAAAAACACCTATGATACCTATAATTTTGATGGCATTAAGATACTCGGCATACCAATAGATGGAAATGACAACGGGTACCAAAAGCGACAAGCGCATAGCAGCAATAGTGATGCCGACCCCATTTGCATGGACTGATTTGCTGTAGGCTACAAAATTCCCGATAAAAAAGGCACCCACAACGGCACAGAATATAAGAAGTACAGTTATATGGGACGAGAGCGTTGCACTAAGCGCACCAGTGTATCCTACAAATAATGCAAAAACACCCGCCACCAAATAGTTGACAGTGAGTGTGTTGAGGGTTCGCAAGTTTCTACTTTCGGTAACTTTGAGCAGATGGGCAATAGTCAGAGAGCATATAGAACTTAACAGCAAGTACAAATATGCCATTATTCACTGACTATATTAAGTTGAGTATTGCCGAATAGCAGCGGTGATTGAGGGCGGTCGTAAAGTTTGCGTGATGTGTACGAGACATTTCGCTCAAGGTATTGATAGATATCAGAAATAGTCGTTCGGCGTTCTTGCAGGGCTCGGGCAAAGAAATATGGGAAAATATGATGCATTTTTTCCACACCTTGCGACATATACAAGCCAGACACGTTGTTGAGTCGGGCTCCAAACAGAATAGAACTATTCGGATGGGCATCAGTTAATGGCGAAACCGTATACTCCATGATTTTCTGTTGCTGATTTTCTGGTGTTCTACCCTTCTGATTGCTTGCCGAGAAATCGATGTCGCTAAGGACAATAGTCTTCGCTGATGATACCTTTCCAATTTCGCTAAATATACTACGCAGCGATATGGTTGAGTCAGTTTTGGCTTCTGACGGAACAGTTAACAGCTGCAGTTCATTAGCACTATTTTGTGTTTCGATGGTTCCATACCCACTGAAATAGACAAAGAATTCGGTGCTGTCATTAGCACTTTCTTGGATGGATGAAAGTACCGTATTAAGCGTATCACTGTCGGGGATATCAGCTAACTGGTGAATATCTTCTTCCTTATATCCCAAAGCATTTTCCAAGTAACTTCGAATGAGTCGGCCATCCCGAAAGGCAAAATTGCGTGTGTTTAGCGGCTCTTCGTAATTTTGATTTACAACCAGTAATGCCTTAGCATTATTATTCTGCTGATTTAGTACAGGGATATTGCTTTCAACATCCACATTGCCAAAAGGTACGCGGGGTACGGCAACCTGATCTTCTATCGTATAATCTTCGGATCGCCAGATGATATCAGCAGAAGATTTTTTGATATAGGTTTCTGATATGCCATACAATACTTGATACCATTCGTCATTAATGTTATTGATCTTCAATTCGCTGCCCTCTACAAGATCTGCCAGTACATTATCGTCATTCTCATTAGCACTGCTTCGTAAGGCTGTTAGTTGATCATTAACTACAGCATAAGGCTGCAAGACAGATTCTATAGGATATTCATATTGATAAAGGGAATCGGCAAACAAAACCTCAACCGTTACACTACCGGGGTTAGCACCGGATAAATTTAGATCCTCAAGAGCATCTCCTACAGGAATATTGAGCTTGCCGTTTGATAATTGTTGATTGTTATCTTCAAAAATAATCAGATCATTGTAGAGCATATAAACCGATGCCGTAGTATCAATAGAACTATTGGCTGGCATGGTATCAATTTCTGTTGTAGTACCAGTACTCCGAAGGTACCGTTCTTCACCGGTGGGTTGTGGATCACCTACGGCTTTCATATTTAAAAAGCCTGAAGCAAGCATTAATGCGCCCATTCCATTTAAGGTCCATCTTTTGGTAGAGGTGTCATGACCAAAATCAGTTGCATTGGCCAGATAAAATGCCATGGTGGCCCCTCCTATCCCTAAAGCAACCGATCCCCATCGCAATTGATAATCTTGTATGGTTCGCTGTACCAAAACCCGTTGCGGATATTCATATTCCGTTTTAGTAAATAATTCAAGACTCAGGACAGGATTTCCAGAATTTATTTCTCCACTTTGCTGTAAGAAATAATTTTCCCGAACAATTTCAGATTCTGAATGGTCGACAGACTGTTTTTCCTGCACAGTCCATCGAGCACTGGTACACGAACCCAAAAAGCCCGATAACATACATATGATCGCTATGTAAAAATATGCTTTCAACCTTCTTAAAGTGATATTGTTGCGCCAATGCCAAAGAGCTGACGAAATTTGAATGATTCTTCATTTCCGGGATGCGAAAGCCAAAGAGGTAAGTCATATCGCAACACCAGACCTCGGCTTTTACCTAAATAATCAGGAATATCCACCGAAAATAAAAAGCCCAGTCCAGAATCAGAGAGTACCCTGCTCTCTTCAAAGCGGCTTATACCTAAGGATGTTCCGGCATCGAAAAATACATACGAGCGAAGATCAATAAGTCCGCCTATAACCGGGATATTTTTTAACGCTTTTGCAGCAGGATTTGGATAATTGAGTTCCATATTAACAGTCGAAAGTGATGTGTAAAGCGGTGCTGTACCATTATTCAGGGACTGAATATCATTCTTTAGATAGCCTCGCAAGTTAGGGCCACCGGTAACCTGTATGTTTCCAATTTGCATCCAAGATGGTGGTATCGTACCTCGTGCCCTTGTTAATCCACTGTTCATCCATTTTCGTGGAGAACGAAAGCTACGGGTGAAAAGGTATTCCGGTGCAGTATTATTACTGGCAATGCCAGTGTATAGTCGCCCAAATAACGAAAAACGTTCTGATAGGTTAACTTGCTGTCGAAGTATAGCGGCACTCCGCAAAAAGGAATCGGCTTCTCCTCCTAAGTTAATATCAGCAGAAAAAGAGAGTGCATATCGTCCAAGCCCATTCACATTGGTGAGATCTAAGGTGGCATTGGCCAAATATAACCATTGGTTTTGCCACAGTTGTTGGTATAGCAAATAGTCAGAGTTAAAGCGATCTTCTGCTCGAACTCCTATTGCTAACTCCTTGTAGTTCAATTCATTAAATCCGGTTTGCCAACGTTTATTAAAGGTGATGCCATGTTGTTGAAATCCAGTTCGGTATAGGCTCTCTAATGAGATGCTTCCTTCGCTCCCAAAATCTGAAATAGAGGGAATGGGTTCGGTAAAGCGCAGGTAATATGATACAGGATGAGTGGGAATATTTGTGCCCAGCCAAAGTCCAGCATTAAGTCGATGGGGACCATCGCCAAACGTGCCGGGAATCTGCCCTCGGACTCGTACTCCTGTCCTAACCCCATCCACGCTATTGTACCAAATATCAGGAGCTGGAAGAAGTTCATACGAGGAATCTTCTTGGGCTAAGGATTCATTGGGGACTGTAAATCCAATAAACAATAATATAATAGCTATTGCCCAGTGGCGATAAAAGTTTGCTACGATGCTATGATCCACTCCTCTAAAATTTGATTTGATGTTACAATATCTGCTAATAAGTTCATCAGCCGTTTCTGTTCCGGCCATTGAATATAGGTATCTATCTTATCTTGGGAAATCCATTTCCAATCTTCATGCTCGTGATTTAATACGATGTTAGCATTTTTGTCGACTTCTGCTCCAAAAGCAGGAATCTGCTTTACGGCATCGCTTTTCATATCATAAAATTGATTTATGGATGGAAGCACCCAAAATAGTGTAGGTTTTAAATTCGTTTCTTCGCAAAGTTCCCGAACCCCTGCTTCAAAAGCTGTTTCATCTTGTTGAACTTTTCCTCCAACCATCCGCCATTGTCCGCCGTATATAACATTATGAGTACGTTTTAAAATAAGGAATTTCACCTCATTACTTACGTAGCTATAGGGATAAACATCAATAAGGCGTTTCATGAGATGATCTGGCTACGTATCTATGACTTGGGCTTTAAAATAGCTCAGAGCCTCCGCTAATCCTTCCTTCCGGTCTACCGTTGGCTCCCAATTTAATACTTCTTTGGCCCGACCAATATCCGGCTGACGTACCTGGGGATCGTCTTTTGGAAGTTCTTTGAAGATAATATCGCTATCCGAACCGGTCAGTTCGATTATCTCTTTAGCAAATTCCAGGATGGTTATTTCCTCGGGGTTTCCAATGTTTATAGGTTCTACAAAATCAGATTTAGAAAGTCTCCAAACTCCTTCTACAAGATCATCTACATACATAAACGAGCGCGTTTGCGAACCATCCCCATAGACCGTCAATGGTTCGCCACTTAATGCCTGTCGCATAAATGTTGGTAGTGCCCGGCCATCGTGCAAACGCATGCGCGAGCCGTAGGTGTTGAATATCCGTACAACACGCGTATCAATTCCATGATAGCGGTGGTATCCCATCGTCATTGCTTCTGCAAAACGTTTGGCCTCGTCATATACTCCACGGTGTCCAATGGGATTTACATTGCCCCAATAAGTTTCTTTCTGAGGATGTGTGAGCGGGTCGCCATAGACTTCGCTTGTAGAAGCCAGCAAAAACCGAGCATCCTTCTCTTTCGCCAGTCCCAGTGCTTTATGCGTTCCAAGTGAGCCTACCTTCAATGTCTGAATAGGCATTTCCAGATAATCTACAGGAGATGCCGGGGATGCAAAATGCAGGATGAGATCTAAATTCCCTTTTACATGGATAAAGTTTGTAACATCGTGATTGATAAACTTAAACGAGTTATTACCCATAAGATGAGCAATATTATCGGCACTACCCGTTAGAAGGTTATCCATGCAGATAACATCGTACCCTTCTTTAAGGTAGCGATCACAGAGATGTGAACCTAAAAACCCTGCTCCTCCTGTAATGAGAACACGTTTTTTTTGCGATGTGGAATCTGCCAAAGTGTAGTAATATTAAGGTTATAGCCGAAAGATATCATTGAGGTCTATTTCTGATTGAAATAGACCTCAGAAAAATTATTCTTCAGCTTCTTCAACAATCTTATTTTTCTCCACGCCAATTGCTGGCCGACCCACACTGATATAAGTAATACCGGCTTTTTCGGCTCGTTTAAGGTCATAGAGGTTGCGTCCGTCAAAAATAACCGGAGTTTTCATCTCGTCGCCAAAGTTATCGATGGTCGGCCGGCGAAACTCATTCCACTCCGTGCAGATCACCAGCGCGTCGGCGCCGTTGAGGGCGGCTTTTTGGTCGTGGACAAAGGTCGTGTTGTCCAGCACCGCTTGGCTCGTCGCTTGCTTGAACGTGCCGATTGCTTCGGGGTCGTAAGCCAGCAGTTTCGCGCCTCGCTTAACGAGCTCTTCAGCAATATACAGCGCCGGGGCTTCGCGGATGTCGTCGGTTTCGGGCTTAAAGGACAGTCCCCAGATCCCGAAGGTCATCCCGCTGAAGTCGTCGGTGTCGTAGTAGGCTTCCATCTTTCGGACGATAGAGACCTTCTGGGCGTTGTTCACCTGCATCACTGAATCTACAATCTTGAAGTCGTAGCCGTGCTGGGCGGCCGTATGGTGGATGGCCTGCACATCTTTGGGGAAGCAACTGCCCCCGTAGCCGATGCCGGCAAACAGAAAGCGCTTGCCGATACGGGAGTCGGTGCCGATGCCGCGGCGGATATGGTCAACGTTGGCGCCCACCTTCTCGCAGATGTTGGCCATTTCGTTCATAAAAGTAATCTTGGTCGCCAGCATGGCGTTGGCCGCGTACTTGGTCAGCTCGGCGCTGCGGCGGTCCATCGTAATAATGGGGTTGCCGGAGCGGACAAACGGCTCATAGAGGGTAGTCATAATCTCGGCGGCCTGCTCGCTTTCGGTGCCGATCACCACGCGTTCGGGATATTTAAAATCTTCGACGGCGGCCCCTTCCCGCAGGAACTCCGGGTTGGAGACCACATCAAACAGCTCCGGGTCCACGTGGTCGGCAATAATATTCTCCACACGGTCGCCGGTCCCCACCGGCACGGTGGATTTGTTGACAATCACCGTATAGTGGTCGACAATGGGACCAAGCTGTTTGGCCACGGCCATCACCGCGCTCAGGTCGGCTTGCCCGTCGCCGCCCGGCGGGGTCGGCAGGCACAGAAAGACGATGTCGGCGGTGGGCACTGCCTCGGCGATATCGGTGGTAAACTGCAGCCGCCCCTCCCGCTGGCTGCGGGCAAAGATGGTTTCCAGGCCCGGCTCGTAAATCGGAATCTGGCCATCGTTAAGCTGGTCAATTTTGCTTTCATCAATATCCACGCACGTTACGTTGTTGCCGGAATCGGCAAAGCAGGTCCCGCTGACCAGCCCCACATATCCCGTTCCTATCACTGCTATATTCATTTATCTATCGCTCAATATTTTTAATTTCCAGTTTTAATGTTCCTGCCGGTACATCTACATCAATTGTTTCACCTATTTCGCTACCCAGAATAGCCTGGCCAATTGGAGATTCGACAGAAATTTTATTCTTCTTAAAATTTGCTTCGTCTTTGGAGACGAGCGTGTATTTAACTTCTTTTTCTACCGTATGGTTATATATTGTAACCGTTGAAAGCAAATATGCTTTATCGGTTTTGATATCCTCTTCATCTAATATACGGGCATTGGCCAAGGCATTCTCGAGTTCAGCGATACGTTTTTCAAGCATGCCCTGGGCTTCTTTAGCTGCATCATATTCTGCATTCTCACTCAAATCGCCCTTTGCCCGAGCTTCGGCAATTTCTTCAGCGATCTCTTGTCGACCACGGGTTTTTAAGTCTTTTAACTCTGCTTCAAGCTTTTCATAACCTTCTCGTGATAGATAATTCTTGTCCACGGTGCTTTTTCTTTGATTTAAATCCTTGTTTATGCAAGTCCTACAAATAATAAATGCCAGCTATCAAAGCTGACACTTTTTGCAGGCACCTTAAAATACCATGATTTGTCCTCTGTTTCCAAATATAAAATATCATCTAAATTACTGACAAAATTCTTACACAATCATATACTGAGGAGTTTTAACTAAGCGTATTTTTTATTGCAATTACTGTCAGGCGTGGATATATATTAGATTAAAGAATCACGAAGATATAGATATGGTAAAAAGGTAATCGAGGTAATTTTTTTAATCCCTAAATCAGTGAAAAATGGATCTACTAAAAATAATATTTGCCGTTATCCTTCCTCCCCTTGGTGTATTTTTAGAAGTAGGCTTAAAAGGCGCATTCTGGTTAAATATTTTGCTTACAGTATTGGGATATATTCCCGGAATTGTCCATGCTATTTGGATCATTGCCCGAAAGTAATTGCGTACTGATTTAGAGCACTTTGCCCGTATTCTTACTTATTTAGATTGAATGGCGATTATTTCGACAAAAAGGACGCCCTCTTCCTTTGAAATGTAAAGAGCAAAGATTTAAACAAGATGGTGATCAAATCTAATACTTAATTTGTCTTCTCTAAATTTCACCAATCAAAATTTGTACTTTGTGCCTACTTGTAAGTAAAAGAGAATATTCAAATCGTTAGTCTTAGATGAAGAAACTAAGTACCAAAGAAATTCTGGAACAAAACTTAGACCGTGATACCCCTCAGGAGTTGGGAAATCTTAAAATATGGCTCCATAACGTTCGTAGTATGCATAATGTGGGGGCTGCTTTTAGAAGTGCCGATGCTTTTGGGATTGATAGTATTTTGCTATCGGGATATAGCCCTACCCCGCCTCGGCCGGAAATTTCCAAGACTGCTATTGGAGCAGAAAAGTATGTGAATTGGGATCATACAAATGACGTTGAGTTAACCGTCGAGGAATTACAAAAAGATAATTATACCATCATTGGGCTGGAACAAACGACTGAAAGTATTTTATTGCCGGATTACAGTATCCCTGAAAAAAATAATGTATGCCTCGTTTTCGGTAACGAGGTTACCGGCATTGATGATGAACTAATACCGTTTATTGATGATTTTGTGGAAATTCCTCAATATGGACATAAGCATTCTCTAAATGTATCCGTTACAGTAGGGGTCGCCCTATATGCATTTTTAGAAAAATATTGGTAACTCCTATTGTTAATTGATCCCCCTTGTTGTAAATTTATTAGATCCTATTTGCATATGTTATATAAAAAATCAGAATTGAGGACGGTTTGAATACAAGTAAAAGTTTGAGAGAATATTATATCACCGGTAAATACAAAGGATATTATAAGCTGAGAGAACGACATTATAAACTATCGGGCAAGGTTCATATGACGTTTTCTAATGGAAAAAAGGAGTTATTTGCCATAGGTAAGTTTAAAGAAGAAGCCTTAAACAATATTTTTGCTCAGATTGACGTGATTGCAGACAATACCAACACTACCTCTGCTTCGGGAAATAGTGGGGGAAATATCTGCTTGTTTTAAACATGGTATTATCCAGGGTTACAAAATTTTTGTCAATGCATTTTAGCTTTAAATATTAGTAGCATTGATATTAAAAATAACAATGCTACGATCATTAAAGGGCAAACTAATCAAGCATCAATTAATTGCACTAATGGTAACTTCATTGCATTGCAGGTCTTCCCGGTGGATTGGGTAACTCTGATTCTCCACTGCCTGTTAATAACAGGGTGCCAACGCTAATTGCTGCTGAAGCCCCGGCCCCTAACAGTAGCCAGCGTTTATTGGTTGCCAAAAATCCTTTGTGCTTAGTTTTAGAAGTAGAATTAGGGAGGTCAAAAGAAATTCCCGTTTGGTTATACAGGTTGCTGTTGAGCAGAGGCACCGTCATTTTCGTAATGGGTGATAATTGGCTTTCCAAATGCCCAGTTTCAAATTCCCCATCCTGCCACACTCTAACTGGTACCTCAACGCCATCCCGGAGATCTATAACCATTGCAACATATCCCTCATCCGAATAGGCCCTATCTTGCCATTTTTGATGAAAGGTAGTTACAAATACATCCTGCAATTGGGGAAATTGATATACACTAATATCATCATATGTAATTACCTTTTGGGAGTTTTCTGAATCGTTAATTGATGCCGCAAACTCATCCGCAGATATAGCCGTATACCTGAAATACGGACCCATGGTATCCTGGTAAAAGTATCGCACAATATCTCCCTTTACGATATGGGCATTTGAGGCTAAGCTTGATGAAACTTTCTGCGGGTCCTCATTTGTGAGTGCATTCTGGAAGGTCTGGAGTGTTTTAACTACCTCTGCCCTTTTTCGTGAACTGGCCTCGATCTTACGGTCCAACGCTAATTGATAATTATGGAGATGATCCACCAGCTTAACACCAATTAGTTGGGCATCACTGTTGAACTGTAAGGATAATGCCCGATGTTCAAGCGTATCCGTCTGAGCCGTTTTTACATAGATATCACGTATCTCATATGTCCCGTCAGGATGGGATAGTACATGTAACGGTTCAGCTGTTCTCATAGCTGTTATCCCTTTGGTATCCATTACATTATTCAGTAATCCAATAGCGGGATGATTTCCTGGCAGCGTTATGCCTTTCCAACTTTTGGGATGATTGATCCCCTGCTTGATTTTGCTAATATATATCTTCATTGAATCAGCAGCCCCATTTGCAGGATCCACCGAAAGTTTAATATTTGATTGCTGCGCAATGCCATGGCTGATTATGGCAGTTATCAGAACGAATGCAAGGCCAATTATACGGACTACTTTCCAGTTCATCGTTGATTGTTTTGTATCTTTATTTATAAGCATTCTCTATTTAATGAGTACCATTTTTTTTGTTTGGACCTTCTGCCCCACAATTAATCGATAAAAATAGGTACCACTGGCTAACCGGCTACCATTAAATCTTATTTTGTGCCATCCGGCTTTCATCGATCCATTGACAAGCGTTTGAACCTTTTGTCCCAGAATATTATACACTTCCAGGATCACATCACTCTGCTTTTCAATGCCAAACTGTATTGTCGTGGTGAGATTAAAAGGATTTGGATAATTCTTATTGAGCTTAACTTGTTCTGGAAGCATATTCTCCTGAACCTCTTTGAGTTCGTCAACCGATCCGGTGTAAACCTCAAATTGTTTACGACCCTTTGCGGCCATAAAGGTATAGGACTCCCCATCGCTGAGTATTTTGGAGCGTCCCTTGTCTGGCTCGATAACTAATACCGCCATCTCTGTAGTAAATCCTGATATGTTGGGTGACCATTCAATTTTCTTGCGTGTGGTAGCTTTTATTTCCACAGTGTATTGTTTACGGTCACGGTCATAGGTATCTCCTATAGTATGCAGCATCTTTTCACGTGCTGATTTCTGCTCATCCACAATTGTGGCACCGAACTTGCTCAGCTTTAATGGTGGCATATACTGCGTATAGGCTTTCCGCTGATCAACATCCTGGTCATATATCATATGTACCCGGGCTGGTTGCTTACTATCTTCAATGTGGATATCCAGTGCTATCTCCCCTGACAGTGATTTTGATTTAGCAAGCTGTTTCTGCTCTTCATTGTTTGTTCGTTTTTCGAGACTGGTATAGGGTATTTCGAGCTCCAGATTTTGGTCATTATCATTGTGCACGTAGTAGGCATGGAATGGAGCCAGTTCATCACTTTCAAAGAAGCTTTCCTCATACCCGAAGAGCATAATATTTTGCTGGTTATAGATCTGCACCTGTTCCCATTTGATGACGCTTCCAAAAGGATTGGTGATAATATTCCATCCCGGTTTTAAGTTAAGGGAGTAAGTATCTTCTTCTGAAATTTGAACGGGATCAATATTTCCCCCCAACGTAATCGGCTTTTCGCTTAGCACCCAATAGCCCCTACCTTCAGTAAAGCTGAAGGGGTTGTCACTGGAGTATTCTTCAAGATAATTTTTAGCATTGCCATTATCCGAAAAAACTTTCCAATCAGTACCATATTCCCCGTCAAAAAGTTCGTCAACTGATACTTCTTTACGACCGGGTAACCCTACTAACCGATAATCATTAGCACGTAAACTACGTTCATTGCCGGAATTATTCCCGTCCCCAAAAGTAATTTGTTCTTCTTGTATATTGTTTTTGGGTGGAATGCGTGTCATGAATGTTCGAACCTTGCTATAGGGACTTGTAGTAAGATTATTTTCAATTCGAACCTGCCAAAAATATTCGGTCTCAGTATCAAGTCCCTGGAGGTTTAGTGATACTCCTTCTACAAGAGTATCCAGCACAATTGATTGTAGCTGATTATCGGTACCCAGCTGGACACGATATGTACTCTTTTCTTGCTGAGATTGCCAAGAGAGTTCCGGAGCAATACTTATCTGTTCTTCATTGTTAGCGGGAAATGATAACTCAGGAGCAGCAGCGGTAGTTACAAAACGCCATGACTCGGCCCATGGCCCACTACCAGCGCTATTGATTCCACGAACCCGCCAATAGTAGACTCTATTGTTATTGAGGTAGCCATCCAGGGAAAAGTCAGCGGAGGTAAGTCCCTTCTCTTGAACTTTGATTTCAGAAAAATGTTCATCGGTAGCAATTTCGATTTCATAAGAATCGGCTTCATCCAGTGATTCCCATGTAAGTGTTCCATCAAGAGTAATACTGCCACTTTCATTACTGGGACTACTAAGCGTAACTTGTGGTGGAAGAACGGGGAGAGTCGCAAACTGATACTTTGACGACCACTCCCCATTTCCACCCGCGTTTGTACCACGTACACGCCAGTAGTAGCTGGCCTCTCTGTCTAATTTTTCATCAATCTGTAGATTGGGTTTGGTAATACTGGTTTTACTAATAATGATTTCATCCTTCTCAAAGGAGTTTTCAGTAGCCAACTGTATTTCGTAGGTATCAATGTCTGATTGTGACTTCCACTCCAAGGTGGGCGTTACCGAAACATCTTCGGTCTTATCTTTGGGGGCAGTTAGTACAATCTTTTCAGGAACCTTAATATCAACAGTAACATCAAACGTTAAATGATATCGTTTACTACCATCACTTGCTACTAAGGTAACCGTAGCTGTACCGTTTTTACCGGGGTTGGGCTGAAGCTCAATAGTACGGTCAGAACCACTTCCTGTTAATGCAAGATTTTGATCTGGAAACAATGATTGATTATCGGATGTTGCCGTGACATCTATCTTTGAAAGGTCGGTATTGGGATCGCTGACGGAGTAGCTTACCGAAAGAGAAGCCCCATCTTTGGTAACCGTTTGATCATCAATGTCAGAAAGAATGGGGCCGTCATTGGTGAGGAAACGAGTTCTGGTATCTTGTTTTTCATCCTGGACATCGATGTACACATCCTTAATACCATCCGCTTTAATGATGATATCATCAGATCCCCCAAAGCCGTTTTGAGAAACATCGATTTCGAGCTGACCATTATTTTTACGTACAGTGCCGGGATAAGACAAGCCGGTATAACCTTTGAGCAATACTGAATTTCCTTCAGCTATATCCGTAATGGTATCTCCGTTTAATTCAGATTCGGAACCAATAACCTCATCAGCACCATCACCCAGCGTGATCGTATCGACACCTTCGCCCGGACGAATAATATCATCACCAAGGCCGCCGTCTAACTCCTCGTCAGCATTACGTCCATTGAGAATATCATTCCCTGCTCCACCCTCAATAATACCGGTAATTATCCCTGATTCAGCGGTAAAGGTATCATCTCCATCGCCCAGGTTAACAGCTATACCGCTGCCTCCGGTAATATCGCCCCTGTTAGTTACCGTATGATTGGCACTGCCCAGCTGTAAGGCAACATTAGCTGAACTTTCGAGCGTACCGCCGGACTCATTGACCAGCGTACCGCTGATGGTTCCATCAATACGCAGGGCATTTCCTACAGAGGTCATGGTTCCCGAATTGGTGACATCTCCATCAACCTCTTGTGCAAGATAAACCCCGTAACTGTCGGCGGAAATGGTACCGCTGTTTATAAAGTTACCGTCTACAGACGTCCTGATATCGAAACCCACAGCCGCTCCCGCCATAGTACCAGTATTAATAATATCTCCAGCAATAGTAGAAGCATTATCTATAAGAATGAGCTGATTTTTCGGCGCTCCGTAGTCGTTCCTAATGAGTCCGTTGTTTTCAAAGCCGTTGGCAAGGGTGGTATTTTGAATGTAGAAAGCCAGCGTCGGATCAACGGAACTACCCTGCCCCTGCTTCAAATCACCGTTATTGATAATTTTCTCAAATGAGCTGCCGTCAGCACTGAAAATATAGGCCCCGTTGGTACCCGTGCGTGTTACACCGGATGCCACTTCCAGCACAGCATTGACCTGCCGCGGCTTGCCGGATACAAAGATCTGTTCCGAGGATGTTTGCGGCTCTTCTATGCGGATGGTATCACGGCTGCTGGATTCCACTTGTGCCAGCCCAATGGCCTCATATACATCCAGTCCGCCGCCATCAGCTCGTTCTTCTGCTTCCGATTTACCGTCAAACGAGTCCTGCGAATCCCCGTCTACGACGAATGTTTCCGCAATATCATTGATCGTAACATCGGCTGATTCACTGGCCGTAAGTCCGACATCATCGGTGGCCTCAATTGTCAGCGTTACCGAATTACCACCCTCATAATCAACATCGGCCGCGTCATCCACCGTAATTTCTCCAGTGTTAGAATCGATGGCAAAAGCGGCAGTGCCATCGCTGTTATAATCGGGATTGCCGCCCGTAATATCGAAGGTAACGTTATTATCGGCTGCACCGCCATCTCCGTCGGTGGCATCGATATCTGCAATAGCTGTTCCGGCAGAGCTATGTTCATCAATACTTACCGAAATAGGACCGGAAACAAAAGACGGCGGACCGTTGGGTGTTGCCTCATACACCCCCATGTCTACCGTGCCACCACGGGTGCGGGCATTGCCGGCAATATCGGTAGAAATGCCCGAAAAAATAGCATCGTTATCTCCGGCGTCTATAGCAGGTGAAACAGGCTGCAAAACGAGTCCATCATCAGCGGTAAACCAGGTACCATCAGCCCCGGCAGGATTAGAGGCATCTACAAACTGAGGATTAGCGTCGATGTTGGTGCTATTCGCAAAAGACACCGAATTGCCATTTTCATCGAGATAGGTTGTTTCATCTCCTAAAAAGTTATATACACCTGCTGTACCACTTTCAATGAGCGAATGGTGGACAGAGAGTGAAATCTCTTGATTATGAATGTGATTCCCATTCCTCTCAGCATGATTGTCGTAAAAAATGGTGTTAGAAATTGCAGTGTTTGTGTCTGTACCTTGATTTGAAATAGCTCCACCATCTCCATTTGGCCCAGAGGCTCGGTTGTTAATAAATACGCTATTTATGATCAATAGCTCAACAGACGCATCTCCACCACTCATTTTAATTGCACCACCTTCACTATATTCTTCTGATACATTATTACTATAAAAAATGGTATTACTGATAATAGAACTACTTGTCCTATTTATATAAATGGCTCCACCATGACCATATGATCCAATAGCAGTATTCCCCTTAAAGATGAGTCTGTTTAATGTAGGACTACATTCACTACCAGATCCCACACCCTCACAAAAAAGTCCACCACCGTGTTTTTCGGGATCATTCCCCTTCGCCTGTCCCGCGGTTACGGTAAGCCCGTCAAAAAGCGTGGTATTGGTTATAGAACCATTGCTATCACCATCTATAAACAGCACATGATTGCTATTGGTGCCATTAATATGGTCCGTTCCACTAAAGGTATTGGAGTCGCCATCACTATCAGTATTGGGGGCAAAGGGATCATCATCCTGGGCAATATCACCAGACAGAATAGTACGATGGCCCGAAATGTCGCGGTCGCTCAGCTGGGTTTCCGTTCCGTCGAAGCCGCCGTATATTTTGAGTCCATCCTGATCGCCGGTAATAGTGAAATAGGCTGTTTCGTCATTGGCAGTCACATTAGTGCCCTCATCGGGGTAATAGATACCCTCGGCGATCCAGATTTGGTCTTCGCCGCCGGCGGCAGCTAAGGCATCCTGTAGATACTGAAAGGCGTTATTCCACGAAGAGCCGTTGTTGGAACCCGTGGCATTTCTATTCACATAAAAAGTTTCGGCTACCGGGTTTACCGTTATAGTAAAGGAATCGTCCATGGTCTGGTCGCCGCTATCTTCGGCACGGATAGTGATATTAGCCGTCCCAGACTGGTTGGAGTGATAATCGAGGGTGAGCTGATCCGTGCTGTTATCCACAGAGGCATTGACCAGGCCGCTGTTATCATTGCCCTGCACCGAGAAGGTGAGATCGGAGCTGTTGTCTTCGGGATCAGAAAAAACATTAGTCAGATCATAAGTTTCATTAGCGGCGTCTTCATCTACGGTAAGATCGGAGATAGCATTGGCGACCGTGGGTGATTCATTCACATCAGTCACGGTGATGGTAATATGTTGATCTGTGTAGCCGTCTCCGTCGCCAGCTGTTACCTCCAGCTCATAATTGTTATCAGCATTATTGTCATTGGGATTTTCAAAATCGCCCGGCACATCCAAGGAAATTTCGCCGGTCGTAGAATTAATTTGGAATAATGGCGCATCGCCTCCACCGGTAAAGTTGTAATTGATATTGACATCATTGCCCCCACCGTCGCCATCATTGGCATTAACATCCAGCACAATGCCTGTGAAATTTTCATCAACGGTTGCGGATGAACTTGAAGTAAAAACCGGCGGATTGCTTGCGACCGTACTTTCATATACGCCCATATCAACGGTGTTGCCCCGGATACGGGTATTTCCGGCAATATCGGTGTTTATTCCCGATGGAATTGCATCATTGTCTCCGGCATTGATAGCAGGGGAACTTGCTTGAAGGCTAAACCCATCGTCATCAGTAAACCACATTCCGTCAACTCCGCCGGGATTGGAGGTATTTACAAACTGGGGATTGGCATCAATATTTCCGCCCCCATCGGTACCCAAATCACTATTCCAGTTTGAACTACCGCCCGAGCCCTCGATAAGAGAATGGCTAATAGTGGCAGTAGCCATGGTCATGTTGTAAATATTATTATTCCCTCCGTTGGCAACGTTTTCATAGAAAATAGTATTGGTGATGACAGGTTTAGCATTTAGGCCGTCGTTAAAGATGGCTCCCCCATTACCATTTTGCCCTGATACCCGGTTGGCGACAAATATCGTATTTGTGACCGTCGGATTATTTTCGGAAAAATTGGTCATAGCTCCCCCCTTTCCATATTCTCCCGATGTACTATTTCTATAAAAAATAGTGTTATTGATAATTAAATTTTTTGCACCTGAATTATATATTGCTCCACCATTCCCATAGGGTTCAATTGCAGTATTTCCTACAAAAATGAGCCTGTTTAAGGTGGGACTGCATTCGCTGCTTGCCCCTTCCCCCCAACAAAGAAGCCCCCCACCGTGTTTTTCGGGATCATTACCCTTCGCCTGTCCCGCGGTCACGGTAAGCCCGTCAAAAAGCGTAGCATTCGTTATAGAATCGTTGCTATCACCATCAATAAATAATACATGGTTGCTGTTGGTACCGTTAATATGATCGGTGCCACTAAACGTATCAGGATCACCATCGCTGTCTGTATTGGGGGCAAAAGGATCATCATCCTGGGCAATATCACCAGATAAAATGGTACGGTGGCCCGAAATATCGCGCTGGTCGAGTTGGCTTTCCGTGCCGTCAAATCCGCCATAAATCTTGAGTCCGTCCTGATCACCGGTGATGGTAAAACTGGCGTTTTGATCTCCCTCGGACACATTGGTACCCTCATCGGGATAATAGGTGCCTTCGGCGATCCAGATTTGATCGTTATCGGTGGCTTGGTCCAGAGCATTTTGCAGAGAGGTGTAGGCGTTGGCCCAAGAAGTGCCGTTGTTGGCGCCGGTGGCATCGGTATCCACATAAATAGTAGTGGGACCCGCATTAGCATCTTGTATAATCAGTGACATATTGTCAAAAAACACATTATGGAAAGTCGCATCCCCGCTGTCATTTTGATCTTCGTTTTGGGAATGAAGGCGTAGCCGTACTGAACGGGTGCCGGAAGGCACCGTACGCGAATCACTCACCTGTTGCCATGCTCCGTCGGATTCGAGAAAACCGGAATCAAAACTCTCTATATCCGTATTACTGCCATCCAAAAATGTAACGGTAAACTTGCCTTTATCGGCATCTAAAGAGTTGGTCCGAAGCCAGCCACTGAAATCAACAGTTGCATCGCCCGCATCTATACTGCCAGCCCAACCCGATACATCTACTGTCTGTTCTATATAGGTAGCCAAATTATTGGATGAGTTTTCAAAAAACATGATACTCCCGCTCTGGGCATCCGGGGTAAAGCTTTTTGTTTGACTCACCTCATCGAAAGCTCCGCCTGTCGAATTTATCCAATCTCCTTCAAGAGTCCCGTCTAAAGAACCACTACCATCTTCGGCCCCTCTGTTCGTCAGCAGTTGGGTTTGGCCCCAGGCCGAAATAGGAAGTAGAAGGACAATGAAAAGGACATATTTTAGGATGTGGTTTCCCATGAATTTCATGAGCAGGTAATGGCTATAGAATTTATTGGTCTTTTTGTGCCGAAGGGTAATGCCCTCTAAAACAGATGATATAGTTTAGTCCCTGGTAGGGTTGTCGGTTAGGAATAGGTTCACTTTTCCCCGTCTGACCAATGGTTACTTCAATTGAACCCGAAATACTATCGTTGTTCAGTGTTGAATTGCCGGAACTGCTGTGATAGGCTCTCACATCATGCGTTGTCTCTCGGCTTTCCTGAAAGTAGTTCTTGGCTAAATAATTGTCTTTGGGATTTATTTGATTGCCTTGTTCTTCATTTACGGTAATTTGTAGCTTAGAGGTAGCTGTGGCGCCATGAGTATGGGGCGGAAGTTGTGGAGGCGTTAGCCGGTTTTGTTCTTTACCACCGGTTTGCCCAAGCTTTATTTGATCGAAGTCTGATCCTTTTCCTACCCCTACTGGAACCCTTCCTCGTAAGTCCGGTAGTTTAAAATTCTTCTCTCCGTCTCCCCCATACGTACTTCCTACTACAGCAAAAAGGGATTCGTAATTGCTTATCTGTAATGTTTGTCCATGGCAAGGGGCCCAATTTTTAGGGATATCTTTGCCTGCAAAAAGTCGTATTTCTCCTACAGTTCCGTCCATAATCGTCTATTGGTTTAAATTGATATGTTTGTAGATGAAATGATCGGGTGAATCCAAATTGTTTAAGCCAAGACAGGAATTCATAAACCGAATTGGGTAGCAAGATTAATAGAGCAAAGCCTTTGCGTACAACAGTAGTCTTTATGGTTGCCAACGTAATCTGAACTTTTCCTCAAAAACCATAATTTCTTTTTTCCATTTCTAAAGAAAAGAAATTCCTTCTTGGCAGGTATATTCAGATATGGTCAAATAAAATAATCAGATAAGCCCAATCGGTGCTTAATACGACAAAAAGTCAAAACATTTGCCATATCACGTTATCCTGACCTGTGTGGTCTTACTTACGTAATCGGATTACGTAGTACTATGCAGACCAATCATATAGTACTGTGTGCACTCTCTACATCGTACTATACGCAACCACTACATAGTAAAGGGCAGCTTCTGGGTAGTGCATGAGACTACTTGAGGGTAGTGAAACAGGGTACTTGTGGGTGGGGAGACCATATAAATAGGTCTCATAGTTAAATACCTTTTGTGGTGTTCCTTTTATTTTGAGGTTATACTATTCCTTTTTTTGTAATCAAAAAACGAATCAAAACAGTTCTTTAACTGAGGTATTTAAGTAAACCTTATTACCTTTTTGCCCTTTACTCTTTTTGGTATTGTCCGGGCGTAATATTGAATTCTCCTTTAAACGCCCGAATAAAATTGGAGGGATTGTCAAAACCCAGTTGGTAAGCGACTTCCGAAACACTGTTGTCATTTTCTTCCAGCTTTTGGCGGGCCAGCTGCATTTGTTGCTGCCGGTAGTATTGAAAGGGGGTGATATTCAGTTCTTGTTTAAAGTTTCGTTTTAAACCCGACACAGATACCCCGAAAGTGGACGCAAGAAAATCCATGCCCGGGAATGATATGGAAAGGCGCTCATCCAAATAAGCTGTAACCTGGTGGGCTACATTTTGAGTCAAAGCAGAGGGACTGATCGTTTCTTCGTTTTGGGATACCTGTAGTCGAAAAAGCGTATCAAGCGTATTACTGATATGGGTAAGAAGATGAAGTTTATTAGGAGCGGACGATGAGGAGTCTAAAACTGTTTGAGCTAACTGTTTAACCTTTGCTTTAACGGGAGCTGGCCATTGCGGAATAACAAACATGCAATCAGTGGGTTCGTTAATAATGCGCTGCATACGAGGATGAGATATATGTTGCCTGTTGATGTACTCATCGATAAAGTTATGACTAATCACAATTTGCAGGTTTTCTTCATAATAACCAGCGGGCAGTTCCGTAATATAATTGGCGTAATTACTAAAAAACGCAATAGTGCCTTGGTGCATATCGTAATGCTTGTCACCGTTAATTAGGCGGGCTGGTTTATTTTGATCGAGCAGACATTTGAGCGTATAGAATTTACCTTCTTCTCGCGGAAGAAGCTCCATCCGGTGTTTTACATGGCACTCGGTCTTTTGGTGTAAAATTAATACATCATCAGCCAGCAGCTGATAAGCGAACTCAAAATTGTGGTAATCGTTGTCAGCGGTATAAACATTACGGTTGGGATCATGATCAAGCAGATCGCTCCATTTGTCCATCACAGCATGGAAAGTCGAAATGGGGAAAAACTGTTGCTGCAGTTCAACCGTATCTGATTCTTCTTTCATAAAATATGTTGGGGTACCCTGTTAAGCCTTGTACATTTTCGCCGTCTGCTCAAGAGTAATAAAAAGTATGCAAAAATGCAGTTCATATTCTGGGGCTTCGTTATTGCTCAATAATGATTTGGTCTTACTTGTTATTCATTGTTTAATCACTCAGTCTACGTAAAAAAACCAATACCATATTGTCATTTTAGGACCGATACTCTTATTTTCGACTTCTGGAAATCCAATTTCAAAAATCTGATTCATGTCCAAACGTACGCTTGTTACTTCTGCCCTCCCCTATGCCAATGGTCCCATACATTTAGGTCATCTTGCCGGCGCTTATTTACCGGCCGATTTGTATGTCCGTTATAAGCGGTTACGGGGAGAAGATATCGTTCATATTTGTGGATCAGATGAACATGGTGTCCCCATTACTATAGCAGCCGAAAAAGAAGGCGTTAGTCCGCAGGATATTGTGGATAAATTCCATGAGCAGAACAAACAGATTTTTGATGATTTTGGTATTGATTTTGACTACTACGGACGTACCAGTTCAGAAGTTCATCATAAAACATCCCAAGAGTTTTTTACGAAACTATATGAGGATGGGGTTTTTGTACAAAAGACCGAGGAGCAGCTTTATGATCCCAAAGCCCAAATGTTTCTTCCCGATCGGTATGTGAAGGGCACTTGTCCGAATTGTGGATATGAAGAGGCCTATGGCGATCAATGTGAAAGTTGTGGAACCTCCCTCTCTCCTACGGAGCTTAAAAATCCCAAGAGTGCCATTACCGGCGATACGCCCGAGACTAAAGAAACTACCCACTGGTATTTGCCGCTTGGTGATTTCCAGGAGCGGCTCGAAAAATGGCTGGAGACCCGAGAAAACTGGAAACCTAATGTGATGGGCCAAGTAAAAAGCTGGCTGAATGATGGCTTGGCGGATCGAGCAGTAACCCGTGATCTTACTTGGGGCGTTCCGGTTCCGCTTGAGGATGCCGACGGCAAAGTGCTGTATGTCTGGTTTGATGCGCCCATCGGTTATATTTCTGCTACGAAAGAATGGGCGGCTCAGCAAGGTGAGCCTGAGAAATGGAAAACCTATTGGCAGGACGAAGAAACAGATCTTATTCACTTCATTGGAAAAGATAATATTGTTTTTCACTGTATTATGTTTCCTGCCACGCTGATGGCGCATGGCGATTATGTATTGCCTAAAAATGTACCAGCTAATGAATTCCTAAACTTAGAAGGCAACAAGCTCTCTACCTCTCGTGGCTGGGCTGTGTGGCTGGATGAATACTTGGAGGATTTTGATGCCGACTTGATGCGATATGTATTGGGTACAAATCTCCCTGAAACAAAAGACTCCGACTTTTCCTGGGAAGATTTTCAGAATAAGGTAAATAGTGAGCTTGCAGATGTGCTTGGTAACTTTATTTACCGTACCACTTCTTTTACAGAGAACTATTTCGATGGGAAAGTTCCGGAGCTCGATAATCCTACCGATAAAGACCTGGATACGCTTAAGGAAATCACCAAGCAGAAAGAAAAAATAAGCAAAGCATACGAAAACTTTAAGCTTCGCGAGGCTATAACTCAAACGATGAATTTGGCTCGTATTGGTAATAAATACTTTACCGAAATGGAGCCGTGGCAAACACGAAAAAATGACCGCACAACCTGTGGCAATACGCTGCATGTTTGCCTGCAGATTACAGCGGCATTGAGCGTGTTGTTTGATCCCATCTTGCCAAACAAGATGGCCGAACTACGGAAAGAGCTTAATATCGATGATGGCTCCTCATGGGATGCTATTTCTGATTCCATCTTGGAAAGCAATTCCTCAATTAATAAGGGGGCAATACTATTCGAAAAAATTGAAGATGAACAAATAGAAGAACAACTTAATAAATTGAAAGAACGAGCAGCAGATAACGAAGACAGCGCGAAAGAAAACTACGAACCACTTAAGGAGAATATGGAGTTTGAGGATTTCATGAAGATGGATCTTCGGGCCGGAGAAATTATTGCCGCCTCTGCCATTGAAAAAGCTGATAAGCTTCTGAAGATAACGGTCGACCTTGGTTTTGAAGAGCGGATCATTGTCTCAGGAATTGCAAATGATTTTGATCCCGATGAGATAGTAGGCCAAAAAGTGTCTGTGGTAGCAAATTTGGCACCTAAAAAGTTGATGGGGGTCGAAAGCAATGGGATGATTTTGATGGCCGAAGAGGAAGATGGATCACTAAAATTTGTGGACACTGACGCCAAACCAGGCAGTGTTATAAAATAGTTTTATTTAAATCCGCAGGGTTTTGGTAACAACGATCAGTGCTGTGTCACCCTGAACTTGTTTCAGGGTCTATAAAAAAATCACCTTTTTTATTACGATATGAGTTACAGATGCTTAACCAAGTTCAGCGTAACATTAATAGATTAACATCTTTTCAAAAATTTGACTTGTAAGTAAGCATCTTGCATTACATTTTACGGCGACTTTTATTTTAATGCTTATAAACCAAAATTAACGACGGGGATCTGACTTTTGGCTGATTCGACAACAACTTCACGGGGAAATTGGAATTCGAAACTGGGATTTATATTAGCAGCTGCGGGCTCAGCTGTTGGACTGGGTAACATTTGGGGATTTCCTACTCAGGTCGCTGAAAATGGTGGTGCCGCCTTTCTCTTCATTTATCTGTTATGTGCTTTTGCAATCGGCTTTCCGGTGATGGTGGCCGAATTGACTATGGGACGTAAGACTGGGCGAAATCCCGTGGGGGCTTTTAAAGCTCTCGGCGATAATAAGTTAATGTATTCCGCTATTGGAATGTGGGGGATCTTATGTGGTGTCATGATCCTTGCCTTTTATACCGTCATTGCCGGCTGGACAGTCAGCTATGTGTTCGAAGAATTCTTCTTTTACTTTGGGATGTCTGAATGGGCTACGTGGATATCAGACACCGGAAATGGTCCCATAAACGCTGTCTTTGCAACCGTTTTTATGGGGGGCACAGTCTCGATTATTTTGGGAGGCGTCAGTGACGGTATCGAGCGAGCTACTAAACTAATGATGCCACTCCTTATTGCTATTCTTGTCATTATGATTGGCTACGTTCTTACCCAGCCTGGTGCAGGTGTTGGAATAAAAGAATATCTCTTCCCAGACTTTTCCATGGTAACTCCGGGGCTAATATTTTCAGCGATGGGACAAGCTTTCTTCTCCCTTTCCCTTGGGATGGGCGCTTTAATTACATATGGCTCCTATCTCAGCAAGAAAGAAAATATTCCCGAAGCCGCTGCATATGTTACCTTGACAGATGCTACAATTGCCTTTTTAGCCGGACTTCTGATCATTCCCACAATGTATATGGCCCAGGCTCAAGGAGTGCCCATTTTTGATGAAAGTGGCAACTTGTTAGCCAGCGTCGCCTTGATCTTCCAGGTGCTTCCGGAACTTTTTCACGAAATTGGAGGCTTGTTGGGACTAATTTTCGGAGCCAGTTTCTTCTTTTTACTTAGCCTTGCAGCCCTTACATCCACAATTTCACTGCTGGAGGTTCCTGTCTCCTATGCCATTGACGAGCACGATATGAGTCGTAACAAAGCGGCTAAACTTATTGGAGGTGGTGTTCTTATTATTTCGCTAATTATCTCTTTCGATACCTCCCTCATTGATGTATTTGTCGTTATTTTTAACGAGGTGGGTCTCCCCCTCGGTGGGTTCTTAATTTGTATCTTCTTGGGATACTATTGGAAAACAGATAATGCTCTTAAAGAAATGGAGAATGGTTACCCAGGTATCATGACAAGTATCTTTGCCAAGGTATGGCCAATCTTTATTAAGGTGATTGCTCCCCTGGCTATCCTTTATAACTTACTGTCTGGTCTGGATATAATTTAAGGCTTGTTATCCTTCTCGGCTCCTCGTATTTTTCGGCACTAATTTTTGAAGATTATTAATACAACTTATGGCAAAAGTTTCGACATCAAATTTTAGAACTGGAATGGTAATACAGCTTAATAATGAGCTGTACGAAATTGTGGACTACCAGCATGTTAAACCTGGTAAAGGCGGTGCTTTTTTACGCACAAAATTAAAAGGGGTAGTCAACGAAAAGAATATTGAGAAGAAATTCCGTTCCGGCGAAGATGTGGAAGAGATTCGGGTTGAGCATCAGCCGTACCAATTTCTCTATAAGGATGGGAATCTGCACTATTTTATGCACGGCGAAACATACCGGCAGCTCCCTGTATCTGGAGAAAATGTAAAAAAAGCAGAATTTATAGCCGAAGGACAGGAATGTACGTTGGTTATTGACGTTGATAACGAAGAGGTACTGTATGCACAGCCGCCAGATCATATCACAGTAAAAGTAGCTAAAACGCGTCCGGGTCTTAAAGGCGATACTGCTACCGGAGGAAGTAAACCTGCTACGTTAGAATCGGGTGCTACCGTACAAGTTCCGCTATTTATTAATGAAGGTGAAGAAATAAAAGTAGATACCCGAACATCAGAATATATTGAACGAGTAACATCAAATTAACTACTCATAAACTATTATGGATTTAAAAGTCATTGAAAATCTTCTGGATCTCATTGCAGAAAGTGAAGTCAATGAAGTGTCTATTGAAGAAGGGGATTTTAAGATTAAGGTAAAGAAGAAACCGGATATCAAGGAATCATCGGCCCCACAAATGCCGGTGCAGTATCAGGTTCCGGCTCAGCCTCAACCTCAACAACAGGCGGTACAGCAACCCCCTCAGCAGCCCCAACAGGCGCCAGCTGGTGGAGGTGGTGAGTCTGCTGAAGAATCTGGAGGTGGCGATGAACCTTCGGGCGATGTCGTTAAGTCTCCTATAGTAGGTACTTTTTATCGATCCCCCTCTCCTGACGATGACCCGTTTGTAAAAGTTGGTGATTCTGTGGAGAAAGGTGAGACCTTGTGTATCGTTGAGGCTATGAAGATTATGAATGAAATTGAATCTGAATACTCCGGTGAAGTCAAGAAAATCCTTGTTGAGGATGGCGAAGCCGTAGAATTCGATCAACCGCTCTTTATCATCGGGTAAAATCAGTAGATAAATTCATGTTTAATAAAATTCTTATCGCCAACAGAGGCGAAATTGCACTTCGTATTATTCGTACTTGCAAAGAAATGGGAATTCCAACGGTGGCTGTATTTTCTACAGCCGACCGTGACAGTCTGCATGTGAAGTTTGCTGACGAGGCTGTTTGTATTGGACCCGCTCCGAGCAAGGATAGTTATCTTAAAATTCCAAATATTTTAGCTGCTGCAGAAATTACTAACGCAGACGCCATTCACCCCGGATATGGTTTTCTATCCGAAAAAGGTGAGTTCTCACGCATTTGTAAAGAGCACGACCTTAAGTTTATTGGTCCTGCTGCTGAAAGTATTGATGCTATGGGAAATAAATCAATGGCTAAGGAAACTATGGAAGACAGTGGTGTTCCAACGGTGCCGGGTAGTGAGGGCGTTGTTGAGAGCTTGGAAGAGGCTCGGGAGATCTGCCAAGAAATTGGCTATCCCTGTATTATCAAGGCTTCTTCCGGCGGCGGCGGTCGTGGTATGCGTGTGGTGCACGAAGAAGCCAACCTCAAAAATGCATACAGCATGTGTAAAAATGAGGCTGAAACGGCTTTTGATGATCCCGACGTCTATATCGAAAAGTTTGTCGAAGATCCACACCATGTTGAGATCCAGATTATGGCCGATCAGCATGGTAATGTTATTCATTTAGGTGAACGTGATTGCTCTCTGCAACGGCGGCACCAAAAGATTTTAGAAGAAGCGCCCTCTCCCCTAATGACACCAGAACTGCGCGAAGAAATGGGAACGGCTGCTATTAATGCAGCGAAAGCGGTAGATTATGAAGGAGCCGGGACGGTAGAATTCTTGGTCGACAAAGACAAGAATTTCTATTTCATGGAGATGAATACACGAATCCAGGTTGAGCACCCGGTGACGGAAGAAATTACCAACTATGATCTCGTTGCTGAGCAAATTAAAGCGGCTGCGGGACATGAGCTTGAGCAAAAGGAGCTTAAAATGCGTGGACATGCTATTGAGTGCCGTATCAATGCAGAAGATCCTGAACATAACTTCCGTCCTTCTGCTGGAAAAATTGAAGTGTTTCACACTCCTGGCGGTCATAGTGTTCGGGTTGATACCCATGCTTATGCTGGATACCGAATTCCGCCCAATTACGACTCAATGATTGGTAAGTTGATTGTAAGCGCTCCAACCCGCGAAGATGCTATAAAACGCATGAAGCGTTCGCTTGAAGAGTTTATCATCGAAGGAGTTAAAACCACTATTCCTTATCATATCCAACTGATGGATGATGAAAACTTCAAAAACGGTACTTTCAATACGAAGTACTTGGAAGAGTTTAAATATAACCCTGTAAACTGATTTAACCTACTAATATGAGCTATCCCACTGATCTGAAATACACCAAAGAACACGAATGGATTAAAGATAATGGCGACGGTACGGCTACGGTTGGCATTACTGATTTTGCCCAGAGTGAGCTTGGTGATATTGTATTTGTCGAAATTGAACCGGAAGGCTTCGAGTTTGATCAGGATGAAGTGTTTGGAACGGTTGAAGCAGTGAAAACGGTTTCTGAACTCTTCGCTCCTATCGGTGGAGAAATTGTGGAAATCAATGAGCAACTCGAAATGGAACCAGAACTCGTTAACGACGATCCCTACGGGGATGGCTGGATGGTTAAAATTTCGATAGCTGATGAGTCACAGCTCGATGAGCTGATGTCGGCCGAAGAATACGAAGAAATCGTCGCTTAAATGTTAATGGCACCCCTCGAGGGTGCCTTTTTATTTTCTCCTTATCTGATTATGCAACACCGTCCCCAAGACTGGATTCTAATACTCGATTTCGGATCACAATATACACAACTTATTGCCCGTAGAGTTCGCGAATTTAATGTCTATTGCGAAATCCATCCTTTTAATAAAGATCTTTCTAACTTTTCGGATAATCCGCCCCGTGGTGTGATTTTATCGGGTGGCCCCAGTAGTGTTAACGATGAAAATGCTCCTGGTCTCAATGAGGATATTTTTGACTGGGATGTTCCTACCCTTGGTATCTGTTATGGGCTTCAAATTTTGGCACATAGCGAAATTCCAGGTAGCGTGGAAAAAGCTGAACGCCGAGAATTTGGACGTTCAGAGCTTATTGTTGACGACAGTTCCGACCTTTTGAAAGGGATTCCCGAAGAATCCGTTGTTTGGATGAGTCACGGAGATCATATAAAGGAATTGCCTGATCAATACACTATTATTGGTCATACCGATAATGCCCAAGTGGCCGCTGTACGACATATCGAACACCCAATTTATGGAGTACAATTCCACCCCGAGGTTGTCCATACCGTACATGGCAAGCAGATCTTTAAAAATTTTGTATATGGTATCTGCAACCTCAAAGGTAGCTGGACGGCCCATTCATTTATAGAGTCAACCATCGAAGAAATTCGTGAAAAGGTTGGGGATGATCGTGTAATTTGTGGCCTTAGTGGTGGTGTTGATTCTACGGTTGTGGCAACACTTGTTCACAAAGCTATTGGCGATCAGCTGCAGTGTATTTTTGTTGACAACGGTGTGCTTCGCAAGAATGAGTTTGAAAATGTATTGGAACTCTATGAAGAGCAGTTGCACCTACCTGTTAAAGGTATTGATGCCAGTGACAAATTTTTAGAACGTCTTAAAGGCATTGTAGATCCCGAAGAGAAACGTACGATTATTGGGGAGACATTTATTGAAGTTTTTGATGATGCGATCGCTCACGATAATTCGTATAAATATTTGGCGCAGGGTACACTCTATCCAGATGTAATCGAAAGTATCTCCTTTAAAGGGCCTTCGGCCACAATCAAATCACATCACAACGTAGGTGGTTTACCTGAGGAGATGAACCTTGACCTTATTGAACCGGTTCGCGAACTTTTTAAGGATGAAGTCCGCAATGTGGGGCGAGAGTTGGGAATTCCCGAAAACTTTATCAAGCGTCATCCCTTCCCCGGGCCGGGTTTAGCCATTCGGGTTATTTCGGACGTAGATCGTCCCAAATTGGATATTCTTCGTGAGGCTGATGATATTTTTATCAGTGAACTCCGTAAAAATGATCTCTATGATGAAGTATGGCAGGCTCTTGCTGTGCTATTGCCAGTGCAAAGTGTAGGTGTTATGGGAGATGAGCGTACCTATGAATTTACTATTGGGTTGCGGGCCGTTACCAGCGTTGATGGTATGACGGCCGACTGGGCCCATCTGCCCCACCCATTTTTGGCACATGTCTCTAACAGGATTATCAATGAAGTTCGAGGCATCAATCGCGTGGTGTATGATGTGAGCTCAAAGCCACCGTCAACCATCGAATGGGAATAATCTATGAACAAAAATGGATCAAGAGAGTTAGTATAATGCATACTGCTTATAAAACTATTAGCTGACAGATTATTATGAACACTTCGATTCGAAACTTTTTCTATGCATTCTTTTTTGTGATCATCGCGATCTTAACGGTATGGCCTGCAGTAACTTTGGCTCAATCTTTTGATGAAGGTGTAGAATATTATCAACAGGGGCAGTTTGAAGATGCGGTACAAGTTTTTAACAGTCTGGAAACTCCTGAAGCACGACTGTATTCGGGGAAAGCATATTATAGCCTCGGACAATACCTAACAGCTAAAACATATTTAAATCAGGTTGATCAGCAATCAAATGACGATATTTATCTGGAAGCGCAATTTACCTCAGCCTTGGTTAACTTCCAGCTTGGACTTTATGGCGATGCATTAAATCAGCTTTACGACTTGCAGCAGAACGAAGTTCAAACACAGGTGGTAAACGATGGACGTCAGCTTTATAATGAAATTCTTGCCTTTTTAACGCTCGATCAACGTAAAAAGGCATTTCAACAAGCAAAATCACCTCAAACAAAGTTCGATCTGATCGAATCAGTTATTGGGAAAGTTCCACTTAAAGATGCACGCACGCTGTACGATCAGCTGGTTAAAACAAAGATTGATACCGCCAGTAATGCCATGCGAGAGTTGCGTGAAGTTATTTCTGATTCAGTAAATTATGCTACAGAACAACGGTATGGTCGACGGACTGAAACTCCACAAGGAATTATCTATGATATCGGGGCCGCCCTTCCTGCGCATGAAAATGCTGGTTCTGAGTTGCAGGTTGCCCAAGGGCTTCATTTTGGATACGTATTAGCCGCTGAGGAATTCAATCGACAACATGCTGATAAAAAAGCCTTTATTCGGCATCAGAATACGGCAGCAAACATGGATTCAGCAGGACATGCAATGACTAACTTAGCCTGGAATTATAATGTAGATGCCATTTTGGGTCCCTTGTTTTCTGAACCCGCCCAGGTAATGGCAGGCTTGGCCGAACAATATCAAATTCCGCTTATTGCTCCTCTGGCAAACTCTGATACGTTGAACGTCGACAATCCGTATGTTTATCAAGTAAATCCTACCTTTACTTCTCACGGACGGAAAATGGCAGAATATGCGGTGCAGAGCCTTAGCATGGATACCTTAGCCGTATTGGCAGAGAAAAACTCTTTAGGGGAAGCCTCGGCTTTTGCTTTCCGTGAACGAGCTGAAAAGCTGGGAGCAAAGGTTTCGTATTTTTTTGTTGAGGATTTAAAATCTCAAGGATTCGACCTTACTGATTATACCAAATACTTTACCACTGACAGTACAAAAATTGATAGCTTGGGCAATTACCATTATCTGGATGGTATCTATGCGCCATTTACAGGACAGGCTGCCTCTACCCTTGCGGAGTTATTGTTAGTCGATTTAGAGGCTATGGGTAGCAATATACCTGTTTTGGGTTCCCAGGAATGGGGCAATTTTGATATCCCGGAAATCCAGCTTGAAAATCAGCCTATCTACTTTTCGGAAAGTTACTATGTCAACCAAAAAAATGAAGCTGTTACACAGTTTAAAAAACGGTATAAACAGCGGTTTGACACTGAGCCTGATCGCTTTGCCATGATTGGGTATGACGTTGCCAGTTATGTGTTGCAAACACTTAATCGCATTGGTAATCCCGTTTATTTAAAAAATGCATTAAAACAACAGGGAAAATACGAAGGCTTGATTAGCAATATTGATTTTAAAGGAACACACATCAATCAAGAAGTTAAAATATTCGAGATCTCTAAAGGTGGGATACGGCCTGTTTTAAAACAGGATTAATCTGAATTTTGCTCCTTCATACGCTTAATGCGGTATTGTTCCTGTAGCCATTGCCGCCACTTAGCACTTTTCTGTTTGTGCTCTTCAAAGGTCTTCGAAAAGGCGTGTTCCCCATCAGGTGTAGCCACCATGTAAAGGTAGTCATGGTCTTCGGGATATAAGGCTGCTTTTATAGATTCAGCATCGGGATTAGTAATAGGTCCCGGGGGCAAACCCCGGTACTGATATGTATTATAGGGATGGTCAATGCGGTAATCGTCATATAACAAACGACGACGTTCCCCTACAGCAAAGTTCACTGTCGGATCGGCCTGCAGACGCATTCCCCTGTTCAGTCGATTCCAGTATAAGCCACTGATAGTCTTCTTCTCTTCCCGGTTTTGGGCTTCCCATTCAACGATTGAGGCCAACGTCACAATTTCATCAACAGATCGGTCCAATTCACTAAATTGCTGTTGGTGCTTTTCAATTATGGCTTTATTAAACTCCCTGTAGATACGTTTGAAGAAATCATTAGGAGTAATGGTCCAATATACGGAATAGGTGTTGGGATAAAGTCGGCCGATAACATCTTTAGGGGCTAAATTGAGTTCTGCTAAAAGGCTCGAATCTCGAACAGTTTGATGAAAAGATAGGGAGTCAAATTTGAGTTGATTAGCTACGCGTTGGACAATATCTCCCTCGGGTCGACCTGGTAATATTGTAACATTGACGGGATCTTGAATGCCGCGTGCTAATTTTGAAAGGAATTCCTCGTATCCATATGGTTTATCAATTAAGTAGTGGCCGCTTTGAAACGTTCTCCATCCCAGCAAGTTCGCGGCCCATTTTAGCTCCTCCTCACTGGTGATGTAGGATGGGTCAGCCAGTATACTCGATAATTCCCCGAGATCAGTTGTTTCTTCTAAATATAGATGGGCTGTTCCTTTTGGTGAAATAGCTTCGCCATTATACAATACAGCCCATCGCAATCCAGCAACTAAAAAAGTAACTATCAACAATAACAGAAGGCCGCCGATAAATTCACTTCGGGATAGAGGTATAAATCTATTCTTAAACAAAATGAGTAACTCCTAAAGTAATTAACGCTGCTGTATTTTAGACAACAGTCGAAGCATTTCGATATAAAGCCAGACAAGTGTAATCATGAGTCCAAATGAAGTATACCATTCGAAATATTTAGGAGCTCGAGCTTCTGCCCCTTTTTCAATCATATCAAAATCAAGTGCCAGGTTAAGCGCTGCTACTCCAACGATAATTAAGCTAAACCCAATACCCATAAGCCCATTACCGTGGATTAAGCTGATGTTAATTCCGAAAAAGCTTAAGACAAAACTGGCAATATATACTAAAAAGATGCCCCCGGTTGCTGCCATAACTCCTGTTCGGAATTTCTGTGTAACGTTGATCCAACCCGAGCGATAGGCAATAAGCATAGCAGCAAAAACGCCGAGTGTTAATAAGATGGCGTTATAAACAATTCCTGAATATGCTGCTTCGTACATGACGGAAATGCCGCCCAAAAATAAGCCTTCAAGCCCGGCGTAAGCAGGAGCTGTAAACGGTGACCATTCTTTTTTGAAGATGGTAACCATTGCCAAAATAAAACCTCCGATGGCGCCGCCCCATATAAATAGCTGTGAAGGTTGATACCAGCTAATAGTGGCACCTATTAATAAAACGAGGAAAAGCATGCCTGTTTTATTAATTGTACCGCTGACCGTCATGGCTCCTTCAGAAGTACTGGTTGTGCTATCAATATTTTGGAATGTCTTTTCGCTAAGCGTTGGATTTCCGGATCTCATAAAAACGATTATGTTAAAATTTTTGAGTGCTCAATATACGGTCTCCGTATTAGGAATAACAATATCTGAAGTTAAAAATTTTATGATGATTCTGGTGTAACAAAACCGTTTGGTAATCGTAGTAGCCGAGTGGAAGAGCAACAATTTGGAGTTTCTAAGCTCCAAATGCCCTAAAGAAAAAGCTCCCAGCCTTGACCGGTTGGGAGCTTCTTATTTTACCCATCCCTCCTTAGTGTCCTACTCCCGTTTAAAATTAATTTCATTTCCGAGGCAACCATTTGTCTAAAATCCTTGTATCATTAATTGAGAGCGGAAAATTATAACGGGATAGGTTCAATCTTGATTGACGATATCATAAAAGGCTGTCGTAAGAGGCAGCGGAAAAGTCAAAAGGAGCTTTACAAAACGTTTTATGCCTATGGCATGAGCATTACGCTGAGGTATACCAACTCGAGAGAAGAAGCTGTTGAAGTACTTAATGATGCGTTTATGAAAGTTTATTCTAACATCGACAAATATGATATAAACCGTCCTTTTAAACCTTGGCTACGCAGAGTTATTGTTAACACCGCGATCAATCATTACCACAAAACACAAAGTGAGGTTGAAAAAACAGATTTCGAATCGGTTGAACATAAACAAGCTAAAAAAGAGGAAATCCTAAGTGGTATATCGTATGATGAAATCATTGGGATGGTTCAACAGTTGTCACCTGCATACCGGACGGTTTTTAATCTCTATGTAATTGAAGGATTTAAACATAAAGAAATTGCTAAAATGCTTGGTATTGCTGTTGGGACGTCTAAATCAAACCTATCCAAAGCCAAGAAAAATCTGCAGGCAATAATAGAGAAAAGTTTTATCTAACGTTATGGCAAACAAAAAACATAATGATCCTTTGGAAGAGTTTTTCGAAAAGAAGCTCCAGGATTATGACATACAATACCGGGAAGAAGATTGGCTCAAGCTTGAGGGTCAGCTCGATGCAATTGATCATAGTAAAAAGAGCTTTTGGAAACGTTATGCAGTTGCTGCAGCACTGGTATTTCTATTTTCGATATTAGCTTATGTTACTTATCAACAGCAGCAAAAGATCAATCAACTAAATGAACGATTAACAACCAATGAGCGGGTCACGAATCCAGAAAATCCTCCATTTAATATTTTAGTTGATGACCTTTTTGATTTTTCAACTCCGGGTAACGAATCTCAATCGGCTTCTGATGAAGGGGCTAATGATAACCAAGAGTCGGATGGGTTCGTAGATCACTTTCAAAATAGTACCTCAGATGATGCTGGTACGTCAGAAAATGAGGGGGCAACCTCTCCACGTGTACAACAGACAATAGGTTTGGCGGACCTATCAGAACCTCCTCCTCTAATCACAGGCAGCTTACTTGCTTATACATCTGAAATTGATGTAGATAGAGAAGCTCTCAATCATTCTGCCAAGAGTTTAGAGTCGGTTTATAATCAACGTGATTTTTCCTCAAATAAAGGTATTAGTACTAATGAAAATCGTGCTCCGGGCGGTTTAAATAGCCAAACAGAGTTGGCCCCACGTTCACAATCTAAATTTACGGTTGGTATCATGGGGGGACCTGATATAAGTACTGTTGGAGGAATTTCTAACTTCCACAATCCGGGTTATAAGCTGGGGCTTTCGGTTGAATACGCTATTTCCCGGAATCTTTCTCTATCAGCTGGAGCTATCCATTCAAAAGTACAGTACACAGCTCGTGGAAATGATTATAGTCCGCCCGAAGGCTACTGGTCGTATGGTGCTGTTCCTGATGAGACGATCGCTCAGTGTTTGATTATAGACATCCCCATCAGCTTAAAATATAACGTTCTACATTTTGACCATTCCCGATTATATGCCTCAGGCGGGGTCTCGTCTTACATTATGCTGAATGAAGAATATCAATTTAAATACAGTGGTTATAACAGTTCTGGTCAGCCAGACCGTTGGCAAGAGCGCACTGGTACTCGTCACTGGATGAGTAATGCTATGGTTTCAGTGGGATTTGAACAGGATATCAGTAACAATATGAGCATTCGTATAGAACCCTTTTTAAAAGTACCCATCCAGGAAGTGGGTTGGGGTAATGTAAAGCTATACTCCATGGGATCACTTTTTTCAGTTAACTACAATCTTCCCTAATCGAGCGGCATAAATGTAAATTAAAATCAGGGCACAATTATGAGTACAACAATATTCTCAAAAAAAGATAATAGGTTTTGTACTATTAGCCGACGAAGTTATAAAGCATTCTTTGGGACATTAATTATTTCGTTTGGGTTACTGCTATCGGGATGTGGTGGAGATTCCAGCACCGGACCGGACCCCGATCCTGATCCAGACCCTGATCCAAATCGAAATGTTAGTTATTCTCAGGATATAGAGCTTATCTTTCAAGGCAATTGTGCTACAAGTGGTTGTCACGACTCCGGCACGCAGGAAAGTGGTGTTAATTTGAGTTCGTATCAAAATGCTGTTAACAGTGAGGGCAACCAATATCAGGAGCTGGTTATCAATCCCGATAACCCTGATGAAAGTCCGCTTATTGATAAAATTGAACCCAGTCCTGAAAGAGGTGAACGTATGCCCTACCAACGTGACCCGTTATCTCAGGCAGATATTGATTCTATCAGGGCCTGGATTGAAGATGGGGCTCCTGACAACTAATCCCAAAACTCACCAATAACAGAAATTTATGATGAATAAATTGACTTTCATATTGATCATATTTATTGGCCTGTTATGCTCTCCAACTGTGGCATCTGGACAATCGCAAAGCTATATGACTGAAAAAGGACATGTTGAATTTGATTCTTCAGTTCCCCTGCATTCCTTTACCGGAGAGTCAGATCATTTGGTAGGTAAAATTACTTTCTCCGATAGTATCGTAGATTTTTATGTAGACGTGAACACGTTAAAAACCGGAATTAATAAACGTGATAATGATATGTTACGAACTCTGGAAGCTGAGAAACACCCTTTTGCTGAGTTCTATGGCAAAATTAATTCAGAAATTGATTTGGAAAATACTGATCCGCAAGACGTAACGGTAGAAGGAGAATTTACGGTTCACGGGGTTTCGAACAAGACTTCTATTACTGGCACGCTTAAAAAGACTCCCAATGGCCTGAAAATAAACGCTTCGTGGACCCTCAACATGGAGGATTATAATATTGAACCACCCGGTATTTTATTTTATCGTGTTAGCGAAATGATAGATGTGTCGATATCAGCGACCTTAACCCCTGTTTAATCTATTTGCTATGACTTCAAAGAAATCAACCGTACTCCTTTTATTCTTTTTGCTCGTATCTATTGTGCCAAGCAAAGCTCAAATGGAAAGGGAGCGGGCCAGAGTCGTAGAACCTGTAGAAACATTTTGGACTCCTACCCTTGTTTCTCAAGCCACTACTGAACAGCTCGAAGGCGGTAATTTAAATGTAACGATCATGCACAGTTTTGGGATTGCTACGACGAGACCCATCCAAAATTTCTTTGGGTTAGATAATATTCAAAATGTGCGTCTTGGGATTGATATTGGGCTTTCTGATAAATGGTCGGTTGGGATTGGTCGTTCTTCCCTGTTTAACGTTGTTGATTTACGAACTAAATACGCCTTGTTACGCCAAAATACCAATGGTGAAGTGCCACTAAGTATATCACTCAAGGGGGATCTGGGAATCATAACACAAGAAAATCGTCAACCTTTCGAAGATGATATCAGCACGTTGGTATCGGCTATAGTATCCAAAAAACTAAATGAACAGCTACGTCTGCAGCTGTCGCCCATGTATGGACATTTTAGTACCGTAGCGGCAGGAAATGTAAACAACCTATTTGCCGTGGGAATGGGTGCCCAGATTAATCTATCAGAACGTTATTCGTTAATTACAGAATATTATCCAGTACTGGGAGATAAAAATCCCGATACAAATAACGCATTTTCGCTTGGACTTAATATCCAAACTGGTGGACATGTTTTTCAGATGTTCTTTACCTCTACCCGCTGGCATTTGGAACAATATGTAATGGCCCAAAATCGAGAACAATTCTGGGCCGGTGATTTCCGGTTTGGATTTAATGTAAATCGGATATTTGGTCTGTAACCCCTGATGCTTGTTATTGAATTAATGAGACAGCATCGCGGGCCACTTCTCGGTTATACTCAAAGGCCAAGTTCTTGTAATTGATGACATCCACAATGGTTCCGATAAAGCAGAGTCCTGCAGTAAAGAGATACAATAGTCCCATCCCCAATTGGCCAACGATAAATCGATGGATACCGGCTACGCCAAAAAATCCAACAAGTGCTGTTAATAAAACAGTTTGTGGATCTTTTCTCCGCGCTCGATACACCCTGGTAAAGCGATCAGCTGTCTTCTCATCCATCGATTCCATCACCTTGGAAATATAGGCGGCTTCATCCCCTTCAAGCTCTGGTAAATAATCAATTACATTAGCCATAATACTTATAATATTTTGTTATGATTTAAACTGTTTTTATATACTATATATATAATTCTTCCACCTATAATAAATACGGCAAAAGGTCCTAATATATTGGATTGCAATGCATTACTAAACTCACCTCGAAAGAAAAATGATATGGAATGCCCCAATCCATCTCCCGGACAATATTGAAATCCCAAGTTTTCCAACAGACATAATCCCGGACCTGTTGTCGTATTAGGATCCATGAAAGCCAGCAAGATCAGGCCTATGCTAAAAGCCGCAACTTCGAAGTAGTTTTTATGCAGATGTTTAATAATATTTCTCATCACCATACAAGTACGTCATTTCCCCTATCTGTGTTACATGAAAGAAGTAAATATTTGTCGAAAATGTAAGAAAATTTATTGCTGACATTACCCTTTAAAAGGAATGCCTTTTTATTTCCCTTTGTTGTCACCACTGAATTCGCTGATGTTTTAAACCTTTGACCATAGTTATGATCAATCAACTTTTACCATTTTGCCTTAATAAAAGAACAGATAGCAACAACTCTTTTTTAGTTCTATTATTTTTTTGTTTCCTCTTGAGCCCTGCGGCTATTATTGCCCAAGAAGTCGATGATAGTTTAAAGGTGGATCTGGATCCTATCGAAGTTACCGCGATGCACTCCGTGGTAACTTCGGCAGAAGCCCCTGTAGCATTGAGCACCCTATCAAAAGATCTGAATGAAATTAATGGCAGTGCTACCCTCTCACTCGAAGATATAAGTCAGCAAATGCCGGGCATTTGGGTTAGTGATCGACAAAATTATGCCTTAGGAGAACGACTAACAATTCGAGGGGTGGGATGGCGTGCTGCTTTTGGCGTTCGGGGCGTACAGGTGGTATTAAACGACATGCCACTTACCGTTGCCGATGGACAAACGATGCTCAATATCGTTGATCCGGCCTTTATTCGTCGGGCCGAATTACTACGGGGGCCTGCGGCTACTTATTGGGGAAACAGCAGTGGTGGCGTATTATATCTGTCAACAAACCCTCCATCTAATGAAGGGAGTAATCTTAGATTGAAAACGATGGCGGGATCCTATGGCACCCAGAAAGTTGAGGGACAATTTTCCGTTTCGGGCTCCAACCACCAGGTTAATGGATACACAAGCTATTTAAACACGGATGGTTTTCGGGATTACAGTGCTGCCCAGGTATTTCGGTCAGGCATTACCGGATCTGTCAACCTCACTTCCAAGAGCCGGCTCCAATACCAGGCAGCCACTATCAATATGCCCAAAGCTCAGCATCCGAGCGCCCTAACGGCCCAGGATGCTCAAAATAATCCTACCAATGCGGTATCTTCTTTTGTAGATGCAGGAGCCGGTAAGCAGATAGCCCAACAGCAAGCAGGTGTTTCATATATGCTTGAAACCGATACTGGCACCCTCGATATTACCGGTTATGGCATTTATCGTGATTTATCGAATCCCCTGCCCTTTGGAATTATTACCGTTCAACGTTCGGCGGGTGGATTGCGAACGACTTTTGATAAAGATTGGGAACAACTCAAAGTTAAAGTAGGTGTCGAAACCAAGTTTCAACATGATGATCGTGAAGAGTTTGAAAATGTAGGTGATGCCAGACGAGGGGCTACAACCGTCGATCAGGTTGAGCAGGTTTGGAATCAGGCGTTGTTTTCAACAGCCACCTATTCTATCAACAACTTTAATATCCTGGGCGGATTACGCTACGACCGTATCACTTTTAATACCGATGCCCCTACCGCCGACCAATCCGGAAGTCGTACGTTTGAGTCGTTAAGTCCCAATGTAGGCATAAACTATCAGCCGGGGAATCAAAACATATTTATCAATCTAAGCACCTCATTTGAAGCACCCACTACCACTGAATTAGTTAATCGTCCGAGTGGTGGCAATGGTTTTAATCCCAACTTAAAGCCCGAGCAAACAGTCGGTATTGAAACAGGCATCAGAGGCAGCATTCTTCCACAAAACTTAACCTACGACCTCACGTTTTACCGACTTTGGATCGACGATTTGCTGTTCCCCTATCAGCTCCAAACCGATGGCCCCACCTATTATCGAAACCAGGGAAAAACCCATCATACCGGGCTGGAAGCAACCCTCAGCTGGAACGTACATCGAGATATAACCCTATCAGGAAATACAACCATCACCGAGGCTACATTTAAAGAAGCGCAAACTCCTCAAGGGGAATCACTATCAGACAATGAAGTGCCTGGCATTGCTCCCTTTCGATTCAATAGCCAATTCCACTGGACACCCGGGAACTTTTCGTTGTCTCTAACCTATAAGCATATAAGTAGTTATATGGCCGATAATCTCAACACAGCCGAAAATGAAGCCTATAACGTTTTTGATGCTTCATTTAGCTTTCAAGAAATATTTCGCTCCCAAAGCGTTGAAGTGCAGCCGTTTATGAATATTGATAATATTTTTGATACTCGATATAACGGTTCTGTTTCGGTAAATGCTTTTGGCGGAAGATATTTTGAGCCAGCTCCCGGAAGGAGTTGGCAGGCAGGGATTTCGGTCAATTTTTAGAAAGGCCTAACCTTCTTAAAGCCATTTTAACTTGTAACAAACAGCGATTGTACTATCTTGAGTATGTAAACATGATAGAAATGGGACACTATTATGATTAAACATTTACTTTTTATTGTATTGCTGATAGGCGGCATCTATTATTACTGGGATACGCGACCGGTTGAGCATGGACCGGGTGTAGTAGCTCCTGAAACTCCGGTTCAGGAAGCCACATATAATGCAGATACATTTGCCTATAAAGGATTTAAGATTACTCCTAAAGCAACCATCAATCTTGAGGCCCGCGTACTTTCCATTAAAAACTACTACTTTGATAAGTATGCTGATCTTATCCCTACCGATGTTGTGGTAGGCTGGGGACCGATGTCTGATGAACGGAATTTAAGTTCTCTGCTGGTCCGACAATCCGACCGCTCGTTCTACTGGGAAATGGCAGCCCCTCCCCTCGAAAAACAGCAGATGTGGCAACATGCTTCAAATATGCATCTCATTGGCTCAACTAAGGCTGTTCGTGACAAGATAAATGATCTTCGAGAAGGACATATTATTCATATCGAAGGGTATCTCGTTAATGCAACTTCCCCCAAAGACGGGTGGACCCTAAAGAGTTCGATGCGCAGAGATGATATCGGAAAAAGTTCCAGTGAATTAGTTTGGATAAAGAGTCTTACTATTCTTTAATTGGATGCTTTAGAATTACCATCTAACAAAGGATAGTTTCTTATGTCTTGGCTTAAAGATGTGATCGTTGACCTTCTTGCAACAGGCGTAATTGTTGCTGCCGTTCTTACATCTAACACCATTTTAAGTGGTCTTGTATGGGGATATACGGGATTACTGCTGTTTACAAAACTCTTGGTCTATTTTGGTGATGGGTTTATGAATATGATGAATAAAACCCAAACATCAGCCCCTGACTGGTTTACACACCTGCTTTATGCCATAAATACGGCTACCCTCCTGGGTTTTCAATGGTGGTATGCGGGCGTTGGCTGGGCAATTATATGGATGATTTCTTTCCTAACACAGCGTAAGCTGGATCAAAAGTAATTAAACTCTCCATCCTATTGTTGGATATTTCATCGGATGTGATATAGATACTCTGCCTAAAACATACTACTGAGTAACTCTTCCCTTTTTGGATCTCAGGATTCAAATACCTGCCATGATTTCTATATGGAGTAAACAAAGCTTATAGCTCTTCATATGTATTAACTCATAAAATCCTTCTGGCATGTATATGCAACAACGTAAAATATTATTCCGTAGAGGCTTTTAATCAAAGAACTAAGCATTCATTAAATGGTAAAAATAGACGACAGAACCATTAGTAAGAAAAAAGCCCTTGTTATTTTTATTTCTACTATAGTTGCAGGATTTATTCTATTTGCACTCCCAAACTTATTTTTTGGAATCACAAAAATTAACGGTGGTCTTACAGGAGTAAACTTATTGTTTATCGCACTTTTCCAACTTATTGCTGTTGGTTCATTAATCTATTTTTCACTCGGATTATTAAATAAAGATTTCCATTATATCGGTTGGTCTGGCAAGCATTGGCAAACCGATAGCCTCCTTGGATTATTAGTCGGGTTGATCTGGACAGCTTTGCAATTCGGATGGATCATCCCCAATACAGGTGGAGCAGAAAGGGCAGATATCACTCAAATGCTCTCAATGTTTGATGGTACATTAGTAGGTACGTTTTCGTTTATAGCCTTGGGTGTCATTGGGGGTGGTATCACCGAAGAAATTTTTAACCGAGGTTACTTCATTAATGTACTAAAAGACCTATTTAAGAATCCAAAGACTGGACTATATACTGCTGCCGTATTATCAATTGCATTTTTTGCTATCGGACATTTACCGTCAGATACGTTGGGATGGGTTGACATTTTAATTCCAACTATTGCTTATACCGTGTTATTCTTATATACCAAACGGTTAACGGCATCGATAATAGCTCATGGGACATACAACATGTTAGCAATCTTACTAACCTACTACATGTATTATCATTAAATTCATCAGCAGTTCTTCGATGACACTTTGCAGCCACTAACATTTTATGCAAGGTTTAACGAACTATAACAGCCTTATATTTGTAAAGACCTCCAAGGCATTATCTATATTGGGTTAAACATGGAATAGGTGTGCACTTTTGTTGGCTGAATCAATTTCTAATATCATATAATCAATATATCGTGATTTCCAAGACGTCTCTCATACCACTGGTGGCTTCAATAATACTATGTTTCTCCTGTACTACGGAACAAAATGAAACGGTATTTTCTGTGGAAGGAACCCTAAATAACATCGATACCGAGCATGTGCTGCTGCAACAAGCAAAGGGGTTAAACGCAAATCAGTTTGATATCGTGGATACCTTGTTGGTAGATGCCGACCGTTCGTTTTCAGCATCCTATAGTCTTGAGCCTCATTATTACCGATTGCGTATTCATGACTCCCTGCAAATACCCTTCATTGCTGATTCTGGGCAACACATTACAATGAATATTCCCTCTGAAAGGGAATATGACGTATCTGGTTCGCCGGACACAGAACTTTTTGAAGAATATGAGGCGTTCAGAATGGAGGTTTTGGAAGAAACAGTGTACCCCATAAGAGGACAATTAGACGATTTGCTTGCTGAAGATAACCCGGAAGATGCTGAACAAATTGAAAATCTTGGGGACCGGGTATTGAAGGCAGAAGCAGCTTATCGTGATACCCTAATACATCCGGTTAAGAAGATGGGAACTTCAATCGCGATCTATCCGACTATGGTTCGCTGGAATGGTGATAAACATTTGGATTACTATGAACAGCTGGCCGCTGATTTTGCTGAAGAGCATAAAGGGCTTGAGGTTGCAGAACTGGTATCAGAGAAAGTTAGAATTTTAAAGCAGGTTTCCCTCGGCGGCGAAGTTTCAGAAATAGTCGCCCCCGATACATCTGGCATGGAGCGGTCTCTTTATGATAATCTTGGCAAGTACACCCTAATAGATTTTTTTGGTAGTTGGTGTGGTCCCTGTCGGTCAGAAAGTGATCACTTAATAAGAATGTATGAACAGTACCACCCCTCCGGGTTCGAAATTTTCGGCTTTGGTATTGAGTATCAAAAAGACCGATGGGTTCGAGCGATTAACGAGGACAACAGAATCTGGATCAATGTATCTACAGTCGATGGGTATTCCAACAAAATTGCCCAAGAGTACTCCATCACGGCAATCCCTAAAAACTTTCTTGTGGATGAGGACGGTGTCATCATTGCGAAAGACATTCATGGTCATGAGCTCGAAGAGAAGCTTAAGGAGTTGTTCGCAGAACAATGACAATAGCTGTTGACCCAAACAGTACAGGTGTCTCGCCCCTCTACTTCCTTTGATTATTAAGGTTTAAATATCTACTATGAGTCTAATATGAGTAAACTAAGGGTAGGTATACAACTATAAATTAGAGAACCACAAATTAGGTATGATCAAGAATAAATATTTTTGGCCTACAATTGTTTTTCTAAGCTTAGCCATAAGTATTTTTATAGAATTTAGGTTAGAGTCATTCAATGTTGGAAATTGGCTTCTTAGAACAACCGGAATAATTATTTTTCCTGGCATAGCATCATTACTCATTGCAGGTGCTACAAAGCTTATTGAGAAGGAATTAGATAAATCAACATTTAATCAGGTGTTCGCCATATGTTGGGTACTTGGTTTATTTTTACTCTTATTCTCTTTCTAAAAGGTCTTATTCAAAAAAACTATAACGTTCTATTGTCTTCTGGGGACGCCGAGGCGTTCCACACCTTCTTACATTAAGGTTTTAGTGATTGGGTTAGCTGTCGTTTTCTGGCCTTTAACTCTCCACTCATTATTTAGCAATCCAACAATTTGATCGTGGCCGGTTTTGCGCAATATCGTTGGACGTTTTAAAATAATTCATCAATCATGAAGAATACTCAAAAACTTTCAAACAGCTTTTTAGTTTACAACGTAGTTTTCTTATCTGTTCTTGTTTACATATTTGGAATTTTTGCTGTTGTCCATTTTATCAAAGAGTCCAGCCAAATAGGTTTTGTTGAAGCATTTTCGGAAAACATTATTTCTGTCAGCTTAGGAATCATCAGCCTTTTTCTCATCTTGCCAATTTATCGATTTACGAAATCCCTGAGAATATTAGATTTAATTGACCAGGAAAATGGGGCTTCATTTCTTAGGCTTTATTCTCCCTTTTTTATAAGTGATATGCCACAGGCCGATAGCAAAATAATTATCCAGAATATCAACGGGGTTAGTCAAAATAACTATTTCGGCAGGTTGGTTGAATTAAGCTTTGAAGAGAATGGCACAGAAAGAATTATTAAAAGCTTTGTTAGTCCCGAATCACTACAAAGATTAAAAAACACCTGATCCCTGATTGATTCCGGCAAATATCTCTATCCTATTGCCCCCCTTTCATTTATTGGTATAGCATTCCTTTTTCTTCTTTTGCATTTAATGCTTTAGATATCTACTATTTATTTTATTAAAGGATACCCCAAGATTAGCTATTCTTGCAAATTTAATCATTTACATATGAATGAATTGGTTTTAAATCGCCCCAAAGAACAAATCTATAGATTTCGATCCTACTCTATTATTGTTGATGATAAACACATTGCTGATTTACAGAATGATAGCCAACAAACACTATCGCTGGATAGCAATGAAATTACCATTCAAGCCAAGGTTGGTCGGCTTAGCAGTAATGCTAAAAACTTTGAATTCAATGATAAGAAGAATCTTAAACTTAACATTCAAGGCAATCGGTATTATAGCAAAGCATTTACCCTCTTCGGTCTATTATTAATTGCAGAGATTGGGTCAGAATATCTTTTGGACAGTTTTCAAACAACAATATCTATCATCCATTTGTTGACCTTGCTGGTGGCCTTCTATGTTATTTACACCATAACCTTTGGGAAGGACTCATGGATTACGATCTCTAAAACATCATAACAGCCACTTAACCTGTATATTAAGGGGCTCAATGGTGGGGAATATTAAAGTCGTTAGGTACACTTTAGAAATCATTATGACTAAGGATTCATTTTCATTACAGGTTTTATCATTAAACTTTAATTGGCAATCCCTTCAATATATTATATTTGGTTTCTTCCTCTTAGGGATATTACTTGGTTTTTTAAGCATCGTTCATATTGATAATCCCAATCTCTCTTCTATTGTTACCACTCCTTTATTTTGGACTTCAATTATTCCTATTGGTATTATTATCAAAGGTTTCCGAAAAGCAGAATCCCAAAAATAATCCCAATGGCATTTAACTCGTACTACCCCATTAAAACACTTAATAGATCGGAGCATGGCACATTCCCTGGTATCTTTACCCTTTTATGAGTAACATAATATCCCTTCCCACTTTTGCATATTATGGTTTAGATATCTACTATGAGTTTTAGTATGAATAACTAATCGTAGGTGATTTAACAGGCTTGTCTTCACAAATAATCATCGACCAACAGTTAGACGTATAACTCTATCAAGATATAAAAATGAAAAATTCAGGTAATCAAGGGATCAGGAGAATTCGAAAACGTTTTAGCAGAATCTCACTTAAAAAAGGATTCTTTTCGATTCTCTTCTTTATTATTCTTTCGGTTATTGGATCCTATCTTGTCGTGAATGAATTTGACCTCGATAGCTCTTGGCAAAATATCATCATTAGTTATGCTGTTTATGTAACTCCCTTTTTACTCATTATTTGGGTACTACGGGAAACTAATCAGCCTTTCAGCTTTATTGTCAAAGGAGACTCAGACGAACTTTCGCAAGTATTTATTGCTATTCCCTTAATAATCATTTCAATTGGAGTGGCATGGATGGTTATTCTTGTTTTGAATGAAATAAGTGCGGGAGCTGCAGATAATTATTTAAACTGGCTCAGTAATACTGAACTATTTAAATTTGGCCCTGAGACTACATTGCTTCAATATGTACTCTTTTTGGGAATGATCACGGTTGTTGCACCAGTAGTGGAAGAAATAATTTTCAGGGGTATTATGATTGAACGTATAGGTGCTAAATACAACTATAGCTGGGCAATAGTTATCTCTTCTGTTATCTTTGGCATTCTACACTCGGAGCCGGTGGGCGCATTTATTTCTGGTGTTGTCCTCAGCCTTGTATATCTAAAAACAAGATCCTTAATCATTCCAATTTTGATTCATATTGCCAACAATAGTATTGCTTCGTTTTTTATCATTGCTGATGAAACGTTTGTTTTTAGCAATAGCAGATGGGAAACAACTGAACCGTACATTTCAAATGCTTGGGTTGGGATATTACTTTTTACTGCTGGTATTGGTTGGCTTAGCTGGTATCTAAAACATAACTGGAAAAATGTAGTTGAACAGCAGGGGTTTAAATTGAAAGCAGAAAAAAATGAATAGAGAAAGTGAATTTATAACGTTTATCAAAACAATTACGGACCTTCCTGCTGAACAGGAAAACAAATTTCGCGATCTTCTTTCCGTAAAACATATTGAAAAGGGAGATTTCTTTGTCCGGGCTGGGCGGATTTCCAGAAACATTGCCTTTGTAAAGCAGGGACTATTCAGGTATTTCTATACCACCGAGGATGGAATGCAATTCACCAAGGGGTTCTTTGATGTTAACTCGGTGCTAAGTGCTTATGATGCGATTATTGAAAACAGTCCGGCCCACTACTCTATTGAGGCACTCGAGGATGCTGTTATTGAGACCGTAGATTATGATAAATTTCGCCAACTGTTTCCAGAAGATCCCTGTTGGAATAATTTTTTGGTCACTCTTCTGCAGAAAGGATACCTGGCCAAAGTACAGCGGGAACGCCAATTTTTATTAATGAATGCCGAGCAGCGGTATCACGCTTTTTTGAAGCGATATCCCGATCTTGAAAAAAGAATTAAACAGCACATTATCGCCTCTTACATAGGCATCGCTCCCGAATCTCTTAGCAGGATTAGAAAAAAATAAGATCTCTTAACATAGATCAATGACTGCCCACCTGGGGATCCATACGTTATACCATAATCAAAAACGGATACAACGATTATGGTACTTCAAAACAATACTATTCTTATAACCGGGGGAAGTTCTGGCATTGGCTTAGAGCTGACCAAAAAACTCCTCGAAAGAAAAAACAAGGTACTCATTTGCGGGCGAACCCTGAAAAAGCTGCAACGAGCTAAGCAAAAACTACCTTCCCTTCATTACCTGCAATGTGATATATCTAAGCCGTCGGATTGTAAACAATTGCGTAACTGGGTTCTTGAGAACCATCCCCATTGCAATGTATTGATTAACAATGCTGCTATCGTCCACGTCGAAAATTTTTACCGGGATGACGACATCCTTAAAAAAGCTGATGCAGAGGTCCAGACCAACCTGATGGCTCCTATCAGACTTTCAAAGCTGTTTGCCCCCATCCTGAACAACAACAAAAATCCCGGTATTATAAACATCACAACCGGACTCGTATATGTACCGCGCACGATCTATCCGTTCTATAACGCTACTAAGTCGGCGCTACATTCGTTCACCCAGGTTTTGAGATCGCAATCCACCGATTCACCAATTGATATTGTTGAAGTCCAATTTCCAGCGGTTGATACCCCCTGGCATCAAGGCAACCCACCTGATATTGCTATTCCAACGGAAGAAGCAGTTAGGAAAATGATCGAAGGGATTGAAAAGGGACATAAAGAGGTGCAAGTGGGTAAGGTTAAACTACTCTATCTACTTTCCCGTCTGGCACCCAATTTTGCCTTCCGAAAATTAAATAGCTTATAACCATATGCAACAAGAAAATAATCATCGAACGACCAACGCTACAAAAAGTGCTTTTTGGGCAAGCCTACTGTTCTATGGTCTCATCGCCTTCGAATTCTTTTACATGTTCAGCCCATTTGCGGCATATATTTACAGCATCTATGGACCCGGACTTGAGGCGCTAACCCTTTCCGGATCTACAAGCTGGCTTATCAGCTTTTTTATGCCACACATTGCCCGTGTAACGCAATCATTGTTTATCACTTGGCACGAAGTAATCGGGATGACTCTTTTCTTGGGAGGGTTCGGGGCATTCTTAGCAGGCGCGGCACAAATTTACTGGAACAAGCTGATGAAGAGTGGAGCTGTTTTCGGTGGCATCTATCACTACATTCGGCATCCGCAATACCTTGCCCTCATGATTTCCAGTTTTGGGATGGTGCTGGTCTGGCCCCGTTATCTCGTGTTGTTTGGATTTGTTACAGTATGTTTTGCCTACTTCTTTCTGGCACGGTTAGAAGAGCGTAAATGCAAGCAGAGATTTGCTGGATATGAAGAGTATTGCTCGCAAACCGGCATGTTTTTTCCGCCTGCTATTGAACAGTTATTTTATTATTTGCCGCGGCCCCAAAAGAAGATGAGTAAGATCGTTGGGTCCATAGGATTTATATTCTTGTTATGCTTGTAACTTTTGCTGTAGCAAGGGGAATCCATAGCTATGCAGTTAATAACCTCTATACCTACACCACCGAGCATGAGGTCTACCTTTCGCTTGGCCAAATTGATGCCAATGATATAGCCGAAATGGTCTATATTGTAAACGCAGATTCGTCGGTAATAACCCATTTGGAAGAGTATCGAGATCAGAACAAACGGTTTATCAACTATGTAATGCCCGCTTCTCTTTTTGTATCAGAGGTACCAATGCATATACCTGACGGAAAGGTGCCTACCCATGAGTGGCCAAGTAATAAAGACCAAAGTCGCTATAAAATTATTTTTTCGTTGGTCCATTTTGGACCTGATGGTCAAGCTAAAGATCAAGACATATTGCTTAAGGCGGTGAATAAAACACCAGTTCTGGAAGTCTGGATTGATCGTACATCCAAAAGCATTGAAAAAATATTTCGTCCCTCCTCCGATAACTATTATGAAGGAATGCCTGTTCCGGTTTTTTAATTAAAGAGCTTATGTAATCTGTACCCTGATGACCTAATTATAGTCTCTTCCACTCCTTTGCATGTTACGGTTTAGATATCTACTATAGATAATACCCAAATAAAAAAGTTAGATACCTCAATACAACAAAAGCTATCCCCATCATGAGGAAAGTATTCTTATCAATTATCTTTCTGTCTTTTCTAACCACTATTTCTTTAGCTCAGCCTTCCATTAAAGCCGGTTTAAATATTGCTGAGTCAACCAATGTAGGCTTTGTTGGACTTAATCCTACTCTTGAAGTTGAACAACGTCTGATTTCTAATATTTCTGCAAATGTAACTTTAAATGGGTTCTGGGATTTTAACCAAGTTGAAGAATATGAACCTTTGTTTAAAGAAAAAAGCTATCACCGAAGCTTCTATTCAGATCTGGGGCTAAATATTAAGATCATAGATAAGGCTGTAGATTGGAGTATTGGTGCCGGTGGGTCTTACCAAGTGGGGGTAGAAAAATACGTAGATACTGCCGGCTGGAGAGATGGCCAACTTCAATTTTATGATACAAGGAAAACTAACTTTTCGAGATTCGGTATTCTTATCAGCAATACTATTGGATTTGGAAAGGTGGTTAACCTTAATATCAATATATATCGATTTAATTTCTGGGGTGAATACATGAGTATTGGCACGTCATTTAACCTTTACTAATTGAACGGTTGCAGTACCCAACACAGATATTAGCTATCTACCATAGGTTAAGATAAAGGTAAGCTATTTAAACAGTTAACTCACACATTAATGGAGATAGTCCTCCCTCCTACGCTAAAACTAACAAAGACTAAGTGCCATCTCCTTGCCTCCCTTCCATTTATTAGTTAATCTTTATTTCATAATTATCTTAAGGTCTTGGTACTTTATTGCTATGCATAAGGCATTGCCTGTACAAAAAAGAGACATTATTATGAAGAATTTCCGTTTTCTTTCCATTCCGGTAGTGTTGCTTCTTATATTAACCAGTTGTCAAAATACAACGGATCCCAATGTGACAGAAGAGACGTACAATATATCGATTAATAGTGGGGAGGTTTTTGAATACCCAACGGGAATTTCGGGTGAAGAGGAAGGGGCTACCATTGTCCGGCAGCCTGACAACTATGAGGTTAGCACTATTGTACGTGATTCTACAACAAACTGGGAGGCCGTCTATCAGTATCAACCCAAAGCTGGTTTTCAAGGAACTCAGAGTGTTGAGCTCAAACTTAGTATGGGTTCCGATGGAGCAAGTCCAAGCAGCAAGGTAACAGTGGTTAAACTGAATATTACGGTTGACTAACGTATTGTACCACTCTTCCTAAAGTGTTGCGCTGCTCCCTCCTTTTGCATAATACGGGTTAGATATCTACGATGGGTTTTGATATCAATAAACTTAGCTTCTATACCTTATTAGAATCCTAAAGCAAATATATATTAAATGTCAATTAAGAGAATAGTCCCAAACATTGAATCAGAAGCTCCCCAGAAGAGCATTGAATTTTACGAAGATTTCTTAGGATTAAAAGTAGCGATGGACATGGATTGGATCATTACTTTTATCTCAGAAAGTAATCCAACTTCCCAAGTAAGTATCATCCGAAATAATGAACCAGATGTACCGCATCCAGATGTTAGTATTGAAGTAGATGAGGTTGACCAAATATTTGCCAAGGCAAAAGATCAAAACATTGAGATTGTATACCCCCTTACTGATGAGCCTTGGGGCGTTCGTCGTTTCTTTGTCAAAGACCCCAATGGAAAAATCATCAATATTTTGAGTCATCTTTAATATAATCTATTCAGCCGTTTAGCTCCACGACGCATTAGTGCCCCCCGGTGGCCAAACACCTACTTTGGCTCTTTAACGTTCTATTCACTATTTAACAGAACAAGAATTTTATATGCGCGTAAACATATGTGTCAGTATAACATAAATCGAGAGTATAATTTTTAAACCCAATTCTTATTATGCGTTTCGTTTTAATACTATTATCAATTTTTAGTTTAGTATTATCTGATTCCGTTATTGCCCAATATCAAGGAGAGTCATCCGCCAACGACATTAAAAAAACTAAAGTCCTTGTTTTAGCAACTCATCACATAAGCGATCATGAGGACGTTTTTTCTCCCACCCTTGTTGATCCGTTAATCGATGTTTTGGAAGACTATGCGCCCACTATGATTGGTGTAGAAGAACTTTCAGGTGCCCAGATTGCCGAAATGGAACGCCGGGGCAATCCTTATAAATCACCGTTTAATAACTTTGCAAGCAAGGAACATAAATATGGATCAAAAGCACAAGAAGCTCTTGATACTACTTGGCAAAAAGCGAACATGGTCGCTGATTCTCTGTTGGCTAAAGTGCAAAGTGCCAAAGATATTACAGACAGTACAAGATTAGCATTAATCAATCATCTGCTCGCTTCCTACCGATTGCATACCGCTGCCCTGCAATGGTCTTATCTAAGTAAGGAAACTCGATCAAATCAATCGGTTATCCCCGAAGGTACGGTAAAAGGCCTCACTGAGACCATCAACTCCGCAGACGAATCTTCGTCAATTTCACTTAGGCTTGCTCATCAATTAAATCTCCAACGGGTATATCCAATTGATGATCACCTGGAGAAAGATTACTATTCTGAAATCAAAACTAAGCTTGAGAAAGCATTAGATGATTCTACTGTGCAGGCATTAAAGAATGCACCCTATTTAGTCAAATATGATGATCTTCTGCAACAAGGATTGGAAGACAGTACCTGGCTTCCTTTGTATAAGTATATGAATTCCCCTGCCTACGTTGATAAAAGCGAAGAGAAAGAATGGCGTAATATTTTTCTTGAAACTTCTAACGAAACGTTGCGCTCTCGGCTTGCTCTTTGGGAAGAACGCAACCTGAGAACTGCTGCTCATATCCGTTCTGCAACTGCTCGTGAGCCGGGTGGACGTGTTTTAATTACTATAGGAGCTTCTCACAAGTCATTTCTTGATTCATATCTAAAAGAAATGATGGGAGTTGAAGTGGTACATCTAAGTGATCTAATAAAAAATTAAGCGTAAATGCCAGCATTAGATGGGACGTGCTGCCCACCTACGCTAAAGTTAATGAAGACGAAGCCCCACCTCCTTGCCTCCCTTTCATTTATTAGTTAATCTCTGATGTATGTCGGAAGGTTCAAGGTTGTTATAAGAAACGAATAATTTTACAAACTCAACTTTAACAAAGAATGGAAAACATTGAACTCGAAGGGATTCTTAAGTTTTTACGCGATTCCGAACGGCTAAAGAACACCTACCGCTCCAGCCATACGTCAACCGGACGAACGGAAAGTGTGGCAGAACATACATGGCGGCTTTGTCTTATGGCCCTTATCCTTAACAAACATTTTCCAGAAGTTGATATGTCACGAGTCATTAAAATTTGTATTGTTCATGACTTGGGAGAAGCAATAAACGGAGACATTCCAGCTCCATCTCAAGATGATTCAATACCTAAGGCAGTAAACGAGCGGAATGACTTGTTACAGCTTGCAGCCAGTTTACCTGGCGATATAAAATCTGAATTGGTAGAGTTATGGGATGAATACGAAAACGCTTCATCCAAAGAAGCTAAAACAGCCAAAGCACTCGATAAGTTAGAAACTATTATTCAGCATAATCAAGGAAAGAATCCCGAGGATTTTGATTATGCCTTTAACCTGGAATACGGAAAGGAGTATACCGCTGACCATCCTGTTATTGCATCAATCCGTGAAATATTAGATGAGGAAACAAGTAAACACGCCAACAAATCCAATAAATGAGGATTTGGGTAGGTCTGCTCAATAAGAGGACGCTCTTGTACTGTTAGAATATATTGTCGCAAAGTACCCGTGGAAATGTCGTATTTTCACCCCGTAAAAGACTCATCCAATCGGTACCATACAGATATCAACTGATAATGAATAAAGAGTCGTTATATGAAAACAAAAAACGTTTGGGCGAACCTATCGGTAGAAGATGTCGAAAGAACCTATAAATTTTACAAGGCATTGGGGTTCAGACCTAATGGCGAATTTCCTAATGAATATGAGTTAGCCAGCTTTTTTGTTGGTGAGGACGATTTTGTAGTTCATTTCTTTTCACACGAAAGCCTTAAACCTTCGCTGGGTGGAGAAATTGCAGATTTAACACAAGGTAATGAGGTCATGTTTACTCTTTCGGCTGACAGTAAAGAAGAAGTTGATGAGTGGGCAGAAGTAGTTCAAGAAGCAGGTGGTACGCTATTTAGCAAGCCACAAAACATCCGGGGAAATAACGATTGGTACAGTTGTGGGTTTGCAGATCCGGATGGCCATAAATGGAATGTATTTTACAACGGCAAATAGATTAAAACATATGTTTACCCCTCCTCTCTTATATAAAGACTCAACCCACCGTTGCATCTTAGAACTTAGACATCTACCATAGATTTACTGTGAATAAACTAAGGGTAGTATGCTACCAAAATAATTTCAAATGGTGCACTTAAAGAATCATTATAACAAGCTATGGAACCAATCCCTTCAAAAGTTTAAGCGTAATGAATTTGAACTTGACCCTTTCATCAATTCAGAGTATGACAACCGATATGGAGTAACATTATTAGCTCGGCCTTCGCAGCAAGTAAAGCGAAACATTGCAAATACTCTAAAGGAAATCAGAAACGTAGCCCCCTATCAATATTACTACCCGGAATCGGATTTACATCTAACGATTTTATCTATCATTTCCTGTTATCCCGGTTTTAGTCTTGATCAGATTGATCAGGCCGCGTACCAGGAAGTCGTGCAATCTGTTATCAATTCCATTGCTCCTTTAGAGGTGTCATTTCGTGGGATAACCGCTTCTCCTTCTTGTATATTGGTTCAAGGATTTCCAAAGGGTGATCAGTTAACCATTCTGAGAAATAAGCTGAGAAAAGCGTTCAATCATTCCAGCTTACAACATTCCATCGACAAACGATATGAGTTACAAACCGCTCATGTGACAGCCGTTCGATTTAAAACATCCCTTAAAAGTGCTGAGAAATTTATTGCCAAGATTACCCAGCTAAGAGATCGATATTTGGGGAGCTGTACTATTAATGAAGTAGAACTGGTTGGTAATGACTGGTATCAGCAACAAGAAAAGGTAACCCCTATTGCTAAATTCTCCTTGGCCAATCAAAAGTTGTTGTAGCGTATTACCACTGCATCAAACAGTCTGGGTTGCCCATCTCCTTCTCTCTCTTATAATTACCAGTCCAACATTCCACCACCCTTTGCATCTTTCGGTTTAGATATCTACTATGGGTTTTAATCTAAACAAGTTTAGAGTGCTTCAATAAAGCATTGCAAGATATGCTCAATACGTTGGCAATTTTATTCATCAACATCTATCAAGTGCTGCCCAAAAGGCGTTCGTATGGGGTATGCAAATTTGAGCCGACTTGCTCGGAGTACGCCAAACATTGTTTCCAGCAATTTTCTTTTTTGAAGGCTCTCAAACTAACAAGAGATAGGTTGCACCGGTGTGATGCTAACCTACCCAAAGAAATAGATAAACCACCTAACCCTTAAATATTTATTTATGAGACGATACAAAGTAATCCCATTTTCCACGGGTTGTTTAACAGGTAACCTTGATCATAACGAAATGGAAGCGGTTATCAATCGTGCAGCCGAAAAAGGCTGGGAATTGGAGAGAACTATTCATGAAACAAAACGAGTTGCCATTATTTTTAGCAGAGAAACACACTTCTTAATCTTTTCGAAAGAAAAGTAAGCAGTATTCTAATTAGCACATAAAGTAGACGTCAGCCCCTTATGTGCAAGATCATTGGGCGTATTGACTAAACAGCAATGACCACTAATAGAAAGTTAATATGGGCTATCTAAAAACTGCATTGGGATTATTTCTTAGCTTATTAATTTTAACAAGTGTCTCCTTTGGACAAGGAAAAAAAGCGCCTCCACCTCCCCCAGGCGGCTTTCCCACTAACCAAGGTCTTTCTACAAATAGCGAGGCCCCCAACTTCGCTTATGAAACATTAAATAGTGGCAAGATTAAATTGAGTGATTATCGAGGTGAATATGTGCTCATCGATTTTTGGGGTACATGGTGTAAACCCTGTTTGGAAAACATGCCTTATTTAAAAGAAGCATATTCCAAATACAGTGATGACATTACATTTATTAGCGTTGCTGCCGATGATAACAAACAAGCGGTTGTCAATTATGTGAATGATAATGATATACCTTGGACTCAAATAGTTGTACCATTAAAAGCAGACAAACCTGTTGAGATAATTGAAAAATATAATGTCCGCAGCTATCCTTCCGTTTTTCTAATTGACCCTAATGGTGTGGTGTTGAATGGTGCTCAATCTCCCAAAGCGAAGAATAAGCTTAAGGGTGATAACTTAATCAAGACTCTTGGAGAAGTTTTAAATAAATAGTGCCGAAATGTTAAAAGGCACTTTTATATCCATGCATAACTTGGTCCCCACGGGTTGGAGTACGGCAGGCTTTGGTATCTCCTTACCGGCCTTCTATCTATTAGGATGGTAACCCCTCGCTTTTTGCATCTTATAGTTTAGATATCTACCATAGTTTTGATAGTAAGATAAACAGAAGTTAGGTAAGGTAATTTTCAAGTTGTAGACCTTTCAATTATGCTAAACAAAATTCAAGATCGCCCTATTTGGTATAAAATCTTGATGATTTTCGGTGTTTTAAGCCTTATTACGTATGGAATACGTTTTTTTATTTTTGATTACAATGACCTATTGAATAGTGGTCTAATGGTATTTTTCACAGTTATACTGCTCTTGGATATAGTTTTACGATCTCACTTTTTTAAAAACAAAGTATAATGCAGAACTTTTTACTTTACCTAACTCACACATTAAATGGGATGTACCTCCTTACCTGTGCTTAAGTTTTACCGGCCTTTGCCAAAGCGTAGTTCGGCTACGTATAGGCAGCGTAGTAGTCCGCAAGCGTCGTTATACCCCCAAATACTTCATTAAGTTAGTAATCAATATTAATAAAGAAAGGAAAAATGGAACCGTTTGAACTAAAAGTTGACACGAATACTACATTCATAAAGATTATTCGGTTTATCGGAACCCTTGCACTGGGATTTTTCATTGGTATTTTGACCATCAAATATAGATATGAAGGTACCATTGACTGGATGAATGCATTCATTGGCATTGTTTGCAGTCTCTCCTTTGCTTTCTTCCCGGGTACAGCTAAAAAACAATCTCTCAAAATTAGTCAGGATGGTATTTCGCAGAATAGCTTTTGGGGAAGACAAAAACAATATGATTGGTCTAAGATTAAAGCCGTTGAAGTAAAAAAGAACAGGATTGAATTAACAAAAAGTATTGGCTCTACTGAAAGAATTAAACTTCCTATACATACAGAAGACCAAGTTAAAAACTTAAAAAATTACCTTCAGCAATTAACCGATTCTAAAGAAATTGTGTATAAACAATAAATTGGGTGTATGCCCCCCTTCAAGCGAACGCGACTCACTCTCTCTACGCCTAAAAACAAAAGCTTCGGTGAGTAGGCCACTACTGCTCTTTTATTTATTAGCTTAGCATTCCCTTCCTCTCTTTTGCATATTTCAGTTTAGATATCTACCATCGTTAAGGTCAATAAACTAAGGTTGTACCACACTTTTAATCCATTATGAAAATTACACTTCGTCAAGCAAAAGAAGAAGATTATGAGTTTCTTTGGAATCTTCACAAAACGACAATGAAGAGCTATGTTGATGAGACTTGGGGATGGGATGAAGAGTTTCAAGAAAAGTATTTCAGTAATCGATTTGAGGCAAATAATATTCAGTTAATCATACTTGATGATACAACAATCGGAGCTATCGAAATTCAAGACAGAGAAAATGAACTTTTTGTAGCAAGTTTTGAGATTGCTCCTCAATTCCAGAATAAAGGTATTGGATCTACAATTTTAAAAAGAATAATTAATACTTCTGACAACAAGCAAAAGTCCTTAAAGTTGCAAGTTCTAAAGGTGAATCCTGCTAAGCGGTTTTATAAACAGTTCGGTTTTGAAACAGTCGATGAAACAAAAACTCATTTTATCATGAAAAGAAGTGTGGCATAACCAGCCCATAAAACAGATGTGCCTCACTTATTCTTTGTCATTTTTGGTCTTGAGGCTTTTTCTTTCATTAATTGCTAACTCAACAGTAATTCGCGTGCAGCTTATGCGCAATGTCGTTATACTAAGAGCTGAATAGCTTATAAATACATTCCAATTCCCCTATAGCTTAACGGAGTAATCAGTTGAGCTAAATTCATAGATTCAAAACACTATCTTAACATATATAAGTTATGAAAAAGGTTAATCTTAGAAACGAATTTGACTCTATTAAAAAATACTGGACGCAGAAAATAATAGGCGAAGCAAATGGTTCTATTCTTAAGTTAGCTAAAGGAATAGGCGAAATTAATTGGCATAAACATGATGACCAAGATGAAGTGTTTATTGTCTACAAGGGAAAATTAACTATCCGTCTAAGAGACAAAGAAGATATTACCCTTCAAGAAGGAGAAATGTTTATTGTCCCCAAGGGAGTTGAACATGCCCCAAAAGCTGAACATGATGTAGAACTATTGGTAATGGGAATCAATGTTACTTCAAATAAAGAAGGTGGAAAACCAGAATGGAGTTATTAGTTCTACTTGCTCTGGATTTAATTGCCATTTCAGTTTCTTGGTATAACCCGCATAAAGCAGACAGGCCTCGCCATACCCATGCCTCCCTTTTGCATCTTATAGTTTAGATATCTACTATAGGTATGAATAAACTTAGGTTATACCAACTTTAAACTCAATCATACATCGATGGAGCCAATTACTATCCGCATGGATTATGAAACGAGATACATGAAACTACTTTCACTGATACTCTTTTTTCTAGGTGCATTGGTTATTGGATTACATGCTTATGACTATGTAAACAGCGGATTATCAGATCATTGGTTATCCAGTGTCTTTACCGGGATTTGCGCTATTATAGCTGGGGTTTTTATTCGCAAAGGATATTCACTAGTTCAGCAACCCGAACTTTTAATTGATAAGAATGGGATTAAAACTCAAAAAACCTCAATTTGGGATAAATCAGTTAAGTGGAGAGAACTTAGAGCCATTTCACTAGATAAAAAGCATATTCATATTCAATACCGGCAATCTGGTGTCCATGATAAGATTCACCTTCCAATCTATAGTAAATCCCAACACAGCCAAATTGAGCAAAAATTAAAAGATGCTGCTTCAAAGTTTGATTTAGAATTTAGACAAGACTAACCTATTAAAAGTTGGGATAACCCGCGTTTTAACTTGGACGCACCTTACCCTCTCCTATTCGTTTTACTTTCTTCTCACCAAATAGTAAACTGAAAATTGAATAAACAACCGTACGCACGTCGGTTAAGCGCAATGTCGTTATACCTTTATCTATGATTCGCCAATTCACGCTACTGGGTTTTGTTTGTTTCTGTATTCTTGGATGCCAGGACTCTGTTAATAACATCGAAGCCCCCACAGAACCCTGGCATGACATACGCATAGAGGGAGATGTAAAATTTCATGGAGAAATCTCATGGTCTGCTTCTGTTAACTCACTAAATACAACGATAGAAGTAGAAAATATCGGTACTGACACAGCCAGCATTAAAACAGGTCCCTGCGCTTTCAATGTTATTGCTTATTCGAAAGAGGATAAACCGGTTTGGTATAACCGACCCCCGGATAAATTTATCTGTACGGATCAACTGCTCACCTACAGAATTGCTCCTCAAGAAATAAAACAGCTTACAGGCCAAATGTATATTAGTGGACAACGTTGGTACTGGGATATTCCTGACGGAGATTGGAATTTTAAAATTGAAGGATATACTAAAAAAGGAGAAGCAATTTCATTTGATGCCAATGAAATTAATGATAGATAAGGTATACCCCGCACATTAAGGAGACGCACCTCGCCCTCTCTTGCCAGCTTTTGGCTTTTTATGTTATTTACTCAACGCAACACTTTTACGTGCGCCGGTTATGCGCAATGTAGTCAGCTACATTACTTTGGCTTTCACAGGATTAATTATAGTAGCCGTATCTACAGCTTGGAAGAAGCTCGTAAGCTTTTCATCCTTTACCGTCCAGATATGCACTGCATTAGCTTTGAACTTCTTACCAGTGGCTTTCCAAGTTCCCGTATAATATCCCTTCATGATTACGTGGTCTCCGGATTCCATAAGTTCTTTAATTTCAATATTGAAGTGATCATAATACTCGGGAATCTTGCTGAAAACACCATGAGCTACCGCTTCGGGTCCTGTAAATTTGCCATCGCCCTCAATAAAGGGAAATCCGTTACATTCATGCCATTCCATTTTGGGATCAAACATGGCAAGAACACCATCAATATCACCTTCACTAAATTTTTTATATCCGGTTTTTGCTAATTCTATATTCTTCATAACACTCTCTATAGTTTTTGTTTTGGGTTACCTATAAAGTAGAAAACCTTTATATAAGAAGGGCGTTTTTATTTTTATAAGTTATATATAAACATATACTTATAACCATTTGTGTAATAGTTATTAACGGCCAGCGACTTTACAACTAAAAGAACCACTGCTGGTTCATAATGTAGCTACCCCGCGCATTAACCCGGACAGGCCTCCCCACCTTGTTGTCTGTCCTTCATTGATTAACATAGCATGCCTCCCTTTTGCATCTTTTGGTTTAGATATCTACCATAGGCATGAATGAACTAAGGTTATACAAAGTAAATTCTAACAAGAGTTTTATCTAAGCATGCTAAATAAAATTCAAGATCGACCACTTTGGTATAAAGTTTGGGCTATCATAGTTGGCATTGTAGCACTCTACACCTTAATTATATTTGTTGGTGTATTATTTGAAGATTCTTTTGCCCACATTTCAACTACAGATTACCTGTTGGTTGCATTCGTACAATTTTCGATTTTGCTCGAAATGTATCTTTTCCCAAAAACCGTGAATGAAAAGACCAACCAAAATTAAGTTCGCTCTTTTCTACAACTTGTAACTTTGTATAGCCCGCGCATTAGGTGGGACGCACCTCGCCGTTGGCTGCCGGTTTTAATTTGTCCGTTTCCATAGTACATTTTAAATGGCTTCGGCGCTGTTTTGCACGCCCCTTATGCGCAATGTCGTTAGGTATCTTACCGTCGTTAACCTCAATTTTTACTCTAAAAAGTGTTGGAATCACTTGTATCAAAGATCTTAATATTTCGCTTAAAACAACTTTGGCGACTATTTAAGCAAGTTGGGTTTGCCCGTACTTTTTTGTTGGTAATAATAACCAGTTTGTTAGTATTTGAGCTGCCCGATTTAATTTCAGGTAATGGTTTGCTAGCTGTACTAATCTATCCGTTGATAATCTTACCCATTCACCTGTTGCGAAAAGATCAAAGTTTTCTCAGAAAATTAGATCTTCAAAAAGAAATTATTTTTGCAGGAGAATATCATTCCCTGATACTTCCCTACTCTCTTTTCTTAGTTTACTTTCAACAATGGTCGGCTATAGTTTTTGGCCACTTATTAATTACTTTAATACTGTTTCTACCATCTCTCAAGGTCGAAAAAAAATATCAGGGCAATAGTCCATTTATCAAGTGGATTCCAGTCAACTTATTTGAATGGCGTAGCTATATGCGGCAACGAAAATTCTTTTTGCTGTTTAGTTTTGTTTTTATGGTCCTCCTAAGTTCTAATGCTATTGCAATATCTGTGGCTATGCTCATCTTAGCTGCAAGCTTTTCAGAAGCTTTTACTCATCTCGAATCTAAAGAACTGATTGAGGCATATCCCAGAAACTCAAATTTCCTGTGGGCCAAGCTGAAGGATCATTCAATGTTTATTCATTTATTGTTTCTACCATTTTACGTTTTATTTTTGCTTTTTCATTTAGAGCTATGGTACATCTTAGTACTATTACTGATTATAACTGAATGTTCAATATGCTTTTGTCTCCTTTATAAATATTCTTGGTTTGGGCAAGCCAAATCAGAAATTCACAATCAAATTCCTTTTGTCATTTTTTTTATAAGCACAATATTATTTTTTCCGATAGGAATAGCATTTCTTTACTTCTATTGGAAAAAAGCTATCAATGCACTCCCTGAATATGTTAAAACTTAAAAATATTCACTTTTCATATGGAGAAGAAAAAGTTCTAGATAATTTTTCTCTAGAGCTAAAAGCTGGTAATATCCATGGGGTATTAGGAGCCAATGGAGCTGGCAAGACTACTCTTTTTCAAATTATTTATGGGGTAATGCCCCCCTCAAAAGGAAAAATCATCGTTCCGGATAACAATTTTGATATTTCGCAAATAGGATATTTAGAAACCCAACCACAGTTTTATCCTTATATGAAAGGGGTAGAATATATTGATTTGCTATCTCGTGGGAATCCCACATTTAATGTGGGGGTGTGGAATGAGATTTTTAAACTACCCTTAAATAAACTTATTGACGCTTATTCCAGTGGCATGAAAAAGAAGCTGGCTTTACTAGGTATTATATCACAGGATAAGCCTATCATGCTTCTTGATGAACCTTTTAATAGCCTGGACCTCGAAACAGTCGAAAACCTCAATCTTATTTTAAAAGAGTTAAAAAAAGAGAATAAAATTATAGTCTTAACCTCGCACATCCTTGAGGTTTTAAAACTCAACTGTGATAGAATCAGCTATTTAAATAACGGCTCGGTTCAACAAACATTTAGTAAACCTGATTTTCAACATATAAATCAATATATAAAATCAGATATCACTCAACACACTGAATCAATTATTCAGAGTATTTTTAGTCAATAATTATACAAAATACCTAACCCGCGCATTAACTTGGACAGGCCTCGTCACCTGGTTACCTACCCTTTATTGATTAACATAGCACACCTCTCTTTTGCATATTTTGGTTTAGATATCTACCATAGGCATGAATGAACTAAGGTTAGGTGGCGAATGTATCTTTTGTTTTATAGATTATATTGACATTTAATCAAGAAAGATTAGCAATGAAAAAATTACTAACTATTTCGGGGTTAATTTTCTTTGTTTTCAAATTAAGTGAGCGGCTATTAAATGACTTAATGCCTGCTATGCATTCTAACGAATCTTTGGCCTACAAGGCAGGTTTTATCGTAGGCCTTCTAATAACTATTTTAGTTATTGCTGGCCTCGCTTTTCAAACATATCAAATGTTTGCTTCGTCAAAACCTGCCCAAGCAACTTAGATTTCGCCTACCTAACCCACCCATAAAGCGGACGTGCCTCGCTATACCCATGCCTCCCTTTTGCATCTTATAGTTTAGATATCTACTATTTGTTTTGATATGAATAAACTTAAGCTAGGCTTATCAAATAAATTGTAACCTATGATTGAAAATTTACTAGACCCAGCTAGTTTAAATGATTATTCAAATTACTATAGAACTTTATTATCGATTTCAGGTGTATTGCTTGGTCTAGCATTTGCGGGTTTGATATATGTTATCCAAGATGGCTTCTCTTCTTTTGAGTTTAGTCGAAATATGTTTCTGGAATACTATGTGAAATTTGGACAAAACCTACTGATTTCCTTAGGCTATTTGACAATAGTTCCTATCGCTGCATTATACCTAACAATGTACCCTCTTCTGCTATCTTGTTTATTTTATCTCTTTGCATTCCTTTTCATCAAATCACTAATGGACTATTACAAGCAGTTAGGCTACTTACATACAATTTTCTCCGAAAAGTTAGTTCCGCAAAGATTTGGTAGCATTCGGAGCTATTTTTGCTATATACGTAATCTAGGTTTTTTCAGTAATATTCTTCTGCTTTCTACTATCACCATTTTTGTTGTTTATCCAGTTGTTATTTCATACTACTCAACCAGCAGTTTACAAATTACAAGCAAGGGGTTATTCTATTCAACTTTATTGATTCTACTTTATTCAATCTATCGGATAATCAATTTCTTACCGAACCTTTTTAAGTACACACAATTAGAAATTCAGAGTGGTTCAAAACAGCCTGAGAAATCAGAAGACTTTTCAAAGGAGAAGAAAGCGTTAAAAAAGTATCTAGAGTCTCATGACTTAAAGGAATTGAATCCACTTAAGACCAAAGATTTTTTAGATGGTGATCTTAGGCTACAATTTTTAGATCAAAGAAAAGGAGAAGAAGCTTGGTTTAATGTCCATGTTTCAGTTGCAAGTCCTGATGTCTTTGAAATCCATGATTCAGTTTGCTCATATGCTTACAAAATATTCTCACTCTTGAATAAATCACAGGTAGACATCAATACTTTTGTATTATCATTTCATATCAACATTAATGGTAAGAAACCACATTCAATGTTTTTCAGAACTACTAGATCAGAAATAGATGAAATTAATTCAAAGTACTTAGAACCAGTCAACTCTGCTTTAGAAATTGAGAATCGACTTTTTGACGATCTTTTTAAGAATCTAGATGGCAGAGAAGTTTAACCGAGCATAAAGCGGACGCACCTTGCCCTCTCCTGCTGACTTTTGGCTTTTAGCTTTACGTACATTATTAATCAATTCAGTATTTATTTTACGTACATACCTCATAGGCAATTTCGTTAACGATATTTATAAGTAAGGTTATAAATTAATGAACTATTGGTTTGCTGATCATACTGACTTTCGATCAAAAAAAGGAAATAGAATCCCTGATATTTTCATACTCGGTGGAATAGTCATCTCTAAAGAAAGTTTAGATCAAGTTTCAGAAATATTTAGAAATATCAAGTCAGACTATACTCATCCAAACATGCCAGTAAAATGGAACTTTAGAGATCTAGAAGATAAATATAAAGAGTTTGGTTTAGAAGATGATTACCAAGCCCTTCTTAAGAATTCAAAGGATTGGAGGAAAGATATATTTTCACAGTTAGCAGATACTGAATATAAAATTGTTTTGTCATGTATTGAAAATTTTCAAAAGAAAAAAGACTTAGATCAGGTAAAATATGATTTACTTCGATATTCATTTTCTAACGCATTAATGAGAGTCGGTTATTGCGCCTATGACACCTCATCCTTTTCTATCATTTTAGATTGGCCCGATAGTCATAATCCAAAACCATTTAATAGAGAATTTTACTACGCATACAATAAAGGGCAATCAGTTGATGGAGTGCCTTACTACTGCGGTAATTTAAAAGAACTAGGTTTTAATGATTCTGTATACTTTGCAAATATGAATCATTCAATAGGTTTACAGCTTTCTGATTTAGTGATTGGTGCTTTTAGAGATGGTATTAAATCATTTAGAGATGACCACTATGAAAATATTGGTATAGATACCACAAAAATTTACTTAGAAAAGTTAAATGGGTTTAAAAAAGATGCTCTAATGTCACGAGGAGTACTAGTAAGTAAAAGCAATGAAAATTTTGAAGAGTGTGTAGCAGAATTCCTCAAATTTCTACAATAAAAGTAAACTTAACCAGCGCTTTAACTTAGACAGGTCTCATTATCCCTTCAGAACATCCCCCCCCTTAATACAATTATCCCTATAGGGATAATTGGACTAACCCTATAGTAATAATTGAAATATCCCCTAAGGGATAATTGCAATACCCCCAGGGGGTATTCACATAATCCGGCTGGTTGATAACTTTATTGGGAAATACCCTTAGCTTATCCGTTGGTCAGGTTAGTACATTGTTGATGCAGCGCCAATAGGTTGAGACTAATTCAGCACTGGGATCAAATACTAAAAACACTATATGCATCCATAAAAAATGCCGGGTCCTTAACGAAGAACCCGGCATGCGCTATTAATGGCCTCATTGGAGTGCAACTCCTGCACCCGCTTATAAAGAGGCCTCTCTCTCTAAGTCCCCTGAATACTCTAATATCAGTAAATGGTATATATCTATAATTACGATACCATTACGCTACCGTTAACGAGGCCGAAAGCCTGCCCGTACGGATGGATGATCCGTTTAATAGTCCCGTACGCACTTCCAGCTCGTAATTACCGGCCGGCAAGGTGGGATTATTAAAGATCAGCTCACTCGGCTTATTGCGGAGCAAGCGATTATCCAGGCGTGTTTCGGTGCCATCATCGACATTCACAAAGAAAATGCCCTGGTCGGTATCCTCTTCGTCGAATTTGAGCATATTCCCGGTGATGCGTGCGCCCTTTTCCGGGGTAATGGATTCGTCGCTGGTATCGGAGGTATTATCGTAATAGTGAAGCAACATCGGCTCGCGCTTTTGTTGTGTCACCTTCGTCACCTCGATCTCATTTTCTACCGAGCGCAAGCGTAGCCCGGGCGACATATTTACCACCACTTGCTGCTTGGAAGAGTCGTAGGTATCTTCATCCGTTTCAAAAACGCCCTTGATATCCGACCGGATATTCACCAGTGGCGTCACCACGGAATTGCCCTGCCGTACCAGCTTCATAATGCCCTCGGTCAGCGACTCGAAGGTCGCCAGTGCCTCGGCCTTACTTATGGAAGAGCCGGGATGAACGATTTCATCAAAAACGTCTTCGATGGTAAAGGTTTTCAAATTACTGCTTACGGCTATATAATTATCTGAACCATTGTTTATCTCATTTTTTATCAAATAGTACTGTAACATAATTATTAGTATTAGTTAACAGGGTTTTGATAGGTGTCTAACGAATGTTTTTGCTTCGCGTTGCTCTCCGTATCTGCTATACAGCCCGCCCCGCATAGCAATTCATATTCGTGGCCCATCACACATGCGCCGGAATAGTTTTTAATCCCCGGCTCAACCCTCTTGTAGTTTATGAAAGAAACACCTCCGGAAGGCATCTCTTGATGGGACTTTTTTTCCTCTCTGTTTAGTAAGACCGATAAGAAAAGCAATCCTTACAGTTTATTTGTACAGGAATGATTTTTGGGCTATCCGGGCAACGAAATGGACACCAACAAATTTGCTGAGCGCTCTATGTTTAGAGCCGCTCCAACATTGCAGCAAGAAATTCCTCTCCCCAATTACATAATACGGTTCAAACATCTACCATGGGAGTAAATGAATTAAACAAAGGTTAGCTTAGTTTTAGTCTACTAAACATTTCACCAGCTTTTCTTATATATTTATCTGTAATAAAATGATTTCATCATCACACAATGCTTATGAAGTACAGATTTTTGAGAATGTTACTTGCTGGGATTTTAAGCTTTGCAATGCTTTCTTGCTCCGGGGATGGAGAAAGCAGTAACCAAGAAGGGGCTGATAAGAATTTCAGGGATACCGATACCTTAGCTACGTATTCAGATTTTATTACCTATAGCACTGATGCGGTCACCGGTGCCACTGTTTACGTGCCCGTATATTCTCATATTTATCAAAGGAATGCTCAGAGAACCTTTAACCTAACGGCCACCCTTAGTATCCGGAATACGGATCTTAGCTCTTCCATTACTATTACCAGGGTTTATTATTATGATTCCAAGGGTACTTTAGTTCAAAAGTATTTAGAGTCCCCAAAAGAGATTATGCCACTTTCTTCAGTGTCATATGTAGTAGAAGAAGATGACTTGCGAGGAGGAGTAGGAGCAAACTTCTTGGTCATTTGGGAAGCCCAACACTCTGTAGCCCAGCCGGTTATAGAATCGGTGATGATTAGTGCTGCTCAAAGTCAAGGTATTTCATTTGTTAGCGAAGGGAGAATTATTCACTCATTAGATTCAGATTCCCCTTCCAATAACAATTAATTGGCAGAACCGCCTCCCATTCGAACGGAAAGCAACATCATATGCCCGGCGACATATGTACTTGTTGGTAAATGCTTCCATTTCATAACCTGAAGTTGCTGCTTGTAATTGATCTATCTTGTCTGAATACGCACCTCCTTTTGCAGCCGGGTTGTATAAGGAAGCGTGCCGATTCACAAAGAAAACGTATCCAAATACCTTCTCAGAATATTTAAACAGCGCTGAATATCATCGACAAATACCCGCTCTCCTTTTTGGTGATAGGGATAAATAGATGGTTCAAGTGCAATAGAAACAATGGGCTCATCGGATTGTTCATTGAACTTTTTGCCATAATGAAGATAATCGTTTGTATTGTTGTCTACTCGGATATCAGAATCGATATCAAGGAAACGCTGTACTACCCGTTTTGTCTCTTTTTTCAAGAACTTAGAAGGAGTTAAATCATTTAACTCCCAGTGATTTGCGTAAAGGGCTATCCCCTGCTCGCCCTTAAACAACGGCGTAGTATCCACGGTAATAACCTGTTTGGGGATAATATCCTGTTTGATGCAGGCCTCTGCAATACGACGTGCCCCCATACCATGCGTTCGTCCCTTTCCATGCTCTTTGAGCAACTCAGGGTGCTCCTTCAACCCCTTTTTCTCCTCCATTTCAGAAAAGAAAAACAGCACGTTCGGCCAATCGTGGGTTGCTGCCTGCTCAGCCAAAGTCGTAACAATCCCCATGCCGGCACTGTCATCCATGGCCCCTTCGATCTGTCCATTTACCATGTCTACAGGCAATGGATTCGGGTAATCGGTTCCATAGTGATTGATTTTATCCAAATGAGCAGCGAATGCTATGTACCGCTTATTGGGATTCCGTTCTATTTTATAGATCAGATTATTTCCCGGTACGGACAGCTCTTTAGCACCGTCAACATTTTCAAATACTTGGTGCATGTAGGGATGCAACCGCTCCTCGTAAGAACTGAAAGAAGGAATCTGAGCAATATTTTTGATATGGGATATCGCTTGCTTAACCATGTTTAGGAGCTCGTTACTGAGATATCAAAGGTGCCATCATCTTCAGCCTTAATGTTTATTTTATCAATAACAGCGTTAGTATTTAACGGGCAATATAGATGCGGAAATTTCTCTCCACTATCTTCATCTCGCTCATATTTGATGTCTTCGCGAAACATGTTGCCATCAACAATCAACAACAAAATTTCATCTTGATCACTAAATAAACGATTCGCCGTTTCCTGCACTTGGTCTCCCGTAGAACAGTGAATAAAGCCTTCCTCCTCAAGAGATTCCGGCTCATAATTTCCGCTGTTGTTGTATTTCTTCCAGTCTTCTTTTGTCGTTATATGAAATAATAGATCGTGTTGCATGGTAAAATGTAAAACTAATTATGGTTCGTAAGCTAAGTGTAAAAGTGCATCCCCCTTGTGTACCACAGCTGCATAATTTAATCCTATAACCCTGCCTTCGTGCGGGCACTTAAATTTAAATTGTTCATTACCGTAGGGGTCAGTAATATATCCCAATACCTGGCGCCTTTTCACCTTATCACCGAGTGAAATTTTAGCCTTAAACAATCCCGCATATTTGGCCCGCACCCACGTCGTTTTTCTATACGTTTCGGTCTGCTGGATAGGTTTCGGAGCCTCGGTTTTCATCCCCAGGTATTTCATTAAGCGCAGGGTACCGTTCATTCCTTCCTGGATGCCAAACTCATCAAAACGCGTAGATTCGCCAGATTCATATACTAAAATATGTTTCCCTTTTTTATGCGCAGCTTTGCGAAATGATTTTTCGATGAGTGAAGAATGGACCACAAACGGCGGTTCAAAAGCCTTGGCCAGCTCAACATTCTTATCGTCATCGAACGTACAACGGATTTGCGGAAAGTTTGCCCGGGCCGAGCCACCAGTATGAAAATCGATGCCATAATCGATCTGTGGCACAATTTCATTCATCAGCGTATACGCCAACAAACGTGCCAGTGATCCGCCCTTTACTCCGGGAAAACTCCGATTGATATCTTTACCATCCGGCAAGCCGCGTACATTTTGAATAAATCCATAGACGTTGACTAACGGAAGAGCGATGACACTGCCCCGCTTGGGCATAAGCTGATCTTTAGCAATCATACGGCGGATAATCTCAATGCCGTTAAGCTCATCACCGTGCAAACCGCCCGTTAACAATAAGGTTGGTCCATCTTCTTTGGACCTAAATACATGAACGGGTAAGTCAATATTCGTGTATGTTGGAAGCCGGGCAATATTAAGCTGAATTTCCTTTTGTTCACCCGGCGCAACCTCGTGGTCGTTAATCGTAATAGTATCAGGCATTGCGAGTTAAGTTAAAACTCTCACTGGGATTATTCTTGAGTTCAATAGCCTTACGTTCAACGAAAGAAATGATACGAGAGGCGATATTTTCTCCCGTTGCTGATTCAATACCTTCAAGTCCAGGAGAAGAGTTAACCTCTAAGACCAACGGACCTCGTTCAGATTGCAACATATCTACACCAGCAACCGATAACCCCATTGCCCGGGCCGCAATAAGAGCCGCACGACGTTCTTCATCAGTAAGTTGAATTAACTCTCCGGTACCTCCCCGATGGATATTCGAGCGGAATTCCCCTTCCACGCCCTTTCGTTTCATTGCGCCAACAACTTTGCCGTCCACTACAAAAGCGCGGATATCTTCGCCCTTGGCTTCTTCAATAAATTCCTGCACAATAACCCGCGCCTTCATACTATGGAACGCCTGGATAATCGATTCTGCCGCCTTAAACGTTGGGGCTAACACAACACCTACGCCCTGGGTACCCTCCAAAAGCTTCACAATAAGCGGAGGCCCACCAACTGATTCAATAATTTTGCGAACCTCAGTAGAATAATTCGTAAATACCGTTTTGGGCATTCCTACACCGGCTCGAGCCATAATTTGCAAACTTCGCAGTTTATCACGCGATCGTACCAGCGCCTGCGACTCAACGGCTGTAAACACTTTCATCATTTCAAATTGACGGACCACCGCAGATCCATAAAACGTAACCGAAGCCCCAATACGAGGAATGACGGCGTCCACGCCCTCAACTTTCGTCCCCCGATAATAAATACAGGGATTATCTTTTTCACTGACGATATCACATTTTAAGTGATCTAAGACTGTAGCCTCATGGCCAGCATTTTCTATCGCTTCGGTAAGGCGTGAGGTTGAATAAAGTTTAGAATTTCGAGATAAGACAACTATGTGCATGTATAAGTTTAGCTATGTTCTTGCGTTTCTTTTTTCGTTATGTATTTCTTGGATGCATCAACCAAAAAACGACCGCTAATCAATTTTCGTCCCACCAACACCGGATACCGCATTTCAGAGCGATCGGTCAGCGACAGTTCAGCCGTCAATAAGCGATCAAAAAGTTGAACTTTCGTTTTAACAACAAAGCGTTCTTCTTTTTGTCCATTGGAACTTTTAACCACCTTTTTTCGGTGGATGGGCAGCTCAAAAAGCTTTTCGTTATAGGTTTCATGCGATGGATCCAGCAAATTAAACCGCACATATTCCCCATCCTCTTTTTCAACAGATTTTATATGATGACAATGCAAACTTGAAGTATACGCTCCCGTATCAATCTTGGCATCGATATCATATAAATCCCACTGGGGAAAATCGATTAGCTCTAACCTGCCAATTATTTTCAACTCCTTTCTTTTAGCAGCCATCGTTTCATCACATTATTCGTTAATGAACCCACCCAAGTATACAAGTTATTCCACTTTGTATCATCTGCTAACTTGGATATTCCATCCTTTAAATATTATTACTTTTTAATACCTTATATATTTAAAAATAATGCAATTCAGAATCTATTTATGATCACCTTCTCTACCCTTAAAAAACAACTGCCATTATTCACTTTCCTCATACTATTGTTTGTTGCGGGATGTAGTAGCACATCCACCTTACAACATCCTACCACTTCGGCCACGCTTTGGGTTCAAAATGCTGCGGAGTACAAAGCTCTCACAACGTCCGTGTATCAAACAGCAACTAACAACCTTTCGATGGCTCTTGAGGATTCCTACTGGACCGCCTCCCCCAAGCAAGAGGACTCTTCACTCAGAGAATTGCCTCCGGCTATCATTTTAGATGTGGATGAAACCGTGCTCGATAACTCCCCTTTCCAGGCTCGCATGATTAAACAAAACAGTAGTTTTAATTTACAGCAATGGAATGCATGGGTTAGGGAAGCCAACGCTAATGCCGTTCCCGGAGCTGTAGAATTCACCCAACAGGCAGCTGAACAGGGCGTTGAAATTTTCTATCTCACCAACCGCGAAGCTAAAGTTGAAGAAGCTACCCGTAAGAACCTTCGAGAGTTGGGCTTTCCACTTGATGAGGATGAAGATCGCATCCTAAGTAACCATGAACGCGAAAATTGGACCTCAGCAAAAACAGAACGCCGGGCCCATGTGGCTAAAAACCATCGTATTATCATGCTTTTCGGCGATGACCTGAATGACTTTATTTCGGCAAAAGGAATCTCACAACAGCAGCGAGATGAGTTAGTAGTTGCAAATAACAACCGGTGGAACCGATCCTGGTATATCCTTCCCAATCCCGTATATGGCTCGTGGGAAAATGCACTCTATAATTTTGATGATTCCCTTTCTTCTGCACAAAAAGACAGTGCCAAAAAAGCACGCTTAAATCCTAAGCAAAATTGATATAGTATGGCTGACAAAGAAGTCCTTGAAGAATTCTTTAAAGAGCAATTACAAACGTCAGGAGCTACAAATATCTACACTGATTTATTCCTCTATAAGGATAAGCAACTGCTCAAAGAAAACCGCTTAAAGGAATTTGCTGAACATCAAATTGATAAAGCAAAAAATATCTTTTGGTCAGTTTCATTCAGTGTATTTATTGGAACTCTTTATGCCTTCTGGTATCTCATCGAGTTTGGCATGAGTTGGCACTGGAGCGACCTTGCCATTGGCATAGGAGCGTGGGCTCTACTTATTTTTGCGTTAATAAAAGCATGCAAGGAATACTATACCATAACCAGCTCGATGACTTTATTTATTAAACTTTTGGATCAAGAGGAAGCAGCAGACAGCAAGCAAGAACCTTAGTTTAAATTAGAAAAGGGATCCGTCACAATAACGGATCCCTTTTTATTATAGACTCTTTTTGTCTAATTAAATACTAAGCCGATCGCTTGTTTTTCTTTTCACGAATAAGCATCACGCCCAGTGCTACTGCTAATAACACACTTCCACCCAGCAAATAGACCAAAATGTTATTGGATCGGGGCTGAGCTTCTTGCGTCCATGTATCTACCTTTTGATTTAAAGAAGCCATTTCATCCGTATTCAAAATATCAGCATACGTTAAACTATTCGTCCACTCCATTTGTACAGGATTCCAGAACTCCTTGAACTGCTGCAGATCTTCATAATTGGCTTCGGATCGATCCTCTTTGCTCTGTTTTATTTTTCGATCCAAATAATTATTCAACGAAGCATGAAATTGATCAGCAGATTCAAAAGACTCTATTTCAATATCCTTTTGAGCAAAATAGTCATTAAGAGCATTCACTGTATGAGTATTTAACTGAGTATTCCACTGCTCTATATTGCGGTCGGTATTATTCGCAAGCATTTCAGCGTTATTACCGTCATAAACTTCCCGGATCTTATCACCCAGCTTTTGCCACATTTGCTCAAATTGATAATTCACTTCCGCCATTCTCATATAATCCTCTAATTGAAGATTAGTAGAATTGCGCTGCAGTATTTGCAGGTTTTCTTCTGTAATATCATGGACTAATTTTAAGGCATCGTTGGATTTAATACGCTGCTTTCCATCATAATCTTCCAACTCTTCCAAAGCCTCAAGATCCATATCCTGGTAGGTAACCACCATGGAGTCAATAAATGTGAGGATTAACTCATCCCGCTTTTCCAAGCGCTCACGATATTCCTGCACCATTCCCGAGAGTTCTTTCTCACTTTCGGTTGATTTTTGGATGGCTGTTTTCAGAGAATCAGTCTGCTGGTCAAGCTGATTTAAGTTCTCCTCATACGAAGCAAGCTTCGTTTCCATTTTCTGAAGCTTTTGCTGCTGCTCGGTAATCGTCTCAGTCCTGTTAAGTGCTTTTACTGAAGACTTCTTCAACTCTTCTATCTTTTTGTTATACGTCTCTGGATATAGTGCACTATTAAGCAGTTCTTCGTGATTGCTGTACTTTTCATCAAATGCTTTGATGGATTCAATTAATACTTCAGCACTATCAGGCTCAGCAATAGTTTCAAGCTCTTGCTCATAATCAGCATACTGCTGCTTAAATTCCTGTTGAATTTGATAATCCGATTGCGCCTGCTGCGCTATAGCAGTAGTTGAAAAAAAACCTGCAAAAACCGTAAGTAATACTATTATTCGTAGTTTCATAGTTAATTCTCCTCCCGTTTGGCCATTTGCGATTCCTGTTTTTGAATCTCGTCGGCATTCACTTTCCAAACGTCACCGGTAGAACGGTTAAGTAGCTGGATATAAGATAAACGCTGATTAAAAGCGGGTTCACCTATACCTTCATCAGAAACTTTCAACGTTTCTCTTAATACCAATTTATTTTTTTCAGGGGCCATCACATATACATGTTTATAGTCAGGAGCTGTAATATAGTAATACCCTTCCTGACCGCGAATATAGCGCACCTGCTCAGTTGTAACGGAAGATGAGTCCTGTGTCTCCGCAAATTGAATAGGCTTAATATTAAACTTTAGCCCGTGCTTTTTATCTTCAACCGTACCGTCTTCATCCGGTTGTAGTACTGATTCAATGGATTGCGAGTAGTCAACCTGGCTGATAACCATTGATTGCTTGCAGCCGGTTAACAGCAAGGCCGCAATCACTGATACCATTGTTACCGTTTGTATTAATAATTTCATAAGACCAACACTTGTTAATTAGTAATTGTACTATTTTAATGTTGTACAATTACTTATAAAGGGTCTTATGAATAAATGTTCCCGTTAATGATTGGCTAACGGACTTCTTCCCTCCTAACAGGTTTTAGATGGGCGTGCATAGACAGTCTATACGTTATAACGATAATAAAACCTCTTTTTGAATGTGATCCGGTAACATGTTAACGCCTTCAAGAGCCTCTAATGCAATAATAAAAGAATATCCCACCACATCTCCGCCTAACTTTTGGACCAAATCAGTGGCCGCTTTAGCAGAACCACCAGTAGCAATAAGATCATCATGAACAAGAATCCGGTCTCCTTTCGAGAAGGCATCTTTATGCATTTCTATAGTATCCTCTCCATACTCCAACGCATAAGTGGCCGAAACAGTCTCTGCCGGTAATTTACCCGGCTTTCTGATGGGAATAAACCCAGCATGAAGATCTTGAGCCAGGTTTGTGCCAAATAAAAATCCACGAGATTCCAATCCCACGACGTAATCAATATTCTTTTTTCTAAATGGACGAGCTAATACTTGCGATGTAAGCTCAAGAGTATCCGGATTCTGAAGTAGTGGCGTAATATCCTTAAACTGAATACCCGGTTTGGGGAAATCAGGTATGTTGCGAATATTCTTTTTAAGCAGTGCAATTATTTGTTGTTTAACTCCGTCCATTTACCGTATTTTTTGGTTTAAATTACCAATCTGATAATAGTTATTTCACCTCCAAGGAAGCAAATAAAATGAACTCTGATATTTCAGGTGCCCAAAAACATCTCAAGTTTATGCACCAGGCTTACTTGCTGGCCGAACAGGCGTATGAAGAGAAAGAAGTGCCTGTAGGCGCTGTCGTGGTTAAAGATGATCACATTATCGGTAAGGGGTATAATCAATCAGAACGCCTTAACGATCCTACCGCCCACGCAGAAATGTTGGCCATATCCGCAGCATGCTCAACACTTGGGGAAAAGTATTTACAAGATTGTACGCTCTATGTTACCCTTGAGCCCTGCCCTATGTGCGCTGGAGCACTTGTATGGTCAAAATTAGATCGCGTTGTTATTGGTACGTGGGATACAAGAGCCGGCAGTTGTGGCAGTCTTTTCAATATTGCTTCCAATAATAAACTAAACCATCAGGTAGAAATATTACAGGGATTTATGGAACGGGATTGCGAAGGAATTTTAAGACAATTTTTCCAAGAGCGTAGATCGGAAGGAAATGGTCAAGCCTAAAGTTATGTAGCAGAAATTTGGTGTTCTTGATACCCACTATCGGACCAATCTTTGTAGGGCGCCTCCCCTTTTACAACGCCTTTCAATTTGGGCAAAGGCGACCCCAGAACATATTTATATAAAAACTGTAGTGATTCTTGGGCTTGATTTTGGATCGAATCGGGGAGCTCTCTCTGATTGACCAAGTGATTTAAAAAATCAACGACCTCTTTTTCTCCCATCTTATTGGGATGGGTCAAGTTATGAAAGTAGATAAACCGGGTAATCCAACCGATATACGTCTGCTCGGCCCGATAATTCATTCCTCGTCTTCTGATTTCTGTTCGGATCTTACTCAATAGTATCGATTTTGCCATAGCCTTAAGCTTTTAGTTATCCTCTATAAGTATGATCGATTTCACCCGGAATCCTTACAGATTTGGCCTGTTTACAAATCTATTCAGAAATCAGTCAAACTACTTTTATCATCACCATTTATGTACCTACTGATTGGATAAATTGAAACAAAACGTGGTTAAGTAACCTACGAAGTATATTTATCGGCAAATCATTATTTTTCTTAAGGTATTTTCTACCAACAAGTATTGCCATGCGATACTTCTATATATTTTATTTAAAAGCATATATATCAAATAGTTAAAAGAATAATCAATAATAATTATACCAGTTTCCTTTTGTACCTTTGATTGTATTTATTAGTAAGATCATCAAAAGAGCGAAGCCTCATAATATTCCCCGGGAAAAATTCATGTACATATATCACGATTAAAAGAGTCGTAGCTCTACTTTTTGGGACACGATTTATTTACCTATAATTGGAAACATCAATAGCAAAACAATTACCTTCTTTTAAATAGATCTACATATAATATGGCCGCATCTTCAAAAAAAGTTATCTATGCAGCTCTAATTGGCAATGGGCTCATAGCCATCACAAAATTTATTGCCTCCGTTTTTACTGGCAGTTCTGCTATGATGTCGGAAGGAATCCACTCTTTGGTAGACACTGGAAACCAAGTATTACTTCTGCTTGGACTCAAAAAGGCTAAAAAACCAGCGGATAAAGACTATCCTTTTGGACACGGCAAAGAAATCTACTTTTGGAGCTTTATAGTTGCGATTATGATTTTTGCTGTTGGAGCCGGTATCTCGATCTATGAAGGTATTCATAACTTGATGGATCCCCACCCTGTTCAAAACCCCTTAATAAATTATATAGTTTTAGGATTAGCGATGATATTTGAAGGCTTTGCCTGGTATTTTGCCTGGAAAGAGTTTGATAAAGTGAGTGGTGATCGGGGCTATTTTGAGACGGTACGTAAAGAAAAAAATCCTACCTTTTTTGTCGTGCTATTTGAAGACTCAGCCGCTATATTAGGATTACTTGTTGCCTTTATTGGTATTGCTCTGGGACAATGGACTGGCCTCTATATATTTGATGGTATTGCTTCCATTATTATTGGAATAATATTAGGAGTTACTGCTGCGTGGCTGGCATATGAGACAAAAGGATTGCTTATTGGAGAAAGTGCTGATCCAAAAATTATTAATAGCATTGCTGGTATGGCTTCAAATCACGCTGCTATATCTAACGTTAATGAGGTCTTGACATTACACATGGGACCAAATTATATCCTGGTCAATTTAAGCGTTAACTTTAAAGATTCATTAGAAGTCGCTTCCATCGAGCAAGATATTTCTAAATTGACAGACCAAATAAAAGAAAAACATCCCTTAGTGAAACGGGTTTTCATAGAAGCAGAAGAATAACTCGATAATAAATTCAGGTAAAGCCATATAAATATTTTTATAACAATTAGCTGTACAAATGATTTTTAGAATAATACTACAGGTTTTTTTTATCCTAAGTATAGCAGGAAGTATCTATGCACAAGATAGAAACAACATAAACAAGCCGGAGTCAAGCTCTCACTTTACTGATCGTTTTTCATGGGTTAATAAGTCGACAAGCAGTGTTCATGAAATGAATTTCATCGCTGGCTACTCTTTTGCTTCAACAAAGGGCTTTTGGGGAAAAATTCCGGAGGCAACACTCAGTATTTATACCATTCGGTATAACCGAAAATTGGCGACATATAACAACAGACACTTATTGGAATATGTGACAGAAGCTAATTTAGCGGCCAATTATACCCTTTCGGATACTCCTCGGTACCGTTCAGGATCTTTTAGTGGTTTTGGTATCACCCCTATTGGTTTTCAATTAAACATCAATCAAAACAATATTATCCAACCCTTCTTTAAATCATCGGCCGGCTTCATGTATTTCAAAAAACCCTTCCCTGATGAGCGCGGCGTACCGTTCAATTTTACGTTAGAACTGGGCGGTGGTATTGAGGTTATGGTCTTAGAAAATATTTCTCTATCGGCGGGATACAAATATCATCATATGTCTAACGGACAGTTTGGGGAAGTGAATCCCGGAGTTGATTCAAATATTTTTTACACCGGATTTACTATTTTTTAGATCTCTCCTCTTTCGTTAAACTTTTTCAGCTTAGATTCGTAAACCCCCTCCCGAAAATAGAATCTCAATACATTTAAATTTTCAACGAAGATGGGACGGTATCTTTACAAATTTGTTGGCTCTGTAGCACTCTTATTGATTATCACTTCTTTTGCTGGGGCGCAAGACAGATCTGATCAACATTGGAAGGAATATGATCTGGAATATCGAACCTTTCGATTTACCTTGGTTCCCGGTTTAACCACAAACGGTATTGATGCCCATAATTATGCAGCTAAGTACTCATGGAATATACTTGCCGGTTATCACGGGGGACTTGAAAACGGCTTTGAATTCGGCGGACTTGTTAACGCCCACAAATACTATGCTCATGGCGTGCAAATTGCCGGCTTAGCAAACTATACCGGTCAAAACACAGCTGGTGTTCAATTGGCGGGATTAGCAAATTACAGCGGTACCAACATGCAGGGAATTCAACTTGCAGGTATTGGGAACTGGTCGAACAGCGATATGCAGGGCGTTCAGCTGGCAGGAATTCTTAACCTGTCCAGGGAAAGTTCTCAAGGACTTCAATTTTCGGGAGTAGCAAATATATCCAACACCGATATGCAGGGATTATTGGGAGCCGGGACTGCTAATATTTCGGGAGGCAATATGCAGGGACTTCTGTTTTCTGGCTTATTAAATATTGCCCGGGACGATATGCAGGGTATTGCCGCATCCGGCGTCCTAAATTATTCAAAATCCTTTCAAGGTATTGCCCTGTCAACCATTAACGCCAGCAAATCTTTTCAGGGTATTCAATCAGGATTAGTAAACGTGGCCGACAATGCGCAAGGTATTCAGTTCGGCCTCATTAACTATGCCCGAGAGTTTGAAGGCGTTCCTGTTGGATTGATCAGCTATTACGGGGATGGTCGTGTTAATATCGATACCTGGACAAGCGAAACAGGTTTTAGCAATGTAGGCCTAAAATTAGGCACCCACGAAGTGTATAATATGATTTCCATTGGATACAATCCCCTGCTCGACCGGGATGTTTGGCAAATTGGATGGAGTATTGGCCGTCATCATGAATATGAAAACCATTTCTTATATACAGATTTCTCCTACTTCAAAATTAACGAGGGCGGATGGACATCAGACTTGAACTCCAAATACAAATATCGGCTTTTGTTTGGTAAAGAATTTTATGAGGAATTAAAACTATACGGCGGTCCCACTTTAAATATGCTAATTTCTAAAGTCCCCGGTCGAAATAGCTATACACAATACCGACTTTTTGATTTTGGTGCCAAAGGTAGAGAATATATTTTTTGGCTTGGATTATCAGTTGGAGTCGAACTTTTTTGATTAGCCATTACTAAAATACCGAATGGGAACATCCGTTGTACTGTTAATAATGTGTCCTTTAACTAAGTAATTTGTTATGAAAGCACTCAAGATATTTCCACTCATATTTTTTACCGTACTCATTATAGCTAACTGTACCAGTGATAAATCCCCAAAGCAGCACGAGATAAAACATGCCGGAACAAGCATGAGCAGTGATTTAGCTACTCAAGCCACTGATACCATGGAATATGAAGTCCAAAAGACGGAAGAGGAATGGCATAGTATTCTTACTGATGATGAATACGATGTCTTGCGAGATCGCGGCACAGAGCTACCATATGTAAACGAGTATTATAATAACAAAAAAGAAGGTGTTTATTATTGCGGTGCTTGCGGTCAGCCGCTCTTTTTATCCGAGCATAAGTATAACTCTGGCACCGGATGGCCCAGCTATTGGAAGCCGATAAAACCTTCTGTAGTAGACGAAAAAGAGGATAACAGCTGGTTTATGACACGTACTGAAATTGTCTGCTCACGCTGTGGATCTCATATTGGGCATGTGTTTAATGATGGCCCCGAACCGACGGGTCTTCGTTATTGCATGAATTCTGCTGCGCTCGATTTTGTGGAAATGGACCTATCTAACACCGATACTGAAAACTTATCCAACTTGGATAATAAAACGAATTAAGACTGTTTTAAAAATTCCAACTAACTATTCCCATGGCGCAATCCAAAACCTTACAAAAGGCAGAATTCAATACACGCATTAAACGCTACCTGCTAATTTATGGAGCTATCATCACAACACTAACAATTGTTGGGATCGTACTCCTCCCTATCTACTTTCTGGTAGCTCCATACTTCATAAATAAATATTTTGATAATCTTAGTGCTGAACTCACTACCCGCGCGCTCCGTTTTGAGAAGGGAATTATCTTTCATGTTGAGCGGACTATTCCGTTGGATAAGATCCAGGATCTGACATTCAAAGAAGGCCCGCTATTAAAATATTTTGGCCTCAGTATCTTAAAGGTAGAAACGGCTGGGGGCAGCGGACAGGGACAAGCTGACCTTACCCTAATTGGTATTAAAGATGCTTCGGATTTCCGGAAAAAAGTGCTCGAGCAACGAGATAACGTAACGGATAACAAATATAGTTCTTCCGGAAGCAACAATGGGGAATCCACATTAGCAGTCTTAAAAGAAATTCGCGATTCACTCAAAAGTATCGACCGGAAAATAGATTCCAGACAATAACTTCTATTCTGATCCGCTCACCGTTTTTTCGGCTATTTTATCATTATACAAGTAGAATAGTCCCATAGCGATACCCCACTGCACAGCAATGGTGGCTACAGAAAAAGCGCTTAGCGGATTATACCAGCTGTCTGGCGCGTAAGCCGTAATACTTAAATAAATCCACCAGATAAGTAGTGAAATCACTTCAACCGGTACAACATATTTGATGATGACGGTCCACCATTTGCCCAACTCGAAGCGGTGTTCCCCCGTATTTACGATGGTAGAACGAAACTTATCGGGATCAAATTTGATGATGGCAAACGACATAAAGGCTCCTGAGACCATCAAGCCAACCGCCCACACAAAATCCTGATTGGCTAAAATATCAGTCGAAAGTGCTGACGGCATCCCCAGCAAAAAGCCGGTTACACAAATAGCGATAGTGGCATTTTTTCGGGGGAATCCCATATCCACAAAAACACGGCTGGCCAGCTCAATCATTGAGATAAGCGAACTAAAAGCAGCAAAAGTCAATCCTAAGAAAAAGAGAATGGCAAAAATCTTGCCCCCAGCCATTTCGTTGAAAAGTTGAGGCATCCACATAAAGGTAAGTCCCGTTGAGGCCGGACCCGAGGTTTTCATAATATCCAAAATCTCTCCATTGCCCATGCTACTACCCAGCGTACCAAATACGGTAGCAAAAATAGTCATTGCAGCCAGCAGCGACACAATATTATTCCCAATACCCGTTTGTAGTGCACTAATGGTGATATCATCTTTTTTACGCATATAAGCACCATAAGTGAGGATAAGTCCCCATGCGGCCCCGGTATCCCAGGCGTTTTGCGTGAGGGCTTCGAGCCATAGGCTAGGCTGTGAAAGAGTAGCCCAGTCGGGTGTAAACAGATATTCAAGACCTTGAAAACTACCAGGAAGACTTACAGCACGAATCAGTGAAATTACAACCACGAGCAGTAACGAAGGAATAAGCACTTTGTTAATTCGCTCAATAGATGAAATTCCCTTTACAACAATGAGGCCACCCAACCCAATCATGATAGCATGAAAAACAGAAGGCCACGCCGACCCCTGGAAACTATACCAAACAGTTTCAGCTTGTTCTACACTGGCCGGCAGAGTTGCTGTAACCGATTCAATCAGATAGTACAGGCACCATCCGGCAACAACGCTGTAATAGAACATGATAGCCGTAGCAACAAAGCCAACGAAACTACCCATCCAGGCATATTTTTTACCAACTAAATTGATAAATGAGCCGATAACTCCTTTTCGCCCATGTCGCCCAATGCCGTATTCAGCTATAATTAGTGGTATAGAAAATAAAAACAGGCAGGTAATCCAAGCGATAAGAAAAGCTCCAGCCCCTTCACTCCCCCCATTTTGTGCGGCAATACGCGGGAATCGCCAGATGTTTCCCGTACCGACAGCGATTCCCAACACACTGAGAATCAATCCCAGTTTTGATGAAAAAAGATTTCCATTTTGATTATTGCCGCCCATAAAAGAATCCTCAATAATTTTATTTGTATTAACAGCGCCTATTTTTAAGGATTTTTTTTGGAAGTGGCAACCAAAACAGAAAATCATAACGTCTTTTAAAAAAATATTGCCGGTTCCTGATCGTTAGAAAATTCATTCGGGTACAATCAGGTAGGTACAATATCATTTTGATTCCATCATGCCTATCACTATTATTGCCTGCTAAAGAATTCAATCAAACAGCATTTTAAAGTATTAGGTACGAATGTTTTCGAATCATAAGACGACCAACCGTACGTTAGCTTTAATCACGTTTTTCGCTTCTCTTATTCTCTATACACTGACAATGGCTCCCACCGCCAGTTTTTGGGATGCCGGAGAATTTATTGCCGTTGGTCATGGTCTACAAGTCAACCATCCTCCCGGAGCCCCATTCTACTCATTGCTGGGACGCATCTTTAGCATGTTTATGCCCACTGCTTATGTAGCAGCAAGCATCAACTTTATTAGTGCCTTAAGCTCTGCATTAACCGTTATGCTGTTGTACCTCATTGTAGTACGGTTGGTACGTGAATGGAAAGGAGCTCCTGATAAGATGCTCGTTATAGATAAAATCGGTATGTATGGTGGAGCTATTCTCGGCGCCGCTACATTTGCCGTTACTGATACGTTTTGGTTTAGCGCAGCAGAAGCAGAAGTTTATGCACTTTCGATGCTGTTTACAGCGCTTGTCGTCTGGCTTGCATTGGTCTGGGCCGAACATCATGATAAGCCCTACAACGAGCGTTGGATCATTCTGATCTCCTATCTGTTTGGGATTGCCTTGGGAATCCACCTGCTAAACCTCCTTGCCCTGTTTTTTGTGGCACTGATCATTTATTTCAAAAAGTATGAATTTAGTTACCAGTCATTTGGAGTATTGATGGCAGCATCAGCAGGTGCCTTTTTATTGGTTTACCCGGGTACCATTCAGGGTATCCCCAGTCTGCTGGAATGGATTACAAATGCCAGCTATGGACTGATTGGTCCGGTTGGATTTATTATTCTTGTCACGCTTGCTATGGGTTGGGGCCTTTATTACACCCAGAAGAACGGTCACCGGATGGCGAATATCATTATTCTTTGCTACACGATGATTCTCATCGGCTACTCATCGTATTCACTGATATTTATCCGTTCTATTGCTGACCCTCCCATTGATGAAAATGACCCAGAAACGGTAGAGGCTTTTATCAGTTATCTGGAACGCGAGCAATACGGGCAAACGCCGTTGCTTACCGGTAATACTTATGACAATAGCCAAGGTACTATTAACAGAGATGAGGAAGCTTTTTTCCCCCGTCGGTACTCAACCAAACCACAGCATGTGCAACAATATGCACAATATTCGAGTGACTTAGATTTCTTTTTACGGTATCAGGTCAACCACATGTATTGGCGCTACTTTGCGTGGAATTTTATTGGGCGTGATGCTGATATTCAGGATGCCGGCTGGCAGTCTGGTTTCACCGAAACTGAACATGAAGAAAATCCTGCCCATAATAGTTACTTCTATATTCCCTTTCTGTTGGGATTATTTGGGATGCTATTCCATTTCCAAAATGATTGGAAGCGCGCGCTATCGGTCTTGGCGCTGTTTGTTTTTACGGGCCTGGCCATCATTTTCTACCTCAATCAAACCCCCATGCAACCGCGAGAGCGGGACTACGCCTACGTGGGATCGTTCTTTGCCTTCGCCATATGGATTGGCATGGGAGGCATTGGCATAATAGAATTAGTTAAAGATTATTTAAGATCAAGCAAGATAGCTTCTTATGCTATTTTGGGAGTACTGTTTTTAGCTGCTCCGGTATGGATGGGCATGGAAAATTTCCACGACCATGACCGCAGTGAGCGATATGTAGCACCCGACTATGCGTATAACTTGCTCAACTCCACGGCACCAAACGCTATTCTTTTTACCAATGGCGACAACGATACCTTCCCCCTTTGGTACCTGCAGGAAGTTGAGGGCATTCGCACGGATGTTCGCATTGTTTGCCTGAGTTTGCTTAATACCGATTGGTATATCAAGCAACTAAAAAATCAGTGGTCCCATGAATCTGCTCCACTGCCAATTTCCTTGACAAACGATGAAATTGATGAACTTTCTTCGCGAGGATACTCGATCCATAACCCAGATACGCTTCGTATACCTGTTGATAAAGAAAGATTGGATACCATCTTTAGTGATATGGACCAATATAAAAAAGCTATGGGGGTAGATACGGATAAAGAACTTGGGTTCGATTTATCTAAGATTGGCTTCCAGCTACCCGTAGATTCTCTTGATAATGAAGTCGCCTGGTATTACGAAGGGCGTCCGGCCGGACAAGATCGTCAAGGTAATCGCCAATACTATACACAGGTACAGGATGAAATCATTCTGGATATCCTTAAAACTAACGATTGGGAACGTCCCGTTTATTTTGCTAATACGGTATCCAACCAGAGTCAAATGAACCTGCAAAACTATTTCCGGTTTGAAGGCAAGGCCTTTCGTGTGGTGCCGCAACGTCGTAAATCACAGGGCTATGGCTGGATGGATCCAAGTATTCATGCAAAAAGGTTATCGAACTTCCAGTTCAGACAATGGAATAATCCCGACACCTATTTGGACGAAAACATCCGTAGAATGCTCGGCAATTACCGATTCAGTATCACCGAGCTGGCTAACAAGTACAAACAAATGGGTAAGCCCGACAGTGCCAGTTACTGGCTTGAGTGGGGTGAAGAACGCCTGCCGTTAAATACGAATAACACCAATTCAAGCATACTATATGCTTATAGCTATGCTGATGTGGGGAGCACCCAAAATGCTGCTGAGTTAGCTCGTGAGATTGAACCAAATGTCATAGAAAACCTTAAAAGTACTATTGCAGATTATGATAATATCCAATCTCAAATTGCCCAGTTGACACAGGATGCTGAACAGGCAAAACAGAATGCGGACATGCAAACGCAACAACAGCTCCAGCAGCGAATGCAAGGTATTAGCTCGCAACGACAAAAAGTTGCTCGAGATATTTCAAGAGCTATCAGCCATCTAACGATTATTCAACGTATCTACTTTATGAATGGCAATGATGAAGAGGCTACTCAGCTTCATGATCGCGTGAATGAAATTACGGGTGGCCGCATATCAATACCTGCAACCAAAGAAGAAAATAAAAAGGAATTCGATAGGTTCCAGCTATAAAAAGTCCTAACTTCGATGAAATATACTAAGCTCATTAATTTCTAATTTAACGCTTAGCATATTATATTCCATCGAATCAAACGAAATATTGCATAATTGTTCTAACCAATGGTTCATCAGTTTACCAAAGAAAATATCGACGCAATTGCTGAGGTTTTGGGATCTAAAGCAAAACCGTTGGGCGATGATGTTTACCGATTAGAAGTTGTAAACGAAGAAGAAAACCGCCGACTGGCCCTTGAAATCCATTTAGGAATGGATGTAAAAGGCAAAAACCTAAATATGGTGTCGGTTTATGCGCAGGAAACATTCTTACAACTGCATAATTGTACCGCGTTTATCGCCAGTGATATTTTGCAGCAGGTAACGTTCTTTGGCCGACAAAATGAACGCACATCAGGATTAATCGTTGAAAAAGGAGCTGGTTGCAGTTTATATGCTAACGTCAGTGAAATCATACTCAACAGTGATTTTACTCAATTGCCTGAAGATCTTATGATGAGCGCTATCGCCCTGTCGCTTACCGAATCGGTAGATATGGATGATTTTTCGTTTGATGAAGATTAGACCTAATGGCTGAGTCTACATTCGATATTCAGGTTTTTAACCAAACCGATGCCCCACTTCCCTTTGATGAGCATCTTCTTTCGGATATAGCCCAACAAATTGCTGATCACGAAGAATGCAGCTTCAATTTTGTTGAAGTAGTCTATGTTGATGAAGCAAAAATCATCGAGATAAATAAAGAGCACCTTGACCGGGATTATGTAACTGATATTATCTCTTTTCGGTATGATGATGCTGAAACCAATGATAATATCGAAGGAACACTTTTTTGTTGTGCCCCGCGCATTAAGGAACAAGCTCACGAGTTTGACGAATCAGAACAGCGAGAGTTTTTACGGATTTATATTCACGGCTTATTACATCTGGTGGGATATGACGATCAATCCCAAGAAACGAAAGAGCAGATGACCGGCAAAGAAAACTTTTATCTTCATAAGATTGAAGATCTTCTCTCTTCATAGCACAGTTGTTTTCTCACAACTCCTTGCCCATATTTACGTACAGTGGTTTCAAGTTATAATTGTACATCTTTCATATCATGCCGGATCATCACCTATCAGAAAATGATACCCAAAATGCCTTAGAGGCTGCCAAAGAAAAAACGCGGGAACACGGTCGATACCTATGGGGAATAATCAGTCGCTATACTGATGTTCGCAGTCTCTCAAAAGCACCTGCAAAAACAAGGATTAAACCTGCCAAAGAACAACAATACAGTTCTACCCTGGTTTCAATATTATCAGCTATACCTTACCTCCTTTTAGGACTATTTATCTTTTCCTTTTTCTGGGATTTTGATGCGTTCGATACAGAAGTATTTGGCAAGCTGTTGGTTTTTGACGGTTTACTTCGAATTATAAGTGTAAGTGGGTTAATCGGTTTTTTAACAAACTGGCTGGCTATTACCATGTTATTTAAGCCGGCCCAAAAGCGTCCTATATTAGGACATGGACTGATCCCTGCTCAAAAAAATCGTATTGCTTTTCGATTGGCCCAAACCGTTTCGCAGGATCTTATTAACCCAGAAATCATCAAAAAGAAAATTAATGAATCGAATATCATAGGACGATACCGCGAGCTCTCCACGCGCTATGTAAAAAATATTATTGATGATCCCGCTTTTCGCAGTGATTTAAAACAGTGGGTCGTCCAATACCTTGATGAAATGATTGCCAACCCTGAAATTCGCGCAGCCCTTGCCAAACGTATTCTAACGCAAATTGAAGAAGCCCTGCATAATAAATCATTCGAAAAAATTGCCCTTAAAACATATACCTTCGTCAAGGGACAGCAGATGCAAGAAATCATTGAAGAGGCGTTGGTACAAATCCCGACCTCAGTAGAAAACGGGCTGGACAAGATGGATACGCTGCTGGACGAACTTCCTGAGAAAATCGACCAAAACAGCGAAGGCATCGAAAATATCGTTACCTCCCTACTCTATAAACTCATAAACCAGCTTGATGTACATGCCCTTGTCGAGGAAAACCTCCGCAGTTATGATGAGCAGAAAATTTCAAACATTATTCGATCTGCTACCAACGAACAATTGCGGTATATCCAATACCTTGGAGCTGTACTGGGTGTTATCGGTGGATTTGTGATTTGGGAGCCGCTGCTTTGCATCACCATCTTGGGAATCCTCGGCAGCTTTATATTACTGGTGGATCAACTGTTATTCAAAATGAGTAATAATGTTACCTGAGAAAACTAGCTGCCGTTTAAAAACAGATAGTTTTCTAATCAGCCCCCCTCTTCTCATTTACATAAGACACTAACCTATTCCTTCCATCATCATGATATATATTTCACTCATCATAATATAGGTACTTCACTCCTACCAACATATATACTTCGTTCCGATTGAAATACTTATGATAATGGATCAAAAATACAGACTGATAATAAGCCTTACACCCTATGAACGTAAAAAGGCGCAAATAATCACATCCGTCGGTGTTGCAGGGATGGGATTTTTGAACGAAATCCTTGCAAAGAATCTGGATTGATTTCTGCCATTGCAATACCCGGCTCTGTTCCCACATCAGCGATCACCTCTCCCCACGGGTCAATAATCATGGCATGTCCCCAGGTTTTGCGATTTTTACCATGCATTCCGGTTTGCGCGGGTGCGAAGATATAGCACGTATTTTCGATCGCTCGGGCTCTCAGCAATGGCCGCCAGTGATCTTGTCCCGTGGTATACGTAAAAGCTGAGGGGATCGATAGTATTTCTGCTTCCCCATCTACAAGCGCGCGATACAGTTCAGGAAATCGCAGATCATAACAAACCGTCAATCCCCAGTTCCCAATTTGATCATCCTTATGAACTATTGGATCTGGGGTTCCCGCCTCCACGTAATCAGATTCACGATACGACTCGTCATCTCCTAAATCGACATCAAATAGATGTACTTTGTTATATGTTGCAACCTGTTCTCCCTCGGGATTGTAAAGCGTGGAACAATTATATACTTTGCCATTTCCTGTAGGAACAGGATAGCTCCCTCCCATAATATAAGCCCCAAACTCTTTAGCCGTGTTTGATAAGAACGTTGGTACTTGTTCGGCAATAGCATCGGCCTGCTCCATCCGCATTGATAATCCACCTAAAAAAGAAAAGTTCTCGGGCAGTCCCACTACTTTGGCACCCTCCCGTGCTGCCTGCCCGATATACGAATAAGCTTGTTCTAAATTAGCTTCAATATCAGTTTGACTGTTCATCTGTATAACAGCAGCAAGGTACGGCTCAGAAAACATAGCAGGTCAATTTATTTGATAACCAGTTACTCTACTTACATCCCTAAAATAAAAAAGGCACGACACTATTCATGCCGCGCCTTATAAATACTATAAATAAATTTTACTTACTGGTTTGTGCTCCGCGATCCAGATATTGATCATAGAGCTGAATATGACGACTCACCATCGGAATTTTATTGCCACGGATAAAGACATCCGTAATATGATTCATGGGCTCAAAGGGATCACCTTCAGCAATAAAGAGGTTCGCCTGTTTCCCCTCTTCGATGCTGCCAAGCTTATCAGCTACGCCAAAAATTTCGGCTGCATTAATGGTAATTGCTTTTAACGCTTCTTCGGTACCTAACCCATAATTAGCAGCAAATCCAGCGTGATATGGTGCATTACGTACATTTTCAACACCACCAGTAGCGATCGCTACTTTTACCCCTGCCTCATGTAGTTTTGCCGGATTTTGATACGGCCGCTGGTAGTTATCATAATCGCGATTGGGGGTATATAATGTTGATACCAAGCATGGTAGACCTGCATCAGCGATTTCCTCTGCAACACGCCAGCCGTCTCGAACACCAGCAAGAATGAATTCCATTTCAGGATGCTCTTTTGTCCATTCAATAGCATTCAGAATGTCCTGTTTGGCATCCACCGATATAACAACCGGCACCTCTCCATTCACCACTTCACGCATAGCCTGCATTCGTTTATTTTTATCAGGCTGATCTTTGTTTTCGGGATTCTCTTCAAAGTCGGTCATCATCTTATCATAAAATGCAGCCCGACTCACAAAATCCTTAAGCTTCTTGAGGTCCTGTTCGTACTCTTTTTGCACCTCTTCCTCAGTACGGTCATCCCACCAACCGCCTTTCTGTGAACTTGGCCAGTTTAAGTGCAAACCGGCATTAGGGGTAACGGCCATTGAATCCGGCGAATACCCATAAAGATCAATAAGCGTAGCCTTTCCCGCAATTCGTCCTGATACAGGTAATGAAATAACGTTCGTTACTCCATTTACGCGTGTAACCGGAATACTGACACTGCTGGGATTAATAGCTGTAAATGCCCGAACATGAGGATTAAAATCGCCAAGCTCTGCCTGATCGTTTGTCACCGCAACGGCTCCAATTTCTTGCAGGCCAAGCTGCGTTCCCGAGTCTATAAAACCCGGATAGACATGTTTGCCTCCAGCATCAATCCGATTATACCCTTGCGGGATACTCACGCTTGTACCGACGCTGACGATCTTTTCACCGTCTATGAGAACAGTGCCATTGTCAATTGTGCCATCTGTTACCGTATGGACGGTAGCGTTCGTTATAGCAAACTTTCCAAATTCTGCTTTTTCAGTGATTTGGGCTTCGGCGCTCATCCCCAAAAAGCAAATAAAGAGAAGAGCTGAACATATTTGTTTAACATACTTCATAATAATATTGTCCTATAGTCTTTAAATTTATTTGCTTTGCAGCTTCATGCCCTGCTTGTTGAACCGAATTTCGGCCCCCTGCAGACATGTTTCAGCATGACGTCCGTTCTCGTTGTACCAACGTCCAGATGCTGCTTCAAAATCTTGCTCGGCATCTACTTTCAGGCGCATATCATCGTTATCTTCAGCCCGATCAAAATATTTCTTACCATCCACAAACGTTTTCAATGTCTTGCTATAAATACTCAGTGGATGGTCATCCCAGATTGCTACATCGCCATGTTTGCCTTCTTCAATGCTGCCAACCTTATCATCAATACCAAGTTGGGTAGCAGGATTAATGGTAATCATTTTTAAGGCATCCTGTTTAGAGGTATTTCCATAATGCACTGCTTTGGCTGCCTCATGATTAAGATGACGTATCAACTCTCCACTATCGGAGTTAATACTGTTTTTAACGCCATTAGCATTGAGAATAGAAGCATTGTAAGCCGTAGAATAATAGACCTCAAACTTATACGCCCACCAGTCGGCAAATACCGAGGTATAGGCCCCGTTTTTCTTGAGTTCTGGCGCTACCTTAAATGCCTCATTAGCATGCTGAAAGGTGTAATCTTCGATTCCATAGTCATTAAAAACACGCATCAGCATGGTAATTTCATCCGCGCGATAAGAGTGCGTATGAACCAAGACTTCGCCATCCAGAATATCAGAAAGAACTTCCAACCGTTCGTTCTTAGCAACTGGAACAGGCGGCGTAGAGCGATCTCCATTTTCATATGCTTCTTTAGCATCCAGATATTCGGCCCGATTACGTTTGTAATCGATAGCAGCATCAAAATGATCACGAATAACTTGCTCAACCCCCATACGAGTTCTCGGCTGAACGTCAAAGCCTTGTCCGTGGACACGTGTTGGGTTTTCACCAAGCGCAAACTTAATGGTCCGTGGTGCACCATCAAACCGCATCTCGTCCATCCCCGTACCGTAACGGAGTTTCAATGTTTCATTCTGGCCACCAATTACATTGGCCGAACCGTGCATCAAGTGAATAGATGTTACACCACCGGCCAGCGCCCAGTAAATGTTGATATCATTGGGATCAACCGACTCTTCCATGCTAACCTCGGCCGTCACGGGATTTGTCCACTCATTTACATCAACACTTGCAATATGGGAGTGCGCATCAATAATACCAGGCATTACATATTTTCCGGAAGCATCGACCGTTTCTACTCCTCGTGGAGCCGATAAATCTTGACCGATCTCCGTAATGATGCCATCTTCTATCAATACATCAGTATTCGCCTTATTACCATCTGTAATGGTAATAACCGTTCCATTTTCAATTAACACGGATCCTTTATCCTGCGCATACCCCGCAAGACTCAATCCTATAAAAATAAATAGTAATACAATCTTCTTCATAATTATTCCCCTGAAGATTCTGATTCAAATTCTGTAACACTGCCATTACTTACCGAATAAACAGCCTTTGATTCTTCATCCATAAATGGCTCGGTAAACACGGTAAAATTCGCGAGTCGCCCCGATTTAATATCGCCGAGCTTCTCACCGTATCCCAAAATATTAGCCGTGGATTGCGTCATCAATTGCAAAGTTTCTGTATCCGAAAGTCCCCCTTCTTCTTGCAATGTCTTAAGGTTTTTGGTGATATCCTTCAGTTCAAGACCATTAGAAGCATATCCTACCTGCACACCACTGTTAATAAGTTTAGATATATTTTCAATATCAGCTTTATAGGCTTCTAACTGCTTATCACGAAAAATGCGCATTTCTTCCGTTACTTCAGGCTGATCTTTATCCTCGTCAGCCTTTTGCCATTCGGGTTCTTCAGGCAAATCAACACTTGCCAACACTGGAATATCACGCTCTTTAAGCGCATCTGCTTGTTTATAGGCTTCTTTGCCGGATACAATTACCACATCAAAACCGAGGTCATCCTGAAGCCAAAAAACACGCTCGATATTCTCTTCAGTATCAACCACAAAATAAAACGGCTGTTCATTATCCATTACCGGGAATAGTGCTTCAAGCACCTTATCTTTCTTTGGTGCTGGATAATTTGAAGATAGTGACGCAAAATATTGCTCGTGCTGTTGCAAGGCTTTTGCATCATTAAACAGTTGCCTGAATTGATTCATTACGCCCATCGTAGTAGATGGATAAGCTTGTCCCTGGGCTTCTTCAAATTGTGCAAAAATTCCGATTCCTCCGTGCAGTAAGTTATCAGCAGTAGATTCTTCACTAATCAAGAATAAATCTGTTTGACCGGGAAGCATTTGTCCTTTTAATCCCAGGTTAGCCGCCGTGAACCCCATCTTGGCTGCTTCAGTAAAAATCTTGTCATCCTGAATAAGATCGGAGGGACTCCTTTGGGGCTGTATTCCTGCCCGATCATATGCCGGATCTCCCGGAACCTCCGGCGTTGATACATTTTCTTCAACATCAGGACTGCCCCACTGGGCTAACCCATCAATAAATCCAGGATAAACATGCAGACTATCCCCGCCATCATATACATATGCATCAAAAGGAACATTAATATTATCACCAACATCAGTAATGACTCCATCACGCCAAACGATTGTTCCATCCTGGATAGTATTTCCGTCAGCAGTATGGATCGTCACATTTTTTAACGCTTCGGCCGGAGCCGATTGTGACCATCCCTGTATGGAAAATACCATCAGAAGAACAACACTTAGCGAAACAATTTGAACTGTTTTCTTCATAGGTAGTTTATTTTTGAATTGATAAGACCAATCGGAATATATCATATTCATTTTTAATTGAAAGTTGTGAAAGGAAAAAAGATGTAAAGCTAAAAAAGTTAACCCAAGACTCTCTTTCGCAGCATTTTTTTATTCTGAACGCCCTATCTGCGATATTATAACACTTGTGCCTCTATATATCGGATATATGCAACGTGATTGCAATAAAGATTAGAATTGAATTTGTTGCACAGTGCTAAGCATTGTAACTTTGCAGTTCAAAATTTTTGACTGAAGAAACTAATAAACGGAAAAGAATTACCCCATGAGTGAAGTACAACCGAGTGTCAGCTATAGTTTTACGATGCGTTTGTATATCGAAAACAAACCTGGAATGCTGGCCAAGATTTTAAGTGAAATTGCAGATCAAAAAGGCGATCCCGGTGCTGTGGATGTCGTCAGAGTGGAAGGAAATTACAAGGTGCGCGACCTCACCGTTAGTGCACGCGATGAAGACCATTCCAAAGCTATTGTAAAAGCGATTAAAGGAATTGACGGCGTAAAAGTTCGCAATGTCTCCGATCGCGTATTTTTACTGCACTTGGGTGGCAAAATTCGTATTGAAAACAAGGTCCCGGTTGATACCCGTGATTCCCTTTCTATGGCCTATACCCCTGGTGTGGGACGTGTTTGTGAAGCTATTGCTGAAGACAATGAGAAAGTCCACTCTCTGACCATTAAAGAAAATTCGGTTGCTGTTGTAAGTGATGGGTCAGCGGTATTAGGACTTGGTAATATTGGTCCCGAAGCAGCGATGCCTGTTATGGAAGGAAAAGCTATGCTTTTTAAAGAGTTTGCCAAAGTTGATGGTTACCCCATCTGCCTGGATACCCAAGAAGTGGATGAAATTGTAAATGCCGTAAAGTGGATGGCACCGGGATTTGGAGGAATCAACCTCGAAGATATTGGAGCTCCCCGCTGTTTTGAGATTGAGGAGAAATTAAAAGAAGAGCTCGATATTCCCGTTTTCCATGATGACCAGCACGGAACAGCTGTTGTAACTTTGGCGGCTACCTTTAATGCTCTAAAGGTTACTGACAAAAAACTTTCTGATCTACGTGTTGTTATCGTTGGTGTTGGCGCTGCCGGTGTAGCAATCACGAAAATACTCCGCGAAGCGGGCGTTAAAGAAATTCTCTGCTGCGATCGGCAAGGAATCATTAATGAAGATCGCATAGATGAACTGAATTCCAGCAAGCAGTGGGTGGCCAAACATACCAATCCTGAAAATTTATCGGGGTCACTCTTGGAAGCTACGAATGATGCCGATCTTCTCATTGGAGTTAGCGGTCCGGGCACGGTCCCCTATGAAGCCATTGAAAACATGGCAGACGATCCCATTGTGTTTGCCTTGGCTAATCCGGTACCCGAAATTATGCCGGAAGAAATTCAGGATGTAGCTCGCATTATTGCAACGGGACGCAGTGACTATCCCAATCAGATCAATAATGTATTAGCCTTTCCTGGCCTATTCCGCGGCGCCCTTGATGCACGATCAACAGATATCAATGAAGAGATGAAATTAGCAGCAGCACACGCTATAGCAAACTGCATTGATCAAGAAGGACTCAGTGAAGAATACATCGTGCCCAGTGTCTTCAATAAAGATGTGGTTCGAAAGGTATCAAAAGCGGTTAAAGAAGCCGCTTATGACAGCGGAGTTGCTCGTAGAACAAAGCCTTAATTTATCTCCCCTTTTATATGCATAAAACCCTGAGGATTTTCAAAATTCTCAGGGTTTATTTATTAATAATAGATTCTTTACATCGGTGGCACACGACCGTGTTGTGGCTTAACCAGAATTTCTTCGACCACTGTTCTTGGAGATAGATCAACAAGATTCAGAATAATCTTTGCCACATCATCCGGATCAATTAGCAGATCGCGATCAATCAGGGATCCCTCCCAAGATGTTGATTGCGTTTGTCCGAGATTAATAGCCGTAACGCCTATTTCAGTATTCAGCAATTCTTTTCGAAGAGAGCGGGTATATCCCAACAGGGCATGTTTTGAGGCTGAATATGCTCCGCTGTCTTCAAGTCCCTCCAGAGCTCCTACCGAACATATATTTATAATCAAGGCATGGGATTTTGCCTTCAAATCATCCAAAAAACGCTGTGTTATATTAACTGCAGAGTATAAATTTGACTGAACCTGCTCCGCAAATTCTTCATGTGTCGTTTTTTGCAACTTCTTCAACAGAAAAGATCCCGCATTATTAATAATAATCTTAGGAGAAGGAAAGTTTTTAGGAACCTTCAGTTTCTTTACTGTTTTAGCATTGGAAGCATCACAACCTGCGATAACAACTTCATTATCCGCAATATTTTGACAAAGTGTTTGTGTGTCTTTTAAATCAGATTTTGTGCGGGCTATCAGCAGAAGAGCATAATCGGTATTTCGGGCAAAGGCCTGGGCAATGCGCCGGCCAATACCGCGACTGGCACCAGTTATAACAACAGCATGGTTCCGCTGATCAGCCACTATCGTACACCCATAAACTTATGTGTCTGCAGGCTGATGCCCCACTCCGGATGGTCTTTCACATAGTCAACAATAAGCTCAACAGCCCCCTCTTTTTCCCATTCGGGTTGAAGCAACAGTTGGGTACTATCGGGACATTTAGCAGCATTTTTTTCTGCCCATTCCAAATCTTTGTTCGTCAGCACAACTACTTTGAGTTCATCCACATAGGGAAATATATCATCCAACGGTTCCTTAAATCGTTTCGGGGATAACGTAATCCAATCCAAATAGCCGGAAATTGGCGATGAACCGCTCGTTTCAATATGGACCTGCAATCCGGCTTGTTTTAGCTGGAACGTTAATGGATCAAGGTCGTGTAGCAGCGGTTCTCCACCAGTAATCACAGCAAATTCAGCACCGCTTTCCTTAGCTCCTTGTACAATTTCCTCAACTGTTTTTGGTGGATGCTGCTCTTCATCCCAACTTTCTTTAACATCGCACCACCAGCAGTTAACATCACAGCCCGCAGTACGGATAAAATACGCCGGACGTCCGCTGTGAGCCCCTTCGCCCTGAATAGTATAGAAATCCTCCACCAACGGATACGCTACCGACCGCATTTCATCCTGGTCGATAAGCGCTTCTAATTTTTCCTGATCAATCTCGTTAAACATGTTCTTCTGTATATTCAACCCAGCTATTTTCTGTTTCCCAAACTGTTACGTTTAACGTAATACCCTCGGGAATGCGCTGCTGTGTTTCCTTATAAATAAACTCTGCAATACGTTCGGCTGTCGGGTTTACAGGCAGCTCTTCGTTAAGCACCGAATGGTCAAGCCCACCCTTTTCTGATCCTTTGGCTGCCCACTTCAATTCTTTGAAATCGCACACCATATCATCACTATCAAGATATTTTGATGGATTTAGCTCATGCGACTTTGCCGAGATATGTACCTTATAACTGTGCCCGTGCATACGTCCGCATTTGCCATCATAGCCCTCAATTAAATGAGCGGCATCAAATTTAAATTCCGTATGTAACGTCCACGTAGGCATTCGCTGCAGTTAATTTAATTCCAAAAGAAAAGGCCTGCCACTTCTGGCAAGCCTCCAAAAATAAGGAAATATTGCGACAATTTGGAATTACTTAGGCCACTTTATCGTACAACCCAAAGCCTTTGTGGTAGTGGGATTAATTTTGTTGCCTGCCACTAAATTATTGATCGCATCTTTTAGATAGTGCTGCTCTACATTTTCTGCTGATTTGGCATCATCATCAATAGCACCAGTGTACACCAACTCCATATCACCATTAAAGAGAAAAATATCAGGGGTCCGTGTAGCACCAAAGGCTTCAGCAAGCTTAGCTCCTTCATCTAATGCGTAATAAAAACTATATCCACTGGCCTCTGCACGTGCTTTCATATCTTCCATCGATTCGCCCCCATCTCGAATAGCCGCATTCGGATTTAGGGCAATAACACCGATATCATTTTCTTCTGCTAAATCTGCAATGGGATTATATCGATCTTCCCACGCTTTCACCCATGGACATGTATTACAAGAAAAATTCACTAACAATCCATTCTTTTCGGCTACTTCGTCAAGCGTTAACACCTTCCCGGACACATCCGTTACCTCCACATCCGTAAGGGGTGCTTGGGCACCAATTTCTAAGCGGTCAGCCGACTTATCCTCAACAGGCATAAAAGCGGCTAATCCCACCGCAACGGTGGTAAGAATAACGTAAAGTATTTTATGTAATTTCATGATATTCAGTTGTTTATTGCTTTTTTAATGAACCGTTCAAACTTCTCGTATTCAGCTCCCTGCTCCCAATTGGAAACGACTTTTCCTTCCTTATTTACAATTTTAGTAAACGGTAATGCTCCACTCCAATCATTAGATAATTCTTCTATAAAAGGTTGATCTTTTCCCGTTTTAAAATAGGTCGTCCAATCCACGTTTTGTTCTTTCAAAAATTCCACTGCCCGGTCGCGCTGCGCAGGAAAATCTGCCGAAACAAAAATAACTTGCAGCTGATCCTGATATTTTTGCTTCAACTCTACAAGATATGGAAATTCCTCAACGCATGGAGCACACCACGTGGCCCACACATTGACCAAGACTGCTTTATCTCCTTGGTACGAGTCAATAATCTCAGTTAACTCATTCCCGGAAACATCCTTAAGCAGTGGTTCGCTCCTATCAGTTTGGGCATAAACATCCACTGATGCCAGTATTAGCAACAATGATATACATATAAACCGGACCTTATTAAACAGCATAATTACGATACTTAATTCATTAAATTATCGGTTGGATCCCAAAAATGTTTTTCGATATCAATCTGGTAATCATCAATAAACGTTAGCCCTTCCTGCTCGAGGCGTTCACGCATCGTATCATCCGGAAAATGGCTCCTGCCTGTAAGCTCACCATTTCTATTAACAACACGATGAGCCGGAATGTTCGATTCAGTCACGTTATTCAAAGCATAACCCACCATCCGTGCCCCTGAAGCAATCCCCAGATACCGAGCAATAGCACCGTAGGTTGTCACTTTACCACGGGGGATCTGTTTAACAACGTCATAAACACGCTCATAATAGTCTTCGGTCTTGCTCATGCTAATACCTCCAACAAAGTCTGGGCTGTGGGGCTATCTATTTTTTGGGATCTTTTTGCCAAGGCCACCGTTCGTTTTCCCAGGGTTTGATAGATAGTCATTAGTTCAGGTTGCCCTCGCAGTAATTCAATATGACGTTTTACGGTTTCAATGTCACCCCGCTTAATAGGACCGGTAAGCGCATTTTCAAAAGACTGTTCCCCAATATTCCGAAGCGTAGTTGCAACCAGCGGAAGGAGTGCCTCCTTAGCTCTTTCCGGGGATAAACCACTTAAAGAAGCCGTATCGATAGCCGCTTCTAATAACGTATTCAAATAATTAGAGGCCATCACCGCTGCTGCATGCAAGTTCGATTTTTGATCAGCGGTAACTTCTAACGTCTGAGCCCCTAATTTCTGGGCAATATTCTCCAGGAGCGGAAAAACCGTCTTATCACCTTGCAGGGAAAAATAAATATCTTGGAAAGCCTTAGCGTCAGATTGCTCCGTAAACGTCTGCAGTGGGTGAAAAGATGCTACCGAAGCTCCCTTTACACGCAGAGGGTGAAGCAGCTCTGCCGATTCATTTCCCGAACAGTGTACTATCGTGTAATCATTAAAATCACCGGAAAGCCTGCTTAGCTGTTGGGCTACCTCCTCTATCGCTCTATCTGTAACCGTTATAAAGATGAGATTCCCAAGCTGACCGATATTATCCGGTTGTTTACCATGGGTCAAAATACCGTACTCCACGGCAATATCTCGTGCTTTATCAACCGTACGGTTAAAAATGCTTTTAATGGGGATATTAACTTCTGACAATGCCCGGACCAATGTTTGGCCCAATCCCCCTGTACCAATTAATGTAATCTCGGGCACTGGCATAAATTTAAGAAAAAACGACCTTCTGACGATCGGCGTAACCGGTTAACAAGCTACCCATATAATCATCATACTTGCCGCGTAAGAAATGAAGATCAAGCCCCCATTTATTAGCTACAATAATACCAGCGATAAAAGCAGTCGTCCCTTTAATTTTCGATTCTCCACTGTTAAGATAGTTCATGAGTCCCGATTCATTTTTATTTTCCACCATCTCAACAACATTCTCGAACTCCTTTTTGCGATCGTTATCCAGCTCACAACAGAATACCAATAACGCACTTCGAGAAGCCAGAACTTCTTCCAGCACATATCCAATTTCTTTAACAATGGCTGGATCGGGATCGGCAATTTGAACGCTCAACGCCTTAAAATCATCCGAAAGCGTTTGTAAAAACATGAGCTGCTGGAACAAACTGATATCCTTGTCAAAAGCTTCATCATGAATAAAGAAATCATCATCCTCATCGCAAAACTCATTGCGCATATAATCATCAACGGGCACCTCTCCGATCGAGGTCTCAAAAGTGGCATTCGAAGCCATTGGAAGCTTTTTATCAAGCTTTTCATCGTGGGACTCTACAACCACCACCGTATCATAATTCGACATATCTACCCTGCTGTAAATATCGCAGGCACGTTCAAAATTGTTTTCATTAATCCGTTCCGGCGCAAACAACACCCTGATGTGATCATTCGGTTCCACATGCTCTTTGCGGGCATTGTCAATTCCTTCCTGAATCTGTTCGCGAGAAAAGGAGGTAATATTCATAAAAAGTTTTACTGCTATTTTTTATTTCTGATAGTAGGCTATTGCCAACCACTTATTTTTCAGTCTGAAACTACAAATTTTAGCACTTTTGTCATCATTTAATTCTGCAAAAAGTCTACTGCTTTCCTTCCCGATTTGCACCTCGTTCATATTCATCCGAAGCCCCTTGCCTCGCAGTTTAATATAGGCTTCCTTGATCGTCCATAACTGAATAGCAGGCATCTTTGTAATCAACTCTTTTTCTTTGGGATGAGTAATACGCTGCTCAAGTCGTTCGGGCACTGTTCGATCTACCGGTTCCAAATCTACCCCAATGGGGTCGGCTTGTGTTAGTCCACAAAAAATGGAGTCATTCGTATGGGCAATGCTCACAAAGTATATCTGGGATGAGGATCGTCCATAAGGTTGTCCCAACTCATCTTTTAGAATTTCGAACTGCTGTTGCTCCCCCATTTCCTTAGCCATCTTTTTGAGAGCAACCCGAGAACTAACGAACTCTTGTTGGCGTTTCAGGTTACTACATTCTTCAAGTTCTGCTTTTTCACTATCACCTAACTGGCTAATCGCTTCGGCAGAAACCGAACCAATTCTTGATAATGAAAAAGTACCTTCAAACGGCAGGGGATCTATTATTTCTGACAGGGGCTTGCTCATCGGGTTGTTTATTGGTCCTCAGACACAGCTAAAACGTTATAATAATGCTTCTATAAACCTATGAATTACAAAGGAGAAAAAAATCACAATTTTGTACTGAATTCTTTATTTTTGCGACTTGATAATCCTTAGCAAAAAAGAACTAAATATCATTTTCTCATGAGCAATACTGAGTCCTCAGTAAGCGAACAACACGAAATACGTCTGGAAAAATTACAGGAACTACGGGAGATGGGTTACGAGCCCTACCCATATGACTTTGATGTAACCCATAAGAGTAAACAGATCCTGGAAAATCCCGAGTTGATCAAGAAGGACGACCAGGACGAAGATGATGTTGAAAAGGTCTCAGTAGCCGGACGTGTGATGACGCGACGCATTATGGGTGGCTCTACCTTCTTCAACCTGCAGGATTCAGAAGGAGAAATACAGGTATATATCCGAAAAAATGATGTCGGTAAAGAAGAGTATAACGAAGTCTTTAAGCGTCTGACTGATATTGGTGATATTGTCGGAATTAAAGGACATGTTTTTAAAACAGGTACCGGCGAAACCACGGTTTATGCCAAAGAATTTGTTCTATTGAGCAAAACACTACGCCCCATTCCCCTCCCCAAAGAGGTTGAAGAAGATGGCGAAACCAAAGTGTATGATGCTTTTTCGGATAAGGAACAGCGATATCGTCAGCGTTACTTGGATCTGATTGTCAATCCTGAAGTTCGTGACGTCTTTCAGAAGCGCACCGAAATGGTACAGGCAATGCGTAATTTCATGAACGATAAGGGCTATATGGAGGTTGAAACTCCAATCCTACAACCTATTTACGGAGGAGCATCGGCTGAGCCTTTTGTAACGCATCACAATGCGCTGGACATGAAACTCTACCTGCGTATTGCCAATGAGTTGTATCTAAAACGACTTATTGTAGGTGGATATGACGGCGTCTATGAATTCTCAAAAGATTTCCGCAACGAGGGACTTTCCCGTTTTCACAATCCGGAGTTTACCCAAGTTGAGCTTTACGTGGCTTATAAGGATTACAACTGGATGATGGAATTTGTGGAGAATATGATCGAAAATGTAGCCAAGGCAATGCACGGTTCTACCACCGTTACCGTTGGCGATAATGAGATTGATTTCTCTGCCCCCTGGCCTCGCATTCCGATGTTCGAAGCTATTGAAAATGAAACAGGCAAAAACCTGTATGGCAAGAACTTAGAAGAACTTAAAAAAGCTGCGAAAGAACTCGATATCGAGCTTGAAGATAGCTACGGCAAGGGCAAAATTATTGATGAAATTTTCGGGGAATATGTTGAGCCCAAGCTCATTCAGCCTACATTCATTACGGATTACCCCATTGAAATGAGTCCGCTTGCCAAGAAGCACCGCGAAAAAGAGGGACTCGTCGAACGCTTTGAATGTATCTGTAATGGAAAAGAGATCGCCAATGCATTTTCTGAACTCAATGACCCTGTAGATCAGCGCAAACGATTTGAAGAACAGGCACGACTACGAGCACAAGGTGATGAAGAGGCCATGACCATCGACGAGGACTTCCTGCAAGCACTTGAATATGGTATGCCTCCAACGGCAGGGCTTGGCATCGGTATCGACCGACTTTCCATGATCATGACCGACTCTGATTCCATTCGTGACGTCTTATTCTTCCCACAAATGAAGCCAGAGAAGTAGTACATAGTTATTCGTTATTGGTTATTGGGGCATCAATCAGCCATCAATAGCCAATAACCAAATAACTAATAACAGTTAACAAATAACAACCAGATGAACTTCGAGTGGTATTTAGCCAAGCGCTATTTTAAAGGAAAGCGAAAAGGTTCGCGCTTTCTATCCTTTATCAAAATTATGGCTATTACCGGTGTTGCGGTTGGTTCAGCGGGATTGCTAATTGCCTTGTCGGTGGTTCATGGCTTTAAATCCGTCATCGATAATAAAGTACTTGGCTTTGCCCCTCACGTTACTGTAACAACCTTTGGCGGCAATACCATTAATCGTGCCGATACTCTGCTGTCAGATTTAGAATCCTATCCTGAAATTGATCAGGCGCAGGCCGTCATTGATGGCCAAACCATGCTGCAAACCCCGGACGATGTTACCGGAACGCTCTTAAAAGGGGTGGACATCAACGGCGATGTAACGGAAATCAGAAATTATATTAGCAAAGGCAGCTATGATCTTACAGCTGATAGCAGTGGACGTCCCGGCATTGTGATTGGATCAAAGCTGGCTAATACGCTTAATGCTGATATCAACTCGACGTTGACGGCTTATACCGTTGACGGACTCCCTTCTCCGCTCAGTTCTCCAGAGATCCAACAATTTCGACTAACGGGCATTTACCAAACGGGCATCGGGCAGTTTGATGATGTCCTTGCCCTTACCTCGCGTGGACATATAGAAACATTGTTCCAACAATCGCCCGAAGAGGCTTCGATGATAGAAATACGGTTAAAAGATCGATCTAATATCGAAGCATTCGGTAAAAAACTGGATAGTGAACTCAGTTATCCCTATTTCGCGCAAACCATTTATGAACGCTACAGCAGTATATTTGCCTGGGTTGATCTCCAGGAAGAAACCATTCCCTTTGTAATAGCGGTAATGATTATCGTGGCAGCGTTTAACCTTATCGGCACTGTGTTGATGATGGTTCTGGAACGAACGCGGGATATCGGTATCCTTAAAACCATTGGCGCCAGTGATAAAAGTATCCGGGGTGTCTTTTTGTTAGAGGGGTTATTTGTGGCCGTCGTTGGCTTATCAATTGGTATCATTCTTTCCCTTGTTTTTGCATGGCTCCAATCAACCTACCAACTTATCCCACTCTCCGAGCAAAACTACTATATGGCCTATGCTCCCGTTGAACCTCACATGATTGATTTCGTGCTGGTTACTGGTGTAACGCTTTTCCTATGTGCCTTGGCCTCGTGGCTGCCAGCACGTATTGCAGCTAAAACTGACCCGCTTAAAGTGATTGCATACGGTCGATAAACCTTTTCCATTCCACAGCAGAGCAGCGGCATGAGAAGAGGCAAAGCCACTTTTACCTACTCCATTACACCTGCATAACCCCCGTCTTAAACTCCTCAATCTCTGGATTGTGGTTCGCACATTTAATAGCGTGAGAAATGCGATCGCGCGTATCAACAGGATTAATAATGCCATCCACCCATAAGCGTGCAGCAGCATATCGGACATCCGTCTGATGCTCGTACCGCTCACTGATCTCCTTCATAATCTCTTGCTCCTCCTCTTCGGTGATCTCCTTGCCCTTCTTTTCAAGCGCAGATACGCGAATTTGTGTCAACACTTTAGCAGCTTGTGTCCCACCCATCACCGCAATTTGCGCCGACGGCCAGGCGTACATAAAACGCGGATCGTAAGCACGTCCACACATGGCATAATTACCAGCCCCATAGCTATTACCAACAACAATGGTAATCTTGGGAACCGTACTGTTGGATACCGCATTCACCATTTTAGCACCGTCTTTGATGATGCCACCATGCTCAGCCCGCTTACCAATCATGAAACCGGATACATCCTGCAGAAAAACAATAGGAATTTTCTTCTGATTACAGTTCATAATAAAACGAGCAGCTTTATCAGCTGAATCAGAATAGATAACCCCGCCGACCTGCATTTCGCCCTGCTTAGTACGCGTAACCTTACGCTGATTGGCTACAATACCCACACTCCAACCGTCAACGCGAGCAAAGCCGGTAATAAGCGTCTGCCCATATCCTTTCTTAAACTCTGTAAAGGAATCCTCATCAACAATACATTCAAGCACCTTATTCATATCGTACGGCTTGGTACGATCATCGGGAAAGACGTCAAAAATTTCGGTGGCATCGCGGGCTGGTGCAACAGCTTCTTTGCGATTGAACCCGGCTTTATCAAAGGGACCTAATTTATCTACTAAATCTCGAACGGTTGACAAACACTCTTCATCATCCTCCACCTTATAGTCGGTAACACCGCTGATTTCGGTATGAGTAGTCGCCCCGCCAAGAGTTTCATTATCTACATCTTCACCAATGGCTGCTTTTACCAAATAGCTTCCAGCCAGAAAAACGCTTCCCGTTCCATCTACAATCAGCGCTTCGTCACTCATTATCGGTAAATAAGCACCACCGGCCACACAGCTACCCATAATAGCTGCTATTTGTGGGATGCCTTCGGCACTTAAGCGGGCGTTGTTTCGAAAGATGCGCCCGAAGTGGTCCTTATCGGGAAAAATCTCATCCTGCATAGGCAAGTAAACACCGGCTGAATCCACCAAATAAAGAATCGGCAGTTTGTTCTCGAGGGCAATTTCCTGGACACGCAAATTCTTCTTGGCCGTTATCGGAAACCAGGCGCCCGCTTTTACAGTGGCATCATTCGCAACGATCACACAATCGCGCCCAGATACGGTACCAATCCCCGTAACAACGCCACCAGATGGGCATCCACCCTCATCTTCATACATCTCATAGCCAGCCCACAATCCCAATTCATACAACTTTGTTCCCTCATCGATAAGCTGATCAATGCGTTCCCGGGCTGTAAGCTTACCTTTATTATGCTGTTTTTTAATTCGCTTTTCTCCACCTCCCTTCTTAATCTCTTCTTCTGTATTATTGATCTCTTCAATCAACGATTTCAAGTCTTTTGGAGAAGCATCATTAGCATCTTGGGAACTCATATGATCAATCTATTATTTATAAGTAATAGTTGCGTTTCAAAAGCGTTTCAAAAATAATGAATTTTAGCAATCACAAAAGCATTGATTTTACCTATTCCACTGAAAGTTCATTAATTTGTGCTTTTGGGATGTTAACTTACTTAATATAACCTATTGGCTTGTGAATACGTTTAAAAAATACCTCTCATCAATACTACTTTTTCTGATCATTGTCGTTTTTTCTACGGATGTCTTTGCCCAACGCAATGTCAGCTACCGAGATCTCGTAATGCGTCAGCAACAGTCCCAATCCAATTTTGAAATATTAACGTTACCGGGGAATGAAAATGAATTAGTTCAATTTGCCATCATATTTCATATTCCCTACAACACTCTCCCTTTCAAGAAAAACAGCGACCGGTCTTCTGAAAACAAATTTTACAGCAGTATGAACCTGATGTTGGAGGTTTTTAAGAAAGAAGATGCCAGCACTTCGGACTTGAAGAAAGAAGAGCTCTCTATACAAGGATTGGAACCCGCCGGGAGAGCATTTTGGGATGATACGGTATATGCCAAAGAGTATGACAGCACCCAATCTAACAGTAAATTCCTGAGTAGCTATATTAAGGTGAATTTAAAACCCGGCTCCTACAATTATGTATTACAAATGAAACAAGGCGATCAAGCAGAAAGTCGCATTTCACGGACACGTCAAATACAGATATCGCCCTACGACAAAAAAAAGGTGGGCAATATCTTGGTCAGCCCATTATTTAATGACGGAAATGATTCTGCTGAATTTATTCTCAATGCATCGGGCAATGCCGTAGAATATGCCAAGGATTTCTTTGCCATCGCATATCTGCCACAATATGATGATAATGAAAATTATACGGTAGATATTACCAAGCTAAACACCTACCAACAAGATACTACGCGCCAAAATACGGTCTATTCTACAAAATTAACGACTGATCAAGTAAAAACGAATGTACGTCCACAGCTGCAAAGAAAAAATGGCACCCCCTATTTAAATCTTACAGAAGTCGATAATGGTTATACCTATGCTATCCTTGAAATTCCCAATAGCCGTTTTCAAAATTCACTATACCGCATAGAAATTAAAGACGGTACCGGAAATATTATTGCCCGTGATTCCTATCGATCCCAGTGGAAAGATATGCCTACAAGTCTGCTGAATTTAGATGTAGCCATTGAGATGCTTCGTTTCATTGCGGATAAAAAAACGATACGTAAAATAGATAGCGGGTCTGCTGCAGAACGAGAGAAAAAGTTCAGAACTTTTTGGGAAGAACGCGACCCCACTCCTGATACTGAATTCAATGAACTGATGGCCGAGTATTACAATCGCATTGATTACGCCTATAATAATTTTTCCACTGAAAACACCATTGGATATAACAGTGATCGCGGTGAGGTCTATATTAAATTTGGTCCTCCACAAGATATAAATCGAAAATTTCCAACTTCTGGTGCAACCACCGAGGTGTGGACCTATCCCAACAGGGAATTTATATTTCGGGCTACAACTGGATTTGGTGACTTTAAACTTGTTTCGAAACAGTCAAGATAGCGTATTCATGCGAAAACGTATCGCAATAAGTATTGGCGACATTAATGGCATTGGTCCTGAGGTTGTTATAAAATCATTGCAATCCATCAACTTGGATGGAATCACGCCAATAATCTTGAGTTCTACCGAAGTACTTGATTTCTGGTCTGATAATCTTTCGACAGCGTTCGATTATCATTATGCTAAAAGTATAACTGACATTACAAATCAGAAGATAAACCTGCTCGAAAGTTATTCTGACAGAAAACTTAACATCACCCCGGGATCTTTTACAAAGCAGTCGGGAAAATGTGCCATGCTTGCGGTTGAAAAAGGAATTGAACTTTGTAAGGAGAACCAGGCTGACGCTTTAGTAACAGCCCCTATCTCTAAAGAGGCGGTAAATTTAGCAGGTTATCATATTCCCGGACACACCGAATTTCTGGCCGAAAAGACCAACACCACTGACTTTATGATGATGTTGGTTCACGAGCAGTTACGAGTGGGATTGGTAACGGGACACCTTCCAATAGCTAATGTATCCGAGTCACTGTCTGTATCGTTAATACAAAAATATATTCACATAATGCAGCACTCCATTAATCGTGACTTTGGGATTGCACAACCTGACATAGCTGTTTTGGGTTTGAATCCCCATGCTGGAGATGGTGGAGTAATCGGCAGCGAAGATCAAGAAATTATTGTTCCAGCCATAGAACAGAGTAAAGCAGATGGCGTTACTGTTTCCGGTCCCTATCCTGCCGATGGATTTTTCGGAAATAAAAAATATGAGCAATTTGATGGAGTTTTAGCAATGTATCACGATCAGGGACTTATCCCTTTTAAAACAATCGCTTTTGGGGGTGGTGTCAATTTTACGGCTGGCCTGCCAATTATCCGTACGTCCCCTGATCACGGTACGGCCTTCGATATCGCTGGCGAAAACAAAGCTGATCCCTCTTCCTTCATCGAAGCTTTTACACTGGCAAATACACTCATCACCAATCGTGCAAAAAAGCTTATTAATGATGAGTAATCAGACTGAGAACCACTTGCCCGAATACAGTAAACTGGCCGACATTTATGATGCGGTAATGGAAAACGTTGATTATGAACTTTGGGCCGACTTTATTGATGCCCTTATGCTTCAACACCATCCCAAACCGGTAGATATCTTGGAGTTGGCATGTGGCACGGGTTCCGTTTCGCTTTTTTTGGATGAGCTGGAATGCTATAACGTGGTGGGCACCGACCTCTCCCCCCAGATGATTGAAAAAGCCCGTCAAAAAAATAAGTCCATGTTTTGCAATGTAACGTTTAAAATCATGGACTTTCTTGATATTAACTTAGACCAAACGTTTGATGTTGCTTTCAGTGTATTTGATAGCATTAATTACCTGGACAATCCAGAAGAAGTACTTACATTTTTACAACAAACAAAAAAGGTACTACGACCCGGTGGATTACTTATTTTTGATTTCACTACCCCCAAAAACTCCATACAAGCAATTCAATATTTAAATAACGAAGAGGGATATACTGACAATAATTATCGTTATTTTAGGAAAAGCCGATACAATGCGAACGAGCAAATTCATGAAAATGCATTTCAAATAGAAAAGCTTGACGCCGATCAGGAAACTGTCATCGAAAAATATCACGAAATTCATCATCAGCGAATTTATACCCTGCAACAAATGCTTGATATTATCGATCAAACAGCGTATAACATAATCGCGAAGTATAGCGGTTTTGATTTTGAAGAAGCCGATGAACAGAGTTTACGAATAACAATGGTTTTACAATGTCCCAGCAATCAGTAATTGAATTTTCTAACGTAACGGTTTCATATAATCACCAACCCGTTCTTGATAATATCAACTTTTCACTCGAAAACGGGGAGTTCACGTATCTTATTGGTCAAACCGGAGCCGGCAAAAGTTCTTTCCTGCGCCTGATCTACCGAGATTTGCTTCCCAACTCAGGTTCTGTACGCGTTGCCGATATGGATGTCACTACACTGCCCGATAAAAAGGTACCCTACTTGCGTCGAAGACTGGGAATTGTATTTCAGGATTTTCAGCTGCTGCCCGACCGTTCCGTTTTTGACAATGTCGCCTTTTCACTGCAAGTAACCGGCGAAAAGAAAAGTTTTATTAAACAACGGGTGCTTGAAGTGCTTGGGATGGTTGGACTGAGCCACAAACGTAAGAACATGCCCGAAGATCTATCTGGCGGCGAAAAACAGCGTGTAGTCATAGCCCGGGCATTAGCCAACGAGCCGCGTATTATGTTAGCCGATGAGCCAACCGGAAATCTCGATCCCGAAGCCTCGGCCTCCATCATGGAGCTCCTTAAACAAATTAATAATCGCGGCATGGCGGTGCTAATGGTAACCCACGATTATGATACCGTGAAAAAATATCCCTATCGTACCCTCAAGCTTGAAGATGGTCACATTAAGGATATAGAAGTCAATAAACTTTAATTCTCTTCTTATTTCTATACAACTTTTTTACCTAAGATATTGATAGGTTTTTGAGTTACCTTCAAATTCAATGATCTATCCATAAAAGAACTAACAATAAGTTTCACTTTGGGATTTTTGTTATTGACCGCCCCTCCCATTTAATGCCTCATTTGGCAACGTTCTTCTTGGCAGCATCATTGGAGGTGGGGCAGGCATTGCGGGCTTACTGGCAACCAAAGCTACCGGACCCGGAATAATATTTGCAACTATAGTGAGTGGCATAATTACCAATAGCAAATCCATTCAATCATCAAACAAAAATTCTACTGTCCTTTTAAAGATATCACAAGATAACGCTGCTTTTGCAATTCCTGCTGTTCAAATAGAACAACTCCATATCACTCGTTGGACTAAAACCAGCTTACCTACTGCAACATTGTTAGATATCTCGTTTTAATCCCTTACCTTTACATATCTCAGTTAGATATATTTAAGATGTCTGTTTCTATCCATGAACTTGCGCCAGCGAACACAAAAAGTACGAGAATTTGCCCTCCGTTTAGGATTTAATGCTTGTGGGTTCGCCAAAGCCGGTCGTCTTGAGAAAGAAGAACGTCGACTGCGCGAATGGCTTAACCAAGATCGCAACGGTACCATGGGCTGGATGGAAAATCACTTCGACAAACGGGTAGACCCTACCAAGCTTGTGCCCGGTTCAAAGTCGGTCATTTCTGTTATTGGCAGCTATTATCATCCCGATCATGAACGGCAACAAGATCGTTATGGAAACAAGCCGAAGATTGCCAAATATGCCCAGGGACGTGATTACCATAAGGTTTATAAAAAGAAGCTCAAAAAACTTTTCGCACAAACAAAAGAACTCCTCGGCGGGTTAGAAGGACGCGTTTTTGTGGATTCGGCCCCCGTTTTGGATAAAGCTTGGGCCGTAAAATCAGGACTGGGATGGATGGGCAAAAATTCTAACATCCTTAACAAAAATATGGGATCGTTCTTTTTTATCGGGGAGATGATTGTAGATGCTGAATTCAATTACGATACCCCTGTTACCGATCATTGTGGCAGCTGTACACGTTGTATCGATGCCTGTCCGACCAATGCAATTTACGAGCCCTACCGTGTTGATGCCACAAAATGCATTTCGTATTTGACCATAGAGTTAAAAGATCAAATTCCAGAGGACTACCGGGATGACCTTGAGGGATGGATGTTTGGCTGTGATATTTGCCAGGATGTGTGTCCATGGAATCGTGATGCGACCTATGGAAAAATGGAAGACCTTTCCCCGCGCCAAAAGCTATTGGATCACGACATCAATTTCTGGGAAGAACTGGATATTCCTCAATACGATGCTCTATTCGAAGGCAGTGCGATGCGGCGAGCCAAATTTGAAAAGTATAAAGACAATGTTGCCGCTGCCGCTCAAAGTTTACAAAAGAATTAGTAAACCGTTAAAAACGGTGCCTCTTATCTTTGAGAGTTTTATAAAGAAGTTCACGAGCCCGAAAAATATGAGCCTTTACCGTACCCAGCGGCTTATCTAATACCTTGGCAATCTCTTGATAACTTTTCTCTTCCATGTGACGCAATTCGATCACCTTTCGATATTTCTCTGGAAGATCATCAATCGCATTTTGTACAATTTGCTTTCGCTGCTTTTTTATAATATCACGATCAGTACTTGCCGATTCGTCTGGAAGCTGCATTTCCATCTCTCCATCTTTCGTCTTCATGGGTTTATCGATAGAGAGCGTTTTTAACTTCTTCTTCCTCAGGTAATCAATGGTATTATTAGTGGCAATCCGATATAGCCATGTAGAAAAAGCATAAGAATTGCTATAGGTATTCAGATTGTCAAAAGCCTTCACAAACGCTTCCTGCACTAAATCTTCAACCTGCTCCCGATCTTTTACCATCTTTAAGATATGAAAATAAAGGGCGCGCTCATATTTGTCGACAAGCTTTTTATAAGCCTTTTCGTCCCCTCCCTTTGCCTTTTTTACAAGGACATCATCTTCGAGACTACTTTCTGATGCATTTTCTCGAGGAGAATCGGATGTTTGTGAGTTTGAAGCTTTTGAATCAGACATTTCCAGTTACGACAGGAAAATATTTACTAAGATTAATTTCGGTTCAAACTTAGTAAAACTGTCGCTTTATTCCCATCACAATTTGAAAACATAAAGTCATATAACCAACTGTTACATTATTATTCCAAATAGGAATATCGATATTGTATTAATAATATATTTCTCCTTTTAAGGATTAAAAAAATATGAACCGATTTTAAAAAAAAAATCGTATATATTTTGTAAGGATTACTTGGTAAAAGTGTCTTACTAACGATAGAAAATCATTTCATCAAATAATAACTACTCTTAACCAAATAAAAACAACTATGAAAAAACTACTAACATTAGGATGCTTAATATTGGGGATGATATTCTTTTCTAATTCTAATGCATATGCCCAGGCAGAAACATTTAAAGCTGGCGGAGGGTTAGCTTTCGGTAGCGAAGTAGAAGCAATTGGTATTCAGGCTGGAGCCGTTTATGGCTTCACTGATGAAATTAATGGTGCTGCCGATTTCATTATTTTCTTTCCAGACAACTATGACTGGTGGGAACTTAATGTAAATGGGCACTATAATTTTATGGCTGAAGACGGTGTACGACTTTACGGCTTAGCTGGCCTCAACTATGCTAACCTATCGGTAGATTTGGGGCAATTTGGATCAACTTCAGACTCTGAAATTGGACTAAACCTCGGAGGGGGTGCTGAATATGGTTTGGATTTTGCCAATCTGTATGGTGAATTAAAATATGTGTTAGGCAATGCTGATCAATTGGGTATATCAGCAGGACTACGTTTTGACCTGTAGGAATTCACCACTATTATCAAAGAATAAAGGGCGTTCCTTCTTTTTGAGCGCCCTTTATTTTTTTTTAAAAAGTTGTCAAAATAGCTCCATGCCGTATCCCGCCCGTAGAAGTAATCAGTTCCTTAAATCCATACATCTCCATGAATCCGTCAAGGATAAGCAATCCGGCTAAAAATATATCCGCTCTCCCTTTCATAACTGCTGGATATTTTTCCGCAAGCTCATCCGCCGATATTTCTGAAAATTGATCGATATATGTGTTAAGTGTAGATCGATTTATAAGATGGCCCCGCAAGGCTTTACCGTCATATTCGGTTAACCCCTGATCTATAAAAGCCAGTGAAGTGACCGTCCCCGCTACGCCAATTAATACCGCATCTTCAGCAATATTAACTTTATAATCCTGCAACATATGTTGAATTGCGGCACGACAATCAGAGATCTGAGACATGGACGGAGGCTTATTTTTCAAAAACCGTTCGGTAAACCGCACGCATCCCATATCATACGAATAACGGTCCTGCAACTGACTACTGCCATAAGCAATCTCCGTGCTCCCCCCTCCTATATCAAGCACCAATTGGGATTTATCACTATCAATACCACTTAACACACTCTGGGCTCCCCAAAAAGTATATTCTGCCTCTTCCTCTCCACTCAAAATTTGAATATCAAATCCGGTTTTAAGCTTTGCCAAATCGATGAGCACACTTCGGTTTTCTGCATCCCGAACCGCACTGGTCCCTGTCACAACAACCTCATTATTCGAGATATCAGGATATTTTTCTTCAAGGATATTTTTGTACTCAGCCAAGCAAGCGATAACGCGATCTATCGCATTAGTCGACAAATAACCTTGCTCATCTACCCCGGCCCCAAGCCGTGGAATACGCTGTTGCTCTTCCAATACCTCAAGAGTACCATCATCCTGATTATTTGCTACCAGTAACAGCGCTGTATTCGTACCTATATCTATAGAAGCTTTCACGAGACTATTTTCGTTGCTTGAATAGCGATCCATTCGTTTTCTTGTGGTATGCTTGTAATACGATAATCTCCTTCAAGACGCTCTTCCATTGCAAGCTGGTTACTTTTCAAAAGCCCTGAAAGAACAAGCGTCCCCTCTTCTTTTAGTACCTTATGTAGATCATCAAAGATATCTAAAATAGTATTCCGCTCAATGTTTGCCAGCACTACATCGGCCTTTTGATGATTTTCTATAACTTCTGATGATCCCTTTTCCACTGTTATACTATCAGAGACCTCATTGAGCAAGATATTCTCTTCCGTATTTTCAATACTCCATTCATCAATATCGAAAGCATGAACCTGTGCTGCGCCAAGTTTTATGGATGCTATAGACAAAATTCCAGTCCCTGTTCCGGCATCAATAACCTGATCTCCCTCCGAAATAACATTGGGAAGCAACTTTAAAATTAATCGTGTAGTCTCGTGGTATCCCGTACCAAAGGACATTTTGGGATCAATCTTAAGTAATATTTTGTCATCGGGAACAGATTCATTCGACCAAGTGGGTTTGATAAAAAATTTACCAACCGCCTGTGCCCTAATTGTTTCTTCCCATTTCTGATTCCAATTCTGATCTGCTACCACTTCTTCGGATTCTATAAATCCATTCCCAGGATATGCCGCAAGCAGGGTATCGATCCGTTCTCGATCATTAATGCCAAACCGTTCTTTTTGAATATAGGTGATGATTTTCTCATTACGCTGTTCAAAACCGTTAAAATCCATATCGAAAAGTTCAGCAATCAAACCCTCTTGGTATTGATCATCAATTTGAATAACCAATTTCAAATACTTCATAAATAGCTATACTAATACCTTCAATTTGAACCTTCGATACGGTTATAAATAAGTTCAACCAATATTTCGCCAACTCCGTTTAATGTTTTTTTACTTATGATCGACATATCATCATTATGTGTATGCCAATAAGAAGCAAACTGGGCACCGTTATTGCTGGGACTATAATGAATAATATTGATAGTCGGTATTCCCAAAATACGATTTATAACCAGATGATCATCAGATACCCTATTCCCCTGCTCACTAATAAATAAATTACTATATCCTTTATCTTCAGCAACATCCCATATTCCCTCTACCAAACCAGGTGCAAACTGCATGGAATATCCCTCTTTGGGAAACCGAGCATTTTTACCTCCAACCATATCCAGTAAAATACCAAAACGCGGGCTGTATCCTTTTACCGGTGGATTTTCGGACCAATGCCTTGACCCAAGAAAATATTTCGAGAAATCACCTTCCCTTCCATAATCTTCCCCATCAAACAAAACAATATCTACTCCTATCGGTGGAGGATTATCTTTAAATATTCGCGCCAACTCAAGCAGAACTCCTACACCACTACCTCCATCATCAGCCCCTAAAATAGGTTTATCCTGATTAAGAGAATCCTTGTCTGCACGTGGACGTGTATCCCAATGGGCACAAAGAAAAATACGATCACTACTCTGTGGATTAAACGAAGCAATAATATTTGAAAGCGCAAGGCTATCGCCGTCGTATCCCTGAGCCGTAAACTGCTGCGAAAATACATATCGCTGACCGGCATAATCCTGAAGCCTATTTAGCAAATACTCTTTGGTTAACTTATGCCCTTCCGCATTGGGGTTTCGTGGCCCATAAGACAGTTGTTGACCAATAAACTGATAAGCGCTATCAGCACTAAATTCAGGTACTTCTTGGCCCTGCTCTTCAAATGAAAACTGTTGTTGATCCCCTCCTTCACAAGAAATAAGGAAAAATAAAAGTCCGCTAAGAAGTAATAAAATCCGCAATTTAATCATTGTCCCGAGACACCATCATTGACGAAGACTGCGCTACAGGAAAAACGATTGTATCCATAATATTTACGTGTGGAGGGCGATTAACAATAAAATGGACAATTTCTGCTATATCTTCGGCAACGAGTGGTTCCATATCTTCATACACTTCATCAGCACGGTCTGCATCTCCTTTAAAACGAACTTCGCTGAATTCAGTCTCTACTAATCCCGGAGAAACCATACTAACTCGAACATTGGTACCATGCAGATCTTTTTTCGTAGCTTCAGTAAAAGCTTTTACCGCATGTTTCGTAGCACAATAAACAGATCCCCCCGGATAGCTTTCATGTCCGGCGATGGAGCCGATATTTATAATATGTCCGACATTACGCTCTTTCATTCGTGGCGAAATAAGCCGCGTCATATTAAGCACTCCCTTAATATTCGTATCTACCATCGTATCCCAGTCATCATATTGAGCATCAAAAACAGCATCAACCCCTTTGGCTAATCCGGCATTATTGACTAAAATATCGATCGGCTGTTCCAAAAAACTTAAAAACTGCTTAGCTGCATCCCGATCTCTGACATCAAAAGCGGCTAACTTTACGTTGATATTATAATCCGCTTCCAACGTACGTTTTAACTCCTTAAGGCGATTTTCTCGTCGTCCGTTCAGGATAAGATGACAACCGGCCTCAGCAAATAGTTCAGCCGTAGCTTTGCCAATACCTGCCGTTGCCCCCGTAATAAATGCCCAGTTTCCCTCAATCCTATTTTTCATCATTAAAATAGTACGTGATTAATCCAATTGTTCTACGAGTTTTGCCGCATTAAAAAGCTTACCCTCTTCAAAGGTGTCAGCCATAAACTGCATCCCGTAGGGCAAACCATCCGAATGCGTTCCGGCTGGTATATTAATGCCACAAATTCCCGCTAAATTAGCTGATATTGTATAAATATCATTCAGATACATCTGTACAGGATTATCCTGATTTGCCCCCAGATCAAATGCCGTGGTCGGTGCTGTTGGAGAAACAATAACATCGACTTCTTCAAATGCTTCCGTAAAATCCTGCTTGATTAGTCGGCGCACTTTTTGAGCCTTAGCATAATATGCATCATAATAACCTGCGCTAAGCACATAGGTACCCAGCATAATTCGGCGTTTAACTTCAGGACCAAAGCCTTCGGTTCTGCTCTTTTTATATAGGCGGATAAGTGATGAATCCATATCATTAAGCTCATCAACGAGCTTCTGTTTTTCCTCTCCCTTAGCCTGCTTTATTTGCTTTTCTAACGCCTCTTGCTCGGCCTTTAAATCCTGTTCAACATCTTTAATATCGGCCCGATGTCCGTAGCGAATACCATCATAACGAGCCAAATTACTGGATGCTTCTGCGGTTGCTAAAATATAGTAGGTTGCAATACCGTATTTCATGTGTGGAAGGTGGATCGGTACCAACTCCGCTCCGGCTTCTTCAAGCTCAGACAATTTATCCTTTATCCCTTTTCGGATTTCCTCATCCAATCCTTCTCCAAAATATTCCTCCGGGACCCCAATCTTAATATTGGAATCCGGATTCTTGAGTCCTTCTGTATAGTCGGGTACTGTTCGGCTTGATGATGTATTGTCATTGGGATCGGGTCCGGCAATGGTTTCAAGAATAAGCGCTGCGTCATCAACGCTATGGGCTAACGGCCCGATACAGTCAAACGAAGACGCAAAAGCCACCAATCCGTGACGTGAAACACGTCCATAGGTAGGTTTTACGCCTACAACCCCACAAAAAGAAGCAGGCTGACGAATAGAGCCTCCCGTATCGGAACCGAGCGAAGCTGTACAAAAATCAGCAGCCACAGCAGCAGCACTTCCTCCCGAAGATCCACCGGAAACCTTGGACGTATCTATGGGATTTTTTGTTGGTCCATAAATAGAATTTTCGGTTGATGATCCCATGGCAAACTCATCCATGTTCAAGCGTCCCAACAAAATAGCATCTTCATCTCTTAAACGCTCAACAACCGTAGCATCATAAACACTTTCAAAATTGGAAAGGATATTTGAAGCACAGGTCGCCTGTTTATCCTTTTCACAAATCAAATCTTTTATTCCTATTACCATACCGGCCAGTTTTCCGGCGGTACCATTGTCGATCCGTTCCTGGATTTGTTGTGCCCTTTCGAGTGCTCCTTTCTCATCAATACTTACAACAGCATTCACTTCTTCATTTTGCTGCTCAATATTATCGATGTATGATTGTACAATATTTGAAAGTGTGGTATCACCAGACTGAATTGCCTGTTGTATCTGGCTAAAATTTGTAAAACTCAATGGATTAGAAATGGATTTTAATTAATCTTACTGCTTTTGTTCGGTATTTTGGTCAGAGCTTTTCTCAAACCCTTCTTCTTGGCCTTCTTCCAGCTCTTTTTTAATCTCATTGGAAGCCTTTTTGAATTCCTTCATTCCTTGTCCCAAGCCTCGAGCAAGTTCGGGAATCCGTTTAGCACCAAAGAAAAGAAGAATAGCCAGGCCGATAATCAAAATCTCCATTCCGCCGAAACTTCCCATAATAAATTCCTTAGTTTGTAGTTAGAATTATGACTCAGGAAGATAACAATAATTTATTAGACCTTTGAGTGATAAAATGGAAAAAATAATTGCATTTTCCTTAAAAATTGTATTGAATTTAATGTGACAAACCTTCAAAAAGGTTTTGAAGATTGTATTTTGAACTTTAAAAAATAAAACCGAACTACTTTTTATGATTTGGACTGTTGAATTAGCAGCCGTTTTAGATGATGCACCTTTTCCCGCAACGCGCGATGAACTTATAGAATGGGCTGAACGCAATGGGAGTCCCCAACAGGTGCTCGATAATTTATATGAACTTGAAGAAATTGAACAAGGCGAAGATGTTGTTTACGAGAGTATAGAAGATATCTGGCCAGACTACATCGGAAAAGAAGATTTCTTCCATAATGAAGACGATGAAGGCTTCGATTACGATGATGTTTAATATTTGACGAAAAAAGAATGTATTTTTGCGGTTGCATGATTTTCTTCATGCAACCGTTTTTTTTGAATGCCACAAGTCAATTGCTAATTACATTTCCATTGAAGCTTTATCTCTCTCGTTCTCTTGTAGCAATATTATTATTTGCCGGCCTTGTATTGACCTGCCCTACAAAAGGTATGTCTCAAAATTTGGCGGTAGAAAATGATACAACTAATAACGTTATTCGTGTTGTTCGTTTTGTGGGCAACGATAACGTCAAAGATAATACCCTTGCAACGTTAATTCGTACACAGACGAATAGAGAGTTTTTAGGCATTCCACGCTTCACCCCTTGGTATTTTATTTGGCAGCTCACCGGCCGTTTTGGGGAAGAACCTTCGTATCTGAACCGAGCAACCGTAGCCAATGATATTGAACGAATTAAACAGTATTACAAAACCGTTGGCTTTCTTGAAGCCGAGGTCGATACAAACATTGTAGAGTTTAAAAAAAATCGGGTTGAGGTTTCTTTTCTGATTAATGAAGGACCTGCCTTTTCCATTAAAACATTAGGGTATACCGGACTTCCTGCGTTCGAGGACTCCACTAAGAAAGAAACATTTCTTAGAAATAGCCCCCTTACTCATGAGCAAATCAATGACTCAACATTTAGCGTTGGGCAACAATACTCCGAAAATAAACTAAACACCGAGCGTACCAGGCTTATTAACTTTTTAAAGAATAATGGATATGCTGCGGTACAGCGAGATTCTGTCAATTTGCTGGTGAAAAGGGATACAACAAACCCACATCAGCTGGATGCTCTTTTTACTATCAATTCCGGCGATAAGTACCGATTCGGAGACCTTCACATAAGCTTATCCGGGCCGGGCGATTCTTTACGATACAACCAAGCCGATACCCTCCAAGGCTCTCCCTTTACGATCAATAACAAAAGCATTTTCCTGCGGAAGGAAGATGCCGCTCAAACAAAATGGAGCCTACTCACCGATCAGATACTTTTTGAACCGGGTGAAACCTTTGATAACTCTCTCTATATCCGAACAGTCAATGAATTCCAAAACCTGGGCATGTTGAATATTCGTCAATTTGGCCTCAGTGAGGATGGCTCCCTATCCGATTATTCCAAAGAAGAGATACCCGTGATGTTTTCTCTGCAAACCCAGCCTAAACATTCGGTTAACTTAAACCTATTTGGAATGCGCAGGTATGGGTATGGATCAGGAGCCGGTCTCACCTACACCAATAACAACCTTTTTGGCAAGGCTGAGAACTTTCAAATTGGGGTCAATGGAAGCTTTGAATATGTGCGGTCGGAAACAGTGCGCGATATCGCTTCAGATACCGATACGACTTCACAATCGTACGATGGACGCTTTTTTCGTAGTTTTGAAACTCGGCTCCAATATTCTCTGCCACGACTGATATTCCCTTTTTCCTCGCTTGATAACAATGTCTTTTTCTCAAATGGTTTAACACGATACTCTCTCACTTTCACCCGATCGAACCAACTGCTCTTTGATATTAACTCTGATATCCGGTTCAACCTTCGATACGAGGTACAGCATAGCGATCGCTTTTCAAGCTTTTTAGATCTTATTGAATTAGATCTCCTTGATACTGATCCTTCTCCTGAGTTTGAAAATGCTCTGCGTAATCGTTTTGGGGAAGACTCCTTTCAATACCAACAGATTCAAGAAGACTTTCGTCCGCAGGTATCATCTATTATTCGCTACACCTTCCGTAGCCAACGCACGGATCTCATCAAAAGGAATCAGGGATATTTCAGTGAATATTCTATTGCTTCAGGAGGTAACATTCCCTATTTGACAGACCGATACATTGTTACGCCGGATACCCTTGAAGAAAACTTACCTGCAATTTTTCCCGGCAGCCAAAACAGTCTTGCTTACAGTCGTTTTGTGAAGGGAACAGCCGATTATCGTCGGTATATTCCCCTCTCCAATAATGCGGTATTTGGTTACCGAGGATTTATGGGCGTAGCACTTCCCTATGGTAAAAGCACGAACATCCCGTTAAATCAACGGTTTTATGCCGGTGGCGCCAATGATATTCGGGGATGGGATATTTATAGCTTGGGTCCTGGTGGAATTTCAAGAGATGACCTTACCATTACAGGCGGACAAATTAAACTACTTTCTCAAATAGAAGTACGTCAACAAATTATTGGCAACTTTTTATCCTCAGATTGGATTGCTGCACTATTCACCGATGCCGGTAATATTTGGTATGGCCCACGAACCGAACTACCAACATCAGCTCCCGAAAATAATGAACAGACAATATCTGCAGGAGAACGTGAGCAACTTGTTGAATTGGGGCGTTTCCGTTTTGATGAATTCTATAAGCAAATTGCCGTTAGTTCGGGGCTTGGCCTTCGGTTAGATTGGGATTACGTCGTCATTCGATTTGATTTTGCTTTTCGAATCCACGATCTACAAAATGGATGGTTTAACAATAATTCCCCCTATTTTACTTTTGGGATCGGGCATTCTTTTTAACGAGGGTAATTATTACCTTTTACAGTAATAAATTCTGAAAAACGTTAACCTAATTCTTAGGGATTATGTTCAATTCTGAGCAGTTTAAGAAACTCAAGAATAAAACAGATATTATTTTTAAGTCCCGGTTTTTAAAGAACCTGACGATGCTCGAACGGTCAGAGTTTCTCCAATACTGCCATCGCAGAAACTACAAAGAGGAGGAACATATCTACTATCAGGGAGATCCCGGTACGGGAATGTATTTTGTTGAAGAAGGAAAAGTTGAACTTATTGTCGAACCCGAACCTGAAAATAAGGATGAGGAAACACAAAGCTATATTATTGAATCTCCTGAAAGCTTTGGCGCCCTCTCTATCGGGTACGAACTACGGCGGATCTCAAGTGCAAAGTGTTTAACTGATTGTACCCTCTTGGGATTTTTTAAACCTGACTTTGAAACGCTCAAAAAACGGCATCCTACCATTGCCGTAAAATTCATGGAAACCCTGGCTATGATTGCCATGAAGCAACTTGAGATAACTACAAATGAGCTTAAAAAAGTAAGCTCTGCCGAACGGGCATTTTCTCTTCAGTTCGAAACATATATGAATCAGGATAATGAAGAAAACTAATTTTGATTATTGAGCAGTATGGCATTTAAAAAAGGTGAAGATGTTGAGCTTACTATCGACTCGGCAGCCTACAAAGGTAAAGGTATTGGTAAAATTGATGGATTAGCCGTTTTTGTACCGAATACAGCTCCCGGCGACCGGGTAAAAGCGCGTATCATCAAAAAGAAAAAGAGCTATCTCGAAGCGAAATTGCTCGATGTTTTGGAGCCAGGACCACATCGTATTGAACCTAAATGTCAGCATGCCCAGCACTGTGGCGGCTGTAACTGGCAGCATGTCTCTTATAAGCATCAGCTTGAATTTAAGCGCGACCAAGTTGAGGATCACATGCATCGCATTGGCGGGCTAACTCATATGGAAGTAACCCCTACTATTGGCTGTGACAATGCCTTCCATTATCGCAACAAGATGGAATACTCCATGGGTCACAAACGCTGGCTGAGCCGTGAGGAAATTAATCGTGATGAATATGTTGATGATCGATGCTTTGCTGCCGGCCTGCATGCCCCGGGACGGTTTGACAAAATTTTGAACATCAATGAGTGCTATCTTCAGCACCCTATCTCCTACAACATTTTGGATTTTGTTCGCTCTTGGTGTATCGAGCATGATATTGCTCCCTACAATCGCATTGACCATGAAGGATTTATGCGCAATCTGGTAATTCGCAAGGCTTGGCATACTGATGATCTAATGGTCAATATTGTTACGTATAAGGATAACCAGGATGTAGTTGAGGCACTTTCTTATGCCCTTCAAAATGAGTTTCCAGAAATAACGACTATCGTCAATAACGTAAATGATACGCGGCGACCTACTGCCGAAGGCCGATACGAAAAAGTGTTATATGGCTCCGGCAATATCACAGACAAAATCGGGAAGTATCATTTTAACATTGGAGCGAATGATTTTTTCCAAACAAATACCGCCCAGGCAGAACGTCTTTATGAGGTCGCAAAGTCTTTCGCCGAGCTATCCGAAGATGACGTTTTATATGATCTATACTGTGGCGTAGGAACACTTAGCCTTTTTCTAAGTGACAGCTGTAAAAGCGTTTTGGGTATTGAATTAGAAGAAGTTGCTGTAAAAAATGCACAGAAAAATATCCAAGAGAATAATGTCGGAAATGTCTCTTTTGTTGAAGGAGATATGAAAGATGTATTTACAGAAGAAATTACTTCCGAGCATGGAACGCCGGACTGCCTTATCACCGATCCTCCGCGAGCTGGCATGCACCCCGATGTGGTGGAGAGACTGAAAGAACTTCAAGTACCCAAGTTGGTATATGTAAGCTGCAACAGTTCAACGATGGCGCGTGATCTCGAAGAGCTAAACGAAGTATACAATATTTTAGAAGTCCAGCCGGTAGATATGTTTCCGCAAACCTATCACATTGAAACAGTCGCAAAACTTCGGCTAAAAGAATAATTAAAAAGCCCGGGGGTAAAACCCCAGGCTTTAGTATTTACAAAAATATTCTTCTCCCCTTTAGTACTTTGCAGGCGCACCCTCTTCAGGGATTGACTGTCGAATAAACTCCCGGATATCTTGATTGGAGGTGCTCAGATCCTCTTTCCGTAGGTACATCATATGTCCGCTTCGATATCCTTTAAACGACATGCGATCTTGCAACTTACCGCTGGGATCCATATTCCACATCGTATATTTCGCATCGAAATACGGGGTACCGCCGTCATAATAACCCGACTGCACCAGTACATTTAGATAAGGATTCTCTGCCATCGCTGACCGCAAGTTTTCGCCCGTACGGTTGCCGTCACGATCCCAGGGATGAACCGGACCAAACATCCAGTATTGAAGGTCAGTATCATAACCCAAATCGCTGCGCAAATAATCATTAATGGCAGGCGTAAAAGCATGGTTCCAGGCTGTTAAAGCCGGATCATAATCGTAGCGATTCCCGGCATTATCCCGATCTTGACCACGGTATCGTGAGTCCAGACGTCCAACGGTCAACTCTTTATTATCCCGCAACAACTCTTTCCCAAAAAAGGAAGTAGACATTCTTAGGTTATGATTAAGCACTTTCTGCTTATCAATTCCTGAATAATAGGCCACCTTCTCAGCAATCTCCTGTTTCCTTGAATCACTCAAGGTTCCGCCACGCGTTAAAGCTGATATGTATTCATTTACGGTAAACTCCTCAGCTTCAGGTAAAATTTCACTTAAATCTTGTTGCTGTAACTCCTGCGGCAATGCATCGTGATACCAAGCCGTAGCCGTAAAATATGGCAGCGTCAGTGCATCATCTACGGGACCATCACGATCGACTCCAAGTCCTGTAGGTGAAACTAATATCACACCATTTAGGAACATCCACTGCGAGGACTGCAGCTCATCAGCCAAACCTGCCACTCGCGTGGTACCATAACTTTCCCCAATCAAAAACTTTGGCGACTTCCAGAGATCGTTACGAGAAATAAAGGTATCAATCCAATCAGCTAAATATCCGATATCTGCATTGACACCAAAAAACGTCTCACGTTCAACCTCTTCATCAACAATCCGCGAAAAACCGGTATTCACCGGATTGACATACAGAATATCTGCCACGTCAAGAATAGAATGGGGATTCTCTTCCACACCGTAAGGCTGCACCGGATGGCCTTCATCACTAATCTTCACCTTCTTGGGACCTGTATAACCAATATGCATCCAAACCGACGCCGAACCAGGTCCACCATTGAATGAAATAACCAATGGACGCCGTTTATTATCCTCCACATCCGTTCGCTTGTAATACGTATAAAACAAACTGGCAATGGGCTTACCATCATCATTCCAAACGGGTTGATTGCCGACTGTTGCCGTATACTCAACATCTTGCCCGTTAATGGTCTGTTCATGTTGTGTGGTGATTGTAGTATCAACCTTGCTTTCTATAGATTGTGCAAGTGCCATTTCCGTTTCCCCTATTAAAAGGAAACTACATACAAAGAGCACTGCAGTCGTGCGAATTATTGATAGAAATTTCATAACAAATGTATTTATGATGAATTACGTTTTTACCTTGATTATGCCCTTAAAATAGCTTTCCAGCTTTCAGATACAAGTGCTGCTGCCAATCAGGACGTGAAAAGTTGTTAAACAATGTTGCAATCTATAATGAAATCATAAATGTAATTGTTATTATAGCGCTCAAACAGGCTTATACTCACGTATGATATGGATATAAAAATAATTGGCGCGGGACTTGGTGGACTTGCAACCTCTTGCCTTTTAGCACATCAGGGGCACAACGTAACTATTCTCGAAAAAAACAGTGCACCGGGCGGTAAAATTAACGAGCATTCAGCCAACGGTTTTCGGTTTGATACCGGTCCCTCTCTGCTTACCATGCCATTTATCTTGGAAAAGCTCTTTGAGTATTGTGATGAGGATATTGCTAATTTTCTCGATATTCGCCCCCTTGATCCTATTTGCCGGTACTTTTTCCCCAGTGGCGTACAATTCGATTGTTATCAGGATACCGGACTCAATGTAGCGCAGATCCAAGAATTTGCTCCCAATGATGTTCAACCCTATAAAAAGTTTTTAACCTATGCCGAGCAGCTGTACGAACACACCAAAGAGGCTTTTTTATTTAATCCCTTATACGGGCTGTCGGATTTGAGCTCTCTTAACCTCACAGATTTCTTTAAAATTGATGCGTTTACGACCGTATCCAACCGGGTCAATGATAACTTCAAGTCCCAAGAACTGCGTAAATTTTTCAAACGTTTTACCACGTACAACGGCTCTTCTCCCTTTCAAGCACCGGCAACACTTAATGTTATCCCCCATGTTGAACTTTCTATGGGTGGCTACTACATCAACGGCGGTATGTATTCACTCATTGAAGGACTCACCTCACTGGCTCAAAGCCAAGGGGTGGCCATTCATTACGAAACCGAGATCACAAAAATCAACAGCTCAGATAACGTTATCTCTGGCATTACGGACGTTGATAACAACGTATGGCCGGCAGACATCGTGGTCTCGAATTCGGATGCCTCCGAAACCTATCTCCACCTTGTCAACCGAGACGACCTTTCGAGTTTTAAACGCAAAAAAGTAGCCAGCGTTGAGCCTTCCTGCTCAGGGTTTGTGCTTATGCTTGGGACCGACAAAACTTACAATGCGCTCAGTCACCATAATATTTTCTTTTCGGAGGATTACGAAAAGGAGTTCCAACAGATTTTCGACGCGAAAATAATGCCCGAAGATCCCACCATCTATATTGCCAATACTTCGCACTCGAATCCTGATCATGCTCCGAAAGGCGGATCAAACTTATTTCTATTAGTCAATGCCCCCTACCTTTCTGATACAATTGATTGGTCTAAAGAAAAAAGTACCTACTCAAAGAAAATCATTCAAAAACTACAAGAACGAGGGTTAACGGATTTAAGTGATCATATAACATATTCGCAAACCATTACGCCCAGAGATTTCTACCAGAAATACCGGAGCAATAAAGGTAGTATTTACGGGACTTCATCCAACAGCAAGTGGTCAGCCTTTATGCGCCCAAAAAATAAATGTCGTTCTATAAAGGGATTATACCTTGTGGGCGGCAGCACGCATCCCGGCGGCGGCATTCCACTGGTTACGCTTTCGGCCTTTCATGCCGTAGAGCTTATCAACAGATTTGAGAATTAATACATCCTTCTTATAGATGGGATCTTTTCTTTATACTATCCGACGGCAAGTTCAGCCGCGGGATGGGAATAATAAAACCTTATTACCCCTCTCCCCGTTTTCCTAAATTTATTACTTCCATATCCTGAATACTTCCATCATCAATCGAAAAGCGGACACATGTTCGATATACTTGGAAGCCATATCGTCCGGCGGCCCCGGGATTGAGAAAAAGCATCTTATCTTTTTCCTGGTCCCGACCAATTTTTAAGATGTGCGAATGCCCGCAAATAAATACATCCGGCGGATCTTTCTCCATCTCTTCCCGAATAGGGATACAATAGCGTCCTAAGGTGCCGCCAATATGTGTCATCCAAAAATTGATGCCATCACGTGAAAAACGCTGGTGTAGCGGGTATTCCTGACGAATATCCTGTCCATCAATATTCCCATACACTCCTGTCAACGGAGCCACATCGCTCAGCGTATCAGCAATTTCCAGCGTTCCAAAATCTCCCGCATGCCAAATTTCATCGCAATCCTCAAAATACTCCAGCACTTGCGGGTCAAGATACGAATGGGTGTCTGATATTAATCCTACTTTGATCATAGTTGATTCTTTATCATCTTCAGCTCCTTAGCAACGTTTGTCACTGCTATCTTATGATTCCAGGAAAAACTTAAGAAAAACAATTTATCGATCATTCAAAATCGAATATGCCCTTTTTTAGTATCATTATTGTCTCATGGAACGCCCTGCATCATCTAAAAAATTATTTGCCGAGCGTAGTCGGAACAACCTATCCCCATTTTGAAATTATTTTAGCAGATAATGCCTCTACAGACGGTTCCAAGAAATGGGTAAAAAAACATTATCCCAACGTAAAAATTGCCGAGCTGGATAAAAACTACGGTTACTGTGGCGGCAATAACCGGGCTGTGCCCTATGCAAAGGGTGATATTCTCCTTTTTTTAAATAATGATGTGCGCGTGGAACCAAGCTGGCTTGATGGACTGGCAAATTGCTTTCAGAAATATCGCGATGTTGCTGCAGCCCAGCCAAAAATGCTCTGGGATTCTGATCCTCAATATTTTGAATATGCCGGTGCTGCAGGCGGATTTTTGGATCGTTTTGGCTATCCCTTTTGCCGAGGACGCATTTTTGATACACTCGAAAAAGATGAAGAACAGTATGATTTTGATTCAGATATTCTCTGGGCCAGTGGTGCAGCATTAGCGGTTCGAAAAGAGCAGTTTATCGAGGCTGGTATGTTTGATGAAGACTTCGAATTCCATATGGAAGAAATTGACCTCTGCTGGCATCTCTGGAACCTGGGATACAAGGTACGCTATTGCCCTGAAAGCACTGTCCATCATCTCGGGGGCGGCTCATTACCAATGGATTCTCCCCGTAAGCTCTATTATAACTATCGCAATAACCTACGCATGATCTGGAAAAATGGAAGTCCTCATTCGTTGTCCTGGCAATTTATTGGGCGCTACCTGCTCGACATCGCTGCAGCTGCCAAAACACTTTTCGAAGGCGATGGGGACTCGTGCAAAGCCATATGTCGAGCCCATCTTGATTTTTGGAAAGGATTTCACAACACCTACCAGAAACGGCATAAGCGACTACAACAGCGGACTGTTACTGATAACCCTGCGACGATGCTCCCAAAATCCATCGCCGTAGAATACTTCCTCAAGGGAAAACAGAAATTTACTGAGATATTTGGAGTATGAATTTTTCAGCTATAGATCGAGACCAGCTTAAAGGTCAGTTCATCTCATTTTTAAAACGATGGTGGGCATCCCTGATTATGCTGCCATTTATGTTCTATTCGATCCATCAGGTCTACTGGGCGCTTAATTATAACATTTTCTTTGCCGTCAATTATAGTTACCCGTTTCCCCTCGATATTATCTATCTCTTTGTGGATACCTTTATTTTGATTGTCCACGAGGCAGGACATACTTTTTTTGGTCTACTCGGCTGGCGGTTTTTGACCATCCTTGGTGGATCTCTTTTTCAAGTATTGTTACCACTGGCCATTGTTCTCTTTTTCTGGATCAATAGGAAATCTATTGGGCTCCAGTTTTCTTTTCTGCTGCTTGGTTTTAGCTGGCTGGATGTAGCAACCTATGCCGCTGATGGCAGTGCGCGCCAATTGCCTCTCATTGGTGGACTGGGAAAAGAATCTCACGACTGGTATAATTTGTTGGTTCGGATGGATGCCCTCGAATACGATATGACCTATGGATTAACTTTTATTGCCATAGGAATAGCCTGTTACCTTGCAGCAATTCTCATCCCCTTCTTCTATCGCAATTATAAATCAGTTGATCTCGACCTACAATTAGATTAACATTTTGATAGTCCCACAAACGTAACTCTGGCATATTCTGTTATTGCATTGAATTATTCCTGCTAAAACACTCACTGTTTTATGAATTTTATTCGAACGATATTGTCCCCAATTATCGGAATATTTGTTCTGGCATTTATTGTTCTGTCCTGTAATTTTGAACCAAATCCTTCTTCCGAGTACGTAAAAGAAGTTAATGACTGGCACCAGAAACGAATCAATAATCTTAAAGGCCCCGAAGATTGGCTAAAGCTGGCAGGATTATTCGAGATTCACGAGGGAACTCATACCTTTGGTTCCGACTCTACCAATGATATTATCTTTCCTTCCAAAGCGGCTCCTGAAATTGGGACAATTACAAAAAATGACACAATTGTTACTGTAGAAATAAATGATGATGTTACCGTCACCCAGCAACAGGATACCGTTACTAAGATAACAATGACACCTGGTAATGCTCGTTCAGGCACGGTATTAGCACATCAATCATTTCGCTGGTACCTCCTTGACCGACGAGGCATGCATTACATCCGGCTTGTGGATGAGAAACATCCTAATATTAGAAATTTTGATGGAATTGAACGCTTTCCAATAAAGCCAACATGGAAGATCAAGGCTCAATTTAATGCTTTTGATGAGCCTCGTTCCATTATCGTTCCCGATGTATTAAACGAAGGGATGCCAGATACCCTTTATGGCATGCTTGAATTTACGATTGATGGCAAAGAATACAGCCTGGCTCCACTCAATCATCCCGAAAAAGACGATAAGTTTTTCATCATCTATGGGGATAAAACAAATGGCGAAACGACCTATGGAGGTGGCAAGTACATCTATATCCCCACACCAAATGAAGACGGTATAACGTATCTCGATTTCAACAAATCCTATAATCCACCGTGTGTGTTCACCGAATTTGCCACCTGTCCCCTGCCGCCGGCACAGAACCGTTTACCAATAGCCATTCCTGCGGGAGAAAAAATGTTTGAAAACGCTCAAAGCTATTAAGATGTCGGAAAAACGATTCTCCAAACAGGCTGATCTCTATGCAAAGTATCGTCCCACCTACCCGGAGGAGATGTACCAATACATTTTTAAGCATCTTAACGACCAACGGGCTGCCTGGGACTGTGCTACCGGCTCCGGACAAGTGGCTGGTTACTTATCTGATTATTTTGATAAGGTTTGGGCAAATGACATAAGTGAAGAACAGCTCCAGTTTGCTCCCCAAAAAGAAAATATCACCTATTTAAATACACCTGCTGAAACGTCTGGATTGCCCAAGAATACGTTTAATCTGATCACCATTGCCCAAGCTATCCACTGGCTCGACTTTAAAGCCTTTTATAAAGAAGTCCGTAGAACTGCTCGCGAAAACGCTCTTTTAGCAGTTATTGGTTATGGGATGATTCGCATTTCGAATGAGCTTAATCCCATTATTGACCAATTATACGAGCATGCATTCGGGCAATATTTTAACGAAAACAGAACGTATCTCGACCAGCGATACCAAACAATTCCCTTCCCTTTCGATGAGATTAAAACGCCAAAATTTTCCAGAACCTATAAATGGACTATTGATCAGTTAGCAGGCTACTTCAACAGCTGGTCTGCCGTTCAAAAAATTAAATCTGAGCACGACTATAATCCAGTTGATAAAACTATTGCACAATTAAAGTCACAATTAACTAATATGGAAGCCATTAATGTAACATTTCCCATTTTTATGCGGTTGGGTCGAATCCACTAATCTATCATATCATAAAGCATTGCAATCTCTTGGGGCCATCGTTCAGTATTGGGCGTTTCAAGAATCATTGGAATGTCATCAAATCGCGGATCATTCATCAGCAGTTCAAATCCTTTTAAACCAATTTTTCCTTCACCGATATTGTCATGGCGATCTAAACGACTACCCAACGGTTTTTGAGAATCGTTTAGATGTATTCCCTTCAGATATTCAATCCCAATCATGCTCTCAAATTCATCAACCATCTGCCTAAATCCCTCTTCCGTTGAGAGATCATAGCCAGCTGCAAAAGCATGGCATGTATCAATACATACGCCAACCCGACTTTTATCTTCAACGCCATCAATAATTCGAGCAAGGTATTCAAACCTAAACCCCACGCTGGTCCCCTGACCCGCCGTATTTTCAATAACAGCGGTGACCCCGCTGGTTTTATCCAATGCCCAATTTAATGATTCTGCATTACGATCCAGGCAATCTTCTACACTCATTTTATCTAAGTGGTTACCCGGATGAAAATTAAGCAACCTTATTCCTAACTGCTCACACCGCTGCAGCTCATCCAGAAAAGCATTACGTGACTTCTGCAACTGTTTTTCTTCTGGGTGGCCAAGATTGATCAAATAGCTGTCATGTGGCATTACCTGATCCATCGTGTAACCAAATTCTGCGCAGGCTTCCTTAAATCCCTCAATATTCTCTTTGGTAAGTGGTGGACCTTCCCACCGGCGCTGATTCTTCGTAAACAAAGCAAATGCTTTAGCTCCTATATCATGAGCACGCTTTGGTACATTTTCAACGCCACCGGCAGCACTAACATGCGCTCCAACATATTTCATATCTAAACTATTTCACTTCGACTTATAACCTTAGTAAATAGCCGATAAGAAAAGAAAGATTCCCGAAAGAGCAAACCCTCAGACATTTTAACATCCTAAGGACTTACGAAAACTATTTTATTATGTCCAAGCTCCTAAAATTAGTCCCATTATTGTAAAAGCAATCGTCCAATATCCCCCGTTTATGAAAATATATTTCCACGATTTCCTCTCATATAAACTATTTACTGCAAGAGCAAAGAATATCCATCCAAATCCAGTCAAAAAACCATAAAAGGCTCCCGTTGTGGCTGTCATTGTTTCAGCTGCCTCCGGCGACCCAGTTAAAAACATGGCCAGGTTAAAGGCCATGATGAATTCAAAAATAAAAGCTAACCCGAAAATCTTAGCCATATTTCCCTCTTGCAGATCCTCTTCTGTAAACCCTACGGCAGCCATCCACGCCTTGCCAAATAATGGTCCATACCAAAGCCAACCGACCAAAAATGTTGATAGTGTTGCGACCAGTACTGCCAATAAATTAATACTTGAAAAGTCCATAGTTGTATCCCCTTTATTTAATGTTATTAACCAATTAAATATTACTCAACCTGCAATAAAATTTATAATAATTTTTATTAACCCCATAACAGCCAGTTGATTAACAAAATATTCAACACAAGTTATAAGGGATAATCACTCTTCTTTTCCATGTAAGATAAACCGCTACAGCTCATTAATCTTTTCACTTACTTACAAATGTTTTCTAATCAGTTATACTTTTAACAGAGAGAGATTGACATATTGAAATTGCACGGCCTGACAATTGCTACGGCAAGAGAAGGGCAAGCTTAAAATAACCGTAAGCTTCTTCTTAGAGATTAACCTGACTAAGGCGACTCAAGTGGCGTGCAACGGTTTTAAAACTGTCGGTATTTATATACCGACATAAAGCCAACAGTTGAGGGTGCTTCGAAATATCGGAGTTGAGATTATACCTCCATTACTTTTTTTGGGGAATTCCAAAAGAAGGAAACTGTTGGCTTTTTTATTTGCCATATCCAACCTTCCGAGATACGCTGCTTCTTGATAGTACACAATGACAAGGCTCTTGATAGGATAAAAATGTTACGGTCAAAAATCTTTATCCCCTAAAAAATAAAGTTGGTCGCCTGTTTTGTGTCCTCTTCCGCTTTTTTACCTGATGATGATACAGATAAGCTTGTCAACGCCCGGGCGATATCTTCGGATGGATAATAGGCCTTAACAATTCCTTTCATCATAGCCTTTAGTGGTAGGATGGGAGCAATAGCTGTTCTCGGATCCTCCACAATCACTTGTCCACCCTGCTTGTGGATTGCCTCCATACCCGCCAGGCCGTCTCTACCGCATCCACTCAGCAACACTCCCATCACCTTGCTACCTCCTGCACGTGCCGCAGATCGAAAAAGCACATCGATAGAGGGACGCATACTATGTTCTCTGGCTCCACGATACACTGTTGCTACATATTTGTTGAGGCCAGACTTTGACACCTCACACTGATATCCTCCGGGCGCAATATATACAGATCCTGGTAACAGCTGCGCTCCATCCTCCATCTCCTGCACCGAAATAGCACAAGCTCTATCAAGATTTGTTGTTAAATATTTGGTAAATACCCGGGGCAAATGCTGGACTATTACAATGGGAAAATCCAAATCAACAGGTAAGTTACCCAACATGTTAAACAGTGATTGCACACCTCCTGTACAACCTCCCATCACTGTTATTTCAATTGACTGATCTTCTAAAGAACCACTATGAAGATCTTCAAAACTTTTTTGTGGATGGATATATGACTCCAAAATGCCTTTATTCAAATTATCATAGGTTCCAATTTTACGGATGGCTTTTAACAACGGCTGAAGTCGCTTTTCGAGATGTCGTTCAGCAAACAAAATTAGATTTTCCGTTTCTGGCTTTGTGATAAAGTCAATAGCACCAAGTCTTAATGAGGTGATCGCGGCCTGTGCCCCCTCTTCATCACGGGGACTTAACACCACTATTGGCAACTGTGCAAATGCCGATTTCAATCGCTGCAATTTGTCAAGTCCATTCCCTTCAATACTCTGGATACTCAGCAAAACAATATCGGGCTGTTTTTCTTTAGTGCATGTCACGACATCCTCACATTCACCATCTGACCAAAACACGCGGAACTCTTGATGCTTTTGTAAAATGGTGGTAATTGCCCTTCTAACTAAGATATCGTTATCAATGATAAGAACAGTAATTGGCTCCATAATGTGGGGAAATGGGGATGTATATATTGCAATTCAGTTGTAAATGTATCTATTGCATTCTCCAACCTCTGTACGTTCAGCGAGCATGGCAATGTAGTAATTTCTACCACCCCAACATTATTTAAGTTCCTCCTTTTATCGATGGATGAACGTCAATCTTTAAAAGATGTTGGCCCGGAGTATTTGGGATTTTACACTGCACCGTCCGCTTATTAGCAGATATAGATTTTCCATCAAGAGTCACCACAAAATCACCCTCCGATAATTTATCAGGGTTATGAACTTGTACCACCAATTCAGAATCCGGGAATATATTTTTAATACAACACTCATAACGTTTCCAATTGGGGTGCAAACAAGGCGTAATATTTAAACGGTCTCCTCCTACAATTTTTATTCCCAAAATAGACTCCAGGATCACACGATACATCCACCCAGCCGACCCGGTGTACCACGTCCAACCGCCCATCCCGATCAAGGGAGGCTCTCCATATATATCAGCAGCAACAGTATAGGGCTCAACCTGATAACGTTCGACATCTATTTTTTTTCGAGCATGATTTATGGGTAGTAACATTTTCATAAAAGAAATTGCTTTCTCCATTTTACCTGACTCGGCAAACGCCTTTATCAACCACAATGCCGCATGCGTATATTGTCCACCGTTCTCCCGCACCCCGGGAATATAGCCTTTAATATATCCCGGATTTTTATCAGTCTGATCGAAGGCCGGCGTTAATAGTTTGATCATTCCCTCTTCTTCGAAAACAAGTTCCTGTTCAGCTGATTGCAATGCTTTTGCAACTTTTGATGGAGTTCCCGCGCCAGAAATTACCGACCATGCTTGAGCAATGAGATCAATACGGCATTCGTCGTTTTGGGCAGATCCGAGGGGCGTCCCATCATCATAGTAAGCCCGACGGTACCAGTTTCCATCCCAACCTTCGTTATTCAATCTTTTTCTTAACTTTTTTTGATAGGCCTGATACTTGCGAAGCCGTTTACTGTCCTCTTTACTTTCTACAAACGGGATGAAATCGGTGAGAATAGCATATAGGAAAAATCCAAGCCATACACTTTCTCCCTTCCCCTTTAAGCCAACACGGTTCATCCCATCATTCCAATCCCCTCCTCCAATAAGTGGCAACCCATGCGGACCTTCGGTTAATGATCGATCAATCGTCCGGCAGCAATGCTCATATAAACTTGCCTGTTCGCCGGACACTTCTGGATGTAGGTAGGCTTCATGCTCCCCTTCATACAATGATCGACCAGTCAGAAATGAAACCTCCTCCTCTAACACAGCCTCATCCCCCGTATGAGCAATATAAAAAGCAGTTACATAGGGTAACCACAACAGATCATCCGTTATTAGCGAACGAATTCCCCGATCTGTTGGTGGATGCCACCAGTGCAGCACATCTCCCTCCTCAAACTGATGTGCTGCATGCAACAAAATCTGCTCCCTCGTTAGCTGGGGAGCAAGATAGCAGGCCGCCGTAGCATCCTGCAGCTGGTCGCGAAACCCAAATGCTCCACCCGCTTGGTAAAAGCCCGAGCGTCCCCACATGCGGCAGGCAATATTCTGATATTCCAACCACCCATTCATCAATATATTGATATCTGGCTCGGGTGTTTTTACCTGTACCCCTTCTAACATTGTTCGCCAAAACGCTTTAACATCAGATAGTGAGCTTGTCACCGCATTTTGTGACTGCAATCCTGAAATAATTTTCTGGGCTTCTTCTTCACTTTCGACTTCTCCCAAGTAAAAAGTAAGGGCTATTGACTCACCCGATTTTAAAGTAAACGAACACTTTGAGGCCCCACAAGACTCAAAGCCAATCCCGAAACGGGCATTGAGTTCCTCTCCATGCACTACCGCCTCAGGATGAGCTAAACTATTATTACGCCCTATAAATCCACTCCGATCAGCAGAGAAACTTATATTCTCAACGCCTTTATTAGCAAAAAATCCAGCAAAAGCCACGCGCCCAGCAAACTCATTATTGTAGTAATTACGGGCGAAAATGGCATGAAGCGACTCATCAACAGTAGTAAAAATATGTCGGGTCGCATCTTCCCTGAAAATACCGAGCACCCAGTCAATATACCGGAAGAGGGTTAGCTCTTTATCCATCAAGTCCTCATTAACAAGCTGCAATCGCATAAACTTGATCGGCTTATCTTTATCAACCCACGTGGTAAGCTCTTGGCTGATATTAAGGGTCTTACTGCTATATGTGGAATAGCCGTGTCCATGGCAAACTTTATAAAATGAACTTCCTGGAACGGGTTGAGGCAATGGCGACCAAAACAGTTGCTCCTTTTCATCACGCAGATAAATAGCTTCGCCCGAGGGATCTGTAATTGCATCATTCGACCACGGAGTGAGCTTATTCTCCCTGCTGTTACGACTCCATGTGTAGGATGATCCCTTCTCAGTTGTTAAAAAGCCAAATTGCGGATTTGTAATCACATTAATCCATGGAGCAGGTGGAAACACCAAGACTCCCGAATCAGGATCTGAACAAATGGTGATAATATATTCTTTACCATTGGCTGAAAATCCTCCATAATCATTATAAAATAGCAAGTTATCAGCTATCTCGCTTGAACCATTCTTGGATGCCACAGTTGTTACAGGGTGATAAATCTTATCTGTAGTGGTGGGCTTTACGCTAATCACCCGCTTCAATTGTTGCAGGCTGGGCAATTTTCCTTTAAGGACTACATGTGCAACAGTATCAATCAAAATTTGATCCTCCCTGCTCATCTCATCCCCGCGAAGAATAAAAATGCCTCCCTTATCTCTATTTGCGTAATGCTCAGAGGTATGTTGAATCTGCTGATGTATTAATTCTTGCAGTTCATTAACGTATGATGGCGGATGATCATTAATAAATACCAAATCGATTTTTAATCCTCGTTGACGCCAAAATTGATGGGCCTTAAGCAAGAGTGTTACCTCCCGGATAAATTTCTTGTCATCAATGTGGTAGGCTAAAATTGGCACATCCCCTGAAAGGCCATGCGCCCAAAGGGCAGATTGTGTTTTCCTGTTTTGCTTTAAGATGTTTTCATCGGCCCGCAATAATTCGCAGTTATAGATAAGATAACCGGTGAGTTCCTGGATAAACTGCGCCTGTTCACCGCTCAAGTTCAGATGCTCCAGCTCTACATTGCCGTAAATAGCAGCCAACTCAAACACGCGATCGGTAGCATAGGGATTATCATATCGATCCCCCATGGCAACAGCCTCCTCACGACTGTGAGCCTTTCCAAGGCCAAAAGTAAGCTCTTTCTTTTCCCCCGGTCCTAACGTAACCACCCTACGTATGCTCACAATAGGATTTTTAACATTTCCCACAGATCCACTCAAGGTAACTCCCGGATCCATGGCAGCTGGATTTTGCAATGATCGGTTGCGCCCAATAAACCGACCGCGATCGGTTTCTATCTGAAGGTTATGCGTACCCTCTTCCGATCCATTGCTGGCAACGGTATGTACTAACCACATCACCTCCTCCTCTTCAGATCTGGGCCGTCGCTTAGCCAATATAGAATGATGCTCTGGAATAAACTCAGTCTGTACAAATAGATTCGAAAAAGCCGGGTGTGCCCGATCTCCCTGCTGGGTATTTAGAACTACTTCAGAATAACTTGTTATTTCTATGCGTCGCTTATTATTAAAGTAATTAGTTAATGTAATTTTACGAAGCTCGATATCATCTTCAGGCGATACACAAGCCTCCATAAATGATTCGATCCAGTTGTCTACACGGGCTAACTGAATTTTTCCTGCATGGTACCAAGAATCATAGCGGTCAGCCTTCCGCTTGACCGGTTGATGCCCGACCGACCAATACTCTCCATTATCCAAATCACGGACATAAAAGAACAACCCATATGGATCGGTTACTATATCAGAACGCCATCGCGTGAGCATGATATCTCCAGAATAAGAAAACCCGGTACCGGAATGGGTTAACAAAGTCGAATAATTACCATTAGAAAGTATATGAGTCCGTGGAGGCGAAGCATCTAAATCCTCAATCCCAGCATGATCAATAATGGAAACCGGGCGTTCCTCTTCTGTGGGTTCCAACTCAACATCAATCGGACGAGGTTCTTTAATAGGAATACCCCGTGGAATTCGCTCTTGGAGCAGTAACTCACATGCTTTCACCAAGGGATGATCATGAAACAGGTGCTGAATAACTTGTTCCTGCAATACATTGGTGAGAGCCAATAAACTCATCCCCTGGTGATGAGCCATATACATTTTTACCAACGCTTTCTCCCTATCAGTTTCATCCGTTAGCCGACGGGAGGTATAATCTACAGCTTCATAAAAACCATTACTACCCAGAACCCCCTCAGAGCGTAATTTATAGAGATTTTCAAAAGCTTCTACCGGCTCTACCATAAGCGCAAGCATACCGGCATATGGTGCCACAACGTAATCCTCAGCCAACCCGCGTCGTAATCCTAATCCCGGTACCCCAAATGCACGATATTGGTAGTGTAATTCCATATTCAGTACATTATATGCACTCTCTGAAAATCCCCACGGCTTATTTTTCAAAGAGCCATAATTACGTTGCCACAAAACAACATTGTCATAGGTATTACTAAGCAGCGTATTTTCATAACGCGACATAAAGAGAAGAGGCATCAGGTATTCAAACATAGTGCCGCCCCACGACAGTAAAATCTCATTCCGCTCAATACTGGTTAACCGCCTGCTTAACCTAAACCAATGCTCAGGTGACACTTCCCCCTTGGCAATAGCAATGAACGACGCCAGCCGAGCCTCACTGGCTAATAAATCATAATAACTATTATCTTGTTGGGCGCGATCAACATTGAACCCAATGCTAAATAGTTCCCGGTCATCGTCATAAACCAGCGAAAAGTCCATCTGCATCACCAACTTCCTGCAGGTAGCGCTGATGGCAGAAGCCCTGTTTAGCAAGTCGAGATAATGTGTATTTCGTGGCGATGGATTACTTGTCGGGTTTTCTACAAAAGTATGCTCTTTCTCCGCCCCCTTAAACGCATTAAGTTCTTTAAGTTGATGCTCAATCTGCTGGTTTGGTCGTTTTAGCCAATCGCTCCATTCCTGATATTTTTGATCTTCAAACGAAATCTCTAATACAACCGGAGCCAATTCGCTAAGCTGATTTGCTTTAAATCGAAGATCTAAAAGCAATCTTTTCCATTCTGACAATGTATCCGGTGGCCGGTTAGGAATATGTTTACGTAGATCAGCAATTAGACCATCAATTTCTTGAAACAAAGCATCATACTTGGGAAGATCTTCCAACTCATCCTCCATATCACTTAACACCTGGATCGTATCATTAAGCCCCTTCCAAAATTTAGGGTTGGGATATGGCAGTTTCGCCAGTTGATTCATAGCCTGTTCAATAACTAATAGCGAAGCCGCTAAATTTCCCGAATCAACGGTTGATATGTAATGAGGATCTAAAACCTCCCCTATTTGAGTGCTGTACCAGTTATAAAAATGTCCACGATAGCGGTCTAATCGCTCCATCGACTGCATCATATTTTCGAGTTTATCTATCATTTCCGTAAGAGTCAGGTAGCCCAACTCATAAGCAGCAAAAACAGATGTTAAAGCTAACCCCATATTTGTGGGAGAGGTACGTCCCACGGCTCCTATAAACGGCTCTTCTTGTACATTATCGGGCGGCAACCACGCATGCTCTTCGTTTAAGTGCTGCTCAAAGAAATGCCATGTTCTCCGTGCATAGTTACGTAATTCGTATTGCTGTTTTTTAGAAAGAGATTTTTGGGATGATGTTATCGGTCGGCTCAAATAATAATCGAAATATGGAGCTGCCAGCCAGCCCAAACAAACGGGACCGGCAATGAACAAAACAGCTTTTGAAAACACCGATACCAACACCAAACAAAACACACCCCAAAATATATTGGGCCACATTTGCTGCCAGTAATCCCAAACTGAACCATTGGCATGTTTCTTCTCGACCTGGGTTGCTGTCTTCCACTCCAATAGGTTCTTTTGGGTGACAAATAATCGATAAAGTGTTCGGGCTATGGCATCCAGCGAGATATACGCCTGGTGCGGCAAGTTGAGGAAACTCGTAACTGACTGGACGGTATTCATCTTTAAATCAGCACGGATTTTATCCAGATACAAACGCCAACCTACGCGCTGTGGTCGTCGAAAAATATCGGTAGAAAAGCTGGAGTAGATCGGGAAAGCCACAATTCCGAATACCGCGGCAGTCCATATTAAAGCTGATCCCGGCAAGAACAACCATCCTGCCAACAGGAAAATAAGTATCGCTGCAGGAGTTATTGATCGACGAAGATTATCAAAAATCTTCCATTTTGAGAGCCCTGAAATTGGGTTAATCACCTTTTTACCGTCAACGGATGGAACCTTCCCAAAAAGCCAAAACAATATTTGCCAATCGCCTCGAATCCAGCGGTGCTGTCGTTGTACATAACTCAGGTAGGTTGTAGGAAAATCATCGAACAACTCAATATCAGTCAGCAGTGCGGTACGCAGGTAGGTACTTTCCAATAAATCGTGGGACAAAATTCTATTATCAGGAAATCGGTTATCGAGTACAGTCTCGAAGGTTTCCAGATCATACAATCCCTTGCCGGTATATACCCCTTCGCCAAATAGATCTTGGTAAATATCAGAGACGGCCGTTGTGTAGGGATCAAGTCCCACATTGCCAGAATAAATTTTAGCAAACCTACTTTTATTTGCTGATTTAGGCGGAATAGAAATGCGCGGCTGCAAAATGCCATATCCGCCGGTAACCATATTTTTCTGGGAATCAATTTTTGGGCGGTTCAAAGGATGAGCGGCTGTACCTATGAGCATTCGTGCACTGCCTGGCGGCAGCTTCGTATCCGCATCAAGCGTAATAACAAAGGTGACCGGAACTTTCTTTACTGACGCCAGGAAATCTTCATCTGTAACCTTGAAGCTTGTTTCTGTATCCAGATTTTTTAGCAATCGATTAAACTCTTCGAGCTTTCCACGCTTTCGCTCCCACCCCATCCACTGCTGCTCTGATTCGTTCCACAATCGCTTACGGTGAAAAAAAAGAAACTTATTTCCATACTTACTGTCATATTGAATATTGAGGCGATTGATCTGCTCGTGGGCGGCTTTCAAAACAGCCTCATCATTTTCTTTGCTTTCTGTTTTCGAATCGTGAAAATCCGACAACAGAGCAAACTGAATCGACTCGTTGGCATTCGCCAAGGCACGAATCTCGAGCAGCTCAAACTGATTCTCAACATCTTTGGGAGAATTGAGTATAGTTGGTACTACCACCACCGTCCGGTATTCATCAGGTATAGAACCTTTAAACTCGAGCTTAGGCAAAATACGTGGCGGAATAAAAAATGACAGTATCCTGTTCGTCGATACAATCGAAAGTTCTAATGCTGGAAATAGCGCCACTAAAATTGTGAAGAAAATAACCCAATGGGGACGATCAATTAAATTTGTAGCAAGACCCACAATACTAATAAGGGCAATAAAATGAATAGCTACCATCGAAAAATAGATAGTAGGATGCTCTTGAAATTGCTCATGCATCCATTCTGACACCGGTTTTTTGTAGTTGATTCTACGACAAATCTCTTTGTACCCATCACCAATCAAATAATAACCGATATGCATTTTTTTGCTACGTTCTGCCGTACCATTTTGAGCAGCACTTTCGGCCAGCATTAAAACATGTTCAGCCACTTCCTGTTCGCTATGTGACGAATAGGTGCTCAGTTTCTCAACCTTTTTTCGATAGGAATCTCGGGTACTGAAATCCATTTGTGGATATTTATCCGCTGGATCAAGCCGGAGAATACGTTCCACTATTGAACAGCTTTCTACAAACAAGGCCCAATCGGTTTCTGAAACTTCGCGCAATGAGGATATTGCATTCTGGATACTAAGATGGAGTCGAGAGGTCTGTTGCGTTCGACTGCGTAGCTGTTCTTCGAGGTTAGATTCCCAGCGAGAAAATTTATACTCGAACCAACGACGTTCATTTTCAGTCAGCATTCCACGAGCTTGTAATCGCTGAGCCAATATAATCAAGAAGCGCATGGAATCAGGTTGCTGATCTACAATTTCGGACAGCTTCCGAAGAATGAAACCGGGCTCATCCGTATCCCCGGCAATTTTTTCAGTAATTAGGCTATCAATATCATCCTGCATGTTGCGATCCCGGAGCAGTTTTTTACTGCTTTCGGCCAACCTGACGATCAACACCATTCTGTTCATCAGCGGAACCGACCACATTTCAGCCAAATTTAAAATGTCTACCTCCTGGTAGGCTCTGATTGTATCAGTTGTATTCTCACGGTCAATTGTATTATCACTAATCGAAGCCAATAGTTGTATAATTTCGTACGTCCGTGGATAACCTTTGAACTCTCCCTGCGTTAAGCGCGGCAATTTCTTGTAATATGATTCGGGAAGGTCAGCCTTTAACTGTACAATTTGCTCCTGAATAATGTAGAAATTATCAATAAGCCACTCTGCTGCTGTGCTCAATTCTCGATTTTTTTTGGCTGCTCGCGCCAATACTCGATAGGTTTCGGTCAGCGTCTCTTTTGCTGAGGAAAGCACACTCCCAATAGGCTGCATAGGTTCAGCCTCAAGCGTAGATTGCTGTAATTTAGCAAGTTGGGTAATCTCCTCTTTTAAATATTGTTTATTGAAATGGACCTGCGTTTCAGTTGCCATATTCGACTACATTATCCCGACAGTAAATAACGATGAGATGTGACTTAAATACACACATCTACAAACTATTTCTGCCCGTTTTTTAAGGTTGATATTTATCGTATGTCGATGATGCTTCGTTCCCCATCTTTCCGGATGACCATCATCCCTGTTAGCCAACCACCCTTCTCCTCATTTACATAGATTTCTTTGGGGTGCGAGATGAGGTGATCCATGTTATCAACCTGAATCTCCAAGATATCGCTTTTGGGGTCGTACGTAATACCTCTCAGCGGCGTCCACCGAATCTCTTGTTGGGCTCCCATATCTTCTGACAGCAACTGAATTTCAATATATTCAGGCTGTTCATCTTGAAGATACTTCATTGAAAAGGTATCAAAATACTTTTGCCACTGTTCTTTTGTAATTTTCTTCGACTTCATAGTACTCCCTCTATGACTTAACAATTACCGGATTTCAAAAGATGCGAAAAATCCACCCTTCTTTGTTAAAAGGTGATACCCCTCTGAAATGTCAGTATTTCCACTACAACCAACAGTTAACCAATGAAGCTTTTTCTCCATTTATTAATCAGTTTGTCAAACTCTCCGCCAATAATCACAAAAGATCCCACGAAAAAAATCATTACCCACTGCTCTACTGCAAGTGGAACAGTCCTGAAAGTAGCCTGCATGAAGTCAACATAAAGTAGCGATATATGAGCAAGTAGTGCGGAAAATAAACTCAAGAACAAAAATTTGTTAGAAAAGAAATTAAGCGTAAACAAACTCCGATCTAACGAACGACAGTTAAGAACATGGAAAAACTGAAAAACAACCATCTGCGTCATGGCAACGGTTCGTGCCATATCTAAATTATTGGTTTGTTCCATAGCCCACCAAAAACTATAGAGTGTACCAACCGCTAAAACAAGACCAACACCCCCAAGCCTTTCCATCAACCGAACCGTTAAAATACCTTCTTTGGGAGGACGTGGTCTACGTTTCTGAATATCCGGTTCACCTGGTTCAAAGGCCAATGCAACATCCTGTAATCCACTCGTGACCAAGTTAATCCACAGAATCTGAACGGCAATAAAGGGCAGCGGCCAGTTCATCAAAATAGCAACAAAAATAACGATAAGCTCTCCTACAGCCGTTGAAAGCAAAAAAAAGGTGACCTTGCGAATATTTGAAAATACAATGCGTCCCTCTTCTATTGCTGCTGTAATCGTAACAAAGTTATCATCCGAAAGTACCATATCGGATGCTTCTCGTGCTACATCGGTCCCCCCTTTGCCCATTGCAACACCGATATGGGCTGCCCGCAGCGCTGGCGCATCATTAACCCCATCGCCAGTAACAGCAACTATATGGTCAACTTGTTTAAGCCGTTTAACAATCCGATACTTATGCTCCGGCGTCACGCGAGCAAATATATTTATGTTCCTTAGCTTGCGATCAAATTCTTCATCGGAAAGCTGACCCAGCGTCTTTCCTTCCAGTGCCCCCTTCCCATCTGGATCCAGACCAAGCTGGCGACCAATGGCAACAGCTGTTTCCTCATGGTCTCCGGTAATCATTATTACCCGGATTCCTGCTTCATGGGCAATTTGTACCGCCTCTATAGCTTCTGGTCGGATGGGATCTTCCATACCCTGTAAGCCCGCCAAGACAAAACATTGTTCTTGCACATCTTTTTCAGAAAGCAAATTACTACTACTCCTGCGGTATGCCATTGCCAGCACCCGAAGCCCTCTGCCGGCCATTTTTATAGCAGCCTTACGTGCTTTCTCCCGATCAATTGAAATTATATGGCCATCTACCACTTGGTGAGAACATTTGTTTATAACCACCTCAGGCGCCCCCTTTAAAAAAATAAATCGCCCATCAGCATTCTTGTTTAAGGTTGCCATAAATTGCTTTTCCGGCTCAAATGGTAATATATCTATCTCATGAAATGACAAATGAACGTCAGAAAGTTGAACTCCTGCTTTAAAAGCCGATACATGCAGGGCTATTTCTGTAGGATCCCCCTGGGGTTCTCCTGACTCCAAGCCGGTTATATTAGCTTCATTAGCTAATGTGCCAGCAAGAAGAGCGTAGTATAAGCCACTTTCTTTTTTTAATTCGATAGGTCTCCCATCCCTCGCAACCATCCCCTCAAGTTGGTATCCTGTTTCTGTAGTGGCAAATAGCTGGTTATCCGCCCAAATATGGCGAACCGTCATCTGGTTTTTAGTAAGCGTACCGGTTTTATCGGAACCGATAACAGTAGTGCTTCCCAAAGTTTCTACAGCTGGTAAATAACGGATAACAGCCTGCCTTTTAGCCATCCTGCTTACACCTATTGCAAGCGTAACAGTTAACACAACCGGCAACCCCTCGGGAATAGCTGAAACCGCCATCGCAACAACAGTAACAAAGATTTCATCAGGATCCATACTGTAGATATTACCCAGTGCAACAATAATCAACGAAAAGGCCAAAACCAGATAGCCAATCGTATGCCCAAGGTGATCCATTTTTTCCTGTAAAGGCGTTTTTACAATACCAATATCGCGTACAGATTTCGCTATTTTTCCTAATTCTGTGGAGCCAGCAATGCGAACTACTACGGCTTTCCCCCGTCCCTTAACCACCGTAGTTCCGGAAAACACCATATTTTTTTGATCTGCAGGCAATAGTTTTTCCTGATCCAATGGAGTGCTCGTCTTATGAATAACCGCAGACTCACCGGTAAGAGCCGATTCATCTACTTCCAACCCTTTAACAGAAAGCAAACGCATATCAGCAGATACTCTGCCACCTGAACTAAGCAGTACGATATCACCGGGTACCAATTCACTACCTGGAACTTCCAGTTCTTTACCCTCACGAATGACATGGGCTTTCGGAATACCTAATTTTGTGAGGGATCGAATTGCTGATTGTGATTTCCTTTCCTGTATATAACCTATAATAGCATTCAACAAAACAGCAATCACAATTATGATAGAATCAAAATAATCCTGCAAAAGTAGTGTCACAAATGCCGCCCCCAATAAGATATAAATCAGGGGGTCTTTGAACTGATGCATGGCTATCTGCCATCGTGTAACCTCCTTTTCAGTCTCAATAATATTAGGTCCCCAGTAACTCACCCTCTTTCGTACTTCTTGCCGGCTAAGACCTTGTTCGGAAGAAGTCTCTAATAGATTGCATAACCGATCTGGTTCCAATTTATACCACTGCTGATTGATGTCCCCTTCCACCGGTTTCTCCATCTCGTTTTTATCTATACCATACATAAGTTAGCGCTCTGCTATCTCTGATAGTATTAACTATACTATCAAATTATCACATCCCAATAGTTTAAATGTATACATTCCTTCATTATTGACCTATATACACATCAAATAAAAAAGGGCCGCGTTTTAACGCAGCCCTTTAAAAGTCACGAAAAAATTCCTATTCAATGGGAACTGTTTTTCTCTTGCTCTTTTCGGCTTTGGGAACCGTTATTTTCAATATTCCATCTTTAAATGTGGCTTTTACCTTGTCTTCCAAAATAGAAGTAGGTAAAATAATAGACCGTTTAAATGCACCGTATGAACGCTCGCTTCGCAAGTAACCCGGGCGCTCTTCTTTTTTGTCATGCTTACGTTCCCCCTCAACTGAAAGGACATTATCCTGGCAATTGATTTGAATATCCTTCTTGGTTAGTCCGGGAAGCTCAACTTCAAGTAGGTATTCATTGTCAGTTTCCATCATATCCGTAATGGGAGTCCACATTGACATACCTGTTTCTGGTTCATCAAGTCGCCAGCTAAAGGGAATTAATTCATTAAAAATACGGTCCATTTCTCTTCGCAAATTACTTACCGGGGCAGCAGATGGTTGATATCGGGTTAGTTGCTTCATAGTTACTCCTATTTTAAATTTTATATTTGTTATTCAGGGAAATCCCTGACATCCAACATAAAATTTGTCGCTCTACATCAATGCAATAGCCTCCTTTTTATCTATGTAGGACATCAACAAAATCATAGATAGGATTTTATCTTACATCCGTATTTACTTAATACTTGAATGCTCATTTTCAACCCATTTAACCGCATGAACCATAAGCTCGGTGGCATTCTCTAAATTTAGTTTTGTCTTTATCCGCGCTCTGTATGATTCAACGGTTTTAACTGAAAGATGCAGTTTTTCAGCAATTTCGCGTGTACTATTGCCTTTACCGGTAAGTTCAAACACTTCCAACTCCCGATCGCTGAGTTTTTCAATGGGCGATTCCATCACCCTCTTTTGTCCCCGTGCCATTCCCATTAATAGCCGTTCACTGACCTCGTCACTTACATAAATACCACCATTCAAGACCTTGCGAACAGCTTTAAGCAATACTTCTCCAGCTTCCAGCTTCATGACATACCCTTTAGCCCCTGCGCGTATCACCCGTTCGGCATACAGCGATTCATCATGACGAGAAACGACCAGGATTTTTTGATCTTCTTTTTGTGAAATTATGTGTTTTACTAATTCAAGTCCGTTCATCCCAGGAAGTGATACATCAACAATTATCAGATCGGGAGCTAACTCATCCAAACGCTGAATCAGTTCTTCGGCGCGATCAAGTTGCGCAATAACTTCATAAGCAGGGTCTGAATCAAATATTAGAGCTAACCCTTTACGCATAACGGGATGGTCATCAACTAAAACAATTTTCTTTTTAAAGTTATTAGACATATTCTTTTATTCTTAATTGTTAAAAGGAATACTACACACGACGTTTGTTTTCTGATCCCCGGTTTCAAATATCTCGAGCCGACCCGATAGCATATTTGCGCGATAACGCATAATATGAATGCCCATCCCACTCTCCTTTTTTTCCTCTTGAGATTTGGCAAAACCAATTCCATTATCCTTTATCGATAACTGTAACGAACCATTTTTTTTATTTAATCCTATTTCAATATTGTTCGCCTTTCCATGTTTTACTGCATTACTTATAGACTCTTGAGCTATTCGGTATAAATGCATGCCCTGCATATCATTGTTTATATTAATATCTTCTTTCATATTCACCGAACAAGTAATATTAAATAATTTTTCAACCTGGCCTGCAAGCTGCTTCAAGGCGGCATTTAACCCTTCCTTTTTCATATCAACATACACTAAACCCCGAGCCAATACTTTTGCATACTCATCAGCTTCTTTAACCATATCTGATATTTCTTGTATCTCTTTATGTCCCGGTAAATCATTAGTCTCCAATTTCTGTGCCAAATTCTTACTAATGAGATAAATTCCTGTCAACATTTGTCCTAAACCATCGTGCAAATCCTGGCCAAGGCTTCGGCGTTCCTCTTCGGAAATGCGTAATATTTCTTTTTCTAACTGCCTTCGATCGCTAATATCATTTACAACCACAGTATAAATCTGGCTGCCCTCCCAATCGACTTCACTTACCGATAACTCCATAGGAAAAACCGATCCATTTTTACGCTTCCCGCTTAACTCTCTGCGATATCCAACAACCTCATTCGACTGGTATTTGTCTAAATGATTAATCGGATCTTTCCCGTGAGGTTCGGCCACAAGGTTTTTAATATTTATTCCTGTAGCCTCATCTTCGCTATATCCAAATATTCGGGATGCTGAGTAATTGAAAGACATTATTTCCCCATATTTGTCGATAGTGATAATACCATCCACCGTTGTTTCTAAAATAGCTTGTGCCTGAGCCTTACTCTCCTCCAACTCTTTTTCAACTGCCTTTAGCGGCCCAATGTCATGAGCCGATGCAATAACCGCCTTCGGATTCCCCTGCTTGTCAAACAGTGGCTTCGCGTGTACATCAATCCAGATAATCTCTCCATATTTGGTAATACTTTTCCATTGCCCCCTAACTTCTTCTCCCGAACGAAGCATTTCAAGATCATGATGGAACTGTTCCTCAGCTACAAAGGGATAAATCTTGCTCAATGACTTATTTATCATCTCCATTCGGTCGTAGCCGAATATTTGCTCACATCCTCTGTTCCAGTATGTAACAATTCCATTCAGGTCTGTAGTAATTACACACTGACTTATGTGCTCTAAAACCTCACGAGAATCAGGCCTTTCCTGTTTTGGCATGTCCTTCACAATCACTCCCTTTTTTTAGATTATACTCCTAATTCATATAAAAGTCACTAAATGTGACCTACAATAGAAAAATTCTAATATAAAACACTCTGCGATATACCGGATATGTGATGGTTGACAATAGTGATCTTAAAATTGAAGAACTACCATTCATTATCTCCAACAAGATGTAGGGAATTTCCTTACACCACGATCAGCAGCTATGCATGTATTTTCCTGTCATCATGGGGCATAAACTTCTCAACACCATTATATCTTCAAAAAAATAAAAGGGAGATGAGTATTACCTCATCTCCCCATGGCGCACCCGCTTCTATGCATCTCCCTAAAACTGATCATCAAACATCGACACTTCCAACATTCAGAATTCAAAAGCAGTACTCACCATAATGTTGTGTTTCCATATATTGTACAAGCCCATAGCAAGGATGTTTCTTTATCACCTTTGTAGGATTATGCCCTATACTTGTTGTTTAGATTATCCAACCATCTATCGGCCCATTCTGAATCGATTTTCTGCATATAATTTGATGTTATAATCTTCTCCATAATAGAATTTATCGTAGCATCCTCCTCCTTAATCCACCGTTCAATCATTCGTTGGGCTTTTTCGGGATTTCGTGAAGCAGCAACTTTCCAGCTTTCTATCAACTGTTCCTGTAAAATAAGATAATCACCACTCACAATAGGTTTATCAAAAAAGGTGGCTGTCACCCAATCCAATAGCTCAATAGCTGATTCAGCCTGTGTCCTGCTTGATAATACTTTAGCATTACAGACGGCTCCTATACAAGCACACTGTTCCAGCGGAGTGCCATTTTTCCAGTCATCAGTATATAACAGAAGCTTATCAAACTTTTTCTTAGCGATGTATTGTAACGCTTTTACCACACCCTGTGAAATTTCTAACCGGGGATCATTTGCACGCTGACGAAGCTGCATAAATAACCCATGATCGTAATATTTTGATAGGTATCTTCCATATCCCAATACTCCACAGTACGTCAAAAAAGACTCTGACGTACCCGTCGGTCCTTCCAAATGATCAATACCAATAAATTTTTTAAAATCCAGTACCGTACCAACGAGCGCAAAAGTCTCGGCAAGCTCTGTATTGAATTTATTTCCCGAAATAAAAGCATGTTCTTTTAAATATGCCGGCCATTCCTTGGGGGATATATTCATCAAAGCCTCTTCATAACTCTCTAATACTTTCACTGTTCCCTCACCTTAATTCCAATTGATTAGATTACACTTTACAAAATTCTAAAACACTGTGGTATAAGGGATTCCCTTACATACGACCCCATGTATCCAAAACATGGACCCATAGAATTACCCGTATTATTTTGGGGGAATTCTAATCTATTCTTACCTTCAAAAGGATATTTATATGTTTCCTTAAACGGTAATATCCATCACGAAGCATAAATCAAGTACAACCTATTTTGAATATTTCAGATATAGCAAAAACAACCCCCATCGATGAAGTGGGCGTTGAGGAGCGGGTCGCCCGACTAAATTCAAGAAGCATTAAAAAGGAGTCTAAAGTTCAAGCGCTAACGATGGCATTATCGATGGTCGACCTGACAACTCTGGCTGGAATGGATACGCCTTGCAAAGTGATTCAACTGTGTCAAAAGGCCAAAAAGCCGCACGCCGCTATGCCGGATCTACCCACCGTTGCTGCGGTTTGCGTGTATCCAAATATGGTGAGTGTAGCTAAAAAAGCACTCCGCGGTACCGACATCAATATTGCCAGCGTAGCAACAGCTTTCCCAAGCGGAATGACGACCCTCGAAGCTAAACTTGAAGAAACAAAAAAGGTAGTTGAAGACGGCGCCGATGAGGTGGATATGGTTATTTCGCGCGGTGAGTTTCTTAAGGGCAATTACAGCTATGTGTATGATGAGATTTCTGCCGTTAAAGAAGCTTGTGGTGACGCGCATCTCAAAGTCATTTTAGAAACTGGTGAGCTGCAAACGTATGAAAATATCCGGAAGGCCAGCGACTTAGCTATGCATGCCGGAGCTGACTTCATTAAAACATCCACCGGAAAAGTGAAACCTGCGGCCACCCAACCGGTGACACTCGTAATGTTGGAAGCCATCAGAGATTATTTTTACGATACCGGACGGATGGTGGGCATGAAACCGGCGGGCGGCATCCGAAAAGCCAAACAGGCTATTCAATACCTGGTACTGGTCAAAGAAACCTTGGGAACAGACTGGCTGACTCCCGAATATTTCCGTTTTGGAGCCAGCTCACTAACAAACGACCTGCTGATGCAAATCGTTAAACAAAAAACAGGTGTCTATCAAAGCGCCGATTATTTTTCAAATGACTAACAGAAGCGATCCTACGTAACCGTCATTTGTACTAATTAGTTTGAAATAATACGTTCAAGAATATGTCTGAGAATACAAAAACAGCTGATCAAGAAACGATAGAAGAAAAGCCTTATAAACCGTCATCCCCCAGTTCTAAATTAAATTTTGATGGGTTATGGGAGTATGATGATGCTCCCCAAAGTGCTGACTTTGCAGAATATAAAGATCAGTATGAGCTTTTTATTGACGGCGAATTTGTGGCTCCCGAAAAAGGACGCTATTTCGACTCCTTAAATCCGGCCACGGAAGAAAAACTAACCTCTTTCGCTGAGGCAACACAACAAGATGTTGATAAAGCGGTAAAAGCAGCACGTAAAGCTTTTGATAAACGCTGGTCTACGTTACCCGCTAAAGAACGAGGTAAGTATATTTTCCGCATTGCCCGACTCATCCAGGAACGGGCCCGTGAGTTTTCCGTTCTCGAAAGTATGGATGGAGGTAAACCTATTCGAGAGTCCCGCGATGTGGATATTCCCTTGGCAGCTGCGCATTTTTTCTATTATGCAGGTTGGGCCGACAAACTCGATTATGCTTTCCCCGGCAAAAGGGCTGAACCTTTAGGGGTGGCAGGACAGGTTATTCCCTGGAATTTCCCCTTATTGATGTTGGCCTGGAAAATAGCTCCCGCCCTGGCAACAGGAAATACGGTTGTACTGAAACCGGCTGAAACAACATCGCTGACTGCACTAAAATTTGCAGAACTTTGTCGGGATGCCGGCCTCCCTGATGGCGTAGTTAATATTGTTACCGGGGCTGGACAAACGGGCTCAGCTATTGTCAACCACGATGATATCGACAAAATTGCTTTTACCGGTTCTACTGAGGTTGGAAAAATTATTAAAAAATCACTGGCAGGTACCGACAAACGCTATACGCTTGAATTAGGCGGAAAGGGACCTAACATTATTTTTGAGGATGCGCCTTTAGATCAGGCGGTCGAAGGTATTATCAATGCGATCTTCTTTAACCAGGGACATGTATGCTGCGCAGGATCAAGGCTATTTGTACAGGAAGGTGTTGCTGACAAGGTAATTCAAAAGCTTCGCGACCGCATGGATACGCTTATTGTGGGCGACCCGTTAGATAAAAACACAGATATCGGTGCCATCAACTCCGAGCAACAATATAATAAAGTTAATGAGTACCTGGAGGTTGGCGTAAATGAAGGCGCTGATATGTACCAAAGTAAGTGTAAAATTCCAGAGAAAGGATATTTTTGTCGCCCTACCCTCTTTACTAATGTAGCACAATCAAATCGGATTGTTCAGGAAGAGATTTTCGGACCAGTACTTACGATCCAGACCTTCCGAACAGCTGAGGAAGGTATCCAAAAAGCCAATAACACGCCCTATGGATTGGCCGGCGGGGTATGGACTGATAAAGGTTCCAAAATATTTAAAACCGGCAGCAAAATCCGCAATGGCGTGGTCTGGTCAAATACCTATAACAAATTTGATCCCACCTCACCATTTGGCGGCTATAAAGAAAGCGGCGAAGGTCGCGAAGGTGGGCTGCAGGGATTGTATCCTTATGTGAAATTGAAATAGAATTATAATTGAACACAAATAACACGGATTAGACAGATAATCACAGATTAATCTGTGAAAATTCGTTAGATCAGCTAAATCCGTGTTCTATCCAAATTTATTGTTATGTCTGACAGAATAGAAGTTTCGAAAACCTATAAAACATACGTGGGCGGTAATTTTCCACGCACCGAATCGGGACGATATTACAAAGTCTACGACGGCGATGACAATATTTTGGCCAACGCCTGCCAATGCTCCCGAAAAGACGTTCGGGATGCTGTTGTAGCTGCACGCAAAGCACAGGCCGGGTGGAATGGTCGTACCGCTTACAACCGCGGACAAATTTTGTATCGCATTGCCGAGATGCTCGAAACCCGAAAGGCACAATTTATAGAAGAGCTCGAAACCATTGGCTATAAAACCAAAAAAGCCAAAGAAGAAGTGATCGCCTCCATCGATCGCCTGATCTACTATGCAGGCTGGTCGGACAAATATCAGCAAGTATTCGGTACGATAAATCCTGTTGCAAGCTCACACTTTAATTTTTCAATGCCCGAACCCACCGGTGTCGTCAATATCTGGGCGCCCGAAGATCGCCCCCTTTTAGGATTGGTTTCCGTGATGGCACCCGTCATTATTGGTGGCAATACTTGTATTATTCTGGCATCCGAAAAGTATCCATTGAGTGCAGTCAGTTTTGCAGAGGTTCTTAATTCATCAGACGTACCCGGCGGAGTGGTAAACATTCTTACGGGCCATCGTGATGAGCTCTTGGAACACATGACAACCCATAAAGATGTTAACGCTTTCTTTTATACAGATCCTGATATTGATCCAGAACAAAGGAAACAAATTGATGAAAATACAACTACAAATCTTAAAAGAGTTCGGTACAAACCGATAGATGATTGGCTTTCTGATGAAGCCCAATCGCCCTATTTCATTACTGATTTCCAAGAAACAAAAACAACCTGGCACCCTGTCGGTTACTAAAAAAACTGTATACCATGTTTCGCACATTTTGGATCACAATTCTTTTAACGATTGCGGTGGGACTTTTGATAAGCTGTAAAAGCACCGAAGAAACTACCCAAGAGCAGGACAAACCTATTGTAACAGAAGAAGAAACTTCAGACTCTGAAGCTATTGCCCTTTTGGATAATACCCGCAGTCAATTGAATCATGTTTATCTTACCCAAAAGCAGGATATTCCGGAAATATATTTGAAAGCAGATTCTTCGAAAGAGGAAATAAACAGAAACCCATATGACGGATTTCGTATTCAAATTTTATCGACCCGAAAGGTAGAGTATGCTGATTCTGTTGCCAACTCATTTCGTATGTGGGCTGATACAACTATTACTGGTTACTCGGCAGATGCATATGTCTCATTCCGTCAACCCTATTACAAAGTTCATATCGGTGATTTCCAACAGCGTAATCAGGCTAACCAATTTTCGCGCCTAATCAAGCCTAAGTATCCCGATGCCTGGGTGGTACATGATCGTATTGAACCTGCCAACGTCCCCGCTGATACGGCAACGTTTCAAATCAAAAAACCTGAGCCACTATCGGCAGATTCGCTAAACACCGAAGATAACTGAGCAACTTTTAAATTGCTTCCATGAAATCGGGACCCAATGGAACTGTAAGTTGATCACTCTCATCCATTAATTCTGATTTCTCCTCTTCCCTGCCCTCATCATCAAGTATCGACATCAGTAAGACCCTTGCTTTCAAATGGTACGGATTTTTTGACAGGGCTTCTCTCAACACTGATTTCGCTTTTTCAACATTACCACTGTTTACGGCTAACAAGGCATTTGTATAATTAAGTGAAGCCTGCTCTACAGGTAACGTTACGTCAATGGAATTGATGATTTCTTCGGCAGTTTCCACTTGATCTAATTTCAGCAAGAGCCGTGCTTTCAATAACTGATCTTCGACATTAAGCTTATTGGTTCGTGCTTGAACCAACATCTTTTTTGCCTGCTCTCTATCATTATTTTGCAGGTGAACATGTGCTCTACGCAACGCATAATCAGCCCGCTCGTTTCCGGCCGACTCCAAAATACGCTGCCCTTCCTGTAGTATTGATTCCGCTTTCTCCAGCTGTTTCGCTTTAATTAATGCATCGCTATACATCAAGCGGTATGAAAAATTTTGAGGATTCTGGTCCACCAGTGACTCGAAAAAACCAATCGCTTCAGCAGAATAGCCAATACCGCTTCGCATCACATAATAATCAGCTTCGGCTTCTTCTTTCCGGTCACGTAAATACGTTGAAATGGTAGGCCCCTCCTCGACATATTGTTTAGCAACTTCCAGTGCCTTACCCATTTGTCCATATTGATAATAACGATCGCGCTGAATGCGGTTTAGTTGAGCACGCTCGGCTAAATCCTTTTCAAGCTTTTCAGCTTCATCAAACAACGAAGCCTGCCGCTCTATAGAATCATCAAAAGACAATTCTCCACGTAATCCTTTCTGATGTAACACCTCAGCCTCAGTTACATATACCGGGGCATAATTCGAATCCAACGACCTGGCCTTGGCTACTTGTTTATCAGCTATGTTAAAATTTCCTTCCTCAGCCTCTACTTCTGCATATTCTAAAATAGCCGGTATATAATCAGCGCTATAAGAAAGAGCCGTATCAAGATGAGCCTTTGACGCATCTGATGAACGTTCTGCGAGCGCCAGATAGGTTTGCGCCCAGTTGTCATCGAAGACCTCCTCGTTACCCGACAGATACTCTTGCTGCTTGCTCAACAGAGAATCCAAAAAAGCATAAAAGTTCGGATCTTTTTCACGAATATATTCCCGAGTATTCATTGATTTGTGATTCAGTGGGTGCACCTTTTTCTCTGATAAAAATCCTGCATATCCTTGAGCAAAAAACTCGCTCTCATTGTTGGCCGCGTAATAATCGAGTGTATGATCATTTCTCATCGCATCATAGTATAAAGCTCGAATACGTCGATCTTCGCGATCCGTCAAAATTCGTCCATGATACAAATGGGCATACTCATGCGCCAACACGTTCCGCTCCAGATGAGCGCCTCGTTCAAGATACTCAATGCCCGTAGCCCCACTGCCAACACCGCGGATATCCATCCACTGGCGATTATCAAAAGTAGTACCATACCGAAAGTAGTTGTTATCCATCGCCTCGGCCAAATCAATATGTAATGGCGGAATGGCAAAGTCAGATCCAAATTTATCAATCATAGGTAAATATGCCTTACTTGGACCAATTTGCTGGGCAATCATTTTCGTTACCCGATCACCGGGATAATATTGCGCATCAGGAAACACATCATAAAAAACGCCGCCTGTAGCCGGTACCGGTGTTTGCGCTATAGAATCCTCCAGCGCTTCAAATTCATCCAGCTGCTCAAATTGCCGCTGTTTGATAACCGCCGCCAATCCATTATGGGCTGGACCATAATTCTGTTTCTCTTCTAAGACACGTTCAAAAATTGCTTGAGCTGAATCTAATCGTGTATCGCGTTCCCTATCGTAAGCCATATAATAAATAGATCCGCGTGTCATAGCCGGCAATATAGATTTGGGATATTCCCCTCCCACCGTACGGGTGATCTCAATAGCTTCTTCAAGCTGATTTTCTGCAATTAGTCCCTCACTTTTATCTAATAAGCTACGGACCGTACTGTCGGTGGGTTGTGTGTAATCTGCATACGTTAGGTTGGTATGACCGTTGCCAAAATGCCAATGCGTAAGGTAGTGCAATGGATTTACCTCCAACGCTAAATTCCATTGCGCTGCCATATTATCGAGTTGGGTAGCATCTACCCTACGCCAAATCGCGTATCCATAGCTGAAACGGGCATCGGCATCAAAAGGAGCAATAGATAACGCTTTTTGCAAGGGTGCTTCAGCCTTTTGGGGGTTTTGAGACCAAAAATGTGCTTCCGATTCAAGCCAATATCCACCGGCAAAATTGGAATCCCACCGTTGTATTTTTTGGGCCCACTGTAACGCTCCGTTATAATTGCGATTTAGTAGCGCAATCTTTCCTCGAATAAATCCAGCTTCTGGATCTTTTGCCTCTAATCCCAATAACTTTTTCGCTTTTTGATCTGCGTGATTCAGCCTCCAGGCCTGGATATCGAGCTCAGCCTGTAACAACAATGCTTCGCGGTTATCGGGCTGGTTCTGTAAAACAGATGATACAATCTGCTCAGCTTCTGTATATTGATGTTTTTTGATCAACAGACGTGCTTCTACAAGCGCCATCGGGATGTCGGTTTGCTCAACCTCCGACAGATAAGATTCGGCTTCATCCCAAAGTCCAAGCGTAATCAACTTTTGGATACTTTCGGAAGTGACTTCTTGTTCTACCTGCTGTAACGCCTGTTCCCGCTGTTGAACTAACAGCTCACGGGCGTCATCAACATTATTGACATGTGACTTAGGCTCGTCGGCACATCCAGCAACAAAAAGAAGTACTGATAAAAAGAGTAGTAGCTTTCGGGTAAGTGACCAAAACATTTTTGTGGGCTTTAGCTTAACTGTTGATAGAACAATATTAAACTAAAGACACCACCAGAAAGCAAACCGTATGCTGTAAAAGAGCGTAAATTATAGCCGTATTAGTTTATACATTAAACCGAAATAGCATCACATCGCCATCCTGCACGATATAATCTTTACCCTCCTGACGCATTTCGCCGGCATCTTTAACCGCTTTTTCGGAACCAAGCTCCTTATACGTTTCATAACTAACTGTTTCAGCACGAATAAATCCATGTTCAAAATCACTGTGAATGACACCCGCAGCTTCTGGAGCTTTGGCTCCTTTTCGAACGGTCCAGGCTCGCGTTTCTTTTGGTCCGGTTGTGAAATAAGTAATTAACCCAAGTTCTTTGTAAGCCGCTCGAATGAGTCGCTCCAGGCCGGCATCTTCAACCCCAAGCTCTTCTAAAAACATCGCTCGTTCTTCTTCATCAAGCTCCGCAATCTCCTCTTCAATTTTGGCGCAGAATGTCACAACCTCATCATCAAAACGTGCAGCAATGTCTCTGACTTCATCTACCCATTTATTGCCCGAATTAAGATCATCCTCTGACACATTGCACGCATAAAGCACTGGCTTCTCTGATAATAAGAAAAGCTCTTTATAAGCTTTTCGCTCCTCGTCACCGGCATCAAAAGTTCGTGCGGCATTGCCATTTTCGAGATGTTCTTTTAGGCGTTGTACGATCTCCATGCGGCGGATATCCTCTTTTTCGCCACTTTTGGCATCGCGTTTAAGCCCTTCCAGACGCTTCTCTACCGACTCAAGATCCTTTAAAATAAGCTCGTCTTCGATGATATGTACATCACGAGTGGGATTTACATCTCCTTCGACATGAACCACATTATCATCATCAAAACAACGAACAACGTGAACAATCAAATCGACTTCACGAATATGAGAAAGGAACGCATTGCCCTTTCCTTTGCCCTCTGATGCCCCCTTTACCAATCCCGCAATATCGACAAACTCAACACTGGTTGGTATTTTTTCTTCCGATCCAACGATATCATAAAGGGTATCTAACCGCTCATCCGGAACGGGAACTACTCCTACATTGGGATCAATTGTACAAAACGGGAAATTTGCGGCATCAGCACCGGCATCACTTAACGCATTAAACAAAGTAGACTTTCCTACATTCGGAAGCCCTACAATTCCACATCGTAAACTCATGTATTACAGTAAATTAAAAATATTAGTCAATTAGTTAATAACTGCTCAGTCAAGGGCAGTCTGTTGTATAAATTCTTCTTCGGGTAATTTTACCGCGGTAAGTTTTCCGTATCCCACGCGGTCAAAAACGCAGCCGGTATCAATACCAATCATTTTATCTTTCTGTACTGGTTTGGGACGCGGCGTGTGTCCAAAAACCACGGTTTTTTCCCAGGGCGTTTCGAAGGCATTTAAATGTGATCGCTCCCAAAGGAATTCCTGTAGCTCCTTTTCATCTTTAATACTTTCGGCAATCGTTTTAGCTGGAGATAATCCCGCGTGGACAAAAAAGTAATTCTCCGTTTCGTAATACAGGCGTGTACTTTCGTAAAACTTTCTGTGAGACTCAGGTAACGAAAGTGTATCACCATTTGCGTTATAGGACTTAATCGTCTCCCGTCCCCCGTTCATCATCCACATACTCTTGCTGCCCTTTTGAAAGGAATCCAAAAGCATTTGCTCATGATTCCCGCGCAGAAATACACAGTCAACGTTCTCTTTAAAGTCCAACAGATAATCAACAACTTGTTTTGAACCGGGACCACGATCAATATAATCACCAACAAAAATAAACTGCCGATCATAATACGACTCCAGTTTATCCAAGAGTGCCTTCATGCTATGAAAACAACCGTGGATATCACCTATTGCGATATATTTACGTTCACTCACAATTCGTAGGCTCTATGATTTAAAAGACGACTCAATTAGTCCACGTCCTTTTTTGTTGATACGCCCATCTTCCTGCAGCTGTTCCAAAGCAGAGTCCAAAATACCGTTGATAAAATTACCGGACTTCTTAGTAGAATACTTTTTGGCAATCTCTATGGCTTCATTAATAGACACCTTGGTTGGGATCTGTTCGTAAAACAGAAACTCGGCAATTGCCATTCTAAGTAGCAGACGATCAATCGCATTTAGACGTTCCAATCGCCAGTTATTTAGATGATTCTTAATTACTTCATCAATTTCATCTTGGTTATTAACAATCTTTAAAAAGAGACGTTCTCCAAATTTAAAGGTCTCTGAATCATCTGACAATTGGCTTTTAATAACCGATTGTATCACATCTTTCCACTTACCTTTACCAATTTCAATAGCATATAATGCTTGTAAAACTGCTTCTCGTGCTTCTCTGCGTTGGGCCATTGTCTATATACCAGTATCCGTTAATTCATTGTTCTCAATGTACGAAATATTTCCGGGATGCAATTTCGCAGCTGAGACCGTACTCTTAAAAAATGAAAAAGCCTGTAATACCCAATGGGCAACAGGCTTTGCTGTGTGTGGGTGCTACTGGATTCGAACCAGTGACCTCATGCGTGTCGGGCATGCGCTCTAAACCAACTGAGCTAAGCACCCATATCTGGATTGATCAATACATCAATTCAAGAGCGCTAAATATACACATCTTTTACCATTGATAACAACCTTTATTCACCAAAATATTTGATTAACGCTACCAGTAAAAGGATTATTAATTTTGATGGTCGAACGAACTCTTACATTTTCTTTTATTGGAATGAGTATTCAAATCTTAATGAATATAAGCTTATGAAGCTATCAGAAATATATCTCTCATTCACTATTGTGATTTTGTTGGCCTTTTTAACGGGATGCCAAATCGGAGATTCCTCACATATGAGCGCTTCTCAACAACAGCAAATGGCAACTGAGTTTGATGAGATGCATCAATCATTTGAGACGTTGATGAAAACCTATCAACATGATACCACCCAGATTCCCCAGGAACTGCGCACTTTATACCCTCGAATCCAAGCGATGCATCAGAAAATGAGTGAAAATCACAATCATACTATGACAAATCATAGACAAACTATGGATCATGATGGTGAGGGGCAACAAATGACAAGACAATCCATGCACTCCAGAATACAAGACCGCATGACAGGAGAATGGTACAGCCAGATGATAAGCATGCACCAACAAATGGAGTATGAACATCAACAAAGGGGAAATAAAGAGATAGCCCAACAGCACCGGCAACAAAGTAAACATTTAAAACAACTCTTGGAGATCATGCCTGTTCCAAAGCAATTGGAAGAGAAACCGGTCAACCAACAAGGCAATCCGAACATGCTGAATGGAGCAAATCTTTACGCCCAACACTGTGCCTCATGTCATGGAAGTAATGGGCAAGGCTTCGGCAATACCTTTCCTCCACTGGTTAATTCAAAATGGATAACCGGTGATAAATCTATTCCCGTGCGTATTGTCCGCGATGGACTAACAGGAGATATTGAAGTTAATGGAACAACGTATCGGGGAACCATGCCTGCATTTAAGGCTCGTTTAAGTCTTGCTGAAATTGCCGCAACTATTAATTATCTAAGAGAACAAAGCACAGGCGATTATCTTGATATTACCCAAGAAGAGATTATTCAAATCTTCAACTCGTATAACGATCGAACGGATCCATGGCAACCTGAAGAGCTATTAGGTGAGTAGCTAAAAATTTTGTTACTTAGCTGACTTAAAAAAGAAAGCCGCACCTTTCACAGTGCGACTCTCGTTAGGGATTCACAGTAGGTGGTTAAGCTACTGTGCTATAGGTTAGGTTATGAGACAAAATTACTTCAAGTTAGTTTTCTTCATTTTGTTGGATGATATTCTTGTTCCATCCCCCGCCCAGGGCGCGATAAAGCTCTACGCCAGCGGTTAATTGTTGCAATTGATTATTGATATCGGATAGCTGGGCTGATAAATAATTTTGTTGGGCTGTTAGTACTTCGGTGTAATTGGCTTCGCCATATTGTAACAGCTCGCGTGAGTATTCAACGGCATTTTCAAGGGCGTTAAGTTGTTTTGTAGTTAACTCTTTCTTCTCTTCGGCATTTTTAAATTTGCTTAACGCATTTGAGACCTCGCTACTGGCATTTATCACCGTGCTCCGAAGTTCCAATTTAGCCTGCTGCTGACGAGCCTTACTACGTTTCAACTGGGCCTTGTTTTGCCCCCTGTTAAATATCGGCTGGGTAACACCGGCAATAAGATTATAGAATATGGATCCCGGCTGAAAGAGATCATCAGTTTGCAGACTTTGATATCCCCCTTCTGCTGTAAGCTGTAACGAAGGATAAAATTGTGCCCGAGCATTGTTTGTCAGCTCAAAAGCACTCCGAAAAGAATGCTCTGCAGCAATAATATCAGGACGATTTCTGAGCAGTTGAGCCGGTACGCCGGTAGCAAGAGAATCAATAACTGTTTGCTTGTCCAAGCTACTACGCTCAATATCACCTGGAGAACGTCCCAGCAAAATGCTGAGTGCATGCTCTTGTTCTGTAATTTGTTGACGCAATTCCGGTAAGGTCACCTCAGCGGCATATCGGTTGGCAATACTTTGCTGTAACGAAACTCCCGTTACTAACCCACTTTCCTGCAAACTCCTGATGGCTTCAACATCCTGTCGGCGGTTTTCAACTGTTTCTTTGGTAATTTCAAGCTGCTCATCAAGGGCCAACAACCGGTAGTAGGTATTTGCCACTTGTGCAATGAGCCGGGTTTGCACAGCCCGACGAGTAGCCTCTGCCTGTAACAAAGCAGCATAGCTTGCTTTCTTGGCGCTTGTCAATTTTCCCCAAACATCGAGTTCCCAACTTGAACTTGCCGATACTGAATATCGTTCACTGGCTGGAATGGATCCCGTTCCCATGCCCCCCAAACTGTTGGCATTATCAGATTGTTCATTATAAGAGGCATTTGCGCCTAAAGACAAGGTTGGCAGCATACTCATTCGCCCCTGATAGAAATCGGCCTCAGCAACTCGAATTTGCTCGATAGCACTCCGGAGTTCAAGGTTGTTTTCCAACGCTTCTTCAATAAGATCACGCAATTGGGAATCATTGAACACCTCTTGCCACGGCATATCAGCCAGCGTTGTGCTATCCATTTCTACTTGCTCGAAAGGATACAGATCTTTCGTCTGCATCTCGGGCTGCTCATACGATTTTGTGGCGATACATGACGACAGTGAAACCGTAATCACCAGCGCCGCTATGAGTGTTGAATAATGACGAGAAAGCATAAAATCAGTTAAATAATTTTTTAGTTCGTTTATCACGGATTCAGAATTTTTTCTCTACGCTTTGTAACGACTTCCGGCGGCCCCGAAATTTTCTCCTGCAATTTTTGGAAGATGATAAAGAGCACCGGAATGACCAACAATCCTACAAATGTACCGATGAACATTCCTCCTGCAGTACCTATCCCAATTGATTGATTCGCATTGGCATTGATGCCCGTTGCTAAAGCCAGTGGCAGCAAACCAGCGATAAAAGCAAAAGAGGTCATCAAGATAGGACGCAACCGTGCCTCGGCCCCATCAATAGCAGCCTTAACAATACTCATGCCCTCTTCTCGGCGCCGCTGAAGCCCAAACTCAACCACCAGAATCGCATTCTTAGCCAACAATCCCATTAACATAATGGCTGAAATCTGCAGATAGATATTATTGGCAACGCCGAAGATATTGGCGAAGATAAACGACCCCATTAAACCAATAGGAAGCGGCAAAATAACAGCCCAGGGAATCAAATAACTTTCGTATTGGGCACTCAACAAGAAATAGACAAACAACAGACAGAGCGCAAAAATAACGATCTCTTGTCCACTTGACTGACTTTCCTCCCGTGTAAGTCCAGAATACGCATAGGTATAATCCTCGGATATCTCTTCCGCAAAAATTTCTTCAATTGCCTGGATGGCATCTCCCGAACTATACCCAGGATTGGTAGCACCAGTCACTTCCACTGAATTAAAGAGATTAAATCGGGATACGTTTTGTGGTCCATATACCCGTTCAAGATCTACAAACGAACTCAAAGGAGCCATCTGCCCATTTTGATTACGGACCGAAATCTGCTGCAGACTCTCTTCCGAGCCGCGATCTTCGGCATCGGCCTGAACATAAACCCGATAAAGTTTACCAAATCGAGTAAAGTTGGATACATACAGTCCACCATAATACGACTGCATAACATTCATGATAGATTGTACCGAAAATCCGGCCCGCTGTGCCTTGGCAACATCAACATTTACCATATATTGCGGATAATCAGTCTGAAAATAGGACGTAGCATATTGTACCTCGGGACGTTGAAACAATTCTTGCTGAACTTTTTTACTCACTTGATCCAGCTCCTCAAGCGAACCACTGGACTGATCTTGAACATTAACCGTAAAGCCACTTGTGTTTCCAAAACCCGAAATCACCGGTGGAGCAAAGAAAACGATATCCGCCTCTTTAATACCCGATGTTTTTTGACGAAGTAGATTTATCGCTTCCTTAACATCGGTATCTCGATCATCCCAGTGCTTGAGCTTTCCAACAATAAATCCATACTGGCTTCCCGATCCACTAATGATACCAAATCCAGAAATGGCCAATCGGGATTCGATAACTTCTGTATTAGCCATAATTTCATCAACTTCGGCCATTACCTCTTTGGTTCGCTCCAATGAAGCGGAAGCTGGCAGGCTTACATTTGCAAAAAACGTTCCCTGGTCTTCATCAGGTACAAATCCCGTAGGTGTGGTCTGGAATAGCACTCCAAAGCCCAATATGGCCCCTATTACGATCGCTACTGCAGCCCAGGCATTACGAGTAAAAAATCCCAACACCTGACGATAGCGATATTTTCCCACATCAAATGCAGTATTAAAAGCAATGGCAAAACGATCGGTAAGGGACTTATTTTCGCCGATATGTTTGTGCTCGGGTTTCAAGACTAAAGCACACAACGCAGGACTTAACGTCAAGGCATTCACTGCTGATATGATAATAGCTGTTGCCAAGGTAATCCCAAACTGCTGAAAGAATACCCCTGTAGATCCGGTAATAAACGTTACAGGTACAAAAATAGCAGCCATCACCAGAGTAATGGAAACGATGGCACCAGCAATTTCATCCATCCCATCGATAGCCGCTTGCATACCCGATTCGGCCCCTTCCTCAAGTTTGGCATGAATAATTTCTACCACAATAATGGCATCATCTACTACAATTCCGATGGCCAGTACCAACGCAAACAGCGTTAATAAGTTGACACTATATCCAAACAGGTTAAGAAAGAAGAAAGTACCAATAATAGACACGGGAACGGCAATGGCAGGAATTAAGGTCGACCGCCAATCCTGCAAAAACACAAATACTACTATAAACACAAGGATGAAGGCCTCTAAAAAGGTCACAAATAATTTGTCAATGGAGGCCGTAAGAAAACTATTGGCGTCAAATACCGTCGTGTACTCAATGTCATCCGGAAAGTTTTCTGATGCAGCTTCAATTTCAGCCTTCACATTTTCGACCACTTCCTGGGCATTAGCTCCCGCTGTTTTAGATACAAACATACCCACACTGGGGCCCCCATTGGCCGTAGAGTGTACGCTATAGGTCTGCGATCCCAGCTCTACATCAGCTACGTCTTTCAAACGAAGCAATTCTCCATTTTCTGATCCCTCACGAATAATAATATCTTCATATTCTTCTGCAGTAGAAAAACGCCCCTTGTACTTCATCGTATACTGAAATGCTTGCCCACTGTTTTCTCCAATAGAGCCAGGAGCTGCCACAAAACTCTGATCATTCAATGCCGCTATAACATCTGAAGGAACCAAGTTGTACGAAGCCATCTTATCTGGCTTCATCCAAATCCGCATTGAATACGTATTTGCCCCAAAGGCATCGGCTGTTCCTACACCATTAACACGCTGCAGCCTTGGAATCAGATTAATCCGGGCATAGTTCTCCAAAAAGGTGCCATCATGTGTGCCATTGGGACTATACATCGTAAAGATGAGTAACCGACTTGTCTGCTCTTTCTGAGTCGTAACCCCTGTTTGTGTCACCTCCTGCGGGAGCAAATTGCTGGCCTGAGAAACTCGATTTTGCACATTTACCGCCGCGATATCTGGATCTGTTCCAAGCTCAAAATAAACCTGAATTTGGGCGCGACCATTATTACTCGCGGTAGAACTCATATAAGTCATCCCTTCTACCCCGTTTATCTGCTCCTCAAGAGGGGCAACCACACTATTCAGCACTGTTTCCGCATTGGCACCGGGATAGGTCGCCGACACCTGAATAGTAGGTGGAGCAATTTCAGGATACAATGAAACAGGTAATGCGTTATACCCCAGATATCCCAAAATCACAAGAATAATAGAAATAACCGTAGATAGTACCGGTCGCTGTATAAATCGTTTAATCATTATATCTAAATTCTAAACTAATAAAGCTTTTATGTTGTAGGCGATTATTCAGAATCCTTGAGAGATTGATACAAACTATCTGCATCAACAAGATTGGGCTTAATTGTCATCCCATCATCTAATTGACCAATCCCCGATGCAATAATTCGCCCTCCTTCCGAAAGCCCCTCGTCAACTACAAACAGTTGTTTCGTATCAACAGGTAATACCGACACCTCTCGACTTTCAATCGTATTGCTGTCTGTTACAACGTATGCAAATCGTTTATTTTGAATTTCATACGTCGCTTTTTTGGGAATGACGATAGCCGAATCCTGGTTAAAAGGAATTTCAACATTTCCTGATCCACCGCTACGTAAAATCTCCTGAGGATTAGGAAAAGTTGCACGAAAAGACGCCGAACCGGTTTCTCTATCAATCAATCCACTGGCAAGCTTAAGCGTACCTTGATGCTCATATTTCGTGTTATCGGCAAGCAGAAGGTTAACCTCTGGCATTTCTGCTACACGTTGTTGAACCGTTTTATTTCCCCCATCATCAGAAACAGTTTGTGCCATCTCCAAAAGCTCGCGCTCACTCATCGAAAAATAAGCGTAAACTTCAGAAATATCCGAAACAACCGTCATTGGTTGCGATATAGAACTATTTACTAAACTTCCGATGCGATACGGAATTGTTCCAATAATTCCATTAACCGGGCTTTTAACCTGGGTATATCCCAGATTAACCTCTGCATTTTTAAGCCGAGACTCGGCCTGTGCCAAAGCTGCTTGATTCGATTCCAATTCATTTTTGGCTGATTGCAACTGATATTGACTCACAATCTCTTTATCAACCAAATTCTGTTGGCGCTCAACCTCATCTTCAGCCGTACTTACCCTTGCCTTGGCTGCTTGAATATCTGCTTTAGCCGAACGCACCTCTTGTTTATACTCTTCATTATTCAGAGTGAAAAGCACCTGCCCTTTAGATACCAAGTCTCCTTCATCAACATGCATTTCAGTTATATATCCGGGCACACGCGGACGAACTTCCACCGTCTGCTTCCCTTCCAGCGTAGCAGGATAACTGCTTTTCAATTCGATACTTCGGGGCTGAAGCTCCAAAACAGAATATTGTTCAACCTGTTGTTGTCCCTGCTGTTGATTCGTCTCCCCACAAGAAACCATGAACAGTGGTAATACAACTACAATAATGATTAATATTTGTACTGAACGATACGTATTCTTCATTTCAAATTTGCCTGTTAACTGATTGATAATTTTTAAAATATTCAAGTTGATATAATCAACTATTTGCTTGTTAAAAATTTATACATCTTTGTAAGTGCATCTTCAAACTTGTCCATATCAATATTTTCAACCGTACTATTTACTTCTTCGTCAACCTGCTGGTCTACTTGACGAGCCTTTTCCAATACCTTCATGCCCGGTTTGGTAAGCAACAACAACTTTCGCCGCTTGTCCTCCTCATCTGTTACACGTGTAACAAAGTGATTCTGCTCGAGGCCATCGATGTGACGAACCATCGCTGATTTATCCCTATCAAGGGTATCAGCCAACTCCTGCAAAATTAACCCATCTTCGTTATCCAAAATATTTAGGATAAAAAACTGCTCAATAGTCAACTCAATACCCTCTTCATCAAAACGCTTTCTTAACGTTTTAATAATTTCTTTAACCACATAAGCCATGCGGCAACCGGTTGTTTCGCAGTACAATTTCTGATGTAAATCCATAATACATTTTCTGTTTAACAGCAGGACCCGTGAAGATAAATATATTTAGTTGATATAGTCAACTATTAACCTATAAAAATATTTATTTTAATATATTTTGCATTTGAACAGGTAAGATTTACTTGTTTTAAAAAGAAAAAGCCCGGTAGTTACCGGACTTTTAAAAGAAACACCGACGAGAAAATACCCCCCCTACCCAAATTGGGGGCATATTTACTTTGGAAAGCTAATCAATCGCCCTAAACCCCTGTTTTGCCAAAAGTTTTTCAAGCAAAACAGTTACCTATAACTACCTCTCTTTATAATGAACATCTGAAAGATCTTTAATTAGTTCAGCACTGGCTTCGGGTGTGATGTCGCGTTGTGGAGTACCCAACATCTCATATCCGACACGAAACTTTTTAACCGTTGCCGAACGCAGCAATGGCGGATAAAAATGCATGTGAAAATGCCACTCGGGATGATCTTTGCCGTCCGTTGGTGCTGGATGAAAACCTGCGGAATACGGAAAAGAAACTTCAAAAATGTTATCATACTTGACCGTAATCTGTTTTACGATATCAGCCAGCGCATCTTTCTCCTCCTCAGTCATATCTGTAAATCGGCCAAAGGGTCGACGACTGATGAGCAAGGTTTCGAAAGGCCAGAATGCCCAATATGGCACAACCACAGCGAAATGATCATTGGAGACCACAACACGTTCATCAAGCTCAAGCTCTACATCCAGATAATCCAATAACAAAGTTTTGCCATGCTCCTCGAAGTAGCTAATTTGTTGCCTTAACTCTTTTGACGCTTCATCGGGAATGGTCTGTTGTGCCCAAATCTGTCCATGCGGATGCGGATTACTACATCCCATAATTTCTCCTTTATTCTCAAAAATTTGTACGTAATTGATGTAATCCCGATTGCCCAGCTGTGTATATTCATTAACCCAAAGATCAACCACATCGCGAATTTGGGACATCTCCATCTCGGGCAATGTTAAATCATGGCGCGGCGAAAAACAGATAACTCTGCAAATACCCTTCTCCCCTTTTGTGACCAACAGATCATCAGTATTCAACTCCTCGGATGGTACATCTGGCTTAAGAGCACTAAAGTCATTCGTAAATACAAAAGTGGAATCATACTCCGGATTACTGGCATCCCCGGCTCGGTCGTTACCGGGACACAAATAGCACTCAGGATCATACTCTGGCTTTTCACTGCCCGGCGTTTCTTCCTCCTGTCCCTGCCACGGACGTTTTGCCCGATGCGGCGATACCTGTACCCATTCTCCTGTTAATGGATTCCATCTGCGGTGTGAGTGATTATCAAGGTCTAACGACATAAATCAATACGTATATTTAAGATCAAACAATTATTTAGAAGCCAGTTCCGACTGTTTCACTAAGTCTGTTCCCGCCGAAACTTTCGTCTGATAGATTTTAATTTCTTTACCCAGTTGTTTGTGATATTGCTCTTTTATCTGATCAGCAAACGATTCAACATGTTCTTCCTGCACCAAGTTGATGGTACAGCCGCCAAACCCACCACCCATCATGCGGGCGCCAAATACCCCTTCTAAATCGCGGGTAATACTCACTAACACATTTAACTCCTCGCAGCTCACCTCATACTCCAATTGTAACCCCGCATGCGACTGGTACATACGCTGACCAAAAGATTTCAAATCCCCTTTATGCAGATCTTCGCAAGCCTGAACTACGCGCTTATTTTCTTCCACCACAAACTTACAGCGTTTAAAGATAATTGGATCCATATCTTCCTCGTGACTCAGTAAAAACCGAAGTTCAACATCTCGCAGACTGGCAATATCGGAATCCCACTGCTGCAACGTTTCAATACCTTGTTCGCACTGTTTGCGGCGGACATTATATTCCGACGAGGCCAGCTCGCGGCGTACCTGGGTATCACACAATACAATCTGAAGATCATCCCTGTTAAAAGGAAAATATTCATAATCCAGTGTCCGACAATCCAGTTTTAAGGCATACCCTTCTTTCCCATTCAGGCTTGCAAACTGATCCATAATTCCACACTGTACGCCCACAAATTCGTTCTCCGCTTTTTGAGCAATTTTAGCCATCTCCACTGGTGGAACTTCCCACCCATGAAGTTTGGCCAATCCAAAAAGTACACCACCTTCCAGTGCTGCCGAAGACGACATTCCGGCCCCAATGGGTACATTTCCACCAAAGACGCAATCAAATCCCGAAACATCGTAGCCACTTTTATTAAGCTGATCTACTACCCCCAGAAGATAGTTCGGCCAACCTTGACCTGATTTCTCAATCGAATCAGAAATATCAGTTTCAAACTCCTCCTCTTTATCAATGGCATAAAACCGGCACGTATTGGTACCGTTAACATTAATTGCCAAATAAATAGCTTTATCCACCGCTGCGGGAAGTACAAATCCATCATTATAATCCGTGTGCTCCCCAATCAAGTTAACGCGCCCCGGTGACTTAATAAGGTTATATTCCTCACCAAAACGATCTTCAAATTCCTGTTTAATTCGCTGAATCAACTGCTCCATCAATCCTTAACTTTTATTATTTCACTTACCAAAATACGGCGTACAATACAGCAACGATGACTAAAATAACATAGGCCCCAATATTAAACGCCGGACTTGTTTTAAACATTTCGGATGTTGTATGTATCGCTTTTGGATCTTCATCCTTAGGATTGGTCGTTAAACTTACACCCATAATAATTACAATTGTAATGATGAGCGTATACAACATCTGATCCAAAAAGGGTAGCTGAACAGCCGGTGTTTTTAGGAACACTGCAACAACAATAGAAGATAAGACCCCGTAAATTGCCCCTTTTGATGTCGTTTTTTTCCAGAATAATCCCATCAAAAAGACAGCTAATATCCCGGGACTTACCATTCCTGTATATTCCTGAATGTACTGAAACACCTGGGGCACATTATCGAGCTGTGGCGCAACAATAATAGCTGTAATCAATGCAACCCCCGCTGATATCCGTCCCATGTTTACGGTCTGTTTATCCGTCGCATCTTGGTTAAAGTATGGAATATAAATATCCATCGTAAATATCGTAGCCACCGAATTGAGCATTGAAGCCATAGACGATACAATAGCCGCCGCAAGCGCTGCTACTACTAACCCCAAGAACCCCGGCGATAGAAAAACCTTCATAAGCCAAGGGTAGGCGTTATCATATTTAATGCTTCCATCGGCCTGAGTGAATACATCTACTACTCCCGAAATTTGGGTAGTTCCTTCGGGCTGGTTAAACAACACATAAACAATAATGCCGGGGATAACCACGATTAAAGGGATAATTAGCTTCAAAAAGCCTGCGAAAATAATACCCTTTTGTGACTCCTTCAATGATTTGGCAGCCAACGTACGCTGTATGATATATTGATTGAATCCCCAATAATATAAATTGGCCACCCACATACCACCAATTAGGACCGCAATACCAGGCAGATTACTAAATTCAGGATTCGATTGTTCCAAAATCATATCAAACTTATCGCCAGCCACGTCATAAAGGTGAGTAATGCCATTGATCAAACCGCCTTCGGGCGTAAGATTATAGAGGCCTGCAAACGTAACCACAAAACCTCCCAAAACCAGTAATCCAACCTGTAAAACATCCGTCCATGCTACCGCCGCAAGTCCGCCATATAGCGAATAAGCAGCTGCAATAACTGACAATCCAATAAGTGCGTACATCATCAGACTTCCATCGCCGGTACCCATAATGGTATCGAGCGCCAAAGCCCCTAAATAGAGCACAGTAGTCAGATTCACAAAGACAAACAGAGCAATCCAGAAAACGGCCAAGATCGTTTTAAGCGTAGTATTAAAGCGCTGTTCAACAAATTCCGGAATGGTGAAAATTTCTTTTTCGATAAAAATGGGCAACAGATACTTACCAACGATAATCAATGTGACCGCTGCCATCCATTCGTAAGAGGCAATAGCTAATCCCACTGCAAAACCGGAGCCGGACATTCCAATAATCTGCTCAGCCGAAATGTTGGCAGCAATCAGGGAAGCCCCAATAGCCCACCATGGCAAGGATTTCCCAGCCAAAAAATAGTCCTCAGCTGTTTTTTGATGTCCTTTTTCATCCCTCGAAACCCAGAGGCCAATAGCAACAATTGTTAAAGCGTAGGCACAAAAAACAATAGTATCAATTACAGAAAACTCCATAAAAACAGTTTATTTATTTTCAAATAAAGCTATTTATTACTCGACAGCTTATATACGGAAAGTGAATGATAAACGCTATCTGGTTCTAAAATGGTGGATGGAAAATTATTTTGATTGGGAGAGTCGGGAAAATGTTGCGGCTCAAGGCAAAACGCTGTTCGGTACTTGTAGGGTTCACCTTCTTTGCCAACATCAGAACCATCCATAAAATTACCACTATAGAATTGTATTCCGGGCTCTGTTGTATAAATTTCCATTGTCCTTCCGGAGTTGGGTTCATGAACTTTGGCCGCCCGTGTTAGCTTACCATTATTTTCTTTATCAAGTACAAAATTGTGATCATATCCTTCTCCAAAATCGAGCTGTTCACTTTTGTTATCAATATCTTTACCCATGGATTTTGCATTTGTAAAATCAAATGGTGTTTGTTCCACAGAAGCTATCTCTCCAGTGGGAATGAGCGTCGAATCAACGGGCGTATAATAATCAGCCTCAATTAATAGTTCATGATTGTTTATAGTACCACTGGCTGCTCCACCCAAATTAAAGAAAGCATGATTGGTCAGATTAACCGGCGTTGCTTGATCGGTGGAGGCGGTGTAATCTATTTTTAATTCGTTGTCATCAGTAAGAATATACTGGACTTTCACTTTGAGATTCCCAGGATACCCCTCTTCCCCCTCTTCAGAGAAATAAGTCAACACTAAGTGCTGATCATCCAACTGCTCAGCATCCCACACCACATTATGAAATCCACCAGGACCACCATGCAAGTGATTGGAACCGTCATTCGTAGCCAGCTCATAATCCTCACCATTGAGGCTAAATTCGCCCTCATCAATACGGTTGCCAAAACGTCCAATCAAAGCACCAAAATAAATCTCATCGGCATTGAGGTATCCATCAATACTATCAAAACCAAGCACGATATCGTCGAACTCCCCGTTTTTATCGGGCGCCAACCAGCTAACTATGCGTCCACCATAGTTAGTAATGGCTATCTGCATGCCTTTTTCATTTTCGAGTTGAAAAAGGCGTGCATCAATGCCGTTAACAGCAGATTGAAATTCCTCTTGTAGTGGGATCTCGTTATACAAATATGACTGTTTTTATTAAAAAACTGATTCCATCAAATTTAATTATGATGGTAGTGGCACTTTGATAGAATAACTACAAAACGCCATGCTAATGTTAGCGATAACAAAGCTATATTACAAGTACTGAGTCCAAGCATATACGTTTTTTTAATAGGCCATATACCATATTTAAATTGCTTCAAAAGAATGCTTTAATCGGATGTCTTTAGAAGATCGCCCGACTGCACGACTATCAGAAACCACCCCATCGCTGGTCGCAGGCAATATCCAAAATTGGAGAATAAATATTAGTATATCCCAGTGCTTTAGCTTCTGAGCCTGTTACTTGTCCAATTTTAGATACCAGATCATCTACACGTTGTACTATATTTTTATTCGGATCTTCATAGATATCTTTCTCTCCATTTTTATTAAAATCGATCCATCTTTCATGACATATATCGCTACTTTGTCCCATCGCTGAAATGGATAGGACAAAGAGCAATACAAATGCGAAAACAAAGGTTTGGGCATTATGAATCACAATTAGATTACCTATCTATTGATTCTTTATGGGCTGAAGGACGAAATCATAGTGATATTCATCTTCTAACAAGCGATATTTATCTAAAGGCATATTCCCCCAACTATTATCACCACCAACTCCACGCTGTTTATAATCGATGTGAAGTTCGACCAAATCACGTGTTGGTACTTGGTAATAGTAATCGAGTTCTCCTTCCAGATCTTCTGTTCTATAGTGGTGAGCATTTATATTAAGAGGTTCAGACAAGCTATTTACTATTAAACCCATGTCATCCTCATTTTGCAATTTTGCCCATCGTACGCCCGTTTTATTCCCATTTTCCTGGGGAGTCATATAAGGGACAAATTGTTCTAAAACAGTGCCTGAATATTCTCCCACAAAGGCGCTGGTTTTGCGATCCGGATAATTCTCATGAGGACCCCTCCCGAACCATTTTATGTTTTTAAATTCGCCAGGCAGTTCCATACTCATTCCGAACCTGGGAAGCTCCGGCAATGTATCATTAGCTGCTTTGAATGAAGCATTTACCTTTATAGCTCCATTGCCATAGATAGTATAATCAGCATTGAAAGATGATTGACTCTTTTCAAATATTGATTCCGTGGAAATAAATATTTCGCTTTCTGACCTAATCGTGGATTCCATTGCTTTAAGCTCCCATTGATCAGCCAAATTCTTCCAGATTGCAGCACGTTCGGGTAACCCATCTCCAGCATCATTACTTGTAGGTGCTCTCCAGAAATCAGGTTTGAGCCCTCTTTTTATCAAATGTTGCCCATCAACAATATACGTCTTTAGAAAGCCGCCTTTCCGATCAAAGATAATGGTGAAATTGTCCCCTTCAATCCGAAAATCTTTATCGGATTTAAATAGCGTGATTTTTTCTGACTGTTTATCTGCAATTTTCTTCGAACTCTGCTCAAAAGGAAGTTTAAACTGCTCTTTTGCTACGATATGTCCTTTTTCCAACAAACCGGTATCTTCTTTCATCCGGGCATAGACGTTTATGAAATATTCTTTGTTAGGGTTGATTTCTATATCCCCGATCGGAATACCTACCTTGCGATTTTCTCCGGGTTCTATAGCATTCCCTATAAGCTCATCACCTTCTTTTATTTTTTGTGTATCTTCGAAAACCTCCCAATTGAATGTAAATCTATCCGTATTAACAAACTCATACTGATTACTGATAGTAATAACGCCATTCTGAAGATCTTTTGGCTCAAATTTGAGATATTGATACACTTTCTTGACTTCTTTAAGGGCTGGCGTAGCAGTACCATCGGTAAATAATAGTCCATTAAAAGCAAATGGTCCATCAGTTGGGGTATCTTCGGGTCCAAAAGCCCCACCATAGGCCCAATATGTTGATCCATCGGGTAGTTCCTGCAAAATTCCCTGATCTCTCCAATCCCAAATAAAGCCACCCTGCAGCTGTTCTTCACTCTCGATCAAATCCCAGTAGTCGACTAAGTTCCCGGTACTGTTCCCCATTGAGTGCGAATATTCACAAAGAATCATTGGCCGGGGGTCACCTGATTCTACGAACTCTTCCATCTCATGAATCCGATGGTACATGGGAACAACAATATCAGTATAATCGTCCGTCCAAGCCTGTTCATACTGAACTGGACGCGTTTTGTCATTTTCATGTATCCACTCATACGCTTTTTTGAAATTCCGCCCGGCCCCGGCTTCATTCCCCATCGACCAGATAATAATAGAAGCATGGTTTCGATCTCGTTCTACCATCCTCCGGATTCGATCCAAATGAGCTTTTTCCCACTTCGGATCTTCAGCAAGTTCACTACTCATTCGGTACCCATATTCCGGGTAGTCATAAACTCCCATACCATGGGATTCAATATTTGCTTCTCCCACAATATAGAATCCATATTGATCTGCCAGTTTATATAAATATGGGTTTTGTGGATAATGAGCCGTCCGGATTGCATTAATATTATGAGCCTTCATTTTTTTAAGTTCAGCTAATATATCCTCCCTACTTTCGGTATGCCCTTTTACCGGATCATGCTCATGGCGATTCACTCCCTTTAGCAAAATAGGTTTGCCATTTACCTGCAATTGACCATCCTTCACCTCTGTTGTACGAAAACCAACTTGATGAGTAAGAAACTCGGGCTTATCAATATTGGGATGATCCATACGGATCACTAAGGTATATAGCTGGGGATTTTCGGCAGACCATCGCTTTACATCGGGTAATTTGTCTTTAAGAGAAACTTGTATTGATTGCGAATTATCCCCTTCTATGGATTCTTTACCTGAACTAACCTTTTTACCCTCATCATCTAACAATTGATAACTAACATTGCCATTAACATTCCTATTGGTATTATTTTGTACCGAAATACTTAAATCCAGAACTCCATCTTTGTAACTATTTTCTAAGCCCGCTTCGACATGGTAGTCCTCAATTGAAAATTGAGACTTCGAGTAAAGATAAACATCGCGTTGTAATCCGCTCATACGCCACATATCCTGATCTTCCAAATAACTCCCATCCGACCAGCGATACACTTCAACAGACACTTTATTCTCTCCCTGTTTTAAGTATGGACTAATATTAAATTCAGCAGGTAGTTTGCTGCCCTGTGAATAGCCAACCTTCTCACCATTTATCCATACATACATCGCCGATGACACGCCTTCAAAATGGAGAATTACTTCTCTGTCTTTCCATGTATCAGGTACGGTAAACGTTTTTTGGTATGATCCCACTGGATTATATTCAGATGGAATATGCGGTGGATTTTTTTCAAAAGGATAAGCTGTATTGGTGTATAAAAGCGTCCCGTATTCTTGTATTTGCCAGCTTCCTGGTACTTTAATCGTTTCCCAATTTCTATAGTTAAAGTCCTCCTGATAAAAATCAGCTGGACGCCTGGCTGGATTTCTGCTCCATTTAAATTTCCAGTCTCCATTTAACGACTGGTGAAAAGTTGATTCCCGGTAATCACCCTTTTGGGCTATATTCTCATCCCCAAAAGGAATTACATTCACATGAGATGGGAGCTTGTTTTTTTCTATTATTTGGGGATTTTCCCAATCATTTTCTGATGATTGAGAAAATATATTTCCTACAGAAAATACAATTAAAATACAGACAGTCAGAAATATCGATCGGATTTTCATAATTGTTTGAATTTAGTCGGTGTTATATCAATAATGATTTTTTAAAAATTCAGTTTTTCGAAAGTGTAACAGCACTTTTCATCTCACTCCAAATAGGGTAATTGCACCCTGGACACTTATATTATTACGTTCTATATGTATCTTTCCATTTTCTTTTAAAAAAACTCATAAGATTGAGCTAAAACTAGCAGTGATTTATTCTGCTACCTGATTCATCTTGATGGAACTACTATAATTGGTATAATGGATGTATTCTTCGTTAAGCATCCACAATACCTGGAGCTTATTTCCCTCCACCGCATTTCTAATAGCAACAGGACGTACGTTATCAGTATCAGAACCGGTGGTAATCGATTCCTGCTGCCATGATTTTCCACCGTCTGGGGTGACCCATTTTTCTATTTCAAATGTTCCTTCCCGCTGGCGGGACAAATACACGATATTGGGATTTTCGTGATCCAAGGCAATTCCCCCCGAATAATTGGGCTCACGTTCCTGCTCCCCCTCCGGTGTTTCGGGGAACCATCGTCCGGAATCAACCAGCTTATGATTTTGCCAACTACTGCCATCCCATTTTGCATAATGATAGATATGGGTAGAATCATTTGGGAAAGTAGCATAAACAATAGCCGGCGTTCCATTTTGATCTGCTGCCACATCCCAAATCCATGCCTTTGGACCTTCATTGCCATTATAAACCAAGTCGGTTTCGGGCGGCGCAATAGGTAGGGTATCAGCAATCATTGATCCATCGGCATTACTATATTCTCCATCGTTGTAAGCCATATAGTAAATACTGTTGTTCTCCTCCAGCCGAGGATGCCCCTGTGTAAAAGCAAAATGAATTTTATCTCGTCCATTAGAAGCCAACTTTACATATGGGCGGCGATCTTTATATTCTCTGTCGGGCAAAATTGCTATCTCTCCGCGACTCCAACTTTCTCCCCAATCTTTAGAAAAAGCATAATTGGGCTTAAAATCACTCCCACGCCAAAAAAGGTATAACGTATCCTCATCCTCCAAGTAGATTGGATTAGTGTACGTATAGGTATCACTATACTTGTTATACTTTTCATCATCATTGAGATCTAATTTCTCTGGCCCCTCCCATTCCATAATATCCTCAGGACTTTTAGACCTCTGCAACAAAATAGGTTCTTCTGTAGCATGTTTGGAATAAAAAACAAGAAGCTTACCATCAGGTCTAATCACAATAGAAGGATTATTATGATCATCTGCCTGAAAATCTGGATCGATAATTTTTGTTTGAGTAGTTGAATCTTCGTGATCATAATACCCAACTACAATATCCCCTTCACTGCTGACCCATCCGGCATACGTACGCTGGTGCTTACCTTCAAAATAGACCGCTCTGGGATCAGAAAACCAGCACCAGGCACCATTTTCTGTAAAGACCGGAAAGTCTGCTCCTATAGTTGGCGATTTCTCGTCATAGCTTTCTGAACAACCAACGAATATCCCTAATAACAGAAAACCTAAAATGAAATATCTGCTATTAGTCAGACCAGGATAAATTATATTTTGACTATTGTGTTCCACGATTTTTTATAATGTAATTTTTAAGAGAGATAACTAATCTCAGTTTCTATTCAATCTTCTACTGGCTATTATCAGCCAGTTTTTAACTCTTAATTTGTGGTTTATTCTAAGGGTTTGATCTTGATATCCTTAAATTCTACGCCCTGCCCTTCGGCTTGCAAACCGATATAACCTTCTGTTAAAGCTTTCTCATCAACTTTTATATCAGGGTTAAAACCACTTACAACCCCACCCCCAATCTGGGGTTTGGTATATTCCAAAACTTTTGCACCATTTACTTTATGGATCACCAGTGAATCGCTGTAAACAACAAGCTCAGCATTTATCCATTCATCCCATTCAAAACTACCAGATGTAGAATTAATACAGTGTCGGTCATCGATCTCCCCCTTATAAAACACATCAGTACCGGGAGAACACATATTGGCCGTTGGCCTCGGATTTCCTTCTCTGTCAGCAGCCAGCATCTGGTATTCAACAGAAATAGGCCAATTTTGCTCTTTTAATATTGTTTCTGGATCCTGCGCGTGAAACATTACACCACTATTTCTATGAGTATAGTCAGGTGCATCCTCTAACCACTGGTCCGTGAATCTATATTTGAACTTTAGGTGATACGAAGAAAAAGATTCCTCATAAAATAAATGACCAAAACGTCCCCCAAATTTGTCATAGTCACCATAATTTACCTGGATAACTCCGTCTTTAACCCTAAATGTATTGGCATAATTTTCGCCCACTTCATGATGATGTATTTTAACAATCCAATCATCTATATCTTTACCATTGAAGAGGGGTTGCCATTTCGTACTATCTTTAGTTTGTGTTGTAGCACCACCGGAGATAAAAAGCACCGAAATAGCTATTAATAAAATATATGTTGTATTATTCATTTAACTCTTTTCATCAGTTGGTGAATCAACTATTTCTTTAATTCCATAATTAAGTGTTTTAATGTCAATCATATTAATATTTCCACCTTCAATAGATTTATCTGAATTAGATTAATCTTTTATAGAAAATTACTTATTGAGCTTTAATGGTCACCTCAGCAGATTGCAGCCCTTTTCCTGTTGCTTTCACGTTAATATCTCCCTGCTTGCCATTGGATTGTAAAATAATCCGTGCCTTGCCATTATAAACTTTCCGATAATCTGCTTTATAAGGCTCAATACTATTATGATTACTGTTTCCAACACCAATATTTTGGCCAGCACCCTCAATCATAAAATTAATCTTATGCCGCGCATCAGGCACAACAACTCCTTCTCTGTCGGTAACCATAACCTCTACGCTAGAGATATCTTTACCATTAGCTCGTATTTCTGATCGATTAGGTTTCAATTCAATTTGATATGGTTCACCAGCAGTACTCAGTGTATAGGTAGCTACCTTTTTTCCTTCATTCTTAGCTTCAGCACGCAGTGTACCATTTTGATAAGGAACACTCCAACGAAGTGTATGGTTTTCAGCTTCGCTAATTTTTCTTGTTCCCATAGATTCTCCATTCAGGTATAACTCAACACTTTCAGCATTAGAATAGGCAATAACCTCTACTTCTTCGTTTGTATAATCTTCCCAATTCCAGTGAGATTGAACCTCGGGCCAGTCATTTTCATCCGAAGGATTTATAGTTGATAGATAAACCATTGGCTCATCAGACCATAAACTTTGCCGATAATAAAAACCAGGTTTCCGGACATTGCTTAAACTTACCAGACCAGATCCATTACTACGATTGGGAAACTGCCCAGCTTCTCCCAAGTAATCGATACCCGTCCATAGAAACTGTCCTGGTATATAATCGTTATTTTTAACTGCCAACCATGCTTCGTAGGAATCACCATTCTCACTACCAATCATTTTTCGACCAGGAAAATCTTGGTGATCTTCTTCATAAAATTCTTCTTGATAGTTATATCCTACTACATCAAGTAAAGCAGCATACCCGGTTTCATTTGCCAAGGGTATATTTGCTGATGCCGCGGTTACCGGACGGGTAGTATCAATTTCTTTTACATAGTCGTATAACTTACGAGCAATTTCAGTTACGTGGTAACCGTCTGGTCGCCATTCCTGATAATTATCACGATTAGGATCGGTATAAGGATCGTTAGGATAATCAATTTCATTTCCAATACTCCATAATACAATAGAGGGATGATTCCGGTCGCGGCGAATCATATCCTGCAAATCCTTTTTTGCCCAGTCCTCAAAGAAATCGCTGTATCCATGTTGTGAATAATAGGTATTAAGCCCTGCTGCCCCTTCTTCTTCCCCAACATTCCATCCTTTAATCCATTTTTTCTTGCCAATTTCCCATTCATCAAAAGCTTCATCCATTACGATAAAACCCATTTCATCAGCCAAGTCAAGCAATTCTGGTGCCGGAGGATTATGACTTGTCCTGATAGCGTTAGCTCCCATCTCTTTCATAATTTTAAGACGATCTTTCCATTCCTGTTTGGGTACAGCGGATCCCAGGGAACCGGCGTCGTTATGGAGACAAACCCCTTTGATAAGCATAGATTTTCCATTCAGGAAGAATCCTTCATCGGCTTCAAATCGGAAGGTTCGAATACCAAATTTCGTTTCCTTTCGATCATAAATATTGTTATTGCTATAAATTTCCGTCACATAATCATAAAGATGAGGATGCTCAACAGACCATCGGTTGGGATTGTCAACTGTTAGGACCTGATCCACTTTCCTTTCCGAATTTGGAGGTAGATGTACAGAGGTTTCCCCATTGGAAATCTTTTTTCCAGATTTATTGACCATTCCCTTCAAAGTAATATTCTGTGATTCATCAGAATCATTTACTAAGGTAGTTGTTACCTTAACGGCAGCCTCACTCTCTGAAACTTCAGGAGTTCGAATATGTGTACCCCACTGTTTGATGTGCACCGGGTTCATCACCTTAAGCCAAACCTGCCGTGTAATACCGCTACCCGTATACCAGCGAGCATCAGCATAATTGGAATGGTCAACACGTACAGCAACTACATTTTCCTGATCTCCAAAATTAAGATGTTCAGTTAATTCGCGACTAAAGCTGATAAAACCATATGGACGTTTTCCCAGGTATTCGCCATTGATCCAAACCTCTGCATTTTGATAAACTCCATCGAAAAGGAGTTGAATCTTTTTATCACGCTTATCTTCCGATAAAGTAAAAGTTTTACGGTACCATCCAATCCCTCCCGGTAGATAGCCCTGTCCACTTGCCAGATCTTTACTAAATTTCTCTTCTATACTCCAGTCATGAGGTGTATCAATAGTACGCCATTCACTGTCATCAAATAAAGTAAACTGAGCTCCGTGGGCCTCTCCTAACTGAAACTTCCAGTTATTATTAAAATCTATTTTCTCCCTGACCGGCTGCGCTAATAAAAGCGACGAAATGCTCAAAATTAAGAATAAAGCAATTCCCAAAATTTTAAGAAAGCGCATAAAATACCTCATTATTATAGATTCAAGGTCACACAGGTATACTAATTAGAAAGATCAGCTTGGAAAGTCATTATGGATCGAGCAGGAACCGTAATTGATTCATTAATAGGTATTGACTCTTGTCTTTGCAGGTTTTTATCACTGGATGTGAGATATGGTACAAACTCAGATAAACTTTGATCTCCAGAATTTTTAATACTGATCGAAATCTCTTTATCCAAATTCCCATAATTTACAAGTACAACGGTAAGTTGTCCTTTATCCTCATGAACATAAGCGGAGGCCATTACCTGCATGGCAGCTTCTTCTGCTGTAGCATCATCTGACCGACTAAGCCCCAACCGGACTGAACCCGGCCGTATAAATCTGCTATAGTTACCTAATCCCCAAAGTAATTTTGAATCATAGATATCTCCATTCTCTATGTTTTTATCTATATAAACGAGTCCATCTTTATAATCATAAGGACTAACACCAAGCCACCACTGCCAAGATGCAGCATTGGTAATAGTTAAATCAAAATGTATAATCCTGGCTACATAAAGGGCTGGATCTATACCTAAATCGCGCCCATTGCCCTGGATTTCTTCATTATCGGCCAAGATACAATATTCAGACATCCAGTAATCAATAGGCTCATCAGCATTCTCTATATTTTTGCGTACTTGGCGACGGTGTTCAATCATATCCGCAACTGGCCAAGTTGTAAAATAGCTATGTGCCGCCATTTTAGGAGCTATCGTTGAGAGATTTTTTACTTCACTTCCCGCTCCAAAAAAGTGTTCGGTCTGATTGCTTCTGCCAGAAAGATCTCCATCATATAAAAAATCGATCTGAGCTGTTTCTGGTATTTCAATTTTGCTATCTAAATCATATTCTTGAAGTTTCTGATCCAGAGCCTTAACTACTCCATCAATTTCTTCATTCTGATAAGGTGAACCCTCTTGCCCATTATCTTGTGACCAATCCCATTGGGGCTCATTTACGGGACTAATGTAACTCAAAGGGGTTCCCTGACTGCTAAAATACTGGGCTATCTGAGCCAAATAATCGGCAAAATGCTCATAATTTGATTCAGAAATATTAGCTTCTTCGCCACCGTTCCCATAGGCTTGACCATTTTTAGTAAGTAGTATCGGGGGACTGTTCACGAATCCAATAAAATTCTCTACCCCCCGCTGGGATGCGGCTTCTACAAACCATTGCTGCCCCTGTTGACGACTCCAATCATAAGTACTGTCTGCAGCCAGAAAACTTTCGGCCCGGCGCCAAGGATCGCCAATACCACTTTCATTGCCTTGGCGGGCACTCCCTGCCCCGATATTAAATCGCCATATTGATAATCCTATTCCTTCTGGATTACCTTGAGAATCTATCTCAGTACTAAACAAATAGTCTGCTATATTTTCCCGTTTTTCCAGAGGCCAATTTTTTCCTACAAATTGGGTACTCCATGCGTCAGAAGCACCAAATCCTTCAATTTTTTGTTGTTTATTCTCAAAATCTACAGTCAGAGTCAAAATTTCTGACTCCGAATCAGAACTATTATTCCTTTCCTTAACGGTACCATCACATCCAATAAAAATGAGTAGAAGTCCCAGAAATATTTTACTTTTCATATATAAATAGATGATAGGATCTTTTTAATTGTTATTAACTTGAGATAAACTCTATAGCACACCCGCCAGCAGAAGCAAGTTGAATTTTCAGATCATCAGTTGCATTAACCTCCCTCTCCTCAATAATAATTAGCTTCGGCTGCTGTCCTGATTCAGGAGCATCTCTATAAAAAAATGAGTACTGTTTTAATACTGTTATTTAGTAAATGGATAAGGGAGATACCCGATCATTGGTATCTCCCCCATTTAACCTGTTAATAACCGGGATTTTGTTCTAACTGACCATCTGATGCCTGTATTTCTTCTCTTGGAATTGGTAGCCAGTAATGTTTCTCTTCAAAGCTACGACCATCCAAAGCGACTTTACGTTCATATTCCAGGCTACCATCACCATTCTTTGTGATTCGCATGCCATATGCTGGCTCATTCTCGGTATCCATGGCTATCTCCCAACGTCTTACGTCATAGAATCGATGTTCTTCAAATGCTAATTCAATACGACGTTCATTACGAATGCGTTCTCTCATCTCGCTTTGGGTTAGATTCTGTGGCAGATCAGGCATTCCAACACGGTTTCTAACCTCATTAACAGCATCATGAACACTTGCATCAGGTCCCGTTGCTTCATTCTGAGCTTCTGCATAATTGAGCAATACTTCAGCATAGCGAATATATATCCAAGGCTGAGTGCTTTGACCATTCCAAGGATTAGTAATAGGTAAATCAGGATTGATGAATTTTCTAAGGTAGTACCCTGTTTTACTCGTATTCCACGGCTGTTGCCCGTCTTCACTATCTCTGCCCCCGGGGACAAAAGTTTCTACCTCTCGGTCCCTATATTCAGCACCATTAAAAAGAATGGTTTCGTAAAATCGGGGGTCGCGATCTTCATAAGGATTTTGGGGATCATAACCTGAACCGGATTCATCTATAGGCATCCCATTATCCATCTCGTAATCATCCACCAAGTTTTGGAGGGGAGTATTTCCAGCCCAACCACCGTATCCATTCGGTCCATTAGCAATCTCTAAAGGCAGGTGACGATTATCGAAGGTATATACACGCTCAAAAATAATTTCAGAATTATTGTATGGTGTCAAAAACAACTCTCCATAATCGGGATATAATGAATATTTTTGCATATTCATTACCTCTTCTGCCGCATCTGCTGCTGCTTGCCATTTATTTGGGTCATTATTTCCATCTGTATAAAGTGGACTGGCTGCATATAGAAGTAATCTGGATTTTAATGCTAAAGCTGCTCCTTTAGTAGCTCTTCCCTTTTCCCAATTAGAATTATGATCAGTCGGAAGATTTTGTGCCGCTTTATCCAGCTCAGAAACCACATAATCAATGGCTTCGCTGATGCTTGCTTTTTCATACAAGTCCTCTGCTAATAAGTTATCCTCAAGTTGGTACACTTCATCTCCCATAAGAGGCACTTCCCCATAATTTCTAATTAAATCATGGTAGCGATATGCACGTACAAACTTAATTTCAGCAGTAAGCCTTTGTTTCTTAGACTCACTCATATTAACATCATCAATATTGTCTAAGAAAAGATTACAATCGCGGATTACACGGTAACTTCTTCCCCAGATTGTACCAGCTATACCCAGATTGGCTGGAGAAAGTTCTCCTCTTTGTATCAGCCAGGTATCATCATCATTATTATAAATTGATTCATCTGTAAGAGAACTCCAGAGAGCATATTCCCAGGTACGCCCAAATCCAGCGCCACTACTTTCCACACCTTCTTTGTTGGTCAGACGTGGACCTATATATGTATTAATAACAAATGCCTCAACCAATGAAGAATCTTGCCATATTGCATTATCTGCTAAACGATCTGTAGGTTGAACATTTAATAGGTCTTGATCACAAGAACTTGTTATTAATAAGACTAATAACAATATCGTTGAATATATATATGTATATCTATTCTTATTCATAGCGTTATCCATAATTGTTTAAAATTTCAGACTGAAGCCTACATTAAATATTCTTTGCTGTGGGTAAAATTGGCCACTCCCACTTGAGCCTTCAGGATCAAATCCTTTAGCTGGTGTAAACGTCAAGAGGTTATATCCACTAATATAGACACGTCCTCCTCTCCAATTTACTCCCGGTAATAAATCGGGGCTAATATTATACCCCAACTCTACATTTTTAAGTCTCAAGAAGGCACTATTTCTCAGCCAAAAAGTACTGGGATAATTTCCTCCACTAATAGAAGAGGATGCCCTGGTAGTAACACGGGGATAAGTTCCACTATGATCATTGGGGCGCCATCTATTTTCGGCCCAATAATTAGGAAAGTTGCCGACATCTCCCGATTCAGGTAAGATATACTGAGCAACTCTGGCTTGTCCTTGAAATAAAACTGAGAGATCAAAGTTTTTCCAGTTTGCTCCTACATTAAATCCATAAATAATTTCAGGAGAATCACTTCGATCTACACGAACACGATCATCTGCAGTGATTTCACCATCACCATCATAATCTTCATAAATTAGATCTCCCGGTTGTGCGCCTGAAACATGGGGATAATTTTCCAAAGCCTCCTCATCTTCAAAGATTCCAATTGCTCTATATAACAACTGGCTACCCAGTGGTTTTCCGGTTTGACTCTGGTAGTCCAATGTATTTGGCGCTTCATCCATAAAAATGACTTTATTTCTGGCATAAGTGATATTACCACCAATTGTATATTGGAATTCATTAGAAAAGCCTCCTTCATACTGAACCTGTCCTTCTATACCTTGATTTTCTACTTCACCAATATTTTCATCTGGGACTAATGGTTCACTATCATATGGATTGACAATACCTGTAACTTGTGGTATAGAACCACTTCTGGAAGTAAGAATATTCTCTCTTTTTTCATGAAAAACTGTTGTCTCAAAAGTTAAATTTTCAAATAAAACAGCTTCAATTGCTATATCAGCTTTTCTTGAGACCTCCCATGTAATATTTGAATTCTCCAACTTTGTTAAGTAAGCACTGGTTTTAATACTTTGACCGGTTGCATACCTATTATCTAAGGTATAATTGTTAAAATATTGGAAAGCAGGTACCCTATCACTTCCAACTTCTCCATAAGAAGCTCTTATTTTCAAGTCGTCAACAAAAGAAACATTTTCTGAAAACCAGGGTTCTGAGGAAATTCTCCATCCTGCAGATACGCTTGGAAAGAAACCATATCGTTGACCTTCGGGAAAGATTGAAGAGCCATCATATCTAAATTGTAGCTCCATCATATACTTACTCTGGTAATTATAGCTTAAACGACCCAAATAATTTCTCCTGGTTTCTCTATAGCTTGATCCTTCATTTGAGGCGTCCTCTGCCGCTGATCCACCCTGGGAAAGCTCTGGCAAAACTGAAGTTGGAAAATTTAACCTGGTAGCACTAAAATTGTCTGTTTCATAGATACTTTGTTCGTATCCTACAAAACCCTCGATATTATGATAACCAGCGATCTCCTGCTCAAAATTTAATTTGATATTTGCTGTTACTAACGAGGTATTATCCTGCGACTCAGTAAGGTTAGGACTACTTCCTCCCACAATTTCTTCATTAAAATCACCGGATTGCTCTTCGTATTGATATATCGTATAAGGTTTGGCAAAAGATTTATTAATATTGAATTCTTTGTCAGCTGAAAGGAATCCATCCAAATAGATTCCATCAACAAAAGGCAATTCATAAGTACCGTTTAATTTCCCATTTAGAACATAACTGGGATTCTTAGTAGTCCCTCCTGCATCTGTAACCATCATAACCGGGTTACTGCCCTCTATACCGTAAGATGGGAGATCATTTTCTGGGTAATACGCATTTACTGTTGGATAAGCTCTATAAGCTGATCTGAAAATACTTGATGCCGGAGACTGAGGATAAATACGGTCTTCTTGACGTCCAGATAATGTTAGTCCTAAATCAAGATTGTCGTTCACCTCGGCATCTACATTTGAACGAACATTATACTGCTTATAATTAGTTACCCCATTTTCATATAATCCATCTTGGTTTAAGAAACCAGCTGAAACCCGATACTGTACATTTTCATTACCACCAGAAACTGCAAGATTATGTCTATTCTGCATTGTTACTGGTTTCAAAGTTTCTTCCAACCAATCAGTATTGGGATAATTAAGTGGATCACTCCCACTACGGAACAGTTCAATTTCTTCTGCTGTATATCGTTGATTCAATCCACCATTGGGATTATTATAGTAACTTATTTCATTTGCTATTGTAGCATACTCAGCTGAATTAGCCATTTCTGGAACTCTTGTCGGCATGGAAAATCCTTGGTTAAATGAATATTCCGCCTGGATATCTCCTTCTTGCCCACGTTTAGTAGTAACCAGAATAACGCCATTTGCAGCTCTTGATCCATAAATAGCAGCTGATGCGTCTTTCAGAACAGATACACTTTCAATATTACTCGGATCTAAGCGGTCTAAACCACCAATCTGACTCGGTACCCCATCTACCACAATCAAAGGATCATTATTATTTAAAGTAGCAGATCCTCTAATTCTAAGCGTTGATCCATCATAACCTGGCTCTCCTGACCTACTATTTGCAATAATTCCCGGTGTTCTTCCCGCAAACGTATTCGAAAGATTTGCGGTAGGCGTTTTTTCTAAATCAGCCCCTTGAACAGAAGATACCGATCCAGTTACAGTAGCCTCTTCCTGTGTACCATAGCCAACTACAACTATATCCCCCCCAGAAATAGTTGTAGGATTTAATTCAACATCAATCGTTGTCTGCCCATCAATGGGTACTTGTTTTTGCTTATATCCTATAAAAGAAAAAACCAACGTCCCTTCCAGGTCATCAATCGTTAACTCATATTGACCATCCCTGTCAGTGCTCGTACCAGCTTTAGTACCTTGAACTGAAATGTTTACACCGGGTAAAACCTCACCAGTTTCTACATCAGTTACTGTACCTGAAACCGTATTATTTTGAGCTTCAGCTATACTGTAACCGGTTACAAACACCAGAATAAAAAGAATCCGCAAAGTGTATCTTAGTTTCATAATAAAGTATCCCTATTAATTATGCTGATCATTTTGCCAATTTTAAATTAAGGCAATCAATCTAATGTTATCGCTAACATTGTGCTTTTAACTTGGTGAAAAATGAATTACTTATCAAACAAAAATTAATTGAGGTGAAAATTTTCTATCACATCGATAGTAAAACTGGAATTACTTTCCGGAAACCCTATGATAAGGCTGCCCCGAGTTTCCAGTAAAGAGAATCCCTTTTATCTGTATTCAAATAATCTTTTCATCGCCTCTAAATAATAATAGTCAGCATAAGTTAAGGGAACATCTATCTCACCACCCTGGGGCATATTACCTACACTGTGTTGTAGCAAGAAATTAGCATTTTCTCCTACTTTTGAACGATAGGGGGCTTGTGATAAGCTCTGAACAATTTGTTCTGCATTCTTGTAATAAGTTACTTCTTTTTCATTTCCAGCATAATTACTTAATTCCAGTAAAGCGGAAGCCATTATTGCTCCAGCAGAAGCATCACGTAATTTCTCTCCCCCCTGTTTAGGAGCATCAAAATCCCAATACGGAATGTTATCATCAGGCAGCCGGGGATGATCAAGCAAAAAATCTGCTATTTCTTTCGCTTTTTTTAAATAGCGATCAAAGCCTGTTTCCCGATAAGCCATTGTATAACCGTAGAGCCCCCAGGCCTGTCCTCTGGCCCATGCAGATGAATCAGCATAACCCTGTGCGGTTCTTTTTTCAAGCACTTCGCCTGTTTGAGGATCATAGTCAACGACATGATAACTGCTTCCATCATCACGAAAATGATGTTCTAAGGTTTTATCAGCATGATTGATAGCAATATCAGCGTATGTTGAATCTCCGCTATACCCGGTAGCCCAGAACAGAAGTTCCAGGTTCATCATATTGTCAATAATAACTTGATAAGGACCTTCCTGATCGTCCTTGTCACCCCATGACCTAATAGCCTGCACGTCTTCGTCGTATCGTTTGGTAAGCGTTTCGGCTGCCGTCATCATCACATCGGCGTATGCCGAATCTCCGGTTATGCGAAAAGCATTACCAAAACTACAATATATCTTAAATCCAATATCATGATCCGAAGCATTATTTTTTTCTTGCTCTATTGCCCAGGTACGCTCTTTTGCAATTTTTTTCAGGGAATCGGATTCTGAGAACTCAGATAAATACCACAGACTGCCCGGGAAAAAACCACTCACCCACCAGTCTGATTCACTGGTAACCAGGGAGTCGTTAGTCGTTGAAACAATGGTCTGTGGTGAGCGATCCTCAGGTACAGCTTCATGCAATGCTTTATATTGTGTAACAGCCGTTTCCAGAGAATGTTCTATTAATTCCTCTAACTCTTTTTCTGATTCTCCGGATTTCTGACACCCCACCCATATCAACAGAATTGAAACAAAGACAATAAAATTTTTCATGTTATTTAAACAACTATCATTAGCATTTTCAATTGAACCAATCTTGTATTACCACGGATTATTTTTTTGATATATCTTGGTAAACGTATCATAGTCGCCCAAAATAGGACGAATTAAAAAACTATAGCTATATAACTGACCCCTTAACTAATATGGTGATTAGTGGATAAGAATTTTGACTCAAGCTATCATTCCCTCCCCATTATTTATGATCAATGTTAACAGTAATTATGTCACGATCAGGAAGCTCATGGGTTTGGTTAGCATCCTCCAAGTCAGATTACGTATAATACATAATTGTGTGCGACTATTAGCTATGTTAGCGATATCATCGCTGCTGTTTATATTGAAAAATATTCTATCCAGTTGCAATAAACTTTTCAGACGCTTCTGCTTGATTATTTTAATTAAACCTAATCTCTATACAAAAAAGGAATCCACTTATAAATAAAAATGGATTGAGGCTTAACTTCTTCTACTTCTTCAGCATCTCCCTGTCCCACAAACTGTCCAAATAAATGGAGTTCTTTTTGGGTCTTCCATACCTGTGAATCATAATTCGGTTCCCACAACCCTATAGACTTCTGATAAATATTTTCAATTTCCCATTGTTTATATTCTGGATCTTTTGATACCGCTATAGAAATCCCACCTCCTCGTTCAAAATCACGAAAAATTAAGTAAAGATCTTTTTGCGATCCCGCTATAATTTGTGGTCTTGATATAGGAATGCGCTTGGTACCACCTCCATTAAGTGAAAAATCAAGCGTACGCTTTCCAACTTGCTCCATCTTCCACTCCCCATTGTCATTCCACACGATATAGAATTGGGGAACTTCTTGATCTTTGGGTTTCCAATAGGTTGCAATTACCGGTTCTCCATCACTATTAATAGTCATAGAAGTTTGATTAATTAGTTCACTCCCTTGGGGAATATTATGAACTACTTCAGCATTTGAACTATCAATGGGTAATTCGTACGTATTCCTTTTTGAGTCCAACCACTCACCTCCTTCATTCGGCGAATAGGCGTACATGATATCATGATTTGTAGCTACATCCCAAGATTCGCGCCAGGTCCATGAAATATGCCATCCTCCTTTGTCATCAATGGCTAATGAGTTCATATATGCATTACGTTCTCCCTCTCCCGATATCAACGGATGCTGTACGATATTCCACATGCGAGAATCGGTATCATAACGATTAAGCATTATATCACCACTACCCGACTCACCATATCTATACAAAAACAGCAAGTCACCATTCCACAGATTATAAAAACGTGGATATGTAACAGCATCTTCATGCTTTCCCGTCATAGATGTTACAGAAGAAAATGATAAGCTATCTGTGCTTTTACTCTTGGCATATTTGAGTTCATCGCCATGCATTCCCCAAGCCAAATGTATAATTCCGCGACCATCAACAGTCAAACTAATAGAATTATGAGCATCTTTTACATCAGCATGAAATCGGGTAGGGTATATCTCCCAGTTTTCTGTACCAAGCGTCCGTTTGGCTACAATTATTTGTCCGACAGAATCATAATAAGCAACATATTGGCTGCCATTACGGCTAAACACACTTTTCTCACGAAAGATTACTGTATTTATTGAATTTTTAGCCCAGCCTTTATCAATAGGAATATACTGCCTGTATTCTTTGGTTGAATCTCTATCTTGTCCGATTGAAATATTACAGCTAAATAGACCCAGTACGATAAACAGAAGAAAGGCCTTATATTTCATTTTCATCCTCCTCACACGATTGCCTTACCTTCAGCATAGTGAACATTTCGATGTCGTCAGTTTCTTCGGGATCCACAATCGTTTTGACCAGCTTCTGGGCGACTTTCTTCCCTATTTTATAAGCCGGCTGACAAATAGGTTTAAGTGTTACATTTAAACTCACAAATATGAATATCTATTACCATTGAGACTTAAAATTTAGTAGAAAAACATTTCTAAATAACTAACAATAATTAAACAGTATCTTAACAACGTTATTAATCTGATCTTTTATCAACTTCTTCTAATCGGGTATTCCCTGCTCTTCTTTTTGGCCCAGCCGATATTTATCAAACACATTCATTACCGGTAAAGCATTGCCCTCGTCATCGAAATAACTTCGAGCACCCAACCCACCTTCTACGGCCGGTTCCCACCAAAAAATCCCTTTTATTTTTGGGGATGAAATATTGAGCAATGTTTCATTTACGGATTCTAAAAACTCTCGCTGCCCGGCTGGTGTTTCGGGATACGGTGCAATCGTATCTTCATACTCTGATGGCTGCCAATGATAGGCTGTTTCTACAAGAATAATATCTTTTGTGAAGTTTTTTACCAGCGATAATAAATTTTGGCGTAACTCCAACAGATTCCCATGCCACCATGGGTAGTATGAAAGCCCAATAATGTCGTAGGGAATATTGTAGGAATTAAATCTGTCGTAATACTTTTTAGTGCCATCCGTGTCTGCACCCTGATCGTAGTGAATCATAATCAACGGACGTGCGGCCTGTCCTCGTCCGGCATCCACACCATCAACACCAGCCTTCACCAACTTGGCAAAATTGTCCCAATTATCGGGCAGTTTTCCCGTAGGCCACAACATGCCATTGCGCGTTTCATTCCCAATCTGAACCATCTCGGGCATAACACCAGCCTCCCGAAAAGCCTCAATCGTATTTTTGGTGTACTGATAGACAGAATCGGCCAATACATCTACTGATAAGTCCTTCCAAGCTTCGGGTATAGGCTGCTTTCCCGGATCGGCCCAGCTATCGGCGTAGTGATAGTCGAGCAGAAATTTGTATCCTCGTTTTTGGGCCTCTTGGGCTAACTCGATGGTATAGTCTAAATCATTGGGCAACTCATCGGGAGAATGAAACAGACGCAGGCGTATCCAGTTGTAGCCATGGGATTTAAAAATATCGAGTCCGGGTTTTACTTCACCGTTGTCTTTGAATTTCTTACCGTTATCTTCGGCGCTTTTTAGAAATGACATGTCGGCCCCAACGGCATAGGTAATATCGACGGTGCCTTTAGGCTTGGTGGAGTCTTGGGCAACACTATGGCTAACTCCCGCAAAGAACAGAATACAAAATCCAATAATTTTAGTAAGAAATGTCTTCATCACGATATGGTTTAACTATTCTTTTTATTGTTGTCCCTTTTTAAACCAAACACTGTATGTCATATGGAACTCGTTTCAGCATCTGTTGTAATAGACCCTGAAATAAATTCAGGGTGACACGCGTTTAAGTAGGCTATCTAAATAATCATTCTATTTCTACCTGCTTAGTTGCCTGTTCTAATTCCTCGTTTGTTGCAGTAATAGTTACTGATCCGGATTTATCGCCAGCTCGCAGTAAAATGGTAGCAATGCCGGCTTCGGCGTTGATAGGATTATCGCCTACCAATTCTACGCCTTCTACAGTAAATGAAATATCGTGCTCGGCATCGGGAATTACGGTTCCATTTTCATCCACAATCGAAGCATAGACAAATACCACGTCTTTTTGTCCGGCTTCGAGTGGTTTATTGCTAAGATCTATCTCCAAATCAATAGCAGCGGGTTCACCGGGAGTAGTTTGAGCGTGGGCTGCGACCTCCTCCCCATCAATATAGCCGACCGCCCGAAGTGTTCCGGGCTCAAATTCATCCAGCTCAAACGTAAAGGGCGGATTATTCAAATAACTAGCCACCCGATTACTGTCGGGCGATTGACGTCCCAATGACTCTCCATTCAAAAACAGCTCTACTTCTTCACTATTGCTGTATACTTTGGCAGTGGTAAAATTTTTATCCGACCAAAAATTGGCTATGTAGACCATCGGCTTTCCAAACTTGGCGTCGGACTCCAAATTTGGTCCGGCCTGACTACGATAGAAGTAATAAGTAAACTTTGGAATACGAAAAATATCACGAATGCCCGAAGCTTCTAAGTTATCGGCATATCCGCGATTGTAATCAAACATCACCCAATTAGCATCCCCAAAAGAATTGCCCTTTCGATTGCTGTTATGGGCTTCTTGAAAATTCAAAGCCTGTTGAGCCAAACGCTTTTGCCCATCACCGCGCAGCTGACGCGAATTTCGGGCGTCTTCCGTCAAATCCTCAAACTCATCCTGATTAAATCCAGCGTTATGAGCATAATATTCCCAGTCGCCATATTCGGCAATAAAGTAGGGTTTATCCGTTTTGTAGTTGTTCCAGTATTCTGGTGGATCAGCATGTTGACGTGCCGGAATAAACACATCATAAGCGTAATCCATCCAACCGGTAGAGTACGTATTTTGGTATGGTAGCTCATCATGGACAATCGCATGAGCACTATCCATAAAAGCCTCCGGCATATCAGATTCGTTGAGCGAGGCTTCCCAAAGAACAATGCTGGGATGATTACGATCGCGGCGAATCATCTGACGTATATCGCGATATGCAAGTTGCTGGAATTCTTCATTCCCGAAAAACTGCCAGCCGGGAATGGCGTTCATGAACAATAATCCCAGCTTATCGGCCGCATCTAAAAAAGCAGGCGACGGTGGATAGTGAGCCGTGCGAATAAAATTAAACCCAGCCTCTTTTATCTTGTAAGCATCGCGGTATTGGGCATTATCCGACAGCGCATAACCAATGTATGGATACGATTGATGCCGATTTGTCCCACGCAGCCGCAACACTTCTCCGTTTAGTAGGAACTGGTTATCCTCGTTAAAACCAAACGTTCGGATGCCCACCTTCTCCTGCTTGGTATCAACCACTTCGCCATCCTTGTATAGCTCTACCGTTAACATATACAAATAAGGATTATCGGGCGACCATGGGTTGGGATTGGAAATGGTAAACTGTTGATCAAATTGATGATAAGTGCCTGCTGAAATTTCTTCTCGGGATGTCTGATCCTCGGCCACAACGTTACCTTCTAAATCACGAAGGACTAATCGAACAGCTCCTGACTGCACACCTTCATCGTTGTTAACAATATCTGTCTGTATAGATACGGTTGCAGATTCATCCGTGAGCTCTTCGGTTCTAATCAAGATTCCACCACGAGCTACGCGATCAGCGGCAATGGGATCGGAGATATGTAGCTTGTCATCCATCAGTAAATAAGCGTTACGATAGAGTCCGCTAAAATAGTTGAAATCCAGATTCTCGATGGGTTTCCCGGGCGGGATAGTCGGATTATCCTCGTTATTGAGCTTTACCAGCAGCACATTTTCCTGATCAAACTGCACGTAATCAGTGATATCTACCAGAAAAGGCAGGTAGCCACCTTTATGATTAATCAGCTTTTCTCCGTTGAGGTATACGTCAGCTTCGTGCATGGCTGCGCCAAATTTAATGACAATCTGCTTTTCTCTGTTTTCAGAATTAATCTCAAAGAACTTTCGATAAAAAGCCGTGCCCTGCCACTGCTGATCTTCAATGACCAACGACTCGATGTGTGCGGTATGCGGCAGCGCCACTTCTTCCCAGGCAAGTTCGCTCTGCTTGCTAAAAAGCTCGTCCGTTACTGTAGTACCCGCATCGCGGACAAACTGCCAATCACTATTAAAATTAAGCGTGGTATGGTCTGTAAATTCTGATGCTTTGTTTTTGGAGCCACATCCAATAAGAATTAACAATGGAATAACAAATACGAAGTACCTCTTTAATATTGTTGATATCATAAAACCATTAATTGTATTCATATTCATGCTGCAAAAACTCAATGCCCTCGTGGACATTCCCTTCAAAATCAAAAAGAGCATTATTTTCCCATGATGATCCCGTACCCCAGCGATCTTTCATATCAGAAGTAATCCAGGCTGGCTCCCAATACATGATACCGGTTCCTCCACCGGCTATAATTTCATTGGTGAGATCGACCATAAAATCACACTGACCTTCTTTGGTGGCAGGATATCCATCTACATGTGCATTCTGGTTGAAAATATTATTATAGTTATCAGCATTTTCGAGAGTCTAAACATAGGCTGCTTCAACAAGCATCGCTAAAAGGTTGGAATAAGCAACCCATAACTAATTTAATGTTATCGATAACATCAATAACAAAAATATACAGTTATGGTAATTGTAATCAAATAAAATTGATCAAATTACAGTTTTTAACAGAACTCAGTCTGTAGAATTGCATCCACATGAAGAGCGTATCTTGAGCGAAGTTGGTACCTCAATTTTTTCAACTGACAGATCATCATTTTCAATAACCTGTATCAATTTTTCTGCAGCTCGCTCTCCCATTTCATATGCAGGCTGATGAACAGTTGTTAAGGGTACTTCCAGCAATGGCGAACGTATATCATCAGTAAAACCAACAATAGCAATATCTTCTGGAATACGCAGACCATATTCTTTAAGTGCTTTAATAGCACCAATCGCCGTAGGATCATTAACAGCCACTATAGCTTGTGGCAAATTACCTTCATGCTGTTCCAAAAGTCTCACCATGGCTTCGTAACCGGTGTTCTCTTTAAATCCGGCCTGTACAATAAATTCTTCATTGATGGATAAATCGTGAGCTTTATGGGCCTCTTTGAAACCCTCCAACCGTTCTTTTCCAATGGAGACTTTTTGCGGTCCACTTAAGTGGGCAATATCTGTGTAACTATGCTCGACAATTAAATGTTCAGTAATTTCTTTTGCACTTTCACGATCATTAACGCTCACGCAGCTGGCACCAATATCCTCAATACAGCGGTCAAAGAACACCACCTTCGCTCCTCCTTCAATAATACTTTCGTAAAACACATAGTCCTCCTCTGTCAGTGATGATGAGACAAGTAACCCATCCACACGTTGTGCCCGCAGTGTCTCAATCGCCTCTTTTTCGCGATCAAACTGTTCGTTGGCGTTGGTTAGAAAAAGTTGATAATCAGAATTATAGGCTACTTCTTCGATACCCCGGACAACTTCAGGAAAAAAGGCGTGTGTAATCTCGGGAATGACAACCCCAATGGTATGCGTTTTACGAGATACCAAACTTTTGGCAACACGATTAGGGGTATATCCCATACTGCGTGCTTTTTTACGCACTCGTTCTTTGGTTTTCTCATCTACGTTATCCCGATCATTTAAAGCACGAGAAACGGTCATAGCCGAAACGCCCAATGCATCAGCAATATTTTTTAAGGTAACTTCTGAACCCACTTTTCAGCTTTTTAGTTAACAATTATTCAACCGGGTAATGTAATCAGCTTTACAGACTTTTGATAATGACCGAATAACTATTCTCCCGACTGTCTAAAACTCCCAATAAAGCGTCATTCGTGGGATGATATCAGTATCAGGTGATAAACCCTGCGCATTTTCGCCATACACAACAGCCTCAACGTTGGGCATCAGATGGATTTTTTCTGCAAGCAGAAAGTCGGCTCCGGCAACCATAAAGGTCGACTCAACTTCTTCAGCAAATGGGATATATGAATTATTCCTCCCTCCCTGGTATCCATCAAAAAGGTGATCAACCCGCAGGTATCCTTTGGCTTTTTCGGTGATCGAGAAGTTCGAGAATACTGATACTAAATCCAGATTTCGCGAACGCCCTCCAAGAGTACCTTCATGGTACTGATTGGAATATAAGGCACCAATATTTAAATCATCGGATTGATACCCCCCAAACACCTGAGCACTATAACTGTCAGCCCTATTAGTCTGACTATTATAGTCGGTATATCCCTCGACCACCAGTTTATCCGTAAAATAATATGCCATGGATAAACTTACTTTCTTCCCTTTATCAATATCGGGACGATTACTATTACCGTTGCCTAAAGACAAGTGATATTGGACTTTTTCAGCTGATCCCAACTTCCCTTTGGCCGCCAAGCCAAAATCACGGGAGCTGCTAAAATCATACAGGTCCTGTGGAGACTTCTCTACCGAACGATAGCCCCATACATCTTCGGTAAGCCCAAACATGGGGGTCCCAGAGATTCCTGCATAAATTTCGTGCGTACCATTCGACCATTTTAGGTAGGCATCTTTAACGGTAGGGGTCATCTCAGTGTTGGTTACAAAGTCACCGGACGAATTCATCTCAAGTCGCAACTGGGTCGAAAATGACTCGTTTAAATCATGGTTATACGTCGCATAAATACGACGAAACCAAAAACCGTTTTTCCCTTCAATATTTTCGTTATGATGCTGTGCCATCCAATAATAATCGCTGTACACTTTGCCACTGAGTGTAGCATCTTCGCTAACAGAGACTTGAGCAGCCGTCGGCATAGCATACAAACATAACAATAGTATCCCTATAACTGATATACGGTAACCCATAGATTTATTTTTTTTAGTGTGCTGATCTGATCTTTTTTAAAAAAGCTGCAGGTATAAGGTGCTTACTTAGAAGAAAAAACTGCAGGTAAATCCCAGTAAATTATAATAAAAAATCCTATTGAGAATTGCCGTTGTCACCATTTTTTGATTTCATCTTCTTGTGCTTAAGCACTTTGGCTTCAATAAAGAAGATGAGTTCTTCGGCAATATTTTTAGTGAGGTCTCCTACCCGCTCCAGCTTTCGAATAATAGAAAACAAGTACAGGTAATTTTGGGTCTGATCAATATTCTCTTTAATAAGGTCTGTGGTTGCTTCTGACACATCCCTGTTTATTTCATTGAGCGTTTCATCCAGACGAAAAACTTTTCGAGCCAAATCGGTATTCTCAGTTATAAAGGCGTTAAAAACGTTGCTCACCATCTTATTTGATGTATTATACATTTCATCTAAACGCATCTTTTTGAGCGTATCCTCATCAATTTTACGCCCGAAATCTACAATATACTTAGCAATACTGTTTGCATGATCACCAATGCGTTCTAAGTCAGAATTAATTTTAAATGCCGCCATCACAAAACGTAAATCCACGGCAACGGGATTATGAAGAGCCAATAGATTTTCGCAATCACGATCAATGGTCAACTCAAGGCTGTCCACTCTTTTTTCGTTAGCCATTATTTCGTGAGCCAGCTCTTCATCAAAATTATCAAGTGCTCTCTGTCCCTTTTCGAGCTGATTCTTGACCAAAAACATCAGCTCAAGCACATTATCTTTTAACAATTTGAGCTCGCTATCTAAATGTTGTGGTGCCATATTTATAATATATTTTTTGGAAACTTTGTGTACTGATGCTATCCGAACCGACCGGTGATATAATTCTGCGTGCGATCTTTCTCAGGGTTCGTAAATATTTTCTGTGTATCACCGTATTCTACCAAATTGCCCATATACAAGAAAGCGGTATTATCACTTACTCGCGCCGCCTGCTGCATATTGTGAGTAACAATCACAATAGTAAATTCTTTCTTTAACTCGTGAATCAAATCCTCAATTTTTCCGGATGAAATAGGATCGAGCGCCGAAGTAGGTTCATCCATTAGTAATACCGATGGTTTCACCGCCAAGGCCCGGGCAATACAAAGTCGCTGCTGCTGTCCACCAGATAATGCCAACGCCTGTTTATCAAGATTATCATCTACCTCGCTATACAACGTGGCTTGTTTTAAAGATTCAATAACGCGATTCTCAATAAATTCTTCATCCTTGATGCCCTGTATGCGCAAGCCATAAGCCACATTTTCAAAAATAGATTTTGGAAATGGATTGGGCTTTTGAAAAACCATTCCTACCGTCTTTCTCAACTCCTCAACCCTAATTGAGGGATCATAAATATTCTTGCCATCCATCAGAATATTTCCATTCATGTGAAAGCCATCAATGTTGTCGTTCATACGATTAAACAACCTCAAAAAGGTAGACTTACCACAACCCGACGGTCCAATAAAAGCGGTGATGGATTGCTCTATAACATCAAGACTGATATTATCAATGGCCTTAAAATCATCATAAAACACATCCACATTTTTGGCCTGTAGCTTAAATGACTGATTTTTTGAGTTCAGCTTCGGCTTCGTTTCTACTTGTGATGTCCTTGGCTTTTTACTCTGTGTTGTATCTGAATCCATTATCATAGTGATCGAATTAAAAATAAATGAGGTCTACCAGTTTACTTTACGTTGCCACTTATTACGCAGGTAAACCGCAATACCATTCATCGCAAACGTTATCAACAATAATACGATAATTGCTGCCGCAGCATTAATCAAAAACTCTTCTTGCGGACGTGAAACCCAATTGAAAATCTGTATGGGCAGCACGGTAAATTCGTCCAATGGTCCCGCTGGCGCAAATGGAACATACGCCAGTGCACCTACCACAATCAGCGGCGCCGTTTCACCTACTGCTCGCGATAGCGCCAGAATAACCCCCGTCAATATACCGCCAAAAGAAGCTGGCAATATCTGATGCCAAATTGTCTGCCATTTTGATGCCCCAAGTGCATTCGAGGCATCCCGAACCGTGCTTGGAACCGCACGGAGTGATTCTCGGGTTGATACAATAATGATCGGCAAAATCAACAGCGCCAACGTAAGCGAACCAGCTAAAATGCTGTTGCCCATCTTCATCATGCGGACAAACACTTCGAGTCCGAGCAAACCATAAATAATAGAAGGCACTCCTGCCAGGTTCGCTATATTAATTTCCAGGAAGGTAGCGAGTCGACTTTTTTTGCCATATTCTTCTAAATAAATGCCCGCGCCAACTCCCAGTGGAAATGAAATAATCGTTGTAAATACCAATACCCAAACGGTACCAATCCAAGCCGTATAAATACCGGATTGTTCAGCAAAACGGGACGGCAAACTGATCAAAAAATCCCAACTGAGTCGCTCAATCCCCATATAAATCACAAATCCCACGAAGATTGCCAATACCAACAGGCACAAAATCGTGATGCCGATACCGAGGTAACGAAAACCTTTATCTAACAGTCTGCTTTTCTGAGCGTTATTCATATTTCTCCTGATATCTTGATTTGATCCAATAGCTAATATTGTTCAGGATAAAAGTGAACACAAAGAGCGTAATACCGGCCGCAAAAATAGTCTGGTATGCTATTGATCCGTGTGGAACGTCTCCCATACTTACCTGAACAATATAGGAGGTTATCGTTTGTATGGGCACGGTGGGATCAAACGAAAAGCGCGGCTGCATACCTGCTGCAATAGCTACAATCATTGTTTCGCCTACGGCTCGAGAAAGCGCCAAGATAGCCGAGACAATAATCCCTGATGAGGCGGCCGGAACCATCACGCGGAAAGCAGTCTGAAACTTTGTCGATCCCATCCCAAAAGATGCCTGACGCAGTGAATCGGGAACTGAGCTCAACGCATCTTCACTGAGTGAAGATACAAAGGGGATAATCATAATCCCCATAACGAGACCGGGCGAAAGGGCATTAAATCCCGATATGCCGGGGATAAACATCTTTAAAAATGGCGTCACTATCATCAGCGCAAAAAAACCGTATACAACTGTAGGAACTACCGCCAAAACTTCTAACAGGGGCTTTAAAATCCGGCGCATCCGATCGGTGGCATATTCATTTAGATAAACCGCGATAATAATACCCACCGGCAATGCCACTGCAATTGCAATCAAGGTTGTTAATGCCGTCCCCGACAGCAGTGGGAGTATTCCATAACTCTTTTGCGTAAAAAGCGGAGTCCACTCTGTTGAAGTAAAAAATTCGACCATACTTACTTCGCCAAAAAAGCTTACCGCCTCAACAGCCAGAATCAAGATAATTCCAAGCGTCGTAAGTATGGTAATAATGGCACATAAGGCCAGAATTTTTTCAATGATCTTTTCTTGTACTCGCATACCTGACTAAGTAGGATTTTAAAACTGTTGCCAGATTTGCCTGGCAACAATCAACAATTATTCGGCTACAGTTGTATCGCTAACTGATTGAGCGCTAAATTTTTCGAACTTGTTTAGCTCTTTCTGGTAAAGAGAGTCAGGCATTGCAACATATCCCACCGAACGAGTAACGTTAGAGGCATTATTTAAGTAGAAGTTAACAAAATCTTTAGTCGTCGATTGTTGAGCGGCCTTATCCGTAACGTAAATAAAAAGTGGTCGGGAAAGCGGTGTATAAGTGTTGTTGGATACCGTCTGAACGGTAGGCTCAACTGGATCTTTGTCACCATTCTTTACAGGCACAACTTTCAACTTCTCTGTGTTTTCCTCGTAATATGCCAAACCAAAAAAGCCAAGAGCATTCTGATCAGTACTCACCCCCTGTACCAACACATTATCATCTTCACTTGCCGTAAAATCGCCTCGACTTGCTCCACTTTCACCTACAATAGCTTCTGTAAAATAATCATAGGTTCCTGATGCCGTTCCAGGGCCATACAAATTAATGGGACGATCGGGCCATTCTTCGCGCACATCACTCCAATTCATTATCTCACCCTGTGCTTCGGGCTCCCAAATTTTTCTAAGCTCCTCAACCGTTATATAATCCACCCAGTCGTTATCGGGATGCACAACAACCGACAAACCATCATAAGCCACAGAAAGCTCAAGGAATTCTATGCCATTCTCACGCGCCACCTCCACTTCACTTTCTTTTATCTCACGGGAGGCATTATTAATATCAATATCTCCACGGATAAACTTTTGGAATCCCCCACCTGTTCCTGAGCGACCAACCGTAACACGAACATTGGGAGCCTCACTTCTATACTCTTCTGCAATGGCTTCGGTTAACGGAAAAACAGTGCTGGACCCATCAATCTGGATTTGCTCTGTGGATCCACCTGATCCGCATGAATATAAGAAAACACCGCTGAACAGGATAAGTACAAATATTTTTTTAACCATTATCTCAATAATTTAGAATTGACCGTTTATGTGATTTTGTGCGCTGAAATTTGATGTTTAAATGTATTTTAAAATTTAGAGTCTTTTGTTAAGCCAATGTTAAATATTGACGTCCAACCCTCTCCAAATCCCGTTCAAAAGGACTTACTGTTAATTTTCGAAAAAAATGTTGTGCATGATTTAATCAAAAGTTGGTCGCGGAGCGATAGCTGATTTTGCCCTTGAATAGGTAATTGCAAACAATCCCATGGATACAACTTCAGCTATACAATGGGCTCTCCTCTTGGAGTTAAGCGTTAATATCGTAAATTAATGCCCTTATCACTTTAATTGAATGTAATATGAAATATGGATCAAGAAACTTCCCACAAATTAGCGGTGCTCGTCGATGCCGATAACGCTCAACCTGCCATTGTTGAGGGACTTTTAGCTGAAATTGCCAAATATGGTACAGCGAATGTTAAACGCATTTACGGCGACTGGACTTCCACCAAACTCCGCGGCTGGAAAGAACACCTCCTCGATCACTCCATTCAGCCCATACAACAATTTGGCTACACCACTGGCAAAAATGCCACCGACAGCGCCATGATTATTGATGCTATGGATCTGCTATACACTGGCCAGTTTGATGGCTTCTGCATTGTATCAAGCGATAGTGATTTTACTAAGCTGGCTGCCCGTATTCGTGAAGAAGGACTTGTTGTATACGGATTTGGCGAACAGAAAACGCCTGATCCTTTTGTAGCGGCTTGTGATAAGTTTATCTATACCGAAGTGCTGCGAAGTGAGGAAGAAACTACCGAAGAATCCTCTATCCACCGTATGAGTACCAACGAACTAAAACAAGATACGAAGCTCGTTAATTTGATGCGGAATGCCATTGAAGCTTCTTCTGATGAAAGTGGCTGGGCACATCTGGGCCAAGCAGGCAGTTATATCGCCAAACAGTCTCCCGAATTTGATCCACGTAATTATGGATACCGTAAGCTAAGCAACCTTGTGAAAGCTATAAATCTCTTTCAGATTGAAGAACGCTCAACAGGTGAAGGGCAATCGAAAGCGGTATATATTAAAGATAAGCGAAAGTAGGATTATTTACTTCAACGTTTTCTTCCCCTCCTAATTCAAGTTTATAACTTTGAAAATTAGTAGCATCAACATGGGTGGATCAATTTCTCTCCCAACGCTTTTAATAAAATTCTAAAAAAATTGTAAGGATTACCCACTTCGATGGTCTTACTAACAGTTGGGGGAATCCCCAATATGATTGGGACTAGATAATAAATAAGGCCATAAATGAATCCTGTTCGGTTAAATGCCGAGCAGGATTTTTTATTGATCTGCAGCAGTTAACTGAATCCAAACCACCTACTTTCTATTCTCTACTCTGAAATAGAAGTTTCTTTAATAAACTTCCGCGCAGCCCACTGGCTGCCCCAAAAACCCATAAACACTGCCAGCAACAACATCGCTCCGCAAAGGTAATACCAGCGACCAAATGGCCATTCAAGTATTCCCAACTGGGGTATATATTCGGGTAGAATATAATGGAATGCGCCAAACATTACTCCCACAGCAAGCAAGCCTGCAATAAGCCCCTGCAAAACGCCTTCTACAACAAAGGGTCGACGAATAAATCCATTGGTCGCTCCTACCAATTTCATTGCTTTAATAAGATCACGTTTGGCATAGATCGTCAACCGAATTGTGTTAAAAACCAAAATCATCGAGGCAAGCAAAATTAAAACGCCCAAACCACCACCAACCATTGCTGCTGTCTCAAAGTTTGATTCTATACGTTTGAGCAATTGCTGATTAAACTGTACCTCATCCACACCGCGATATTCCTGAATTTCACCAACCAGCGAATCCACTTGCGATACATCAGCATCGGGATCGATATTGAGCTTAAAGGAAGCAGGCAAAAATTTTAGATCAGCTAATGAACTCCCCGCCGCGCCAAATTCATTTTCAAAAATTGCCGCAGCACTGTCTTTCGAAATGTAGGTAACCTCCTGAACCAGTTGTTGCTGTTCAAACTCCCGAGACAGTTCATTGGTAGTACGATCATCAAGATCTACCAAAAAAACCTCTACATCAATCGACTGTTTAAGCGATTGGGCAACCTCATAGCCATTGTATCCCAATCGAGCCAACAATCCCAACAGCAAAACTGCAATGAACAGTGAGAACATGGATGTAAATGCTGCCAGACGTGCACGACTTATTCCGGCAATACCTTCTTTAACTACATAACCTAAACTCATGCTGTAAAGTCAATTTTAATTTCTAAAAAGTGCCCGTACGCTAAAAATAAATCGCCGTTGCGACATGGGATATTGAGCAGTCTCAAAGTAGCCGAGTTGACTAACATCGTCAAGCACATTTTCCCATCGCAAAATAAACATAATTGACCGCACCCGTGCCGATATATCTACATCTAATCGATTATACATCGGCAACTGCTGATCAGCACTCAGCGGTTGCCAAAAATTTAATGTAGGATTATAGTGATCGGCCTGGTACCGAAATGGCGACGCCATCCCGGAAACACCCGCTTTTACATACGTAGCACGATCAAAAAGATAGCCCTTCCAATACGCACTACCTTTTAACCACAAACGTTCCTGTGGCTGCATAGGAATAGTTCCCGTCGGCGAAAGATAACTGTCTGCAAAGCGATGGAAAATCGTTGATCCTTCAAATTCAAAATGGGTCAAATTCCATTCGAAAAAGGCCGTAGCCGACTGCGAGGCATAGCTATCAACATTTGCAAACAAACTATCCGACATCATAATGCCATCGGTAATATCTTTATGCTGCCCGCGAACGCCAATTTTAGTATCAGGAGTAATATGATATTTAAGCTCCCCGCGAACCTCCTGCACTTTTTCATTTTGTAAGTCTGGGTTACCATTTAAATTCTGGGAATCCCAATACAGCTGTTGCGGCGTAGGCATTACCGATCCCGATGAGAGTCCGGCTGAAAGCAGAAAATCGCCTATAAACATTTCTCCTTCCCCATTCAGCAAATAAGACTGAAACCCATCGCTTCTAATTTGAAATTCAGCATCGCCAATCAGGCTTAAAAATGGAATCACATCAATACTCAAGCTACCATCAACCCTGGCTGTGCCCCAGTTATCAGCGAAGAAACTTCGTTGTGTGGGCGTATTGTTTAAAAAGTACTGGCCATTAGCTCCCCCTTCCAACTCCAGCCCGCCCCACTGCCACCATTTACGAATATTTGCACCATACGATGATAAGCTATACCCGGTGGTGTCGTTTGTTACATCTATCAAGCGTTCATTGGCTTTACGAAATAATCCCACCCGGAAGTGATCGTTGGTTTCCGTTGAATCAGCCTTGCGTTGATAGTAGTTCAAAGCCAATATACTGGTGCTCTTCTCAGAAACTGCAGATGGTTGATTAGGAGAGGTCGTATAACGATCAAAGTTGTAGGCAAAATGGTTGGGAATGTTGTATCCAAATGGTAGACTCACATCATCACTATTAGTAACGTAGTTTAATTTCAAATACTGGTTGTTCCCCAAATGATGACTGGCTTTGGCATAAATTTGTCGACCGGTAGTTTGAGAATTATCATATTCACCCCCTGTGCGTCGATCCCAATAGCTCAGTTCAATATTAGTACGCTGGGACAAATTATGGCTCACTTCAAACTCAAGGTTGCGATGGTTAAACTTACTTTCGCTGTATATTAACCTCGACAGTGGCTTATTGATGTAATATTGGTGATTAAAATACCGAGATCGATGGATTGTACCCACATCACGCTCATAAAACGCCGAAACCTTACTCTGTGGAATAATTCCCCAATTTACCGTTCCCGAAACCGGGTCATTAAGTGAAATATCCTCCCAATATAACTGCTGATAACGCGGCTCATGCGCATTACGCTGCACGGCATTCGATCGGTAGCTGGTCCCCAGCCGATAACTTATAATCCCGGGTTCACGATTTAGTTTATACGTCCAGTCCGGCCAGTTTTGCCATCGCAAGGTACTATCAGTTGCTGCCTTTTTAGCTCCCGTTGGCGCACGAAAGTCCCATGGTTGTATCTCCACAAGCTGTTCCTTCTCTTCTCCTATCTCTATAGTATCGTTGGCAGCAGAAAAGGTGGGTGGAAATAAAAATAGGGTATCCGTAGCGGTTGTACTAAGAGCTACTGTATCAGCAGGAAAGGTGTACTCTGGACTAAATAAAAAAAGCGTGTCAATGACTGTCGAATCCAAGGCTACCGAATCTACAGCTGTGGTATCCACCTGCGCCATACCCACTGAGGAAAACCCCAGCAGCAAACAAATAAGATATGTAATACGTAATGATTTCAAGCAGACTGTTTTTTAAATCCGTATGGCATTTCATCTATTCCCAAAATGGAGCGGCGGACTATCTCTAAGGCAACGGCCGACGAGCGTTCTTTATTGATGAGTCGATCATTGGTAAATCGTGCCCTGATTGCAAAATGTTCTTTACTGCTCCAACATCCAATCCAAACTGTACCGACCGGCTTTTCCTTCGTTCCTCCTCCGGGTCCGGCCACCCCCGTTGTGGAGATACCAATATCGGCACCCAAACGCTCAGCTACGCCTTTTGCCATTTGCAGCGCCACCACTTTACTTACCGCACCCTGGCTCTCTAAATCATCCGATAAAACCCCAAGCTGATTAACTTTGACGCTGTTGGCATACGCAATAAGGCCGCCCAGCATATATCGACTACTGCCCGGCACGTCGGTTATAGCATTGGCAATATGTCCGCCGGTACAACTCTCAGCGACACTTATTGTGAGCCCTTTTTCAACCAGCAATTCTCCAACAGATTGCGACAAATTCCAATCCTTGCCCTCTCCAATAATGTATTTACCAGCCTTCTTCTTGATGTGACTAATGACTATACCAATACGGTCATCAATCTCCTTATCGGATCGACCGAAGGCACTTATACGGATACGCGTACCCTGTGTACTTGGTAGATAGGCTACACTTACATGGTCAGGCAGGACGTCATCCAGCGAACCAATAATCTCATCACTAAGTGTACTTTCACCAATGCCAGCCGTAGTAATATAATGAGAGCGGCGAAACTCCGTTTCTCCATTAATCTTGCGAATCCTGGGCAACACTTTTTCATTCACCAGATGCTTCATTTCGTGGGGTACCCCCGGCAGTACCGCCAGCTTTACCCCATCCCTATCGAACCACATGCCTGGTGCTGTACCCTGCGTATTAAAAAATACCTCACAGCAATCCGGCACTTCGGCCTGATGGTAATTCGACTGACTAAAAGGGATATTACGCTTTTTAAATACTTTTTTAATGAATTTGAGTACCGATTCATCCAAAACAAGCTCACAATCAAAAAGTTCGGTTACAGCCTGCTTGGTGATATCATCATGAGTAGGCCCCAATCCCCCAGTTGTGATGACCAGATCGGAAGCGGAAAGCGATTCTTCAAGCACTTCTTTCATGATCTGCAAATCATCCCCAATGGTATAAACATGCGTCACCTCAATACCGGCCTCGGTAAGCACATCGCCTAACCAGCTGGCATTCGTATTTACGGTATCGCCAATCAGCAGTTCGTTACCTATGCTGACAATTCTACACTGCATGTATCAAAAGGTTTAAGGAATTCATAAAACGCTGATCAAAATATTAAACAATCACCCCTTTTCGAAGCAAATAATTGCTCTACAAAAAAGATTTAATTCTCTATAACAATTACTATCTTTGGGCCGTGCGTCGAATACCCAACATACTGAGCACCATCCGGATAATTTTAGCTCCTATCTTTTTGATCCTGTATGTTCAGGACGAAGTAGTGTGGCGTGCTCTTAGTGTAGGTATTTTTGCCGTTGCTGTAGTCACCGATTTTTTTGATGGATATATTGCGCGACTATATGGTGTAGAAAGCGATTACGGGGTTTTCTTAGACCCACTGGCTGATAAATTTTTAACTTTTGCAGGTTTTATCTGTTTGCCCTTTATTGATGCCGGACAATTTCCATGGTGGGCTATAGGGGTTATCGTCTTTAGGGATATTTTAGTTACAGGGATGCGTATGCTGGCTGACTACCGTAACATCACTATGGATACCCGACTTACAGCCAAAGTAAAAACCCTGAGCCAGATGTTCTTTTTGTATCTGGTATTAATGGTAGGTGTTTTTATCGAAACGGATGTCTGGCTTAGTGCCTACTGCATTCAGCTATTAGAGTCCGGGCTTTTAGGATGGGCCATGATCGCCATCGTTATTATCACCGTATACTCAGGATTAGAATACATTTATATAAATAAAAATATTTTTTCAATACACAGTGATGCCAAAACTAAAACCGATACTCGGTAGTTGTTTCTATGCGGGATTTTTGCCCAATGCCCCCGGCACATGGGGTAGCTTCTTTGCGCTATTTCCTATTTACTTTATGGGGACGTATAGTCCTGTTATAGGAATGGCTTTACTAACTGTACTCTTTTCATTTTTGACCGTATGGGTATCAGAGGCATGCGAAGAAGCATGGGGCGGCGACCCTTCTCCCCTGGTGATGGATGAGTTTGCTGGCCAGGCTATGGCATTTGTTGCTATCTCATTTACAGGAGAACTGACATACGATTTATCGCTCCTGCTTGTTGGTTTTATCTTCTTTCGTTTTTTTGATATTCAAAAACCACTGGGGGTCAACAAGCTGCAAAGCGTACCAGGTGGCTGGGGCATTTTGTTAGATGATCTCCTGGCAGGCGTATATGCCTTTATCTGTATGCATGGATTACTTTTTATTTTAGATATCATCTAATCATAATATTTGGATTCTAACACCTTAATAAAATTGCACTATCATCAGTGAGTATTTGATCACAAAATAAACTGAAAAGAATTGGATATGATTATTGATCAACAATTTTCAAAAGAAATTGCACTCGATTTACTTAAGATTAACGCGGTTATCCTCCGCCCCAACGATCCATTTACGTGGTCTTCGGGTTGGAATTCCCCTATCTATTGTGATAACCGGCTGACGATGCGTTATCCAAAAATACGTAAGAAGATTGCGAAAAAGTTCGTTGAATTTATAAACGAAAAATATTCTGACGTTGATGTCATTACGGGTACCGCCACTGCAGGTATCCCCCACGCGGCTTGGGTAGCCGAAAATATGGATAAACCAATGTCATATGTCCGTGCCAAAGCAAAAGCTTACGGGCTGGGTAACCAGATTGAAGGTGGCATCCAAAAAGGCGAAACCACGGTAATTATTGAAGACCTTATTTCTACCGGCGGGTCGGCTATTTCAGTAGTCGAAGCCCTGCAGTTTATCAGCGCCGAAATTGAAGCCGTGCTAAGCATTTTCACCTATGGATTTGATAAAGCGACCAAACGATTTAAGGATGCGGGCGTACCTATGTTTACCCTTACCGACTATTCTACGCTTATTGATGTAGCCAGCGAACACGATTACGTGAATAAATCTGATCTGGAGACATTGGCCGAATGGCGTAAAACTCCCGACACCTGGCCAAATTAAATCTATACTTTTTCAAGTGCTTTTATCTGGTTGCAACGTTTATCGTTGTAACCAGACCTGCATTTTGAAATTCTTAATATCGTCATAAGATAAACCTTTGGCTCTTTATACCCTGTTACCAACCTAAAACAACAGCTTCATAAAGAGCTAAACTCTCCTTATATTCACCAGTCTAATCAATTCGTAACAAAACACCGTTCTAACGTGGATCAACGTAACTTTTATATCGAAACGTACGGCTGTCAAATGAACGTTTCTGACACCGAAATTGTCAACTCCATTTTGATGGAAGAAGGCATGCAGCCGGTCAACGAACCTGACGATGCTGAAGTTGTTTTTATTAACACTTGTTCGATCCGGGAAAATGCCGAAGAACGCGTTTGGAATCGCCTTAAAGAGTTTAAAGCACTTAAAAGGGAACGAGACAAAGACATGACAGTAGGCGTTCTGGGCTGTATGGCCGAACGTATCCGCGAAAAAATTATGGAAAAAGAAGAGCTCGTTGATCTTGTCGTAGGTCCGGATGCCTATCGCGACCTGCCCAAGTTGCTTTCGGATGTCGATGACGGACGCAAAGCTGTAAATACGATCCTTTCGCTCGAAGAAACCTATGCTGATATCAAGCCGGTGCGCCGAAATGATAATGGGGTGAGTGCTTTTGTTACGATTATGCGTGGCTGCGATAATATGTGTGCATTTTGCGTGGTTCCCTTTACACGTGGACGAGAACGCAGTCGCAAGGCTGACAGTATTATTGAAGAACTTCAACAGCTTAGCAATCAAGGATATAAAGAGGTTACCCTGCTGGGACAAAACGTAAACTCTTACGACGATGGGGAAAATTCTTTTGCCGATCTGATGTACAAGGCCAGCCAGGTTGATCCAGAAATGCGCATTCGCTTCTCCTCTCCACATCCCAAAGACTTCCCGGAAGAATTGCTCGAAATTATTGCCGAGCAACCAAACCTCTGTAATTATATCCACATTCCAGCTCAATCCGGAAATAACGAGGTGCTCGAACGAATGCGACGTCCGTATACCCGCGAACAATATTTAGAACTGGTTGAAAAAATGCGAGATATCATTCCGGGAGTTACCTTATCGACCGATATTATTACTGGTTTTTGTGGAGAGACCGAAGAAGAGCATGAGGATACGATGTCACTTATGGCCAAGGTGAAATACGATCTTGCGTATATGTTTGCTTATTCTGAACGCGGACGCACCTTAGCTCAGCGCAAATACGAAGACGATGTGCCGGAAGATGTTAAAAAACGTCGTCTCTCAGAGATTATTGAACAGCAAATGAATATCCAGGAAGAGCTCAACAAAAAAGAAATTGGCCGACGTCATCTTGTCTTGGTTGAAGGCACCAGTAAGCGCTCTGATGAGCAACTATGCGGCCGTACCGATACAAATAAAATGGTTGTTTTTGACCGTCAAGATAATCTCGAAAAAGGCGACTATGTTGAAGTGACCATTACCGACTGTACCTCTGCAACTTTGATGGGTGATGTTATCAAGAAAAGTAGTATTAAAGAGTATGACCAAGAAACTGTTGCGGCTTAATCGTCAATTATTACTTAATACGAACCCCTGCTGACCGGACAATTCACATTAATTGTTTATGGATCTAAAGCAGTAATTATTACCTTTATATACATAAAAGAGCTTAATACAAATTTAGTTTAATCAGCTTCTCCTCTATGGATCGTGAAGCATTTCAAGAACAATTTGGACTTATTGGCGAATCGGCCGCGCTAAAGCAAGTCATTGACAAAGTTATCCAAGTGGCCGATACTGATATTACCGTCCTTCTTCAAGGTGAAAGTGGAGTTGGTAAGGATGTAACCGCCAAAGCCATCCACGAGATTAGTCACCGCAAAGATAACGATATGGTGATTGTCAACTGTGGAGCCATTCCCGAAGGGATTATTGAAAGTGAACTTTTTGGTCACGAAAAAGGTGCTTTTACCGGAGCACACGAAGCACGTCAAGGGTATTTTGAAAAAGCTGACAACGGTACCATCTTTTTGGATGAGATTGGCGATACTCCCGCAAATGTACAAGTAAAATTATTGCGTGTCCTTGAAACGGGGGAATATTTCCGTGTAGGCTCCAGTAAAGTTCGAAAAACAGATGTCCGTGTTGTAGCAGCTACCAATAAAGATTTGTGGCAGTTGGTTCAGGATGAAGAATTCAGAGAAGACTTGTATTACCGGCTGGATACGGTCAAGGTTAAGCTCCCCCCTCTTCGCGAGCGTCCCGATGATATTATCCCCATATTTCGAAAATTTGTTACTGAATTTTCTGCCAAATACGATTCTGTTTTTAAAGGATTTTCAGATGAAGCCAAAGAGCTTTTAATTTCATATCGTTGGCCGGGGAACGTCCGTGAACTTCGAAATGTAGCCGAGCAACTGGTTGTACTCGAAAAGTCACAATTCATTGATACTGATACACTTCAGAAATACCTCAAGGGACGGCAACATACCGGTTCAGCTGATAACTTACCTATTCTTGCGGATAAAGAGTCCAATCAACAATCCAACGGCTCCCTTGGTGGTGAAGACCAACGTCTTATTTACCGGGCTTTGGTTGAACTGCAAAGTGATATTGGCGACCTGAAAAAAATGTTGGGTACATTTCTCTACTCCACCTTCTCGCAAAAAAATATGAAAGCATTACCTCAGAACATCCAAGATGAGTTTAGCCAAGGTAATATGTCAGATAGGGACATAAACGTAGGTGATGCCGCAGATGAAGAAATTGGAGGTATCGATTCTTTTACGGAAGCTGATATTTCTGAAGAAGATGAAACGGAAGAAAATGCATTTTCGAAATTTTTTAGTGAAGAGAATATTCCTTCTATTGAAAAGGCCGAACAGTTTTTGATCGAACAAGCTCTTAAAAAATATGATGGCAACCGGCGCAAAGCATCCGAAGCCCTGGGCGTAAGTGAACGTACTCTTTACCGTAAGCTGGACCAATATGATCTACAATAATAATTCAGGTGTAGTTGCGATACTCATTATCGCATTTGCGCTAAGTGGTTGTTTTCGCTATAGTTTTACCGGCACCTCAATCCCCGATGATGTAAATTCTATTTATATTCCCTTCTTTGCAGATCAATCGTCAGGGGGTGTTGGTAACCTAAGTGATCGTCTAAATGAAGCACTCATTAATCGTTTTATCAATCAAACCCGTTTACAGCTTGCCAATTCTCGGGATGTTGCCGATGCAGTTCTGGAAGGATCTATTACCAACTATGCCAACGAACCATTTAGTGTAACGGGTGAGGGACAAAGTAGCCTTAATGAAGTTACTATTACCGTTCGGGCTACTTTTCAATACACCGACAACGAACAGGCAGAATGGAGTAGCACTTTCCGGGGATCAGAAACATACGATACCAATGAAAATCCTATCGAAGGAGAAACCAATGCCGCTGCTGAAGCCCTCAATCAAGTGGCTAATAATATGTTTAACGATGCTGTAAGCGGTTGGTAATATCAAATTCCATTTTGATCGTTTTTATAAATCTGTGTATATAATTGAACTCTAAATCGGTTGGGAATCAGTAAAATTTAGCCAATGCCTCAATTACCGTTCAAAATTCCTAAATCTCTTGCTTCGTATGCCGAACATTTTGATAAAGAACCTATTGAAGCAACAAAACGCTTAAAAAAACAGCTCAAAAAACGTGGTCCCGATGCGGTGGGACACTTTCTTTTGGCTTGGTTTTATCACCTCGAAGGTATGGACGATCAAGCGGTAGACGAAGCTCTCAAGGCACGGATATTTGCTCCCGGCAGTCCTTTCTTTGAAAAGCTGCATTACTATTTGAGTCATCCTAACACTTTAGAAGCATGGACCCCTGAATCTACATCTGCTTCTACAAAAACCTCTTCTACGATTGATGAACCCGGCCCGGTTCTTAATCTGGACTCCCTCATTGAAAAACTTTCTTCTGTAGAATCAAAGAGGATTCGTCCGCAAAAAGAAGAAGAGACACAAACTAAATCTAAAAAACAAATGCCAGGTGATAATGTCGATGATATCGTATCAGAAACCCTGGCTCAAATTCATGAACGGCAAGGAAAATTTAGTGCTGCCATCAATACATATGAGCAGCTAATAAATCTTCATCCTAATAAAAAGGACCACTATAACGAAGAGATAGCTCGGTTGAAAGCTTTACGAGAAGAAAACGAAGGAGAGTAACCTATGCTTTTACAAAGGGATTGGCCTGCTTTTCGTGCCCAATAGTCGTTTTTGGCCCGTGTCCGGGATACACCACTGTATCATCCGGAAGGGAATAAAGCTGTTCACGAATTGCTTTTTCCAACACCTTAAAATCTCCTTTGTAAAGATCAGTTCGTCCAATGCCTTCTCGGAAGAGAGCATCTCCGGCAATAACAATTCCATCCTCTGAACTATACAGGGATACATGATCGGGCGCATGACCCGGCGTGTAGCGCACATCAAACGAAAAATCACCAATCTGCCATTCTTCTGTAACGGGTAATACTTCCGGCTCAAAATCAAAATCATTGGAAGTTAGGCCGAACATCGCCGCCTGGGACCCGAAATTATTCCACAAGTACCGATCCCTTTCACTAAGATAGACGGGCACATCAAAATCATCCAGCACACGCTGTAATCCCAATACATGATCGACATGGGCATGTGTTAGCAGTACCGCAAGGAGATCAATATCATGCTCCCGAAGCTTCTTTTTTACGTGCTCAAATTCTTGATCTTCTACAAAACCGGGATCAATTAGCAAGGCCTCCCCTCCTTCGGTCAACAGATAAGTATTTTCAGCAAAAGGTCCAACAGTAAACGAAGATATATTCATAAAAATGGATGGGCTATATAGTTTTCACAAATAAAAAAAAGGATGCATCTCTCATCGAAATGCACCCCAAAATTCCAAATCTTCCAGTACTTAGTCTTCTTTTCCGTAACGCTTCTTGAAACGATCGATACGTCCGGCCTTCTTCTGGAAGTTCATGTTACCGGTGTAAAAGGGATGGTTTTTAGAATCAACCTCGCTTCGATACACACCGTCTTGGGTATCCATCGTACTGCGAGTCTTAAATTCTGTACCATCGCTCATCACAACCGTGATTTCGTTGTACTCTGGGTGAATTCCGTCTTTCATGGGATCAATTAATTTCTTTATTGCTTTATTCAGTCGCTAAATATAAGGCCTTATCAACCTACTTGCAATCACAATCACTTATCAAAATCATCGAAATCATCCAGATCGTCAATAGATCCGAGCATGCTACCCAGCATATCCGAATAACTTCGGACATTGTCTAAATCCTCTTTACCCACCATCGAATGCTGGTGCAACGCTTCAATCACAAAATCCATTAATACAAACTTATTGCTACTCTTATCCAACAGTGAATTGCCATCTACAAGAGAAGCTAAACCTTCTACAGATTTCAATTTTTGCTCATATTCATCCTGACTTATGGTATCACCAATCTCCAGTGTATTTCCATCAGCAAACCAATCTAAAACCGGTTGGTACATGTTTTCCTCACTTTTCTTCTGCTCTGCAGGATCAGGAAAATACTGGGCAAATGTTTTCTTTATCGCTTTACCAATGATATGCTTGGCTACATTGAGAGCCCCCTCCTGCTCACCTTCATAAACAAGTTCCAGCTTTCCAGTCAACGCCGGCAAAATATGAAACACATCCGTAATACGAACCGTCGTATTCTCCTCACCATTTGTTAATGCCCTGCGCTCTGCCGCAGAAACCAGTTGCTCCATCGCCGTAATCGTCATTCTTGTAGAAACTCCGCTTTTCTGATCGATGTATTCCGATTCACGAGCTACAAACGCCACCTGTTCTAACAACTCTTTAATAATAGAAGGAACCGTAACCTCAATGGCACTATCTCTGGAAATCCAGGCCTCTTGATCGGTAATTTTCATTCCCGTGTCTAACTCTTTGGGATAATGCGTTAAAATCTGGGAGTCGATTCGATCTTTTAGCGGTGTGATAATACTACCACGGTTGGTATAATCTTCGGGATTGGCAGAAAACACCATCAGTACATCCAGCGGGATACGCACATTAAAACCTCGAATCTGGATATCGCGCTCCTGCATAATATTAAGGAGCGCCACCTGTATACGCGGCTGCAGATCAGGAAGCTCGTTAATAGCAAAAATTCCCCGATTGGTACGGGGGACCAATCCAAAATTGATCACATTTTCATTGGCCAAGGTTAGTTTTTCAGCCGCTGCTTTAATAGGATCAATATCACCAATAAGATCTGCCACAGCCGTATCCGGGGTAGCCAGTTTTTCGCCATAGCGTTCACTTCGGTGTATCCATTCAATCGGCGTATCATCGCCTTTTTCATCCACCAGCTCACGGGCATATTTTGATATTGGATTAAAAGGATCATCGTTGATCTCTGATCCCCGCACAATAGGCATATACTCATCCAACAAGACTGTAAGCTGACGTAATATCTTCGTCTTGGCCTGCCCCCTTAGCCCCAGTAAAATAATATCATGCTTGGACAACAGCGCATTTTGCAACTGAGGGATTACCGAATTATCATATCCCAAAATATTGGAAAAGATCGGCTCATCGGCTTTTATCTTTTTAATAAGATTTTGACGCACTTCTTCTTTCACCGATTTCGATTGCCAATCCGAAGCCCTTAATTCTCCCAGCGTTGTTACCTGTTCTCGCATACAATCCATTCTTAATTATTTTTGATTCGAGAGATAGTAAACCCGATAACACCCAAAATCATTTCATCCCCGCAACAATATCAACCGAAAATTTAATACCTTCAGGCAATATCATTGCTGAAGGTATGAGCAAAATGTAATTTAAAACCACTTGAAACTCTCCATAGAAATCCTTAGATATCAGAAGCAATGAAAGCGCTTACATAATCTACTGGAATCCTTATTTTTTTGTACGGAATGTAAGCGCTTTCATAAGTAACATTTTAAATTCGATCAACACACTTAGCTACTGAAAAGTATGTTCAGAATATCCACAATAATCTAAACCAAACTCTATGATACCTATCAAAAAGCTACTCATTACGTCATGCCTGATCTTGGGTCTTACACTACCCGGATTAGCACAGACTTCCGTTTCGGGAACGGTAATAGATGCCGAAACAGGTGAAACCCTGCCCGGTGTTAATATTACGGTCAAAGATATGCCCGAACGCGGAACGGCTACTAACATAGACGGTGAATTCACCTTAAATGTACCTTCATTAGAAGAAACACTGGTCTTTTCTTTTGTCGGTTACGTTACCCAAGAAGTACCTCTTAACGGACAACAAAACATCGAAGTTTCGCTCTCTCCCGATGTACAACAGTTAGAAGATGTTGTTGTTATTGGTTACGGAACACAGGATGTCGATGATAATACCGGTTCGGTGACAGCCGTCAATGCTAGTGATTTTAACGAAGGAGCTGTTACGAATGCTGGTGAATTGTTTCAAGGTAAAGCCGCTGGTGTTAACGTCACATCAAATGATGGTGCACCCGGCAGTGGAACAACCATACGAATTCGCGGTGGGTCTTCCCTGTCAGCAAGCAACGATCCCCTCTTTGTGGTTGACGGGGTGCCTCTTGATGGGGAAAGTGTTTCAGGGATGCGTAATCCACTTAATACTATTAATCCCAATGATATCGAATCAATTTCCATTCTGAAAGATGCCTCAGCAACAGCCATTTATGGTTCACGTGCTTCAAATGGTGTGATTCTTATCACTACCAAGCGCGGCAGTGCCGAACGAGGATTTGAAGCCAGCTACACCGGCAAACTCTCGTATCAAACCAAAACCAAAGAGGTGGATGTTCTTTCAGCTAATGAATTTCGTTCGACCGTTGAAGAAAACCTGAATCCATCTGCTCAACAACTACTCGGGGATGCAAATACAAACTGGCAAAGTCAAATTTATGATGATGCCATAAGTCAAGAACACAACATCAGTTTCTCGGGTGCAGCAAGTAACGTCCCATATCGCGTTTCTTTAGGGTTCAATGGCAGCAACGGTATCCTCAAAACATCCAGTATGGATCGTTTTACGGGATCTATCGCAGTGAATCCTTCTTTTCTTGATGATGACTTACAAGTTGATCTTAACTTAAAAGGATCACGTGTTGATAACCGGTTTGCTGAGCGTGGAGCCATTAATACGGCTATTACGTACGATCCCACAAAACCAGTAAGTGTAGAAAATAACTTTGGCAACTATTACGCCTGGACGGGGCAAAATGGTAATCCAATTTCGATTGCACCGGCAAATCCAATGGCATTGTTGGAACAAACTAAAGATGAAGCTACGACATATCGTACAATTGGTAGTGCTAAATTTGACTATATAATGCCGTTCCAGGAAAATTTAACGGCTACATTAAATCTTGGTTTTGACTACTCTGATGTAGGAGATGGAAGTATCAGGATAACAGACCAAGCTGCTTTTGACTATGTTGGAGAAGGCGAACCTAATGGTACACGTCAATCTTACGATCAACGAAAAGAAAATGAACTCCTCGATTTCTACCTGAACTATAAAGAAGATTTGGAATCGATAAACAGTAATTTGGATGTAACAGCTGGATATTCCTGGGAACATCATTACGAAGAAAGTTCTAATTATGTTACCAATTTCAACACCTCCGATACGTTGGTTGTTGATGAGGACACTGACTTTAGAACTGAACATTATATTGTCTCATTCTTTGGACGAATGAACTATACGTTCAATGATAAGTACTTATTAACCGCTACCTTGCGTCAAGATGGTACTTCCCGGTTTGCTGAAGATGAGCGCTGGGGACTCTTCCCTTCTGCAGCAGTTGCCTGGAAAATACATGAAGAGTCTTTCTTAGATGGGTTTGAAGACCTTAACCAGCTCAAATTACGTTTGGGTTACGGGGTAACAGGTCAGCAGCGTATTGGCCAGGGTGATTATCCCTATCTTGCACGATACACAGCCAGTGAATCCACTGCACGATATCTGTTTGGTAACGATTTTGTTACTACCCTGCGTCCCGAAGGTTATAACGCGAACCTAAAGTGGGAAGAAACGACAACCTATAATGTCGCCTTAGATTACGGGTTCTTTAATGACCGACTGTTTGGTTCTGTTGAAGCGTATCATCGCAGAACGGACGATCTGTTGAATGTGATTCCTGTTCCCGCTGGTACAAACTTCACGAACCGAATCCTATCCAATATTGGTACGCTTGAAGTACAAGGGCTCGAGTTTAATGTAACAGGACGCTTGATATCTACCGAAGATTCGTACTTAGAAGTAGGATTTAACGCTTCTCACAACGTTAACGAAATCACCAAGCTTACCAATGTTGAGTCTGAAAACTACATTGGCGTAGAAACCGGTGGCATTTCTGGAGGCGTAGGTAACACCATTCAAATTCACAGTGAGGGGCATCCACGAAGTTCATTCTTTGTGTATGAACAAGTGTACGACGAAAATGGAAACCCCTTAGACGGCGTTTATGTTGACCGTAACGGTGACGGACAGATAACAGCTGATGATAAATACCGTTATGAAGACCCTGCACCTGATTTTACCTTTGGCTTCTCTTCCAGGTTTGAATACAAAAATTGGGATGCCTCTTTCTCTGCCCGGGCAAATGTTGGAAACTATGTATACAATAACGTAGCGTCTAATCACACGGTATACGAGTTTATGTACAACAGTCAGGGCTATTTAAATAATGCAATGACCGACATCAACGATTATGGATTCAGCAATGCGCAATATATGTCTGATCACTATGTCGAAAACGCTTCATTCCTCCGAATGGATAATATGTCGGTAGGATACAGTTTTAATAATCTGTTTGACCGGGTTAAATCGCTGCGCGTTTCTGGTACTGTGCAAAATGCTTTTGTAATAACCAATTACAGTGGGCTTGACCCCGAGGTATTTAATGGCATAGACAATGAAGTATATCCACGGCCACGTACCTTTATTCTCGGCCTTAGCCTGAACTTTTAATTGAAATTTTTTAAAACCGACCATTATGTTTAACACAAAACTAAAAATAGTTTCGGTAGCACTAATTGCCTTAATGGCTGTTACTGTTACTTCGTGTACGGACGATCTCAATACCAGTCCGATTGATGACGATGTTGAAACATCAGAGTCAGTATACACCGGTCCAGATAAATACCGTCAAGTACTGGCTAAGTTATATGCAGGGTTTGCCACTACGGGTCAACAAGGACCTGCAGGTAATCCTGATATCCAGGGCATCGATGAAGGCTTTTCAAGCTATATTCGACAGCTGTGGGTTGCGCAAGAAATCTCAACAGACGAAGCTGTTGTAGGATGGAATGATACGGGCCTTCCCGAATTCAACTACCAAGAATGGAATGCCTCCAATGACTTTGTCATGGCGCTTTACAGCCGAATATACTATCAAATTGCCCTTGCTAACGAGTTTATTCGTAATGCCCAAGGCAATGACAACCAGCAGGTGCAGCAGTACCTTGCTGAAGCTCGTTTTTTGCGGGCACTTAGTTACTGGCATGCACTCGATATGTTTGGTGGCAACGTACCATTTGTAACCGAAGACGATCCTGTTGGGGCCTACCAACCAGAACCAATTGGTGCACAGGAACTCTTCAATTACATTGAGACTGAACTCACTGAAATTGAAAGTGAAATGCCTGCCCCTGGTGATAACGATTATGGACGTGCTGATCAGGGTGCCGTTTGGACGCTGTTAACGAAACTGTACCTCAATGCAGAAGTGTATACTGATGAAGCTCGTTATGACGATGCCGTTACTTATGCCAACAATGTGATTGATCAAGGTGGTTATACCCTGGATGAAGATTATGAGCACTTATTCATGGCCGATAACCATGAAGCCGAAGGATTGATTTTCTCTATCCCCTTTGATGGTGTGAATACCCAAACGTACGGTGGAACAACCTTCATCCACCATGCTGCTATTGGTGGTAATATGAATCCATCTAATTTTGGCACAGGCGAAGCCTGGGCCGGACATCGCACTACTCCGCAGTTTGTAGATAAACTGGATGAGGGTGAACGTTTTGAAGGATACGAAACAGAAAATCCTGGTGGAAACAACGAAGTATACGTTCCCGGTGGATATCAACCAAATAGTGGTTATGGAGCCGAATGGTCTCCGGCTGATGCTCCCCCCCTTGTCTCAGAAAATAATGACGATGTATACACTGGTTACTTTTATGTGAACAGCGCAGGAGCAGAAATACAAATTACTGCTGAACGAGACTGGAATGAATCATACGGTGGAGCGGATGGAAATCTCGAAGCAGGTGGAAGTAATATCATCTTACAAAAACCAGGTCTTCACAGAATGACTGTAGATCTAAACAACATGACCTACGAGGTTGATGCTGCTGATAGCCGAAACACCTTGTTTACTGACGGCCAGGAAAAAGAAATTCCAACACTGGCAGAATTTACAAATGGCTATGGTCTTGCAAAGTGGAAGAATGTTACACAAAGTGGCCAGTCAGGATCAGATGCCGTTTTTGTAGATGTTGACTTCCCAATGTTCCGCCTTGCCGATGTCTACCTAATGTACGCAGAAGCCACATTGCGTGGAAATTCGGGTGATATGAACAAAGCTGTTGGTCTTATAAACGATCTCCGAGAACGTTCATACGGTTCTGATATAGCAGATATCAGTTCTGGTGACCTTACACTCGAATTTATCCTCGATGAACGAGGAAGAGAACTGTATTGGGAAGGCCATCGCCGAACTGATCTCGTTCGATATGGACAATTTACCGGCAACGAATATGTTTGGTCATGGAAAGGAGAATCCTCTGATGGGAGAGGCACAGATGATCGGTATAACCTGTTCCCTATTCCTGCTGCCGATGTAAACTCAAACCTAAACTTAACCCAAAACCCGGGCTACTGATTTAGTCTGAGTCAAACGATTTTAAATATTAAAACCGAATTACTATGAAGAAACTAAGCCTACTATCATTTTTATTGGCCGGGCTCCTGATCTTCTCCTCTTGCGACAAAGGGGAGCTTGGGCCTGTTGCTAACTCTTCAGATCCTGAAGCACCCGAAATAAGTTCTCCCTCATCTGGTGAAAGTTTTGCCCTTAATGAGGAAAATGCCGAAGAAGTTGCAATGACTATCGAATGGTCTAAACCTGACTTCGGTTTCTCATCGGCTCCAACATACACCATTGAGTTTGCCGAAGCTGGCAGTGACTCTGGTTTTGTTGAACTCGATAGAACGCAACAAACTTCTTATGATGTTGTAACACAAGACCTAAATAATGCCCTTATCGGTGAAGAATTCGCTACAGGTCAAGAGCACTCAATTGATTTAAGAGTAGTTGCTTCTCTTCCGGACGAATCAGTTTCACCAGTAATTTCTACAGCGAAAACAATAGCAATTACGCCTTACTTTGCAGAGATTAGCTATCCGGAAATTTACGTACCAGGTGGCTATCAAGGAGCCAGTAATGAAGGCACTGACTGGACTCCAAGCGATGCTCCTGCCCTTTACTCTTTTGAAGACAATGATATGTATGAGGGCTATGTATATATGGCTGGTACAGATAATCTTTTTAAGTTTACTCCTGATCCCACTTGGGATAATGGCGACTGGGGTGATACCGGAGCTGATGGTACCTTAGATGAAGGTGGAGACAATATTTCTCTTACCGAATCTGGATACTATTATATGGAGGTAGACCTAAATGACCTGACCTATTCAGTAACAAATACCGAATGGGCTGTTACTGGTAGTGCTACACCAAATGGATGGGCCAATGAAGATGAAGGTATATCAGACCATAATATGACATATGATTCAGCAAATAAGGTGTGGACTATTGATTTGAACTTGTCTGCAGGTGAAATGAAATTCCGTGCAAACGATGCGTGGGATATAGAATATGGTGATGACGAAGGTGACGGCAGGCTTGAATTAGGTGGTAGTAACATCGCTATTGAAGAAGCCGGTAATTATACCATTGAACTTGACCTTAGTGAAGCACCATTTAGTTACACGGTTACACAAAACTAAGTTAAAATTAATCATCAGATTAAAGCCCACTCATCCATTGATGGGTGGGCTTTTTTATTAACTCTACTTTTTTATGCGACGTATTACTACTACGCTCCTATTTATATTGGGGCTTATTATTACAGCGCAGGCGCAAGTTATCACAACCGTTCCAGAATTTCCTACCTTCGACCAGTCTGTGACCATTACCTTTGACGCCACCGAAGGGACCGGCGGACTCGAGGACTACTCCGGGGATGTCTATGCCCACACAGGAGTCATTACTGATGAAAGTACAGACAATTCAGATTGGAAATATGTTGTTGCCGAATGGGACGAAAATATCGAAAAAGCGAAAATGGAGCGTGATGCCAATAATCCGGATCTTTATACCTTGGAAATCACCCCCTCTATTCGGGAGTACTATGGTGTATCTGAAGAAGAAACAATCGAGCAGATGGCATTCGTTTTTCGAAGCAGCGACGGAGCGCTGGAAGGCAAGGATGACGACGGAGAAGATATTTTTGCTACTGTTTACGAAGGATTCACAGTCGAATTCGACAATCCGACCAAAGACCCATCATTTTACGAGCTAAACAGCAGTATCACGATTGAAGGCAGCGCCATAACCGACAGCACAGAATACGAACTCACACTCTTTATCGATGGACAAGAGGAAGAACAGGTTACAGACCAAAGTCTCTCGTACAATTTTAACGCATCCACTAAGGGAAACTACACACTTACACTGGCTGGTACTGACGGTGCCACCTCAGATACGTTGTCACAGCAACTAATTGTAAATCCCGAAATGACCGAACAGGCACGCCCACAAGGTCTGCAAGACGGTATTACCTACGTGGATGACAATACCATTCGGCTTTCGCTTTTTGCGCCGGACAAGGAGTTTGTCTACGTAATTGGTGGTTTTACGAATTGGAAAATTGATCCTAACTACTTCATGAACAAAGAAGTAGTAAATATTGATAGTAGCTATTACTGGATTGAATTTGATATACCCGATCCTAACAAGGAATACGGCTTTCAATATTTGGTGGACGGAGAAGTTCGCGTGGCCGACCCCTATTCGGAAAAGATCCTACATCCCGAGGACCAATATATATCCGAAGAAACATATCCCGGCTTACAACCTTACCCTAAGGAAACTGACTTTGCGGTTGGCATACTACAACCTGGCAAAGCTGAGTACCAATGGCAGCACGAGCAATATGATCGCCCGGAGGATGACGAGCTTGTTATTTATGAATTGCTGGTTCGAGACTTTGTAGAAAATCACGATTACAAAACCCTTACCGATACCTTGGACTATCTCGACCGACTGGGTGTTAATGCTATTGAACTGATGCCGGTGATGGAATTTGAGGGCAATAGCAGCTGGGGCTACAACTCCTCTTTTTTGTTTGCAACGGATAAATATTACGGCCCTGCTGAAGACCTTAAGGAATTCATTGACGAAGCCCATTCACGCGACATGGCGATTATATTGGATATCGTGCTGAACCACGTGTATGGTCAATCACCGCTGGTACGGCTCTGGAATGAGGGAGATTACGGGCGACCTATAGCTGAGAATCCATACCTAAATGTTGAATCTCCCAATCAAACCTATTCCTGGGGATATGATTTCAATCACGAGTCACAAGCCACCAAGTATTACGTGGATCGAGTCACCCGCTACTGGCTGGAGGAATTTAATGCAGATGGCTACCGCTTTGATTTCACCAAGGGATTCACTCAAAATTCCGGAGACGGATGGGATCGGGATGATGATCGCATCCGGCTTCTTAAGCGCATGGCCGATCAGCAGTGGGCAGTAGATGACTCTTCATACGTAATTCTTGAACATCTGACTGCTAACAGCGAAGAGCAGGAACTCTCCAACTATGGCATGCTACTTTGGGGCAACCAACACTACAATTACAAACAAGCCTCCATGGCGTATAACGACAACGAGGAAAGCGATTTTTCGGGCATTTATTATGAAGAGCGCAGCTGGGATGCCCCCAATTTACTGGGCTATATGGAAAGTCATGACGAAGAGCGTCTAATGTTTGAAAACCTTAACTACGGCGACAGCAATAGTAATGGCAACTATGATATCACAGACGAAAATACGGCATTAAATCGCGTGAAGCTCTCAGCGGCCTTTTTCTTTCCCGTACCTGGGCCTAAAATGTTCTGGCAGTTTGGGGAATTAGGCTACGATTACAGCATTAATCACTGTGAAGATGGCTCTGTTAATGATGCCTGCCGGACATCGCCCAAACCCATTCGATGGGATTATTACGACGATGAAGAACGTAAAAAACTGTATGACACCTACAGAGCCCTTATCAAACTTCGTACGTCGCATGAAGCCTTTACATCCAAAGAATCGGAGGTGACAATGAACGTCGATGGTACGACCAAACGAATTGCGATCAGCCATCCCAAAATGGAAGTAACTATTGCCGGTAATTTTGATGTTGAAGATGCCGATTTACAGCCCCAGTTTTCGCAGTCCGGTGAATGGTACGATTTCTTTTCCGGGGATACGCTGTCGGTCAGTGATACCGATACCACCATTACCATGCAAGCGGGTGAATTTCATATTTATACGACCGAGAAGTTTGAAAAGCCGGCCGGTAATCCAGTTTCGTTTGAGAGTAAAAATGGTGACGGAGAAGGTAAGACCACTGAGAAATTAGAGCTACACCAAAACTACCCTAATCCATTCAATCCATCCACTACTATTCCCTACGACCTGCCCGAGGATGCCAAGGTACATTTGGAAGTCTTTAATATCTTGGGACAAAAAGTTCTTGAACAAGATTTAGGCGAACAGACTGCCGGAGCCGACAAAGAAATCACCGTGGATTTTTCTCATCTTTCCTCGGGCGTATATATTTACCGAATACAAGCCGGTGGCGAGATCAAATCCAAAAAAATGATGATGGTGAAGTAAATATTAAATTATGATACCGAAACAGACCCTACCCCCGAAAGTCGGGACACAGCAAGGTCACGAGAATACTACAATTATTACTCAACAAAAATCTTTATCAGGTTTCTATTTTTGATCACATTTATAATACTAACTCTAATATTATGCCCATAAATCACAACTTTCGTTCGCTGATTCTCTCACTTTTTTTCACGCTCTTTCTCTTTGGATCCGCCCATGCCCAAGATTATAATATCGATCGTGTGGAGCCGCTTCATTGGTGGGTTGGGATGGAAAATCCCGAGCTCCAGCTTATGATCTACGGTGATGATGTGGGGGACCTCTCTCCTGCTATTGATTATAAAGGCGTTATCATCAAACGTATCCAAAAGGTAGAAAACGACAACTACCTGTTTGTCTACCTGGATATCTCCAAGGATGCTGAGCCCGGCTCCTTTGATATTACCTTATCGAAAGATGGCAAACAGGAACTTAGTCACGCCTATGAACTCAAAGAGCGGGAGGAAAACTCTGCTCAGCGTCAAGGATTCAACTCCTCGGATGTGATGTACTTGATTACGCCTGATCGTTTTGCCAACGGTAACTCCAACAACGACAGCATAGCGGGTTACCAGGACTCCCTCGATCGGGATGATGATTACGGACGTCACGGTGGGGATATCCAAGGCATTATTAATCATCTGGATTACATCGAAGAAATGGGCTTTACGGCTATTTGGCTGAATCCCATAAAAGAAAATGCCATGAAAAGTTCCTCCTATCATGGCTATGCCACCACCGATTATTACAAAGTAGATCCACGGTATGGAAGCAATGAGCTTTATAAAAAACTGAGTGAAGAAGCTGAAAAACGGGGTATCAAGTTGGTTATGGATATGATTATGAACCACTCGGGCTCTAACCACTGGTGGATGAATGATCTGCCTACCGAGGACTGGGTGCATTATCCCGATGAATATCAGCAAACCAATCACCGGCGAACCACACTACACGATCCTTACGCCTCTGATATCGACACAAAACGAATGACAGACGGCTGGTTTGTGAAATCGATGCCCGACTTAAATCAGGATAATCCCCTGTTGGCCGACTACCTAATTTACAACAGCCTCTGGTGGATCGAGTATGCAGGACTCGGTGGCATTCGTCACGATACCCATCCCTATGCCGGACAGGAATTTATGGCTGAGTGGACCTGCCGCATTATGGAAGAGTATCCGAACTTTAATATTGTAGGTGAAGAATGGAGTGTTGATCCGTTAGTAATATCTAAATGGCAGCGCGGCAGCGACAAGCCCGACGACTTTAGTTCCTGCCTGCCCAGCCTGATGGACTTCCCCATCCAGACCACCCTCGTTGATGCCTTAACCAGCGAAGAAAGCTGGGGCAGTGGATTTGTGGACCTATACGAAACCCTGAGTTTTGATTATGCATATGCCAATCCCTTTAATATGGTGATCTTTCCCGATAATCACGATATGGATCGTTTTTATCGTCAGGTAAACCAAGACTTGGACCTGTACAAAATGGGACTGGCCTATATTATGACGATGCGGGGTATTCCGCAGTTTTACTACGGTACGGAACTACTAATGAGTAACGAAAAAGAACACGACCACGGACAAATCCGCGAAGACTTCCCCGGGGGATGGGAAAGCGATACCAAAAACGGTTTTACGGGTAAAGGCTTATCGGATAAGCAAAAAGAGGCCCAATCATTCGTCAAAAAGCTGGTCAACTGGCGAAAGAACAATCCCGTTATCCACGATGGCAAGCTCATGCAATATGCGCCCAATCATGATGGTACCTATGTTTACTTTCGATATAACGAAGAAAAATCGGTAATGGTGGCTTTTAACAAGGCGGAGGAAGCAAAAACATTAGACACCGATTACTACTACGAGCAACTGGGTGGTTTTAGCAAAGGAACCGATGTTATTACTGGCCAAACGTATGAGTTGGACACCCTCGAAATTCCAGCCCGTTCAGTGCTTATCCTGGAGTTGGAATAAGAACTATTCCACATAAGAAATCTTATTTAAAATGCCCGGCACCTTTAATGGGTCGGGCATTTTGTATTCGTCTTAACTATCTAATCTGGTTACATAGCTCTCTGCACAACGAATAGAGCCTGGGCAATTAAACTATCCTTTCGGTACTCTGCTTTAGCTATAGCCTGGCAATAAATCATCAGACTATGATATTCCCGATGGCAAACCCAGCCACCGGATGGGAATAAATAATTATTCGGCAGGTTCAAGAGCATCTGGCTCGTTCATTTCTTGTGCGGCTTTGTCATCCACAAAAATCATCATGAGGGCAGCAAACGCCATTGCTCCCCCTCCTGCTATCAGGGCAAAGATTGCTTCCCCACTAAAGAGATTTCTAAGCATGGTTCCCAAAATACTGGCCGCCACAATCTGTGGAATCACAATAAAGAAATTAAACAATCCCATATACACGCCCATCTTCTTGGCAGGAATGGCTCCCGAAAGAATAGCATACGGCATAGCCAAAATACTGCCCCAGGCTACACCAATGCCTAACATAGGCAGAATGAGCATCATGGGGTCACTTATCAGATAGATACTTGCAAGGCTTACTCCTCCTATCAACAGGGAAACGGCATGCACAATCTTGCGACTGGTCAATTTTGCAAAATACGGCAATGCAAATGCAATAAGAGCTGCAAACCCATTGTAGATAGCAAATAACATTCCCACCCAATCGGCTCCCTCATTATAGAGCGCCGTAGTCGTATCACTGGTTCCGTATACATGCGACGTAACCGCAGCAGTGGTATAAATCCACATGGCAAATAATGCAAACCATGAAAAGAATTGCACCGCCGAAAGCTGAACCATCGTTTTGGGCATACTTAAAAAATCAGAAACAACCACGACCAAACCGTGTTCATCTTTGCCCAATGTCTGCTGCATAAACCCGGCAACAGCCATAACCAACCCAAATACTGCTACACCAATGCTAAATATGTAAAGCTCTTGCTCAAAATTAGCGCCATAAATATAATAGGTTAACGCAAGTCCGGCAGCAATTAAAACTCCACCAATGGTGAACTTTCGCTGCGCAGTACCGGTATCAATCTCTCCTTTTTTCGCGGCATCAATGATAGACCCTTCTCCCGGTTCATTTTCTGAATATCGATCAAGCTCTTCGGGTGGATACTCTTCTGTCGTCCAAACCGTCCATAGAACAGCTCCCAAAAAAGTAGCTGCACCAATATAAAACGACCATTGTACGGCCGGCGGAATTTTACCAGGTCCAGCGGTATTGGCCAATCCCACCCAGTTGGTCATAATATACGGCAATGCTGATGCAATCACGGCCCCTGTACCAATAAAGAAGGTCTGCATAGCAAATCCTTTGGTATGCTGGTCAGCGGGAAGCATATCCCCCACAAAAGCTCGAAATGGCTCCATAGAAATGTTAATCGAGGCATCCATAATCCAAAGCATACCCGCTGCCACCCACAACACAGGCGAATTGGGCATGATAATTAATGCCAGTGACGCAAAGATTGCTCCAAATAGAAAATAGGGCCTTCGACGACCCAGGCTATTCCAAGTGCGGTCGCTCAGGTGACCAATAATGGGCTGGACGACCAATCCCGTAACCGGAGCCGCAATCCACAAAATGGGAATATCATCCACGCTTGCACCGAGAGTTTCAAAAATACGGCTAACGTTGGCATTTTGGAGAGCAAATCCGAATTGTATCCCCAAAAAGCCAAAGCTCATATTCCAGATATCCCAAAAACTTAGCTTAGGCTTTTCCGTCTGTTTATTCATGGCAATATGTTTTCATTGAGATGATAGAAAGTTCAAACCACGCTGACTGTTATTTTTCAAGAACTATATATGCATTGGCGCCAAGTGTAATGCCATCACTGTTAACGGTGATCGTATCATCATTAAATACATCGGTGTATTCCGTTTCTTCCACTAAATCGGGGAAAGAAATATCCTGCTCACTACCTTCAAAATTCAGGATCACAAATACTTCATCATCCCCTTTTACCCGTTTATAGGCATACGTTTGACCGTCTGATTCGGTATCTACTGGTACAAAATCACCACCATACTGACCATTCCAGAGCGCTTTATTACGATCTTTCAGCTCAAACAGCGTTTGGTAGAAATCTTCATACTCTTCGTCCTCCCATTCGATGGGATCTTTTTGGAAAAACTCCAGCCGTTTATCCAAGGCTGTCTCCTGTCCGCTATATACCAACGGCATACCATCAATGGTAGCAGTTAACACTGCAAAATTTTCGAAATTATCACCATAAAGCTCTTCGTCGGTACCATTCCAGGAATTTTCATCGTGATTGGAAGTGAAATAGAGACGATATGCATGATCTGGAAATCGCTCCTGATCTTTTTTTATCTGTGCTGTAATCTCATCAACCGGAGCCTCACCCGCTGCAACTTCTGTAATTAAGTGAAAGAACTCCCATGTGTAGGTAGCATCGAACCAAGGATGCATCTCAGGGGTATTCCATTCGGCCAGCCAAAAGAAATCTTTTTTTGATTCATTCACTTCAGGAATAGCTCGTTTCCAAAAGTCTAATGGAATATCATGTCCCGCGTGATCTACGCGATAGCCGTCAATATTGGTCTCTTCAATCCAAAACTTCATTTTTTCGATCATCTTATCCCACAGCTCTTTGTTTTCATAATTGAGCTGCGCAATATCAGTCCAGTCCGCCTCATAAGTAATAGCACCGGTAGAATCCTTCATGTAGTACTCAGGATGCTCTTCGGTCCATGGATGATCCCAAGCCGTATGATTGGGCACCCAATCTAAAAACAACTTCATATCATGCTCATGAGTTGCTTCAACCAATTCTTTGAAGTCTTCCATTGTCCCAAAGTTTGGATTTACAGCCGTGTAATCCTTGATAGAATAATAGCTGCCCAACTCTCCTTTGCGCTTCTTTTCTCCGATGGGATGGACTGGCATCAACCAAAGAATATCGATCCCCATTTCTTTAAGACGTGGCAGGTGCTCCTGAAACGCTTTGAAGGTACCCTCTTCGGTATATTGCCGAATATTGACCTCGTACATATTAGCACTTTTCGACCACTCCGGGTGCTCAATATGCTCTTGCGGATCTGCTTGCTGCTCGGAAGTATTACTACAGCCCAGAGTAAACACAGAAACCGAAAACAGTAATACGACCGGTAGTATTCGGGTATAAAATGAGGAACGATTTATCATAGTGATAGTTGGTTTATTTGATCATTAAAAAATTGGTTATCGGCTCAGTACCGATGCTGCTGCCACGGCTTCTTTGTCCGGCGAAACCGTATATTCGTCTCCGTAAATAAATAAGGTTGTTTCACTGCCCTTCTCACAGCTGACCGTTACCCGCTCCGGCTCAACACGTACATTCAGTCGATTACCATTATGCAGCATTTTAAAAGAATAGGCATCCCACTCTTCGGGTAACGAAGGCGTAAAATACAGCTGACCATCTTTGGCCCGCTTGCCGGCAAATCCTTCTACAATCGACATCCACGTCCCGGCCATACTGGTGATGTGCAACCCCTGGTGGACCTCCTTGTTATAGTCATCTAAATCGAGACGTGCCGTCCGCAAATAAAGCTGATAAGCCTTGTCCTCGTAGCCAAGCTTCGAGGACATTATCGCATGAATACAGGGCGAAAGCGACGATTCATGTAACGTACGAGGCTCGTAAAAATCAAAATTGCGCCGAATCGTATCTTCATCAAAATGATCCTCAAAAAAGTACAAACCCTGCACCACATCGCCCTGCTTGATAAAGCAAGAACGCAGAATACGATCCCACGACCAGTACTGGTTAATAGGTCGCTCACTTTCATCGAGCTCACTGGCTGTTCGCTGAACTTTATCAAGATAGTTATCCTGCTGTAAGAAAATCCCAAGATCCCCATTTTCACCAAGATAAACCCGATCTAAAATATCTTTCCAGCGCTCGGTTTCCGTATCATCATACGATGTTTTCTGCTGAATCTCTTCGAATGCTTCCGGCGCTTCTTCACGCACCTTATCAACCACTTCCATCGTATAGCGCATGCACCAGCAAGCAATATACGAGGTGTACCAGTTGTTATTGATATTATTTTCATACTCATTGGGACCCGTAACGCCAAGCATAACATACTTCTGACGCTTTTCAGAGAAGTTAAAACGCTGGCTCCAAAATCTGGAGATCGCAATTAGTACTTCGAGTCCCGCTTCTTGGAGATATGATTCATCGCCGGTGTGACGGATATAGTTGTAAATAGCATAAGCAATAGCACCATTACGGTGGACTTCCTCAAACGTAATTTCCCACTCATTATGGCACTCTTCCCCATTCATTGTCACCATGGGATACAATGCAGCACCATCTGTAAATCCGAGCTTCTCGGCATTTTCAATAGCTTTGGGCAGGTGCCGGTAGCGGTACCACAATAGCTGCCGAGCCACCTTGTCAGGGGCCGTATTCAAATAAAACGGCAAGCAGTATGCCTCGGTATCCCAGTAAGTACAACCGCCATACTTTTCGCCGGTAAACCCTTTGGGACCAATATTTAAGCGCTCATCTTCTCCCGTATAGGTTTGATAGAGTTGAAAGATATTAAATCGGATGCCTTGCTGGGCCTCATCATCCCCTTCAATATGGACGTCGCTTCCTTCCCAAATCGTTGCCCAACGGTCGATGTGTTCTTGTTTCAGCTGATCGAATCCAACGGAAGCCACATCAGCCACAGACTGCTTAGTATGCGAATGTAAGCGCTTACGATCATGGTTCAAAGAAGAAGCGACCACCGCATATTTATGCAAAGAAATTTCATCATTCTCCTCTACTGGTAATTCATACAATTGTTCAGCAAACATAGAAGAGATAGAGCCACTGCCGCCAATATCCAATTGCTGGCCATTTTTGTAGAGCTCGTTTTTCATTGCCGCCGACACATGAAAGTCGAGCTTTTTTGTCTTGGTCGTTATGACTCCACCATTATCAAACGAATTTTGCTGCAGCTCATCCCAAAACAGTTCATCATAGTTAGCATCCTCGTTATACACTTTGCCATTGATATATGGCTTAAGTGAAACAGAACCTGAAAAATTAAGCGGCTTTATAGCATACTCAATCACTCCCACTTCAGACCGCTCCATACTTACAAAGCGACAAGCTTCAATCGCAATTTTATTGCCACTTTCGAGCTCAGCTACAAAACTCCGTTGCAGCAAGCCCTGTTTCATATCCAAAGTTCGCGTAAAATCAGAGATCGTACATTTAGCCAGATCTAACTGCTCACCGTTAATATGGACATCAATACCAATCCAATTAACCGAATTAAGCACCTTCGCAAAATATTCGGGGTACCCGTTTTTCCACCATCCTACTTTGGTGGGATCAGGATAATAAATACCCCCGATATAGCTGCCCTGCAGCGAATCGCCACTATAGTGTTCCTCAAAATTAGCACGCTGCCCCATATGTCCGTTACCAATACTAAAAATACTTTCTGAAGAACGCTGACGGGCAGGGTCAAAACCTTCTTCAACAATTTTCCATTTATCCGTTTTTAAATACTTATTCATAAAATCGTGAAATTTTAATCGCGTATGTTACTTGTCACTAATTTGATTGAAAAGTTTCTCCGGTGTTAAATCCTTAAAGTTCTGAATCACAAGATCAGCCGCTCCTAAATATTCTTCGGAGCCGACGCCAATACTAACGAAACCACCCCTGTTCGCCGCCTCTACTCCTGAAGCGGCATCCTCAAAAACAATTGTTTTAACCGGATCGGCATTCAATGCCCGGGCTCCTTTTAGAAACACCTCGGGATCAGGCTTCGTATTTTCAACTTTATTTCCATCGATAATAACACCAAATGTACTATTTAACTGTAGGTAATCAATAATATAAGGTGCATTTTTACTGGATGATCCTATTCCCAACGGAATCTCCATTTCTTGCAGTTGTTCCAAAAATTCTGGTACCCCATCAAGAATATCATCTGGCGTAAGCTCTGCTATAGAATCCTGATACCAGCCATTCTTTTTATCCATAAGTTGTTGAATTTCGTCTTCCGGGAGCTCACGATCATCCAGGGCTAAAATTTTTTCGATTGATTTTCGCCGGCTCACTCCCTTTAACTGCTCATTAAATTCCTCTCCAAAAGATATATCCAGTGATTCTGCCAGCCGTTGCCAAGCGTTAAAATGAGCATCCGATGTTTCAACAATAACGCCGTCAAGATCGAAAATACACGCTTCAGGTTTCGTCATAAATCAGATAAAAACATTAAAATTGGAAATTTGTTGGTGACCTTCTTTGAACATTTAGGCTTGTTCTTCAAGCTCTACATCTGTAGAGGAACGTAAAATAAGCTCGGGGGCAAACACTTTATGCTGTGGATCCATATTCCTGTTTCTCATTCGTTCCATTAACCGTTTGGTTGCCAACGTCCCCATATCATACATGGGTTGGCGAATAGTAGACAACCCAATAAAATTGGAAATGGTGATATCATCATATCCAATAATAGGAATCTGCCGACCTTTTTCTTCCATCGCCTTCATTGCTCCCACCGCCTGTATATCAGAGGTACAAAAACACGCTTGAGGGGGATTGGGTAAGTCAAGCAATTTCTTCATAGCCTCATACCCATTCTGTTCCGAAAAGCCATCACGGTACGTTGATTCCCCGGTCACAATCAATTCTTCATCAATAGCTACTCCCGCTTCATTAAGAGCATTCTTATACCCCTCAATGCGCTGCTTACCAGGTTTTGATGTCTTCATACCGCTAATCATGGCAATACGAGTCATCCCCTGATCTAAAAAGTAATGCATAGCCTTTTCAATGCCCTTGTCATTGTCTACAGATACCGAGTCCATCCCGGGATGTGACTCGTCAATCAGTGTAATGGGCATGTCATAATTCTGTAATTTCTTGAGCTCTTCGTCGTGCATATGTGTTGAAATAAAGAGATACCCATCCGCCCATTGACGTTTGATAATATTTTCAACCTGAGAAAACATATTATCATCGCCATTGCTCTGCACGTTAAAAATGTTAAGATCATAATCATAATTGGATATCTCATCCTGTATACCAGCCAACACTTCCATAAAAAAGTAGTTCGACAGCACTGGTACCACAACCATAATGATATTCTTTTTCTTTCGCGCCAACCCCTGTGCATAAGCTTGCGGGTAATATCCAAGCTCATCAGCTACCTTCAATACCTTCTCCCTCGTTTTATCTGCAATACCATCACTATTATTAACCACTCTTGATACAGTAGCAATACTTACACCCGCTTTTTTTGCGATATCATAAATTGTACTTCCAGCCAATTGTAGGTTCCTCTAACTCCTAATTACAAAGATAATTTAAAAATAAATGTAAGGGCTTACATTTGTAATAATAACCAATTTAAAGGATTTCGCAACCCCTCTTTTTAGTCCTACCAATAACCCCTCAAGCCCTGCTATAAGCATTTTTAACAAGTAATTATACTTTTCGGTGGTTTTCAACAGCATCTATGAGCGCACGAGCTTTAACTTGTGTCTCCTCCCATTCCCGTTCAGGGTCCGAATCACCGGTTATGGCCCCACCTACCGAATAGTATAATTGTTCGTTTTTTATAATTGCTGTGCGAATAACTACATTAAAATCAAAATCGCCACCGGGCGTTATGTACCCTATTGCTCCCGAGTAGATGCCTCGTTTATAATCCTCCAACTTTTCAATGGTTTTCATAGCACTAATTTTGGGTGCGCCCGTCATCGATCCCATCGGAAAGCATGCCTTAACAACCTCAACAGGGTTTGCTTCCATCGTTTGTGCCTTAATAGTCGACACCATCTGATGTACCGTCTCAAATGATTGAACCTCAAAAAGCTCAGTTACTTCTACAGTCCCCTGTTGAGCAATTTTACTCAAGTCATTGCGCACCAAATCTACGATCATCAAATTTTCGGCCCGCTCTTTTTCTGATGATACCAATGCATCAACCAAGCTCTTATCTTCTTCGCCTGAATACCCTCGTTTAGCTGTTCCTTTTATCGGCTGAGAGTATACCGTAGCTCCTTCTTTACGAAGGAAACGCTCCGGCGATTGACAGCAAATCGATAGATCTCCGACCTTCATAAAACTGCCAAAAGGTACTGGTCCAGCCTCCATCATCTTTTGGTATAGATCAACTGATTCACCATCGAATGAGGCCTTCATCTGGTGAGAGAGATTGACTTCATAAAAGTTTCCCTCTTTAATGTGCTGCTGTGCTTGGTAAATCTTTTGTATATAATCTTTTCGACTCGTTTGAAAGTACAACCTTCCAAATTTAAAAGCGTTAGAATCTGTACTGTTCTTTAAAGTCATTTCATTATCCGAAGAGAGCTCCCCTTTTAACACAGCCGTCTCCCCACTATAGTGATCAAAGCGCAACAATACCCCCGGATTCATAAAATAGAGATCAGGCGCCTTAACCTCATCGGGATTTGATGAGTGCAATCGTTCCACATGGTTTTTAAGATCATATCCAAGATAACCGAACAGCCAATTATCTACTCGGTCCCGAAAATCATGTAATGCTTCCCACGGATTCTCGGTATAACGGCTTTCCTTTTCCCCAATTTGGGTGATAATATTTTCCCCATACGCTTCAATTTTTGCGGATGGTTGTGCTGCTAAAAATGAAAACCTTGCCGATGGATGTTCTGTTAACTGGGACTGCAACAAAACCACTTCTCCCTGAGAAGCAAAATAACGCGTATATCTCAGCAGGTCAGTCATCGGTTATTCGATCAGTGATTCAAGGTTTTTGGTACGAAGAGTTTTAAAAGCTTGCTTTAATTTCTCAACCGCTGCCGAGTTAACATCAAAAGTCCTTTCATCGATACTTTTTATCGGCAATAGTTCCCGTACCGAATTCGCCATCCAAACTGCATCGGCTTCAAAAACATGATCTAACTGAAATCTACCTTTATGTAAATCCCATTGATCGCTTTGTCCAACAATATTACAAATTGCCTCTCGAGTGATACCTGGAATCAGATCACATGCTTCATCCGGAGTGAAGATGGCACGCCCCTTCACCCAAAAAATATTGCCAATAGTTGTTTCTGATACAAAATCATCAACGGTAAGCATCAGGGCCTCATCAGCACCTTTCGCATGAGCTTCTTTTGCAGCTAAGATATAATTAATGCCATTGGTCAGCTTCACTTTCGATGGCAGGGACTGCGATGGTATTCGTCGGATGTCAACACTTTTTAAGGTTGGATATGCAAACTCATCAGGACAAACAGAAGTAGTAATCGAAAAATGGAGTCCACTATTTTCCTGGGGATGATAACCACGTCTCCCACCTCGCCATACCTGCAATCTTATAATAGCATTAGTTTCTTGCAACTGATTCTTTTGAAGCAGCTGGTATACCGATTTCTTAATCGCTCTTATCTCAAGTTTTGAAGTGAGATTCATCCCTAATAATTCCATCCCAGAATGGAGCCGCTCTATATGTTTTTCAAGCAAGAAAACCTGTCCCTGATAGGTTCTAAACGTTTCAAAAATACCATCTCCGTACATCAACCCACGAGAAACCACAGGCACTACCGGACGATCATCCGGCACCAAAGAACCATCAAAAATGACCCAATTATTCTCGCTGCTCATTTTCTATCAGCACTCGTAAACTATCATATTGACTATCATCAGAATATCCCAAAAATACGTGTCTAAGGTCAAGTTGTTGATCATAGACAAACTGTACAGGCAATCCCGGCATATTAAAAGCAGAAAATTGTTGAGATCCCGCAACAAATTTGAAAGGAAACTGGTGCTTTTTGATATAGGAATCAACCTGCTGCTTTTGAAGCCCTACCGCAGCTGCTAATACTTCCACTTTATCAGAATATTCTTCTTTTACCTTCGTGAGCTCTCGATGTGATTTTAGGGATGCATCCGACCAATCTGACCATAAATCAAGCACCACAAATTGACCTTCAAAATCGGCTACTCTTACACTATCATCCGTTTGTGCTTTATTCCACCAAATCGTTTGCAACGAATCCTGGGCAAACATTCTTTGTTTAAAATCAGACTCTTCGGCCGTGCGGTTGCTCACAATAAAATAGACTATCAGTGAAGCCGCAGCAATTGCTACAACCAACAAAAAGGTATTAAAATACTTGGGGTCAATGCGCATAATTAATCTTGTTCGGGTGACAAAATTGCTCCTGATATTGGGGGAAGCGTAATTGTAGCGACGCCATCATCAACTACTGCCCTGTTTCCGGTAACTACATTTTCCAGATGCCGTCCTTCCAAAATTTTAAACTCATAAACAGGAATCTCTAATTTACGTGTTTGGGAGGATCGGTTTATTGCTACAAGACAAAACATCTGTTTGTTGCAAAAGCGAACAAACGTAAATATATCGCGTTCGTTATCAACCAACAATTCCTGGAATTCTCCCGTCCGCAACGCCAAATGCTCATTCCGAATTCCTGCCAGTTTTTTATACCAACGATATAATTCTTCGTCAAAAGTATTTTCATCGGCAGAACGGTACTGATCTAACGGATGCGAGGACTCCGCCTCATAATCTAAATCAGGCCATAACATTGGTTTACGATCATCAGGATCATCTGCCCCCCACATACCTGCTTCGGTGCCATAAAAAATCATGGGGGCTCCCACATAGGTGTATTGAAAAAGTGCTATAAGCCGTTGCAAACGACGCTCCTCAGCATTGGGTTTACGTATCTCAAACCCCTCTTCAGGCTTGGTATTTGTGTCAAAATCACGACCCGGATTTACAATCATTGAAGCCAAACGGGGAGTATCATGGCTGTCCATTAAATTTTGTTGGACCAGTTCAGCAGAATCTGGCAACCCTTCTCGTAAATGCCGTAGCCTATTCATAAAATCAGATACTGCCATCGACTGGTCAATCATATAGTCTTGTACAGCTTCCGTAAATGGGTAATTCATAGCCGCGGTAAAGAGCTCACCGTTAACCCATTCACTACCTTTATCCGTCCAAATTTCTCCCACAGTGTAGGCGTTGGGATTAATATCTCGCACTACTGCATTCCACTCCTTCCAAAACTTTTTACCCACTTCCTCCGGAACATCCAATCGCCAACCGTCGATCCCATCAGAAGGGTCACCGTCACCATTGGGATCCATCCATCGCTTGGTAACTGCAAAAATATGCTCACGAATAGGCTCTACCAACGTACCATCCACTTCCCGTAATTCGGGCAAGCTTTTAACACCCCACCAACCATCATAATCAAACTTTTGACTATCACCATCCGAAAATGAATTGATAGCATACCAGTCTTTGTACTTCGATTTTGACTGTAGCTTCTGTACATCCCGGAAAGCCCAAAAATCAGTGCCTGTATGATTAAAAACACCATCAATAATAATGTGCATATCTCGCTTGTGGACTTCACCAATCAATTCTAAAAAAAGTTTATCAGCAGAGGTCCACTGCCACGTCTCGGGGTCTTCAGGATTTTCCTGCTTCATGATCTCTACATCACCCTCGGGATCAGGTCCAAAAAAACGATCAACATGATGATAATGACTGGTATCGTACTTGTGAAGCGATACCGCATCAAAAATGGGATTCAAATATAGGCCGCCAATCCCCAGATCCTGTAGGTAATCCAGTTTATCAATAATACCCTGCAGATCACCACCGTAACGACGCTTAAAAACCCCATCACGAAATGAGTTGCCAAGTGACTTTTCCCAATCGGCCCGTTTATACCAGTCACCAGTCCACGACGAAATTTCCCAACCTTCGGGCCCTCCTACCCGTTCGCGGCTCGGATCATTATTGGAATCGCCATTTCGAAATCGCTCTGGAAAAATTTGATACCAGATGACATGTTTAGCCCATTCTGGAGCATGATAAGTGGTATCAACAAACTCACCATTCGATGATGTATTTTTCAGCTCATCTTCCATTACGCAATTAGGCTAAAAACCTCTTAAATAGAAATAATATCAGCAATGCGCAGAAGTTCATCATCCATTTTGGGATTCTGCTTTGTTGCTTTTTCAAAATCAGTATAGCGAACACTTCGGTCGCGAATACCAACCATAACATCACGCTTACCTTCCCTAAGTCCTTCAACTGAAAGCACCCCTAACCGACTTGCCAGCACCCGATCGGTACAACTGGGGCGACCGCCTCGCTGAACGTGTCCCAAGATGGTTACTTTTGTTTCATATCGGTCACCAAATTCTTCTTTTACCCGATCTTCCAGGTCATAAACACTACCATTCTTATCCCCTTCAGCAACAATCACCAATCGAGATGATTTATTTCGCTTGGACGTACGAGCAAGCGAATCAAAAAGTTTTTCAATACCGCGATCTTCCTCCGGAATCAAAATTTCCTCTGAACCGGCAGCAATTCCTGAATACACAGCAATAAATCCGGCATCACGTCCCATCACTTCAATAAAAAACAGGCGGTTATGCGAAGTAGCTGTATCGCGAATTTTATCCACAGCCTCAACCACAGTGTTTACAGCCGTATCAAAACCGATAGTGAAATCGGTACCATAAATATCGTTATCGATAGTACCCGGTATTCCAACGATGGGGAAATCATACTTTTGGCCAAACCTCATAGCCCCGGTAAAGGTACCGTCCCCACCAATAACAACAAGACCATCAAGGTTATTCTCTTGGATATTTTCCCAGGCTTGTTCCATACCAGCCTCGGTCTTAAACGCATCGCTGCGGGCCGACTTTAAAATAGTTCCTCCTTGGTGAATAATATGCTTCACCGAACCGGCATCCATCTTTTCAATATCGTTTTTGATAAGCCCTTCGTACCCCTGATAGATCCCATAAGGAATCATATCATAATACACACATGTTCGCACGACTGCACGTATGGCAGCATTCATACCCGGGGCATCTCCACCGGATGTAAGTACACCTATTCGTTCCATTATTTATTGAAGAATTGTAATTCTAAATTATTGGGATGTGCAAATATCAACTATCCAATTTTAATCGCGTAACATAACAATTATTGGAGATCAAAGATAAGTTTTCTGCACTGTTCTTTTAACATAGGGTCATCAGGGGTTCTACTTTCCAACTCAACGGCGTTCTCACAAACGGCTATTGCCTGTTCGTCATGACCCATCTCCTCATACACTTTAGCAAGGTCAAGATAGTATAAAATATTTTCGCCATTGAGATCTATCGCTTTTTGGATAGCGTCGGCCGCTTTTTGATTTGTTGCATCGCCCGGAATACCTCCAAATAACGTATTGGCAGCCGTACGTTCCACCCAGCTTAAGTTAGCCACTTTAAAATGCCAGCGTCCCAGTACGTGCCATGCTCCTGCATGATTGGGTTCTATCTCAAGAGTACGGTCTGCATACTTTTTTATATCGCGGGAGGCCGCTACGCGGTCACGGGCTCCTGAAATGAGTGCTTTTCGCCCCATAGCAACAGCCATCACAAAGTTCGACTGTGCGTCTGTAGAATCGACCTTGAGCGCGCGTTCTGCAAGCTCAATGGCACGATTAAAATAATCTTTTTTGTCATCTTCATCTTTAAAGCGATTACCAATTCTGGAGTGCAAAAAACTGGACCTCCAAAGTGCCGTATAATTTTGGGGATTTTCTTCTAAGATTTCACGATACAGTTCCAGTGCTTCTTCCTCTTGAAACGTACTATATAATGAATCTGCCCGGGCCGTTTTGTCCATCCCATCCGATTGACCTAACATAACAAGCGGTAAAAGGATAAAAAAAGCACTCAACCAGATGGATTTTTTTAATAGTGTCATAAGCTTGATTTCGTTGAAACTCTCACTAATAATTTTAGTCTGTGATAATATATTTATCACAATTCACTGATACCACCGCTATCATCAATACGATATTCTACAACTATTGTATTTTCCTGTTTTAGCGGATATTTAATATTTCTATTGGTTTCAGATTTGATATATAGAGCACCATTTTTTTCGCTTATTGAAATAATCGTAGAAATTTCTCTGGCCGGTACTTTTTCAAAAACACCAACTGTTTGGAAACTACGTAATTGTCCACCATGAAATGTTGCAACTACAATTTCTGCATCGCGGTAAGCTGACTGGTATTCTATCAAAAACCATCCCAAGAAATGATTCTGCCATTGCTGCTTTCCAAAAAAGATGATACGACTACCTTCCTGGTCTTGCTGGCATTCAGTACCCTTTATGTAATCCTGCATTTCATCCCATCCAAAAGTAGCAGGCGAAGTAATTTGAGCAGTAGATTCACACGTCGAAAGAGTCTGTAATTGCTGTCCAATATTCATTCCTTTATTGGCACTGCGCTCAATTTCCTGGTCGGTGTCTTTCTTAAAAGAATTGTATTCCTGGGAATCCAAGTATTGTTGATCTACTGTTTGATCCTGCTCTCCTGAACAAGAAATGGTAAGCAACGCAAATAAACCTACCGTAAATACATTAATAACTTTTTGTAATCCCTTGTTAACCATAAATGAGGCTTATTGACCTTTACGCAGGCTCCTCGACCGCTTCATTTTCTTCCTGTCCATTCGAACTTCCATAATTTTGCATGACATAGTCATCCAGTATTTTGCGGAATTCTTCGCCAATACCATCACCGCGAAGAGTCGTATAATGTTCGCCATCCATATAAACCGGAGCTTTGGGCTCCTCAAACGTACCTGGCAGCGAGATACCAATATTGGCATTGCGGGATTCACCAGGGCCGTTTACAACGCAACCCATTACAGCCACATTCATTTCTTCAACGCCGGGATACACATCGCGCCAGATCGGCATCATTTCGCGTAAATAATCCTGAATTTCATCAGCCAATTCTTGGAAATATGTGCTATTAGTACGACCACAACCGGGACAAGCCGTAACCTGGGGAACAAAGTTTCGGATCCCCAGCGATTGCAAAATCTGCTGACAGATGCGGACTTCTTCTGCACGATCCCCACCAGGTTTCGGGGTAAGAGAGACACGAATAGTATCACCTATACCCTGCTGCAGTAATACCGACAACGCAGCCGTACTGGCTACTGTCCCCTTCATACCCATGCCCGCTTCGGTTAGTCCCACATGCAGCGGATAATCGAGTAGCTCAGCAATGCGTTCGTATACGTGTACTACATCCTGCACATGCGACATCTTACAACTAATAATAATTTTATTGGATGGAAGTCCCACACTTTCAGCCAGCTCAGCAGAACGACGTGCACTTTCGACCATCGTATCGAGCATTACCTGCTTTGACGATTTCGGATTTTCGAGCTCGTTATTTTCGTCCATCTTCTTAGCCAATAACTTCTGATCAAGCGAGCCCCAGTTTACACCAATACGTACTGGTTTATCGTGCTTAATGGCCTGCTCTACAATAGTACAGAAATTTTCGTCCCGTGTTTTGGTCCCGGTATTGCCGGGATTGATCCGAAACTTTGAAAGGGCTTGTGCCGCATCTGGATAATCGACAAGCAGTTTGTGACCATTATAATGGAAATCTCCCACCAAGGGCACGGTCACATCATCTGCCAAAAGTTTCTCCTTAATTTTGGGTACCGCTTTGGCAGCAGCATCATTATTAACCGTAATCCGCACAATCTCGGATCCCGAGCGATGTAAATGTTTAACCTGCTCAACAGTAGCATCAACGTCGGCAGTATCAGTATTCGTCATCGACTGCACCACAATAGGCGCTTTGCCCCCTACCGGTACATCGCCAACCATTACTTGAATAGAATCTCGTCGTTTAATGTGAGACATAACACATACTTTTATTGTTTTAAGCGTACTTGGTTAAACCGTGAGTACGATTAAAATCATTCAAATTTCTTTAATTTTTTTTGCTGAGTTCAAAGAGCTTTTGCTTCTCTTCTTTGGTAAGTCCATCATACCCTTTCTGGGATATCTTTTCTAAAATCTTATCGAGCTCCGACTGATCAACTTCATCGACAACCTCAACATCCGAAACAGCATGCATATTTTTATTTTTGGGACGGGATTTCTGCTTTTGATAAACACCTTTTAACCGATACCAAAACTGCTCAACCGGTAGTACCCAGCGACTTAGATCGTTACCTTGACGATGGTACTTCATCAATAAATACCCAATTCCAGCACCGGCCAAGTGGACAATTCGCGCTGTTCCATCTGAGGATCCCAAAAGCAATGCATCAATAGCAATAAGCCCAGCCACCACGTATCGTGCCTGAATGGGGGGGAAGAAAATAAGCATTATAGGCATGGTGGGATACAGCATCGCAAAAGCAACCATAATGCCATATACCGCCCCGGAGGCGCCGATAACAGGATTAAAGCCTAATAACGGAGCCGCAACAATATTGAATAACGCTCCACCAATTCCAGCCCCAAAATAAAGCACCGAGAATGTTCGGGGCCCCATCGATTCTTCCACGGAACGTCCCAACCACCACAGCCAAAGCATATTGAATAAAAGATGAAAAGCCCCGCCATGTAAAAACATGTAGGTAATTGCCCTCCACGGTTGAAACAGGGCCGTTTGCCACTCGGGATAAAAGGCAAAAACATCAACAAAAAGAGTACTGTAGGCAGGACTAAAAATGCTCAGCAGCGTTTGAAGAATAAAAACTGCTACATTGATGGTAATAATCACCCGTATTGCTACAGGTAATCCCCAATAACCGCGTTTTACTGAGTTACCAAAAGAATCGTTATACATGAGTCGCGTCTGCCATTAAACTTTGCTGCATGACATAAAGTTAAAAAAAATTTTCAGTTAGTAGTAAGATTCTTCGCTTTTTAATCCCCAATATTTTATCAGGATAAAACCTACAAGCATCCCTCCTAAATGAGCAAAATGGGCAACCCCGGAATTCGCTCTTGTAAGTCCACTAACAAGTTCAATAGCTCCAAAAATAGCTACAAAATATTTGGCTTTTATTGGGATGGGAGGAAACAGAAGCATGATCGGCCGATTGGGAAACATCATCCCAAAGGCAAGTAAAATTCCATATACTGCGCCCGAAGCACCCAATGTTGGAGCACCACCACCGCCAATAAGCATATGAAGCAAGGCCGCACCAATACCGGTTAAAAAATAATAGGTTACAAAGCGATTGGTTCCCCAAAAGTTTTCGATAGCCTGCCCAAACATCCACAAGGCAAAAAGGTTAAAAAAGATATGCCCAAATCCGGCATGTAAAAACATATACGATACCAATTGCCAAACGTCAAAGCGTCCCGAACCAATGGGCCAGAGCGCTCCAAACTCGAACAAAAACTGACCAATCATTGGGGTATTCAATGCTACAAAAGCCAGTATATTAATAATAAGCAAGTGTTTTACAGCCGGTGGAAAAATCGAAAATTGCGTATTCGGGCTGTATTGCGATGATTGATAATTCAAGAATATGAGGTATTTATTAGCAATTTATTTTGATGGAATATACGGTTCCTAATCGTCAAATCTAATAACAGATAAAGCGCAGTCAACTCGACTTATGTACATACGATTAATCGGTCTTTTTGTTGTCAGATTAATCGTAAAAAAACAAAACTGCCACAAGATGTACACTTGTGGCAGTCCTGTAATGTTAGATTGAAATTTATAACAAAAACTGTTGTCTCATTGCTAATGTTGCTTCATATAATCCACCGTAAGTTGTACCATCGTTTTAACACCCAGTTTCATCCCCTCTTCTTCGATATAAAAATCAGGAGTATGGTGTGGGGCTGCCTCTGACGGATCCATATCTTTAGGCATACCCCCTACGAACCAATACAATCCGGGTACCTTCTTTTGGAAAAACGAGAAATCCTCAGCACCCGTAATAGCGTCCGACAATATCACATTTTCTGATCCAGCTGCATCCTGCAGGGTAGGCAACATCTGCTCGGTAAGTTCGGGATCATTATACGTCACCGGATATCCCTTCTCAATTTTGACCTCCGCTTTTGCTCCCATACTTTCGGCCGTTTTTGTAGCTACGTGTCGTATTTTATCATGAATAATCTCCTGCATTCCGGTATCCAACGTGCGAATAGTCCCAATCATTTCCGCTTCTTCAGGAATAATATTATTTCGAACGCCTGCTTCAATTTTTCCAACAGATATTACGGCCGCTGCTTTCGTCAATTCAGTTTGACGGCTAATAATAGACTGTAACCCCTCAATTATTTTTGCCGATGTTACAATAGGATCAACACCGGTCCAAGGCGTAGACCCATGCGTTTGATTTCCTTTAACAGTAATAACAAAGCGATCCGCAGCTGCCATGGTCCCTTTGGGACGATATCGAATTTTACCGACTTCGGTCTGCGAATTTATATGCTGTCCAAATACAACATCCACATCCGGATTTTCTAATACTCCTTCTTTAACCATCAACTCGGCACCGCCTTCTTCTCCCGGAGGTGCCCCCTCTTCAGCTGGCTGAAAAATAAATTTAACCGTTCCATTTAATTCATCTTTCATATCAGAAAGTATCTTTGCTGCTCCCATGAGCATCGCAACATGTGTATCATGTCCACAGGCATGGCTAACCCCCACTTCTTTACCTAAATAGGTCGTCGTTTTTGTCGATTTAAATGGCACATCAGCCCGCTCTTTCACCGGCAAAGCATCAATATCAGCGCGTAAACCAACTACGGGACCGTCATTTTCCCCCTCTAAAATTGCTACAACTCCCGTATGCGCAACCCCCGTTTCAACCTCCAGTCCAAGCTCACGCATATAATCGGCAATAAATTCAGCCGTTTCTTCTTCCCTGTTTGATAGCTCTGGATTTTCATGCACATGACGACGCCACTCAACAACCTGACCAAATATCTCTTCCGTCTGTTCATTAATTTGCTCATCTATTTTCTGGGAATGCTCTTGCTGTGCTACTGCTTGGCTTTCTAAACCTAAAACAAGCAATACAATTAACATCCCACATATGCCTACTTTTTTCATCATTTTCCCGAATTTAGTTCTAATTAAAACCTATCATAGTAAAAAACCCTCAGGATTTCCAAAATCCCGAGGGTTTAAATAACTACAGTTAATATTTATGCCTGGTATATTACTTTACAAACAGCATTTCACGATATATCGGCAGTGGCCAGTAATCGTCAGCAACATGCCGTTCCAAGTAATCAACCGAATCACGGATCTTTGTCATAGCCGGACGTACCTCGTCTTTAACGTATGTAGCACTTTCGAGGACCGAATCGCCATTACTTTGAAGAACAACTTCACGAAGTTCTTCCAACGCATCATTGAGATCATTCAATCCGCTATTTACTTTTTTAAGCATTTCAAGTGAACCCCGATTTTCTAACCCGAGCTTATCAATGCGCTCTACATTTTCTGAGAGCTCATTCATGTAACGTACAGCAGCTGGATAGATCATCGTTTTAGCCATCGACTCGGTGGTATCTGCTTCAATATTGAGCGTCGTTAAATACTGCTCCGCCCAAATTTCCTGCCGTGAATGGATCTCTCGTTTATTTAACACTTTATGTTTTTCAAAGAGCTCAACATTTTTGTCGTCTGTTAACTTTGGCAGCGCATCCATCGTCGTTCGCAAATTAAGCAAACCACGTTCTTCCGCTTCCTTCTCCCATTCTTCGGAATAACCATCCCCATTAAAGATGATATCTTTCGAATCAGATAACGCCTCTCGGATCACTTTACCAAGGGATTCTTCCAGAGGAGTACCGCTATCCACTTTTTCTTCAAGGTCGGTGCATAGTTTGTCAATAGCATCAGCCACTATGGTATTTAACACTGCAATAGGGAAGGAAATTGACTGACTTGACCCTACAGCTCGAAACTCAAACTTATTACCTGTAAAGGCAAAAGGTGAGGTTCGATTTCGATCACCAGCATGCTTTGGCAATGACGGTAGCACGGGTGTACCTAATCCGAGCAGCCCCCCTTGTTTCGATTCCTTGGCTCCACCATTCAGCAATTGTTCAATAACATCAGCTAATTGATCTCCAATATACGCCGAAATAATAGCTGGCGGTGCTTCATTTGCTCCCAAGCGATGATCATTTCCAGCATGAGCAATGCTAATCCGTAGTAAGTCCTGATGCTCATATACAGCTTTTAAAATAGAGGTAAAGAAAAACAGGAACTGTCTGTTGTCATGCGGATTATCTCCAGGTTCAAGCAAGTTTATACCGCTGCTGGTACTTAACGACCAGTTTAAGTGTTTTCCACTGCCGTTAAGTCCGTCAAACGGCTTTTCATGAAGCAAGCATTCGAACCCATAGTTACGTGCTATCCGTTTTAAGGTGATCATCATCAGCTGTTGGTGATCGGCCGCGATGTTGCACGTTTCAAATATTGGAGCGATTTCGAACTGGCCCGGTGCCACTTCGTTGTGACGCGTTTTTACCGGAATTCCCAGCTTGTATAATTCCTTTTCAGCTTCCAGCATAAACGACAGCACGCGCTCTTGTATCGTACCAAAATAGTGATCATCCAGCTCTTGTCCACGTGGCGGCTTTGCACCTACCAACGTTCGACCGGCTGTCATCAAATCAGGACGGCGATAGAAAAATTCCTGATCAATCAAGAAATATTCCTGCTCGCATCCTACCGTCGAAGAAACGCGTTTGGCATCTACATCAAAAAGTTTTAGCGCTCTCTTAACTTGCTTGTCCAACGCTTCATTAGACCGCAAAATAGGTGTCTTGTGATCCAAAGCTTCGCCCGACCATGATGCAAATGCAGTAGGAATACATAAGTAGCACCCATTATCATTCTCCATAATGAAGGCCGGTGATGTAGGATCCCAAGCTGTATATCCACGAGCTTCAAACGTTTGTCGCAAACCACCATTGGGAAAGCTGGACGCATCGGGCTCACCCTGAATAAGATCAGATCCCGAAAACTCTGCAATAGCTCCACCACCTTGGTTAGGCGTAATAAAGCTGTCATGTTTCTCAGCAGTTAGTCCCGTCAATGGTTGAAACCAATGTGTAAAATGAGTGGCTCCCTTCTCCATGGCCCAGTCTTTCATAGCCACTGCAACTGCATCAGCCACTTCAGGGTTCAACTGCTCCCCCTCTTCAATCGTCTTTTCGAGATCTTTCCAGATGGCTTTCGGCAGCCGTTCCTCAAGCTCTTCCTGCTGAAAAGTATTTTCACCGAAAATTTCGGTGATATTCATAGATTCGTGTTTTTTACCATTCGATTTGGGCGACCAATTTCGCGCAGCCGCCAGCGGATCATATCGTCGCATTGCTTTTGTCATTGGAGTAAGAGAATGTAGTTGTTAAGTTGGAATTTTAAACTGCCCTAAATATAAGTGATATCAAATACACTGCACAAATTATTTAATTAAATTATTATTAACATATAACTTTTAAAGGGTATATAATAAATTTAATTAATTTTTTTAATTAAATAAGCATTTTGTCGGGTTCTCATCTAAATAAATTTACCACACATAAAAAATAGCTTGTTTTTTTAAGCGATCAATTTATTGCTATAATTGGGCCGAAACTTTTTCCACAACTTTTCCCCATTTTTTAGGTATGAAAAATACATCGAAGATGAGCATTTGGATAAAAGCTGCGCGTCCCCAAACCCTTGCCGCCGCTTTTGTTCCAGTATGCGTTGGTGCTTCACTTGCATTTCACGATCAGCAACTGCTTTGGATCCCCTCTATTATTGCCCTGCTCTGTGCTTTCTTGATTCAAATTGGCACCAATTTCGCCAACGACTATTTCGATTTTAAAAAGGGAGCTGATACCGACGACCGTATCGGCTTTGAACGAGCTACATCAAAAGGGCTCATATCAGAACAAGGAATGCGTAATGCTACGATCGTTACGATGGCCATTGCCTTTTTATTTGGACTTTATCTTGTATGGCATGCCGGCTGGGTCATCTTCGGAATCGGTATAGCCTCTCTTTTATTTGGAATACTCTATACCGGCGGACCATTTCCACTGGCTTATAATGGACTCGGAGATCTCTTCGTATTCATTTTTTTTGGGATAATCGCTGTCATGGGCACTTACTATGTAAATGCCCTGGAATGGAGTAACAGCTCATTTTGGGCTTCTCTTGCTGTTGGCGCCCTTTCGACAAACATTTTGGTGATCAATAACCTACGGGATGTTGATCAAGATGTCCGAGCTGGCAAAAATACCTTGGGTGTATTGTTCGGCGAAAATTTTTTACGGATTGAATATCTGGCTATGCTATGCCTTGCCTTTGCCATACCACCTCATTTTTATTTCAAGCTGCATTATGGTGCCATCATATTTCTTCCATTCCTAATTATTCCATTCGGAATTTTATTATTAAAGAAAGTCTGGTTTGAAGACGATAAAGAAACCTTCAACAATTTATTAAAACAAACAGCCCAGTTTATGACGGCTTATGGTATATTGTTTAGTATCGGAATAATTGTGGATTCTCTATGACTTTTAACTGCTTCGAATATCAGCTCCCATTTGTAACCCCTCTTACCACAAGTAATCGAACATATGCCAAACGGAATGGCATTATCTTGGTTTATCGAACCGAGCAATTCGAATGGTATGGAGAGGCTGCTCCTCTTCCCGGCTTTTCTTCTGAGGACATTGCCGAAGTAAAAGAAAAGCTGATCACTCACAAAGATCACATTAACAATATTTTAAGCGCTGGTAAACCTATTCAACTTTTATCAAAACTTTATAAAAGGGAATTAATTCCGGCTTCTCTGCAATTTGGATTAGATTCTCTGGCCTACCAAATTGAAGCACAGAACAATAACCAACGATTAGTCGAACATATCTTCTCAGAATACGAAGAAAAAATTCCTGTTAATGCGCTCATTTCCCTGACCGACTCAAGCATTCTTTCCCGAATCCAAGAAAACAAAGAAAATGGATATACGACGTTTAAAGGCAAGATTGGCATAGATTTCGACCGTGAACTCAAATTGATCAAAAAAATTCGATCACATTTCCCGGATATCACCATTCGTTTGGATGCCAATCAAGCCTGGTCACTGGATCAAGCCATTTCGTTTTGTAATGACTTAGCCCCATTAAATATAGAATACTGCGAAGAACCACTTACCGATAATACTCCGGAAAATTGTGAAACCCTCTCACAAAATATACCAATTCCCATAGCCCTTGATGAATCAACAACACAGCATTCGTACTGGCCTAACTTACTCCCCTATACCGACTATTTAATCTTAAAACCAATGGTCACGGGAAGTTTTCAAAAAAATTTTGAAACAAAACGGCTTGCAAATACTCATAATAATAAAGTAGTGGTTACAACCAGCCTCGAAGGTAGTGTGGGTCGCTATTTTTCGGGTATTTTGGCTGCGGGGATTGGCTCCTCTCAAATAGCACATGGACTTTCTACCCGTCATCTTTTAAAGGATGATGTTTTGCAAGATGATTCATTTGTTTCAAACGGTTATCTTGCAATAATGGATTGCAAATTAGGCACCATCGATTTTAATCGGCAACAAATTTTCACCAATGTATTTTAGCACACAGTGAGTGGCGTAAACGACATACCCACATTTTCCGAACCGCGTTCCGATGATCTTTTCCTTGGATCCAGTTTTGGGCTGCATTCGTATGCCGACTTGGAAAAATTCGAAGACTTCTTCCTCCAGTTTCTCTTCGATTTCGATCATGATTTCAACAAACCTGTGGGGTTTTTAGCCCAGTCGTCAGACACCCTCATCTTCGCTATTGCCGCCTGCTGGAAACTGGGAATTCCTTTCGTCTCATTTGATATTAAAGCAGCCCCATTAGAGCTTAATCGCCAAATTAGCCAAATTGATCCCGGTCTTATTTTTGCCGATAAGGATTTACAGTCAACAATAGAGTATCCCGACTTTATTGACATTATGCAGCTGGATTTGCCACGGTCACTGAATATGGAAGTGGTCCTTGGTTTTGATGCTAAAAACTTTACCCCGACAAACGATCCAGACCAGATCTTTGGATACTTTTTTACTTCCGGCACTACTTCTGGAACCCCCAAAATTGTTCCGCTCAAGCGCAGGCAAATGTTGTATGCTGCCCACGCATCTGCACATAATTTTAAACCCCGCAAAAATCACTTTTGGCTTTTATGCCTACCATTAAATCATATCGGCGGAATCTCAATTATCCTGCGCTCTATTCTTTATGGATCTGCTATTTTTAGGATGAAAAGTTTTCATCCTAAAATGATTACCACCTTTTTAACAGAAAACAAGCTGTTCCAAGTAGCGTCTCTGGTCCCCACCATGTTACGCAGGTTATTGGAGCAACCAGCTTTTTTTGTACACAAAAATTTCAAAGCGATTTTATTGGGAGGGGGTCCTATTGATGTAGAACTCATCAAGAAATGCCGAAACAAAGGCGTTCCCTTGGTTCCAAGCTACGGTATGACGGAAACCTGTGCTCAAATTGCAGCCAATCCTATCCTTAAACCAAGTGGCACTTACGGACCTATCAAAAGCGTGGGGACGGTATTGAAGCCCAACAAAATTCAAATTCGTGATGAGAGCGGTAAACCTGTTAGCATAAACACCTCTGGAGAAATTTGGATTAAAGGTCCCCAGGTATTTGATGGCTACCAATACCTTGACAATACGACATTCTTTGATGACAATGGATGGTTTAAAACCGGTGACTTTGGCTATTTTAATGCCAACAACCAACTTTTTATTGATACGCGCCGATCTGACCGTATTGTTACCGGCGGCGAAAATGTTTCTCCTTTCGAAGTAGAATCGGAGCTATGTAAACTGCCTAACATAAAAGAAGCTGCCGTATTCGGTATTGAAGATAAAAAATGGGGGACTAAAGTCGTTGCTGCTGTTGTAACCAAGAATGGCAAACATGTCGACTACCATTCGGTTAAAAACAAGCTAAAAAAACGATTAGCAAACTATAAAATCCCCAAGGAGATAATCAATGTTGAAGCCCTGCCTAAAACAAGAACAGAGAAAATAATTCGCGCAAATCTGCCCGAACTATTTCTCACATCAGCCGAAGGATAGATAAAAAACTAATTTCAGCTGGTATACTTTAATCCCTTGGCGCCAATATCTGAGCGATAATAGCGATTCTCAAAATTAATTTTCTTCACTTCTCGATAGGTATTTGTAATAGAATCTTCCAGAGATTCGCCCGCTCCAACCACACTTAATACACGTCCACCATCCGTATATGTTTTGCTGTCTTGTTCTTTTGTCCCAGCATGAAATACAAGAGCATCCTCAGAAACATCAGTTAGCCCTGAAATTTCCTTCCCTTTCTCGTACTTAGTAGGATATCCATCCGAAGCTAATACCACGCAGCAGCGATAATTGTCATCAACTCGTACTTCTTTTTGATTTAACTCTTCGTTCACAGCGGCTTCCATTAGCTCAAGAAAATCAGACTCCAGCGCCGGTAATACGGCCTGCGCCTCGGGATCCCCTAACCGACAATTAAACTCGACTACTTTGGGACCATCTTCGGTAATCATTAATCCACAATATAAAATCCCCTTATAAGGGTTTTCGTCCAGCAACATAGCCGAAATTGTGGGTAAGATAATCTCTTTTTCCACCCGCTGTAACATACGATTCCCAATTACCGGTGTTGGACAATATGCCCCCATCCCTCCGGTATTAAGTCCGGTATCGCCCTCTCCAATTCGTTTGTGATCTTGCGCATAGTGAAGAATTTTAGCTGTCTTCCCATCGGATATCACAAAGACAGAAGCTTCTTCGCCTTTCATAAACTCTTCGACCACCAACTTCTGGGCCGCTTTTTGGAAACGTTCATCTTCTTTTAGTTCATCCAGGCGTTTTTCCACTTCCTCCGCCGATTCACAAATAAATACCCCCTTCCCGCCAGCAAGGCCATCTGCTTTTAAGACGACTGGATATTCATCTTTACTTTTGATCACCTTTAACGCCTTGTCAAACTCCTTGCGGGAATAGGTCTGGAAATCTGCCGTAGGAATACGATTCTTTTTCATAAACTCGTTAGCAAACTCCTTACTGCCTTCAAGCTGAGCTGCGACTTTGGAGGGGCCAAAAACCTTGTGTCCTTTTTCTTCGAGAAAATCAGTGATACCATCAACAAGCGGCTTCTCTGGTCCCACTACAGTGAGAGCAATTTCTTTATCCTCAATAAATTCAAGAATCGCCTCAAAATCAGATAACGAAAGATCTACATTCGTACCTACTTGGGCCGTACCAGGATTACCAGGCGCAATAAACAGCTGGTCAAGGTTATCAGATTTTGCAATACTCCATGCCATAGCGTGTTCACGTCCACCGCTACCCAGTAATAATACATTCATAATATGCGCTTACTTTTAAATAAAACTGATAAAAAATTTGGATTTATGAGGACAACTGTTCTGCAATTTTGATAATCTTGGTAAAACTATCGGCTTTTAGTGAAGCACCACCAATTAAACCGCCATCAACATCAGGCTGTTCCAACAGCTCTTCAGCGTTGTGAGGTTTCATACTTCCGCCATATAAAATGCGAACGCTGTCTGCTGCTTCTGTATAAAGCTCTGCAAGCACTTCGCGGATCATCTTGTGCATTTCCTGAGCCTGATCCGGAGTTGCAGTCTCACCGGTACCTATCGCCCATATTGGCTCATATGCAATAACTATATTATCAGCATCTTCATCCTCTACCCCAATTAAGGCACCTTGAACCTGCTTTTTTACACGTAGCACATGCTCATCAGCTTTACGCTGTTCAAGAGATTCCCCAACACAGATAACCGGTTTTAAACTGTCATTCAGTGCTTTGTTAACCTTGGCATTAACAGTTTTATCGGTTTCACCAAAATATTGACGGCGTTCGGAATGCCCCAATATCACATATTCACAGTTTACCTCATTCAGCATTGTCGTACTCACTTCACCGGTAAACGCGCCATTATCCTCATAATGCATATTTTGGGCGCCCAATGCCATACCATCAATGTTCTGCAGTTCATCAGCGGCTGTAGTTAGCGAAATAGTAGGTGGACAAACCAACCCATCAACCTCCTTTGGCAAGGTATTCATCTCTTCCTCAATCCCCTGTAAGAGTGTTGAAGTCTCTTTAGGGCCGCAATTCATTTTCCAATTACCAGCAATTAAAAAACGTCTCATGATGCAGGTTCCTCGTTATTGTCTTTATTAATAATTTTTTGAATATCTTGTATTACATCGTCAAACTCGTTACCCACGTATTTCCTAACAATTCGGCCTTCCTTGTCAACCAAAAACCGAGTGGGGACTAAACGGATATTAAACAGTTCCAGCAATTCTTCACGATCAAATGCTTTTGCATCCGCTACCGGCCATGGCTTTACCCGTTCTTCAAAAAAAGCATCTACTGTTACCTGACTATCATCCAATGGTAATGTCACAATTTGAAGGCCATAATTTTTGTAGATACTGTGTATGACAACAGTACGATCAAACTGTTCTTGGTATAAGCCATTACTCAATCGAGTAATCTCCAAAATATACGGAGCTTCTAACAAGGAGTCGCGGCTAAATACCTGTCCATTTTGAGAGAACTGAAATTTAGGAATAGTATCACCCGGAGACAGATACGTTAGGTCATACGTCATTGATTTGGCCCAAGTACTGGCCGAATCTTCAGGGAACTGCTTTTTAAAAGCTGCAAGCTCTTCTTGTGCTTGGTCAACCCGGGCACTGTCGTATAATAGCTTTATTTTTTCACGTGCAATTCGACTGGCATTATCTTCCGTTTCAGTCATTTTTGCTAACGAATCCATATAGACCAGTGCAGAATCAAGTCCTTTGTTTTCTGCTAAATATTGCTTTCCAAACGTTGCCCCTAAATCACTTAAATCATCATGCTCGTCGACCAAACGAATGCGATTCATCATTTGGGGTTGATCGTACATCTCCAAAATTTTGATCGCTTCGCGAGCTGCAAAATTAGATGCAAATGTGCCTTGCTCATCATCATAAACATCCCAATAAAGGTTTGTCCACTTTTGGAGTTCATCGCGCAACGTATCCCCCTTAATCTGACCGGCACGAGCCAAATCCATAACCCTGCGAAAATTTCTTCCAAGTCGTTGAAATGTCTCCATCGCGTCGTGTTCTCGAGAATCATAAGTCAGCGTCTCTTGCAAGTTGGGTAGCTGTCCAGTTATAAACACTGAATCCCCATCAGCCAATATAACACCGCTGCGCCCTAAATTGCGATTATTTCGACTAATAATAGCCGGATAACGTCGCTTTTCCTGGAATTTAGCAAAACCCGAAAAGCTACCATTTGTATCAGTAACCGCATGGAAAAGGGTATCCGCATCGGCGTTGGCAGAATCTCTTTTAATGACGGTAAAACCGATGCCGGAGAAATCTCCGCTGCTGTCGATAGAGTCGGAAACCGTAAAGTTTCCTGAGATATGAGCTTTCTTTGTTTCGGGTTCGCTTGAACAACTCCAGCTAACAAGCCCTACAAGCAATACCGCTACCAAGCCTTTTATACGTTTGAACATAGCCATTAAATAAAATAGAACATTAAGTTTACTGATCCCAGTTTATTACGCTTCCAGACGTTCAGTAATCATTTCCCGCACCATTTGTGGATTCGCTTTACCTTGCGAACGCTGCATAACCTGTCCGATAAAAAAGCCGATAAGCCCCTTCTTACCGTCTCGATACCGCTCTACTTCATCCGGATGCTCCTCAATTACATCATCTACAATAGGTTCCAGGAAGCCA